>NZ_JBICZD010000018.1:0-194000 GCF_043201555.1 Streptomyces sp. NPDC048288
CGATCCGGCCCGCGGTCGAGCCCTGCGGCGCTGCGGCGTACGGCGAAGGCACCGGCTCGGGAACCGGGTCGTCACGGCGGGGCACGGTCGATCAGTCTCCTGACGGGATAGGGGCCACGAGTCGATCGCGGTGGCGTCGAGAGCCGAAGCTACTACATGATGTAGAACCTGGGAAACGGCCACCGCGAGGACGGGATGCGAGCAGGCCCGGGGATCCGGCATCCACCCCCGAGGCACGCCAGGGCGAAGCTACTACATGACGTAGAGGAAGGTGGGGATACGGACGTACACGAAGGAGAGATCCCGCAGGCGGTGCCGGCCGGGTCAGCTCCCGGAGCCGGGACCGGCGTGCCGCGTGGTCACCCGGTACCTCCTCACCACCAGGCCGAGCACGACGAGCAGCACGGCCCCGGTGGCCAGGCTCATGGGACCGGTGCCCAGCTGGAGGCCGTCACCGTAGGGCGCGGGCACGCCGAGCCAGTCGGCGAAGGACGCGCCCAGCGGACGGGTGAGGGTGTAGGCCACCCAGAACGCGACGACCTCGTTCAGTGCGAACCGGCGGTAGGCCAGGGCGGGAAGCAGGATGAGTCCGAGGAAGACGAACGTGGACGCCAGGGTGCCCAGTCCCAGTGGTCCGGCGGCCAGGTCACCGGCCGCGGTACCGAGCGCGAAGGTGAGAATCACCGTGAGCCAGTAGAAGGTCTCGCGGGCCCGGCTGTCGATCGAGTGCATGTCCAGCGTCCCCTGGCTGCGCCACCAGGCGGCGAAGACCCCGGCCTGGAGAACCAGCAGCATCACCGTGGATCCCCACAGCGGCATGCCGAGATCCTGGTTCAGGAAGTCCGCCGACATGGTCCCGAAAATGCTGACGGCCACGACGGTCAGCCAGTAGGCGAGCGGCGAGTACTTCCGCCTGGAGAGTTGAACCGCAAGACAGCCGGCGAGCAGTGCAAGGCCACCGAGAATGGCCGCGTTCCTGCCGATGTGGTCATTGAAGAAAACGTAGTCGGAGAATGCCTCGCCGAACGCGGTCGTCGCCAGTTTCGCCACCCAGAAGACCAGGGTGACCTCGGGAACCTTGACGGCGATGTCCGGTCGTGTCCGGTGCGGACGGATGGTCGTCACGTAATTGCTCCTTGTTCTCGTCCGTCGGCACCGGACGATCCTTCCGGGAATTCCACCGCGCTTTCCTCCGGCACCGTGCGCACCACCGTAGGAAGCCCGGGGCCGCGGCGGATCGGACGATCGTCGCCATTTCCCGGAATGTGTACGACCTTCGGTTGATGCCGGCCGGTCGCGCCGGCCGTATGGTCGGGGCTGTGAAAGACCACGCCCGGCCCGAACGTCTCAGCAGGCCCCGGATACCGCGGCCCCGGATGGCGGTGGCGGCGCTCTCGGTCGTCCTGCCGCCGGCCGCGTGCAGCGTGGTCGCGGTCCATCAGCTCCTGTACGACCACGCGCCCGCGGGCCACTGGCTGCTCGCGGCGGCGACGATCTGGATCCTGCTGCTGCGGCGCCGCGCGCCGGTCGCCGTGTTCTGGGCCTGCTGGGCGGGCGCCATGGCGGGCTGGGCGCTCGGGGTGGGGCCCGGACCGGACTTCGCGGTGCTGGTGGCCCTCTACACCGTCGCCGCCGGGTACGGACTGCGCGTCTCCCTGGCGTCCGCCGCTGCCACCGAGCTCGGGGTGGTGCTGGTGGCGATGGAGGTCGCTCCGCGGGGCAGTGTCAACGACGGGATCATCATCCTCACCGGCCTCGCGGCGGCCGTCTTCTTCCTGGGGACGACCATGCGCGCACAGCGCCGCTATCTCGCCTCCCTGGAGGACCAGGCGCAACGGCTCGAACGCGAGCGCGCCCAGCGCGAGCAACTCGCCGCGGCCGCCGAACGCGCCCGGATCGCCCGCGAGATGCACGACATCGTCGCCCACGGGCTGGTAGTGGTGATCGCCCTCTCGGAGGCGGCGGCGGCCACCACGGCCACCAGTCCGGAGGACGCCCGCGACCAGATGCTGCGCAGCGCCGCGGCCGGCCGGGAGTCGCTGGCGCAGATGCGGCGCCTGCTGGGCATGCTCCGCACCGAGGAGGGCGTGACCCTCGCGCCACAGCCCGACCTGCGTGCGCTGGAGGCGTTGCTCGCGGACGCCCGCCGCGCCGGACTGGACGTCCGGCTGGACGAGACCGGACCGTCGGCGGTCCGGCAGCGCCTCGGACCGGCGGCGCAGACGACCCTCTACCGAGTGGTGCAGGAGTCGCTGACCAATGTCGTCAAGCACGCACGCGACGCCTCCCGGGTCGACGTGGAACTCAGCTACGCGGCCGACACCATCGGCTTCCGCATCACCGACGACGGGGCACCGCCGCAGCCCGCGCCGGCCGGCAACGGCCTGACCGGAATGCGGGAACGGGTCGCGATGTTCGACGGCGACCTGAGGGCCGGGCCGGGAGCGGCCGGCTGGTCCGTGGCGGGGCGGCTGCGCCTGCGCGAGTCGGGCAGCCGGGCGCCGGTCCCCGAAGACCGGGAGCTTCCGGAGGGACAGGGATGACCGTCTCCGTGCTGCTCGCCGACGACCAGGCGCTGGTGCGCATGGCCTTCCGGAGCCTGCTGAACACCATGCCCGGCATCTCCGTGGTGGCCGAGGCCGCCGACGGCCGCGAGGCGGTCGAGGAGGTCCGCAGGCACCGCCCGGACGTGGTCCTCATGGACGTGCGGATGCCCGTGATGGACGGGATCGAGGCCACCCGCCTCATCTGTGACCAGGCCTCCTCCCGGGTGCTGATCCTGACCACGTTCGACATGGACGACTACGCCTTCGAGGGGCTGCGCGCCGGTGCCGCGGGGTTCCTGCTCAAGGACGTCCTGCCCGCGGTGCTCGGCGACGCGATCCGGGCCGTGGCCCGCGGCGACGCCGTCCTCACCCCGCGCGTGACCCGTGGCCTGGTCGACAAGTTCGCGCGGATCGCGCCCTGGCCGCACGACCAGGACGCCGGAAAGCGCTTCGCCCAGCTCACCGCGCGCGAGCAGGAGGTGTTCCACCTGATCGGCTCCGGACTGACCAACGCCGAGATCGCCGACCGGCTGCGCCTGACCGAGGCCACGGTCAAGACGCACATCACACGGATCCTCGCCAAGCTGCAGCTCAGGGACCGGGTACAGGTCGTGATCTTCTCCTACGAACACCGGCTCAGGCCCTGAGACAACGGGACGTCCGGAATCGCCCCCGTCACTCCACCGAGTGGCGCCGACCGCCTTCGGAAAGTGGACGGACTGCAGGGGCCGGACGACGGAACGGACGACCACCTCCCCGTCATGGGGCGCGGCTTGTGGTTCCGGCGGCGAGCGGGTTCGGATCAGGTGCCGGCCGCGGACGTGGCTGTCGGAATGTGGGCGGAGGTGATCGTCATGGGCGTGCCGGTGACGGCGATGAGATAGGTCCCGGGCCCGTGGCCGCCGGGCATCGCGCGGAAACCTCTCGCGGGTTCCACCCGGTACTCGGCAGCGGTGTGCGGGGCCAGCATCGCGGGGCCCGAGGCGATCGTCCACCAGTTGGAGGCGCCCTGGCCGGTACGGCTCGCGAAGTGCGGCTCGAGCGCCGTGCCCGTGGTGTTGACCGCCCGGACATCGACGGCCGTGACCCCGACACGTGCCCCGCGCCTGGCGAAGTGCGGGGTGAGGCTCATGCGCAGCGGCGGTGGGCTCGCGGCGGCGATCACGACGCACGCGAGGGCGGGGGCGAGGGCCCCGGCCGCGACGATCACCTTCGCGCGGCGGCCGGTGAGGCGGGGCAGGCGCGGCTGCCAGGCATGGGCGAACGCGGCGGCCGGGACAGTGGCGGCGGCCGCCAGCCACAGCGGGGTCATCATCAGGAAGTAGCCGTCCTGGGAGCGCGTGGCCAGATAGAACGCGATCCAGGGCAGGACCGTGAGAGCCGGGCCCAGCCGCCGGACGGACAGGAGGGTGGCCGCGAGCAGCCCGAGCAGGAGCAACTGGCTGCCGTAGGAGTAGTAGTCGAGGCGGCTGCTGCCCGCGGTGAAGTAGTAGGAGATGCCCATCACTCCCTGGCCGTGCAGGATCGCCTTCTGCTCCAGGGGCAGCAGGATGCCGTTCAGCCAAGCCGAGAAGCCCTGAGCCGCGAAGTAGGCGTTGACCGCGGACCAGGCGAGGGCGGCCGCGGCCGTGTAGCGGATGGTCACCGCCAGCGCCCGTCGGGGGCCGAGCTCGCCGCGGCGGACCGCGTAGAGGCCGATCAGGAGGAACGGCGCGAGGAACCAGGCGAGTTGTTGAGCGGCGCAGGCGGCGCCCAGACAGGCCGCCCGCAGTACGCCCCGTGCTCCGAGGCGGCCGCCCGCACCCGTGCTCGGCCAGCGGACCACCACGGGGACGAGGAGTGCCAGGGCCGTGATCGCCGGATAGCCGGAGTAGGCGTAGTGGGGCAGGATGCCGAACCCCAGGCAGACGGCCGTGGCCGCGGAACGCCAGGGCGCCGGCAGCAGGAACCACAGCAGGACCGTGGAGGCGAGGAGGGCCACGGTGGGCACCAGGGTGGCGGCCGCCGTGGAGTGGAGGACGGCGTACACCGGTGCGGCGAGCAGGGCGGTCAGCGGCGGATAGCCGTAGGTGTAGTCGGCGCCGCCGGACATGGTCTTGGTGATCCCGACGCGGGGCGTGCTGAACAGCCAGGGCCACGGCTGACCGTAGACGCGGTGCCCGTGCAGGATCTCGCGCGCGGCCTGGGCGGTCAGCACGCCTTCGTCGGTGCCGGCGTGGTCGAGCAGATAACCGCAGCTCACCAGGGTGACAGCGGTGATCAGTACCAGCGCGTCGACCCGGATCAGCGACCGTGAGCCACGCACGAGAAGGCTGAGGACGGCACAGACCAGGATCGAGGCGTAGCAGACGGAGATGACCGCGGCCACCGGCGGGCTCGACGCCATCGCGGTGGTCCAGGCGGCGCGGGCGCCGATGAACAGGCTGATCGTGGCCACGAGTGTCATGCCGCGGTGCCACTGCTGGGGCCCGGCGTCGGGGACACCGGGGGTGGGGGCCGCGTGCGGAGGTGGTGCCGCAGGGTGCGTCGCCGTACGACGGCGGGTCTCGACGCCCGTTCCACCACGATGGATGACGGCCAAGGACTGCTCTCCTTTGCGGGTGGGTTCGGGGGGTGGGGTCCCGCCCGGGCCGGAGGTTCGTCCGGCCGCCCCGGCAAGGGGTGCACACATCCACCCGGCAGGGCAGGGGCGAGTGGACGCCCCTGTTCGATCATCTGCCGTTCACTTACCGTCTACAAGGATGTAGTCGGTAAGTGGTTCGCGTGAAGTAGCCCGCATCGAAGCGTGAGTTCTTACCTGCACCGGCGCGTGGTGGGCTGATTGCCCCAGCGTGCCGACGGCACTGATCAGCGCGACATCCCGGTCCTGACCGCCGTGCGGCGGCCTCCGGAGAGGCGCCGCCGGTCGGGTCGTTCAGCCCATGTCCGTGAGGAGGGTGTTGAGTTCGGCCTGCTGTTGCGCGGACGACATGGGGGCGTTCGGGTGGTCGATTCCGAAGGTCTTCAGGACCTGGTCCATCTGGGCGTCGAGGAATGTCCAGCCGGTGTTGTCCAGCGGCTGCAACGAGGCCTGGTCGGCGTCCCAGAGGTCCCGCAGCGACTGGGCGGCCGCGTGGGCGCCGGTCTCGTTCCCCGCTCGCGCGTCCTTGAGCGAGGTCGACGCGAGGGCCTTGAGCGCGGAGACCTTCGCGGGCGGGAACTTCTTCACGGCCTGGCCGGGGGCGAGATGCACGGTGGAGGTGGCGTCGGTCTCCGGCGCCGGACCGACGTGCGGCTGGCTGTGCGCCCAGACCAGCAGGCTCCCGGTGGCGACGGCGATGAGCGCGAAGCCCGCCAGGGCGGTGCGCTCCCGGCGCGGGTCGGCGCTGATCTGCGGGATGTGGGTGGCCTCGTAGGTCTCGGTCACGTCGGGGCGCGTCACCGTCAGGTAGATGACGGTCGCCAGGATCAGGCCGAGGAAGATCAGACTGGTGGTGAAGGTGCCCAGCGCGAGGCCGGTCGGCTCGCCCGGTTGGGCGACCTTGGGGGAGGCGAGCCAGTCGCCGATGTTGGCGCCCAGCGGGCGGGTCAGGATGTAGGCGAGCCAGAAGGACAGCATCGGGTTCGCGCCGAACCTCCACAGCAGCGTGATCGCCGCGATGAGGCCGAGCGGCAGCAGGACCGAGACACCCGGGCTCCAGCCGGTGAGCTCCAGGGTCCAGTCTCCGGTCGCGGTGCCGAGCGCGAAGGTGACGAGGACAGTGAGCCAGTAGAACGACTCACGCGACAGCGTCGTGACCGAGTGGATCGAGAGGGTGCGCTCGCGCGCCCACCACACACCGAAAACCCCGGCGAGCAGGACCGAGAACACGGCGGAGCTGATCCACAGGGGCACGCCGACCTGGTCGGTCAGGATGTCGGTGTACAGCGTGCCCGTGACGCTGACGACGACCACGGTCAGCCAGTACGGGAACGGAACGTACCGCTTCAAGCGCAGCTGGACGGCCAGAACCACCACGAACACCGCGGTGAAGATCCAGGCGGTGTTCACCAGGCCGACGCCCAGCTTCATGTTGATCCAGTCGGCGAAGCTCTCACCGACCGTCGTGCACAGGATCTTGATCACCCAGAACCAGACGGTGACCTCGGGAACCTTGTTCAGCAGGAGCCGCCCGCTGCGCGTGCGTGCCTCGCTCGTCGTTGTCATGCGCCGAGGTTGGCCCGGCCAACCTGCACACAACCTGACTACGTGATCGCCTCCGGGGTGGGGAAGGTCACCTCGACGCGCCCGTGACCGTCCGCGACCGCACGGACCGCCACTCCCGCGGACGCGGCGAGACGCCTCACCACGGCCAGCCCGAGACCGTGGCCGTCGCCGCTGGTCACGCCCGCTTCGAAGACCCGGTCGACCTCCGCCGGATCGAACCCCGGGCCGTCGTCGAGGACATCGATCACGACCCCTTCGGGCTGCACGCGCGCCGTGATCCAGACGCGTGAACTCGCATGCCGCAGGCCGTTCTCCAGCAGGGGTGACAACACGGCCACGACGAGTTCGGCCGCCACGGCGACATCGACGTCGGCCGGGACGGCGAGTTCGACGGAGCGGCCGGCGATCGCCTGCCGGGCCGCCGCTCTGAGATCGCAGCGGGTGCCACCGTCGATCCGTGTCCGGGCGGAGCTCAGAATCGTCGTGACCGCCGCGTTCAGACGGTCGACCTCGGTCAGGACGAACGCAGGCGCCAGGGGGTGACCGGCGAGTTGCGCCAGCTGCGCCTCGCCCCGCAGGGCCGTCAGGGGTGTCCGCAGTTCGTGGGCGATCTCGTCGGTGAGCCGGCGCTCGTCCGCGAGCGCGTTGTCCACGCGGTCGAGCAGGCGGTCGAGGGTCCGTCCGAGTTCCCCGAACTCGTCGCGGGGTACGCCGAGGTCGAATCGGCGCCCGGGTTCGTGATCGCCCCAGTCGTCGGCGAGAGCGGCCATTTCGTGGACCACCCGCAGCGCACGGCCCACCACGAGGTGTGCGACCACGCCCGCGAGCAGGATCGAGATGCCGCCCAGCATGAGGGACATCGTCAGGCTGCGCTGCTCCGACGTCTCGTACGGCGTCAGATCCACCCGCACGACCGCCATGACGTGATGGCCTTCGAGCAGGATCGGCTGGGCGTACAGCAGGTCGCTGCCGACCGTGACGGTCTGGGACCGCCCGGAGCCGACGAGCGCGTCGACCCGGTCGAGGACACCGCCCGGCACGATCCCGTCGACGAGGTGCCCGTCGGCGTACACCCACGAGACCGTGTCCAGCGCTTCGTTGCCGCTCTCGACCAGCACGATGTGGCCGTTCCGTACGGTCACGTTGGCCGCCACCGCCTCCGCGCGTGAACGCGCCAGTGCGTTCGCGTCGGACTCGGTCACCTGGCTCAGCAGCACGTGGGAGACCACCACCAGCACGGCGACGACCGCTGTCGCGATCAGGACCGCGAGGGCGACGACCCTTCCGCGGAAACCCGTCACTCCCATCGGTAGCCCACCCCACGGACCGTCGCCAGGCGATCGGCCACGCCCAGCGCGCCGAGTTTGGTCCGCAGCCGGCGGACGAAGGAGTCGAGGGTGTTGTCGCTGACCTGCGCGCCATGGGGCCAACCGGCGGCGACGAGGGCATGGCGGCGTACGGCGTCGCCCTGGGAGGCGATGAGTCTGCCCAGCAGCCGGAACTCGGTCGGGGTCAGGCTCTCGCTCGTCGAACCGTGGATCACGACATGTTTCGCCGGATCGAGGACGACGCCCCTCGGCGGGGTCGTCGCGGTCGTTCTGCGCAGCAGGGCGCGGACCCTCACCAGCAGCTCCGGGATGTCGAACGGTTTCGTCATGTAGTCGTCGGCTCCGGCCTCGAAGCCGCCCACCTTGTGATGCATGCCGTCCAGAGCGGTGAGCATCAGCACCGGGGCGTCGACGCCCCGTGACCGTAGCGCCAGGCAGACATCGCGGCCGTCGGCGTCCGGGAGCCCCAGGTCCAGGACGACCAGGTGAGGGACCGGCTCAAGCTGCCGCAGCAGGCCGTCCGCCGTGGAGGCGACCGCGACGCTATGACCGTCGTGCTCGAGTGCGCGCTTGAGGACGTCACGGACCGCCGCGTCATCCTCACAAACCACAATAAAAGACACAGGCCGACCCTAGGTACTCCAGCGATGGTTCTCCAATCCCCCTGCCCCTGGCACCGGTCAAGCGCGGCCCCCACGGGACTTGGCGGCCCGGCGTCCGCGGTACAGCTCGGCGACGAGGGGGGTCAGTGACACGAGGACGATCAGCGCCACCAAGGGCAGCAGGTACCGGTCGACGTTCGGGATCGACGAGCCCAGCGCATAGCCGGCGAGGGTGAGGCCGACGCTCCACACGAGGCCGCCGACGACCTGCCACAGGGTGAAGGTCCGCACCGGCACCTCGAGGGCGCCCGCCAACGGGTTCAGGACCGTGCGCACGACGGGCACGAAGCGGGCCAGCACGATGGCCTTCGCATAGCCGTACCGCTCCAGGAGTTCCTCCGCGCGTTTCGTTCCTTCGTGCAGGCGCGAGGAGTGACTGCGAGCCAGCAGTGCTCCGCCGGCCCTCCGCCCGAGCAGATACCCGCACTGCGCCCCGGCCAGCGCGCCGGCCGCCGCCGCCACGAGCAGGGGGCCGAGGGACAGGTGCAGGCTCCCCTGCGCCGAGCCCGTGCAGAGCAGGCCGGCGGTGAACAGCAGGGAGTCGCCCGGCAGGAAGAACCCGACCAGCAGCCCGGTCTCGGCGAACATCACCACCGCCACGCCCAGCACGCCGAAGGCGGCGAGCAGCGAATGGGCGTCGAGCACGTTCACAGCCAGCTGGGAGGCGGCCGGAAACGGTGCCGTCATGGGACAGGGTCCTTCCGGTGGGACGAGTGCGGATACTCCTCGGGGCACCCGGCCCCGATGGCACTCCCACGATACGTCCTACCTCTACATGACGTAGTAGAACTTCGCGAGTCGTTCGATATCTCACACTCCGGCGGTGGGCTCGGCCGCGAGCAACGGGCGCAGCGCCCCGTGGCTCAGGGAGCCGACCAGCGGGGCGGCCCGGCGGCACAGTGCCCAGCTGACCAGGGAGGCGACGGGGAGGGCGAGGAGCGCTGAGGCGAGGACGTCGTGGGGGTAGTGGGCGCCGACGTAGACCCGCGTGCCCGCTGGGGAAGGCGTAGTCCGACGGTGCCGGGCAGGTGTCGACGACGTAGGCGCGAGGCATCGAGCGGCAGGGCCGCACCTCCCCGACCAGCTTCTTGACGACCTCGGCGGCGGCGAAGGCGGCCAGGACGGCGACCGGTGCGGCCAGTGCGAGGGTCATCGCCCGCGGGCCGCGGCGCCGTGCGGTCCACCAGCCCGCGATCATGAGGATGGCGAAGACCCCGAGACCGAGGTTGGTCCACAGCTCCATGGGTGTGTTGAGCCACTTGGTGTCGCGGGCGAAGTCGGTGACCGAGGTGAACAACGAGCCGTCGATGCCGGATCCGTCGAGAGCCAGTTGCGCGGTGGCGGCCGCGGCCATGGCGGGACGTCCTTTCGTCCTGGTGGGCGCGCCGAATGCCCACGGGAGTGCGCGAGCGGCACTGGGACGCGGGCTGTGCCCCCTCCCCGCGCATGCGGCCTGGCCCCATCGGCGGCCGTCGGCTCACCGGGACTCCCCTTCGGCCTCCTGCGCCGCCTCTTCCCGGCCGACGGGAACCAGCAGCGTGAAGGTGGCCGGATGGCCCTTGGTCAGGGAGAGCCTGCCGCCCAGGGCCGCGGCCAGATCGCGGGCGAGGGCCAGGCCGATGCCCGTACCGTGCCCGTTCCCGCTGCGCCCGCGGTCGAAGAGCCGGGCGGGCTCGCCGGTCACCGCTCCTTCGTCGCTCACGTCGAAGGCGAGGACGTCGTCCAGGTCCCGCACCGCCAACCGGACCGTGCCGTGCCCGTGCACCCGGGCGTTGTCGAGCAGGATGCCGAGCACTTCCGACACGGGCGCGCCCGGAATCCGGGCGTCGGCCGGTGCGTCGCGAACGGCGCACTCCAGGCGTCTGCCGTCCTGGGCGAAGAGGCCGTGCCACCGCTCCTCCGTCTCCCGCAGCAACTGGCGCACCTCGGTCGTCCCGGCGGTGGGGCGGGGGGCCTCCCCGGAGCGGGACAAGCGCAGGACCTCCTCCACCGTGTGGTGCAGCCGTTGCGTGGTGGCCAGCGCCTCGGTCAGCACGGGCCGCAACCGGGCGTCGTCCTCCTGGGCCAGGCCTGCCTCCAGGGCGAGTTGGAGGCCGGTGAGCGGGGTGCGCAGCTGGTGGGAGGCGTTGGCGGCGAAGTCCCTTTCGTGGCGAAGGAGTTCGGCGAGGCTGTGCAGCATCTCGTTGTGGGTGCGGGCGACTTGGTCGATCTCGGCGATGCTGCTCGGGGCGGCCCGTGCGGTCAGGTCGCCCTCGGTCACGGCCCGGCAGTGGCGGGAGAGTTCCTCCAGTGGAGCGGCCAGCGCCCGGGCCTGCCGGCGGGCGACGAGGACGGCGACGGCCAGGGCGAACACCGCGACGCCGAGCAGGACCGCCCACGCGGTGAACACCCGGTCGCGTACGGCGGCGACGGGGGTCGAGGCCCGTACGACGCCGATCACCCGCTCGTCATGGGCGACGGGTACGGCCACGACGAGGTCGCCGCCCGCCCGGCCGCGTGCCACCTCGCCGGTCAGGGCCTGCCGGACCGGAGTGTCGCCGGGGCGGGGCCCGCTGCCCGCGCGCCGTACCTGGTGCGGGTCGTACAGGCCGAGCCGCCCGCCGGCCGGGGGCGCGGGCAGTTCCACCGGGTCGCCGCTCACATAGTCCGGACTCACCCGTACGGCGCCGGCCAGGGCCGCCCGCTCCAGGGTGTCGCGCTGGTCCGCGTACAGGGACGACCTGATCGCCAGGGCCAGCGGCACGGCGAGGAGGACGACGGCGACCAGAGCGGCGGTCAGGGCGACTCGCACCACGCGCTGTCTCATGCGCCCATCATGCGGGCCGTTCACCTGGGCGGATGCGCTGCGCCACACGGTTTTGCCGTCGTCTAACCCTCGGCGGGCGGGGCGTTAACCGGCCGCTTCCTAGCGTCGGTGCCATGACCGTCCGGTCAGCGGAGTTCCCTGGAGGGCAGTGGCCATGGCAGCACACACAAGGACGTACGCCGTCGTCGGGCTGAGCGTCGTGGCGGCGGTGACCGCGGGCTGTTCCGGGTCCGGGTCGGGCACCGGGTCCGGTACCCCCGCGTCCGGTTCCTCCACCGTCAGCGGGCAGGTCAAACCGGCGCCCACCGAGTCCAATCCGCCCGGCGACATCCCCGACAACCAGGTGTACGTCTCCTACCGGCCGACCGGCGGTTCCTTCACCGGCTTCACCCTGAAGGTGCCCGAGGGCTGGGCCCGCACCAGCCAGGGCGGCACGACCGCGTTCACCGACAAGCTCAACACCGTGCGGATCGCCGCGGTCTCCGCCTCCGGTGCGCCGACGGCCGGCTCGGTCACCGGCCAGGTCGTTCCTCAACTCCAGGCGCAGGTACCGAAGTTCGCCTCGCCCAAGGTGAGCGAGGTGACCCGGCGCGCCGGGCGGGTGGTCCTGGTCACCTACCAGGGCGACTCGGCGAAGGACCCGGTCACCGGAAAGGTGGTGCGGGACGCGTTCGAGCGGTACGCGTTCTACCGCGCGGGACACGAGGTGGACGTGACCCTGTCCGGCCCGGTCAACGCCGACAACGTCGACCCGTGGCGCACCGTCAGCGACTCCTTCACCTGGCGGTGAGCCCCATGTCCGACAACGCACACACCAGCGGCGGCGGCGCCGACGACGTCCTCACGGCCCGCGAGCTCTACCGCTTCTACCGGGCCGGGGAAGAGGAGACACTCGCGCTGCGCGGGGTGTCCCTGCGGGTACGGCGGGGTGAGACGGTCGCGGTCGTGGGGCCGTCCGGGGCCGGCAAGTCGACCCTCCTCGCGTGCCTCGCCGGGCTCGACGAGCCCTCCGGCGGCGAGGTCCACGTCGACGGCGTGCGCATCAGCCACCGGCCCGAGACCGAGCGGGCCCGGCTGCGCGCCCGGCACATCGGCGTCCTGCTGCAGACCCGCAACCTGCTGCCGCACCTGAGCGTGCGCGACAACGTCCGGCTGCCGCAGCGGGCGCGGGGCCGCCGGGCCGCCGTGGCGGCCGGGGAACTGCTGGACCGGGTGGGGCTGGCCGCCCGGGCGCACGCCCTGCCGCGCCAGTTGTCCGGCGGAGAGCTCGCGCGGGCCGGACTGGCGGTGGCGCTGGCCAACGCGCCCGCCGTCCTGCTGGCCGACGAACCGACCGGTGAACTGGACGGGGAGACCGAGCAGTTGGTCCTGTCGATGCTGCGGGAGCGGGCCGCACAGGGGTGCGCGGTGCTGATCGTCACGCACAGCCGGGAAGCCGTCCGGATCGCGGACCGGGTGATCACCCTGACGGACGGGAAGGCCGCCGATGTCCGGCGGCAGGATCACGAGGAGGCCCGCGATGCCGTCGGATGAGACGCTCGTCAGCTGCGCGGACGCGGCCCTGACCTTCGGCCGGGGAGTGCAGTCCGTGGTGGCCGTGCACGGGGCCGACCTGGAGCTGAGGGCCGGGGACCGGCTCGCCGTCGTCGGCCCCTCGGGGTCGGGCAAGAGTTCGCTGCTGCATCTGCTCGCGGGGCTCGAACAGCCCACCAGCGGCACGGTCACCCGGGCCGCCTCCCTCGGGCCGTACGGCATCGGTCTGGTCTTCCAGGGCGACAGTCTGATCCCCGCCCTGAACGTGGTCGAGAACACCGCGCTCCCCCTGGTCCTCGCCGATCGTCCGGAGGGCGAGGCGCGACAGTGCGCGCTCGCGGCCCTCGCCCTCGTGGACGCCGCGGACCTGGCCGACCGGCTCCCCGAGGAGATCTCCGGCGGCCAGGCCCAGCGGGTGGCCGCCGCCCGGGTCCTGGCCCAGGCGCCGCGCCTGATCCTCGCCGACGAACCCACCGGCCGGCTCGACCACGCCACCGGGACCCGTGTCCTGGACGCCCTCCTGACGGCCGCCGACCACACCGGCGCGGCCCTCGTCGTCACGACCCACGACCCGGCCGTCGCCGCCCGGCTCACCGTCCGCCGCAGCATGCGCGACGGACGGCTGCTCGCGCCTCTCGCACCGGAGGAAGTGTCATGATCGCCGCATGGGCCCGCGGACTGGCCCGCCACCGCACCGGACGGCTGCTGGCCGCCCTGACCGGCATCGCGCTCGCGGTCGCCCTGGTCGCCGCGCTCGGTTCCTTCCTCACCGCGTCGAAGGCGACCATGACCCAGCGCGCCGTGCGCTCGGTCGCCGTGGACTGGCAGGTCCAGGTACAGCCCGGCGCCGATCCGAACGCCATCCGGTCCCTGGTGGCCGGGGCCCGGGGCACCCGCGCCGCCCTGCCCGTCGGCTTCGCGCACACCACCGGCTTCACCGCGCGCGTGCAGGGCAGCACCCAGACCACGGGTCCCGGCATGGTCCTCGGCCTGCCCGACGGCTACCGCGCCCTCTTCCCGGACGCCCTGCGCACGCTCTCCGGCTCCGACACCGGGGTCCTGCTGGCCCAGCAGACCGCCTCCAACCTGCACGCCGCCCCCGGCGACACCGTCGGCGTCCAGCTGCCCGGTGTCGGCGTGCGCCAGGTGAAGGTGGACGGTGTCGTCGACCTCCCCCAGGCCGACTCCCTCTTCCAGACCGTCGGCGCCCCCAGTCAGTCCCAGCCGACCGCGCCCCCGGACAACGTCGTCCTGCTGCCCGCCGCCCGGTTCGCCGCCCTGACCCGCGGCGCGACCGGGGTCACCACGCAGATCCACGCGGCCCGTGACAACGGCCGGCTGCCCTCCGACCCGGCCGCCGCCTACACCTCCGTCACCGGCGCCGCCCACAACCTCGAAGCCCGCTCCTCGGGCACCGCCCTGGTCGGCAACAACATCGGCGCCGCCCTCGACTCGGCCCGCCAGGACGCCCTGTACGCCCAGATCCTCTTCCTCTTCCTCGGCGTGCCGGGCGCGGTGCTGGCCGCCGCGCTGACGGCGGCGGTCGCCTCGGCCGGCGGCGAACGGCGCCGTCAGGAACAGGGGTTGCTGCGGCTGCGCGGGCTGCGGCCCCGCCAGATCACCGCGCTCGCGGGCCTGGAGGCCGCCCTGATCGGCCTGGTCGGCGGCCTCGCGGGACTGGGCGTCGCCGCCCTCACCGGACGGCTCGCCTTCGGCACCGCCTCCTTCGGCGCGAGCGCCGGAACCTGGTCCCTCTGGTACGCGGTCGCCTTCGTCCTCGGCACCGTGGTGGCCGCGGGCGCCGTCCTCGTCCCCGCCCTGCGCGACCTGCGCGCGGTCACCGTCGCCGACACCCGCAAGCAGGAGGACGTACGACGCTCCCGGTCGCCCTGGTGGATGCGCTACGGCCTGGACTTCGCCCTCCTGATCGGCTCGTGGCTCGTCTTCCGGGCCTCCTCCGGCAACCAGTACGCGCTCGTCCTCGCCCCCGAGGGCGTCCCGAGCATCTCCGTGTCGTACTGGGCCTTCCTCGGTCCCGCCCTGCTGTGGATCGGCGCGGCCCTGCTGCTGTGGCGCCTCACCCTGCTCGCCCTCACCCACGGCCGCCCCACCCTGGCCCGGCTGGTCCGGCCACTGACCGCGACCCTGGCCGGCACCACCGCGGCCGTCCTGGCCCGGCGGCGCCGCCCGTTCGCCCGGTCGGTGGTCCTGCTCGCCCTCGCCGTCTCCTTCGCGATCTCCACCGCCGTCTTCAACGCGACCTACCAGCAGCAGGCCGAGGTCGACGCCCGGCTCACCAACGGCGCCGACGTCACCGTCACCGAACCCCCCGGCGCCCAGGTCCCGCCCACCGCCGGGAACGGCCTGAAGATCTCCGGTGTACGGCATGTCGAGCCGCTCCAGCACCGCTTCGCCTACGTCGGCTCCGACCTCCAGGACCTCTACGGCGTCCGGCCGGACACCATCGCGGGGGCCACCTCCCTCCAGGACGCCTACTTCGCGGGCGGCACCGCCCAGCAGCTGATGCGCCGCCTCGCCCAGCGCCCGGACAACATCCTGGTCAGCGTCGAGACCGTCAACGACTTCCAGCTCTCCCCCGGCGACACCCTCAACCTGCGCATCCAGGACGCCCGTACCAAGGCCCTGCGCACGGTCCCCTTCCACTACGCGGGCATCGCCAAGGAGTTCCCCACCGCGCCCAAGGACAGCTTCTTCGTCGCCAACGCCTCCTACATCGCCAAGGCCACCGGCAGCGACACGGTCGGCGCCTTCCTCCTCGACACCGGCGGCACGAACCAGCCGGGGATCGCCGGTCAGCTGCGCAAGCAGCTCGGCACCGGGGCCACCGTCACCGACCTCACCCAGACCCGCGGCACCGTGGGCACCAGCCTGACCTCCGTCGACCTGGCCGGCCTCACCCGCATCGAGCTGGCCTTCGCCGTCCTGCTCGCCGCCGGAGCCGGCGGTCTCGTCCTCGCCCTCGGACTCGCCGAACGGCGTCGCACCTTCGCCGTCGCCACCGTCCTCGGCGCCCGCCCACGCCACCTGCGCGGCATGGTCCTCTCCGAGGCCCTGCTGCTGGCCGTCGGCGGTCTGGCCGGTGGCGCCCTCATCGGCTGGGCCCTGTCGGAGATGCTGGTCAAGGTCCTCACCGGGGTCTTCGATCCGCCACCGGCAGCCCTGTCGGTCCCCGGTGCCTATCTCGCGCTCACGGGTGCGGCCGCCCTCGCCACCGTCCTCGCCGCGGCCCTGAACGGCATCCGCGGCAGCCACCGCCCCGCCGTGGAGGAGCTCCGGGACCTGTGAACCCGGCGTACACCGGCGACGGGCCGCGCGCCGCCACGGCTTCTAGGCTGTCGCCCATGCGCACGCCCGCCGCACCCAACCGCAGCCGACTGCGTGTCCTCGTCGTCGAGGACGACGACACCATCGGCCGCCACCTGGAGACCGGTCTGCGCGGTCACGACTACGCGCCGACGTGGTGCCGCACCGGAAGCGGCGCGCTGGCGGAAGCGGCACGGGTTCCGTACGACGTGCTCCTGCTGGATCTTGGGCTGCCGGACATGGACGGTCTGGACATCGCCCGGCAGCTGCGGGCCCGCCTTCCCGACCTGCTGATCGTCGTGCTGACGGCACGGACCGACGACATCGACATCATCGCCGGACTGGACGCCGGCGCCGACGACTACCTGGTCAAGCCCTTCAGCCTGACCGTGCTGCTGGCCCGGCTGCGCGCGCACCTCAGACGGCACACGGCGGCGGCGCCGGCCCGCGAGCCCGTGCGGCTGGGCGACCTCGTCGTCGACGTGACGGCCCGGCGCTGCGCTCTGCTCGGTGCCGACATTCCGCTGCGGGCCAAGGAGTTCGACCTGCTCGCGGTGCTGGCCGGGCGGATCGGCGAGGCGGTCTCGCGCGAGACACTGATGGCCGAGGTGTGGGACGAGAACTGGTTCGGCTCCACCAAGACCCTCGACGTGACGTTGGCGGGCCTGCGCCGCAGGCTGACCGAGGCGGCGCGGGCAGGCGGGCGGCCGGTCCTGCTGCCCCGGATCACCACGCTGCGGGGGCACGGGTACCGGCTGGAACGGCAACCGGAACCGCAGGACTGAGCGCGCGCTCGCGCCTGCGGTACGGCGACGTTCACAGTGCCTTGCGGCGGACCAGCAGCGCGAGTACCAGCAGTCCGGGGGCCATCGGAAGCCAGCCGGTCAGCAGGCGGTAGCCCAGGACCGTGGAGACCGCGTCCGGTCCCGGCGCTCCGGCCGCCGTCAGGGCGAGGGCGAGCACGGTGTCCAACGACCCCAGTCCGCCCGGCGTGGGCAGCAGCGCCGCCGCGCCACTGGCGACCAGGTAGGCCATGACGACCCGGCTGGTGGGGAGGCCGAGGCCGATCGCGTGCACCACGGCGACGACCACTCCGGCGTGCAGCAGGGCGAAGGCGACCGACCCGCCCCACAGCGCACAGGCCCGCGCCCGGCTCCGGTGCACCTCGCGCACGTCGGCGAAGGCCTGGCCCACCGCTCGGCGGAGGCGGCGGCTGACCACGACCGCCAGGCCGACCGCCGCGCCCGCCATCGGCAGCAGGACCAGCACATGCGGGATCCGCACCGAGAGGCCGACCGTGCCGGGTGCGGCGACCAGCAGGGCCACGCCCAGCGCACACCGGACGACGCCGCCGACGGCCGCCTTCACCGCGAGTGCGGTCGCCGCGCGCCGGGTGGGCAGCCCGCACCGCCTCAGGAACCGCAGGTTGACCACGGTCGCTCCGGCGCCCGCCGGAAGCAGGTGATTGGCGGCACCGGCCGCGAACTGCGCCGCCACCAGCCGCCCTCTGGGGAGGCGTTCGACCACCGCGCCCTGCTGTGCCACGGCCGCGCTCAGCCAGGTGGCGACGGCGGCGAGGCAGGCGAGCACCAGCCACTCCCCGTCGGCGGCGGCCAGCCGCTCGGTGCCGCTGTCCAGCGTGGCCCGGTGCGCGGCGAGCACCGCGCCGGCGGCGGCAAGGACCACCAGGGTGATTCCCAGGTGGAGGTACAGGCGTCTGCCCGAGGTGACCGGCAGGCTCTCGGTCGCGGACACGTGGGTCACCTCCCCCGCTGTGCGTCGGGCGCCACGTACGCCTGGAGGATGCCGACCCGCTCGTCGGGCCAGGCGCGTGTGTACGCGGGGGCACGTCCTCCCGGTGGGACGAGGACGGCGAAGGACGTGCGGTGGGCGGCACGCTTCAGTCCGGCGACGGTGGTGCTGGCGTCGTGGCCTGCCGTCTGGGCGGAGCCGCAGCCGGTGTAGTAGGCGATCGGGACGGCGTCGTAGCCGCTGAGCAGGCACGGCTGCCGTACGCCGAGCCGGTGGAGGGCGGTCGCGGTGCGGGCCCAGTCGGCGCGGGAGGCGGCGGAGCTGTGCACGGTGTGTTCCAGGACGACGTACTGCACGGCCAGATGGCCCGCCAGTCCGGCCGCCACCAGGCCGCCGGCCAGAGTGCGCGCGCTCTTGCGGGCCGGGGCGGTGACCAGGTGGGTCAGGCCGCCGGCGACGGGGAGGGCGAGCAGGGCGTAGGCGGGGAGCAGGAACCGGGGGGCCGCGTAGCCGATGAGGAACAGGTAGGGGACGGCGGCCGTGACGGCGCAGGCCAACGGCAGCAGGGTGGGCAGCGCGCGGCGGGTGCGGACGGCGGTCACGGCCCCCAGGGCGGCGAGGAGCGGGAGCGCGAACCACCACAGGGTCACCAGCGGGTTCGGGGCCGAGCCGGTGCAGGGCCGGCACAGGGTGCGCCCGCCCAGACTGCGCAGCTGGTCGAGGACGGCGAGGTGCCGGCCGAGGCCGCCCTGAATGGCGGAGGCGTCGGAGAGGCGTTGCCCGAGACCGCCGTAGCTCACGTATGCCTCGATCACCCATTCGCCCGCGCCGGCCAGCAGCCCGGCGGCCAGTACGGCGAGCAGGCGCGGGCGGCGCAGGGCGAGGGCGAGGGCGAGCAGCGGCAGTACGACGTAGACCGCGTCCGTGGGGCGCATCCACGCCATGAGCGCCGCTCCCGCGCACACGCCCCACCAGGCCGCCCGGTCCCGTGGGTTCGCGCGGGCGCGCAGGAAGCAGCCGACGCAGGCCAGGGCGCCGATGGCGACCCAGTAGTTGGGCATGGCCTCAAGGCCGTAGAAGAGCGTCACCCACAGCGAGGCGAACAGGGCGGCGGCCAGGGCGATCACGCCGGGTTCGACGTGGTGTCGCCAGACGCGCAGGGCGAGGTAGAGGGCCAGGCCGGAGAGGACGGCCAGGTAGATCCGGAGCAGGACGGTGGAGTCGGACCACGAGGCGATCGGGGCGGCCAGGAGCGAGATGCCGCGGGAGCGGGGCGCGCTGAAGTAGGCGGCGGGAACGTGACCGCTGACCTGGCTGACGTAGACCGTCTCGTCCCAGCCGAGCCCGAGTCCGGGCCGTACGAGGACGAGTTGGGCGAGCGTGAAGGCGGCGGCGACCGCCGCGAGCCGGGGTTCGCCGCGCCGGCGGCGGGACTCGGCGGATCGCGCCGGAAGTCTGGCCCGTGGGGCACTGGTCGCCGTGGCGTTCGGGCCGTCCGCCATCTCGCACCTCTCGTCGTCCCGGGCCGGCGGTGGAGCCGGGCCCTCCTACAGGTCGTAGGAGAACGCTCCACACTACGGCTTGTAGGGTGAGAGGCGAGTGAGAAGAGGACGTGCCGGCGCCTTACCTCGGCCTTCCGTTCAGCCGGTGCCGGGGCGGGCGAGTCCCTGGTCGTAGGCGAAGATCACGGCCTGGACGCGGTCGCGGGCGCCGATCTTGGCGAGGACCCGGCCGACGTGCGTCTTCACGGTGGACTCGGTCACGACGAAGCGGGCGGCGATCTCGCCGTTGGTCCAGCCCTTGCCGATGGCGACGAGGATCTCGCGTTCGCGTTCGGTGAGCGCGGCCAGGCGCGGGTCCTCGGCCGGGTCGCCCCTCCTGGCGGGCACGTGCCGGGCGTACTCGTCCAGGATGCGGCGGGTGAGGGCCGGCGCGATCACCGCGTCGCCGCCGGCGACCGCACGGATCCCGGCGAGGAGTTCCTCGGGGCGCGCGTCCTTGAGGAGGAAGCCGCTGGCTCCGGCGCGCAGGGCGGCGTGCACGTACTCGTCGACGTCGAAGGTGGTCAGCACGAGGACCCGGGAGCGTCCCCCGGACTCGGCGATCCGGCGGGTCGCCTCGATGCCGTCCATGCCGGGCATCCGTACGTCCATCAGGACGACGTCGGGGCGCAGCTCGGCGGTCTTGCGGACGGCCTCGGTGCCGTTCGCGGCCTCGCCGATCACCTCCGTCTCGGGGATGGAGTCGAGCAGCACCCGGAAGCCGTAGCGCTGCAACTGCTGGTCGTCGACGATGAGGACCGTGGTCACCGGGCACCCGCCCCGGGGGTCAGGTCGAGGGCGGCCTCCACGGTCCAGCCCCCGTCGGCCGCGGGTCCCGCGCTCACGGTCCCTCCGTACAACGCGGCTCGTTCGCGCATGCCCACCAGTCCGTGTCCTTCCTCGTTCCACGGTCCGGGGTGTCCGGCCGTGCCGTTGTCGCGGATCCGGATGACGAGCCGTTCGTCCTCGACGACGACCGCAAGGTTCACCCGGGTGCCGGCGCCGGCGTGCTTCAGAGTGTTCGTCAGGGCTTCCTGGACGATGCGGTAGACGGTCAGCTGCATTCCCCGGTCCAGGGCGTCCACCTCGCCGACGGTCCGGTAGACGATCTCCAGTCCGGCGGTGCGGACACCGTCGCACAGCGTCTCGATGTCCGCGAGGCCGGGCTGGGGGCTGAGTTCGGGTGCCTGGCGGGTGCCGTCCGACGCCTCGCGCAGCACGCCGAGCACCCGGCGCAGCTCGCCGAGGGCCGTGCGGCCGGTGTCGCCGATGAGCTGGAGCGCCTCCTTGCCGCGTTCGGGGGCGATGTCGGTGGCGTACGCGCCCGCGTCGGCGAGGGTGATGATGACGGACAGGTTGTGGCCGACGATGTCGTGCATCTCACGGGCCACCCGGGCGCGTTCCGTGGCGGTGGCGAGCCTGATGCGCTGGTCGCGTTCCGTCTCCAGGCGCGCCGCCCGCTCCCGCAGCCCGGCGAGCTGCGCCCGCCGGCTGCGGACCATCAGGCCGACGGCGAGGGCCGCGGTCGCCGTGCTCAGCAGGAAGAACAGGGCGTCCCAGACGGACACGGCGGGCGACACGCGCACCGCGACCAGCACCATCCCCGCCGCTATGACCGCGCAGGCCCACGGCAGCCGACGCAGCTGCCCGTGCAGGGCCAGGCTGTACAGGGCGATGAACAGGGCGACGTCCGCGCGCAGCGCGGCGCCGAGCGACCACTGCAGGGCGAAGACCGCGGCGATGACGGCGAAGGTCGTCATGGGCCGGCGCCGCCGCCACAGCAGCGGGAGCACCAGACCGGCCTGCAGGGCCAGCACGGCCGGCAGCGGGAGCCGGGTGAAGGCGAACTGGAACCTGTGGCGGTCGCCGTCGCCGTCGCCGACCCCCGCACCGCCGTGGTGCACGAGGTCCGGCAGGCAGAACATGAGGACGACGAGGGCCGCCACGGCGGTGTCCAGCACCCACGGATGGGCGCGGTCCGCCAGCCGCAGCCGCTGGCCGCCCCGGGCGAGCCGGGCGGCCAGCGGTCCCATCCCACCGATGTCGTCGGTGGTCGCGGTGGTGGAGTCGGTGGTCACAGTCGTCACCTGCCCATGGTGCAGGCGGTCAGACGTCGCTGCGCACCAGCCGGTACGCCGCTCCCGCCAGCGCGAGCGCCGTCCAGGCGAGGAAGACCAGCAGACCGGCGCCCGGCGAGAGCGTGGTCGAGTCGTGGGTCAGGGCGAACATCGACTCGCCCGCGTTGCTCGGCAGGTAGGGGCTGATGTTGTCCTGCCAGGAGCTGGGCAGCAGGGAGATCAGGCCCGGGACCAGCATCAGGGAGGCGACCAGTACCGAGATGCCGCCGGCCACCGACCGCAGCAGCGAGCCCAGCGCGGTGCCGATCACGCCGACCAGGCCGAGGTAGAGACCCGCGCCCAGCAGGCTGCGGACGACTCCCGCGTGCGAGAACCCCATGGCCGCGGGGGTGCCGGAGACGATGGCGCTGCCGAACCCGAAGGCGACGAACACACCGAGGGTGGCGACCAGCAGCGCGACCAGGCCGAACACGGCCGCCTTGGACCACAGCACGGGCAGCCGGCGCGGCACGGCGGCGAGGGTGGAGCGGATCATGCCGGTGGAGTACTCCCCCGCCGTGACCAGCACACCGAGCACGCCGAGGGCGAGCTGGGCGAAGTTGGTGCCGAAGAGGGACAGGCTGACGGCCGTCGACGTGGCGAAGTCCGGGTCCCGGTGCGGGGAGCCGACGCCGGACTTGTAGTGGTTCGCCGCGATGAGTCCGAAGGCGACGAGGAAGAGCAGGCCGAGGCCCAGGGTGATCCAGGTCGAGCGCAGCGACCACAGCTTGGCCCACTCGGAGGCCAGGACGCGCCGTCCGGTCACCCGGTAGGCGGGGCGGGCCGGGGCTTCCGGGGGCGTCTCGACGGTTGCGGTGAGCGTGCTCATGCGGTCCTCCCGACGGTCTCGAGGCTCTCGACGGTCGCGGAGCCGTGGTACTCCACGGCGTCCCTGGTCAGGTTCATGAACGCTTCCTCCAACGACACCGTCCGCGCGGTCAGTTCGAACAGCGCGATCCCGTGCTCGGCCGCCTTCAGGCCGATCTCCCGGGCACTCACCCCGGTCACCTGAAGCTCCTCGGAGCCGGCCCGGCCCGTGATCTCCACTCCCGGAGCGGCGAGCACCTCCCGCAGCCGGGCCGGGTCCTGGGTGGCCACCTGCACCGTGTCGCCGCCCGCCTCGCGGACGAGGTCCCCGACGGTGGTGTCGGCCAGCAGCCGGCCGCGTCCGACGATGATCAGGTGGTCCGCGACCAGGGCCATCTCGCTCATCAGGTGGGAGGAGACGAACACGGTCCGCCCCTCGTCGGCGAGGGCCTTGAGCAGGTTGCGGATCCAGAGGACGCCCTCCGGGTCGAGCCCGTTGACCGGCTCGTCCAGCATGACCGTCTGCGGATCGCCGAGGAGGGCCGCCGCGATGCCGAGGCGCTGCCCCATGCCCAGGGAGAAGGCACCGGCCCGCTTCTTCGCCACGCTGCCCAGCCCCGCCATCTCGATGACCTCGTCGACCCGGCGCCGGGGAATCCCGTGGGTCAGCGCGAGCGCCAGCAGGTGGTTGTAGGCGGAGCGGCCCGGGTGGATCGACTTCGCCTCCAGCAGCGCGCCCACCTCCTGCAGCGGCGCCTGATGCTGTGCGTAGCGCTGTCCGTTGACCGTGACGGAGCCGCTGGTCGGGGCGTCGAGTCCGACGATCATGCGCATGGTCGTGGACTTGCCCGCGCCGTTGGGCCCCAGGAAGCCGGTCACCGTGCCGGGCTGCACGGCGAAGTCCAGGCCGTCGACGGCCGTCTTCTCCCCGTACCGCTTGGTCAGCTTCTGTGCGTCGATCATGTGCGTCTCTTCCTGCCGGAACCGGCGCCGTCTGTCACCCTCGACGCCTCACCGACCACGCTAGGAGGCGATATCCCCAGATCCGGTGGTACCGGGGGCCGATCCACGTCCGCGGGGTCGTACCGCGGTACTACGGGCCGCTACTCCTCCGTGCTCACCTCCCGGTTCGCGTCCGGACCGGCCAGGGCCCGGCGGGAACGGACGCCGCCCGGACGGACCGGCGGGCCCGGCCTTTGAGTACGGCGGGGAGCACGAGCGCGGCGACGGCGGATACGACCCCGGCGAGAACCAGACCGGCCCGGGCCCCGAAGGCGTCGGACACCAGCCCGGTGAGCGGGGCGCCGACGGGCGTGCCGCCGAGGAGGACGACGAAGTAGACGGACATGACGCGGCCTCGCAGGTGCGGGGCGGCGTGGAGTTGAGTGAGGGCGTTGGCGGTGGTGGTCACGGTCACGGCGGCGAAGCCGGTGGGGACCAGCAGGGCGGCGAAGGTGCCGTAGCCGGGCATCAGACCCAGCGCGGTCTCCAGCGCTCCGAAGACGACCGTGGTGGTGACGAGGCGCCGGGTGCCGGGCGGGTTCCCGCGGGTCGCCGCGTGTATCGCGCCGACGAGGCTGCCCGCGGCGTAGGCGGCGGAGAGCCAGCCGAAGGCGGCGGCGCCCGAGTGGAGGACCGTGATCGCCACGAGCGAGAGGGTGACCTGGAAGTTGAGGCCGAAGGTGCCGACGAAGGCGATGAGACTGATCGGCAGGAGGAGGTCGGGGGTGGTGGTGATGGCGTGGAAGGCGTCCCGCAGCCGCGCGGAGCGAGGGCGGGGCCGACCGTGGTCCTCCGGCTCGTCTGGCTCGTTCGGTTCGTCCGGCTCGTTCGGCTCGTCCGTGCGGATGGTGGCCAGGCCGTACAGGACGGCCAGGTACGAGGCGGCGTTCACGAGGAAGACGGGGCCCGTGCCGAAGGCGGCGACGGTCAGGCCCGCGAGGGCGGGGCCGAGGATGCGGGCCAGGTTGAACTGGGCGGAGTTCAGGCTGACCGCGGTGGCCACGTGCTCCCGGGAGACCAGTTCGCAGATGTACGCGTTGCGGGCCGGGCTGTCCACGGCGGTGGCGGTGCCGAGGGCGAAGGCCAGCGCGTAGACGGCGAGCAGGCTCACCGTCCCGGTGACCGTCAGCAGTCCGAGCAGGACGGACTGCGCCGCCATGGCCGTCTGGGTCAGGAGCAGGATCCGCCGCTTCGGGCAGCGGTCGGCGAGGACGCCTCCGGTCAGGCCGAACAGGGCCTGGGGCAGGAACTGCAGCGCGGTCACGATGCCGACCGCGCTGCCGCTGTCGCCGGTGAGGTGGAGGACGAGCAGGTCCTGGGCGGCGCGCTGCATCCAGGTGCCGATGTTGGAGGTCAGCTGGCCGAGCAGATAGCGCCGGAAGGACCGGACGGCAAGGGCGGCCCGCAGCCGGGAGCCCTCGCTCATGAGCGCCGATGGGCGTACGTGCGCTCGGCGGGCGCCGGTGCTTCCGGTGCTGCCGGTGCTCCGTCGATGTGGTGGAAGGTCGGGTGCGGGTGCATGAGGAAGGAGTGGTGGGAGATGTTCCAGGCGTAGGCGCCGGCCATGGCGAAGGCGACCCGGTCGCCGACGCGGAGCCGTTCGACCATGATCCGGTCGGCCAGGACGTCCTTGGGCGTGCACAGCTGTCCGACCAGTGTCACCGGTTCGTCGCGGACCTCCGGGCGTTCCCAGGACCGTGGCCAGACGTCGTCGGGAATCACCTCGAAGGGCTGGTCGTGCTGTTTCGCGGCCGGGGTGCGCAGGTGATGGGTACCGCCGCGGAGTACGGCGAACGCGTGCCCGCGGCTGAACTTGATGTCCAGGACCTGGGTGACGTACCAGCCGCAGTACGCCGTGACCGAGCGGCCGGGTTCGATCCGGAGGGTGAGGCGCGGGTGGCGGGTGAGGATCCGGCCGAGCCCGGCGCCGAAGGCGCGCCAGTCGAACACCCTGGGCGGGTGCGTGTAGTCGACGCCCATTCCGCCGCCGACGTTGACCTCGGACAGGTCGATCCCGCGGTCACCGGCCCACGTGCCGGCCCAGGCCAGGATCTTGTCGACGAGGGAGAGCTGGGGCCGGGCCTGGAGTCCGCTGGCCAGGTGGACGTGGAGACCGCGCAGCCGGATGCCCGGGGCGGACGCCAACACCTCCAGGCAGCGGTCCAGTTGGACGGGATCCATGCCGAACGGACCGCCGCCCATGGCCAGAGCGACCTGGCCCACGTCGACGGGCAGGTTGACCCGCAGCAGGACGTCCACGGTCCGGTCGCCCGACAGGCTGCTGAGCAGGCGCAGTTCGTGTTCGCTCTCGATGTGCAGGCGCTCGACTCCCGCGTCCAGGGCCCGGATCAGCTCGCCCGGTGTCTTGCCGGGGCCGCCGAAGGCGATCGGTGCTGCTGGGACGAGCGAGCGGACGTGGTCGAGTTCGCCGCCGGAGGCGACCTCGAACCCGTGGACGTGCTCGGCGAGGGTCCCGAGGATCCGGGGGTCGGAGTTGGCCTTGGCCGCGTACAGCAGCTCGACGCGTTCCGGCAGGGCGGCGCGGATCGCCCGCACGTGCTCGCGCAGGTCCGAAAGGTCGTATACGTAGGCGGGCAGGTCGTCGTCGGGCAGCCCGGCGGCGAGGTCGTGCGTCGCGGGCCTCATCGGACCACCTCGCGGGGGAAGTCCGCGCCGAGCGGGCTGGGCAGCGGGACGTAGGTGGCGTGCCGGTCGGCCTTGCGGGACCAGCGCAGCAGCAGGTTGGCCTTGGCGGGCAGCGGTACCCCGGACAGCAGGGCACGCAGCCGGGGCGGTTCGGCGGCGGTGCGCGCGTAGGCGTCCAGGTGGTCGCGGACCAGGCCCCACAGGGCGGGTTCCAGCGTGGGGTCGAGGTCGGCCAGGGCGCCGAGGACCTCGGCGGTGTGGTTAACCAGGAGGCAGTAGGCGACCCGGTTCCAGCCGCGTTCGGGATCGTAGGTGAGGGCGTCGCGGACGTCGTCGGGCAGGTCGCGCAGAGCGTGTTCGTGGTGCCCGGGCAGGATCTTGGTGCCCTCCAGGTCGCGGAAGAACATCTGCGCCGGGGTGCCGTCGGCGCGCACCCCGACGACGACGTTCTGCAGATGGGGTTCCAGGACCACGCCGTGCTCGAAGTAGGCGGCGAGGACCGGGGGCAGCAGGAGCCGCAGGTACCCGTCCCACCAGGCCAGGACGTCCCCGTCGGCGCGGGCGAGCAGATGGGAGACGTGGGCGGTGCCGGTCGGGTACTCGTCGGCCACCGCGGCGGCGAGCAGCGGCGTCACCCCGGGCAGCAGGTGCCGGCGCAGGCCGGAGCGGACGACTACGCCGAGGCCCTCCAGGAGGTCCGTGTCGCCGGTGTCGAGAGTGCGGTAGCCGGGCTCGGCCAGGAGTACGCAGCCCGGGAAGCGGACGGCGAGCGCGGCGAAGAGCGGCCGGAGCAGGCGGTCGAGCGCGACGCCTCCGGTCAGCTCGTAACGTGCGTGTTTGCGGACGCAGTTGGTGAGGCGGACGTTCAGGCTGAACTTGAGGAAGGTGTCGGCGTCGGGGTCGTAGAGGGTGCGCACCGACGCGGTCGGCGCCAGCTCCGGCCCGCTCACCCCCGTGTCGACGACGTCGCCGGCGGCCATCGCCGCGCGCAGCCGGACGTGGTCCCGCAGCATCCGGTACTGCCAGGGGTGCACCGGCAGTACCGCGAACCCGGGGTCGACGGGCGGGTGCAGCGCGTCCAGCTCCCCCAAGTCGCCCTCCTCGCGCACGAGAGAGCGGCGCACGGCGAGACGGCGCAGGCGGAAGCGGGCACCGGTCTCCGGCCCGTACGCCAGCCAGTCCTCCGGGTTGCCGGTGCGGGCCTTGGGAGTGGGGTGGAAGCGATGCCCGAACACCAGTGACTGCTCCGAGGCCACGTAGGGGTCGGCGTGCGGTGTGGCGTCGGCCCGCTCCGTCAGCGCGGTGTGGATGGTCTCCCGGCTGTCCGCCACCTGGCCGAGGAACTCCTCGTTCGCGACCCCCGTACGCAGTTCCAGTTCGTCCCGGACATGACCGGCCAGCTCCCGCCAGCCCACGGTCACCCAGGTGCCGTCGTCGAGCCGCTGCACCGGGCCCCGGAAGCGGTGCGCGCCGATCAGGGACACCCGGCGCAGCCGGGAGCGCAGCAGGATGCCCCGGCGGGGCAGCCGGAGCAGGAGGAGGTCGCCGTCGACCGTCACCTGGTGTTCGGGGGCGGACACCTCACGGATCAGGCAGTTGAGCAGCGTGTGGGCGGTGACGGAATCGGCGAGTTCGGTTTGCTCGGCGGGCGATGCGGTCGGGACGGCGGGCGACGCGGTCGGGGCGGTGGTGACGCTGGCGGTAGCACTGGTGGTCATGCGGTCGCTCCAGGTAACAGGGAGGCAGGGCTGGGGAGTTGACACAGAGGCTCGGCGGCACAGCGGCAGGCATCGGCCGGTTCGGAGTTCAGCGGCACCGCGCGAGCGGGTTGGGGAGCGGCGTCCACCGGGCCTTGCCCGGGTCGTCGGCCAGGCGCATCGCGATGGTCGCCTTCAGCGGGATCGTGTCCCCGAAGAGCGCCGCCTCGTCCTCGTGGCCGTCCGGCAGGCCGGCGAGGACCCGGCGGGCGACCTCGGCCACCACGCCCCACAGCGCCCGGGGTTCGACGCCGTGGGTCCGGGCGAGGACGTGGACCAGTTCGCTGAAGACCCCGCTGACCAGCCCCCCGAAGAGCTTGGTGTGCAGGGCGGCCACGTCGTCCCCCGCGCGGGTGCCGAGCAGCGGCGGCAGCGGGAAGCCGCAGCGGGCCAGGCGGCGCGGGCTGACCCGCACGCCGTCCAGATCCCGGTACAGCACCCTGACCGGCCGCCCGTCCCGCAGGACGACCAGGGTGTTCTGGCCGTGCGCCTCCAGGGCCACGCCCATGGACAGCAGCGTCAGCGCGGGCGGCAGGACGAGCCCGGCGAAGTCGGCCAGCCAGCGCACCGGGTCTCCCGACACCACGGCCGCTCCGGTCGCCTGGACGGCGGTGAGCGGAACCGCGATCTCCCCGGTGTCGAGGTGGCACTCCGTCGACTCCCGGACCATCGCCGCGAGGCTCGCGGAGGGCTCCCCGGCCACGCACACCGCGCCGCCGCCCAGCTCACGCAGGACGCGCAGGCTGTCGCCGTATCCGGCCTTGTCGACGAGGGCCGAGACCAGGTCGGACAGCGGGGGGCCGTCGGCGACCTCGGCCGGGGAGATGGTGCGCCGGTAGTTGGTGACCTGCACGTCGAGTGCCGTCTTGAGGTGGCAGCCGGGCAGGACACCCAGCGGTGCCAGGGTGCGCAGCGACAGCAGCGGCCGGGACGGGACGGTCTCCTCCGCGACGGCCAGGTCGCGGTGGTGCGCGAGCACGTGGTCCCGCTGCCAGGGGTGAAGCGGCATCAGGATCGTGTCGCCGTCCCGCAGGTGCCGCGGCCAGGTTCCGGCTCCCCGCCAGCGGTCGGCCGGGACACGCAGCAGCGCCAGCCGGACGACGGGGTGGTGTTCGGGAGCGTAGGCGAGTACGTCGGCGATCGACATGCCGGTCCGCGTGCGACAGCAGGGATGCTGCGGATGGCCCTCGGTCACCGCCTGCTCGGCGTCGGCCGAGTCGGCCGGAAGGGCCGCCCCGCCGGGGTTCGCGGCCCTGGCCAGGGCCAGGTTGACCACGCTGTTGTCGAGTTCCGCCCGAAGGCGCTCCGCGGCGGGGGTGCCCAGGCCGAGCTGCGCCAGCAGCTCGGCAGGCTCGCTGATCGGTCCGTCGGGCCCGGACACGGCGAAGTCCTCGGGTACCTCGGCGAACGGCCGCGCGCAGGACTCGGCCGCCGAGAGCACGCCGCCCCGCCGCAGCTCGACCACCAGGGCACCGGAATCTCGGCGGTGCCCCGCCACTCCGGGCAGCGGTTCTCGTACGAGGGCTCCCCACAGGCGGGCCAGGACGCTCGCGCGTGCTCCCGGGAGCGCGGTCGTGAAGGGCTCTGCCAAGTCCGGGCGCACACGGCGCAGTTCGTCAAGTGGTGGTCGTTCCATGGGCATGGGGAGTCCCGGGTGCTTGTGGGGGGGGAGGCGCTGGCCGGGCGGCGCCCAGGTGGCGCCGACCGTGCAACCGACGCTAGGAGAGCGCCGTCAAACGGATGGCCAGGGGAATCACAGCGGGCCCATCCGGTGCCCCCCTGGAGAAGCGATTCGCCGTGCGGCGTTCCGGTGGCTTCCAGGGCGGTCGGTCCGTTCGGTACGGCCGCCCGTTAGACATGTTTTCGAGCGCTGTCGGCGCGATCGCACCGGCCGACGGCCCTCACCGTGTTCGAAGGCCTTGGCTCTTTCCTTGATCCACGCTGGGCATCGCCTGGATGTCGCTGTCTCACCGCGTGTCGGCGGTTACGCCATTCGTGGTGCACGCGGTTGACCGGGAAGGCGAGGATCACCGAGTCGGGGGAGCTTACGGCGTTTGCGCCGCGCGCTCCGGCCGGCGTCTGTGAGCCTTTCGGCATGCGTGTCTTGCTGATCGAGGACGACGACGGGGTGGCCGGACCGTTGGCGGAGGGGCTGCGCCGTTTCGGATTCACCGTGGAACACGCCGGAACCGGGGCCGACGGCCTCGCCGCCCCCGAGGCACAGATGGTGCTGCTGGACCTGGGGCTGCCCGACATGGACGGCATCGACGTCTGCCGTGCGCTCCGCGCCCGTTCCGCGGTTCCGATCATCATGATCACGGCCAGGGACGACGAGGTGGACCGGGTGCTCGGCCTGGAACTGGGCGCGGACGACTACGTCTCCAAGCCGTTCGGCGTGCGCGAACTCGTCGCCCGGATCCGGGCCGTCACCCGCCGCGCCCGGCCCGTGGCACCGGACACCTGCCGCACGGAACCGCGCCCCTCGGACGGCCCGACACCACTCGGAATCCCCGACGTCCAGCGGATCGGGCCGCTGACCATCGACCGCCGCACCCGGCAGGTGCGCCTGCACGAGTCGCCCGTCGCCCTCGCTCCCAAGGAGTTCGACCTGCTCACCTGCCTGGCGGAAGATCCCGGGGCCGTCTGCACCCGTCGGCAGATCCTCGACACGGCGTGGGAACCGAACTACTTCGGTCCCACCAAGACCCTGGACGTCCACATCGCCGCGCTGCGCCGCAAGCTCGGTGACTCCTCCTGGATCGAGAACATCCGGGGCATCGGTTTCCGGCTGGTGCTCCCCGCACACGCCGATCCCGCGTCCGCCGGACCTTCGCCGCACGGCGGAGGGCCCCGGTGACGCGCCGCCTCCTGCTCAGCCACCTCAGTCTCATACTGCTCGTCCTGCTCGCGCTCGAAGTGCCGTTCGGCGTCTTCTACGGACGCAGCGAACTGTCACGCTTCTCCCACGCGGCCCAGCAGAGCGCGATGACGCTCGCCGCGGTCTGCGAGGAGAAGATGGAGCACGGTCTGTCGGCCGACCTCCCGGACGTGGCCCGGGCCTACGGGCGGCGGACCCACAGCCGGGTGCTCGTCACCGGGCACACGGGCACTGTCCTGATCGACACCGCCGCCCGAGCCAGGGCCGGCGAGGATCTCTCCGCCGAGCGGGACATCTCCAGCGCGCTGCGCGGTCACCCCGCCGTCGTCACCGGGGATGCCTCCGGCCCGGGCGAGGAACTCCTCTTCGTCACCGTTCCCGGTGGCTCCGCCGCCACCGTCCCCTGTGTCGTGCGGACGGAGTACGCGCTGGGTCCGCTCCGGGCCAGGGTCCACGCGGTCTGGATGGTCCTCGGTGTCGTCGGGCTGGGCGTCCTGGCCACCGTTTCCCTGATCGGCTTCGCTCTGGCCCGCTCCATCACCCGCCCCGTCCAGGCCCTGGAACGCGCCACCGCGCAACTCGCGGAAGGCCGGATCACCGACCCGCCGGCCACCGACCACGGGCCGCCGGAACTACGCCGACTGGCCGCGTCGTTCACCAGTACCGCGACCCGGCTGCAGCATCTGCTCCAGGCGCAACAGGCGTTCTCCTCCGAGGTGTCGCACCAGCTGAAGACGCCCCTCACAGCACTGCGGCTGCGCCTGGAGAACTTCGAGCCGCACCTCGCCCCCTGCGCCCGGGACAGCCTCGACAAGGCGCTCGGGGAGACGGAACGGCTCAGCCGGGTGGTCCAGGGGCTGCTCGCGCTCGCCCGGCTGGAGGTCTCCGCGACCAGACCGGTGGCGGTGGATCTCGACGTCGTCGTCGCCGATCGCGCGGCCGTCTGGGCGGCCTTCGCGGACGAGCAGCACGTCGGCATCGACGTCGCCGTGGCCACCGGCGCCCAGGTGTGGACGGTCCCCGGAGCCCTGGAGCAGATCATCGACAACCTGCTCTCCAACGCGCTGCGCTTCTCCCCGCCGGGAACGGCCGTCAGGCTGGCGACCGTCACGCCCCGGCGGGACGGCGGCCGCACACCGCTCATGGCCGAGCTGCATGTGATCGACCAGGGCCCCGGCATGGCCGAGGCGGACCGCGTCCGCGCCTTCGAACGGTTCTGGCGGGCCACCGACGCCGACCACGACGGCACGGGCCTGGGCCTGCCGATGGTCCGGCAACTCGCCCACGCCGCCGGCGGCGAGGTCACCCTGGAGGCGGCCCCCGACGGCGGACTCGACGCCGTCGTCCGCCTCCGGCGCGCCGAGAGCGCTCCGCACCGGGAGCGATCGGCGCCCCTCTCGGAACGTCGGCATCACCCTGCCACGCCCCCGCCGGGCCAGACGCGGACAGGCGAGCCCAAGGCCGTCCGCAGCGCGGCTCACCAGCGGCAGACACGCAAGTAAGGGTAGCCTTCCTTATTCGTCTACATGTATGTAGACTCAGCGGCGACCACACCCTCCGCGGCCCGCCGCGCGAAGGGCGTCCGGTCGTTCCACGTCCACCGCCCACCGTCCGCCGCCTGGGATGCCGGTCGCTCCGAAGCCATGACACCGCTGACAGCCGCACGCGACAGAGGCTCTCGCCTCCTGCCGAGCAGGCGCGGACGGAGGAGATGATGTACGACTCCAAGAGGCCCGACGGGCAGGTCGCGGAGGAGACCACGACCCAGCCCGACCGGGTGGTGCAATGGCTGACCAGCCGGCTGGAGGTCGAGCAGGCACTGCAGGCCCCCCTGGGCGGAGTGCCGCGCGAGCGGGACGACCGCATCGCGCGGATGGCGGACGTACTGCAGGCGACGGCGCAGGGACTCGGGCTGCCGGCGGCCGCCGTGTGGGCAGGCATCCCGGAACACGTACTGGCCAACTGGCTGGCGAACGACGCGGACTTCTCGGCCGCCGTCGAGTCGGCGACGGCCCTGGCCAGCGCCCATGGCCTACGGCAGGGCAAGAGCCGGACCCCGGCGGCGATCCGCGTCCTGCTGGTGGCCCTCATCTCGGGAACGGCGTGGCATACCGCGGCCGAACTCGCCGGCTTCACGGCGCATCAGTTCCGCCTGCTCAAGAGGGACTCCCCCGAGCTTGTCGCCCTCGCGAACTCGGCCCGACGCGCGCGACCGCACAGGCCGACGCACTTCGTGCCGAACTCCCGCAGACCCCGACGGCCGGGCGAGACGAAAACCACTACGAGTTTCCGCCTCGTCCGACGTGCCGATCAGTAGGTCCACCGGAGGCCGGCGACACCACTTTCCTCACTCACCGTCTCTCTTACGAACGAGCCCACTTCGATGCACCTCGGCCACCAACTGCGCTCGGCTTCTCACATCGAGCTTCGCCATGGCACGCGTGATGTGCGTCTTGACGGTGAAATGCGAGACGATCAACCGGCTGGATATGGCCTTGTTGTCCAGCCCGAGTGCCGCGAGCGAGACCACTTCGCGTTCTCTCGGGGTGAGTTCGCTCCACAACTGCGCGATGTCGTCGCCCGATCCCGACGGAATGACGGGAAACAGTTTGTCGAGCACGCATCGCGTTGCGGCAGGAGACAGATGGGCCTCACCACGCGCCACCGCCCTTACCGCCTCGACCAGTGTTTCCGTCTGCGCGTCCCTTTCCAGGAACCCGCGGACTCCGGAATTGAGGGCCCCGAGCACGGATTCGTCCGCGGCCGAGTCGGCCAGCATCATCGTGTACACATGAGACAGCTCGCCGCTTCTGACAATCTGACGAGCTATCTCGATTCCGTCCATGCCCTCGCTCCGAGCATGAATGAGGACGACGTCCGGATGCAGATCGTGAGCGAGGCGAACACTCTCCACGCCGCTTGCGACTGCCGCGACGACCTGGATGTCCGGCGTATTTTCGAACAGTTCACGGATACGGGAGTGTACGGAGGTCGGCCCGCCGGCCAGCAGTACACGCAGCACCATTCACATCCTCGCCGAACATCCAAAGAAGAGCCTGCAGTTGGGGTGCACATGTACCCTGGTCTGCGAAGATGACCGACCGAGGGCACACCAGTCGCGCCCCTCCTCGGGGAAGAGCAATCAAGCCGTCTACAAATCTGTAAACGGTCTACAACACTGTAGTCGACAGTTGGGGTGAATGGATAGGTGACTGCCGAAGAAGGCACGTTTCCCAGCCTCACGGCACGAGGGCCGGTACGAGATCCTGCTCCGCTCCGGGACGCCTGTTGCTGACTCCACTCTTTCTCGTGCCGCTTGTACTGCCGTTCCTGCTGGGCCCGGTGACGGATCGTGTTCTGGCCCGGACTCGGCCGACAACCGCTCTGTGGATACTCACGGTCAGTTCGGCGGTTCTCGCTCTGGCCTGTGCCGTCTCCCTCGGCGCGCTGGTGATGACCGGCCTCTATCTGCTGCCGGCCTTCGCCCATCTCCATCACTTCGTCAGCCATCTGTGCACGCCTTCGGCACATCTCATGGCCGGAATGGCCGTCCTGGCGGCCTGCGCTCTCGCCATCGGCGGGGTGCGCCTCGGTTATTCGGCGGTGCGCCACGGCCGTACGCTGCGGGCGACCCGGCGAAAGGTCGCCGGACTTCCCGTCGTCGGCGATCTCTGCATCATCGACTCGCCGCGGCCCGACGCGTATGCCCTGCCGGGGCGCGTCGACCGGATCGTCGTGACCGCGGGAATGCTGCGCTGTCTGCGGGCGGCCGAGCGGGAGGCCCTCTTCGCCCATGAACGAGCGCATAATTCCGGACGGCATCACTACTTTCTCGCCATTGCGGAAATCTCGGCGCATTGCCATCCGGCGCTGCACCAGGTCCGCGCCGGGATCCGGCTCGCCGCGGAACTGGCGGCCGACGAGGCGGCGGCCCGGGTGGTCGGGGACCGCAGGCTGGTCGCCGTCGCCGTGGCCCGGGCCGCCTTGGCCGGTCATGACGCCGGCCCCACGACACGGCCCTATCTGACGCTCGGCGCCGCGACCGAGCCCGTGTCGCACCGTGTCGCCACACTCCTTGAGCCTTCGGCGCCGCCTGCCACCCGATACTCACGCCTGCTCGCGGTCGTCATGGCCCTGGTCGTCGCGCTGTCGGCGAGCGCGACGGTGGCGGGCGTGCTCCACCTGCGGCACGAAGTGGGTGAGGCGCAGGGAGTCATACCGCGCTGACCACCCGCACCGTGGGCGCGGGCCGTTCAGGTGGGCGCGAGGTTCGCGGAGAGCAGCTCGCGCGTCGCCGAGTGCTGCGGAGCGGCGAAGACATCCGCGGTGGACCCGGACTCCACGATGCGGCCGGAGGCGAGAACCGTGATCGTGTCGGTGCGCTCCCGGACCAGTGCGAGGTCGTGGCTGATGACCACGAGGGTCAGGGAGCGCTCCCGACGCAGTCCGTCCAGCAGATCCATCACGGCGTCTCCCGTGGCCGGATCGAGTGCGGAAGTGATCTCGTCGCAGACGAGGATGTCCGGCTCGGCGGCCAACGCCCGCGCGATCGCCACCCGTTGGCGCTGGCCGCCGGACAGCTCGTGCGGGTAGCGGCCCGCGAAGTCCCCCGGGAGCCCGACGAGTTCCAGCAGCTCCCGCACCGAGCCGTCGGCAGTGCCGGCATTGGCTCTCCGGTGGATACGCAGGGGCCTGGCCACGGACGAGCCGACCGTGCGGCTGGGATTGAGCGCACCAAGGGGGTCCTGGGTGATCAGTTGGATCCGGCGCCGCTGTTCCCTGCTGCGGCGCCGGACGGTGGCGGGCAGCTCCACGCCGTCGAGCCGTATGGTGCCCGACCGGCGTTTCCGCAGGCCGACGAGCGTGCGGGCGAGCGTGGTCTTGCCGCATCCGGAGGCGCCGACGACGGCCGCGACCGACCCTTCGGCCACCGACAGCCGAATATCTGTCAGCCCCGGCCGACCGCCGGTCCCTCGGTCCGAGAACGGCACGCTGAGATCCCGAACATCGAGGACGGGCCCAGGCGTCGCGGCCGTGTGCGGCGGGACGGATCGCTCGTCCCGAGGACGCGGCGCCCGTGCGGGGCGGACCCCGTCGGCGGTCAGGTGTACGGCGTCGTCCGCCAGCCTCGCCACGACGTCGGGGTCATGGGAGGAGAAGGCCAGGGCGAGCCGCCGTTCACGCGCGAGGGTGCGCAGCAGCTCGGTGATCTCGTCGCGGAGCACCGGGTCCAGGCCCGCCGTAGGTTCGTCGAGCAGGAGCAGCCGGGGCCGTTTCGAGAGGGCGCGGGCGAGCGCGACGCGACGCAGCTGGCCGCCCGAGAGCTGTCCTGGCCGCCGGGCCATGAAGTCCCGGTCACCGGGCAGCCGGACGGCGTCCAGGAGTTCGGTGACGGCGGCGGAGGCCCGGTCCGCGCTCAGCTCGGACAGGAGCGTGCGGATCCGCAGCCGTGGATTGAGCAGTGAAGCGGGGTCCTGGCCGACGTAGGCGATCTCGGCGCTGCGGATCTCACGGCGCGCGGTCTCGTCGGCCGCGAACATGTCGTGCCCGAGCACCTCGACCGTGCCGCCCGAGCGGGTCGTGTCATGGGGCAGGTGGCCGAGGAAGGCCCGCAGCAACGTGGTCTTGCCCGCTCCCGAAGGGCCCGTGACGGCGACGATGCGCCCTGGCCGCAGGCTGAGCGAGGTCGCTGCCAGGAGGTGTCGCCCGTCCGCCGCAACGACGCCGAAATCGCGTGTCGTGGCGACGGGTTCCTCGCTGTCCGTCTTCCGGTTGGGGTGACTCACAGCAGCGTTGCCGCCTTTCGGCCGGTTCTCGGGGCCAGGGCGGCCGCCGCGAGGTTGACGCTCAGTGCCAGCAGGCCCACGGCCGCGCTCGGGGCGATGACGGCCCAGGGGTTGAGCAGGATGCCCGAGGAGTTCTCCCGGATCATCAACGCCCAGTCGGCGGCCGGTGGTTGGGGCCCGACCTGGAGGAATCCGGCCATGGAGACGACGTAGACCGCCTCCACGAAGCGCAGCCCGAGGAGGGCGAGCAGGGTGGCCCGCAGGTTGGGCAGCACTTCGCGGACCACGAGGAACCAGAGGCGTTCGCCGCCGGCGGCGGCCGCCTCCACATAGCCGGACGCGGCCACGGGCGCCGCCGCGTTGGCGGTGAGCCGGACGGCGTACGGGAACCCCAGGACGACCGCGGCCAGGATCACGGCGAGCCGTCCGCCGCCGGGCCAGGAGAGGGCGACCAGCATGACGCCGAGGACGGCGGGCAGGAGGATCAGCAGGTCGGCGGCGCGTTCCACCAGGCGACCGACGGCGGGCCGCAGGGCTCCGATCGTGCCGACCACCGCGGCCGACGCCGTCACCACCACGGCGATGAGCAGGGCGGACAGGACGAGTTCACGGCCGCCCGCGAGCAGTCTGCTGAGGACGTCGCGGCCGAGTTGGTCGCCGCCCAGCGGCGCCCCGTGGCCGGGTGCGGCGAACGGCATGGTGACGGGCTCGTCGACGGCGTGCGGGGTGAGCCAGGGGCCGACGAGCGCCAGCAGGACGAGCAGGACGGCCGGTGTCACCCGCAGCAGGACCGCGCGGGTCGGGGCGCTCATCGGCCACCTGCCGTCAGCCGGTCGCGGACGAGGTCCGCGCCCAGCAGTACGACGGTGATCGCCGCGCCGGCCAGTGCCGTCACGCCGGCGATCACCGGGGTGTCCCGGTCGGCGACCGAGGCGGACAGGACCACGCCGATCCCCGGGTAGTTGAAGACGGTCTCCACGGCGACCGCCCCGCCCAGGAGCACTCCCGAGGAGGTGGCGATGCCGGTGGCGATGGTCGGGAGGGCTCCGGGCAGGACGTGGCGCAGCAGCACGCGGCCCGGTGGGAGGCCGTCCAGGACGGCGGCCTCGACGTAGGGCGCGCGGGCCTCGTCGGCGAGGGCGGCGCGGGCGATGCGCGTGTTCCAGCCGGTCTGCGGGATGGTCAGGGCCAGGGTGGGGAGGATCAGCATGGTCCAGGAGGCCGGGGTGCCGTCGCTGCCGGTGAGGGTGACGGCGGGCAGCCAGCCGGTCCACAGGGACAGCACCAGGACGAGTCCGACGGCGACCACGAACTCCGGGACGGCGAAGACCGCGGTCGAGACGTTGGTGACGGTCCGGTCGAGGAGTCCCTCGGGCCGCAGCGCCGCCCAGGAGGCGAGCGTCACCGACAGGACGGCGGTCAGCAGCAGGGCGGTGCCGCTGAGCACCAGGGTGTTGGGGAACGCGGTGGTGAGCAGGCCGGTGACCGGTTCACCGTGGGCGGAGGTGCCTAGGTCGCCGGTGGGCAGGCCGGACATCCAGTCCCAGAAGCGTTCCAGGACCGGTCTGTCCAGGCCGAGTTCATGGCGGCGAGCGGCCAGGTCCGCGGCGCTCTCGCCGCGTTCCGAGGTGGCGCTCGCCGCGTCGCCGGGCAGCAGTTCCACGCCTGCGAAGACCACGGCGAGGAGTGCCGCAAGCAGCAGAGCTCTTCTGAGCAGGACGAGACCGACGCGGGCCACAACGGCCCACGCCTGTCCGACCCTTGGCGCCGCCATCGCCGGCAGCGCCCCGGTTTCCGTGCTCAACTGGCCAGCCACGCCTTCTCCAGCTGCACGCGCCCGTAGCCGGGCAGCGTGGGAAGCCCGCGGACCTTCGCGGCGGCGAGGTCGACGCCGTCCGCCATGCCCCACAGGAGATAGCCGGAGCTGTCGTACTCGATCTGCTGCATGTCCCCCAGCCGGGCGGTGCGTTCGGCGGTACCGGCGGTGCCGATGGCCTTCTCGTACGCCGCGTCGAAGGCGGTGTCCTTCCAGCCGGCCTCGTTCTGGCCGCTGTCGGAGACCATCGTCTTGCTGGCGAAGAAGACCACCGAGTCGTTGGTGCCCCAGTAGGTGGTGTAGAGGTCGCCCTTGAGCCAGGTCTTGTCCCAGAAGACCGCGGACTCCTGCTTGACCACCTTCACCTTGACGCCGGCCTCGCGGACCTGGGTGGCGAACAGGGTGGCCGACTCGGCGAGCCCGGCGATGTCCTCGGTGGTGAGGATCTCGTAGGTCCTGGAGGTGTCGAACCCGGCTTCCTTCAGGAGCTGCTTGGCCTTGGCCAGGTCGCGGGCGCGCTGCGGGATGCTCTTGGCGTAGGCGGGGTCGCCGGTGCCGAGGATGTCGTTGGCGACGCTCCCGTAGCCGGACAGCACCTGTTCGACCATGGCCTTGCGGTCGACGGCCAGGCGCAGCGCCTCGCGCACCTTGGGGTCGGCGAAGGGCCCGTCGGCCGTGCGCATCACGATGGGCATGGCCATGTCGTTGGGGCGGCGGACCCGCTGGATGTCGCTGCGCGTCTCGGCGGTGCGGGCCGCGACGGCGCCGGCGTTGGAGGCGAGGTCGATCTGGCCCGCGAGCAGGGCGTTGGCCATGGCCTGGGGGCTCTCGAAGATCTTCACCTCGATGGCGTCGAGGTACACGTCCCCGCCGTACCAGTCGTCGTTGCGGACGAGGCGGGCGTTGCCGCCGCGGAACCAGTCGAGCTTGAACGGGCCGGTGCCGGGCGCCTTGGCGATGTCCTTGTCGGCGGTGCCGTCGGGGACGACGAAGGTGGTCAGGCGGGTGAGCAGGGGAAGTTCGGCGTTGGCGTAGTCGGAGACCAGGACGACCGTGTCGTCGCCGTCGGCGGTGATGTTGGCGGCCTGGATGCCGGGCAGCCGGGAGGCACCGGACGGGGTGGCGCGCAGTCGCTTGAGGGAGAAGACGACGTCGGCCGCGGTGACCGGGGACCCGTCGTGGAACGTGGCGCCCTTGGCCAGGGTGAACCGCCAGGTCTTCAGGTCCTCGGACGCCTTCCAGCTCGCGGCGAGCCGGGGCACGGTGTTGGGCTTGCCGCCGGGCACGGCGAGCGTGTCGTATACGAGGCTGATGATCAGGTAGTCGCTCTCGTTGGCCTGGGTGCCGTGCGGGTCGCGGGTGATGGCGCTCGCGCGGCCGAGGGCCCCGACCCTCAGCGTGCCGCCCTTGCGGGGCTTCGCGCTCGCACCGCCGGTGGCCCCGGTCGACTTGGCGTCACCGCCGCCGCCGCAGGCCGCCAGCAGGGCAGTGACCCCCAAAGCGCCGCCGGCCCACAGCAGTTGGCGTCTCGTCACATCCACGTCGTCCTCGACTTTCAGAAGCGGCATTCATTTACTTAGGTTTGCCTATCCTAAAAATCGGAGCCGGGGCAATACTCCAAGTGGAGTACAGCGCACACGGCGTGAACGCTCTAACTTAGGTGTGGCTTACCTGAGCCGAGCCGGCCCGGCGCGTCACTGGAACGCAACACGTGGACCTCCCGTCCCGTCACAGACGATCCACCGCCAACGCCCTGTTGCCCGGCCTTCCCCGATCACCACACCGCGCACCCGCACGCGCACCCCCCAAGAACGGATGGTCGACCATGCCCACGGCAGTCACGCCTGTGCGCCAGCTGCAGCCGCACGCCGTACACGAACTGACCGAGGCGGCCCACACCCTTCTCTCCTCGGCCGGCCCACGCGAGGACGACCTCGACTGGTCGCGGCTCATACCCCGGGTACCGCTCGCCGCCGCCTCGTTGAGCGCCGACGTCCGCCATGCCTGCCGCCCCGTGGACACCGCGGCCGGCCTCTTCGTCGTCCGTGGCATCCCCGTCGACGACGAGGCCATCGGCCCCACCCCGCGCCACTGGTCCAGCGCCGGGCGCGCCGGGGCGCTGTACGACGTCGTCCTGCTGCTGCTCTCCACCGTGATGGGCACGCCGATCGCCTGGGAGGGCCAGCAGGACGGCCGGTTCGTGCACAACATCGTCCCCTCCCCCGGGCACGAGGCCGAGCAGACCGGAGCCAGCAGCACCGTGCTGCTCAGCCCGCACACCGAGGACGCCTTCCACCCCGGCCGCGCCCACCTGCTGGTCCTCGGCTGCCTGCGCAACCACGACGCCGTGGCCACCACCGCCGCCTCCGTCCGCGAGGTCCGGCTCGACGCGGCCGACATCGCGCTGCTGAGCGAACCGGTCCTGCCGATCCTCCCCGACGACGCCTACGCCGAGGCCCAGTCCTACACCGGGACCCCACCCGCCGTCCCCACCCTCTGGCACGCACCGGACGGCCTCACCCTGCGCTACGACCCCGCCTACACCCCTCTCGACCAGGGGACCGCGGAGCACCGTGCGGCCTACGCCCGGCTGACGGAGGAACTCACCAGGGTCTCCACGGCCGTGAGCCTGACGCCCGGCGACGTCCTCGTCGTCGACAACGACCTGGTCGTGCACGGCCGGGTGCCCTTCCGGGCCCGTTACGACGGCACCGACCGCTGGCTCAAGCGCGCCTCGGTCCGCGTCCCCGACCGCCCCGGCAGGCCGGCCGCCGAGCGGCACGAACACGGCTACGGCCAGGCCGCGGTGGAGGCGTACGCATGACCACCGTCCCGACCGGACCGACCCGCACCCGCGCCCGTGCTGAAGGGGATTCCGTGACGCCCGACGACAAGACCCTGCGCATCCTGAGCACCGGCGACGTGGCCGGCATCGACATCACCCTCGCCGACGTGGTGTCCGTGGTGGAGCAGGCGTACCGCACCCTGGCGGCGGGCCGTTCCGACAACCCGCGCAAGCTGACCGTCAAGCCGGACGACGGCCATTCCGTCGCCTACGCCATGCTCGGCCGCGACGGCGAGCGCAACGTGGTCGCCGTCAAGACGTCCTACAAGTACGGCCTGCACGAGGACCGTGACCGTCAGCACTACTACACGACACTGACCCTGTACGACGACGAGACCGGGCTGCCGGTCGCGATGCTGGACTGCGGACGGGTCGGCGCCCTGCGCACCCCGGCCGTCTCCGCGCTGCTCGCCCGTGAACTGGCCGCTCCCGGCAGCCGCAGCGCGCTGGTCATCGGCACCGGCACCCAGGGGCGGCTGGCCCTGCCGTTCCTGCTGACGACCCTGCCCGAGCTGGAGCGGCTGATGCTCTTCGGCACCCATCCGGACGGCATCGCGGCCGTCCGGGCGGAGCTGGAACGGCACTTCCCCGGCCGGGAGTTGGAGGTCGTGTCCGATCTGCGGGCAGCGGCCGAGAAGGCGGACATCGTGCTCGCGACCGCGGGCCCGAACACCCCGGCCTCCGTGGAGGCGGCCTGGCTGAAGCCCTCCGCGCTGTGCGTCCTGGTCGGGTACGGCATCGCTCCCTCCACCCTGCACCGGGCCCGGCGGGTCATCGCCACCAGCGCCGCGCAGATGCGGGTCACCGGCACGGACATGGCGGACGGCGACGGACGGCTGCCGGACGTCGACGCGGAGTTCCCCGACGTCCTGGCCGGACGGGCGTCCGGGCGGACCGACGCGGGGCAGAGCATCTTCGCGTACAACAGCGGTCTGGTCGTCACCGACATCGCGCTCGGCCACCGGTTCGCCCAACTCGCCCTGGCGCAGGGGCTGGGGACGGCGGTGCCCCTGTGGAAGTGACGGCACGGCTTCCCGCGCACACCGGCCCCGAGACGCGCGGGCTCCTGGCCGACCCGTTGCTGCACGAACTCGGCCACGGCCTCGGCGGCCCCTACCACGTGCTCCTGCCGAGCGCCTTCGACGCCAACGCGGCCGCCTTCCGTGGGGTGTTCGGCGAGGCAGGTGTGCAGGGGCGGGTGTACTACGCCAAGAAGGCCAACAAGGCCGCCGTGTTCGCGGAGCGTGCGGCCGTGGCCGGGCTGGGCGTGGACGTGGCGAGCCGGGGCGAGCTGCGCGAGGCGCTCGCCGCCGGGGTCCGGGGCGAGGACCTGATGGTCACCGGCCCGGCGAAGGCGGACGAACTCCTGCGGGTGGCCGTGCTCCAGGGCGCGCTGATCGCCGTGGACGCCCTGGACGAGCTGGACCGGCTGGAGACGGTGGCCCGCGAACTCGGGCGGGGGGCCCGGGCGTTGCTCCGGATCCTGCCGCCCGGGCAGCCGCACAGCCGGTTCGGACTCGACGAGCGGGAGGTGACGACCGCGCTGGCCCGCATCGGCGTCTCGGCGGTCTCGCTGGAGGGCTTCAGCTTCCATCTGTCCGGCTACGACGTCCGTCAACGCGCCGACCTGGCGGCGACGTTGGTACGGCTCTGCCGACGGACACGGCAACTCGGGCTGCCCGTCGACAGCATCAGTATCGGCGGCGGCTTCGCGGTGGACTACGTCGGCGCCGAGGACTGGCGGGAGTTCGAGGAGAGCAACCGGGCCGAGCACTTCCACGCCGGGAAGCGCTTCGGCGGCGGCTTCTATCCCTACCACTCCCCCGTCGCGGGCGCCGATGCCCTGCGCGCGATCCTCGCCGCCGTCCCCTCCGGCGAGAGCGTCCCGCTGGCCGAGGTGCTGCGGACGGCGGACGTGCGGCTGCTGGTCGAGCCCGGCCGGGCGCTGCTCGACCAGGCCGGGTTCACCGTTTTCCGGGTGCAGGGGGTCAAGGAGCGCGACGGCTACGCGATCCTGACCGTGGACGGCAGCAGCCTGAGCCTGTCCGAGCAGTGGTTCGACAGCGAGTTCCTGCCGGACCCGGTACTCGTCCCCGCCCGCCCCGAGTTCGGCGCCCCCGCCGGACCGTACCCGGCCTGCGTGGGGGCCGCGACCTGCCTGGAGTCGGACCTGCTGACCTGGCGCAAGATCCCCTTTCCAGCCCCGCCGGCCGTGGGTGACCTGCTCGTGTACCTCAACACCGCCGGCTACCAGATGGACTCCAACGAGTCGCCGTTCCACGAACTGCCGCTGCCGCCCAAGGTCGTCGTAGAGCCGGCGTCGGACCGCTTCCGCTGGCACCTCGACCGCCGCCCCGCCTGACCCCACGTCTGGAGCCCCCCATGCCCGCCCCCATACCCGCTCCCCTGCCCATCCCCCTCCGCACCTCCGTGCACGATCCCCTGTACCGGCCGCCCGTCGTCCGGCGGGTCTCCGAACTCATCGGCGCCACCCCCCTGTTCGAGCTCTGCCACACCGCGGACGGCAGTCGGCTGCTGCTGAAGCTGGAGCAGTTCAATCCGACCGGCACGGCCAAGATCCGCATGGCCCGACAGATGGTCGTGGACGCGGAGGAGCGCGGTCTGCTGCGGCCGGGCGGCCGGATCATCGAGTCGACCTCCGGAAACACCGGGCTGGGCCTGGCCGTCGTCGCGGCCGAGCGGGGCTACACCTTCACCGCCGTCGTCGACCACCACGCGGCCGTCGACAAACTCCGCGCGATGACGGCCCTCGGCGCCGAACTCGTCTACGTCGCGCAGGAGGGCGACGAGGAGCTGGCGACGGCCGCCCGCGAGGAACTCGCCGAGAAGATGGCCGCCGACTCGGACAACGCCTACTTCACCGAACAGCACAACAACCCGGCGAACGGGGTCGGTTACCACCCCGTGGCCCGGGAGATCGACAAGGCCCTGGACGGCCGGATCGACGAACTGATCGGCGCCGTCGGCACCGGCGGCGGGCTGTTCGGCACCGGGAAGGTGCTGCGCGAGACCGTTCCCGGAGTGCGGATCGTCGGTGTCGAACCGAAGGGGTCGATCGCCTTCGGACCGCCGGCCCACGACTACTACCAGTCCGGCACCGGCACCCCCGAGGGCGCCACCATCGGCGCCATGGTCGACTACGGCCTCCTCGACGAGGGCGTCAAGGTCGGCGACGTCGAAGCCTTCGCCACGGCACGGGTGGTGGCCCGCCGGGTCGGGCTGCTCGTCGGCGGCTCGGCCGGCGGAGTGGTGTACGAGGCACTGCGCAGGCTCGCCGCGCAGCCGCCGGGAACCACGACCGTCGCCCTGGTGAACGACGGCGGGGAGAAGTACATGGACACTGTCTTCGACGACGACTGGATGACCGCGCGCGGTCTGCTCGACCCCCAAGTGGAAAGCGACGTCGACGAGTTGTTGACCACCCTCCGTCCAGCCACCACCGAGATCCCGCGGGAACACCTCTGATGCAGTTCGCCCCGACCCGGCTCCGCGCCGATGCCCGAGCCCTGGCCGCGCTCGCCGTGCCCCTCGCCCTCACCCAGCTCGCCCAGGTCGCCCTGACCACCACCGACACCGTGATGATGGGGCTGATCAGCACCGAGGCCCTCGCGGCCAGCGGACTGGCCATGGTCGTCTTCAACCAGCTGCGCACCATGGGCGTCGGCATGGTCACCGCGGTCGGCAACCAGGTCGCCGCAGCCGACGCACGGGCCGAGCGGGCCGAGCGGAGCGAGCCGGGCGGGACCGAACGGGAGGACGTCCGCGACCTGGTCCGCGCGAGCCTGCTGCTGGCCACGCTCGCGGGTGTGGCGGGCGCGGTCCTGATGGTGCTGATCGGGCACGCGCTGGTCCGGCTGGGCCAGGATCCGGACGTCGTCCGCACGGCGAGGCCGGTGCTCTACGCGATGGCGCCGGGTCTGCTGCCCTGCCTGTGGTTCCAGGCGATCCGCCAGTTCACCGTCGGCATGCGCCGGCCACAAGCCCTGCTGCGCATCACGATCGCCTCCATCGCGGTCAACGCGGGCCTCAACTGGCTGTTCATCCACGGCACTTGGCTCTTCCCGAAGCTGGGGCTGCCCGGCATCGGCCTGGCCACGACCTCCGTGTACACGCTGTCCTTCCTGGCGCTGTACGCCTCCGCCCGCCGTGATCCCCAGCTGGCGCCGCTGCTCTCCCTCCGTATCTGGCAGACCCGGCCCGCGACCCTGCGCAGGCTGGCCGGACTCGGCGCCCCGATCGCCGCGACCTACGGCTCCGAGGCCGGCTTCTTCTCCGTCGTCGCGCTGCTGGTCGGCAGCTTCGGCACGGCGGCGCTGGCCGCGCACACCGCCGTCAACCAGCTCGTCTACATCGTCTTCCAGATCGCGGTCGGTCTCTCGCACGCCGCGTCCCTCGGGGTCAGCCGCGAGCTGGCCCTCGGCAACACGGCCGCCGCCCAGCGGCTCAAGACCACCGCGCTGGCCTGCGCTGCCGGGGTCATGGCGGTCGTGGCCGTCGTCTACGTGACCATCCCGCGCATCGTCCTCGCGCCCTTCTTCGACACCCACGACGACCGGGCCATGGACACGGCCGTGAAGCTTCTCCTGGTCGCCGCGGTCCTCCAGTTCTTCGACTGCACGCAGAACATCGGGGTCGGCCTGCTGCGCGGACTCGACGACACCAAGGGCGGCTTCCGGGTCACCCTCGTCGGCTACTGGCTCATCGGCCTGCCGGCCGCGGCCCTGCTCGGGTTCGCGGCCGGTCTCGACACCCTCGGCATCTGGCTCGGCCTGCTCACCGGCCTGGCGGCCACCGCCGTCCTGCTGCTGCGCCGCTTCCGGCGGCTCGTGACCGGCCTGCCGGCGGGCGTGACACCGACGGCGCCGGTGAGCACCCAGTCGTAGCAGGCCACACCACCATGCGTTGAAGCCCGCGCGAGCCCGGTAGACCCCGTAGGTGGTTCTGCCCGGGCGGCACCGCCGGGCAACTATGCACTGCATGTATACGACGTGTGTATAGTTCGGCGGGACGCAGGAGTAGTGCGGCGATGTGAGTGTGAGCGCGGAGGCTGATATGGCGACGGCTGCGACCCCTGACGACCTGGCGGACCGGAGCGGTGGCCTCGGTGCGTGGGGCGCCATGACGACAACGACGGCTGGTGGCGTGCTGCTCGGCGTGCTCACCAACCTGGCCCAGGGCTGGCTCCCCGGAGCCTGGAACCAGCTCGCCAACTCGGGCGCCGTCTGGTCGGCCGTCGCATTCGCCGGTGGCGCCCTGCTCGCCGGGCGGGGCACGGTACTCCGGGCCGCCGTCGGCGGACTGGGCGCCGAGGTCGGACTCGTCGTGGGGTACTACGGCTACGCCGAGTTCGGGCGTGACGGTATGGGCGCGCTGCTCTTCCCTCTCGTCTGGCTGGGCATGGCTTGCGTGGCCGGACCGCTGTTCGGCGCCGCGGCCCACTGGTGGCGCCGGGGCACGGACGCCCGGGTCCGTATCGCCGGTCTGGCCGCGTTCGCCGGGCTCTTCGGCATGGAGGGGATGACGGCTGCCCGGGACCTCCACTACGCGTCGCAGGCCTGGGCCTGCTGCGCCGTGTTCGTCCTTGTCCCGCTGCTCATGGCGCGCACGCACCGGGAGCGCGCGCTCACCCTGGCGGCAGCCGTACCCTGTGCGTTCCTCGCCTACGCGATCGTCGAACTGCCCCTGCAGGCGGTCTCGTCCTGAGCCCTCAGTCCTGAGCCCTGAACCCTGAGTCCTCGCCCCGGGTGACGCCGTCCGCGGCGGGGAGGACTAGGCGGTGCCGGGCGGGAAGATCCGCTCGCCGTTCTCCGCCTTCGTGATGCCGATGGCCTCGATCGGGCAGGACTCGGCGACTTCCAGGACCAGTTCGGAGGCCGGGAGCGTCTCGGACCGGGCGCGGCCCTGGCCGCTCGCGTCCAGTTCGAACTCCTCGGGCGCGGAGGCCGCGCACAGTCCGGTCCGCACGCACACCCGTTTGTCGACGTAGACCGTCCACCGTTCTGTCGTCTCTGTCATCGGCGGGCCCCTTCGATGACGAGCGGCAGGGTCTTCCAGCCTCGGACGGTCGAGGTCTGGGCCAGTTCGGCGTGGTCCCAGTCCACGTCCCAGCCGGGGAACCGCGCGAGGATCTCCTCGGCGGCGATCCGGCCCTCCAGCCGGGCCAGGGCCGCGCCCAGGCAGTAGTGGGCTCCGACCCCGAAGCTCAGGTGCTGGGTGACCCGGTGGATGTCGAAGGTGTCCGGGTCCTCGAAGCGCCGGGGGTCGCGGTTGGCGGCGGCCTGGACGAACAGGATGGCGCTGCCGGCCGGGACCGTACGGTCGTACAGCTCGACGTCCTTGGTGACGTAGCGTGCGGTGAAGGGTCCGGTCGGCTCGAAGCGCAGGATCTCCTCGATGGCGTTGGGGATCAGCGAGGGGTCGGCCGCCAGCTCCCGGCGCGCATCGGGGTAGCGGGCCATCAGGGCGCCGAACCAGCCGATGAGGCGGCCCGTCGTCTCGTTGCCGGCGCCGGCGACCACCGTGCAGTAGGTGAGGACCTCGTCGTCGGTGAGGGTGCGGACGACGCCCTTCTCGTCCTCGAACTCGGCGGTCATCAGCTCGGTCATGAGGTCGTCGGACGGATGCCGTTTGCGCCACTCGATGTAGTCCTTGAAGGCGTCCGTGGTGAGGATGTCCTCGTGGTTGATCTTTCCGGTGCCCTCGGTACCGAGCGTGTCGTCGGTGTGGTCGCGGATGGCGGGCTGGTCGGCCTCCGGGATGCCGAGCAGCATGCCGATCACCCGCATCGGCATCTCGGCGCCCACGGCCTCGACCAGGTCGAACCGCTCGGCGCCGGTGACCGGTTCGAGCGCCCGGCGGCAGAAGGCCCGTACTCGTGGTTCCAGGGTGGCGATCCGGCGCGGGGTGAACAGCCGGGCGAGCAGGCGGCGGTGGATGTCGTGGACGGGCGGATCCTCGAAGATGAGGGTGCCGGGCGGGAGTTCGATGTCCGCCTGGATGATTTCGAGGATGTCGCCACGGGCGGAGGAGTAGGTCCCCCAGTCCGCGAGGCCGCGCTGGACGTCGCAGTGGCGGCTGACGGCGTAGAAGTCGTGCCGGTCGTTGTAGTAGAGGGGTGCCTCCTCACGCAGCCGTGCGTACAGGGGGTAGGGGTCGCGGGCGAGCGCGGGGTCGAAGGGGTCCCAGTAGATCGTGTCGGCGGTCGTCACGGGCACAACTCCTCTGTTGCGCGGCTCACTTGAGCAGGGCGCCCGCGTCGATCGGCAGGGTGACGCCGGTGACGAAACGGGACTCGTCGCAGGCGAGGAAGAGGACGGCGTTGCTGATGTCCAGCGCCTCCACCCACGGGGTGGGCAGCACGTGCATGCTCTGGGAGACCGCCGCGAAGTCGTCGGCGGTGGGGTGCTCCAGGTCGGGGCGGAACATCCGGTAGGTGCCCTCGTGCATCACCATCGGCGTGTTCACCTGGGTGGGGTGCACCGTGTTGACGCGGATGCCGTGTGGCCCCAACTCCCCCGCCAGCGTGCGCATCAGGCCCACCACGCCGTGCTTGGCGGCGATGTAGTGGCCGATGTTGGCGTAACCCTTGAGGCCGCCGACCGAGCTGGTCAGGACGACCGAGCCGCCCCGGCCGCCCGCCACGATGTGCGGGGTCGACACCTTGGTGGAGAGCCAGACGCCGGTCAGGTTGACGTCGATCATGTCGCGCCAGGTCTTCTCCCCCATGGCGTCGAGCGGGCCGCCGTCGCTGCCGAGGCCCGCGTTGGCCACGACGATGTCCAGGCGGCCGAATGCGGCGACCCCGTCGTCCACGGCGGCCTTGAGCGCGTCGTGGTCGCGGACGTCCGCCTGCACGGCGTGAATCCGCCGCCCGAGCTTCTGCACCTGCCTCACGGTCTCTTCCAGGTCCTCGGGCGTCGACATGGGGAACGTGACGCCGTCGAGCTGCTTGCACACGTCGACGGCGATGATGTCGGCGCCCTCCTCGGCCAGCCGTACGGCATGGCCGCGGCCCTGGCCGCGAGCGGCGCCGGTGATGAAGGCGACCTTGCCTTCGACTCGTCCGGGCATGACTGCCTCGCTTTCTTGGTGCGGGTCGGATGGAACTGGGTGGGGTGCGGTGGATTGGGGTGCGGTGACAGCTGGGCGGGGAGGCCTGGTCACCGGTCGGTGCGTCGGCTGCCGCGCAGGGCGAACACGAGGAGGAGCAGCGCGGCGAGGGCGGCGGCCGGCGGTGTGACACCTGGGATTTCGGCCGGACCCGCAGCGATCTCAGCCCCTCGGTGCCGCGGAAGGGCGTGGCGCCGACGGTGGGTTCGACGTAGGCGCAGGTGCCGACGCCGAGGTGGCGGCCTCGGCGAGCGGCGGACGGGGGTGTCGGGCTCGTCGCGTCCGTTGGGCGTGTACCACTGCTCGCGCACACGGCAGTTGGGGTCCTGGGCGGTGAACGCCGCGTGCACGCCGGGGCGTACGACGTCGGCGATATACGCGGAAGTGCCGGTGCTGGTCAACAACAGCCTTGGATCCTCGGCGCGGAGAGCGCGGGTACCCGTGGAGCGAGCCATCGATGTGGCCCTCCGTTCACGCTGAACGAGTGTTTAACACGAGCGCTGAACAACTGTTTAACAGCGCTTGCCGGAGCCGTCAAGGACAATGAGCGGCATGACTGCGCCTCGCCGTATGGGCACCGAGAACTCCAAGACGCGCCAGGTCCTGCTCGACGTCGCCGAGCGGCTGATGCTGGAGGAGGGCTACGCCTCCGTGGGTATCCGCCGGGTGGCCCGCGAGGCAGAGGTGGCACCGGCGCTGGTGCTGTACTACTTCCGCACGCTGGACGACCTGTTCCTCGCGATGCTGCGGCGGCGCGGCGAGCACGAGATGGAGCGGGTCACCCGCCTGCTGGACGGCCCGCAGCCGCTGCACACCCTGTGGCGGATCGCCAGCCACCCGGGCAACGCGCTGACCACGGAGTTCGCCGCCCTCGCCAACCACCGCAAGGCGATCCGCACCGAACTCGCCGCCTTCGCCGACCGCTACCGAGAGGCACAGCTGGCGGCGCTCACCCGGCGGCTCGCGGAGACCGGCGTGGAGCTGCCGTCCGAGGTGTCCCCGGCCGTGCTGCTGATGCTGACGAACGCCCTGGGCCGGATCATCATGATGGAGAACGCGATGGGCATGACGACCCGTCACGCCGAGGCCCTCGACTTCGTGGAGCAGTTCCTCCAGCGCCACGAGGGGACCACCGCGAACGGCTGACACGGTGCGGCCGGGAGAGAATCCGGCCACTTGGCAGACTTTCTGCGCGGGATGTCGTCGACGGCCTCGCCGAGCGCGGTTACTCCGGCGCCTGCCTGCGTGGGGTGCTCAACGGGCTCCGGTCGCAGTGGCTCCTCGACCAGGAACTGGACATCGTCGGACCGGTCACCGCGAGTCCTCTCGCCCGGTCCCCGCCCCCTCCGCTCCGCCGGGGACCGGGTTGTCCTTGTACCAGCGGGCGAGGAAGTCGAGGAACACGGTGATCTTGCGAGGGGCGGGCTGCCCCGGCCCGTAGATGGCGTAAAGGGGCCGGTCGGGCACCGTGTGGCCGGGAAGCAGGATCCGCAGTCTGCCTGCGATCAGGTCGTCGTGGACCGACCGTTCCGGAAGCAGGGCGATGCCCCGACCGTGCACGGCGGCCTTCTGCAGGGCGATGTAGGAGTTGGACGAGTAGGCGACGTTGCGGATCTTGTGCAGGGTCGAGGTGGACCCGTACCCGAACCGCCAGACGGGCTCGTTGACGTGCACGAGGCAGTCGTGGGCCGACAGGTCGTTCGGGTGGGTGAGCGCCCCCTGTCTGCCGATGTACTCCGCCGACGCGCAGAGCACGAAGGGCAGCGACGTGATCTTCTTGAGGTGGACGCTGGAGTCCCGCAGGTCCCGGGTGTGCAGGGCGACGTCGAAGCCGCTGTCCAGGAACTCGTAGGTGCGATCGGACAGGCCGCCCAGTTCGAACCGTACGGAGATCTTGGGATGGGCGGTGGAGAAGGCGGCGATGGCGTCGCCGAGGTCGAGGCTGCCGATCCACTTGGGCGAGACGATGGCGAGGCTTCCCTCGGCTCGGTCGTGGACGGATGCGATGCCGGCGTCCTCGGCCTCGATCTCCTTGAGGATGCGGGTCGCGAACTCGGCGTACCGTACGCCGGCTTCGGTGAGGCTGACCGAGCGGGCCGTCCGGTTGACGAGCCGGACGCCGACCTGCCGCTCCAACTCCGCGACATGGCGCGAGACGAGCGATCCCGAGGAGCTGAGGGCCCTGGCCGCCTGGCTGAAGCTGCCCAGCTGCGCGACGGTCACGAAACTGTTCATCAGGAGCATGCGGTCCATGGCGTCACCCCGCCGACACGTCGGTCCGCCGGCGGTCCGGCTTGAAGGGCAGTGCCGCCACCGTCGCCCTGATCTCGCGCTGCGCGGTCCCGGGCCTGCCCCACACCACGACGACCTCGGTCCCGGGTGCCGCACGGCTCTCGTCGATCACACAGAGCGAGATGGTCGAGCGGAGGTTCACGCTGACGGTCCGCCCCGTCGAGACGCCCACCGGACGTCCGTCCGCGAGCACCTGGTCGAAGACGGGGCCCCGCCCGCGCGGAAGCTCCATGGGCTCGGGCAGGTCGCCCTCTCCGAGGGCGGCGGTGAGGACGCCGGCGACGTCCGCCGTGTTCCAGCGCAGCCCCACGAGGGTCCGCCGGGGTCCGCCGCCGACCGCGTCCGCCGCCAGGGCGTCCCGCCCGAGGAAGTCCCGGCCGGGCACCCCCTTGCGGAACCCCCAGCCGAGCTCGGCGGGCTTGCGGAAGTAGTCCGTGATGCCGTTCTCCGGTACGTAGCTGCCGCCGGGCCTGCCGGTCCTGAACTGGGTGGGCGCACCCGGGGTGAGGATCGAGGCGGGGAGGTAGTCGAGGCCGTTCGTCGCGATACCGGCCTCGATGTGCTGCACCGGCTGGGACCGCAGGCCGAGTTGGCTGATCCCGAGCGGACGGCCGGCCTCGACGGTCGACGACCAGATCTCGCCGGCCTGTTCGGCGGGGCCGTGGATCTCGTAGCCGAGTTCGCCCGAGATCCCGGTGCGCAGGAGCCGTACCGGCACTCCGGCGAGCCGCGACATACGGCTCCGGCTGAAGCCGATGTCCCGGAGGCTTTCGCCGGTGAGCTTCTCCAGTGTCGCCAGCGACGCCGGCCCCTGGACGCCGAAGATGAACCGCTCGGGGCTGACGTCCACGGCCTCGGCGTCCCAGTCGCCCTGGCCGAGCTGCCAGATCAGCCAGTCCCCGCTGCCGGCCGTGTACAGGAACTCCTCCTCGGCCAGGCGGCACAGGATGCCCTCGGAGGCCACCCGGCCGTGCTCGTCGAGCTGGACATGGTGCTTGATCTGCCCGTACTCGAAGCGGGTCAGGTCGCGCATGCCCAGCCAGGAGAGGAAGTCCCGGGCTCCCCGTCCCCTGACGAGCACCTTGTGCAGGCTGGACCAGTCCCCGAGGTAGCACGCGCTCACGTGCGCGGCACTCTCCTCGGTCCAGTCCGTGTACTCCAGGGGCAGCAGGGTCTGCGCGAACTCGCCGAAGCCGCCCCGGGTGTTGCTCGCGTCCTGGGCCGCCGCGGCGGGACTGAAATAGGCAGGCCGCTGGGCGATGAAGGGGGCGCCCTTCAACCGCCGGACCGCGTCGTACGTCGTGCGCTGGATGTCGGCTGTACCCATGACACTCTCCTGCTCGCGGGCGCTGGTGACTCTCGCCGCCCCGGCCCGGTCGTACCGGCCAAGGCGCGGGTCTCGCGCGTGACCCCTTCGCTCGTCCATGACGAAGAAGCCATCAGATCACGTAACTAGATCGGTTAAGTGCGACGGTAGCAGACGCCTCCGCCGACGGCGAAGAACCCGTCGGAGACCAGTTTTCGGAGACCATTTTCCGAGCGGTCGGGCGGGCGGTGCGGGGTCAGGCCGACTCGCGCACCACGATCCGGCCCGGCACCGGGGACAGTCCGGCGGTGTCGAGGCCGAGGGCCTCGCGCGCCGCGATCCGCCCGAGGATCTCGGCATCGATACGGACCGTCGTGAGGGCGGGAGTGGACAGGGAGCCGTACTCCGTCTCGTCGAAGCCGATCACGGCCACGTCGTCGGGCACCCGCCGTCCGAGGTCGCGCAGGGCCGTGAGGCCGCGCAGCGCGATGTCGTCGTCGAACGCCGCGAGCGCGGTCACCTCCGGGTGCGCCGCGAGCGCCGCCGCCACGGCGGCCTCGCCGGCCCGTCGCGGCTGCGGTACGACGAGACGCTCCAGGGGCGGAAGCCCCAGCCGTCGGGCCGCCTCCCGGGCGAATCCGAGGCGTGCCTCGGTCAGCGGGAAGTCATGGTCGGGCATGGCCATGGCGATGTGCCGGTGTCCGCGTTCGGCGAGGTAGCCGATCTGCAGGCCGGCGTTGAAGGCGAATCCGCGCTCCCAGTCCTCGTCGGCGGGCCGGTCACCCCGCATGTAGGCCTCACCGAGCCGCAGGACCGCCCGCGGGGCGATGGTGTCGAGGATCTTCTTCAGGTTCTCCGGCGCCGCACGCCCGTGCCGGACGAGCAGCACGTGGTCGTGTGCGGCCAGTTCCTCGTCGAGGCCCACGACGTAGCTCCGGGAGAAGTTGCCCTCCAGCCCGTGGTCGACGCTGAGCACGACGATGCGCGAGGCTCCCTCACGCAGTGCCCGGGCAATCCCGTGCGGGACGTACCCGAGGTCCCGGGCGGCCGCCAGGACGCGTTCACGGGTGGCGGTGGAGATCGTCTGCCGTGGGTCGTCGTTGAGCACGAAGCTCACCGTCGCCCGCGACACGCCGGACGCCTCGGCCACATCGGTCAGCGTCACCCGGCCAGAACGGGCCATGTCGGACGGACTCCCTCTCCTGCGCGCGCATCGGCTGTCCACCGTGCGTCGGCTGTCCGTCAACCTTACGGGACTGGATCGTTTCAGCTGCGGGCGCTGCGCCCTGCTCGGCGGTCCCGTCAGCCCTGCAAGGGAGGGAGGAGGGCGTCGGCCTTTCCCCTCGCGTTGGGGACGGATGCCCGCATCGGGCCCTGGTGATCCCCCTTGTCGGCGGCTGGGAACGGCCAGGGTCCTGCCTGCATCGTGACCGCGTCCGCGTCAGGCCGCGGCGAGCACAGCCAGCGGCGGCAGCGGCGGCGGCGCTGTGAGGCTCGGTTTGGAGGGCAGGGGCGTGGCCTGGTTCCGGCTGCGGCGGCCGGTGGCGAATATGTACAGGCGCAGGAAGAGGAAGCGGCCGAGGCCGGCGAGGGCGGAGGCGCCGAGATAGACGATCTGCTCCGTCAGCATGCCGGGGGAAGCCTGGACGAGGTGGAGCAGGAACATGGCGGCGCAGGTCACGGCGTAGGCGACGGCGGCGGAGCCGGCGGACTGCCAGTGCTCGTGCCAGCCGGCCCGCCTGCCGGTGCCGAAGGTGAAGCGGGCATGCAACTCGGTGCAGAGGACGGTGGAGGCGACGGTGATCACGGCGTTGGCCAGCGTCCAGGGCATGGCCCCGGCAAGCAGGGTCACGGCGCCGCTGGAGAGGACACCGACCCCACCGCCGAACAGCACGAACCGGGCGAAGGAGGCGAGCGGGCCGGGGGCGGCCGGGGTGGTGGCCCGGTGCTCTTCTTGGGTCTGCATGACGCGGCGGCGGCTCAGGGCCGTTCCGTGCTCTTGGCCGGAGCGAAGAGCAGGGCCATGGCCTCCCAGAGGGGCACGACGTGGGCGGTCGTGGCCGGGCGGACCGGCGCGGGGGTGCCCGGGGTCGGGCGGGCGGTACGGGGCTTGCGGACCGCGGCTGCGTTGGTGTGCGGCATCGTGATGTCCTGTCCGTGCGGAGGGGTTGACCTTGTGGGAACAACCCTCCCGCGGCCGGTGCGCCGCCAGGAGGACCCGGCCACCCGGATCGGTGGTGGAGTCCGCTCCACCTCCGGGACGCAGGCGCCATGTCGGCGGGCCGGGTGGCCGTCGGCGTCGCCGGGGAGCTGCGTGCGGGCCTTCCGGAAGTCGCGGACGTTCCGCCGGTCGATGCCGCCCCGGGTTCGGACGCCGGTGGAACCTCGTACCAACTCCAGCCCATCCGACCAGTTCCTTGCGCTCCGGGCAGAGCCGGCGACCGCTCCCCGCACCGTCGGCCGCCGCACTGCGGCTGACCGGCACATGGGGCGATTGAGCGGTTCGGTTTGCCGCTCTCGTGCTGCGCGCCGACGCGGGGGGGGGGGGGCCCCCCGGGGGGGGGGGGGGGCCCCCCCCGGGGGCCCCCCCCCGCCGGGGGGGGGGGGGGGGCCCCCCCCCCGCCGGGGCGGGGGGGCGGGGGGGGTGGGCGCCGAGCGGGCGGGGGCCCGCCGGGCGCCCCCCGGCCCCCGGGGGGGGGCCGGGGCGCCACGCGGTGAGAATCAGCCGATGTGGTAGACGGTGATCGTCACCTCGCCGTTCGGACCGGGGATGGTGTACGCGCCGGGACCGTGGAAGGGCTCGCAGCCCTGCGCGAGGACGTCATCGGCGTTGTAGCCGGTGTCGTCCTCCCCGACGAAGGCACAGACCTCGGTGATGAGGTGGTCGGCGTACCGGTGGGTGTAGCCGGCCTCGGGGTAGCGCGGGACGGTGGGGGTGTTGATGTCCAGGTCCGGGTGCTCCCACAGGGTGGTCTGCCGCAGGCCCCCATCGGTCACGTAGACCTTGCCGTAGGGTTCGGGAAGGTTGTTGTCGTCCTTCTCCTGCGGGTTGGAGAACTCGATCGAGTACGTGACGAGCCCCCCGGGATACCGTGCCTGAGCAGCGGACCGCGCCTGAGCCGATCCGGCGCTCACCGCGCCGACCAGCACCAGGGCCGCCGAGGCGAAGGCCACCCGTCGACCCGTGGACATCGGAAGCATCCCTGTCTCCTCTCACTCAACGTAGCCACTCGGCTACGTTCTGAAGGTAGAGCGGGCACGAGGCCGATCGAGGGGGTGCCCCGGCCAAACCACCTGCGCGTATGGCACCGAGGCTCCGGCCGCGGCGAGTGCGCGGGGCGGCGACCTCCTGACAGGGGTGCAATGGTGACTCAGTGCGGCAGCCACACCGCGACAGCGCTGGCCAGCAAGGGGGTGAGTACCACGATGCCGGCCTGGAGATCGGCGAACGGACCCGCCTCGGCGCCCAGCAACTGTTCGAATCTCGCACGTTGTTCGGCGCGCTCAAGGAGCTGTGTCGGCTCATCGATGCCGGTCAGCGGAAACAGCCGCTCGGCGAGGAGATGCGCCTGGCGGCGTAGCCCGGTCGCGGCCGGTGCGTAGGCGATGGCCACGTTCAGGCTGCCCACGCCGCCGAAGACCAGGACGTATTCGAAGGGGGTGGCATCGGCCGACGCCATGGTGTGCGCCTTCACCAGTTCAGCCTGCATACGCACAACTGCCCCCAGTGCCAGCGTGGACAGCGCGACCAGCGCGCCCAGGCCGGTCACCGCCGCCCGCATGGTCCGCCGACGGGCCAGCAGCCACTCCAGCAGTTCGCCCGCAGCCGTGGCACTCCGGTCAGTGCCCGTTGCCTTCCAAATCGAGTAGGCGACGCAGACCATCGGCGTTGCACCGAGCAGGGCAGTTCCCACCAGCAGAGGCCCCCGCCACGCCCCCGGACGCGCATCCGTGGAGGCCACCACGACTCCATAGAGCACTGCGACCAGGGCCACCGCGCCCGCGATGACGGCCGCCTCGCGCCGCGATCGGCGTTCGCCCTCAGGCAGACCGCGCCACTGCTGGGCACCAACCGCGAAGACAACCCCGGCACCGCAGGTCAAGCCGAGGGCAAGCGCCGCCCAGACGGGCCACAGATCTGCCTCTCGGTACTGGGACGTGACCACCAGGCCCACCCAGATCCCGAAGCCGACCCCCACCAGTGCCGCCGACACCGTCCAGACCGGCACCCGCTCCCCCCACGTCGCCATCCGGCCCCCTTTCCTCCGATCGCCGCAGGAACCCATCGTTACGCAGCCGGGGCGACATGCCGGAACCCCGGACCGGACCTGTCCGGGGTCGGCGGAACTTCCCGGCGCCGGTGAGGCGTCTGCCCGTATATGGAAACTGAACGGACGGCCCGGCGCGAGGCCGCCACCGGCGCCGCGGGGTGCCTGACCGCGGTACTCGGCGCGCTGGCGGGCTTCGTGGTCTGGCTCCCGTACGGCCGGAGGGGCCTTTTCGGCGGTTTCGAGGGCGAGACCAACCCGGACTTGCTCCGGCTGGGCCTGCCGGTCCTGGTGTTCGGCGGGACCGCCGCCGCCCTGGCTGTTTTCGTCGCTGTACAGGGCCGGTGGCGTACCGCGCTCGGACTGGCGGCGGCCGTCGCGGGGCTCGCCTTCTTCGGGTACGGCTTCGATGTCCTGGCCGGTCCGCAGGCGACACGGCACTGCGCCCCGTCCTGCTGAGCTTGCCGTCGCGGGCCTCGCGCTCGGGGTCTGGTCGGCAAGGTGTCCGAATGCGAACTGACCTTGTTCCGGACGGCCTGTGGGAGCGTGTGGTCCCGCTGCCGCCCTGTTCCCGAACGGCCGCCGTCGACCCGGGCGGTTGCGTGTTCCTGACCGAACAGCGGTCGTCGGTGTCCTGTTCACGCTGGGGACCGGTGTCGCCTGACGGGACGTTTTGGCGGAGCCCGACGGCGGCTGCTCCGTACGCCGACCGGGGCTACGACTTCGACAAGTACCGCCGCCTGCCGTGGAAGCGCGGCATCAAGCCCGTGATCGCCCGACGCCGCATCGCCCACGGCTCCGGACAGGGCAAGGTCCGCTGGATGGCCGAACGTACCTGCGCCTGACTGCACCGGCTCAAACGGCTCCAAGTGCCTCTTGGGCCGGAGCACACGGACGCGCGGAGGACGTCCGCATGTCCGTCGAAGAGCGGAACCGGAGATCGAGTTCGCGTGCCGCTCGTAGGCTGGTCAGCGGGGTCAGGCGGCAACCAGTGAGGCACGGATCCGGCTGACGGCACGCAGGATCTCGTCTCGGTTCTTCGCCCGCTTGATCCACACCCGTGACAGTCCGCAGCCACGACAGACCAGGCGCCGCGGCCTGAACAAGATCCGCCCCGCCGAAAAGCGCATCCCGATTCAACCGCTCACGCCAAGGCCCGCCAACCACCCTGCCCGGGCCGGACGGAGATTGAAGAACAAGCTGAGCGTGTGTTGAGCGTTTGGCATAGGACATATTTTTTATGGCCTATGCCCAATGCTATGGTCGCGGGAGGAGGTGGTGCCCGGTGCGGATCAGCGGGACGACGGCGACGGAGATCGCGGGCAGTGTGCGGGACCTGATCGCGTCGGGTCGGTTGGCGCCGCAGGACCTGCTGCCGCCCGTGCGCAAGCTGGCCGAGGAGCTGGGGGTGAACCGGAACACGGTGGCCTCGGCGTACCGGCAGCTGGTGGCCGCCGGTGAGGCGGAGACTCGCGGCCGCGGTGGGACGGTCGTGACGGGGGTGCCGCAACTGGCGGGCGAGGGAGCGTGGTTCGGCGGCCGCCTGATCGACCTGGCCAGCGGCAATCCCGACCCGGAGCTGCTCCCCGATGTGGTGTCGGCGCTCGATGGTGGCGCGTATCGGCCCGCGCTGTACGGGTCGCCGGCGGTCGATCCGGACCTGGCCGCCTGGGCCCGGGAGCGTTTCGCGCCGGACGTTGCCGTGGACGGTTTCCGGGTGCTGGTCACGCATGGCGCGGTCGACGCGACGGAACGGCTGCTGAACGCATATCTCACCAGGGGTGATGCGGTCGCGGTGGAGGATCCGTGCTTCCTGGCCAGCATCGGCACCCTGCGGCTGAACGGTCTTCGCACGGTCGCGGTCCCGGTCGACGAGGCGGGGATGCTGCCCATGGCGCTGCGGGCAGCGCTGGACGGCGGAGTGCGGGCGGTGGTGTGCACGCCGCGGGCCCACAACCCGACCGGTGTGAGCGTCACCCGCGAGCGCGCCGCCGAACTGCGGTCGGTCCTTGCGGCGCATCCCCAGGTCCTGGTCATCGAGGATGATCACTTCTGGGCCGTCTCCAGCACGCCGTACCACCGGATCACGCCGCCCGGGATGTCCCGGTGGGCGCTGGTGCGCTCGGTGTCGAAGTTCCTCGGGCCGGACCTTCGGCTCGCGATTGCCGCCACCGACGAGGAGAGTGCCCAGCGTCTGCAGACGCGGCTCAACACCGGCACGACGTGGGTGAGTCGGCTGCTGCAGCACGCGGTGTACCGGCTGGTGAGCGATCCGCAGGTGCACGGCCTGACCGCGCGGGCGCGCGACGCGTACATCGAGCGCAGCGCGTTGTTGCTCGCCGCGCTGGGCGAGCGGGGCATCGGCCGTCCGGCCGGCTACCGGCCGGACGGGCTGAACGTCTGGGTGCCGCTGGGCACGCGGGCCCGTCCGGTCGCGGATGCGCTGGCCCGGCGCGGGTGGGCGGTCCAGCCCGGCCACCTCTTCGCCGCCGGGGCCGGGGGCACCGGTCAGGAGATCCGGGTCACCACCTCCACGCTCACCGCGCAGCAGGCACGCGAGTTCACCGACGACCTCGCCGCCGTCCTCCCCGTCCACCCCGCCTGACCCGCCCCGGCCATTCCGCCGGGCGGCATGAGCCACCGCACCACACCGCTCCCATGACACACGGAAACAGAGAGGCTGGCACAGCCATGCGCACACACATCGTCGTCCACGAGGCGTTCGAGGCCCCGGGGGCCTTCGAGGACTGGGCCGTCTCCCGGGGGTACGACCTCGGATTCTCACGGGTCTACGAGGGCGACGCGCTCCCCTCGTCCAGCCAGGACATAGACCTGCTGATCGTGATGGGCGGCCCTCAGCAGCCCAGCACGACCGTCGAGGAGTGCGCGCACTTCGATGCCGCCGCGGAGAAGGCCCTCATCTCCTCCTGCGTCGAGGCGGACAAGGCGGTCATCGGTATCTGCCTGGGCGCCCAGCTTGTCGGCGAGTCGCTGGGCGCCACCTGGGCCCCCAGCCCGAACACGGAGATCGGCTCCTTCCCGGTCACCCTCACGGCCGCCGGCCGCGAGCACCCCTTCCTCGCCGGCTTCGAGGACTCCTTCCGCACCGGCCACTGGCACAACGACATGCCAGGCCTCACCGGCGACGCGACGGTGCTGGCCACCAGCGCCGGATGCCCCCGTCAGATCGTCGCCTACAGCCGCTACGTGTACGGCTTCCAGTGCCACATGGAGTTCACCCCGGACTGCGTCGAGGCCCTGATCGAGCACGATGAGAAGGAACTGGCCCTGCTCGCCGACCGGCCCTTCGTCCAGCAGCCCGATCAGCTGCGCGCCAACGACTACACCGAGATGAACGCCAAGCTCATGACGTTCCTCGACCGGCTCGCCGCGGACTACACCGGCCGCTGAAACGGCGCCGGTGCTGTTCGCCGAGGCGTCGGAGAGTGGACTACGGCCCGGATTCCAGCGGTTCTGGGTGCAGACGGTGGTCACCGTCCCCAGGCGCACGCATCAGTCCCGTTGTGCTTCGCTGGAGGTGGCCTGACCGTTCCTGCGGGAGGTCCGGCGGATGAGATGCCTGGCATGAACGTGATCGCGGCCCAAGTGCTCGGCGATTCCGCGTGCTGGATGAGCCGTTCGTAGTCGTGTGCATGTCGTCGGGCTCGGGCGGCTGACGGTCTTGAGCTCTTTCGCGGCGTCGCGGTCGGTCATGCCGGGTGGGGTTCACCTTTCGACGGGCAAGTGCAGCAGGTCCTCGCCCAGGACCACCCGGCCGGTGAAGCCGCCTCGGCGTGCGCTGTCCTTGAGGAGCCTGCGCCAGGTCGCGTCGGGGACCACCGCCGCGTCACCGGGGCCGAGATGGGTGGCGACCAGGTTCCGCACGCCGGCCTGTGCCGCGATCCGCCCAAGGTCGGCGACGTCCGTGTGGGTGGCCAGAATGTGGTCGATGAGGGCCTGGGGCAGCCCCAGGCCCGCCAGCCCGGCCGGGTAGACGGCCTCATGGACCAGGACGTCCGCGTGCCGGGCGAGTCGGACCACGTTCGTGTTCGGTGCCGTGTCTCCCGAGAAGACGACGCTGCCGTGTTCGGTGTCGAACCGGTAGGCGTAGGCCGGGAACACCGCGCCGTGCGGGACCAGCACGGCGGTGACCTTCACGTCGTCGTCCTCCATGACGGTGAACGGGGCCATGTCCGGGGCCGTGTTCGTGGCCGACGCGCCGGTGCTCGCCGGCGGCAGCACGTCGTGGACGCGCAGCAGCGTCATGGGGTCGATGCCCGCGTGCTCGGTCATGAAGAAGGTGGGGGACGCGGCGTACGCCCGCGCCGCCAGCTCCGTCATCTCCACGGTGCCCGGAACCGGGCCGGAAGCGGCGGCCACGGTCGAGTCGACGCCCGCCGGGCCGGGCCCGTGGACGGCGATCGGGGCGGCGAAGCCGACACCGCCCGAGGCGCCGGCGGCGAGCATGGGGAAGGCGAAGTAGTCCACGACGTGGTCGGCGTGCAGGTGGGTCAGGAAGATGCCGGTGAGCGACGGCATCGACAGGCCCGCCCGCAGGTACTGGCTGACGGCTCCGCGTCCGCAGTCGACCACGTAGGTCCTGCCGTTGACGACCAGGGCGGAGGAGATGCCGTACCGCGTGGCGAGCGGCGCCGGACCGGCGTTGGTGCCCAGCAGGGTCAGGGAGAGCGGCGCGCCGGACGGGGACGCGGATCGTGCCGTGGCCGCGGCCGCGGTCTGGGTACCGGTCCACTGCCCCGCGGCCGCCGCCGCGGTGGCGGCGAGTCCGGCGAGCATCGTCCTGCGGGTGGCCGTCTGTTGCGGCGCGCGGCCTGCTTCGGTTGCCTCAGGGTTGCTGGACGACATGGGATCTGCGGCCTGGCACATGCTCGGGACCTTTCTTCGGCTCACCGGAGCAGCCGCGAGCACGAGGGCGCGCACGGCTGCGTCGACGCGGCGGGAGGGATCCGTGATCTCTCCTGTTGCCGTGCCACGGTGTCCAGCGGCCCGGGATCTGTCCACAGCTCGGTACGAAACGGTCCTTCCGGCAGCGCAACATTAGGTACCGCGTTTGCCGCTTGCGCCTCCGAGCCGACCCGCCGGGGACAGGCCGGGCCGAACCGCGGGAAAGCGGCCCTGCGCCGTCCCATAACATCCAGGACATGGCAAGCGAGCGGAGAATGACCGCGACGGACCGGCGGCGACTCATCGTGCGGGCAGCCGGGGAGCTGTTCATCGTGCGTGGCTACAGCGGTGTCTCCATGGACGATGTACTGGCAGTGGTGGGCGGGTCGAAGGGCACCCTCTACCGGTACTTCTCCGACAAGAGCGCGCTCTTCCGCGCCGCCGTGGAATCGCTCTGCGACGAGTGGTCGGATCCCTTGCAGGCCTTCTCGCCGAGCGACAGGAGCCTTTCCGACACCTTGGTGGCCCTCGGCGAGCACTTCGCCTCGATCGTCCTCACCCCGCAGGCCATCGCCCTGCACCGGCTGGTGACCGCCGAGGCGGGGCGCATCCCGGGGATCGGGGACGCGTTCTTCGAGCACGGGCCCGCCGCCGGGTACGCGGTGCTCGGGCGCAGCCTGCGCCGGGCGTGCGACGACGGTCTGATCGAGGTCGAGGACCCGCTCCGCGCGGCGGCGCAGCTGTACCAGGCCATGCTGGGCGACGCCCAGATGAGGCTGCTCACCGATGCTCCGTACAAGCTGACGGAGGCCGAGGTGCGCGCGTCCGTCGTCGAAGCGGTGCGGGTCTTCCTCCGCGGGGTGTCCGTCCCCGGGGCCGACACTCTGGGCTGATGCCCGGTGCTGATGCCCGGGGCCGATGCCGTCCGGCGGCCTGCCCCTTGCCCTCGGCTCGTACCGTACCGTACCGTACGGTCGCTGCCATCGTCGGCAGCCGCCGCCGCGCGCTTCGGGCACCGCACGGAGGGATGACCCATGGGTACGACGACCATCCGGGCCGAGCATGTGGGAAGCCTGCATCGCCCGGCCGAACTCCTGGCGGCCCGTGCCGAGTTCCGGCGGGGCACGGTGACGGCGGAACGTCTCCGTGAGCTGGAGGACGCGGCCGCGGCCGCCGCGCTCAAGGTGCAAGTGGACGCCGGGATGCAGATGTTCACCGACGGCGAGGTGCGGCGCGACGACTTCGTGGCCTCGGTGGTGGAGACCGTCGGTGGCCTGGTGCCCGCGACGGAGGGCGAGGGCGCTCCCGTCACGATCGGCGCCCCGCTGTTCCGGCGGTCGCCGTTGTCGCTCGCCGAGGCGCGGTGGCTGGCCGGCAACTCCCCCGGACCGTACAAGATCACCATGGCGAGTCCCACCACGGTGGCGGGCTTCTGGCGGCCGGGAGTGTCCGGCGCCGTCTACCCGGCCCCCGAGGACGCGGTCGCCGCGCTGGCCGGGATCCACCGGCAGGACATCGCCGACCTGCTCGGCGCCGGTGTCACCTGGCTCCAGCTCGACTCCCCGGCCTACTGGGCCACGATCGGCTCCGAGGCCGCCCGGATGCGCCGGGTGAAGGACCTGGACGGCCATCTCGGCCATGTCATCGACACCGACAACTCCCTGATCCGCGCGGCGCGTTCGCACCGGCCCCGGGTGACGGTCGCCCTGCACTTCTGCCGCGGGAACACGCGCGGCGCCCGGTCCGCGCAGGGAGGCTACGAGCACATCGCGGAACGCGTCTTCGCCGAGGTCGAGGCCGACCGCTTCCTGCTGGAGTACGCCACCGAGCGCTCCGGTGGTTTCGAGCCGCTGCGGTTCGTTCCGCCCACCAAGACCGTGGTGCTCGGGCTGGTGTCGTCCAAGGTGGCGGAGCTGGAGTCGGTCGACGCGCTGCGCCGCCGTATCGACGAGGCCTCCCAGTACATTCCCCTGGAGCAGCTCGCCCTCAGCCCGCGGTGCGGGTTCGCCTCGACGGGTCGGGGGCACCTGCTGACCGTCGACGACCAGCGCCGCAAACTGGAGCTGGTGGCCGAGACGGCCCGCCTGGTGTGGGGCTGACGGGCGTTCGAGGGCCGTCGTCCGACCCCGGTGGCAGCTGGTCGGCCGGTGTCTGTCCCGGCTCGACACGGGACGCGATGGCCAGGAGCCTGGCCGCCTTGAGTTCGGTCTCCTCCCACTCCCGGTCGGGATCCGACCCCCAGGTGATGCCCGCTCCGGTCCCGAAGAGGAGTCGGCCGTGTGCCCGGTCGATCCAGAACGTGCGGATGCCCACGGCGAGTTCGCCGGTACGACGGTCGGCGTCGACCCATCCGACGCCACCGCAGTACGGCCCGCGCGGCGCGGTCTCCAGCGCCTCGATGATCCGCAGGGCGCTGGTCTTCGGCGCGCCGGTGACCGAGCCCGGCGGGAACGCGGCCGCCAGCAGGTCCGCCCAGCCGACACCGTCCCGCAGCTCTCCCCGGACGGTGGAGACCAGGTGCACGAGCCCCGGGTGCTTCTCGACGGCGCACAGTCCGGGGACGGTGACACTGCCGGTCGCGCAGACCCGGCCGAGGTCGTTGCGGACCAGGTCGACGATCATGACGTTCTCGGCGTGGTCCTTTTCCAGGAGGTCGGCCTCGGTGCGTCCGGTGCCCTTGATGGGACCGGACTCGATCACTCTCCCCGTCCGCCGGAGGAACAGCTCGGGGGACGCCGACGCCACCTCGATGCCGTGCTCCGGCAGCCTGATCATCCCGGCGTACGGCGCCCGGTGGCGCGAGGCCAGCAGATCGGCCAGGGCTTCGATGTCCGCGTCGGAGGCGACGGGGGCCGACAGGACACGGCACAGATTGGCCTGGTACACCTCGCCGGCCGCGATGTGCTCGCGGATGCGCCGGACCCCGGCGGTGTACGCGGCCCGGTCCAGGGACGTCGACCACGCGGCCCGTCCGGGCCCGTTCCACCGGGTTGCCGGGGCCGCGCGTCGCGGCAGCGGCTGTATGTCTCGGATATCTCGGATGTCTCGGAAGCGGGCACAGGTCAGCCGGCCTTCGAAACCGGCCACGACGGCCCACACGCCCCGGGAGTCGAGTGCCGCCGGGTCGGAGGTGACGTCGAGGAGTCCGGTCATGACGCGGCCGCCGAACCGGGCCACGGGTGGGAGATCCTTCATGTCCCGCGCCTTCCTGTGCGCTTGGGGGGGCTCGGTGGTCCCGCGTGGTGCCCGGCAACGCGCGGGCGTGCGCCGGCTACGCGGGGACGGCTTCACGTCCGGCGCTCCATTCGGCGGCCTGGAGTGTGTTGACCAGGAGCATGGCTATGGTCATCGGGCCCACTCCGCCGGGAACCGGGGTGATGCGGCCGGCGATGCCGTCGAGTTCGGCGGCGCGTACGTCGCCGGTCAGGCCGCCCGGCGTGCGGTGGATGCCGACGTCGATGACGGTCGCGCCGGGCTTGACGTGTTCCTGGCCGATCAGGCCGCGCACACCGGTGGCGACCACGACGACATCGGCCGGGCGGGTCACGGCGGCGAGGTCGGCAGTGAATTCGTGGGCGACGGTCACCGTCGCCCCGCGGCGCAGCAGCAACTGGCTGAGGGGACGGCCCACGAGTTCGCCCCAGCCGACCACGGCGACGCGGGCGCCCTTGAGTGCGACGCCCTCGGCGTCGAGGAGTTCGATGACGCCGCTGGGCGTGCACGGGCGCAACCCGCGTTCGCCCCGGGCCAGTCGGCCGGCGCTGGCCGTGGTCAGGCCGTCGACGTCCTTGGTGACGGGGATGCGGTCGATCAGCGGCGGGGCGTCGAGCTGTGCGGGCAGGGGCAGTTGGAGGAGGATGCCGGAGACGTCGGGGTCGGCGGCCAGGTCGTCGATGACCGCCGCCACCTCGGACTGCGTGGCCTGGTGCGGTAGATGGCGGTGGACGTCGCGCATGCCGGCTTCCCGGATGGCGCGGCGTTTGGCGGCGACGTAGACGGCGCTGGCGGCGTCGTCGCCGACCAGGACGGTGGCGAGTCCGGGTACCGGTCCGGTGGTCGCAGCCACTCGCTCGGCGACCCGGGTCCGTATGGCGCGGGCGATCTCCGCGCCGTCGATGGTGTGTGTCATGGTGGCGAACCGCTTTCTGCCGGCGAACGATTCGCCCGGTGGGGAGGACTGCTGCGGATACCGCGGCCTGGTGCGGCCACGGTGTACGGCGCCGGGGGGCGGGGCGGCGGCGAGCACCGCGGTGGACCGTGCGGAAGTCCGCCGCGTCTGCCGCGTCCGCCGCCCCGACGGCCTGTTCCGGCGCACGACAAGACCACCTGTCCCTGTTCCGGGCGGGTTTCCCTGTCGGGGGGGTACGAGTGAACGGTGATTCAGGCGAAGACGATGGTGTGGTTGCCGTCGCGGATCACCCGGTCCTCGGCGTGCCACAGCACGGCGCGGGAGAGCACCGCCCGTTCCACGTCGGCGCCGCGGCGGGTGAGGTCGGTGGCGGTGTGGGCGTGGGTGACGCGGACGACGTCCTGCTCGATGATCGGGCCCTCGTCGAGGTCCTCGGTGACGTAGTGGGCGGTGGCCCCGACCAGCTTCACGCCCCGCTGCTTGGCCTTGGCGTACGGCCCGGCGCCGATGAAGGCCGGCAGGAAGGAGTGGTGGATGTTGATGATCGGAACTGCGGCCTTCGCGATGAAGTCGCCGGACAGGATCTGCATGTAGCGGGCCAGGACGACGAAGTCGACGTTGTCCTTGAGCAGCCGCAGATGCTCGGCCTCGGCCGCCGACTTGTCGGCCCCCTGGCACGGGACGTGGAAGAAGGGGATCCCGAACGACCGTACCTCCTCGGCCAGATCGGGGTGGTTGGAGATCACCATGGGGATGCTGACCGGGAGTTGGCCCTGCCGGTGCCGCCAGAGCAGGTCGAGCAGGCAGTGGTCGGACTTGGAGGCGAAGATCGCGACGCGCTTGGGTGCCGACATGTCGCGCAGGGTGTAGCTCAGCCCGAACTCCTTCGCGAGGTGCTCGTCGAGGTCGGCACGCAGCGCGGGCAGGACGGCCTGGAGGCCGGGGAGGGTGAAGACGGTGCGCTGGAAGAAGGCGCCGCCCTGCGGATTGTCGGAGTACTGGTCGAGGGAGACGATGTTCGCGCCGTGCCTGCTGAGCACCGAGGTCACCGCAGCGACGATGCCGGTGGCGTCGGCGCCCTGGACGATCAGCGACGCCTGGTGGTCCGCCTCCTTGCCCTTGCCGGCGTTACCGGCGGGAGCGGTCTGCGTGATCGTCATGCGCGGGCGTCCTTCCTGAACCGGTCGATCCATTCGGAGGTGGCCTTGAGCCCGCCGAACGTATAGAAGTGGATCTTCACCGTGCCGTGCCGCTCCGGGTCGTAGCCGTCCGCCAGGGCGTGCAGGAACCGGTCGGGGCCGGCGGTGCCCATCAGGTTGGTGAGCGACAGGCCGTACTTCTTGGCGATGGAGGCGCTGGTCCCGACGCCGAACCGGGCCGCGTAGCCCATGAGCCGGCGTACCCCGGCGGGGCCGGGGACACCGATGCGGATCGGCAGGCCGATGCCCTCGTCGCGGACGCGCTCGACCCAGGTGAGGACCGGATCGACGTCGAATCCGAACTGCGTGATGATGCTGCCGTCCAGGCCCTGGGCGGCTATGGCCGCGCTCTTGTCACGGAGCGCCGACCACAGCTTCTCCCCGCTGATGGCGGGGTGGCCCTCCGGGTAGCCGCTGATACCGACGTGCCGTACGCCGTGTTCCCGGAGCAGGCCGGACTCGATCAGGGCGAGCGAGTCCTCGTAGGGGCCCTCGGGGCGGGCGGGGTCCCCGCCGATGGCGAAGACGTCGCTCTCGGTCCCGTCTGCCTGGAGTCCGGCCAGGAACTGCTCGAAATCGGCGCGCGAGCCGAGCCGGCGGGCCGAGAAGTGCGGGACCGGCACGAAGCCGAGCCGCTTGACCGCGCGAGCGGCGTCGAGGCGCATCGGCAGGTTCTCGTTGCCGAGGAAGGTGACGTTGATCCGCGTGCCCCGCGGGATGAGGTGGCTGGCCTCCTCCAGTTTGGGTACGTCCTTGCCGGTCATTTCCAGGGAGAAGTCTTCCAGCAGCGACGTCCTGACCGCCGCGGAAGCCGTACTGAGCTGGCTCATCGTGCTCCTAGTGGTGAGGGACGCGGTCCGGCCGGCAGCCGTGCGGTGAGGCGCCGGCCGGGCCGCGGGGGTACTGCTCCGCGTCAGGCGTTGCGGCGGTACTCGGTGCGGGCGTGGCGGTCGTACGGGCTGGGCTGGACGGTGGCGCGCATGCGCGGGAACCCGAGGTCGGCCTCGGGGTCGGTACCGGTTCCGGGGTGCTCGCCCCAGACCACCGCGACCTCGGTGCCGGGCTCGGCGTGCGCGGCGTCGATCAGCGTCTGCGACAGGAGCGTGCCGACCGGGTCGATGGACGCCGTCTGCATGGTGACGCCGGCCAGGCCCGCGGAGGTCTCCACCCGGTGGCGGGCGTAGCTGAGCACGAAGCCCGGGTCCGCTCCCCCGCCCAGGACGCGGCGCACGTCGTCCGGGTCGAAGACCAGCGTCACCTTCCGGCGCAGGCCGGTGCCCTCCCTGGCCGCGAGCAGGGCGTCGCGGCCCAGGAAGTCGTGGCCGAAGTGGATCAGCTTGCCGTAGCCCAGCTCGTACGGGGAGACGTAGTAGTCCTCGATGTCCTCCGAGAAGTAGCTGCCGTTCAGCGGACGCTTGCCCTCGATGCCGAACAGCGGGAGCCACTGGCGGTATTCCGCCAGCTCCGGGTCGGAGTAGATGCCGGGGACGGGTGAGGGGATCCAGCCGCTCTCCACGCTCGGCGTGGCGTACGCCAGGGCGCCGACCTGGATCAGGCCGAGGGGTTCGCCGGCCGTGAGGAACGCGTCGTGCACGTGGGCGGCGTACTCCCAGGGGCCGATGAACTCGTAGCCGGCCTGGCCCGCCATGCCGTGGCGCAGCGCCTTGAAGGCACGGCCGTCCAGGGTGACCGGCGTGGCGTGGAAGAACTTCGTCTCGGGGATCGGGGCGCCGAAGACCTTCTCGATGAGTTCGAGCGCTCCCGGTCCCTGGATCTGGTAGCGGAACAGCTTCGGATCGCCGCCGCCGGGCCGGAAGGCGCTGGAGGCGTCCGTCTCGAAGGCGACGTCGTAGCCGCCCTGTTCCGCGTGGTACCGCACCCAGTGCTGGGCGGCCGGGATGCCGCTGAGCAGGTAGGCGTTCTCGGCCTCCCGGGCGAGGATGCCGTCGGTGACGATGTGCCCGTGGCGGGTCACCGGCACGTACTGCTTGGCCTGCCCGATGGCGAATTTCTCGAAGTTGTTGGCGCCGTGGTCGGCGAGCAGCCGGGTGGCGTCAGGGCCCTCGATCCACAGGTCGTACATGTGGTGCGACAGGTTCAGCAGCGCGACGCCCTCGTGCCAGGCCGTCTGCTCCTGCCGCCAGCCGTGGTACTCGCGGGCGACGACCTCCGGGGTCCACGGCTCGGCGCCGGGCTTCCACAGCAGGTCGATGGGCGAGCCGGCCTTGTCGATGCCGTCCTGGAGGCTGGGGATTGCCATGCGGCTCCTTCTTTCATGGAGATCCATCAGGTGACTGAATCGGTGGCTAGTTCGGAGCTAAATCGATCTAGTGATGGTCCGACGGCGGCCCGCGCGGACAGGGGTGAACTCGGAGCTAAATCGATCTAGCGCAAGCTAGCAGAGGCCGCTTTCTCCGGCGAGACCCATGAGGCACATTTCTCGTCGGGCGTCCGGCGGGCCACTCCGGGCGAGAGCGTCCGGCCGCCGTCGGCCCAGGCCGCGGCCATGCAGACCGCGTGGAGACTGGAACGGACATCGTGCACGCGCACACAGGCCGCCCCGGCGGCGGCCGCGAGCGCGGAGACGGCGGCGGTCGCCGCGTCCCTGGCGCGGGGCGCGGTCCCGCCGTCCGCGCGCCCGCTGAGCGCCGCGCCGATGAAGCGCTTCCTGGAGGCGCCGACGAGCACCGGGAAACCGGCGGCCCGCACGGTGCGCAGCTCCGCGAGGAGCCGCCAGTCGTGGGCTGCGTGCTTGGCGAAGCCCAGGCCGGGGTCGAGGATGACGCGCCCCGGATCCACCCCCGCCGCGCCGAGCGCGTCGACACGCCGGAGAAGCTCCGAGACGACCTCGCCCACGACGTCCCGGTAGATCGCGTGACGATCCATCTCGCGGCTCGGTGCCCGCCAGTGCATCACGACGTAGGGAACGCCCAGTTCGGCGACGGTGGCCCCCATCGCCGGGTCCGCGAGACCGCCGCTGACGTCGTTGACCAGGCACGCCCCCGCCTGGACAGCGGCGTACGCCACCTCGGCATGCATGGTGTCGACGCTGACGGAGACTCCGGCGCGGGCCAGTTCCCGCACCACCGGCACGACCCGGGACAGTTCCTCCGCCACCGGGATCGGCTCGGCCCCCGGACGGGTCGACTCCCCGCCCACGTCGACGAGGTCGGCGCCTTCGCGGGCCATCCGCAGACCATGGCGGACCGCGCGTCGCGCGCCGACATGACGGCCACCGTCGGAGAACGAGTCCGGCGTCACGTTCAGTATCCCCATCACGAGGCACCTGCCGGGACGCGGAAGTCCGTCAGGGAGCTCGGACGCCGGCCGGAGGGTGACAGGGGATTCCATCTCAATCACGGCTCGGGAACCTCCTCGGCCCGCGGATCGGGACCTGCGGGCAGGCACTGCTCAATCGATATGGCGGTCACGTTACATGAGTCAACTAAATCGATCTAGCCCCTGCACCGAAAGCCTTCGGGCGCGGACGAGCAGGTACGGAAGGTGTCAGGCCGGGCGGCGGCCACGTGCGTGACGGGCGGGTCCCTAGAATGGCAGCGCGCCGGCCCGGAGGAGGATGCGGCGCGTGGACCGCATCGGAGCAGGGGTGATGGGCGCTTCCGGAAGAGTGACGCTGAAGGACGTGGCCGCGGCCAGCGGCGTCTCACGTGCCACCGTCAGCTTCGTCCTCAACGACGATCCGCGCCAGACGATCTCCGCCGCGACGCGTGACCGCGTCCAGCAGGCCGCCCGCGATCTCGGCTACGTGCCGCACGGAGTCGCCAAGGCCCTGCGCGAAGGCTCCTCCCGTGTGGTCGTCCTGAACATCGACACGGGCATGGAGGGCAACTACTCCTCCAGTTACGTCCGCGGCCTCGATGCCGAACTCGCCGCCCACGACCATGTCCTGCTCGTCCGTCACGGCCGCCACACGCCACGCTCCACCCAGCAGGTACTCGACGCCATCGCCCCTCGCGCGGTCATCCGCTTCGGTGAGACGTATCTGACGGGCGACGACCTCCACGACCTCGGAGGCGGCTGGCGTGACGGACTCGCGGCCCACTCCGCACTGCAGCTCCGTCATCTGGTGGAACACGGCCACACCCAGGTCGCCCTGGCCCTGCCGGACATCGAGGCCCCCCTGGCCGCGGCCCGCCTGAAGTTCACCGGACACGCCGCGATGAACATGGACATCCCCGTCCCGGCCTCCTTTGCCGTCCCTCGTGACCGGACCGCCTGCGCCGAGGCCGTCGGAAGGTTCCTGGCCGACGCACCCGGGGTCACCGCCTTCGCGGGGTTCAACGACGATGTCGCCCTGCGCCTGCTCATGGCGCTGCGCGACCTCGGCCGCCGCGTACCCGACGAGTTCGCCGTCATCGGCTTCGACGACAACGGGTTCGGCGCGTACGCCAGTCCCGCGCTGACCACGGTCAACATCGACGCCGAGGCGCACGGCCGGCTCAGCGCCCGCCTCGCCCTGGGCCTCGAGACCAGCGGCCTGCGCCCGCCGCCCGCCCGGGTCGTCGTGCGCGAGTCGGTCTGACCGCCGGCACGACGAGCGGCTTTCCACCTCGGAGCCGCACCGCGGGACGCACCCCTCCATGGAGCGCAAGGTAAGCCTGCGCAGCGCGCAGACTTCGCCATCCGCGCAGCTCAGAGGGGGCAAAGCCCTACTGAAAGGCGGCACTTGGATCTCGGTGCGCGCCTTGTGACGCCTCGGAGGCGTACCGTACCGTACGGTTCCACGCCGATGCAGGCACCTCGGTCGGCGGCCCCGCCCAGGGCATCCAGGCGCCCTGTCCGTCGGTCACCTCGCACGGCGACCGTCGCCGCCCCTGCCGCCTTTCCCGCACACCGCGCGATGACATGGAGAGCTTGATGGCACATCTCGAAGACCAGATCCAGGCGAGCGGTGGCCCGCTGGCCCTGATGCGCAGCGGCCGTTCCGGCGCGTACCCCTTCCCGATCAGGGCCGAGTTCACCAACTGGCGTGACGAGCAGGAGTCGTGGCGCAACTCGGCGGCCCTGATGGACCTGTCCCACCACATGACCGATCTGACGGTCGAGGGCCCGGACTGCTACCGGTTGCTGTCGGAGGTCGGCGCCAACACCTTCGCCGGTTTCGGCCCGATGAAGGCGAAGCAGTTCATCGCCGTCAACTACGACGGCTACATGGTCGGCGACTGCATCCTGTTCTGCCTGGCCGACAACCTGGTCCGGCTCGTCGGACGGCCTCCGGCGCTGAACTGGGTCCAGTTCCATGCCGAGACCGGCGGCTACGACGTCACCCTGCGCCGCGACGAGCGCACCGCGCAGAACCCGAACGGCCGCGAGTTCTTCCGTCTCCAGCTGCAGGGCCCGCACGCGGCGGCCGTCTTCGAGAGGGTCAACGGCGGCCCCATGCCCGACATCCCGTTCTTCTCGATGGGGAAGTTCAGCATCGGCAAGCACGAGGTCACCGCGCTCAACCACCGCATGTCCGGCTTCCCCGGCCTGGAGTTCTTCGGCCCCTACGAGCACCTCGACGACGTCCGCGACACCATCCTGGAGGCCGGCGAGTCCTTCGGGGTCCGTCAGGTCGGCGGGCGCGCCTACGCGTCCGTGGCCACGGAGTCGGGCTGGATCGCCAACACCGTCCCCGCGGTCTACTCCGGAGACGCGATGAAGCCCTACCGCGAGTGGGCGAACGCCCGGAGCTTCGAGGGCAGCCTCTCCCTCGGCGGCAGCTTCGTCTCGGACCGGGTCGAGGACTACTACGTCACCCCCTGGGACCTCGGCTACGGCCATATCCTCAAGTTCGACCACGACTTCATCGGCCGTGCGGCCCTGGAGGCGAAGCGCGGCGAGAAGCACCGCAAGAAGGCATGGCTGTCCTGGCACCGCGACGACGTCGCCCGGATCTTCGCCAGCCAGTACGAGCAGGGCGAACGTCGCTTCAAGCACATCGAGATGCCCGCGGCCTTCTACGCGGCCTCGCAGGTCGACCGCATCGAATGCGACGGCCGTCTCATCGGCGTGTCGACCCTGTGCAGCTACACGGCCAACGTCCGGGGCTGGATCTCCGTCTGCATGATCGACGAGGACGAACTCACCTACGGCCAGGAGGTCGAGCTGGTGTGGGGCGAACCGGACGGCGGCTCCGCCAATCCCACGGTGGAGCGTCACTCCCAGACGAAGATCCGCGCCACCGTCTCCCGCCGGCCCTTCGCCGGCGGCAAGCACTGACCGCATTCCACCCCGGCCCGTGAACAGCGGGGCGAGTCACCGGGCGGACACCGTTCCGCTCAGCCGTCACGGTGACTTGTCCCGCCCGGCCGTAGAGACGAGAAGCTCATGACCGACCTCGTAATACCCCTCGTCGACGCTCGCACGGGCGGATTCGATGCCCGACGAGCCGAGAACGCCGTCCGGGAACTGCTTCTCGCCATCGGCGAGGACCCGGATCGCGAAGGCCTGCGCGCGACGCCGGCCCGCGTGGCACAGTCGTACCGGGAACTCCTCGCGGGGATGCGGCAGGAGCCCGAGGACGTCCTGGCCACGACCTTCGAGCTCAGCCACGACGAGATGGTGCTGGTCAAGGACATAGAGATCGTCAGTCTCTGTGAGCACCATCTGCTGCCGTTCCGCGGTACGGCCCACGTCGGTTACATCCCCGCCGAGGACGGCAGGGTCACCGGACTGTCCAAACTGGCCCGCCTGGTCGACGTCTACACACGCCGCCTCCAGATCCAGGAACGGCTCACCGGGCAGATCGCCGACGCCCTGATGCGCATCCTCCACGCGCGCGGCGCGATCGTGGTCGTCGAAGCGGAGCACATGTGCATGTCGGCCCGTGGCATCCGCAAGCCCGGTGCGCGGACGACGACCTCAGCCGTACGCGGCCAACTGCGCAGACCGGCAACCCGCGCCGAGGCGATGAGCCTGATCCTCACACGCTGACCTACGGGAGGCGCCGGGCGAACCGGGACCCCGTTCTCGTACCGCCGTCGCCTCGGTCGGCCCCTCCTCGGCCGAACCGTACGCGTGCTCGATCGACGCCCAAACGAACGCCTTCGGAGCACGGCCGTACGACAGCTCGGGAACGGGCGCTGCCGCACTCTCCCAAGGCGCCGGTGGTCAGGAAGTCTGCTCGTCACGGGCGTCGAGGTGACCGGTGCGGCACTCGCGGACCGTCTGCTCCAGCGCCCACACGGCGGCCCGCGCCTGCTCCCGGTCCTCGCCCTGGTCGATGACTTCGAGCGTCTCGGCGGCCGCCAGTCGCACGGAGAGCGGCAAGTCGTCGAAGGCGGCCACCTGGTACGCGACGGAGCGCCGGGACTGCCGTTCCGCGGCGCTGGCCCCGTCGGCGGCGAGCGGGAAGACCGCCGCCTCGTACAGCATGATCCCCCGCAGGACGGCATCCGCCGATGCCTCCGTCCTGCCGTCGCCCGCCACGATCCGCTTCAGGAGCTCGTGCGTCTGCAGGTGCCACAGGGAGATCGTGATCCTCGCGGACAGGAGCACCGCGCCCGTACCCGCCAGAATCCCGGCACCCGCGCCCAGCCAGCCTCCCAGCCGAAGACCGGCGTAGCCCGCCGCCGATCCCGCGCACAGGATCAGCAGCGTCAACGCCGCGAACAGCCGGATACGGACCGGAACCTTCATATCCTCGAGTATGCCCACCCCGGCCACACCGCGCCCCACCGGGACCGAACACCGTCGCAACTGCCGGGCCCCCGGAGGCACCTCACGGTGCCGACTCGTCAAGTCGTCGGGGCTGGGGCATCGAACACCGATCCGTTGTTGCGCCGGTGGTGCCCCTCATTGGCGTCCGGGTCCGCCCAGGTCGTCAGGACTGGATTCGGGCCGGTTTCGATGAGGTGCAACACCGTCCAGGCAACGCCATGGCCGTCGTCCGGGCCGAAGCAGGCAACCAGTGCCTCGGCCTCTTCGGCCGTCACCGGTCCAGGGATCGCGGCAAGTTGCCGAGGGCGCAGGGGGAAGGGACCGGTCTCGGCAAGGCGCCTTGGCAGGTCATGCCGCTGCTTCCTGACGCGGTCGGTGTCGGCGTCTCTGAAGTCGCTTGCCCGGGCCCGGCGGTCGCGCGACCATCTCGGGATGGGTGAGGTCGAGGGTCTGATGCTGGTGCGGGTCGTGCAGACGTGTTCCGCCTACCCGTCCCAGTGGGATGCCTGGACGGTGGAGGGCCAGTATTTGTACTTCCGGTACCGGCACGGCGAGGGCTGCGTCGAGCGGCACCCTGGCCCCGACATCGACACACCGGACTCCTGGAACGACGGTCTCTCGGAGACCCTGGTCGAATGGGACGACGGCACCCACGGCGGAGCCATCGGCCTCGCAGCCTTCCTCACGGCCTCCGGCTTGGCCTTGGTTCCGGGCGCGTCAGTGAGCTGACGAAGTCGTCGTCGCGCGCGCCCTCGTGTGCTCCTGGCAGCCGGGGCACCGCCCGCCGCCACTCCGGTCCCGCACCGGGAACAGAAGGCCGCGCGGAGCGGACCGTACGGTGATGCACATGGTGGGCTGGCGGGCACGGCTCACTGCGGATGTCGGTTCGGGGCCGGTGGTAGCAGGACGCGGAACGTCGTGCCTCGGCCGGGGCGGGTCGTCAGTTCCACGCGGCCGTGGTGGGCCGTCACGAGGGAGCGGACGATGGACAGGCCGAGTCCGGCACCGGCGCCGGAGGAGCGGGAGCGGGAGCTGTCGGCGCGGTAGAAGCGTTCGAAGGCGCGCTCGGCCTGTTCCTCGGTCATTCCGGGTCCTTGGTCGGCGACTTCCAGGACGGCGTGGCCGTCGGTGGTGCCGACGCCGATACGGATGGGGCTCCCGGCGGGCGTGTGGGTGACGGCGTTGCCGACCAGGTTGGAGACGACCTGGCGCAGGGCGGCCTCGTCGGCCAGGGCCGCTGCCGAGCCCAGGGGGCCGCCGCCGGGGCCGGTGAGGTCGACCGGGCGGGTGGGGTCCAGGGCGCGTACGTCGTGCAGGGCGTCGACGGCGAGGGTGCGCAGGTCGGTCGGGGCGAGCCGCAACCCCGTGCCGGTGGGGTGGCCGGCCTGCGACTCGTCGAGACGCGCCAGTTTCAGCAGGTCCTCGACGAGGCGGGCCAGCCGCTCCGCCTCCCCGGCGATGCGGGTCATCGTGCGGTCGATGTCCCCGGGCCCGGAGAGGGCGCCCATGCGGTACAGGTCGGTGGAGCCTTTGATGCCGACCAGCGGGGTGCGCAGTTCGTGGCTGGCGTCGGCGACGAAGCGCCGCATCCGCGCCTCGGAGCGGGAGCGGGCGTCGAAGGCAATCTCGATCTGGCCGAGCATGTCGTTGATGACGGCGGCCAGTCGGCCGACTTCCGTGCGGGGGTCGGCCAGGTCGGGGACGCGGTGGGACAGATCTCCGGCGGCGATCGCGGTCGCGGTCTCCTCGATCCTGGCCAGGGGGCGGAAGCCCGAGCGCACGGCGAACCGGCCGACCACGGCAAGCACTGCCAGCAGGGCGGCGGCGACGCCGAGCGAGATGGTCCACAGCCGGTCGGCGGTGGCGTCCGCCTTGCCCAGGGAGGTGGCCACGACCACCGACACGGCCCGCCGGTCGGTGGTCCGGGCGAGCGGCGTGGACGGGGCGGCGAGCGGGCGGACCGTCACCCGCCAGCGCGGTCCGTCGTGCCGGCCGGGCACGGTGAAGGGGCCGCTGCCGTGCGCGGCGACCGCGGTCCGGTCGAGGGCGGAGAGTTCAGGGCCGGTGCCGGCGCTCGACCCCAGGTCCAGCGCGCCGACGGTGCGGCCTTCGGCGTCCAGGTAGACGACGACGGGCATGTCGAAGAGGTTCAGGGCGGACAGGCGGGTGGCGGCGGCCTGCGAGAGCGGGCGCGGCGAGGTCGTGGAGTCCGGGGCGAGCGTCGGCGGGATGTGGGCGAACAGGGTTGCGGCGGGCCGTAGTTGGCTGTCCGCGCGGCCTTGCAGATAGCCGCGCAGCAGGTGGTTGACGAAGACTGTCGAGGCCAGCAGGCCCGCGGTCAGCAGGGCGACGGTCAGGAGCACCAGTCGGCTGCGCAGGGAGAGCCGGTAGGCGCTCCTGCGCAGCCGGGACAGGAGGGGTTTCACGGCGTGGGCCCGCGCAGCACGTACCCCTGGCCGTAGACGGTGTGCAGGAGTCGGGGCGCGTCGCCGCGCGGGTCGAGCTTGCGGCGCAGGTAGCTGACGTAGGTGTCGACGATGCCGGTCTCGCCGGCGAAGTCGTAGTGCCAGACGTTGTCGAGGATCTGCGCCTTGGACACCACCCGGCCGGTGTTGAGCATCAGGAAGTGCAGCAGCCGGAACTCGGTCGGCGACAGCCGCACCGGCTCCCCGCCACGGGTCACCTGGTGGGCGTCGGGGTCCAGCTCCAGGTCCCCGACGGCCATCAGGGGGCCGGCCGGGCCTCCGGTGCGGCGCAGGATGGCCTGGATACGGGCGATGAGCACCTGGAGGTCGAAGGGTTTGGTGACGTAGTCGTCGCCGCCCAGGCGCAGGCCGTTGAGGATGTCCTCGGTGGTGTCCATGGCGGTCAGGAACAGCACCGGCATCCGGCGGCGGCCGGTCTCGCCGGTGGCGTTGTCCGGTATCTCGCGCAGCTGGCGGATCACGGAGAAGCCGCTCATGCCGGGCAGCATGACGTCGAGCACGACGAGGTCCGGGGGGTTCTCGTAGGCGGCGGCCAGGGCCTGTTCGCCGCTGGCGGCGGTCGTCACGGTGAACCCCGCGTGGCGCAGGGCCGTGGGCAGCAGTTCGAGGACGATGGGTTCGTCGTCGACCACCAGGAGCGAGCCGGCCGCGCGGGACGGTGCCCGGGTGACCGTGGTGGGTTCGGGCTGCTTCATTCCGGCTTCCTCCGGGCCTGCGGTCGTGTCGTGAGAGAAGCGGTCATCCGGCGTGTCGCGTGCGGCGCGCCCGGTACGCGTCCTGGACGAACCCCCCGGCGAACCCGGCCGCGCCGGCCGCGAACAGGCCGAGCAGGACGGAGGTGAGCGCGCTGTCGGCCCCGCCGCCGGCGGTCAGGTTCATCAGCGGGCTGTCCATGATCGACATGGTGGCGGTCATGGAGGGTCCGCCGACCAGGTCGGCCGCCAGGAACAGGACCGACCAGACCAGGCCGGTCTGTACGGCGGTCAGCGCGGCGCGCGTCGCCCGGGTGGTCTGCTGCGGCCGGCCGTCCCGCCCCAGGGGCACGGGCGTACGGGCGGCGGTCAGGATCCCGCAGGCGAACAGCACCGCCAGGACGGCCAGCAGCAGTCCGAGGCGTACGACCGGGCTGCCGGTGGCGTCCGCGAGGCTCATGGTGCGGTGCGGCGGGGTGAAGCCGCCGCCGCCCGAGCTGCCGGTGAGACCGCTGAGCAGGCCGCCGCCGGACAGTCCGCTGAGCAGGCTGCCGAGTGTGCTGCTCGTGTCCATCACGCCCTGGAAGGACATCGTCCACGAGGCGCCGATGCCCGTCGACAGGACGGCGATCACCGCGTTCGGTGCCGCGAGGAGGATGGTTCCGGCCGCCTTGCCGCCGTCGTCGCCCGCCAGGAACCAGGCGCCGACGGCACCGGCCGCGGTGAGGGCGGCCGTGACCGGCAGCAGGACGGAGGCGGTCGCGGAGAGCGCGGGGCCGAGCGTCGTCCGGAGCCTGCCCGTGGCGAAGGGGATCGAGAAGCGGGGCCGCCGGGTCGCCGCCACGCCGAGCAGCAGGACGACGAGCAGCCAGGCCAGTCCGGCGAACACGGTGATCGCCACGTCGGCTTCGAAATCCACGGTGGACAGGCTCGACGAACCGCCGGACCCGCCGAGCAACCCGCCACCGGCACCGCTGCCGACACCGCTGCCGACACCGCTGCCGGTGAGCCTGCCCAGCAGACCACCGCCGCCGGAGCCGGCACCCGAACCGGCACCCGAACCGCCGCCGAGCAGCCCGCCGAGGCCGCCACCCGGTCCCCCGCCCGCCGAGCCGGGCTTCACCTTGGCCGTCAGCGACTGGGGAAGTTCCAGGCTGCCCCTGCCGAAGGGCGAGAAGACCATGAGGAGCACCAGCCAGGTCACCAGCGCGGCGGCCACCCGGGCGAACATCGTCTCGGCCGTGACCTTGCGGCCGCGCAGCCCCCGGAAGAACACCGGCAGCACGGCCACGGCGCCGGCCAGGGTCACCCCCAGCGGCATACCGCGCAGACCGCCCGCCATCCCCATGGACAGCAGGCCGCCGCCGGATCCGCCGGAGAAGTCCGCCGAGCCGCCGACGGCCAGGCAGACCAGCGTCACGGCGGCCGGTACCAGAGAGGTTGCCGAGGAGGCCCCCGTGAGGGTCAGCCCCAGCAGGGCCACCGTGAGCATCGCGGCGAACGCGGCGACGGCCGCGCCGGACCCGGCGATCAGGTTCTGCAAGCCCGTGACGGCCGGGCCGGCGGCCACCGGGGTACGAGGGCCCCGGGGCGGACGGGCGGGACGCGGCGGAAGGGTGTCGGGCCGGGTCGCGCCCGACGTCAGTGCGGGGTGTTGGCTCATGGTCGGCGAGCCTGGCGGTCACTTCCGAGGTTCCTCTGAAGGGTTCTGAGAGAAACCTGCGAGGTCGGCGGGGTCCGGTGCCGGTCACGCCGGCCTGACCAGGCCGGTGTCGTAAGCGAAGATCACGGCCTGGACGCGGTCGCGGGCGCCGACCTTGGCGAGGATGCGGCTGACGTGGGTCTTGACGGTGGATTCGGCGAGGTTGAGGCGTTCGCCGATCTCGGCGTTGCTCCAGCCGGTGGCGATGCCGGTGAGCACCTCGCGCTCGCGCTCGGTGAGTGCGGAGAGCGTCTTCTCCTGTTCGGGGCTGCGGCCGGGGAGACGGTCGGAGAAGGCGTCGATGAGTTTGCGGGTCAGGCCGGGCGCGATGACCGCGTCTCCGGCGGCCACCGCGCGGATGCCGGCGACGAGTTCGTCGGGCAGCGCGTCCTTGAGCAGGAAGCCACTGGCACCGGCGCGCAGGGCGGCGTACGCGTGCTCGTCGAGGTCGAAGGTGGTCAGGACCAGGACATGGGAGCGGCCGCCGGACTGGACGATGCGGCGGGTGGCCTCGATGCCGTCCATGCCGGGCATGCGGATGTCCATCAGGACGACGTCGGGGCGGAGTTCGGCGGCCTTGCGGACCGCTTCGGCGCCATGGCCGGCCTCGCCGACCACGCTGAGGTCGGGCTGCTGTTCCAGGAGCATGCTGAAGCCGAGGCGTTGCAGGGCCTGGTCGTCGACGATGAGAACGGTGGTCATGCCGGTGGGTTCTCCGTGTGAGCGGGGGGATGGGTCGGGGGTGGCAGGAGCCGGGCGCGGACGGTCCAGCCGCCCCGGGAGTTGGGACCTGAGCCGGCCTGCCCGCCATACAGGGCGGCTCGTTCGCGCATGCCGACCAGGCCGTGACCGCCGCCTTCCCGGTCGGTACCGGGCGGCGGGGCGAGGGCCGGTCCGCTGTCCTCGACGGCGATGTCCACGGCGTCCGGCTCGACGGCGATGACGACCCTGACGGTGGTGTCGGCAGCCGCGTACTTGAGGGTGTTGGTCAGTGCTTCCTGGACGATGCGGTAGACGGCGAGCTGGACTCCCTGGCCCAGGCCGGTCAGTTCGCCCTCGGTGTGCAGGGTGACGGTGGGACCGGCCGCCCGGACCCGCTCCAGCAGGGCGTCGAGGTCGGCCAGGCCGGGTTGTGGCGCGAGCGGGGCCTGTTCCGTCTGCTCGCGGTCGTCCGCGCGGACGACCGCGAGCAGACGGCGCAGTTCGGCGAGGGCGCCACGGCCGCTGTCGGCGATGATGCGCAGGGTCTCGGCGCCGCGCCTGGGCGAGGTCTCGGCGAGCCCGGCGGCGCCGTCGGCGAGCCCCACCATCACGGACAGGGTGTGGCCGAGGATGTCGTGCATCTCCCGGGCGACCCGGGCCCGTTCGTCGGCCACGGCGAGCCGGGCCCGCTGGTCACGCTCGATCTCCAGGCGGACGGCCCGGTCCTCGAGCGCGGCGACGTAGGCGCGGACGATCCGGCCGGCCAGCCCCAGCCCGACCGCGGCCAGCGTGCCGACGACCAGCACGGTCACCATGGCCGGGACCTGGGTGAGATAGGCGGTGGGCCCGTACGAGGAGAGGATCAGGCCGGTCACGACCGCCTCGGGAAGGCTGACCGCGCAGGCGACGGCCAGTTCGACCGGGGTCCCCAGCCGGGCCACGTTGTACAGGGCCACGAGCCGGCTGGCGTTGGAGCCCGTCATGACCCCCGTGGCCATGTCCGCCACGGACACGGCCGCGACGACCGCGAAGACCGGCATGGGCCGGCGCTCCCGCCACAGCAGCGGGACGGTGAGTCCGAGCACCAGCGCCACCACCATGGGGACGCCCGGCCCGGCACCGCCGACGGCCTTGGCCAGCGCCGGGAGTCCGAATACGGCCAGCAGGGCCGGCAGCCCCCAGCGCCTGACCCGCGGGTGCGCCTGGTCGGCCCGGTTCACCCGCGCCGACCAGGACAGTAGCCGGACGATCATGCGGTGTTCGGAGTCGCCCAGCAGGGTCGAGGGGTCCCCGGCCGGCTCCGTCGTCGGCGGTGAGGTCATGACGTGCGTCTCCATGGTGCGGGAGGACCGCCCGCCGGCCCTTCGGGGGAAGTAGAGCCGGCGGGCGGGGTCCGAGGTGTCGGCCTGGGCGGGGGCCGGGCCGACCTGGACTGATCAGAGCAGATCGGGGCAGATCAGGGCCGGTCAGGCATGCCCGTCCCTGGACCGGATCGTACGGCCGTCGGCTCAGCTTCGGCCCGGCGACGCGGGCGCCAGCGGTTCGTGCTGCCCGTCAGGCTCCTGATCCTGGGAGTTCTGCCGCTGGGGGTTCTGCCCCTTGGGGTTCTGCCCGTCGTTCTGCCGCTCGGCGAGGGCGTGCTGGAGCTTCTCGCCCTCGACGTCCACGTCGGGCAGCAGGCGGTCGAGCCACTTCGGCAGCGCCCAGGCACGCTGGCCGAGCAGGGTCATGACGGCCGGTACCAGGGTCATGCGGACCACGAACGCGTCGAACAGGACGGCGGAGGCGAGGCCGAGGCCGATCGACTTGATCAGTGCCACGTCGTCCAGGAGGAAGCCGCCGAAGACGGAGATCATGATGATGGCCGCGGCCGTGACCACCCGGGCGCTGTGCCGGAAGCCGGCGACGACCGCCTCGGTGGGCTCCGCCCCGTGGACGTACGCCTCGCGCATCCGGGTCACCAGGAAGACCTCGTAGTCCATGGCGAGACCGAACACCACGCCGACCAGGAAGATCGGCAGCACGCTCACGATCGGCGAGGTCTGGTCGACGCCGAGGGCGTCGGCGAACCAGCCCCACTGGAACACCGCGACCACGACACCCAGCGTGGCGGCGAGGCTGAGCAGGAAGCCGAGGGCGGCCTTGAGCGGGACCAACAGCGAGCGGAAGACCAGCAGCAGAAGCATCAGGGCCAGGCCCACGACCACGGCGAGGTAGGGCACGAGGGCGTCGGAGAGCTTGGCGGAGACGTCGATGTTCAGCGCGGTCAGACCGGTGACCATCATCGCCGCGCCGGTGTCGCTCTGGTACGAGGCACCCTGGTCGCGGATGTTCGAGACCAGGTCGATCGTCGCCTGGCTGTTCGGGGAGCTGTCCGGCACGACCCGGATCAGCGCCACGTCTCCGGAGGCGTTGAACTGGGCCGGGCTGACGGAGGCGACGTCGTCCATCTTCTTGAGCAGGGTGACGGCGTCGCCTGCCGCGCTCTTCGCGCCGTCGCCGGCGCGGGCGTCGACGACCACGGTCAGCGGGCCGTTGTAGCCGGCGCCGAAGCCCTTGGTCACGGTGTCGTAGGCGATGCGTGCGCTGCTGCCGGGGGCTGCGACGGAGTCGTCGGGCATCGCCGTCTCCAGCGACAGCGCGGGAACGGCCAGGGCCAGCAGGCCCACGACGGACACGGCGAGCATCTTCACGGGGTTGCGGGTGACGAAGTTCGCCCAGCGCACGCCCATCGGCATGCCGTGGCCGTGCTCCAGCCGCCTCATCCGCCGGGTCTTGAGCCTGCCCTCGAAGATCCGCGTCCCGGCGAAGCCGAGCATCGCGGGCAGCAGGGTCAGCGCGATGAGCACCGCGAGCGCCACCGCGAAGGCGGCCGACAGGCCGATGTCGGTCATCATCCGGATGCCGATGACGCTGAGCCCGGCCAGCGCGATGATCACGGTGAGACCGGCGAAGACGACCGCGGATCCTGCGGTGCCCAGGGCCCGCCCCACGGCCTCCTCGGGGTCGTGGCCGTCCTTCAGCTCGTTGCGGTAGCGGGAGACGATGAACAGCGCGTAGTCGATGGCGACCGCCAGGCCCAGCATCAGGGCGAGGGTCGGGGCGGAGGAGCTGAGGTTCCACAGGTGGGTGGCGATGGTGATCGAGAGCATCGCCATGGCGACACCGAAGATCGCGGTCAGCAGGGGCAGACCGGCGGCGGCCAGCGAACCGAAGGTGATGACCAGCGCGACCGCCGCGACCGCGAGCCCGATCAGCTCGGCGGCACCGCTCTCGGCCTTCTCCTTGACGGCGGTGCCGCCCATGCTGACGGTGAGTCCCGCCTTGTCACCTTCCTCGGCGACCTTGTGCAGGGCGTCCTTGGCCGCCGTGCTCACCTCGGCCTGCGCGACCTTGTAGGTCACCTGCGTGTAGGCGATGGTGCCGTCCTCGCTGACCGCGCCGGAGAGGTACGGGTCCGAGACGCTCGCCACCTGCGGAGCCGTCCTCAGCCCGGTGACGAGGCTCTCGACCTCCTTCTTGGCGCTGCCGGCGGTGAGCGTCTCGCCGTCCGCCGTCTCGAAGACGATGCGCGCGCTCGCCCCGTCCGCCGACGCCTGCGGGAACTCCTTCCCGAGCAGGTCGAGTGCTCGCTGCGACTGACTGCCGGGGATGGTGAAGCTGTCGCTCGCGCTGCCCGACGTCTTCACGGCGCCGAGCCCGAGGCCCGCCACTACGACGATCCACAACAAGGTGACCAGCCGGCGTCGCCGGAAGGCGAGCCGGCCCAGCCGGTACAGGAACGTGGCCACGGAGTACTCCCGGTCCTTGGAAGAGGGCCGGTCCGATCGCCGGGCCCGAAAATCACGCTAGGAGCGCTCCGAGCCGGATCAGCGGCACAAACGGACCGAGTAAGGGCAGTGGCCGTAGTACCTGAGTACCACGGCCACTCATCCCCTGATCCACTCAGACAGCCGCGGGCATCCTCTCCACGCGCGGCGCCTGCCGGTCACCGTCCAGTGCGCTGTCCTGCGGGCAGTAGACGCGCAGGACGTACAGGAACGCGCCGTCCGCCGTCGGCAGCCAGTTGCTCTCCGGCATGGTGGTGGGCGCGGCGGGCTGGAGGTAGACATCGGTGGTGCCGTCCGCGTCGGCTTCCAGCGCCGACCGGTCGTTGATCTTGTAGCGGCCGATCGAGTTCACCGGCACGTCCATCTGTATGCCGTAGTACGCGATGCCCGTCACAGCAGGCGGAGCACGCCGACGACCTTGCCGAGGATCCGTGCGTCGTCGCCGGGGATCGGCTGGTAGGCCGGATTGCGCGGCATGAGCCACACCCGCCCGTCGCCTTCCTGCCGACGCAGGACCTTCACGGTGGCCTCGTCGTCCAGCAGCGCGGCGACGATGTCTCCGTGGTCGGCGCTGTCCTGGCGTTTCACGGTGACGATGTCGCCGTCGCAGATCGCCGCGTCGATCATGGAGTCGCCGGAGACGGTCAGGGCGAAGACTTCGCCGTCGCCGACGATCTGCCGGGGCAGGGCGTAGACGTCCTCGACCATCTCCTCGGCGAGCAGCGGGGCACCGGCCGCGATGGTCCCGACGAGCGGGACCTCGACGGCCGCGTCGCTTCTGCCGCTCAGATCGGGTGCCCATGTGGGCCTGACCTGGTAAGCGCGCGGGGTGTGCGGGTCGCGGTAGATGACGCCCTTGTTCTCCAGCGCCAACAGCTGGTGGGCGACCGAGGAGGTGCTGGCGAGGTGTACGGCCTGGCCGATCTCCCGCATGGACGGCGGGTATCCCTGCCGGGCGACCGCTTCGGCGATGTAGCGGACGATCGCCTCCTGGCGGCTCGTCAGCTTTCCGTCCGTGGTCTGCGGGCCTGGGGGCCGGCCCCGGCGCGGGGTGTTGCTGTCGTTCATGCCGGAGCCTCCGTATCTGCGTGTTCGCGTGTCCGCACAAGATCCGCTGACGCGAGCCTAACCCGCCACTCCCGGTAAATGAAACACTCTTTCGGGTAAGGCTCGGGGGAGCCGATCACGGCCCTGTGACCGCCGCCGTGTCTACCACGCGTGCCAGAGTTCACCGTGACGGTGGCGGACCGGGGGGACGTCCACGTCGTCAAGGTCGTGGCCGGCGTGGTGCAGTCCGCGGATCCGCTGGACTTCGAGTCGGGCCCGGAGCCGGGCACGACGTTCGGCCGTAGCGATCTCCGCGGGGAATGAGCCCTTTCTGCAGGAGAGCACCATCGGCTGCCAGGAAGTGACGCGGCGCAGCGTCTTCGTCGGAGCAGGGCGACGACCTTCGCGGGCGGCTCGGGCCAGTACGGCGTGTGCATAGCGCAGGTCGTACAGGGACATGGACTCCGACGCGCCGTCTCGGACGCGGAGTCGCCAGGGAGTCGTGCGAACAGTCCTGGACATCGAGAACCTCCGTAGGGTCCTCCGGGCTCTCCAGAGGTACCTACGGCGGGTGCGAACTGGTCAGCACAGCTAGACGAATCAGTCCGATGTGATCAGTGGTCATACGCGATTAGCGAGCGGGTCACTGGTGCGCCGGTCTTGTTGTTGTGCCAGATGGCGGCGGCCGGGCCCGCGGGCACTTTCCGAACGAGACGGCCGCCCTCAAGTGCGTCTACATGGCGCTGATGAGCCTGGACCCCACGGGCAACGGCCGCAAGAGGTGGACCATGCGCTGGAAGGCGCCTCTCAAAGCCTTCCAGATCGCCTTCGAAGGCCGCCTTACCCCCGCCAACAACTGACCAACTCAATAACCAAGATCAGCCGTTAAGTTGGCTCACCCGCTCCGGCAGCGGGCAGGGCCTCGTTGCATTTTTGAGGCTGGCCCCGAGTTCTGAAGCCGCTGGAGTGGGCACGGTTGCTTCATGCAGAAGTGGGAGCAGCAACTGGTGATCTGTCAGCCGTCACCCGGGGGAGACATAGCTCATGAGGCAAACAGGCTGCTGCGTCGCTTCGGCGAGCAGGGTTGGGAGCTCGTCAGTCACGCGCCGCACAGGACCTATAACCATGGGGAGGGCGTCTGGGCGTTGTCGTTCACATTCAAGCGCCCTCGGGCAGACGAATGAGTCCGATTCAGAGGTTCAGCGGTCACTGAGGCTGGCGGCCACGGCGGTCAGTCGGTCCATGGCGTGCGCCACGCCGAGACCGTCCATGTAGTCGCGAACATGCAGGATCTGACTGTTCCGGATCCGCATCACGAGGAGGCCGGGGAAGCTGAAGGACCGGCCGGTCGTGGTGACGGTCCCGGAGACGACCTGTTCGACGACGATCACCTCCGGGTCGGTGTTCTCGTGCACGATGACCTCGCGGATCTCCTGCGGTTGCGTTGGGCTTGCACCCCAGGCCGCTCGGTAGCCCGCGCGGACCTCTTCGCGTCCCTGGTAGCGCTCGGGCATGCCGGGGAAGAGGAAGGGGAACTCGTGTACGGCGTCAACCGCATACAGATCGGCCAGGTCGTCCGCGGACTTGTCGAGCATCGCCCGCTGGTAACGGGCCAGGACCTCACGAGGGCCGAGGTCGGCCGAGGTTGTGTCCGGCATGGCGGTTGGACTCCGTTCAGTCATCGTGTGGACGGTTTCGTTCGAGCGCTGAGTCAGAACTTCAGGAATTTGGGCGTGCGGACCAGGCGAGGGCCTCCAAGATCCGGTTGTGACGCCCGACTTGGAGACCCTCTTGACCGCACTCTATGTGAAGATCGACGACGAGATCGGAGGAACGCGATGGATGGGGCGACCTCCCCTGCTCAGCGACTCCGAACTCGTCTGCCTGGCGGTAGCTCAGGCACTGCTCGGCTACCGCTCCGAGGCGCGGTGGCTGCGGTTCGCTCGCAAGCGCCTGTCCGGCCTGTTCCCGTACCTGCTGCAGCAGTCCGGCTACAACAAGCGTCTTCGTGCAGCGTTGCCACTGGTCAAGCGCATGATCCGGGAGCTGGCCATGGAAAGCGGCTTCTGGACGGACACCGTGTGGATCACCGATTCCACACCGGTGCCCTGTGGCATGTCACGCCCGACCGTGCAGCGCTCGAACCTGGCGGGCTGGGCCGGCTACGGCTACTGCGCCTCCCACTCCCGCTTCTTCTGGGGTCTGCGCCTGTACCTGGTCTGCACGCCGACGGGCATGCCGATCCTGTGGGCGCTGGCCAACCCGAAGATCGGTGAGCGGGAGGTCCTGGCCGCGATGCTTGAGGTGGACGCCGAGCTGGTCGCCCGACGGGAGGGCATCCTGCTTATCTCAGACAAGGGATTCACCTCGAAGGCGTTCGAGAAGGACCTCGCCGGGCTCGGCGTTGAGTTGCTGCGACCCTCGCGAAAGCGCGAGAAGAAGCGCCACGGCGAGCCGATGCTCAAGAAGGTCCGCCAGCTGATCGAGTCGGTCAATGACACCCTCAAAGGCCAGCTCGACCTGGAACAACACGGCGGACGGACCTTCGAGGGCGCCGCGATCCGAGTCGCCCAGCGCGTCCTCGCGCTGGCCGCCGCCATCTGGCACAACAACAAGACCGGCGCACCAGTGACCCGCTCGCTAATCGCGTATGACCACTGATCACATCGGACTCATTCGTCTAGGCTCCTCCCCCACTCGTCGGTGAACGATCCAGCAGCAGCACAGTAGTCGCCCGGAGGAATAGGGCCGAGCCGTTTACTCGCCCCCCTCGTCGCCAGGCACCCCCGCTCCTGCGTGCCCGTTTCGTCGCGGTCCGCGGAGCCGGCGATGCCCGGCACGTGCCCGGAACTGTGGCTTCCACCACGGCGCATGCGGTCTTGATCTGCTGTGATCACCGGGTGCTCGGTTTCCTCCTCCGTCTTCTGCCGTTCTGGGTCCGTGAGCCCCTGCTCATCATGCTCGGGTCCGTTCTCGGCGTACGCCTCCTGTATCTCGCCGTCCGCGATCCCGACTGGGGTGTGGCCGGTTTCGGCGTTGTGTTCCTCGTGTTCACCGCGGTGCGCGTCCACACGGTGGTACGGGCCCTGCGCGCACGCCGTAACCCGAGTCCGGCGCCCTCCTCGGACACGACCGCCGTCGCCGCTGCTCCCCCGGTCCCGACCACCGGAGCCGTACCGCGTCCCGCGCCGGTCACTCCGGAGAAGGAGCCCAACGCATGGGGCCAGGCCTTCGCGGCCGTGGCCGTGATCGGGGCACTCGCGGGCGTGCTGTGGGCGGCCCCACACGTGCTGCCGTCGGACGACACCACACCGCAAGCCGCCTCGTGTCCGGGCGGGGAGAACGAGAAGCTGCCGAAGGCCTACCAGCGGACACCCCGGCCGGTGACCGGTGGTGAACTGTGCACGGCGCTCAACCGGCCGGAGCTCGCCCAGCTTCTCGGAACGCCTGGAGAGGTCGCGAACTCTGCTTCGGGCTCGAACAACACCGCCGCCCTCACCGACGGGAAGGTCGCCCAACCAGAGGCCCAGGTCGCGTTCGACACGTACACCGTGAACGTCTCGGCCACGTACAACAAGCTCACGACCGACCAGTACGTGAAGCTGATGAAGTACGGGAACGAGCGGGACATCAAGACGCTTTCGGTTCTCGGCCGGCCCGCGGTCCTCTCCTCGGATCACACCATGAAGATCGAGATCAATCTCGGGAGCGGCACATCCGGCGGACCGGTCGAAGAGGGGCCCCTGGCCAGGACCCTGTCCGTGGCCCTGGACCGCCACGACCGGGGCGGCTACTGCGAAATCACCGTGTGGAGCACGTCCGGAACCCTCCCGAACGACAGCGCCCTCCTCGACATCGCCGAGCAGGTCCTCCCGGGGATCCCCGAACCGCCTGTGCGATGAGACGCGCGAGTCCGGGACCGCTGCCGCTGAGGGCGGTCTTCGGCCTCGGCCGGGAGCGGGGCTGGGCGTCAGGGAGCACAACAGCAGCCGTAGCCCCGCGGGCAAGGGGGATCAGTTGACGCCTCGCTCCCTTCCCTCCCAGTACGGCTCGCGCAGTTTGAACTTCTGGATCTTGCCGGTGGCCGTCCGTGGGATCGAATCCCTGAACTCCACGCTCGTCGGCGCCTTGTACCCCGCCATGCGCTCCTTGCAGTGCGCGATGATCTCGGCCTCCGAGACCGACTCTCCTTCGGCCAGCACCACCAGTGCCTTGATCGTCTCGCCCCACTTCTCGTCGGGCACGCTGATCACGGCCACTTCGGTCACGGCCGGGTGGCGGAAGATCACGTCCTCCACCTCGATCGACGACACGTTCTCGCCACCGGTGATGATCACGTCCTTCTTCCGGTCCGAGATCGTCAGGTGACCGTCCTGGGCGTCGATCGTGCCTCCGTCGCCGGTGTGGAACCAGCCTTCCTCCAGGGCGACTTCGCTCTCCTCGGGCTTGCCCCAGTAGCCGTCCATGGCCGTGTTCGAGCGGGCCAGCACCTCGCCCGTATCGGAGACCCGCAGTTTCACCCCGAGCGCGGGCAGTCCCGCACGTGACAGCTTCCGGGCCCGTTCCTGCGCGGAGAGGTGCTCGTCGGCGGGGCGGGTGCGGTTGAACGTCAGCAGCGGAGACGTCTCCGTGAGGCCGTAGATCTGGGTGAACTCCCAGCCCAACTCCTCGTCCACCCGCTGGATCAGCCTGCTCGGAGGCGGCGCTCCCGCGCACACGATCCGCACGCGCTCCCGGCCGGGCACCGGTCCCTGCCAGTCCGCCGCCGCGTCCAGGACCGCCTGCCACACGGGGGGCGCCCCGCACATCAGGGAGACCCCGTGCTCGTCGACCCGTCGCAGGATCTCCGCGCCGTCGACCTTGCGCAGCACCACCTGCTTCACGCCGAGACCTGCCATCACGTACGGCATGCCCCAGCCGTTGCAGTGGAACATCGGCAGTGTGTGGAGGTAGACGTCTTGCTCCCACACCCGCGTGTGCAGGCCGAAGGTCAGGCCGTTGACCCAGATGTTGCGGTGGGTCAGCTGCACGCCCTTCGGGCGGGCCGTGGTACCGGACGTGTAGTTGATCGTCGCCGTCGCGTCCTCGTCCGGCGCGGACCAAGGGCGCGGCTCGACACCGAACCGCATCACCTCCGAGTCCGTCTGCTCCCCGAGCACGTAGCGGTGCCGCACCTTGATCCCCGACAGCGCACCGTCCAGTTCCGGGTCGGTCAGAAGGACCGACGCCCCGCTCTGCTGCACGATGTAGTCGACCTCGTCCGGCTTCAGACGGAAGTTGACCGGAACACAGACCCGCCCGCTCATGGGAAGCGCGAACAGCAGTTCCAGGAGACGCGCGGAGTTGTGGCTCGCCACCGCCACCCGCTCGCCCTCCCGTACGCCCAGCGTGTCGAGACCGGCCTGCCAGGCGCGTACACGTTCGGCGAAGGTCCCGTACGTGCCCGTCGGCACGGCCGGCGCGGGCTGGTTCGGCTCGTCCACCACGCCCACGCTGTCGCGGAAGCCGAGTTCCGCACGCTCCAGGAAGTCCGTGATCGTCATGGGTACACGCATCAGTACCGCCTCTTCGCAGATAGGGGCCGACCCTGCCCGGAGCACCTCCGGCTTCGGCCAGGGGACCTGGGTCGTGCGTCTGGTGTCCGAGCCGCACCGTACCCGTGCCCACGCCGCCGCAGACGCTCAACACCGCCTTCCTGACGTGCCTCTTGAAGCGTGTGCCCCGGTGCGCACCGGGCCGAGGCCCGGTCGCGTACCGGCGTCGACCGAGCGAGCGGAGGTGATTCAGGCGCGGTCCTCGGGTGCGACGTAGTCGAAGGTCGGGCCTACGGCGAGACCGTCGTCGTCCTGGAGGGCCATCAGGCTCTGGGCCTGTCCCTTGACCGCGTACATCGTGCCCACCGACATACCCAGCATCGCCGGGTTGCCGTTGAAGGCCTGCTCCAGCTGCTGCAGCATCTTGCAGTACGTCTGGTTGAACGCCTCCTGCGCGGTGCGGACCGGGCTGCCCTCGGGGTGGTCCTCCAGCCGCGGGTTGGGACGCAGGGGGCGGATCCCGGCGGGGTCCACGGTCACCGCCTCCTCGGTGGGGCCGGACTGAGGCGTGTCACCGGGCTGGTAGCGCCGGCCCAGCGCGAGTTCCTGGAAACGGTAGTAGTGCGAGACCGCCTTGGTCCTGGGGTGGAACAGGTCGATGTCCCCGTCCCAGACATCGGCGCGGGCGGCGCCCTCACCCTGCTCGACGATCTCGTCCAGCGCCGCAAGCGCCGAACTCAGATCGGTGACCGGGCCGAGGTGCCCCGCCGTGTGGGCGAACGGGCCGCCGGCCACCTGCCGGGCGGGGTCCCCGCAGAAGACCTGGTCCTCGCCCAGTTCGGCGCACAGTCGCCGCAGACCCTTCTCGATCGCGTCGTAGAACTGCCCGATGGTCTCGTAGCCGTCGTCCTCGGCCGGGTCTCCCGGGTGCGCCGGCTGTTCGAGACGGAGGAACATCCCGAGGGCGTCCTGCCCGAACGGCAGAAGGGCCAGCTCGATGGACGGGTCGGCGTGCGGCATGGTCCGCGGGTGGGGAGGCAGCAGGTGCGGCGCGTCCAGGCGGGGCTGTCCGCCGACCGCGTTGAGCAGGTTCGCGGCCAGGGCGAGGTGGATCATCTCCTCGACGAAGACACCGCCGAGGAGCTGTGCGGCCTCCGCGTTCCGCTCGGGATCGAGGGAGTACAGGGCCGTCAGATACGGCGGCAGCGTGGCGTGTTCGACTTCGATGGCCCACTGCAGGTGCCTGCGCAGGTCTTCCAGGGTCGCGATGCCGGTCGCCGAGGCGGTGTCGAACGTGCCGGACTGGTCCTGAAGCATGGAGGGGGGTCTCGCTTTCCGTGTCGTTGACGCAGGGGCCTGGACTCACCTCACTGACAGGGCAGACAAAACATCTGTGACAACAGGTCGGGAACCACCGTGGGCCGTGCCTCACACGCACGGGTCGCTGCATGGCAGATGTGAGATAGTGTTTCGACCTTCGGCCGGCGGGACACCTTGCCGACCCGCCGCCCCTCCTGGTGCTCACATTGCCCGGCGAGTCATCCATGAAAGGTGTGTCCCGTGGCCGAGCTGTTCTATGACGCCGACGCCGACCTGACCGTCATCCAGGGCCGCAAGGTCGCGGTCATCGGCTACGGCAGCCAGGGCCACGCCCACGCGCTGTCGCTGCGCGACTCCGGTGTCGACGTCCGTGTCGGTCTGCACGAGGGCTCCAAGTCCAAGGCGAAGGCCGAGGAGCAGGGCCTGCGCGTGGTCACCCCGGCGGAGGCCGCCGCCGAGGCCGACGTCATCATGATCCTCGTCCCGGACCCGATCCAGGCCCAGGTCTACGAGGAGTCCATCGCCCCGAACCTGAACGACGGCGACGCGCTGTTCTTCGGCCACGGCCTGAACATCCGCTTCGGCTTCATCAAGCCCCCGGCCGGCGTCGACGTCTGCATGGTCGCCCCCAAGGGCCCGGGCCACCTGGTGCGCCGTCAGTACGAGGAGGGCCGCGGCGTCCCGTGTCTGGTGGCGGTGGAGCAGGACGCGACGGGTCGGGCACTTCAGCTCGCGCTGTCGTACGCCAAGGGGATCGGCGGCACCCGCGCCGGCGTCATCAGGACGACCTTCACCGAGGAGACCGAGACCGACCTGTTCGGTGAGCAGGCCGTCCTCGCCGGCGGTATCACCGCCCTGGTCAAGGCCGGTTTCGAGACCCTGGTCGAGGCCGGCTACCAGCCGGAGATCGCCTACTTCGAGTGCCTGCACGAGCTGAAGCTGATCGTGGACCTCATGTACGAGGGCGGCCTGGAGAAGATGCGCTGGTCGGTCTCCGAGACCGCCGAGTGGGGCGACTACGTCACCGGCCCGCGGATCATCACCGACGCCACCAAGGCCGAGATGAAGCAGATCCTCGCGGAGATCCAGGACGGCACCTTCGCCAACAACTGGATGGCCGAGTACCACGGCGGTCTGAAGAAGTACAACGAGTACAAGACCGCCGACTCCGAGCACCTGCTGGAAACCACCGGCAAGCAGCTGCGCAAGCTGATGAGCTGGGTCGACGAAGAGGCGTAGCCCCCGCTCGGGCGGCGGTTCGGGGCCCGCTGAGGCCCCCGTCCGATGGCAGACCAGCTCGATGAAGAAGGCCGTGTTCATGGTGAATGCAGCGGGGGCGGGCGGCACGCCGCACGAGGATGACCGGGCACCAGGGCAGCAGGCGGCCCGGGACATCGACGGGTTGGCGTCGGTGTTCGCCAATTTCCGTCAGTACCTCATGGGATGGGATGCGCGGAGCCGCCCGGGGTCCGTGGCCGATCAGTTCCGCAGCGGGCTCGCCACTCCGCAGTTCAACGGCGTGGTACGAGTGCGGTCCGCCTCCGCCGTCGGGCAGGCCGTGGCCACCGCCCGCGCGGAGCTGGCGGGTCTTCCCTGGTGGTGGTGGGTCGGACCGGACAGCCCCGAAGGTACCGCCGACGCCCTGCAGCGCCATGGAGGGCGGGAGTTCGCCGTCCTCCCGGTGATGGTGCGTTCGCTCGGCCACTCGGCCGGACCGGACGACACGCTCGATCCTGCTGGTTCGGACGATGCCCCCGTCGGCCTCACTGTGGAGACGGTCGGGGATGGGGACCGGCTGGCGGAGCTGGTCCGGACGTACCGGACGTCCATGGGTATCGCTCCCGGCCTGGAGCCCGAGATGGTGCGCATCGAGTCGCGGCGCGAGGACAACGCGGACATCGTCCGGCTGGCCGCGGTGCTGGACGGCCGGGTGGTCGGGTCGACGGTGGTGATCACTGCCCAAGGGGTGGCCGGGATCTTTCTGGTGCACGTGGCCGAAGCACATCGCCGACGGGGCATCGGTACGGCCCTGACGGTCGCCGCGCTCCGGGCGGGCCGGGAAAGGGGCATGCGCTCCGCCGCGCTCGTCGCCAGCCCCGCGGGCAAGCCCCTGTACCGGCGCTTCGGCTTCACGACGAGGGCCGAGTACCGGTTGTTCGCCTTCCCTGCCTGACCGGACATCCGTCACCCTGCGGGGCTCCCCTTGAGATAGCGGAGCAGGTCTTCGTCGGCGTCCTCCGCGCCGAGCTGCCGCACGACCTCCTCGACCGCCTGGTGGAGAAGGGGCGTGCCCAACCGCAGCACGTCGTCGGCGACGGCGGTGAGTTCGATCTCGACGCTCCGACGGTCGCGCGGCGAGGTGTGCGTGGTGATCAGGCCCCGGTCCTGCAGACGGGTCACCAGGCGGCTGGTGGCGGACTGGCTGAGGCCTATCCCGCCGGCCAGGTCGTTGAGGTAGAGCAGCCCCGTTCCGGCTCGCGCGCTCTCCCGCAAGGCCCGAAGGGCGTAGAACTCGCTCACCCCCAGGCCCAGATGCCGATGAAGGTGTCGCTCCATCCGGCTCTCGATCCGGCGATGGACACGGGTCAGCCGGTTCCACTGCGTGATCAACGTGGCATCGTCGCTCATGACCGATGGTCTCCCTGGTGAGTGTCCTCGGCGTCCCGGCAGGACCGGGCGGCCGGTGAGCTGCCGGCGCTCGTCTGCATCATGTGGACAAGAGTGGGGCCGCCGTTGTGACAGCCAAGTGAGTGTCACAACATCATGGCGTGGTCGGTCATCACGGTATGAGTCAATCCTTGGAGTCCGCGACCGGCACCGATGAGCCGGTCACCGTGATCAAGAGCTACACCGTGCCGGCGGACGAGGCCGACTACTTCACCGAGGTGCACCAGGAGAACGCCCGGATCATGGCGGCACAGCCCGGCTTCCTCCGCTCTCGACTGCACCGTCCCCTGGCCGACGCCCCCGAGACGCGGTTCGTCCACGTCGCCGAGTGGACCTCGGGCACCGCGCTCGACGAAGCCACCGGGAACCCCGAGTGGCACGCCTCGTTGCAGCGCATGTTCGACGACCCGGGCCTTCACATCACCTCGGAACCCGCCGGCTATCGCGTCGTGGTCGAACTCCACCCCTCCTGACAGCAGCGACGGCCGCGCGTTCGTGAGGCGCGCGTCGGTCGCCGGTCTGGCAGGACGGGGGGAAGGCCACGGTCTCGCGGTCGCCGCAGGCCATCGGAGAGGGAAGGAAGCAGGGGCTGTGAGCAATCGGGGCGGCGGTCGGACGGACGGCGGGACGGTGCCGAGGCCGTTCCTTCGGGTCATGGTCAGGCGTGACCCCGGGGAGGCGCACCGCGCCGCGACACCACTGGAGCTCCTGTTCGACCTGTGCTTCGTGGTCGCCGTCGCCCAGGCGGGCGACAGGCTGGTCCATGCCGTGGTGCACGGTCACACCGCTCACGGGGTCGCGGGGTACGCCATGACCTTCTTCGCCATCTGGTGGGCCTGGATGAACTTCACCTGGTTCGCCACCGCCTACGACACGGACGACGTGCCCTACCGGATCGCCACACTGGTGCAGATCGCGGGCGTGCTCATCCTGGCGGCCGGCGTGCCACGGGCCTTCGACCATGCGGACTACACGGTCGTGGTGGCCGGCTACGTGGTGATGCGGCTGGCCCTGACCGCCCAGTGGCTCAGGGCGGCACGCGGTGAGCGGGGCGGCCCCCGCGTCACGACCCTGCGGTACGCGGCCGGCATCGTCCTCCTGACGGTCGGCTGGGCGGCCTTCGGGTTCCTGCCCCGCGGTGGCGTCCAGACGGGGGTGTTCGTGCTGCTCGCGGCCGCCGAACTGGCCGTACCCGTGGTGGCCGAGCGCAGCGGTCCCACCCCCTGGCATCCTGGGCACATCGCCGAACGCTACGGACTGTTCACCCTGATCGTCCTGGGCGAGACGGTCGTCGCGGCGACCCTGGCCGTGCAGCGAGCGGTGGACAGGGGGAGTTCCACGGACCTGCTGCCGATCGCGGCCGGTGGCCTGCTGATCGTCTTCGCCGCCTACTGGACCTACTTCATCGTGCCCATCCACGAACATCTGCGAGGCGGGAAGAGCGCGTTCCTGTGGGGATACGGCCACTACCTCGTGTTCTGCAGCGCCGCGGCGATCGGCGCCGGACTCCACACGGCGGTCGAGCAGGTCACCGGCGAGGCACCCGTCGGCACCCTGACCGGCGCCGCCGCGGTCACCCTTCCCACGGCCGGATTCGTCTTCTTCACCTGGCTCCTGCACGCACGCCACTACAAGCCGTCGCTACGGCAGCAGATCGTCCTCCCGCTCACCGCCGCCGCGATCCTGGCCTGCACGTTCACGGGCACCTGGGCGGTGCTGTGCGCCGGCGGAGTGGCGGCGGCGAGCGTGGCGGCGTCCTTGACCATCCGTCACCACACGTTCGTGTCGGGCGCCCGGCGCCCTGGGACCCCGCCGGGGCGTTGAGGGAGACAAGGGCCGGCGCTTCAGCCGGCCTCCGTCCGGCCGGGCAGGATCATGCCGGAACCCGCACGGCCGCCGGGCCGAGAGCCGATCGGCCGGACGGCGCCGGCAAGCGGTGGACTCCCCCTTCGGGGACGAGGAGCCGCACGAGGCCTTCCAGGTCTCCGGTGCCGGCGGCGGTCCGGAACGCGGTGACGAGACGCCGGTGCGACGCGGCGGGCACCGGCCGCTCACGGTCGCAGTCGAGGCGTGCCTGCGCGCGGTGGACCACCACCCGTGCGTGCGGGGCGTTGATCCGCAGCAGCTCCGCGAGATCGGCGTAGGTGAAGTCGAAACCCTTCCGGAGCACGTAGGCGGCCAGTCGATCCGGTGTCAGCCTCGCCATGAGCAGGGCCAGGGCCGCCTCGACCGCCGCGGTTCGCTCGGCGCTCAGCAGCGGATCCTGGGTGGACCGGTCGCCGAGGTCGGCCGCCTGCGGGTCGGCCGGGGTCTCGTGGCGGTGCCGTCCCGACTGGATGACGTTGATCGCCAGGCGGGTGGTGGCGGTGGTGAGGAACGCGGCCGGATTCTCGATCGACGCACGGTGGGTGAGCTGCCAGCGCAGCCACACCTCCTGAACCACGTCCTCGGCTCCCGAGGCGTCGCCGAGAATGCGGTAGGCGATGCGGAACAGTCGTGTCCGCTGGGCCAGGAAGACGTCGAGAGCGAGGTCCAGGTCGTCCTCGTCCGGCCGGACGGTCGAGGGCTCGGCCGGTGTCGTGGTCTCCGGACTGGGGGCGGGCATCGGGGACTCCTCTTCGTGGACGGGCACCCCTCAAGGGCGTTGGTTCCACCCTCCGTCGGAGTCACCACCCACCGCGCCCTTGATCCCCGTGGTCGAGTCCGTGGGGACCCCCGGGGGGTCCGGGGGGGGCCGGGGGGGTCCGGGGGGGTCCGGGGGGGGCCGCACCGGCCCTCAGCCGGCTCGTACCGTGGTCTCGTCTCTGGTGTGCGTGGCCAGGGTGCTCGCGAGGGCAGCCGGCAGCGCGCGACGGGAGTTGATGCCGAGCTTGGTGTACACCTTCCGCAGGTGCCACTCCACGGTGTGCGGGCTGATGAACAGCTCCGCACCGATCCTGGCGTTCGTCATGCCGTCGGCGGCTAGCGTCGCGACCTGCGACTCCTGGGGGGTGAGGGAACTCGCCGGCTGGTCCTCCCGTGCCCTGACGTGCTCCCCGGTGGCGAGCAGTTCGCGGCGGGCCCGTTCGGCGAACGCGTGCGCCCGCATTCCGTCGAACATCTCGTGAGCCGTACGCAGGTGATCCCGGGCCAGGGATCGGCGGTTGCCGCGGCGCAGCCACTCGCCGTACAGCAGGTGGGTGCGTGCCACCTCCACGGTCACGGTGCCGCGGCCGAACTCCTGGATCGCGGTGCGGTAGAGACGATCGGCCTCGTCACCCTCGGCGAGCAGGGCCCGGCTGCGGGCGCCGGCGCCACGGGCCCAGCCGGAGTCGGCGGCCCCGGTGAGTTCGACCAGCCGGGCCAGCGAGGCGCGGGCCTCGGCGAGTTCACCGCACCGGGTGGCGGCCTCGACGTGTTCGACCAGCGAGAGGCCGGTGAAGTTGAACCCGTCGTGCTCGATGCCGGTGCGGGCGGCCTCCAGGGCGTCCTCGTAACGTGCCAGGCCGTTGAACAGCACCCCTTGGATGTAGCCCATGGCGCCCAGCAGGGACACCTCGCCCCGTTCGTCGGCCCGTTGCCTGGCCTCCTCGATGATGCCGGCGGCGACGTCCGCCTCGCCCCGCCACGCGGCCAGGACGAGCGTCGCGTACTTGTGGGGGGCGTGGCCGGTCGCGGCCGCGAGCGCGTCGGCCTCGTCGATCATCCGGGCCGCCTCGGCGAAGTCACCGCGGTGGATGTGCACCCCGGCGGCGTAGATGAGGGCAGGTGGCAGCGCGCCCAGCGCCCCGATGTCACGGGCCAGGCGCACCGCGCGGCTCGACAGGGTGTCCCACGCGTGCAGGTCCCAGCCGTAGTGGATGAACGCCTCCAGCGCGACCGGGACCAGCAGAAGCCAGCGCATGGTCGCCTCACGGGTGCCGAGTTCCTCGTGTGCGAGGGGTTCCAGCGCACCGCGCAGGGCCGGGACACCGGTCTCGTAGCCGTCCGCGAGGAGCGCGGCCACACCGTCCAGGAGCAGGTCGGCGGCCCGGGAGCAGGAGGGGGGCGCGCCGGAGCCGCGGGCCGCGATCGCGGCGGCCCGGGCACCTGTCGGACCGTGCACCCGGCCCGCGAAGACGGTCGCGCCGATCGCCTCCAGGTACGTCTCCCGCGCCAGTGGCGACCCGGCGGCGGTGAACTGGGCGGCGGCGTCGAGGAAGAGAGGTGCCGCCTCGTCACTGCGGCTGCGGGCGAAGAGGATCCTGGCCCGCAGCCGCGCCAGCCGGGCGCGGTCCAGGTCGCTCAGGGGACAGAGTTCGGCCACCGTCGCCAGCTCGGTGGCCCGGTCGGGCGCGGCAGCCGAGAAGTGTGCCTCGGCGGCGGCGAGGGCTCGGCGCCCGCGCGGCCACCGGTCCGGCGTCGCCTCGACCGCGCGTTCGAGCAGGACCGCCTCGGCCGCGATCCCGCCGCGCTGCCGCGCACGGTCGGCGGCCCGCTCCAGCCCTGCGGCGACCTCTTCGTCCGGCCCGTCGGCGGCCTGGGCGGCGTGCCAGGCACGCCGGTCGGGGTCCAGCACGGGGTCCGTGGCCTCGGCCAGCGCCCGGTGTACCGCTCGGCGTTCCTCGGGCTCGGCCCGGTGGTACACCGCCGAACGGACCAGCGGATGCCGAAACCGAACGGACTCGCCGAATTCGATCAGGCCGGCCGCCTTGGCCGGTGCGGCATAGGGCGTGATCTTGAGAATGGCGGCCGCGCGGACCAGCAGGCGCGCGTCACCGACGGGTTCCGCGGCGGCGATCAGCAGCAGGGTGCGGGTGGCCGCCGGCAGCGACCCGAGCCGGTTGGCGAAGTCCTGTTCGACCCGGCCGGCGACCGGTCCCTGGATGCCCGGGTGACTCGACGAGTCCAGGCCGTAGGCGAGTTCGGCGGCGCTGCGGCCACGGGAGAACTCGAGCAGTGCGAGGGGGTTGCCGTGCATCTCGGCCACGAACCGGTCACGGACCCGCTTCTCCAGCTTCCCGCCGACGGCGCCCTCCAGGAGTTCTCCTGCCGCGATGGTGTCGAGACCGCCGACCGTCAGCGCCGGAAGACCCGTGAGCGCGGCCTGCCCCTCGGGGTCGCGCACCGCGAACGTCATCGCGACCGCTTCGGCGAGCAGTCGCCGGGCCACGAACTCCAAGGTCTGCAAGGACACCTGGTCCAGCCACTGGGCGTCGTCGACCAGAACGAGCACCGGCCGGGTCTCCGAGGCGCGGGTGAGCAGGGTGAGCACGGCGAGGCCGACCAGGAAGCGGTCGGGCGGGTCTCCGGCCGCCATCCCGAACGCCACGCGGAGGGCGTCGCGCTGGGGTTCCGGCAGTTCGCCGAGTTCGTCCAGGAACGGCGCGCACAGTTGGTGCAGGCTCGCGTAGGGCAGTTCCATGTCGGCCTCGATGCCGTGTGCCCACGTCACCTTCACCCCCGAGGCCCGCGCGGCCACGTACTCCAGCAGCACCGACTTCCCGATGCCCGCCTCCCCACGGAGCACCAGTACTCGGGACCCGCCTTCGCGCAGGCCGACCAGCAGGTCGTCGAGCGCCGCGCACTCGCGGTCTCGGCCGACCAGGTCCGGAAGCGGGCTGGCGATCATGGAACGTGGCTCCTTCGGGGAATCCGGGGGACGGGAAGCTTCCACAACGGTTGACGCAACGATCCTTGCCACGATACCCGCGACAGTGCCCACACGTTGTGTCGGAACGTTGTGACGGACTCCACGTCAGAAAATCCTCCGAGGCTGTCACATCTGGGCCTGCTGCTCGGTCGACCACTGCCCATGCCCTGCCCGTCCGCCGTCACAGGAGGTCCCATGTCTTCGCTCGGACACCAGCTCGCCACGTCCGTCCTCGTGGTGGGGGCCGGTGGGGAGGGCCTTCGAGCGGCCGTCGAGGTCGCCGAGGCCGGTGTCGCGGTCCTCGCGGTGGTCAGGTACCCGGCAGACGACGCCCGTACGGCCATGACACCAGGAGGTTTCGAGCGGGCGCCCGGCACCGGCGGCGGCGACACCTGGGAACGGCATGCGGCCGACACCTTGCGCACGGGCCGCATGCTGGCCGACCCACGCACCGCGCAGGTGGTGGCCCACGACGCGGGGCGCGAGTTCCACGACGTGGGGCGTTACGGCACGTGTCTCGGCCGACAGGGTCACGGCCGGGCCGCCGGGCGCCCGTTCGGCGATCCCACGTACCATCGCGCCGCGTTCGCCGGTGAGTTCGCCGGCCCGGAGGTACGGCGAGCGCTCCGCGAACGCGCGAGGCGGCTCGGCATTCCCGTCCTGTCGAGCGTGTACGTCACCCGGCTGCTGGTCGAGGACGGGACGGTGTTCGGTGCGTACGGGTTCGATCTCGTCGACGGCTCCCGCTACCTGGTGCACGCGGACGCCGTGATCCTGGCGACCGGAGGGCACACGCGCATCTGGCGGCACACGTCCTCGCGCCGCCATGAGAACACCGGCGACGCCTTCCGCCTCGCGGTCGAGGCCGGTGCCCGGTTGCGGGATCCCGAACTGGTGCAGTTCCACCCCTTCGGACTCGTCGAGCCGGAGCACGCGGCCGGCGTGCTCGTCAGCGAGGCGGCACGCGGCGAGGGCGGGGTCCTGCTCAACAACCTCGGTGAGCGGTTCATGGCGCGCTACGACGCCGACCGGATGGAGCTCGGCAGCCGGCACGGGGTCGCGCTGGCGTCGTACACGGAGATCAAGGAGGGCCGCGGCACCCGGGCGGGCGGGGTGTGGCTCGATCTGTCCCATCTGCCGCGTGAGACCGTGCTGGCGCGGCTGCCACGCGTGCACCAGAGCCTGCTGGACCTGCAGATGCTCGACATCACCCACGACCCGATCGAGGTCGCGCCGACCGCCCAGTACTCCATGGGCGGTGTCCGGGTCCGGCCCGAGGACCACGGCACCGATGTCAACGGGCTCTATGTGATCGGGCAGGCGGCCAGTGGACTGCACGGCGCGAACCGGTTGGAGGAGAACTCCCTGATCGAACTGCTCGTCTACGGCCGAATCGCCGGCCGGGCCGCGGCGGAGTACTCGGCCCGGCTCACCGCCCAGCATCGGTCGCCCGCGGTGGTTCGCGCCGCGCAGGCGGACGTCGACCGCCTGCTGGCCGCCGACGGCGACCAGAACGTCCGCGCGCTGCTGCGGTCGGTGCGCCACCTGATGACCGAGCACGCCGGTGTCGTGCGGGACGAGACCGGTCTTGCCGCCGGACTCGCCGGACTCGACGAGATCGAGGGCCGTATGCGGCACGTGGGCGTGCACATCGACATCGGCGGCTTCCAGGACCTCGCGTACGCCTATGACCTCAGGTCCACCGTCCTCGCCGCGCGCGCCACTCTTGAGTGCGCCTTGGAGCGGCGGGAGACGCGGGGCTGGCACCACCGGTCCGACTACCCCGATGCCGACCCTGATCTGCAGGTCAACCTCGTGTGGTCGCCGGCAACCGGGGTGCGCCGGGAGCCCGTCCCGCCCATCCCCACCGACATCGCCGAGTTGATGCGTGACGTCTCGGCCGACGTCAGGTCGCTCGAATGACCCGGCGGGCCTTCTCGACGAGTTCCCGGGGCAGGTCCGGCCCGGCACAGGCGTAGTCGATCAGCAGATTCCGGTAGGGGGTGCTGCCGAGTTCCGGCGCCAGGTCGATCAGGGCGTTCAGATCACCGGACGAGCCGGAAAGGCGTGTGCGGTAGGCGGCGGCCGCCGCGCGCAGGGAGATCTCGTGTGGGGCATGTTCCAGGCCCTGTTGGACGAGGTGCGCGGCCGCGGCGAAGTCGCCCTGCTCGGCACTCACGTCCGCCAGGTCCAGGTACGGGGACCAGTTGGCGGGGTCCAGGGTCAGGGCGCGTTCGAAGGCCGCCGCGGCCTGGTCCAGGTCGCCCAGCTCGCGCCAGGTGCCGGCTCGTGCGACCGCGGTCCACATGACCTGAGCCACGGCGTCGGCGCGGTCGCACAGCGCGAAGGCCAGCTCGTACCGCCCGCAGTGCCGGGGCAGCCGGGCCATCGCGGCCAGTGACTCCGGGACGGGGCTCCGTTCGGACACCACGTCGAGGGCGTGGAACCAGGGCGCGAACCGCTCACGCATCTCGTCGGTGTTCAGGTCGTGATCGTAGTCCAGCGTCCGCAGACACGCCTCGGCCAGAGCCTCGGCGCTCACCGCGCCGAGAAAGCGGGCATCGCCGAACCAGGGGGCAGCGCCCCATGCCACGTCGGGCCGGACGCCCGTGACCGAACCGAGGGCCATCGCGGCGTCGTCCATGTCCCCTTCGAGGAAGAAGAAGTACGCCTGCGCCAGCACCGCGCTCAACGAGCCGTCCTGTTCGAGGCCCGCCTTCACTTCCGGACGTCGGCTCCGCCACAACTCGGCGAGGGCCGCATAGGGCTCCGTCGCCGCCGGTGCCGAGGCTATTGCCCCCGCCAGAAGCCTCACGGCAGCTGCCGGGTCTCCACCGCAGTGCGCCATCACACCGGCGAGACCGACGCCCGCCCCCACCGACCGATTCGACATCGCCAGAGGATAACCGCTGGCCAAGGGTTCAGTGCGCTTCGGGCTGAACGGCGGTACTCCCGGCGTGGGGCGGGGCGAGCGCCGTGCCTAGGCGATCGGCAGCAGGGACAGCAGGCGGAGGCTGGTGTGGCTCTCGGTTCCCGGTGTCGCGGTGTAGACCACGAGCCGCTGCGACTGGTCGGGGTCCACCAGCGTCTGGCAGTGCAGTTCCAGCGTCCCGACGTGCGGGTGCCGGAAGCGTTTGGCGGCGCAGTACGGCCCCAGCGCGGGGCGCTCGCGCCAGATGCCGGCGAATTCGGGGCTCTCCCTGGTCAGCGCGGACACGAGCTCGGCGGCACGCGAGTCGCCGCCGTCGCGGGTGTAGGCGCCGTGCAGGTCCGCCACCATCAGACGGCTCTGCTCGGCGTGGTCGCCCTCGGGGTGGACCCGTCGGGAGACCGGATCGGTGAACCAGCGGTAATGGGCGCTGCGTGCCAGTCCGGTGTGGACGGTCTGGTCACCCAGCAGCGCCACCGCCGGGCGCGTCTGCCTCAACGTCTCGCCAAGGTGGTTCACCACCTGGGCCGGAGTGTCCTCCAGTCGGTCCAGGATGCGCATCATCCCCGGACTGATGTGGTCGCCGCGTCTCGTCCGCTGCGGCACGGCGTGACCGGCGAGTTGGAAGAGGAGGTCGCGTTCCTCCAGGGACAGGTGCAGTCCGCGGGCGATCGCGGCGAGCATCTGTTCCGAGGGGCGGGGGCCCCGCGGCTGCTCCAGCCGGCTGTAGTAGTCCACCGACATGTCGCACAGTGCCGCGACCTCCTCACGGCGCAGCCCTCCGGTACGCCTGCGACGGCCGCGGGGCAACCCGACGTCCTCGGGCTGGAGGGCCTGGCGGCGTGCCCTGAGAAAGGCCGCCAGTGCTGCCCGATCCGCCATGGTCGTCCTTTCTCAGGGGAGGAGCGCCGCGCCGGACGCCGCCGTCGCTCAGTGCGTCGACAGTGTCAACCCTGCGGCCAGGGTCCCTCATTCCCGGGAAACAGTGTGCTGGTTCGGTTGTCCAGGACCGAGGGGCGCATTCGCTGACAGTGTTGTCATACGGCGGGGCCGACGGTGTCAGCGGGTGATCGCCTTGGTCTCCAGGAACTCCTCAAGACCGGCACGGCCCATCTCCCGGCCGTTGCCGGACTGCTTGTACCCGCCGAACGGGGCCTGGAAGTTGTGCTGTCCGCCATTGACGTCGACCTGGCCGACGCGCAGGCGCCGGGCGATCGCCAGGGCGTGGTCCTCGTCACCGGTCACCGCACCGTTGAGTCCGTAGATCGTGCCGTTGGCGATCTCCACGGCGTGGTCGTCGTCGGTGTAGGGGATGACGACGAGGACGGGGCCGAAGATCTCCTCCTGGGCGATGACCGACGCGGGGTCGACGTCGGAGAAGATCGTGGGCCGGACGTATGCTCCGGTCTCGAAGCCCTCAGGCCGGCCGGGGCCGCCGGCCACGAGCGTGGCGCCGTCGGCGATGCCGCGCCGGATGTAGTCGTCGACGCGCAGGCGCTGGGTCTCCGAGGCGAGCGGGCCGATCCGCGTGCCCTCGTCCGTGGGATCACCGACGACGTATGCCTCGGCAGCCGACCGGAGCTTGTCGACCACGGTCTCCTGAAGACTCTCGGGCACGAGCATGCGCACGTAGGCGCCGCAGGCCTGACCGGCGTTGGCCCAGGCGAACGCCAGTCCGCGGGTGACGGCCGAGTCGAGGTCGGCCTTGGGAAGGATGATGTGGGCCGCCTTGCCGCCCAGTTCGAGCGCGACCCGCTTGACCGTGGCGGAGGCGGCGACGGAGACGCTTCGGCCGGCGCGGGTGGACCCGGTGAACGAGATCATGTCGATCCCCGGGTGGCGGGAGAGGGCCTCCCCGACGACCGGGCCGGTGCCCTGCACCACGTTGAGGACACCGTTCGGAAGGCCCGCTTCGGTGGCGATCTCCGCGAACATCCGGGCGCTGAGGGGGGAGAGCTCCGAGGGTTTGAGGACGACGGTGTTGCCCGCCAGCATCGCGGGGACGACCTTGGTCACCAGCTGCTGGAGCGGGAAGTTCCACGGGGTGATGGCCCCCACCACGCCGATGGGCTCACGGACGACGAGCGAGTTCTCGACCACCGCCGTCCACTCGAACCGCTCCGCCGCCGTGATCGCGGCCAGGGTCGACGCGATGGGAAACCCCACCTGTGCCTGTCGGGAGAAGGCTATCGGGGCGCCCATCTCCAGGGTGATGGTCGCCGCCAGTTCCTCACTGTGCTTCCGCAGGCCTTCGGCCAGGCGCCGCATGACGTCCGCGCGGTGCCGCGCAGACGCCGCCGCCCATCCGGGGAAGGCGGCCAGCGCGGCGTCCACCGCCAGGTCCACGTCTTCGGAGGTGCCCTCCCGGACCGTGGCGAGGACCGATGCGTCGGCGGGATTGACCACGTCGATCAGCGGCCCGGAGCCGCGGACGGCGCGGCCGTCGATCCAGTGGGACGGGGTCGGGAACGGAAGCTCGGGGTTTTCGCTCATGCCGCCCAGACAACATCGCTCGTCGCGGGGCATCCATGCCCTCCCATGCCCATGATCCAGGTCACTCGTGGAAGGTCCTCGGGATCGCAACCCGCCGATCGGGAACGCGGGACGGACGCCACGGCCTCGGCCGCTCGCACGTTGTTATGCTCCCGGCGTGCGGGGGTCGACATGAGGGGGAACGGTCCGGAGCGGCTGCGTGGCCGACGTCGCGAGCGTGCGGCGCTGGAGGAGCTGGTCGCGGAGGTGGCGGCCGGACGCAGCGCCGTGCTGGTGCTGCGCGGTGATGCCGGCATCGGGAAGTCCGCTCTGCTGGACCACCTGGCGGCACGCGCCGCCGGGCACCGCGTCGCCCGCGGGGCGGGTGCCGAGTCGGAGATGGAGCTTCCGTTCGCGGGGCTGCATCAGTTGTGCGCCCCGTTCCTCGGACGCGCAGGCTCCCTTCCGTCTCCGCAGAGGCAAGCGCTGTCGACGGCGTTCGGGGTGAGCGCGGGACCGCCTCCGGACCGGTTCCTGGTCGGTCTGGCCGTGCTCGGGCTGCTCACCGACGCGGCCGCCGAGCAGCCGCTGTTCTGCCTCGTGGACGACGCGCAGTGGCTCGACCGGGTCTCCGCGCAGACACTGGCGTTCGTGGCGCGCCGAATGCTCGCCGAGCCTCTCGCCCTGGTCTTCGCCTCGCGTGAGCAGCGGGGACGCGACGAGTGGGCCGGTCTGCCCGAGCTGACGCTCGACGGTCTCGACGACACCGATGCCCGCGCCCTTCTGGACGCGGCGGCCGAAGGACCGATGGACGAACGGATCCGTGACCGCGTCCTCGCCGAAGCACGCGGCAACCCCCTCGCGCTGTTGGAACTGCCCCGGGGCCAGGTCGAGGCGGAGGCGGCCCGCGGACTCGACGGGTCCGGTCCCGGACCGGTGACCGGGCGTATCGAGCGCAGCTACCTCGCGCGGGTCGGCGCACTGCCGGCGGCGACGCGGCGACTGCTGCTGATCGCCGCCGCCGAGCCGATCGGTGACGTGACGCTGCTCAGGCAGGCCGCCGCGCGACTGGACATCGGCCCGGACGCGGCCGAGCCCGCGGTGCGGGCGGGGTTGCTCGACGTCGGGGCGCTGGTGCGTTTCCGGCATCCGCTCCTGCGCTCCGCGGTCTACCGCTCGGCCGGGCTCGCGGAGTCGCGGGAGGTGCACCGTGTCCTGGCGGAAGTGACCGACCCCGTCCTCGACCCCGACCGCCGGGCTTGGCACCTGGCGCGCGCGACGGTACGGCCGGACGAGGCGATCGCCGCCGAACTGGAGTCGTCGGCCGGGCGGGCACTGGCTCGTGGCGGCGCCGCCGCGGCGGCCGCGTTCCTCGCACACGCGGCCGTACGGACGCCCCACCCCCGGCGCAAGGCGTCGCGTGCCCTCGCCGCCGCCGGGGCGAAACTCCGCGCCGGTGCGCCCGGCGCGGCGCGCGATCTGCTGGCCCTGGCCCGGAGCGGAGTCCTGGACGAACTCGGTCACGCCCGCGTGGACCTCGTCGAGGCCCGGATGGCCCTCGCCTCCAGCCGGGTCGGCGAGGCGCCTCCCTTGCTGCTGGGCACCGCGCGGCGCCTGGTGCCACTCGATGCCGAGCTGGCTCGCGAAACCTTCCTGGACGCCCTGTCGGCCGCCATGTTCGCCGGGCGCCTCGCCTCCGGCACGAGCGTACGGGAGGTGGCGGAGGCGGCACAGAAGACGTCGTCCCCCACGACCGGACCGCCGCGCCACGCCGATCTGCTGCTGGACGCCTTGGCCACCCGGTTCACCGGCGGGTACCGCGCGGCGGTCGCCGCCTCGCGTGACGCGGTCCGCGCGTTCCGCCGGGAGACCGACCCGGACGAGGTCCTGCGCTGGTCATGGCTGGCCTCGGCGCTGGCGGCGGAGGTGTGGGACTTCGAGGGCTGGACGGAACTGGTGGCACGCCATGTGCGGACCGCCCGTGCCGTCGGCGCGCTGGCCGAGTTGCCGCTCGCGCTCAACTCGCGGGCGGTCGTCCACACCTGTGCCGGTGAACTGGACAGCGCGGCGCTCCTCGTCGCCGAGATCGACCGGGTCCAGGAGGCGGTCGACAGCGGCTTCGCACCGTACGGCACGATGACACTCGCCGCCTGGCAGGGCCTCGGACCCGAAGCCACGCCGCTGATCGAGGCCGGTACGGAGAATGCCCTGAACCGTGGTGAGGGCATCGGCGTGGCCGTCGCGCGCCGGGCCGAAGCCGTGCTCAACAACGGTCTGGGCCGCTACGAGGAGGCGTTCGAGGCGGCCCGGCAGGCGAGCGCGTACCCGCAGGACCTGGTCGCGGCCAACTGGGGGCTGGTCGAACTGGTGGAGGCCGCCGTGCGCAGCGGTCACCCGGACGCGGCCGACGCCGCGCTCGTACGGCTGACCCACATCACGGACGCCGCCGGCACGGACTGGGCGTTGGGCGTACAGGCACGCTCCCGGGCACTGCTCAGCCAAGGACAGGCGGCCGAAGAGCGTTACCGGGAGGCGATCGAACGACTCGGACGCACTCGGGTCGCGATGGAGTCGGCCCGGGCCCGTCTGGTGTACGGGGAGTGGTTGCGGCGGGAGGGCCGCCGCGCCGACGCCCGGGAGCAGTTGCGCGAGGCGCACGCACTGTTCACACGGTTCGGTGCGGAGGCGTTCGCCGAGCGTGCCGTCCGCGAGTTGCGGGCCACCGGCGAGACGGCGGCCCGCCACGAAGGTACCGCCGCGGCGACGCTCACCACCCAAGAGGCCCAGATCGCCCGTCTGGCCCGGGACGGGCTCACCAACTCCGAGATCGGCGCCCAGTTGTTCCTCAGCCCGCACACCGTGGAATGGCACCTGCGGAAGGTGTACGCCAAGCTCGGCATCACCTCCCGACGGCTCCTGCGCACGGCGCTGTGAGCGGTCGGCTCCTCTGCCGGGGTGGGTCAGCGCCCTCGAAGCGCCACGGGAAGCGACCTCGCGAGGCGGCGCGGAGCCCGGACGGCGGCGCGCTTCCCCGGGCCGGCCTGTCACACCCGGGTACGCCGCGCGGTCTCTGCAGCAGAGGTGCGAGCCACAGCTTGGCCCGCGCATCCCGGCCGAGAGGAAGACCCATGACCACGCGCATCGTGTCCGTTGCCGAAGGCAGGCGGCTGACCCGCTCCGTCGCGATCGGCACGCACACCCTGACGGCGGACGAACCCGAGCCCATCGGCGCCGACGCGGGGCCCACTCCGGGAGAGCTGCTTCTGGCCGCGCTCGGGTCCTGCACCTCCATGGCGGTGCGGGCCCTGGCGGACCGGCACCGCTGGCCACTTGAGCGTGTCGACGTGGCCGTGCGGTTCGGGAGCCAGGGCCACATCGTCAAGAACGTCGGGCTGACCGGTGATCTGGAGCCGGACCAACGGGAGCAGTTGCTGGCGGCGGCCGGCCGCTGTCCCGTTCACCGGCTGCTGACCAGGGAGGTCACCATCGTCACCGTACCCGCCCTGCTGGCGGAGCCGGACGCGGCGCACGCCTAGTCACTCCCCGGCGACGGCGCCCGCCCGAGCAGGGACGGGACGGGCCGGAGCGGGTCAGGACGGGATCGCCATGCCGTCGAGCCGCATCGTGCCGATCTCTTTGCGGGAGGAGATTCCCAGCTTCGCGAAGATCTTGCGCAGGTGCCATTCGACGGTGTGCGGGCTGAGGAACAGCCGGGCGCCGATCTCCGGGTTCGTGAAGCCTCCTTGGGCAAGCCGCGCGATCTCGGCCTCCTTGGCGGTGAGGACCGCCGGCGTCTCCGGTGCGGGCTTGCGCGTCCGCACCCCCGCGGCCCGCAGCTCCCGTCGGGCGCGCTCCGCGAATGCCTCGGCCCCGGCTTCGCCGAGCATCTCGTGTGCCTCGCCCAGCCGGGTACGGGCCTCTGCCCGGCGCTGTTCCAGGCGGAGCCACTCGCCGTAGCGGAGCCGCGCCCGGGCGCTGTCCATCCGGGCCCCGGCCGCGTCGAGTCGCTCGATCGCTTCCTGGTGCAGGCGGTCGGCGGCCCGCCCCTCGCTCACCAGGGCACGGGTGGCGGCGGAGGTGCCGAGCGCCCAGGCAGTGCCGCTGACCCGGGTCATCTCCTCGATCGTCCGCACCGCCTCGGCCGCGGGCGCGGACCGCCCCAGTCGTACGGCCGCTTCGACGAGTTCCACCCGGGACTGCAGGGACAGCCCGAGTTCCTGCGGGTTCGCGCATCCCCGCTCGGCGGCGGCGTAGGCCTCCTCGTAGCGGCCGAGGCCGTTGTAGAGGACCGCCGCCGCCCACTGGGTGGCCGTGGTCACCTTTCCCTCGGCCTGCAGCAGACGGTCGTGCGTGACGGTCTCGATCGCCTGCCGGGTCAGGGACTCCTGTCCTCTGAAGGGCGCCACCACGAGCGCTCCGTAGTGGGCGAAGAAGCCGCTGCCCGTGGCTTCGCCGATCGCGTCCGCCTCCACGGCGAGGGAGGCGGCGCCACGGAGGTCGCCGGCGAACACCCGGTTCGACAGGCGCAGTAGAAGGGCGGAGGGCAGCACGGCGAGGGCTCCGCTGCCGCGGGCGAGATCGACCAGCCGCGCCGAGAGTTCGGACCAGGCGGCGAAGTCCCAGGTGCTGTGGGCCATGCGGCACGCGAGCGGAAGCCACCCCAGGCCGTCCTCCCGGGAGAGGTCCTCCGTCCGGAACGCGGCCACGCCCTCCAGGACCATCGGCGCACCCACCGCGTAGTCCTCGGTGATCGCCCGGGCGAGACCGGTCAGGAGGAGACCCTCGCGGCTCCCGGTGTCCATGTGGCCCGGCGCGCTCAGCACCGCCTCCGCGACGTCGCGGACCCCGCCCGTGGCGAGCCGGCCCGCGGTGAGGGCCGCGTAGATCGCGTCCCGGTAGGTCTGGACGGCGAGTCCGGAGTCGTACGGCTGGAGTCGCCGGGCCGCTTCGAGCAGCAGCGGCAGTCCGGCGCCGGCGCCCTTGGTCGCGGACATGATCTGTCCCCGGAGCAGGGTCGCCCGTCCGGGTCCGGCCTCGTCGCGGTGGCTCAGTTCCGCCGCGTCGACGAGTTCCCGCGCGGCGTCGAAGGCGCCGGCCTGGTAGTTGGCCCGCGCCGCGGCCAGGGCTCGGGCGCCGCGGCGTACGGGATCCGGGGTGAGTTCGGTGGCTCGCAGCAGGAAGGCCGCTGCCGCCGCGATGCCGCCCCGCGCCTGCGCCCGCCCGGCGGATCCCTGCAGTTCGGCGGCGACGGTCTCGTCCGGTCCCACCGTCGCGCTCGCCCGGTGCCAGACACGGCGTTCGGGGTGCAGCTCGGGGTCGATCGAGTCGGCCAGAGCCCGGTGCACGCGCCGCTGCTCGGCGAGGCCGACGGCGCGGTAGACCGCGGAGCGGACCAGCGGGTGGCGGAAGCGCACCCAGGTGCCGAGCGTCATCAGGCCGGACGCCTCGGCGTGGGTCACGGCGGTGTCGACGGAGATGCCCAGGTGTTCGGCGGCCTGCCGCAGCAGGGCCACGTCACCGACCGGCTCGACAGCGGCGATGAGCAGCAGTTGCTGCGTCTCGGCCGGGAGCGACCGGACGCGTCGCAGGAAGCCCGCCTCGATCTGGCTGGACAGCGGCCGGGGCTCGGGCCCCCCGAATCCGCCGGCCATGTCGACGGCGGTCAGGCCGCGCGGCAGCTCCAGCAGGGCCAGCGGATTGCCGCGTGCCTCGGCGACGATGCGGTCCCGCACCCGCTGGTCGAGCGAGCCGGTCACGACCGAGTCGAGGAGTCTGCGGGACTCGTGCTCGTTCAGTCCGTGTACAGGGAGTTCCGGCAGGTCGGCGAAGATCTCGCGGGAGCCCGACTCGCGGACGGCCAGGACGAGCAGAACGGATTCGGCGAGCAGTCGGCGAGCGACGAACTCCAGGGTCTGGGCGGAGACCCGGTCCAGCCACTGCGCGTCGTCGACGAGACAGAGCAACGGCTCGTCGCCCACGGCCCCGGCCAGCAGGCTCAAGGTGGCCAGACCGAGCAGGAACCGGTCGGGCGCGTCGCCGGACTGCATCCCGAACGCCGTGCGCAGCGCGTTCCGTTGCGGCTCGGGGAGACCGTCGAGATGGGACAGCAGCGGAGCGCAGAGCTGGTGCAGCCCGGCGTGGGAGAGCTCCATCTCGGACTGCACCCCGGCCGCCCTGACGACCCGGCATCCGGTGGCCCGGTCGAGCAGGTGGTTCAGCAGCTCGGTCTTCCCGATGCCCGCCTCGCCGCGCACCACGAGGACACCGCTGCGTCCTGCCCTGGCCTGGGCGAGGAGGTCGTCGAGCACCCGGCACTCGTTCCGCCGCCCGATGAGCCCCGTCCGTGATCCGTCCCTCGCCATCGCAGCCTCCCCCGCCGCCACGATACCCCGGCTTACGATCTCCGCGAGCCTGGCTGAAAGTCGCGGCTCCTGCGTTCGCCGAGCAGTCCGGGAACAGCCCGTCCGGTGCCGTCGGTCGCGGCCGGCCGCCCTCCGCTTCGTCCCACGCGCCTTCCTGAACTGGCCGTGGCTCGCGCAGAGTGCGCGGTGTCCGCGCCGGCCGAGTGGCGGCGGCGCTGTGTGGCACCCGCACAGCGACCGGGGCGCGCGTGGCCGGAAGCCGCTGTGTCGGATCCGGGTGGCAACCCTGGCGACGCGGCGGTGTGTCAGGCGACCGACCCCACGACGACTGCCGTGCACACGAACGTCAGCACGGTGATCACCGCCATGGCGATCAGTGTCCCTCGTAGCCATCGGCCGAACCGGATGTCGTGGGCAGCCTCGGCGGCGCCGACGCTGTCCGCGATGTGCTGCGTCACCATGCGTGCCACGTAGTTCTGTTCATCGAGGTACCACAGCTCGATGTCCCTCCGCTGCTCGTGGGTCAGCCCGTGCGTCCTCGCGACGAAGGCGGCCACGCGTCCACGAGCGGCACGCAGATGGGCCTCCCGGTACAGATGGGCCTCTATCTCGACCAGCCCACGGGCGGCCTGCTTGGCCATGTTCATGATGCGCTCCCAGAGTCGATGGTCCACGCCCGGAAGGTGGACCGGGCGGCGGGATCCGCGCGATGACGAGTGCACCGCGCGGTGGACCGCGGCGCCGGTCGGGACACAGGTCGGCGACCCGGCGTTCGGAAAGGTGACGCCGGTGGACCGCCGCCGGCCTCCCGGGTGGCGGCGGCCCACCGGCCGCTCGGTCGTCCGCTCAGCCGGTCACCTGCGCCGCCTCGTTGATCAGGCGCGCGACATCACCGGGACGGGAGACACTGACCGCGTGGGAGGCGGACACGCTCACCACGGTGGCCTTCGCGCGCTCGGCCATGAAGGTCTGCGCCCGCGCCGGGATGTTGCGGTCCTCGGTGGCCACGAGCACCCAGGACGGGATGTCCTTCCACGCCGGGGCGGAAGCGCCCTCCGCCAGGGCGGCATCGGCCACGGGCCGCTGGGTGGCCGCCATGATCGCCGCGGTCTCCTCGGGGACGTCGGCGGCGAACTGCTGGTGGAACCTGCTCTTCTCGATGTAGAGATCCGCGACCGGGCTCCCGTCGGGCAGCGTGACCGGCACCGGGCGGAGCGTCTCACCGAGGGTGCTGCCCGGGAACTTGCCGGACAGGGTGACCGCGCTCTCGCCCTCGTCCGGCAGGAAGGCCGCGACGAAGACGAGCGCCTTGACGTTGCCGAGGCCCCGCGCGGCGTTGCTGATGACCGAGCCGCCGTAGGAGTGCCCGGCGAGCACCACCGGGCCGTCGATGGAGGCCACGAGCTGTCTGACGTACTCGCTGTCCCCGGTGAGTCCGCGCAGCGGATTGCTCGCGGCCACCACCGGATAGCCGTGGGACTGAAGCTTTTCGACGACGCCGTTCCAGCTGGAGGAGTCCGCGAACGCGCCGTGGACGAGAACGATGGTCGGATTCTGTGCACTCATGGGAGTGGCCTTTCGTATTGCCAGTGAAATACGCCCGGGAATCCCCGTGGAATTGCCTCGCGCGCGAAATCAGTCGGTGCCGAGGGCCTTGCGCAGGACGTGGACGGCCTGCTCGATCGCCGCGGTGGAGGCCCGGGTTCCGCGCACCGGGTTGAGCATCATGAAGTCGTGCAGACTGGCGTTGTAGCGGACGCTGGTGGTCGGCACGCCGGCCTGGATCAGCTTGCGGGCGTACGCCTCGCCCTCGTCGCGCAGTACGTCGTTCTCGTCGACCGCGACGAACGCCGGCGGCAGTCCCCGGAGTTCCTCCAGGGTCGCGCGCAGCGGGGAGGCGGTGATCTGGTCCCGCTCGGCCGGGTCGGTGGTGTAGGCGTTCCAGAACCACTCCATGGCCTTGGCGGTCAGGTGCGGTCCGTGGGCGAAGGTCCGGTAGCTCTCCGTGTCCTGGCCCGCGTCGGTGACCGGGTAGTACAGCGACTGGTGCAGGAAGGTCACGTCGCCGCGCTGCTTGGCCAGGTGGGTGAGGGCGGCACTCATGTTGCCGCCGACGGAGTCGCCGGCGACGACCAGGCGCGAGCCGTCCAGCCCCTCTTCCGCGCCCTTGGCGGTGACCCACTGGGCGGTGGCGTACGCCTGCTCGATGGCGACGGGGTACTTCGCCTCGGGGGAGCGGTCGTACTCGACGAACACCAGGGCCGCGTCGGCGCCCACGGCGAGTTCACGCACGAGACGGTCGTGGGTGCCGGCGTTCCCGAGGATCCAGCCGCCGCCGTGCACGTAGAGGATCACCGGCAGGACGCCGGTGCTGCCGACGGGCTTGACGATGCGCACCCGCACATCGCCGACCTGCGCGGGGACGGTGATCCATTTCTCGTCCACGTCGGGCTTCTCGACCGGTCCGGACTGAACGTCGTCGAGCAGCTTGCGGGCGCCCTCGACACCGAGTTCGTACAGCAGGGGCGGCTTGGCGGTCGCGTCGGCGAATTCCTGCGCGGCGGGCTCGAGAATGATCTCACTCACGGCAATCTCCTTGCGAGAGGGTGGCTTTCGGAACGCTTTCCCTCTCATGAGACCGGGCCGGGAGTCGATGTGTGACGCGCCGTGGAGAACGGCGCGGAAATCACTCGTCGGCCTCAGCCATTTTCCGAGCTGTTTCCGCGCCGGCCGCCGAACCCCTCCGCGCTCGGAGCGCTAGTCGGACGCCACCCGGGTGGGGTCGGCGGGCTTCGGCAGCAGGAAGCCGTCGACGTACAGGTCGACGTGCTCGTTGTAGAACGCGGTCAGTCCGGCGATGCGGTTGGCGTGGATGGTCGGGAAGTCGTACGTCCAGGCGATGTCCTCGTGGGCGGCGGTGTCGCCGTCGAACGACCAGTAGCTGCTCGTCGTCCCCTTGTACGGGCATCGGGTCACCGTGTCCGAGTGCCGCAGCCGGGTCCAGTCGACGGCCGCACGGTCGAGGTAGTACCGGGTCGGCAGACCGGTCTCGAACAGCTTCACGCAGTCCGAGGCCTCCGCCAGCACGACACCGTCCACCTCGACCCGGACGCTGCTGCCGGAACGCAGGGCGTCCACGCGGGAGTAGGAGCTCCGGGGATGGACGAAGACCGGCTCCTCCTCCTCGAACCAGGAGTCCAGTGCACCCCATTCGAAGCGCACGGTGTCGCGCAGCGGTCCCGGGGCACCCTCCCCCCAGACCCACGCCGCGCCCGCGCGGACCTCCGGACCGACCTGAAGGGTGTGACGGTGCGCGGGGCCCGCACCGAGTTGCTCCGTGTGCTTGTCGTCGTGGAGCACACCGTCCACCAGATCCGCGACCGGGATGCTGAACTGGGGGTAGGCCTGCCATTCCCACACGTACAGCGCGCGACGGGTGTCGAAGACGACACGGCCGCCGATCACCCCCCGGATACGGCGGGGAACCGGCTCGACGTGCCCGATCGGGACGATGAGACTCGGGTGCAGCACACTTTCGGTCGCCATGGTGATCACCTTGTGTTCGCTGATGGTAGCGGGGCAAGCGCAGAAGTTGTTGTCACACACTGTTCCACGTCACAGTGTGAAATGCGTCGACGAGCGTCGATGTCACAAACCCCGGGTGTCCCCGGTCAGTGGGCTGTAACTGTTCCGTACCTGAGGAGATTCCGTCATGGACGCGCGTATCGACTACTTCGGCAACGCCCTGGCCGGGAAGGTCATGAAGCACCTGAACTCCAGCGGCGCGGCGGTCCAGGGAGCCCTCCCGGTCGCCACCCAGGAGCTGGTGAAGATCCGTGCCAGCCAGATCAACGGCTGCGGCTTCTGCACCGACATGCACACCAAGGACGCGGTCGTCGCGGGCGAGGACCAGCAGCGTCTGAACCTGGTGGCCGTGTGGCGCGAGGCCACGGTCTTCACCGATGCCGAGCGCGCGGCGCTGGAGCTGACCGAGCAGGGCACGCGCATCGCCGACGGCGCGGGCGGCGTGTCGGACGAGGTGTGGGCGAACGCGGCGAAGCACTACGACGAGGACCAGCTCGCCGCGCTGATCTCGCTGATCGCCGTCATCAACGCCTACAACCGCATCAACGTCATCAACCGCCAGCCCGCCGGCGGCTACCGGCCCGGCATGTTCGGCTGAGCCGACCGCTCCTGCCCGGCAGGACACGGCCCGTCCGTCGGCCACCCGGTCGCCCCGACCCTCGACCAGCCGACGGACGGGCTCCGCCTCCCCGGCGAGCCGTGGCTCCGCCCACGGGCAACGGAATCCAGAGGACTCTCATGTCAGAACGCCACGCACTCGCCCCTCGCCGACGAGCCCGCACCGACGTACTGGAGGCGGGCTTCTGGTACTTCTCCTACTTCCTCACCGAGCGGGGCCGGGCCGGCCTGGCGCGCGATCCCCAGAGGGTCGCGCGGGTGATCTGGCAGCGGAACTCCCCCGAGTGGCCGTTCAGCGAGCACGATCTGGAGCGGGCCGCGACGCCCTTCGCCAATCCCGACCACACCGACGTCGTGGTCCATTCGTACCGGCACCGGCTCGGCTTCGCGCCGAGCGCCGAGGAGTACGCGGGCCATGCGGCACGTCTCGCCGAACTGCCCGCGATCACGGTTCCGGTCGTCACCCTCGACGGGCTGGCCGACGGCAACTTCCCGGCCACGGACGGTTCCTCGACCGCCCGGCACTTCACCGGCCCCCGGCCGCACCGCCAAGTGGCGGACGCCGGGCACAATCTGCCGCAGGAGCGCCCCGGGGCGTTCGCGGCGGCCGTACGCGACGTGCGCCGGCTGCGGCAGGGGAACGCCGGCCGCGACCGCCTCGCCGGATGACGCCAGGACACGACATGAACCACTCCCCCGCCCCGGAGGCCGGCGCCTCCCTCCGTATCGACAGTGCCCGTGGACGATGGACCCTGCTGGCCACCGTCCTGGGGTCCGGCGTCGTCCTGCTCGGCTCCACCGTCACCAACGTGGCCCTGCCGCACATCGGCGACGACTTCGGCGCCGGCCTCGCCGTGCTCCAGTGGACGGTGAACGCCTACATGCTGACCCTGGCGGGTCTGATCCTGCTGGGCGGATCGCTGGGCGACCGGTTCGGGCGGCGGCGCGTCTTCGTCCTGGGCCTCGTGTGGTTCGCGGTGGCCTCGCTGCTGTGCGGCCTGGCCCCGGACACCGGCACGCTGATCGCCGCCCGGGCCCTGCAGGGCGTCGGCGGGGCTCTGCTCACCCCCGGCTCGCTGGCGATCATCGAGGCCTCCTTCCACCCGGACGACAGGGCGCGCGCGATCGGCCTGTGGTCGGGCTTCGGCGGTATAGGCGCGGCCCTCGGACCCTTCCTGGGCGGATGGCTGGTGGACGGCCCCGGCTGGCGCTGGACCTTCCTGCTGAGCGTCCTCCCGGCGCTGCTGTGCGTGCCCGTGGCGCTGCGTCATGTCCCGGAGTCCGTGGGCACGTCCCCGCGGGACGCGGCCGTCACGGCCGGTACGGGGAGCCGGGGGCGACTCGGTTTCGACATACCCGGCGCCGTCCTCGGCGCTCTGGCACTCGCGCTGGCCACCTACGCGCTGACCGAGGCTCGTGACGGCGGCCCGTCGGCCGTTGTCGCGGCCGTCGGCAGCGTCGCGGCGGGTGCCGGGTTCCTGCGCGTGGAGCGGCGCAGCGGCGATCCGATGATGCCGCCGGCGATCTTCTCGTCCCGGGAGTTCACCGCCGTCAACGTGATCACCTTGTGCGTCTACGCGGGCACGGGCGGGTTCTTCTTCCTGACCACGCTGCAACTGCAGATCGTCGTCGGATACTCGGCGCTGGCGGCCGGCGCGGCCATGCTGCCCAGCACCATGCTGATGCTGCTGTTCTCGTCCCACTCCGGGACGCTCGCCCAGCGGCTGGGGCCCCGGGCGCCGCTCACCGTCGGCCCGCTGGTGTGCGGGGCGGGCATGCTGATGATGCTGCGGGTCGGTCCGGGCGCGTCCTACCTCCAGGACGTCCTGCCCGCCATGGTGGTGATGGGTGCCGGGATGGTCGTGATGGTCGCTCCGCTGACCGTGACCCTGCTGTCCTCGGTGGATGCCTCGAACGCCGGGCTGGCCAGCGGCATCAACAACGCCGCGGCCCGGGCGGCCGGTCTTGTGGCAGTGGCGGCGCTGCCGCTGCTGGTCGGGATGGGTCCGGACGCCTACCGTTCGGGCCCGGCCTTCGACACGTCGTTCAGCCGGGCCATGCCGCTCTGCGCGGGCCTGCTGGCTGTCGGCGCGTTGGTCGCCTTCGGCACGCTGCGGCAGACCGCGGGGGCTTCTCGTCCGCCGCACGGGCGGACACACGGCTGGCTGATGGAGCCGCCGCTGGTGTCCCGATTCGCCCGTCACCAGGCCGCCGACTGACACCCGGCCGGGAACACGCCGGCCGGCACACCGGCGACGCGCCACGGCGCGCCTGCCCCGAGAAAGGATCCAGAGATGTCGTACCCGTACCCGGCGCAGAAGTACTGGGGGGAGCACGGTGAGGTCAACGCCGTCTTCCGACCGGCCGGCACACCGCCGGACATCGGTGAGAGCGGTACCGGGAAGGACGCCACCCACTATCTGGCGACCACCGGCACCACACGGGGTGAGTTCGGGCTGTACCGCGTGGAGATGCGGCCCAGGGCGGGCGGCCCCAAGACGCACTTCCACAAGCGGATCTCGGAGTCGTTCTACATCCTGGACGGCACTGTGCGCGTGTTCGACGGCGTGCAGTGGGTCGACGCGCGCAAGGGCGACTTCCTGCATGTGCCCCAGGGCGGGCTGCACGCCTTCCGCAACGACTCCGACGCCCCGGCCGACATGCTGCTCCTGTTCACCCCGGGTGCCCCGCGCGAGGAGTACTTCGAGCAGGTGTCACACCTGGCGCACGCTTCGGAGGAGGAGCGTGCCGCGTTCTTCGACGAGCACGACTCGTACTTCGTGGAGTAGGAGCAGGAGCGGGAGCAGGGAGCAGGAGCAGGAGCCATCGACAGGCGGGGCCCCGCGCCCGTGACACCGGTCGTCGCCGGGAGGTCACGGGCGCGGGGCCCTGTTGTGTGCCGGATGTGACGGGGGGACAGGCTCCCGCCCGGTGGGCGCCGGCACGACGCCGGGAACGTGCGGGTCAGGCGGTGGGCCGCGGGGCGCGCAGGTGGGCGCGCTCCTTCAGCTCCTCCTCGTCGACCAGTTCGAGCATGGGCTTGCCGGGTGCGCACATCATGGTGACGACGAACTCGGTCCTCTCGTCGGCGAGGGCGTTGCCGTCCTGGTAGTGGATGGCGTCGCCGCCCGGCTCCCAGAAGGTGCCGCCGGCCTCGACGACCCGCTCGGGCTCACCCTCCAGTTCGAAGCGGACCGCACCCTTGATGACGTAGCCGAACGCCGGGCCGGAGTGGCGGTGCGGCGGGGTGCCGGGGTCACCGGGCTCCCACTGGACGTGGATGGTCATGGCCGAGGCACCCTCGGGCACGACGACCGGCGAGGCGTCCTGGAGCATCTTCGCCGCGCGGGTCCAGCTCGGGCCGTCCTCGCCGCCGGTTCCGTGACCGTGTCCGTGTCCGACGTGGCCGTGGTGGGCGTGCTGTGCATTCTCCGACACTGAGTCGCACCTTCCGTGGTTCCACCGTGTCCGGGCAGCACATCGTCCGCCGTCACGGTGGTCATCTCCGGTCGTGTAGACCGCTCGACCCTCCTGACCGGGTGCGGGGCGGATCTGTGGCAAGGGGCGGCGGCCGGCCGTACCCCGGTACCCGGAGGCCCGGCGCGGTGTCACAACAACCGTCCCCGTGCTGTCTAGGTGTGATGAGCACGGTGGCACACATCTCCGTCCGCCGCCGTCTCCGACGCACGCCCAGCGGGGTCAACGGCCCCCCGACGGAAGAGATCCAGATGAGAGTCGTCGTCGCAGGTGCCACCGGTCGGATCGGGTCAAGGGCCGTCGCCGGGCTCCGGGACCATGGGGTGGAGGTCGTGCCGGTCTCCCGTGCAGAAGGGGTCGATGTCACCACCGGGCGAGGGCTCGACCAGGCGCTGCGCGCCGCCGACGTGGTGGTGGACGTCACCGACGCACCCTCGCGGGACCCGGAGGCCGGCACGGAGTTCTTCACCGCCGGGACGGTCAACCTCCTCAAGGCCGCCACCGCGGCGGGCGTGGAGCACTACGTGGCGCTGTCGGTGGTGGGCGCCGACCGGATCGGCTCGGGGTACTTCCGGGCCAAGGCGGCGCAGGAGGATCTGGTGCGGCACAGCACCGTTCCGTACTCCCTCGTGCGCGCCACCCCGTTCCACGAGTCCGTGGAGGCCGTCGCGACCGCGGGGACCCGGACCGACGGCGTGCGTGTGCCACCGCTGCTGCTGCGGCCGGTCTCGACGGACGACGTCGCCGCGGCGCTCGCCCATGTCGCGGTGGGCCTGCCGCTGTTCGGCGTGCTGGAGGCGGCCGGGCCCGAAGAGCTCCGGCTCGAAGAAGCGACCTCCGAGCTGCTGACCACGCTGGGCCGCCCCGGCCCGGTGATCGCCGACGCGCGGGCCCCGTTCTTCGGCGCGGTGCTTGAGGAGCGCGCGCTCCTTCCGGGGCCGAACGCCCACTCCGGCCCTCACACGTTCACCCAGTGGCTCAGGAGCCGCTGACTCCACCGGACGGCGGCGCGTCGCCGCCCGTCCCTCCTCACCAGCCGGGCCGCCGCGACGCCGCAGCGGCCTCGCCGACATCCACGCCGTGACAGGAAGGCCGCCATGAGAGAACCGTCCCGGCCCACTGAGTCCCCCGCGCTCAGTGAGCTCGACCAGCTACCCGACCGTGACCGCGAGGAGACCGCCGAGTGGCAGGCCTCCCTCGACGCCGTCGTGCGGAACGCCGGGCCGGAACGGGCGGTGTACCTGATGCGGCGGGTGCACGAGTTCGCCGCGAAGTCCGGCACGTCCCTGCCCGGGCTGCTGTCCTCGGACTACGTCAACACCGTTCCGGCCGCCGCGCAGCCGGAGTTCGACGGTGACCTGGAGATGGAGTCCAGGATCACCGCGCTCAACCGGTGGAACGCGGCGGCGATGGTCACCCGTGGTGCGCGGCTGGGGCTGGGCGGCCACATCTCCACCTACGCCTCGGCGGCCTGGCTCTACGAGATCGGGTTCAACCACTTCTTCCGGGGCAAGGACGGTGACGGCTCGGGCGACCAGCTCTTCCTCCAGGGGCACGCCTCCCCGGGCATCTACGCGCGGGTGTTCCTCGAAGGGCGGCTGAGCAGGGATCAGCTGGACGCCTTCCGGCGGGAGGCCGGCGGTCACGGCCTGCCGTCCTACCCGCACCCCCGGCGGCTGCCGTGGCTGTGGGAGTTCCCGACGGTCTCCATGGGACTGGGCCCGCTCGGCGCCGTCTACCAGGCCCGCTTCAACCGCTATCTGCGGGCCCGGGGCATCAAGGACACCTCCGCCTCGCGGGTGTGGGCGTTCCTCGGCGACGGGGAGACGGACGAACCGGAGTCCCTGGCCGCGCTGTCACTGGCCGCCCGCGAGGGCCTGGACAACCTGACCTTCGTCGTCAACTGCAATCTGCAGCGCCTGGACGGGCCGGTACGGTCCAACTCGAAGATCGTCCAGGAGCTGGAGGCCCGGTTCCGCGGCGCGGGCTGGAACGTGGTCAAGACCCTGTGGGGCGAGGCCTGGGACCCCCTGCTGGGGCAGGACACCACCGGTCGGCTGGTGCGCCGCCTGGGCGAGGTGCCCGACGCGCAGTTGCAGACCCTGGCCGCGCGGGACGCCGCCTACATACGCAAGAGCTTCTTCACGGGTGACGCCCTGTCGGCCCTCTCCGCCTCCCTGAGCGACGCGCAGGTGGTCGAGCTGTTCGAGAACTCGCGGGGCGGACACGAGCCGTTGAAGGTGTACGCCGCCTACCGGGCCGCGGTGGAGCACCGGGGCGCGCCGACGGTGGTCCTCGCCCAGACGGTCAAGGGGCACACTCTGGGCCCCTCCTTCGAGTCCCGCAACGCGAATCACCAGATGAAGAAACTGACGATGGATCAGTTCCGGGCGATGCGGGACCTGTTGGAGCTTCCCATCCCCGACGGCGCGCTCGCCGGCGATCAGGTCCCGTACTGGCACCCGGGCGAGAACGCGCCCGAAGTCCGGTACCTGCGTGAGCGCCGGGCCGCCCTGGGCGGTCCCGCTCCGCTGCGGCGGGTGATCGCCACACCGCTGCCCGAGCCGCCCGCGAAGCCCTTCGAGGCGCTGGAGCGGGGTTCCGGCCACCAGGAGGTCGCCACCACGATGGCACTGGTCCGGCTCGTCAAGGACCTGATGCGCGACGGGCGAAGCGGCGCGCGCTGGGTGCCGATCATCCCCGACGAGGCCCGTACGTTCGGCATGGAGTCGATGTTCCCCACGGCCGGCATCTACTCGCCGCTCGGCCAGAACTACGATCCGGTCGACGCGGACCAGTTGCTCCACTACAAGGAGAGCACCACCGGGCAGCTGCTCATCGAGGGCATCACGGAGGCCGGTTCCGTGGCCGAGTTCACCGCCGCGGCGACCTCGTACGCCACGCACGGCGAGCCGATGATCCCCTTCTACATCTTCTACGCCATGTTCGGTTTCCAGCGCACCGGCGACCAGTTCTGGGCGCTCGGCGACCAGATGGGGCGCGGCTTCGTGGTCGGCGGCACCGCCGGACGCACCACCATGACCGGTGAGGGACTCCAGCACGGGGACGGGCACTCGCACCTGCTGGCCGCCACCAATCCGGCGGCGATCAGCTACGACCCGGCCTTCGCCTTCGAGATCTCGGTGATCGTGCGGGACGGTCTGCGCCGGATGTACGGCGATCGGCCGGAGAACGTCTTCTACTACCTGACCGTCTACAACGAGCCCAAGCACCAGCCGGCCATGCCGGCGGCCCCGGGCGTCGAGGAGGGCATCGTCCGGGGCATCCACCGGTTCCGGCCCGCCGATCCCGCCGCGGCCGGACCCCGGCTGCAGCTCCTGTCGTCCGGTACGGCGGTGCACTGGGCGCTCAGCGCGCAGGAACTCCTCGCCGCCGACTGGAACGTGCACGCCGACGTCTGGTCGGTGACGTCCTGGACGGAACTGCGCCGCGACGCGATGCGCGCCGACGACGCCCGGATGCGCGGCGAGGAGCGCACGCCGTTCGTCACCCGGGCCCTCGCCGGCGCGCCGGGGCCGGTGCTGGCCGTCAGCGACTGGATGCGGCAGGTGCCCGACCAGATCAGCCAGTGGGTCGAGCAGGACTACTACTCCCTGGGCACCGACGGATTCGGTCTGTCCGACACCCGTGAGGCGGTGCGCCGCTACTTCCGGGTGGACGCCGAGTCGATCGTGGTGACCGCCCTGGACCGGCTGGCCCGGGCCGGGCAGATCCCCCGGGCGACCGTCACCCGGGCCCGCGCACGCTACGGCCTCGACCGGTGACTGGTGAGCGGTGACCGGTGACCGGTGACTGGTGACTGGTGACTGGTGACTGGTGACACGACGGGTCCGGCCTCCGGCCTGACACGGGCGACGACATCGTGTTGAACGGCGGCCGCGCTGAGCGCGGCCGCCGACCCGGTCGACTCACCCGCGCCCGGTGCGGAAGAAGCCTCGCCGTCGGCCGGCGGGCAGCGCGGTTGCCAGGTCGGGGACATGGACCCAGGCGGTGACCGTGCCGTACTCCTCACTGCGGTGCACGGGGACAGGCGCGTGGCGCAGGATGGCGTCCATCCGTTCGTCGCCGGACAGGACCAGGCCGTAGAGCGTCGCCCAGCCGCCGGTGAGCGCGTGGCGGCCCAGGTGGCGCAGCAGGCGGGTCCCCAGTCCATGTCCCTGCCAGGCGTCCTCGACGAGGAGCGCGGCCTCCACGGCCGAGTGGTCCGGCATCAGGTGCCCCACGGCGACGATGCGCCCGGTGGTGTCCCGGGCGGCCAGATGGACCGACCCGGGGCGGGCCAGCAGGGTGGGCAGATACGTCCGGGGGTCGGCCATCGCCCGGTGGTAGCGGCTCCACAGCGTCTGGGTCGAACAGCGGCGATGCATGGCCACCGCCCGGGCGAGGTCGCCGGGGCCTATCAGGATGATCCGCGGTTCGCGGCGCATGGTTCGTCCTTGCACGGCCGGCCCGGCGCGGAACGTGCACGGGCGGACCGGCGGTCGACGGGGCGGGGTTCGCACATCTGACCGGCCACGCGGGCGGGGTGTGACACCACGGATGAACCGCGGCAGAGGCAGGACCGGGCCTGGCCACCAACCGGTTGTCCGTGACCTGACCCGCCCCCGCCCCCCGGCCCCCCGGGCGCCGATCGCGGGAGTCAGCGCGCCGAGCGGGCGGCGTCCTCGATGACGTCGGTGACCTTCCCGGGCCGGGAGACGCTCACCGCGTGGGACGATCGCACCTCCGTGACGTGGGCGTGGGCGCGCTCCGCCATGAACTCCTGAGCCCTGCGCGGGATGTTGAGGTCCTGGGTGGCGACGAGGGCCCAGGACGGGATGGTCTTCCAGGCCGGCTCGGCCGCTCCCTCGGCCAGGGCGGCGTTGGTGACCGGTCGCTGGGTGACGGCCATCAGGTCGGTCCGGTCACGGGGCACGTCCGCGGCGAACTGGTGCCGGAACTTGTCGTTCTGGATGTAGAGGTCGGTGCCCTGGGAGCCGTCGGCGTTCGTGAACGGCACGGAGCGCAGGGCATCGCCGAGCGTGCTGCCCGGGAACTTCCCCGACAGGCCGATCGCGCTCTCGCCCTTTTCGGGAAGGAAGGCGGCGAGGTAGACAAGTGCCTTGACGTTCTTGTCGCCGGTGGCGGCATTGCTGATCACCGAGCCGCCGTAGGAGTGGCCGGCCAGGACGACGGGGCCGTCGATGCCGGCCAGGACGTCCTTGAGGTACGCGGAGTCGCCGCTCAGGGAGCGCAGCGGGTTGGCGACGGCGACCACCGGATAACCGTCTTGCCGGAGCATGCTTATGACGCCGTTCCAGCTCGTGGCGTCGGCGAACGCACCGTGGACCAGCACGACGGTCGGCTTGGGACCCTGTGGGGAGGCGCCCTTGTCGGCGGAGGCCGGGGCGACCGTGGTGACGAGCAGGCCCGCGGCGACGGTGGCGCCGGCCAGCACGGTGAGGGAGGTGCGGACCCGGCTGATGCGGGAGGTGCGGTTCATGTCGAGTGCCTTTCGGGAAGGTGGGGAGGACTGCGGTTCGGGTGCGGTACGCCCTGTTCAGGACCGGTGCCCGCCGCTGATCTCCTGGTGTTCGGCGGCGGTGGGCTTGGGGATCTGCGTGCCGGGGCCGTAGAGGGCGCGGCTGAGCCCGACGCGCAGGCGCCGTCCGAGGCGGCTGGGCAGGGCGCCGTCCAAGTCCCCCGCCGGCGCGGCCTCCAGGGGCCGGTACTGCTCGTGCGCGGTCAGGGTGTGCAGTTGCGCCTGGCTGAGCGGTTCATGGATCTCGACGTACTCGCCGTGCGGAAGCCGCTTGATGATGCCGCTCTCGCGTCCGTGCAGCACCTTGTCGCGGTCGCGCAGTTGCAGACCCAGTGCGACGCGTTTGGTGACGAGGAAGGCCAGCACCGGCACGACGAACAAGCCGATCCGCGCCGCCCAGGTGACGGCGTTGACAGAGACGTCCAGCCGGGTGGCGATCACGTCGTTGGCGGCGGCGACGAGGGCCACGGCGTAGACACTGAGCCAAGCCACGCCCAGAGCGGTCCGTACCGGACGGTTGCGGGGGCGGTCCAGGAGGTGGTGCTCATGGTCGTCGTCCGTGACCCAGGCCTCGATGAAGGGGTAGGCGCCCATGGCCAGGAAGAGCAGCACCCCGGTCAGCAGGGGCAGGATGTTGTCCAGGGCCAGGGTGTGGCCCCAGAAGTCGATCTCCCAGCCGGGCATGATGCGCAGGAAGCCGTCGTCGACGCCCATGTACCAGTCGGGCTGGGAGTCGGCGGAGACCTGGTCGGGGCGGAAGGGCCCGTATTTCCACACGGGATTGATCTGCGCGACGGCGGCCATGACGAAGATCACGCCGGAGACGAGGAAGAAGTAGGCGCCGGCCTTGACCGCGTACACCCGGAGCGGGATGCCGACGACGTTCCTGTCGGTGCGGCCCGGTCCGGCGTACTGGGTGTGCCGGTGGCGTAGGGCCAGGGCCAGGTGGCCGGCGATCAGGGCGACCATCAGTCCGGGGATGACCAGCACGTGGATGGTGTTGAAGCGGGCGATCAGGTCGTCGCCCGGGAACTCGCCGCCGAAGAGGAAGAACGACAGGTAGGTCCCGACGACCGGGATCGAGAGGACGGTGCCGTTCACGACCTGGAGGCCGGTTCCGGACAGCAGGTCGTCGGGCAGGTCGTAGCCGGTCAGCCCCCCGAACATGGCGAGGATGAGCAGCAGGAACCCGAATATCCAGTTCAGCTCTCGTGGCTTGCGGAACGCGCCGGTGAAGAAGACCCGGAGCATGTGCGCGAACACGGCGGCGACGAAGACAAGTGCCGCCCAGTGGTGGGCCTGACGGACCAGGAGACCGCCGCGCACGTCGAAGGAGATGTGCAGGGTCGAGTCGAATGCCTCCGACACCCACAGGCCCCGCAGCGGTGTGTAGCCGCCCTGGTAGACCACGGGGTCGGACGAGGGATGGAAGTAGAAGCTCAGGTAGGCCCCTGTGATCAGCAGGACGACGAAACTGTAGAGCGCGATCTCGCCGAGCATGAACGACCAGTGGTCGGGGAAGACCAGGCGCCGGGCGGAGCGCACCAGCCGGCGGTGGCCGAGTCGGCCGTCCGCCCATTGCGCGAGCCGCTCCCCCGTGTGTCTCTGCTCCGTGTGGCTCTGCTCCGGTTCGACCGCCCGACTGTCGTTGCCCATCTCTCCACCATTCGTCTCTGCGTCACCCGAAGCCCGCACCCTCCGCCGGCACCGCGGTCCCGGGCTCCGCCGTGGGGTCCGCGACACGGGCATCCCGCGCGGGCCTCCGGTCGCCGTGCGGCCATGCGGCCATGCGGCCATGCGGCCATGCGGCCATGCGGCACAGCGGAACCGACTCGTCCGCGGCTGTGCTGTTCGGGCATGATTCGTGAACTGCCGTCCGAGTCATGACCGGTGAGGCGGGTCAGGTGTGACACGGGACGTCCGGATGCCGTGCCATCGAGGTGGCAGCGGCGGGCCGTCGAGTGCGGCCCCCAGCCGCCCGGTCCGACGCGCGGACCGGAGCCGGAACACCGACCGCTGTCACACGCACGGTCCGCGTGCTGTCTTGCTGGACATGCACCCTGTCATCGCGAGAGCGCCGACCGCCGGAGCGGAGGCGGACTCCTACGCCGTCACGGCGGAGTTCTACGACATCCTCCAGGCCGCCGAGGACGAGAGGCGGGTACGGCACCTCTACGGCCGGTCCGTCGCGAAGGCCCGCCTCGGTGTGCTGGACATCGGGGCCGGTACCGGTCGCGTCACCCTCATGAGCCTGGCCGAGTCCCGGGCCGCTGTGCACGCCGTCGAGCCGGCCCGGGCCATGCGCTCGTCCTTGATGACACGTCTCTCCGCCCTGCCCGCACGGCAGCGGGAGCGGGTGACCGTGCACCCGCACGCCCTCAACGAGGCGCCCCTGTACGCGGTCGCGGACGTGGCCGTCTGCCACAACACGGTCGCCTGTCTCTCGCCGGCCGCGCGCCACGCGCTCTGGCCCGCGATCGGCGCGGCCCTCGCCCCCGGCGGCACGCTGTTCCTGCACCTGCCGCCGGCCCGGCTGCCGACCCGGAACGTCCTGCGCGTCCTGCCCCGGCAGCGGGTCGGAGCGCACACGTACGGCGGGCGCATGGTGATGTCGAGGGCCGGGGACCGCATCCGCACCTGCGTCGACTACTGGGTCCGGAGTGTCGAAGGCGTGCTGCGGGAGCACACCGAGACGTTCTGGATGTGGCCCGCGTCGCGTTCCGCGCTCCTCGGCGACCTCGAACAGCACGGATTCGTGCCGTTGCCGGGGCACGACGACCCCGAGGTCCTGGCGGTCGCCCTCCATGCCCCGGCACGGCCCACTGTGTGTCCTCGCGACCTGCGACCGGAGTCGTCATGACAGGTTCGACCCGGCGGCAGGCTCCCGCTAATGCGGCATGACCAGCATCACGGCCGTCCCCAGCGCCATCGCTCCGTCGCGCAGATGGCCGTACGGGTCCGTCGCGGCGACGCGGTGCGCGGTGTCCGTGGCGGACCGGAGCGCGGGCATGGGACGGGTCAAGGACCGGATGGCGCAGGCGAGGAGATACGCCGTCAGCAGGCCGGTGACGACGGCGGCCGGTGCCGGGGTGCCGGCGGCACGGCCGGCCGCCGCGATGTGGTGCGCGACCGGGGTCCCGTGCGGGAGGGCGTCCCCGCCGTGGCGGGTGTGCGGCATCCAGGCCATGGCCGCCATGCCGGCCGCGGGTGGCAGCCGGTCGGCGATCGCGGCCACGGTGTCCGCCGTGCGCTGGTGGAGGGCGGTCAGCGGGAACCACAGGGCCGCGGCCGCGAAGAGGACGGTCAGGGCCCGACCGGACGGCGGTCGGACGGGGTTCCAGGGCATCGCCGCCATCGCCGCGGCCATGGCGAAGTGCAGGAGGTGGTCCACCCGGTCGCGGCGGCCCGTCCCGGGTGACCGGACGGCGTGCAGGAGTGCGTGCGACGCGGCCACGGCGAAGAGCGCCGTCAGCATGCCGTTCACGACGTCGGCTGGGGTGTCCATGGGGCGGATCAGACGGTGTGTCCGGGAGCGGTGCGATCATGTACTGGCGTCTCGTCCGACACTGTGTGCGCCTTCCCTGGTCCCCGACGGTTCACCCTCCTGACCGGACGCACGGCTGATTCGTGACAGGGTGTGCCACCGGACAGGCGGCAGGCACCATCGTGTCATCGGCCCCTTGTAACATGATGTGCACGAAGCCAGAAGGGACGATCCATGCAGGCTGGCGCCCACCCCGGCAACCTTGATCAGGCGACGAAGGACTTCCTGTCGGCGCGTTCGCAGCTTTTCGGCATCGCGTACCGTCTCCTGGGCAGTGCGGTGGAGGCCGAGGACATCGTGCAGGAGACCTGGCTGCGGTGGCAGAACACGGACCGCGCGAAGGTGCACGAACCCGCCGCCTTCCTGACCACGGTCGCCACCCGGCTGGCGATCAACCTGGCCCAGTCCGCGCGGGTCCGGCGGGAGTCCTATGTGGGCCCCTGGCTGCCCGAGCCCGTCGACACCGCGCAGGATCCGCAGCTGGGCGCGGAGCGGGCCGAGGCCCTGGAGATGGCGGTTCTGATGCTTCTGGAGAAGCTGAATCCCGTGGAGCGCACCGCCTACGTCCTGCGCGAGGCGTTCGACTATCCCTACGGGCGGGTCGCGGAGATCCTGGAGACGACCGAGGCCAACGCCCGTCAGCTGGTCAGCCGCGGACGCAGGCACCTGGCCGCCGAGCGCAGGGAGCGCGTCGCCCCGGCAGCCCACCGGCGGCTGCTGGAGGTGTTCCTCGCCGCGGCGCGGACGGGTGATCTGGCGGTACTGGAGGATGTCCTCGCCGCCGACGTCGTCAGCTACTCGGACGGTGGCGGCGTCCGCGGCGCGTCCAGGATCCCGGTGGTCGGCCGGCGTCATGTCGCCCAGTACCTCGTGGCCTTCGCTCCCCGCTTCTGGCCGCAGACGGAGGTCCGGTGGGTCGAGGCGAACGCCCGGCCGGCCGTGCTGGTCTCCTCCGGTGGAGCGCCCGTCGCCCTGCTGTCCGTCGATGTCTCGGCGGACGGCATCGACCGGATCATGTGGGTGATGAACCCGGCCAAGCTGTCGCCCTATGTGGCCGCGCTGAGCGGCTGACCTGCCCGGGCGGCCTGGGGGCGGCGCCGGGTGGACGTCACAGGAACGGTTACTCGCCGGTCATTGAGTAGTCCGGTCCGGCCCGCACGAGAGACCGTCCCGGGCCGCGCGGGGCGCACCACGGTCATGTCCGTCGTCGCCCTCCGCGTCCAAGGCCCCCGCATACGCGCTCCCGGACCTGTGCCGGGACGCCGTACCACGACGACATCGGAGTCATGCCGTGACCGAGCGGATCCAGTTGCCCACCCTGTCGACCGAGAAGGACTACGACGGGGACGAGTTCTCGCCCATCTACACGACCACCGTGACGGTCCACGGCGGTGTCGCCTCGCACGGGCGGGCCTCCGGACGGGCACGCTCGTCCGACGGCGCCCTGGACCTCGATCTGCGGATGCCGGCCGAACTGGGCGGGGACGGCCAGGGAACCAATCCCGAGCAGCTCTTCGCGGCCGGCTTCGCGGCGTGCTTCCACGGCGCGCTGAGCCTGCTGGCCCGGCGGGAGGCACTCGACCCCGCGGCCATCTCGGTCGTGGCGACCGTCGCCTTCGGACGGGATCCCGAGGACGGCGGCTACGTGCTGCGCGTCGGCCTGGTGGTGCGCTGGCCCGGCGTCGCCCGGGAGACGGCCACCGGACTGATGGAGGAGGCCGACACGCTGTGTCCCTACGCGCGCATGGCCTGGAGGGGCACGCCGACAACCATCACCCTCGATTCCTGACCGGCACGTCCGTCCGGCCACGGATGGCGGGTCCGGCCGGTCAGGACGGGAACCACAGGTCCGCGTCGGCGGCTTCCTCCTTGCCGACGGTGAAGGCGGAGATCTCCTTCTTGTGCGGGCTCTGCGGGGCCATGGCGGCGACCAGGGGATGGTCACGGGGCGGGTCACACCGTTGGTTCAGCCCCGAGGGGGCGGCGGAGAAGAACTCCGCGTTGACGGACCGGAAGTGCGCCCAGTGCCGCGGCAGGTCGTCCTCGTGGAAGATGGCCTCCACGGGGCAGACGGGCTCACAGGCATGGCAGTCGACGCACTCCTCGGGGTTGATGTAGAGCGTGCGCGAGCCCTCGTAGATGCAGTCCACGGGGCATTCGGTCACACACGCCCGGTCCTTGATGTCGACGCAGGGCTGCGCGATGACGTAGGTCATCCCTCTTCTCCTTCTCGCCGTCGCACACTTCACGGCCGGCTCCCGCGGCCGTCGGGCTCGTCGCTATGACCGTCGATGCCGTCATGTTGTGACACCCGCACACTCCCGAGCGGGCGGTGCCGGTGTCACAGACCGCCGCCCGGCCCGGTCCTAGCAGGTGAACACCCACAGCGACGGGAGCAATCGTGCCTATCACCGAACAACGTCTGTCCACCACGGTGCTGGTGATCGGTACCGGCGGGTCCGGCCTGCGGGCGGCGATCGAACTGGCCGAGGCCGGCGTCGACGTGATCGCCGTCGGCAAGCGCCCCAAGGCGGACACGCACACCTCACTGGCCGCCGGCGGGATCAACGCGGCCCTGGCCACCATGGATCCCGAGGACAGTTGGCAGCAGCACGCCGCGGACACCCTCAAGGAGAGTTACCTGCTCGGCGACCCCCGTACGGCCGAGATCGTCACTCAGGGCGCCGCCCTGGGCATCGACGACCTGGAGCGTTACGGCATGGCCTTCGCCCGCGAGGAGGACGGCCGGATCTCGCAGCGCTTCTTCGGCGCCCACAAGTTCCGCCGTACCGCGTTCGCCGGCGACTACACCGGCCTGGAGATCCAGCGCACCCTCATCCGGCGCGCGAGCCAGCTGGACATACCCGTGCTCGACAGTCTGTACATCACCCGCCTGCTGGTCCACGACGGAGCCGTCTTCGGGGCCTACGGCTTCGACCTCGGCAACGGCACCCGTCACCTGGTCCACGCGGACGCCGTCATCCTCGCCGCCGGCGGGCACACCCGCATCTGGCGCCGCACCTCCTCGCGCCGGGACGAGAACACCGGAGACTCCTTCCGCCTGGCGGTCGAGGCGGGGGCCCGGCTGCGCGACCCCGAACTGGTCCAGTTCCACCCCTCCGGCATCACCGAACCGGAGAACGCCGCCGGCACCCTGGTCAGCGAGGCCGCCCGCGGCGAGGGCGGGATCCTGCGCAACGCCCTCGGCGAGCGGTACATGAGCCGCTACGACCCGCAGCGCATGGAACTGTCCACCCGCGACCGCGTGGCCCTCGCCTCCTACACCGAGATCAAGGAAGGCCGCGGCACCCCCAACGGCGGGGTCTGGCTCGACGTCTCCCACCTCCCCCGCCAGACGATCATGAACCGGCTGCCCCGGGTCTACCAGACGCTCCTCGAACTGCAGATGCTCGACATCACCCGCGACCCCATCGAGGTCGCGCCCACGGCGCACTACTCGATGGGCGGCGTCTGGGTCCGCCCCGAGGACCACAGCACCGACGTCCGCGGCCTGTACGCCATCGGCGAGGCCGCCAGCGGCCTGCACGGCGCCAACCGCCTCGGTGGCAACAGCCTCATCGAACTCCTCGTCTACGGCCGCATCACCGGCCAGGCGGCCGCCGCCTACTCGGAGGCACTGACCGCGCAGCCCCGGTCCGCGGCCGCCGTCGCCCAGGCCCGTGCCGAGGTCGACGAACTGCTCGCCGCCGACGGACCGGAGAACGTCCGCGCCCTTCAGCGCGCCATCCGCAACACCATGACCGAACACGCCGGGGTCGTCCGTGACGAGCAGGGTCTGCGCGCCGGGCTGGCGGAACTGGACACCATCGAGAAGCGCATGGAGAACGTCGGAGTCCACCCCGACATCGCCGGTTTCCAGGACCTCGCCCACGCCTTCGACCTCAAGTCGGCGGCGCTGGCCGCCCGCGCCACTCTCGAAGCCGCGCTGGAACGCCGGGAAACCCGCGGTTGTCACAACCGCAGCGATTTCCCCGACATGGACCCCGCCTTCCGCGTCAACCTCGTCTGGTCCCCGACCACCGGAATCACCCACGAGGGCATTCCGCCCATCGCCGCCGAGATCGCGTCCCTCATGGCAGACGTCTCCACCGAAGGAAAGCTCGTCGAATAGCCGTCCTCACACCGAAAGGATTCCCAGCCGATCCGCAAGGACCGGGCCGTGGGGGCCTGTCGTCGCCACCGCGGCACGACAGGCCCCTTCCCGACGCCGACCGGCATCTACACCGTCGCCCCCGGTGCACAGCACGCTCGCGGGCAGTCTGCGCGTCAAGGACATCGAGGGCACGGCGGCCCGACGGGAGGCCGATGCGGGTGGGCGGGGTGGTTCCGGTTCCCCGGTCACCCCGCTCTCAGGCGGCGGTCTCCGTCGCCGCCGCGCGCTCCGCGCGCCGGCTCATGGCGCGGCGCTCCCCCTCCGTCGTACCGCCCCAGATCCCGTCGATCGGACCCGCGTCGACGGCCCACGCCAAGCACTTCTCCATGACGGGGCATTGACGGCAGACGGCCTTCGCCGCGTCCGTCTGTATCGCTACCGGACCGCTGCTGACGCTGCCTATCGGGAAGAAAAGGTCAGGGTCTTCGCGCAGGCACAGGCCCCGTACGCGCCAGTCCATGGAACACCTCCTGGTCGGCAATACGTCACCGCTGCTCACTTCAAAGACCGAACGGCCGGCGTGTATGTGACATCGGGCAGGTGCCGATCCGGCAAGAAATCCATCGGGAAACTGTCACGAAGAGCCTGCGCCGCCGGTCACTTGGAGCGGAGGTGATCGCGGCATCCCGTCAGAACCGTCAGCGCGCCGGCCCGCGGTGCCGCGGTCCGCGCCGGACGGCCGGATGGTCGCCTCCGTGCATACACCGGTAACAGAGGAACGGAGACCAAAGGATCATGTATCCAGAGGCGCCCCCTGTGGAAGGCGACTTGAGCGAGGCCGTTTCCGTCTTCGTGGAGCTCCGGCCACGTCTGTTCGGAATCGCCTATCGCGTGCTGGGCAGTGCGGCGGAGGCCGAGGACGTCGTCCAGGAGGTGTGGCTGCGCTGGCAGAGAACCGACCGTGCCGTCGTGGTCAGCCCCGTGGCGTTCCTGTCGAGTACCACCACGCGGCTGGCCATCAACGTGGCTCAGTCGGCCCGGGTCCGCCGCGAGACCTACATCGGTCCGTGGTTGCCCGAGCCCGTCGACACCAGCCATGACCCGGTGGTCGGCGCCGAACGGGCCGAGGCACTGGAACTCGCCCTGCTCCTGGTGCTGGAGAAGCTCCCCCCGGTCGAGCGCGCCGCATACGTCCTGCGCGAGGCCTTCGACTACGCCTACCCGGAGATCGCGCGCATCCTGCGGCTCAGCCCCGTCAACGTGCGGAAGATCGTGAGCCGGGCGCGCAAACACCTCGCCGACGAGCAGCGGGACAGCGTCGACGCCGCCGAGCACCGCAGACTCCTCCATGCCTTCGTCGCCGCTGCCCGGCAGGGGGACGTCGCCTCACTGGAGGCGCTGCTCACGCCGGACGCGGTCAGTCTGTCCGACGGGAACGGCATCCGGGGAGCGGCCCGGGTCCCCGTCCTGGGCCGTACCCGGGTGGCGAACCTGTCGACCGCCTATCCGCGGTTCTGGCCGACGGTCGAGGCCGAACCGGTCGAGGCCAACGGGCGGAGCGGAGTCCTGCTCCACCGGGGCGGGCGACCGGCCACCTTCATGACCATCGCGGCCACGTGCCGTGGCATTCACCAGGTGATGTGGGTCTTCAACCCGAGCAAGGTCGCCGCTTTCGTCGACTCCCGCTGCCGTTGCGCGGCTGTCAGTTTCGCCTGAGACGGACTCCTGCTTCGGCAGATCCGGGCATCAGGAACGAGGGCGGTTCCAGGAACGCAGTTTGTCGGGGTTGAGAACGGCCCAGACCCGTACGACACGGGAGCCGGCCACGTCGAGACCGACGACGGCGGCGACCTGGTCGGCGTAGCGGGCGACGAGACCCGTGCGTCCGTTGACCGGGTGGGCGCACAAGGTGGTGCGCGGGTGACGGGCGAGCAGGGTCAGCAGGCTCCGGGCGACCCCTTCACTGCCGATGACCGGCCGGGTCTGCGCGCGGACCTTGCCTCCGCCGTCGAAGAACGCGATGACGTCGCAGGACAGCAGGGAGAGCAGACGGGCGGTGTCCTGATCGGCGCAGGCCTGTCGTACGGAGTGGACGATACGGTCCTGCCGACCTGGTGGTGTCGGCTGTGCACGCCGGGACCGAAGGCCGCGAAGGGCATGGTCCGCCGGCTCGGTGCGTGCGCGCTCGGGGTGATCCGTGGTGCCCGCGACCGTGCCTGCCGCCGCCACCGGAACACCGTCGAGCCGCGCCAGGGAGATTCTCCCCACGGTCTGGGTCAGCCAGGCCCTGGGCGTCCCGATCCGCGCCCGATGGTGATCGGAGAGCCCGTACCACTCCCGGTACGCTTCGTCGGTGACGTGCTCGGCGGCGGCGCGGCTGCCCAGCATCCAGTGAGCGACCTCCAGCAGATGCCGACGCTCGTCCAGCATCTCCGCGATCGACATGGTGTCACCGGCCGGTTCCATACCGCCTCCTCCCCCTGAACAGCCATCGGATCGCTGTCCCGTGACACCGTATCCGTCTTTCGGTGTACGGCACGGTGTCCTCGCCCCAAACACACTTTCCCTCGCGGCTCGTTCGGAACCCTCGGGCACGGAGCGGGAGGAGCGGATTCCTGGGGCTGTCACAGCTCTCCTCGCTGTTCGGTCAAAGCGGTGTCGGCGGCTCGGCGGTGACCGGCCGGGCCCGGAGCGACGGAGGAAGAGCATGAAGGACGAGAGCATGCCCCGGAGCACTGACCGGCGGACCGATCCCGCCGCCGTCACCGCGTCGCTCGCGGCGGAGGCTGCCCTGCTGGAGGGACGTATGAGCGTGCTCCGGGAAGCGATCGACTCGGTGGACGCCCGCATCGACGCGGTCTCCGAGACCCTGAGGCGGCTGCGGCACCCCATGACGGGTGCCACCGACGACGAGGCGTGCTCGGCGTCCGGCCGTCCCTGACGGGTCGCGCGGGCGGATCCGGTGGGGCACCGTGGCAGGCGATCCGTTCCCCCGCCGCCCGCTTCCCTTCTCGACGGGCACGGACCACTGCATATGATGTCCGGGTAGCATCCCCTCGGTGCTGGGCCGAGTGACGGAGCCGGCACATCGTGCGGCCCCGCCGGAACAAGGGGTGAGGACGAGAGGAACACATGGTCCCCGTGACCTCTACGGCTCATAACATCGCGATCACCGCCGAGAGCCTCCAGGAGGACCTGACCCGGCTGGAGGTCCAGAAGCAGGCTCTGGAGCGGGAACTGGCCGCGGTCACCGCTCACCTCGGCTCCGTACAGCGAGCCCTCAGCGCCCTTCAGGCCCTCATGCCCGAGGCCGATTCCGTGGACGCGCCGCCGTCGGTGGAACCCACCCCCGCGCCACGTGTGACACCTGTCGATGACACGACCGAGGGTGCCGACAAGAGCACGGCGACGCCCGGTCACACCGACAGCGGCGACGACGCCGACCACGTGAAGACGTACGGCAAACTCACCGAACAGATCCTGGAGTACTTCGCGCGAGCCGGTGACGTCGACGTCCGTGCCCGCGATGTCGCCTCCGCGCTCGGCCGTGACACCGACAGCGGCAGCATCAACGCGGTACGGAGCACTCTCGACCGTCTGGTCGGCTCCTCCCGCGTCCGCCGTGCCGGCCGCGGTCTCTATCGCGCGGCCAAGTCCTGAAGCCCATGCCGGGCAGCGGGTGTTCGCGGCGGGACACCCGCCGCCCGGCGGTGTCATGGGCGGCCTATCCGGCGGCTACGTCCGTGGGTTCCTCGCTTCGACGTGGGGCGCCGCGGGAGACGAAAGCCTCCCTCGGGTGCTGGACCGCGACGAGAGAGACGATGTCGCGGCCGTAGCAGACGGCAGTGGCCCACACGGCGAACACACGGACTTTGCGCTCCCAACTCGGTACGGCCAGAACGTGGTAGCCCCGGTGCATCAGCCAGGCCGGGAAGCCCTTGATGACCAGGCGCCGGTACTGGAAGATGCCACGGCCCAGCCCCAGGGTGGCCACCACGCCCAGGCTGTGGTGCACATAGTCCTTGGCCGGGCGTCCGCGCAGTGACGCCAGGATGTTCTTGGCCAGGAGCTTGCCCTGGCGGACGGCGTGCTGGGCGTTGGGCACCGTGCGGGCGTCCGGGCGTCCGGCCGCGAGATCCGGCACCGAGGCGTCGTCGCCGGCCGCCCACACGTCCGCCACGACCTCGGTGTCCGTGCCGACCCGGAGATCAGCGCGCACCGTCAGCAGGCCACGTTCGTCGACGGGAAGGTCGGTGTGGTTGTGCACGATCGGGTTGGAGGCGTTGCCCGCCGCCCACACCAGCAGCCCCGACTCGTACTCCTCGCCGTCCGACAGCACGACGCGCCCGCTCGCCGCGGAGACGAGCTGGGTGTTCAGGTGCACGTGCGCACCCCGCTTCTCCAGTGAGCGCACCACCCACTCACCGGGCCGGTCGGTGACCTCGGGCAGGATCCGCCCCCGCGCCTCGACCAGATGGAAGGCCAACTCGTCCGCGCCGATCTCCGGATAGTGCCTGAGCAGCGCGGTGGCCAGGCCCAGCAACTCGCCGAAGCCCTCCACTCCGGAGAAGCCGCCGCCCACGACGGTGACGGTGAGCAGCTTGCGGCGTTCGGGTCCGCGCGGCAGGGTCGCCGCGCGGTCGAACGAGGTGAGCAGCCGGTCACGGATCGCCACGGCCTCCTCGACATGCTTCAGCCCGTACGCCTGGTCGCTCAGCCCGGGGATCGGGAAGGTGCGGGTGACGGCGCCCGCCGTCACCACCAGCAGGTCGTAACTGAGGTCGAAGTCGGGCCCGGTCTCCGGCCGAATCGTGACCGTGTGCGCGCTGTTGCGGATCTCCGTCACCGATCCTGTGATCAGACGGGTGCGGCGCAGGTGCCGCCGGAGCGAGACCGCGGCATGGCGGGCCTCCACCGATCCGGCGACCACCTCGGGCAGGAACGGCTGGTACGTCATGTACGGACGAGGGTCGACCACGGTGACGCGAGCCTCACCGCGCCGCAGTTTCTTCTCCAGGCCCCACGCGGTGTAGAAACCCGCGTAGCCGCCACCCACGATCAAGATCTCGCGCACGGTGTCCTCTGTTCCTCTCGGTTTCACCCCTCTAGACCGGTCGGCATCCCTTGGTGTGACACGGCGTGCGCGCTCCAGTGCCGCTCCAGGATCTCGGCGACCTCCGCGGGCCGTTGGAGGACCGGCCAGTGATTGCAGTCCATCTCGATCACCTCGGAGCCGTGCAGGGAGGCGCCGAGCTTGCGCCCGAACTCGATCTGGCAGGCGGGGTCGAGCGCCCCCCAGAAGACCTGGCACGGCGCCGACACCGCGGACAGCCCCGGCTCCCACTCCGCGCCCATGGTGAGCGCCGACCGGTACAGCCTGAGGATCGCGTCCTTCATCGGCCCGTCCACGCGGCCCGCCATCTCCCTGGCCAGGTCGACGGGTACGTCGAAGCCGGCCGCCAGGTCGGCGGCGAAGGGCTCCGCGCGCAGTTCGGCCATGAAGCGGTCGCCCTCGACCTGGTCCTGCCAGACCTTGGCCAACGGGTGCCAGAGGTATCCGGCGTTGACCGGCCCGTTGCCGCCCGCCCAGGTGCGGACCAGATCAGGACGCAGGCCGGCGACGCGGAGCGTGAGAATGCACCCCCAGTCGTGACCGACCAGGTCCACCGGCTCACCGACCTGCTCCAGGCGGTCGATCAGCCACTCCACGTACTCCTCCTTCGTGCAGCCGAACCCGGCCGGGCGCGCGGCGCCGAACCCGGGCAGGTCCCAGGCCTCCACGTCGGTCCTGGTCAGGTGCTGTCGCACACCGTCCCATACATGGTGAGTGTCAGGTACGCCGTGGATCAGGATCGCAGGCATGGGTGAATTCCTTCATGAGTGGACGGCGCCTCGTGAATGAGAGCGACACCGCATCTTGTCACACTGTTTTCCACACTGTCTGACCGAACGAGGGGGGAGTTGATGTCCGGGCTCGTGGCGGACTGTGCACCGGCCGCGCATCGATGTCACACCACACGTGCGTGTCCGGTCTCCACTGTCGAGGGCACTGCCATCCGATCGCGGTGGTGGCGACGTGGTGCCGGATGAGAGGAAGGACACCACATGGGCCAGGCCGGTGACACGGTACCGATCGCGGAGCTGCTCGACGAGCGTCGGCATCTGCTCAGCGTCGCCCACTGGATGTTGGGCACCGGCCCCGAGGCCGAGGACACGGTCACCGAAACCTACCGGCGCTGGTACAGCCTGACCGACGCCCAGCGAACAGGGATCCCCGAGCCGCGCACCTGGCTCACCAGGGCCACGGGCACCATCTGCCTGGCACACCTGTCACGGCCCGGCCGCCGGCCCGTGCACGCCGGCGAGAGCGACAGCGGCGGCACCACCGGACTCGATCGGGCACTGCCGGAGGACATCAGCGACGTCCTGCTCGATGCCCTGGACACCCTGCCCCCGGTCGAACGCGCGGCTTTCGTCCTCAACGATGTCTTCGCCATGCCCCCGCAGACGGTAGCCGACATCGTGGGACAGACACCGCAGGAATGCGCCGAACTCGCCGACCGCGCCCGCCGCAGCCTGCGCGACAGTCGGGCGCACCCCACCACACCGCGACAGCACGACAGGATCGTCCGCGCCGTCCAGCAGGCTTGTGCCACGACCGACGCCACGCACCTGGCGGCCCTGCTGGCACCCGACGCCACCGCGTTCTTCGACGGCGGCGGCAAAGTCCGCGCCCTGACCCGACCCGTCCACGGCAACCAGCACGTCGCCCACACCCTTCTCACCCTGCTCACCCCCCTCCCCCACACCACGCTGCACCTGCGCTCGGCCAACGGCCGCACCGCGATCGTCGTGGGCCACAACGACCAGGTCGCCGCCGTGATCAGCTTCGACGTCACCGACCACCACGTCACCCACGTCTGGGCCGTCCTCAACCCCGACAAACTCCGCGGCTGGAACCGACTCCACGCGCCTCTGGACGAGCGTGGAACACCGACCGAGGACGGCCCACGCACGCGGTAGCGTCCGGGGCCGGCCTACCGCACGCTGTCATGCCACGAAGTCGACACGTCTCATAACAGTGTGATCACCTGTTGTGTTCTTTCTTGAAGTGGGCCCGCCCCTGACGGATCATCGGAAGATGTGAAGCACTCGCATCAACCTCTGTCACCCGGCACCCACACGATCACTGTCCCGCAGGGAACCGCCGACGTGGAACAGCGTTACCACGTCACCGGCTCGGGCCCGGTATGCGTCGCCCATTCGGGCGGACCGGGGATCGGCTGGGACTACCTGCGCATGCCGGACCTCGAACGCTCGCTGACCATGGTCTACATCGAACCGGTCGGCACAGGCGATTCCGGCCGGCTCCCCGATCCGCACGGCTACACGGTGGCCACGTACACACGTTTCCTGCACGGTGTGGTGGAACATCTGGGGTTGCCGAAGGTCACTCTGCTCGGCCACTCCCATGGCGGGTTCGTCGCCCAGCGGTACGCCCTCGACCACCCCGGACGACTCGCTGCCCTGGTCCTCTACGACACGTCGCCGGTCACCGACGAACCGTTCTGGTCGGCGGCGGTCGCCGCCATGGGGCAGTTCGTGAAGGACCATGTCGGCGACCATCCGGAGGTGGCCGGTTACGTCGACGCCCTCACCACCCCGCTCGACCGGCTGGACGACGAGGGCACCACCGCCGTGCTGCGGACGATGATGCCGGCCTATCTCTTCGACTACTGGGGCAGGGAGGAGGAGTTCGCGCCCGCCCGTCGGTCGCTCCGGATGTACGCGGCTCCCAACCGGGGGCAGGGCCCTCCGTTCGACGTCCGCGCGCTGCTGCCCGCCATCACCGTCCCGGCACTCGTCCTCGCCGGCCGACAGGACTTCATCTGCGGGCCGCGCTGGGCCCGCCTCCTGCACGAGAGCCTGCCTGCTGCCGAGTTGTCGATCCTGGAGCACACCGGACACCTCGCACACATCGAACGGCCCGGACAGTTCAGCGCCTCGGTCCTCGCGTTCCTCCGCGCCCACTCCGTCCTCGGCGGGCCCGCCTGATCCCGGGGCCTGTCCCTCGTACAAGGTGAGAACAGTGGTCCGGGCTGCGAGCGCGCTGACGGCGAAACGGCACCGGGCCGTGGCGGGATGGTTCGGCCCTGCTGGGGCGCGGAGGTGGTCAGGCCCCCTCTTCGGCCGGTACGTGTGCGAAGGACTCCCAGCGGTCGAGTTCGGCGAGGCGGGAGCGGAGGGAGGCGCGGATGCCCTCGACCGCGTCGGCGCCGACGGCCAGGCGCAACGGCGGCTCCGCCATCGCCGTGACCGCCATGATCGCGTCCGCGACGGTTTCCGGGTCCCCGAACGCCTCGGGCGGCAGGGCGGCGAAGTCCGTGAGGAACTTCCCCACGGACGGGACGTAGACCTCGCTGGGGGCGACGACGTGGAGGCTGGCGGCGAACTCGGTCGCGAAGGTCCCCGGTTCGATGATGGTGACCTTGGCTCCCGTGGGGGCCAGTTCGTGGGCGAGGGCCTCGCTGAACAGTTCCACGGCGCCCTTGGACGCCGCGTACAGGCCCGCGGAGGGCCAGGCGAACTGACCGAGGAGTGAGGACAGTTGAACGATCCTGCCGCGGGCGGCCCGCAGCGCCGGGAGGGTGGCGCGCAGGACGGCGAGGTTGGCCAGCACGTTGGTGTCGAAGACCGCCCGGGCCTCGGCGGCCCCGATCTGCTCGACCGAGCCGAACATCCCGTAGCCCGCGTTGTTCACCAGGACATCGAGCCTTCCCGCGGATCGTACGGCGGTGGCGAGCGCCTCCTCCGCTTCGGGCGAGGTGATGTCCAGGGGCACCGTGGTGACCTGCTGTCCCGGCGTGGCCCGGCGGGCCCGGTCGGCCAGTGCGGCGAGTCGGTCGCCGCGCCGGCCCACGGCGATCACATGGGCACCCGCGGACAGCGCACGTTCGGCGACCAGCCGGCCGAAGCCCGAGGTCGCGCCGGTGATGAGCCAAGTGGAAGACATGTCGAGAACTCCCGGGGAGAGCGAGCCGTACGCCCTGCGCGCGGCGATCGGAGTGAAGAGGGAGCACCTGGGTGGTGTCTCCGCTCTCCAGGCAACACCCGGGAGAGGTGTACGACGGCCCCCCGGCCGGCCCGCCGCTTCCTGGGTTCCGGAGGGCCACCTTCGCCCCGGCGGCACGGGCCCTCGCGCGCGACCATGGACCTATGGACCGGAACGAAGGGCTCGGCGACTTCCTGCGCGCGCGGCGGGCGGCGATGGATCCACGAGGGCTCGGCATCCACGACCCCACGCCCCGCCGGGTCCCCGGGCTGCGCAGGGAGGAACTGGCGGCGCTGGCGGGTGTCAGCGTGGACTACTACACGCGGCTGGAACAGGGCAGGCCCATCACCCCCTCGGAAGCCGTTCTCGACGCCTTGGCGAACGCTCTTCGGCTCGACCCGGCGGAACGCGGCTATCTGCACGCGGTGGCCCGTCAGCCGGCTTCGGGCCGCCGTCGCGCGTCCCACGCCGTGCAGAAGGTGCGCCCCGGTGTGCACGCGCTGCTCGCCCGTCTCGGGGACACCCCGGCCTTCGTGCTGGGGCGCCGCACCGACATCCTGGCAGCCAACCGTATGGCCCGCGCGCTGCTCGCCGACTTCGACGCGATGCCGGTCCGGGACCGCAACGTCACCCGCTGGATGGTGCTCGACGAGGCCGCCCGGTCGCTCTTCGGCGACGGTTGGGAACGGGTCGCCTCGGAGTTCGTGGGCGCCCTGCGCATGGATGCGGCCCGCAACCCCGACGATGCCGCCACCGCCGAGCTCGTGGGCGAGCTGTCCATGAAGAGCGAGCGTTTCCGGCGCTGGTGGGCCGGACAGAAGGTCGTCGTCCACAGCCACGGCACGAAGGTCCTGCACCATCCGATCGTCGGCGACCTCACCCTCCACACCGAGACACTGACCTTTCCGGGCGACCCCGACCAGATCCTCTACACCTTCCTCGCCGCCCCCGGATCCCCGTCCGAGGAGGCGCTGACTGTGCTGTCCACCTGGGCCGCCCAGCACGCCCGCCCCACCGGCCCGAAACCGGCTCGGGTCCGGCACCGCTGAGCCCCAGGAGGGTCAATCCGTGTCGTCGGTCTCCGCTGTGAGCCACAGTTCGAAGCAGTTGCGACGGGCCAGTTGCATCACTCCGATCGTGGCGCGGCCCGCGACGCCCGCGCGGGGACCGAAGACCTCGGTGAGGAGGTCGGTGGCGCCGGAGGCGACCTGGTGGACGTCCTCGAAGTCGGCGGTGCACACGACGAAGCAGAGGGCGCGGACCATGGAGGTGACCCTGTCGAGGGAGCCCAGGGCGAGCCGGATGCCTCCGAGAGCGTTGATCGCGGCGGCGCGGGCGGCTTCCCGGCCCTGGCCGAGCGTGAGGTCGTCGCCCAGCCGGCCGGGGTGGAGGATGGTGCCGGCCCGGTCTTCCGGTGTGTAGCCGCTGAGGAAGAGCAGGCGTCCGCTGCGGTGGAAGGCCTTGACGGTGCCGTAGCGGCCTCCGTACGGGGGATCACGGTAGTCGGGAATCTCCAGGCCGAGACGGGCGGCGCGCGTCTCCGCGCTCTCGACGGTGTTCACGGGCGGTCCAGCAGGCGTCGCGGGGTGGTGACGAGGATGCGGTGGACGGCCTCGGAACCGACCCGGCGTTCCAGAGCGGGTGCGATGCGGCGGAAGAGGTGTTCGTAGCCGAAGCCTCCGTTGTGCAGGAGGTGGGACTGCGTCCACACGTCGCAGCCGATCACGAGCTGGTCGGTGTGGCCTTCCGAGAGCAGCCACTCGGCCATGTCGAGGCGTTCGTGGTCGGCGGGCGAGCGCAGGTCGGGGCTGCCGTAGAAGAAGTCGGTGCCGAAGGTGTCGTACTCCAGGACGGCTCCGGTCTGGGCGGCGTCCCGGTGGTAGGAGCGGTCGAGGACCTCGTCCATGTGGCTGAGCACGATGCGGTCGGCCCGCATGCCCTGCGCCAGCAGCAGTTCGACGAGGGTCAGTGCGTCCTGGCCGCGGAAGGAGACGTGCACGTTGACGGTGCACCCGCTGATGGCGGCCGCCTGTCCCGCGGCCGCCACCACGCGCCGTTCCGCCCCGGTGGGCGGGTGGCCGGTGCCCAGTTCGCCGATCAGGGCCGGTCTGATGCCGGTGTCGTCGATGCCGTCGCTCAGATCGGCGAGCAGCCGTTCGGTGAGGGTGTCGACGGAGGCGGTCCGGATTTCCTCCGGGTGGGTGGCCTCGACGTACCAGCCGGTGCCGACGCAGATGGTGACGCCGGTACGGCGGGACATCTCGGGCAGCCGCGCCAGGCGGCGGCCCATGCCGTCCAGGGTCAGTTCTACGACGGCGGCTCCGCCGGCGGCGCGCAGCGCGGTCAGTTCGGCCGTCGCGACCTCGGGGTCGTGCAGGACGAGGTTGTCGGGCACGGACAGGGCGTTCCAGCGCAGCCGGGCCATGTCGTGCGGACGGATGGGACCGGTCAGGGGGGCCTCGTCCGGCGGTGCGGGCCGCGCCCACAGTCTGAGGTCGCTGAGGAGGTGCTCGTGCATGGAGGTCGGGCCGAGTGTGCCGGCGTCGACCGGGCCCAGCACCGTGTGAAGGGGCATGCGTGTCCTCGGGGAAGGGGGTGCGGCCGGTTCAGGCGGTCGTGGCGGGCCGGTCCAGGAGGCGGCGGGGGCCGTCCACGAGCAGGGTGTCCAGCAGGTGCCGGGGCACGCCGCGGTCGCGGAGGGCCGGGACGATCCGGCGCAGAAGGTGGTCGTAGCCCATCCCGCCCCAGCGGCGCAGCTGGGTCTTGGTCCACACCGAGCAGCCGAGGACCATGCGGTCGGCGAAGCCTTCGGCGAGGAACTCCTGTGCGGCATCGAGGCGTTCGGCGTCCGTGGGGTCCTTGTAGCCGTCGCGGTAGTAGGCCTCGTTGCCGAAGCACCATTCCGTGGTGGTTCCTGCGGCCGCGAGTTCACGCAGGTAGGGCAGGTCGATGAACTCGTCGACGTTGGAGAACACGATGCGCTCGGGCGGCAGTCCGGCTGCCGTCAGCAGTTCCAGTACGTCGACGCCGAGGCGTGCGCCCGGGTCGAGCCGGACGGCGACCGCGGCCCCGCAGCGCGCTGCCGCGCGGGCGGCGGCGCGCAGGACGCGGCGTTCGGCGGGGTCGAGGGGTGCGCCGGTGCCGAGGAGGCCGAGGAGTCCGGCGCGGTAGTCGACGCCGGGTATGTGGTCGGTCAGTGCCTCGTGGAACAGTTTCTCCAGGGCCTGTTCGTCCAGGGCGCGCAGCCACTCGGGATGGGAGCGGGCCAGGTAGGCGCCGTAGCCCGTCACGACGTGCAGGCCGGATGCCCGGGAGAGCGCGGGGAGTTCGCGGTGGCGGGGGCCCAGTCCGAAGGTGGTGAGGTCCACCGCGCAGGACTGGCCCAGCGCACGTGCGGGGGCGAGTTCCGCGGCGGTGGCCACGGGATCGTCCAGGACGAGGTTGTCCTCCAGGGCCAGCAGGTTCCAGTGCAGGAAGCCCAGGTTCTCGATGCCGACCCGGGTGTCGTCGGGGAGTGGTTCGCGTGCGGGTCGGTGCAGGACGCGGGCGTCGGACAGGAGGTGCTCGTGCATGGAGGTCGGACCGAGGAGGGAGGCGTCGACGGGGCCCAGGACGGTCTCGATCACGGTTGCCTCCCGGTGCGGCGGAGCTCGCTCATGCGGTACGGCCGGCGAGGTGGGTGCGGTCGGCCCGCTCGACCTCGGGGTTGGGCACGGCGGTGTCCAGCCAGCGCAGTACCTCGTGCTGTTCGACGAGGGCATCCCGCTGGAGGTAGTGGATGGCGCGCAGTGCCGCGTCGTGGGCCTCCCTGCTGGATCCGCCGACGCAGTCGGTGACCACACGCACCCGGTAGTCGTGCTGGTGGGCGTCGACGGCGGTGTAGTGGACGCAGACGTCGGTGAGTCCGCCGATGAGGATGAGGGTCTCGGCGCGGTAGGCCTTGAGCACGATCTCGAGTTCGGTGCCGAAGAACGCGGAGTAGCGGCGCTTGCGGATCAGGAATTCGTCGGGGCGCGGCCGCAGGCCCTGGGACAGTTCCGTCTCCGGCCAGCCCTCGATGCAGTGCGGTCCTTCGGAACCGTCGAGTTCGCGTCCGATGTCGACGAGGTTGGGCTTGTGGACCTCCTGGATCCAGACGACCGGGATGCCCTGTTCGCGGGTGCGGCGGATCAGTTCGCGCACCCTGGGCATCCGCTCGGCGCGTCCGTCCATGTGGGGGATCTCGGTGCGGGCGGCGGACGGTTCGACGTCTCCGCCCTGGATGTCGACGACGATCAGCACGGTGTTGCCGACTGTGTTCATGCGGGTGGTTCCTCTCGGTGCGGGTGTGACGGGGCTCAGGTGAGGGCCAGGCGGCGGTCGGCGAGGACCTGGAGGACGTCGACGACGGTGTTGAGGACGACGTAGACCACGCCGAGGAGCAGCGCGACCCCGGTGATGCCCGGGAGGTCGGCGGCGGCGACGGAGGCGTCCAGGTAGGAGCCGACTCCGGGCCAGTCGAAGATCTTCTCGACCACGACGAGTCCGGCGAGCAGGGCGCCGGCCTGGATGCCGACCATGGACAGGGTGGGCCCCAGGGAGTTGCGGACGGCATGCCGCAGCAGGACCGCGCGTTCGGTGAGACCGGCCGCGCGGGCGGTGCGGGCGTGGTCGGCCGCCAGGTTGGCGGTGAGCCCGTCCACCAGGACCCGGCCGATGGCGACGGCGGGCGAGATCGCGGCGCACAGGGCCGGGAGTGCGAGGTGGGTGACGGCGTCGCCGAACACCTCGGGGCGTCCGGCCAGGAGGCTGTCGACGAGCAGGAATCCGGTCGGACCGGTCGGCGCGTCCCGGAAGGAGGTGCGTCCGCCGGCCGGCAGCCAGCCCAGCCGGCCGTAGAAGACGAGGACGGCGACCATGCCGAGCAGGAAGGTGGGGGCGGCGGCGCCCGAGAACAGCACGGCGCGCAGGATTCCGGCGCCGCGCGCGCCGATCGCCGAGACGTAGGCGAAGACGGCGGCGAGCAGAACGGCCAGGAACAGGACACAGCAGGCGAGTTCGAGGCTGGCGGGCAGTACGGCGGCGAGGTCGGCGGCGACGGGCGTGCGGGTGCGCAGCGAGTTCTGCAGGTCGCCGTGGAGCAGGCCGGACAGGTAGTGCAGATAGCGGGGCACGAGGGGCTGGTCCAGGCCGAGGCGGGCGCGGGCCGCGTCGAGCGCGGCCTGGGAGGCGTTGGCGCCGACGTAGGCCTTGGCGGGGTCCGTGCCGGACACCTGCTGCAGGGTGAACAGGGCCACGGTCAGAGCGAGCAGCACGCCGAGCATCGCCGCGATGCGGCGCAGCGCGAAGGTCACGGGGTGGGTCCTTTCCGGTGCGGGGGCGGGTTCACCGGCGGCGCAGCAGATCGCGTACGGCGTCGCCCGCGTAGTTGGCGACCAGGGCGAGCAGCATCACCGCGATGCCCGGCACGATCGGCACCCACCAGGAGGTCAGCAGGTACGGCATGCCCTGGGCGGCCATGGCGCCCAGTTCCGGTGCGGGGGCCGGGGAGCTGAGGCCGACGAAGGACAGCGCGGAGAGGGCGACGACCAGCGAGCCGACGTCGAGGCTGGCGGCGACGACGATCGTGGAGCGGACGCCGGGCAGCAGGTGGCGGACCACGCGCCGGCCCCAGGGGACGCCGGCCAGCCGGGCCGCCTCCAGGTGCGGGCGGGCCGCCCAGGCGCGGATCTCGCCGCGGACCAGCCGGGCGTACATCGGCCACCACACGACCGCGATCCCGATGAGCGCGCTGTGGTAGCTCGCCCCGAGGGAGGCGGCGACGGCCATCGCGATGACGAGCCCCGGCAGGGCCAGGAACAGGTCGGTCACCCGCATGAGCGCCGAGTCCGCCCAGCCGGGCAGGGCTCCGGCGAGAACCCCGACGAAACCGCCGGCGAGTACCCCGGAGGCGATCACGACGGCCGCGGCGAACAGGCTGGCCCGCATCCCGTACAGCACGCGGGCCAGCAGGTCGTAGCCCAGGGCGTCGGTGCCCAGCAGGTGGCCGGGGCTGCCCGGGGACAGGAACGCCTCGCCGCTGCGCAGGACGGGACTGTGCGGGCTGACCAGCGGGGCGAGCAGGGCCAGCGCGACGAGCACCGCGAGCGCCCCCAGGGCGAGTCGGTCTCCCGCCGCTGAACGGAGGCGGCCCGCCGCCGAGGTGGCGGTGGTGCGCTGCCGGCCGCCGGTCAGGAAGCCGAGGGCGGTCATCGGGGACCTCCGGTCGTCGTGCGCCGCCGGTGGCGGGGTCGGGATACGGCGTCGAGGGGACGGTCGGTGCGGTGTCCGGGGGCGGCGCACCGCGTCCTGGCGGGCCCCGGGCTGACCCTGGTCATCCGGGATCGCTCCTCGTCGTCAGCCGCCGACGCGGTCGGGGTACGGCGTCCAGGAGGGCGCGGGTGTACTGCTCGGCGGGCTCGGTGCACACGCGCTCGGTGGGGCCCGCCTCGACGATGCGGCCCGCGTGCATCACGGCGATCCGGTCGGCGACGAGGCGGGCCGCCGCCAGGTCGTGGGTGACGAACAGGACGGACATGCCCAACTCCCTTCGGAGCCGGCCGAGGAGATCGAGGACGGTGGCGGCGAGCGTCACGTCCAGGGCGGACGTCGGCTCGTCGCAGAGCAGGACGCGCGGCGGCACGACGACCGCGCGGGCGATGGCCGCGCGCTGCCGCTGGCCGCCGGAGAGCTGGTCGCCCCGGGCACCCGCGATGTCGGCGGGCAGGCCCACGGTGGCGAGCACGTCCGTCACCGCCGCCCGGCGCCGGGCACGGTCCAGGCCGGAGGCGGTCAGGGCCAGGCGCTCCTCCAGCATGTCGCCGACGGTTAGCCAGGGGGTCAGGGAGGAACCGGCGCCCTGGAAGACCATCTGCGGGGTGCCGCCGGCCACCGACACCTCGCCGGAGGTGGCGTGTTCGAGCCCGGCGACGATCCGCAGCAGGGTGGACTTGCCGCAGCCGCTCTCCCCCACGAGGGCCACGGCCTCGCCCTGCGCGATGTCGAGGTCGACACCGCGCAGGGCGTGCAGTTCGCGGCGGGCCCAGGGGGGTCCGGAGCGGAACACCCGGGTGGTGCCGCGCAGTCGTACGGCGAGTTCGTCGCCGATGACCGGCTCGGGCCAGCGTGCGGGCAGGTCGCGATCGGCCGCCGGGGCACGGCCCGAGGTCAGGACACCGTCCGCGTCCACGGCCCGGCCGTGCCCGCCGCCCGCCAGTTCGACGACGGTGGGCACGGCCGTGTCCTCCTGCTCCGCGGGCGTGGTGGTGCGTCGGGTCAGTGGGCGGTCCCGGGGGGTGTCCAGCGTGATCCGGGAGGCGAGCAGGCCTTGCGTGTAGGGGTGCCGGGGATCGTTGAGCACCTGTTCGGTGGTGCCCTGCTCGACGAGGAGTCCCCGGCGCATCACGGTGATCCGGTCGCTGATCTGCGCGGCCACGCCCAGGTCGTGGGTGACGAACACCATGGCGCAGCCGATCTCGTCGCGCAGCGACCGGAGCAGGTCGAGGATCTGTGCCTGGACGGTGACGTCGAGTGCCGTGGTGGGTTCGTCGGCGATGAGCAGGGACGGGGTGCGGGCGATGGCCAGCGCGATCATCACGCGCTGCCGCAGACCGCCGGAGAGCTGGTGCGGGAACGCCTTGAGCCGCTGTTCGGGGTCGGGGATGCCGACGGCCGTCAGCAGGCGGACCCGTTCGGCCCGGTCGCGTTGGACCTCGCCCAGTTGGGCGCCGACGGTCATGGTGGGGTCCAGCGAGGTCATCGGGTCCTGGAAGACGGCACCGACGTGGCCTCGGCGGACCCGGCGGCGGGTCTCGTCGTCGGCGGTGAGCATGTCGGTGCCGTTCAGCAGGACCGATCCGTGGGCGTGGGGCCGTGACCGGAGCGGGAGCAGTCCCATCGCGGCGAGACCCAGCACGCTCTTGCCCGAGCCGGACTCCCCCACCATGGCGACGATCTCGCCGGGTCGCACGTCCAGGCTGACACCGCGGACGGCGTGTACGTCCTGGCCGACGCGGGTGAGGTGCACATGCAGGTCGCGCACCGAGAGCACCGGTGACGGTCCGTCGGTCCTCGCCTCGGCCGCCACCATGTCACCCGCAGCCCTGACCGAGGTGGTCTCCGCCGAGCTGTTCGCCGCGTTGTCCGTCGCGTTGTCCGTCGCCATGTCAGGAGCGGCCGAGGGCGGCGAAGTGCAGGACGTTGTACTCCAGCAGGTTCTGGGCCTTGCGGGTGCCGGTGATGCCGGGGACGGTGAGCAGGGTGGTGTTGAGGGAGCCGATGGAGAACCAGTAGCGGGAGTCGATGACCGAGCGGGCCACGGCCGTGTAGGCGGAGGTGCCGGTGGTGGTCAGGGCCTTGTCGAGGTCGGTGGTCAGGCCGTCGACCTGGGCGCCGTAGAGGTCAAGGCCACCCTTGGGGGTGTAGATGATGCGGGCCCAGGAGTCGGGATGGCCCGCGTCCGGGAAGACGCCGAAGACCGCGAGGTCGGGGGCGGCGTCGAGGTCGTCGGTGAGTTTGTAGATGGAGCCCGCGGCGTAGGCGACGGCTTCGGCCTTGAGGCCGGCGCTGTTCATCCGGGAGGCGAGTTCCTCGGCGACCGCCTTGCCGTCGGCGCTGCTCGCCGCGTACCCGACGCGGACCGTGCGGCCCCTGGCGGGTGCGGTGCGGGCGAGGGCGGCGAGGGCGGTGTCGTCGTAGGTGATGCCCTGGTCGTCGGCGGAGGAGTCGAGCATGCCCTTCGGGAAGAGCTGGCCGGTGGGTTCCTCCAGGCTGCCCATGGCGTCGGACAGGATGCTCTTGGTGTCGATGCCCGAGAAGAGCCGCTCCCGCTGGGCCGCTGTCCGGAAGGCCTTGGACTTCGGGTTCACGTAGATCATCTGGGTGGTCATGTTGGGGAACGTGCTGGTCGTGACGGCTTTGCTGCCGCTGTACGACTCGAACGCGGGCTTGTTGAGGTTGCCGAGGATGGCGTCGATCTGCCCGCGTTCCAGCTCCAGTTGGGCGGCGGAGGCGTTCTGTGAGATCTCCAGGTCCACGGTGCCGAAGGTGGGCTTGGCTCCCCAGTAGTCCTTGTAGGCGGTGAGTTCGTAGCTGGCGCCGGTCTTGGCCGAGGTCAGTTCGTAGGGGCCGGTGCCCGCGTCATGGGTGGTGAGCCAGGTCTGGGCATGGTCCTTGCCCGCGTGCTTCTTCAGGGTGGCGGGGCTGATGAGCTTCAGGCCGAAGGGCGAGGCGAGGTAGTCGAGGAAGGCGGAGTTGCGGGACTTCAGGGTCAGGACGGCGGTGTGCTGGTCGGGGGTGGTGACCTTGGTGACGTCGGCCGTCATGTAGGCAGGGCCGCCGTTCACGGCCGCGCGGCGCTGGACGGCGGCGGCGACCGCCTCCGAGGTGAGCGGGGTGCCGTCGTGGAAGGTGACGCCGTCGCGCAGGACGAAGGTGTAGGTGAGGCCGTCCGCCGAGACCTTCCAGGAGGAGGCGAGGGCGGGGACGATCTTCGCCGTGTCGCTCCCGTCCTGGTACTTGACGAGGCCTTCGTAGGCGTTCTGGATGATGTTCAGACCGGGACCGTCGTAGTTCACGTCGGGGTCCGGCGGGGTGGAGTAGGTCTGCACGACGGCCGCGGTGAAGACGTCCGTTCCGGCGGCGCTCCCGGTCGCGGCGGCCGAGCAGCCGGTGAGCGTGAGAACCGTGGCGGCTGCGGCGGCGAGGCCGGCCCGGGCGGTGCGGCCACGCGATGCGGTGGCGAGGTCTCGGCCCGCCGGAGCGGCGGTCATGGCGCTGGTTCGCATCAGGACCCTCTCGGTGAGGAGATCCGGCGGACGGGCCGCACGGAGGGATCGGGGATTCCTGTCAGTGACCGAAACCTAGGGCGGAGTTGGCCGGAAAGGGTTTCCCGGGCGTTGCCCGGCATTGCCGGACGGTAAATTCTGTCGCTGATAGAAATCCCGCCGGGCGGTTGGTAGCGTGACGGGCCCCGGCGTCGAACCGCCGTGCCGTTCGGGCACCTTCGCGGCCGGGCCCGTCGGACCGTGGAGAGGACCCAGGTGCCGCAGGACGCACAGCAGACCGCTCCCGCGCTGCTGCTCAGGAACGCGACCGTGATCGACGGCGCGGTGAACCAGCCGGTGCCCGCGCTGGACGTGCTCGTGGAGAACGGACGCATCCAGGCGGTGGCCCCCACCGGCACGCTGCCGCTGCCCGCGACGGCCGGGCCCGAGCGGCTGCGGTTCCTCGACTGCACCGGACTCACCGTGCTGCCGGGGTTCTTCGACTGCCACGTGCATGTGAGCACCCGCCCGGACGCCGACCGGTTCGACACGCTCATGGCTCCCGAGAGCCTGCTGACGCTGCGCTCCGTGCCCGTGCTCGCCTCGACGCTGGACGCGGGCATCACCACCGCCCGGGATCTGGCGGGCGCCGACTCCGGCTTCCGCAGCGCGGTCGAGGCCGGACACGTGCGCGGCCCGGCGCTCCAGATCGCGCTGCGGATCCTCAGCATCACCGGCGGGCACGGCGACTGGCGGACCGTCGGCGGAACCCCGCTCGACTCCGGCCCCGGCGCGGGCGTGGTGGCCGACTCACCCGCAGGGTTCGTACGGGCCACCCGTGAGGTGGTGCGGGAGGGCGCCGACTGGATCAAGGTGGCGGCGACCGGAGGCATGTCGAGCCCGCGCAGCGCGCCGGAGGCAGGCGGGCTGACGGAGGCCGAACTGCGCGCGGTGGTGCAGGAGGCGGAACGCCAGGGCGTCGTCGGTGTCGCCGCGCATGCCCAGGGAACCGCGGGCATCGCGGCGGCGGTCCGTGCCGGTGTGCGGAGCATCGAGCACGGTTACCTGGTGGACGGCCCGACGCTGGAGGAGATGGGCGAGCGCGGCACCTATCTGGTGCCCACCCTGTCCGCGCTGACCCGGCCCGCACCGGAGCACGGACCGACGCACGAGGTGGAGCGCCGTCACCGGATGCGCGAGACGGCGCTGGAGCGGCTCTCGGCCGCGCTCACCAGCGGCGTCCCCGTGGCCCTGGGCACGGACGCGGGCATCGCCCCGCACGGGCGGAACCTGCGTGAACTGGCCCTGATGGTACAGCTGGGCCTCTCCCCCGCCGCCGCCATCGCCGCGGGCACCTCGGTCGCGGCCCGCATGTGCCGGCTGGACGACGAGGTCGGCACGGTCCGGGCCGGGATGCGGGCCGACCTCGTCGTCACCGGCGTGGACCCGCTCACCGACATCGCGGCGCTGGGCGATCCCGGCGCGATCCGTACCGTCGTCCGGGCCGGGCGGATCGTCCGGCACACGGACGTGCCGTCGGACGCCGGACGGGAGAGGGCCGCATGACACACGACACCCCGCAGGCGGACGCCGGGACCGTCCGGCGGCAGACGCGGGAGGGAAAGCCGGGCAGGCCACGCTCCGAACCGAAGCAGCACAACGGGCTGAGCACCCGCGAGGAGATCCTTAAGGCCGCCTCGCAGTTGTTCGGCGAGCAGGGGTACGCCAAGACGACGACCCGTCAGATCGCCGAGAGCGTCGGGATCAAGCAGTCCACGATGTACTACCACTTCGCCGACAAGCGGGCGATCCTCGCCTCGCTGCTCTCCAGCACCGTCACCCCGGCGCTGGAGTGCGCGGAGTGGCTGCGGGAGCAGGATCTCGAACCCGCCGTGCGGCTCTGCGCGCTGATGGCCTTCGACCTGGAGACGCTCCTGAGCGACCGGCACAACCTGCACGTCGTCTACCACCTGCCGGAACTGGAGGAGGACGACTTCGCCTCCACGCGGTCCGCGCAGACCGCCCTGCGGGACGTCTACCGGGAGTTCGGCCACGCGGCTCTCGCCTCGCTCCACCCCGCAACGGTGGCAGCCGAACTGGCCGAGGACCTGGACCTCCTGTTCGCCCTGGTCGAGGCGTCGGTGTCCCAGCGTCACTGGGGCGGCGAGGAGAACCGGGCCCAGTACGCCCGGTCCGCCCTGCGCGGCTCGCTGCGGCTCCTCGGCGTCACCGGACCCGCGATCCCCGACGTCGCGGCCCGCGCCGAGGAGGCCCTGGCCGGCTACCGGGCCGCGGGAGACAGGCGCCCGGCTCCGCGCCGGTCACGCGGCACCGGTTGAGAGCCTGCCGGTCAGGTCCCTGCCAGCCGTTCGATCAACTCCGGCCAGACAACCGGGTCATGGCCCGGGACCAGCTCGTAGCCCTTCTCCTCCGCCAGGCGCTTGAGGCGCCGGATCGGCTCCAGGGTCGCCTCCGGGGGCACGCCGATCGAGGTGCCGGCGGGGCGTTCCTCGGTGATGTTCTCCGTCAGGTCGGCCGCGTCGCAGGTGAACACGTAACCGCCGCCTCGGGCGAGGTCCACCACGAAGCTCTGGTGGCCCGGGGTGTGTCCGGCGGTCAGTACGGCCGTGACGCCCGGTGCGAGCTCCCGGTCGCCGTCGGCGAGCCGCCAGTCGATGCGCGGATCGTCGAAGTCCACCCGGAAGATCGTCTGGCGCTCCACCTCGGGCCGTCCGGACAGTCCGTACTCCAGTTCGGCCCGCTGGATGTGCACGGGCACCCGGCCGGCGAAGTGCTTCAGCCCGCCGGCGTGGTCGGCGTGCAGATGGCTGACGGCGACGGCCGTGACGTCCTCCAGAGCGACACCGACCGCGGCCGTCGCCTCCGGCAGGGGCTCGCCGGGACCGGGGAGTTCCGGCTGGTAGGAGGGCGACGGGTAGTAGCGCCGCCGCAGCGCGGGGTCGCGCAGCAGCGCCGTGTTGAAGCCGGTGTCCAGCAGCAGCCACCCGCCCTCGGTCTCCAGCAGGACCCCCGCCACCGGCTCCCGTACGCGTTCCGTGTACGGCGCGCCGTGCACCGACACCGATCTGGGCAGGTCCTCCCAGCCGAGGAGAAGGGGCAGGACACGCCGTACACCGCGTCGGGTCATGATGCTCCGTCAGTCGTCGGATGGCCCTGCGGGGCCGGGGCTCAGAGGTCCAGCTCGATGACGGGTGAGGCGGCGCGGCTGACGCAGATCATCATCGTCATGGCGGTCGCACGCTCCTGCGGCCCGATCACCGAGTCGCGGTGGTCCGGGGTACCGGCCAGGACCGATGTCTCGCAGCTGCCGCAGTAGCCCTCCTCGCAGGAGTAGGGCACATCAGGCAACCGGTCGCGTACGGCCTCCAGCAGGGATCGGTCCGCCGGGACCGCGAACCGCAGCCCCGACCGGCGGAGCACGACCTCGAACCGCCCGTCGGCCGCCCCGTCCTCGCCGTCCCCGGCCGCCGCCCCATCCTCGCCGTCCCCGGCCGCCGGGCCGAACCGTTCGACGTGCAGCGGGCGCGGTGGTACGGCCGTGCGGCACAGCTCCGTCACCGCGTCCAGCATCGCCGCGGGGCCGCACGCGTACACGGCGTGTCCCGGCGGGGTGGCGGCGAGTTCGGCGGCCAGGTCGGGCAGGCCCACCTCGTCCTCGGGCACCAGCCGGACCCGGTCGCCGCCGAGCGCGGTCAGCTCCTCGGCGTAGGCGAGGCGGGAGCGGTCGCGGGCGCCCAGGACGAGGCGCCAGGGCAGCGCACCGGCGGCCAGCGCCCTGGCCATGGACAGCAGAGGGGTGACGCCGATGCCGCCGGCCAGCAGGAGGTAGCCGGGGGCGGGAAGCAGGGGGAACCGGTTGACCGGGCCTTCGACGGACAGTTCCCGGCCGACCAGTGCCGTGGTGTGGATCTCCCGGGATCCGCCCCTCCCGGCCGGCGCGAGATGCACGGCGACCGTCCAGGCGGCGCGTTCCGCCGGGTCCCCGCACAGCGAGTAGGTGCGGCGCAGACCGGAGGGGAGGGTCAGCTCCACATGGGCGCCGGGCTCCCACGGCGGCAGCGGCAGACCGTCCCGCCGGACCAGTCGCAGCTCGACGACGTCCTCGGCGATCCAGCGGCTCTGACGGACCAGAAGCCGTGGGGGCGCGGGCGGGGTCAGGTCAGAAGACACGGAAGTACTCCCGTTGTTCCCAGTCGGTGACCTCCTGGTCGAAGCGGGCCAGCTCGGCCCGCTTGACGCTCGTGTAGTAGGCCACGAAGTCCTTGCCCAGACGGTCCCCGAGGGCCTCGTCGGCCTCCAGTGCGTCGAGGGCCTGGCCGAGGGAGCGCGGCAGCGGCTCCGCCCGCGTCGCGTACGGCTCGTCGGCCGCCGGACCCGGGTCCAGGCCGCGCGCCACCCCGTCGAGACCGGCAGCGAGCTGGGAGGCGAGGTAGAGGTAGGGGTTGGCGGCCGGTTCACCGATGCGGTTCTCCAGCCGGGTGGACGACGGGCCGTCGCCGAGGACCCGGACCATCGCGCCCCGGTTGTCGCGCCCCCACACCGCGCGGTCGGGCGCCAGCGACAGCGACCGGAACCGCTTGAAGCCGTTGAGGGTGGGCGTCGAGAACGCGCTGGTGGCCCGGGCGTGGCGCAGCAGCCCGCCCAGGAACGCGGTCCCGTACGGCGACAGCCCCGGCCCGCCGACAGCGGCACCGGCCTCGGTACCGGCAGCCGTACCGGGCTCCGGGGCGAAGATGCCCACCCCGTCGCGCAGCACGCTCTGGTGCAGGTGCCAGCCGCTGGAGAACACCCCGGGCAGATGGGGTCGGCACATGAAGGTCGCGTGGTGGCCGTGCCGGGCGGCGACCTGCTTGACGGCGCTGCGCAGCAGCACCATCGCGTCCGCCGTGCCCAGTCCGTCGGCGGGCCGCAGGGTCAGCTCGACCTGGCTCGGCCCGAACTCGACCTCCAGGGTGCGCAACGGCAGACCCAGCTCCTCAAGGGTGCCGCGCAACACGTCGAGCATCGGGTCGAGTTCGTCGTAGCGCAACTCGCTCAGATACTGGTAGCCGTGGTTGAGCATGCCCACCTCGGGCGCCGCGCCCGGCTGGCCGAGGTCGGCCGGGCCGAGCCGCGGGTCGTCGAGGCGGAACAGGTGGAACTCCACCTCCAGGCCGGTGCGGTAGGTGAGGCCGCCGGTCTGCTCCAGGACCGAGCGCAGCAGCCCGCGCGTGCACAGCGGGACCGGGGCGCCCGAGGTGAACCGCAGGTCGCACAGGAGCCAGCCGGTGCCCGGGGACCACGGCAGCATCCGGAAGGTGAGCGGGTCGGGCACCATCACCATGTCGGCGGCGCCCCGCAGTTCGGGCAGTCCGAGCGGGGTCTCCTTGGTGAACAGCGGGAACACGGTACGGCCCGAGGTGTCCTTGGCCAGCAGCGAGGAGGCGATGCCGGTGCCCTCGCGCAGCACGGTGGGCGCCTCGGAGGCGGTGACGGTCTTCCCGCGCAGCAGCCCGTGCTGGTCGGCGAAGACGAGCCGCACCACCTTCAGCCCGCCGCCCTCGGCGCGGTCGCGGATCTCCTCGGCGGCGGCCGACTGCGCGGCCGTCCAGCCCGCGTGACGTTCGACGAAGTCCACGCCGCTCAGCCGTCCGTTCCGGCCGGCCGGGCCCAGCCGCTCTCCGCCCGCTGTTTCGCGGTGACGGCCGCCCAGTGCTCCGCCCATCCCTCAGTGGGGCCGATGCCGTCGAGCGTGACGGGACCGCGCACTTCGGCCGCGCGGTCGGCGGGCAGCACCAGCGGCGGGTCCTCGCCGCGCCCGACGGCCGATATCGCCTCGCCCAGCATCCGCCGGTACATGACGATCGCTTTGTCGGAGCGGCCCAGGTGTTCGCGGGTGCGGTCCTGGATCGCGCCCTGGCCCTCGACCGCCCACTGGTCGTGCACGTTGATGTCGGTGCCGAGGCCGGTGTACGTGGTGGTGAGCTGCTCGGCGGGGTCGTAGCCGTAGCCGTTGGAACGGCCGAAGCGCGGGCGGTAGTCGGGCAGGGTGACGGCGTCCACGCGCTGGCGGCGCATCTCCGCCCGGTCGACCGGACCGCCGACGCTGGTGAACTGGGCGTACCAGTAGCAGGAGGTGTCGTCGATCGGCACGTGCCACTGGGTGATGGCCGTCTCGGCGTCGAGCGGGATGTGGAACCCGTGCGGGAAGACCTGGTGGGTGACGCGGACGTGGGTGCGGCTGCCGTCCATGGGGCGGCCCTCGGTGTCGGTGCCGTCGAGCGTCCGCAGCGCCGTGATCCGGATGCCGTAGGGGGTGCGGACTGCGTCGATGTCGGGGCGGCCGTACTCGCGCAGGATCTTCGTCATCGGCAGGTCGGTGCCCTGCGAGGCGGCCCGGAACTGCTTGCCGTAGCTCTCCGATGGGTCCTCGTCCTGGAAGAAGCGGTGCAGGTAGGAGGCGTGCGCGGGGTCGATGCCGACCTCCAGGGCCTGGAGCCAGTTGCACTCCAGCAGGCCCTTCCAGGCGAACGTGTGCCCGGCGGGGGCCTCGAAGCAGTCCAGGGCGGGCAGTTCGGGCGGCTCACCGGGGCCGAGGTAGCCCCAGATCACCCCGTTGACCTCGCGGACCGGGTAACTGCCCAGCCGGACCCGGGCGGTGAGGTTGCCACCGGTCGGTTCGGCCGGGGTGTCCAGGCAGGCGCCGTCCCGGCCGAAGAGCCAGCCGTGGAAGCAGCACCGCAGTCCGCCGTTCTCAAGGCGGCCGAGCGCCAGGTCGGCTCCCCGGTGCGGACAGCCCCGGTCCACCAGGCCGAGTTCACCGTCCCCGTCCCGGAACAGGACCAGGTCCTGCCCCAGCACCTTCGGGGCCACCAGGGGCCGTACGCCGTCGAGTTCCTCACTCAGGGCGACGGGCTGCCAGTAGCGGCGCATCCAGTCCCCGGCGGGCGTGCCCGGACCGGTCCTCGTGAGCCGCACGTTCTCTTCCTCGCGCATCTGACGCCTTTCTGTCCCGGTCACGCAGACCGTAACGAAGGGAGGATCCATATAGCCATGGATTGGATCCAATATTTACGCCGGTGTAACGGCCGGCGAGCAGGCACCCGGCCATGGCCATGTCCACGACCGCCATCAGCAGGCCGGCCCCGCCCCGCCCGGTGACCGCCATCAGCGCCGCCAACGGCAGCACGGCGAGGTGCGCCACCAGGAACGGCACCGGGCGGGCCGACACGGGGAGGCACAGCAGGAGGCCCGCCGCCACCCAGGTGGACGACCGCGCCGCCTCGGCTCCCGGGCCGTCCAGCAGGTGCAGTGGGGACAGGTGCCAGGCGTACGCCGACACCGTCCACACGACCGCCCCCAGGGACGCCCCCCGGTACCGCCGCCGCGCCGCCGGTCCGGTCGCGCGGACCGCGTGGACGAGCAGCGCGGGGCCGAGGACCGCCAGCAGTTCGAAGCGGATCATCCCCCACACGTGGGGGTCGACGGCGGTCGGCGGCCACGTCAGCGCGAGCGGTACCCCCAGCGCGCAGCCGGCGGCCGCCGCCGCGAGCATCGAACGCCCGGTGAGCCGCCGCGCCTCGGGCGCCAGCGCGACCCGCAGCGCGGGCCAGGCGAACACCAGCGTGCAGGCCAGGACCGCGCCCAGCAGTCCGAGGGCGACCGCTCCCTGCGAGGCGTGTGCCGCGTGACCGCCGGCATCGATATCGATGTGGTCGACATGGCTGCCGCCGGTCAGTGCGGTGCCGCCGGTCACCCCAGCCACCCCAGCCACCGCCCGCCGCCTCCGCGCGGCCGGTTCCCGGCCGTCATCCGCAGCAGTGGCCGCCGCCGGCGTCCGCCGCAGGGGCCGGAGCGTGGCAGGAGACCGGGGCGGGCACGTCCAGGGCGGGGTTGCGGTCGAAGAAGCCGTCGGGCTCCAGGCGCAGCCGGGCGCGGGCCACCGGCATCACCGGCCACTCCTCGGGGCGCGGGAAGTGGTGCGAGCCGACCGTCGCCCACAGCACCAGTTCCGTGCCGTCCAGCGAGCGGTCCTCCTGCTGCCAGCGGTGGACCCCGTCCGCGCCGGGTTCGGCCTGGTTGGGGTACTCCCCCGCGACGAACCGCCGCGCCGGGTCGTACTCCGTCGCCCACAACTGCTTCGCCACGAACGGCGCCCGTCGCGCGCACACGCTGTCCGGCCGGACCGGCAGCACCGCCGTGTTCTCCACGTGCACGCGGTAGGCGGTCGGCTCGCCCATCCGGTTGCGGGCCTCGGTGCTCTCCACCCGCCAGTGCAGGGCCCGGGAGGGGTCGGTGGACCGCCCGCCCTCCGACTCCCGCAGGACCGGCCGCAGCACGGTCCGCGCCGCGTTGCCGTAGGGGTCGAGCGCGGGGTCGCTCTCGTGCTCGGCGGTCACCTCGACCAGCCGGTTCGCCGTCCCGTCGACGGCCATGTCCAGCCGTACGGCGAAGAAGTGCTGGTGGTTGGTGACGGCCACGTTCGGGGCGACCCGCCGGGCGTACGGCGTCTCCTCGTCCTCCGTGACACCGGTCGCCGACAGGATGCCGGTCATCTTGATCTCCAGCATGACCGAGCCGTCCTGGTGCAGGGACCAGTAGAAGCCGTAGTCGTAGTTGGCGACCGTGGCGAACGCCGAGATGATCAGGCGGCGGGAGCGGCGCACCTCCGTACGGCCGGTGCGGCCGTCGTGGTGCTTCCAGAGGATCCCGTCGTCCTCCTCGTGCATGCAGATCGCGTTGGGGATGACCCGGGGCACGCCGTCGCCGCCGAGGACGGCGGCGTCGAAGTAGTGGATGACACCGAGGCAGTCGCAGCCGAGGGCGAGGGAGTTGGTGAGCGGGCCGGCGCCGTACTCGCCCCAGTCGAAGAAGTTCTTGCGGTACTGGGTGGAGGCGGTGTCGAAGTACGGCACGTACATCTCGTTGACGGCGGCCCGGCGGATCACTGTGCGCGGCCCCTTGCCGCCCGCGTCGAAGGACAGGTCGTGCAGGACCAGGCCCTCGCGGTGGGAGAAGCCGACCCGCACCGACCAGCCCTGCCAGTCCACCCGCTGCCCGGTCACGGTGAAGCTCGGCCCGTCGGGCTGGACCACCTCCAGAGGCCGCAGCCCCGCGCGCCCCGGCACGGTTCCCGCCGCGAACACCCCGGACTCCCCCGACAGCGGGACGATCCCGTGGTCCTCGATGTGCAGCACCTCCATCGACTCCATGTCGATGATCGGTACGACGCCCTGCACGGGCCGGGCGTAGCCGTTGTCGTCCTCGGACTCGCGGTGCCACACGCTGCCCCAGGTCAGGCGGCGGCCCGGGTACGCGGGCGGTTCGAAGCCGCCGATCGACTCCGGGTCGACCATCACCAGCGACACGTCGTGGATGCCGCGCAGCGCCAGCGCCTCCCGGAACCGCGGATCCGCCCGGCACGCTGCGGCGGCCTGCCGGGCCTCCTCCGAGGAACAGCCCGGGCTCCGCACGTCCAGCTCGCGCCACGCCGTGGACTGCGGCTTCTCACCGAGTTCGAGAGCGACCTCGTAGGCGAGTCGGGCCGAGGGGCAGATCACGACGGCGCGGGCCCGCCGTGCCTCGTCCGGACCGGCCGTACGCGCATGGTGCTCGTCGAGGGCCACGCCCCAGAACCGCGCGTCCTCGGTGACCCTGGGATCCGCCTTCAACACCTTGACGGCAACGGCGAGTTCGGCGGCCGTCAGCGGGTCCAGCGGATGCGGTGCCGGTACGGCGACGGGCCGGGGGGCGAGGGTACTCATGGGCGCTGTCCTTCCGGGGGCGTGCGGGTGATGGCCGGCGCGGGGGTGTCGGGGCGGTTGTGGTGGGGTACGGCGGGGTGGTCGGGGCTTGCGCCGGTGCGGTTGTGGTGGGGTGCGGCCGGGGGCTCCGGGGATGCGCCGGTGCGGCTTTGGTGAGATCCGACCGAGGGCTCCGGGAATGTGCCGGTGCGGCTGTGGTGAGGTGCGGCTGGGTGGTCGGGGTTTGTGGCGGTGCGGTTGTCGTGGGCTGTGGTCGGGGGCTTCGGGCGCGCGGCGGTGCGGTCGTGGCGGGTCGCGGCGGCTGGGGTGTCCGGGGATGTGCCGGGGCGGTGGCCTGCGCCGACCGGCGCGGTGTGAGGGGTGTGGCGTACGGTGCCGCCGTCGGCGCGTGGGTCGGAGGCGCCGTCCAGGCGGCCGTCCCGGACCAGTCGCACCACCTGGGTGTGGCCGGCCAGATCGGTGGGACCGGCGGTGACGGCGACCGGAAGTCCCAGGAGCGGAGCGTCCATCGGCGTCGGGAGAGAGCCGGGCTCGGCCAGCAGGGTCGGTTCCTCGAAGCCGATGTCGCGGGCGCCGGTCACCCAGCGCGGACTGCCCAGCACGGCGGCCGGATCGGCGGCGGGGTCGGCGAGCCGGGGCAGGGTCTGGGCGAGGATCTGCGGTTGGGCCCGGCCGCCCTGGCAACCCGCCGCCAGCAGCAGCGCACCGGAGCGACCGATCACCGGGCACAGCGTGTGCGGCGGACGCGTACCCGGCCGCAGGACGCCGGGATGGCCGGGTTCCAGGCTGAACGCCGAGCCCCGGTTGTGCAGCACGATGCCGGTGTCCGGCTCGCACAGGCCCGAGCCGAAGGTCTGGTAGACGCTCTGGATCAGCGACACGGCCAGCCCCGAGGAGTCCACGGCCGTCACCGCGACCGTGTCTCCGGACGGTCGTATCGGCGGCTCGGGTGGGACCGCGCCCGCCAGCGGCGCCGGATCCAGCAGGCCCGCCAGGTCCAGCGATTGCCCGTGCGGGTCGCCGAGCAGCCGGTCGCGGGCGGCCGAAGCGTCGAGGGAGCGGGCGGCGAGCAAGAGGGTGCGTTCCGGTTCCGGCAGTCCCGCCGCGCCCGCCGCCGCCCTGAGCAGCGCGGGCAGTACCGCGCCCTGGCTGGGTGGCGGAGCGGCCCACCAGGTGGCGCCCGCCACCTCGACGTTCAACGGCTCGGCGGACTCCGCTTCGTGGGCGGCCAGGTCGGCGGCGGTGAGCGGGCTTCCGAGGCGGCGCAGACCGGCGGCAATCGCCTGGGCGACCGGGCCGCGGTAGAACGACACGGGGTCTTCGGCGAGTTGGTCGAGGACCCGGGCCAGGCGCGGCTGCGGGAGCGGGGCGCCCTCGCCCACCGGGCGGCCGTCAGGACCGGTCAGCAGGGCGGACAGGCCCGGGTCGGCCGCGACCCGCGCCGCGCGCTCCCGTACCGCGCGGGCCAGCCCTGCGGAGACCGTGGCCCCTTCGCGCGCGAGGCCGGCGGCGTCCCGCAGTGCGGCGGGCAGCGCGCCCGGTGTGCCGTACGCCTGCGCCAGCGCCGCCCAGCCCGCGACCACGCCGGGCACGGTCACGGTCTGCGGGCCCTGCGCCGGCATGCGCCGGTCCGCCGCACGCAGCGCCGTGACGTCCACGTCCCGGGCCGCCGCGCCGACCGAGAGGACCGCCCGGACGGTGCCGTCGGGCGTGTGCACCAGGGCGATCAGGTCGCCGCCCAGGGAGCACTGGTGGGGGTAGACGACGGTCAGCGCGGCGGCGGCGGCCAGCGCCGCGTCGACCGCGTTGCCGCCGCGCCGGGCCGACCGTCCGGCCGCGTCCAGCGCGGCGGGGTGCGGAGCGGCGAGGATCAGCCCGTCGCCGGGGCTCACGTCGCGTCCCGGGGCAGCAGCAGGGTGCGGGAGGGGGCCGCCTCGGCGCCCTGGAGCGGCACCGGCAGGGACAGCATGTCGTAGACACCGGCCGGGGTGCGCAGCAGGTCGACCACTTCGAGGATCAGCACGTCCGCCCCGCACAGCAGTTGGTGCGTCTCCCAGTGCGTGGTGTAGGCGACGGCCTCGATGCTGAGGTAGTCGATGCCGGCCGTGCGCACCCCCGCCTCGATCAGCCGCTCCGCGCCGTCCGGGGCCAGTCCGACCCACTGCCGTGCCTTCCACGGGCTGCGCAGCACGCCTTGCGAGTTGCTGGTGCGCAGCAGTACCCGTTCCTCGGTGCCGAGCCCGGCCGCATCGAGGTCGGCGGCCGTGATCTGCTCCTTGACGTGGGTGAGGTCGAGCACCCGGGCGGTCCCGTTGAGGGCCGACAGGTCGAGCCGGTCGACGGTCTTGCCGCCGTCCACGAAGTGGGCCGGGGCGTCGATGTGCGTGCCGGTGTGGGCACCGATACGCCAGCGGCTGACGTTCGACGCGTCACCGGCGGTACGCGACTCGACGACCTCCACCTCGGGCCTGCGGCCCCAGTGCAGCATGCCGGGGTGGATGGGCACGGAGACGTCGATCGCCTTGGTGACGTCCAGGTTCATGACAGGCTCCTATTGGATGCGGTTACTCTGTTAATGGATCCAAAGTCGATGGATGGTGCGAGTCGACGGCGTGACAGACTGCTCCACCACCGCGCGGCCCCCACCAGTCCCCGCCAGCCCCGAGAAGGGTGAGACCCACTCCGATGACGTCCCAGACCGACGAAGGCGCCCTCGTCGACGACATCGCCGCCCGCATCCGCACGCGGATCATGAACGGCGAGCTTCCCATCGGGAAACCGCTGCGCCAGGCGGCGCTGGCCGCCGAGTTCGGCGTCAGCCGTACCCCGGTGCGCGAGGCGCTGCGCCAGTTGCAGCACGGTGGGCTGATCGAGATGCAGCCGCACCGCGGCGCGGTGGTACGGGTGCCGGCGCCGTGGGAGGTGCGGCAGGCGTACGAGGTGCGCGCGGAACTGGAGGCCCTGGCCGCCCGGCGCGCCGCCGCCCGGATCACCGAGAGCCAGCTCGCCGAACTGCGCCGCCACAACGACGTGCTGCGCGCGGCGGCGGAGGGCGCCGCCACCCCGCCGGAGGGACCGCTCGCCACTACGGAGGCCAACGACTGCTTCCACACCGTGGTCTGCGCGGCGGCCGACAACCCCTGGCTCAGTCGCATGATCGACCGGATCAACGAGAGCTTCCCGCGCAACGTGTCCTCGCTGGCCCTGGCCGGCGACGAACGCCACCGGCAGCTGAACGTCCGTCAGCACGACGCCATCGTGGCCGCGTTGGCCGACCGGGACGAGGACCGGGCGCAGGAGTCGATGCGGGAGCACGTCATCAGCGCGGGCGAACACCTGACGGCCTGGTACGAACGACGTTCCCGGACGGTGTTCAGCGGCTGAGCCGCACCGGGGCGCCCCGGTGCCGGCCCTCACCGGGCACCACCGGGAGCCAGCCGCGCCGGGGACAGGAAGCCCAGGTCAGGACGCGGGAGTCCACACACCAGGTCGGCCAGGGCGGCACCGATCGCCGGACCGAACTTGAAGCCGTGCCCGGAACAGGCGGAGGCCACCAGGGCCTGCGGCACTCCGGGCACCTCACCGACCAGAAAGCGCCGGTCCGCGGTCATCGTGTACAGGCAGGTCAGGCTCTCGGTCACCGGGCCGGCGCCGGGCAGCACCCGCGCCACGGCGCCCGCGAGCAGGGCGAGTTCGGCCTCGGTCGCGGCGGGTCTGGCGGCCGCCGGGTCCCACGCCGGACCCGAGTCGAGCCCTGCCTTCAGGCCCCGGCCGTCGGCGGCCGGAAATCCGTACAGCAGCCCTTCCGGCAGGTCGACGGAGAAGCTCCCCAGCCCGCCGTGTCCCAATGGCCCGAAGGGGTCGGCGGCGAAGTAGGCGTTCACGATCCGAGTGACCGTCAGATGTACTGCGAGTGACGGGAGTTGCTGCGAAGTCCAGGGACCGGCGCACAGGACCAGCCGCCGGGCGTGGACCTCACCGGCCGCCGTGCGCACGACGACCCCGTCGGCGTCCGGATGCCATGCGGTGACCGGCGTGCGGTCGGCGATCCGGGCTCCCGCCCGTTCGGCGAGGGCGAGTTGGGCACGCAGGGTCTCCTGGGCGTCGATGATCCCGGCGGCCGGGTCGTGCACGGCCGTGAACCCCTCGGGCAGTCGCAGCCCGGGGAAGATCCGGCCCGCTTCCTCGGCGCCCACCTCCCGGCAGCCGGGGCCCCGCAGGGGATCGGGCCGGTCCTGCGGCGCGGCGTACAGACCGCCGGTGACCTCGATCAGCCGGGTCTTCGACGCCTCCTCCAACTCGGCCCAGGCACGGTAGGCGGTGTCGACCAGGCCGTCCCAGTCGGGGTGCGGGTAGGCGCGGCGGATCATCCGGGTTTCGCCGTGCGAGGAGCCCAGGTCGTGCCCGAGCGCGAACTGTTCGAGCCCCAGCGCGTCGAGCCCGCGCTCGGCCAGCTGCCGCAGCGCCGCACTGCCGTGCACACCGAGCCCGACCACCACGACATCGTGACGGCGCACGGCGGGGCGTCCCGCCGGAGCAACCACCGGGGAGTCCTGCGGTGCCGGTGCCTTTGACGGGGACGGTACGGACACCGACGGCCCGTTGCCGCGGGTGCCGGACGAGATCTCGGCCACGGCCTCGACCAGGGCGTCCAGGTCGCCGTCGTCGGTGTAGACGTGCACCGAGGCGCGTACCACCTTCGCGAGACCGCGCGGGTCCATGTCCCAGCGGCCGTGGTCGGCCGGGACGGCGATCAGGTGGACCCGGCGCAGGGCCAGTCGCCGCTGCACCTCGCCCGCGTCGAGGCCGTCCACGACGAAGGTGACGATGGCGCCGCCCGCCGCGGGCGGGTCGGTGACCCGTACGCCGGGGAGCGCGCCGAGGCGCGCACGCAGTGTCGCCGCGAGCGCGGCGAGATGCGCGAAGACGCCGCCGGGTCCGAGCGTGTGCAGGTCGGCCAGGGCCGAGCCGAGGCCGAGCCGCAGCGCGTGGGCGGCCTCCCACAGCTCGAACCGCCGTGCGTCCGGGGCCAGTTCCCAGCTCCGCTCGGCCGTCCAGCGGGCCCCGCGCACATCCGGGGCGTGTGGGGCGAGGGTGTCCAGCAGGGGGCGGCGCACGGCCAGCAGGCCGGTGCCGCGCGGGGCGCGCAGGAACTTGCGTCCGGTGCCGATCAGGAGATCGCAGCCGAGCGCGGCCATGTCGACCGGCAGCTGGCCCAGCGACTGGGTGGCGTCTAGGAGGAACGGCACCCCGTGGGCGGCGGCCAGCGTGCCGATCCCGGCGGCCGGTTCGACCAGCGCGGAGGAGGTCGGCACGTGCGCCGCGGTGACCAGGGCGGCCGGGCCGGCGCGCAGTGCCCGGTCCAGGGCCTCCAGATCCGTCGCCCCGTCGGGGCCGTTGGGCAGCACCTCGACGCGGACGCCGGTGTCGCGCTCGGCGGCCAGCAGGTGCAGGGCGCTGCTGACGTAGCTGGAGCGGGCGGCCAGCACCCGGTCGCCGGGCCGCAGCCGGAGCGCCGAGACGACGCGCTGCCAGCCCGCGGTGGCGCTCTCGACCAGTGCGACCTCGTCGGCGTCGACCCCGAGCAGGGTCGCGGTGTGCGCGTAGACGGCGGCCAGGTCGGCGGCGGCGAGTTTGGCGGCCTCGTAGCCGCCGTAAAGGCTTTCGGCGCGCAGGTGGGCGATGACCGCGTCGACCGTGTCGGTGGCCGGCAGGGCGGCGCCGGCGGCGTTGAAGTGGTGGCCGGTGGCGCAGCCGGGGGTGCGGGCCCGCTCGGCGGCCACGTCGAGGGCGGTGGTGGGGGTGGGCGAGGCGGCTGTCACGGGGGCGTTCACAGTGCGATCGTGATGCTCTTGAGCTCGGTGAACCCGTCGACGGCCGCGTCGCCGAGGTCCCGGCCCAGCCCGGACTGCTTGGTGCCGCCGAACGCCACGGCGGGGTCGAACTCGTTGTAGGTGTTCACCCACACGGTGCCCGCCTGGAGTTCCGCCGCCGCGCGGTGCGCGCGGCCGAGGTCGGTGGTCCACACGCCCGCCGCGAGCCCGTAGTCGCTGTCGTTGGCGAGGGCGATCGCCTCCTCCTCGGTGTCGAAGGGCAGGACGGCGGCGACCGGGCCGAAGATCTCCTCCCGGGCGATCCGCATGTCCGGCGTGACCTCGGTGAACACCGTGGGCCGCACGAACCAGCCGGGCCCGGGCAGCGGTTCGCCGCCCGTGGCCACCTGAGCGCCCTCGTCGCGGCCGAGTTCCAGGTAGCCGGTGACACGGTCGAACTGCTCCTGCGAGACGAGCGGGCCGATGTTGATCCCGCCGGTCAGACCGGGACCGATCCTGAGGGCCTCCACGGCCGGCAGCATCCGGTCGAGGAACTCCTTGAGCACCGAGCGCTGCACCAGCAGTCTGCTGCCCGCCGTACACATCTGCCCGGAGTGCCCGAACACCGCGCGTACGGCGGCCGGTACGGCGGCGTCCAGGTCGGCGTCGGCGAACACGATGTTGGCGGACTTGCCGCCCAGTTCGAGAGTGAGCCGTTTGACCGAGGGCGCCGCCGCGGCCATGATCAGCCGCCCTACATCGGTGGATCCCGTGAACGAGACCTTGGCGACCCCGGGGTGCGCGACCAGTTCCGCCCCGGTACGCCCGTCACCGGTCAGCACGTTGACGACGCCCTCGGGCACGCCCGCCTCCAGGCACAGCGCGGCCAGCCGCAGCGCGGTCAGCGGTGTCTGCTCGGCGGGCTTGACCACCACCGTGCAGCCCGCGGCCAGGGCCGGGGCGAGCTTCCAGGCGGCGATCATGAAGGGGAAGTTCCAGGGCAGTACGGCGGCCACCACGCCCACCGGCTCCCGCACGCTGTACACGTGCCGGCCGGGTCCGGCCGGGTGGACGGTGCCGGTCAGCCGGGTGGGTGTGCCCGCGAAGTGCCGGATCGCCTGGAGACCCAGTTCCACGTCGCCGCGGGCCCGTTCGACGGCCTTGCCGTTGTCCAGGGTGTCCAGGACCGCCAGTGCCTCGGCGTCCCGCTCCACCAGGTCCGCGAGCCGTAGCAGCACGTCCCGGCGCCGCCGGGGCGGCAGGTTCCGCCAACGCCCGTCGCGGTGTGCGGCGGCAGCGGCGGACACCGCGGCGTCCACGTCCGCGCCGCCTGCGCCGACCACGCTGGTCAGCCGGGTTCCGGTGGCCGGGTCGAGGACCTCGATCCGCCCCGTCGAGACCCCCGTGGTCCACTCGCCGCCGATGAGCATGGGCTCGCACTCCGGCAGCCGGGGCAGGGTGATGCTGGGGTCCAAGGTGTTCTCCTCGTGGTTCGTTCCGCCGCCCGGCCGTGTCCCGGCCCACAGGGGACTGGGCGGCTGGGCAGAGGCAGGCGGATCGGTGGCTGTAGGGCGGTCGCCCGGGGCCGGGCTGGATCGCTGTGCCGGGCTGGGCCAGGAGGCAGGTCGGGACTGCCGGGCCGGCGCGCCGGGCGGGACCGGAAGTCAGGCGGGATCGCCGGGCCGGTGTGCCGCGTCGGGCCAGGTTTCGCGTACGGCGGCCGAGACCGCGCGGGCGGTGGTGAGCACACAGCGGTCGAACTCCGCGCGCCCATGGGCCGCGTTCGCCTCGGTGACGTCCCTGCCCCACACCCCGGTCTCGCTGACCTGGTCCATGCGGTAGTCCCAGAAGGAGTCCACGTCGACGTGCGAGGTGGCCCGCTCCATCCGCACCAGGTCGGGGGCGAGGTGCAGCATCACCGACGTCTCGAAGAAGTTGGCGTGCATCAACGCGCGGCCGTAGGTGACATGGCCGTCGACCTCGGGCCCCGGGTACATGGTCACATACCCCAACGCCCGTACCCGGGCGTCTCGATGACGCACCCTCAGCTTCTCGGCGGACACGTCGAGCGCGCCGTTGTTCCAGATGTGGCCGTTCAGCAGGACGAACTGCCGTACCCCGCTCTCGTACAGCGAGTCGATCACGTCCTCCACGACGGCGATCAGGGTCTCGGGGCGCAGCGCCACGGTGCCGGCGAAGCCACCGTGCGAGGCGGACACCCCGAAGCTCAGCGGGGGCAGCACCGGTACGCCCGTCAGCGCGGACACGCCCAGGGCGACCGCCTCGCAGATCAGGGTGTCCACGGCGAGCGGCAGATGCGGGCCGTGCTGTTCGGTGGCACCGACCGGGATGATGACCGCGTCCCGTCCGGCGACGGCGGTCTCGGCCTCCGGCCAGGTCAGTTCCTCCCACGGCAACGGCGTACCGGTGCCGCCGAGTTGGGCCGCGAGCGCGGGTACGTCGAGCCCGGTGGGCACGCGCAGGCCGTGCGGCCCCGTGATGACGGACGACATGACTCTCCTTTCCTCAGGGGGACTTGGGGGCGCTCACCAGCGGCGCCGGCTCTTCTCCGGCAGCAGGTCCAGGGCACGCACGGGCACCGGCCGGTCGTCGTCCACGGTCGTGATCCACACGACGGTGTCCGGGCCGTAGTCGCTGATGAGTTCGCGGCACACCCCGCACGGCGCGATGATCCGGAACCGGCCCGCGGGCTTGATCTGCACCGACACCACCGACGTGACCGCGAGCGGCGCACCGGGTGCGAGCGCGCCCCGCGCGGTGCCCAGGGCGACGCCCTCCGCGCAGATCGAACTGCGCCGGCAGGAGCCCTCGACATGGACGCCGGTGTGGATCCGGCCGTCCGCGGTACGCAGCGCGGTGGCCACCTCGTGCCGGTCCGCCTGCCACACACGTGACAGCAACGCCTGTGCCACAGTGAGGAGTTCGGCGTCGTCGGCGCTCATCTCCGGCGGGACGGCGACGGGGGCGGTGCTCATGCTTCCAGCCCCAGCAGACGGGCCATGTTGCCGCCCTCGATCAGCGCCCGGTCCTTCTCGTCCTCGACCGCCTTGGCGATCTTCATGCGCTCCAGGTCGAAGTCGGAGCCCGGCCACTCGCTGCCCATCAGGATCTGCCGGGGCCCGAGCCGGGCGTAGGCCCGCTTCACGTCGCTCATCAGCGTCGCGGACGTCTCCAGATAGACGTGCGGCTGCCGTTCGGCCACGATGATGGCTTCGGGTACGTTCCACACGGCGCCCATGTGCGCGATGACCGTCGGCACCGCGGGGTGGTCGCGGGCGATCTCCTCGATGGCGAGCGGCGCGCAGAAGGCGTCGTCGAGCGCGTTGACCAGGACCATCAGTCCGCGTCTGGCGCAGGCCTCGAACACCGGGTCCAGCAGGCCGTGGTCGGCGACATGGTAGCCGTGCAGGCTCGGGTGCAGTTTCAGGCCGACCAGGCCGGCGTCGGCGATCCGGTCGATCTCCTCGATCGCGTCGTCCGCCTGCGGCAGCACCTGGCCGAAGCCGAAGAACCGGTCCGGGTGAGCGGCCACGAGCGAGGCGATGAAGTCGTTCTCGATGCGCTGGGCGAGCGAGCACACCATCGCCATGTCCACCCCGGCGGCGTCCATCCGGTCGAGGATCCGGCGCGGCTCAAAGGGCTTGTACGGCGGGGGCGCCTCGCCCTTGCGGGCTCCGGTGAGGTAGTCGGAGCGACCGCGCACGTCCTGGGTGGTGTTGTAGGCGTCGATGATCAATGCGGCTCCTCGGTGGCGGTGGCGGTGTCGAGCGGCAGGTGACAGCGCACGCTGCGGCCGGGGGCTATCTCGCGCAGTTCCGGGTGCGCGGTGCGGCACAGGTCGGTGGCGAAGGGACAGCGGGTGCGGAACAGGCACCCCGCGGGCGGATCGGCCGGGTCGGGCAACTCGCCCTGCAGCGGCTGCCGTTCACGCGGCGGGCCGGGCCGCAGCTCGGGCACGCTGGCCAGCAGGGCGCTGCTGTAGGGGTGTGCGGGGCCGGCGAAGAAGGTGTCCCGGGAGGCGATCTCGATGATCTCGCCGAGGTACATCACGGCGACCCGGTCGGCGATGTGCCGTACGACGCCGAGGTCGTGGGAGATGAACAGCATCGTCAGGCCGCGGTCGCGCACCAGGTCGGACAGCAGGTTCAGCACCTGCGCCTGGATCGACACGTCCAGCGCGGAGACCGCCTCGTCCGCGACCACGAACCGCGGCGAGGAGGCGAGGGCCCGCGCGATGCCGATGCGCTGGCGCTGACCGCCGGAGAACTCGTGCGGCCTGCGCCCGCCCGCGTCGGCTCCGAGCCCGACGAGGTCGAGGAGTTCGGTCACGGCGCGGTCCGCCTCGGCGCGGCTCGCGCCCCGGGACCGCAGCAGTGGCTCGGCGACGATGTCGGCGACCGTGCGGCGCGGGTTGAGCGAGCCGAAGGGGTCCTGGAACACCATCTGGAGTTCGGCCCTGGTCCGTTTCAGCCGCCGTCCCCGCAGCCGGGTGAGGTCGGTGCCCTGGAAGTCGATCCGGCCCGCCGAGGGCTCCACGACCCGCAGCAGCGCCCGCCCGAGTGTGGACTTGCCGCACCCCGACTCGCCGACCAGGCCCAGCGTCTCGCCCGGGGCGATGTCCAGGTCGACGTCCCGCAGCGCCCGCACCCGGCCGCCCGCCCTGCCGGGGTACTCGACCCGCAGTCCCCGCGCGCTCAGCATCGCGTCGCTCATACGCCCGCTCCCGCCGCCCGGGCCCGCACCCGGGCCTCGCGCGGCAGCACACAGGCGTCCAGGTGGGCGGTGCCGCCGAATCGCCGCCGCAGTGCCGGGCGTTCCGCACAGCCGTCGTCGGCGAAGGCGCACCGGGGCCGGAAGCCGCAGCCCGAGGGCCGTTCCACCCCGCTCGGCGGGCTGCCCGGGATCGCCGGGAGCCGCTCGGGTATGGGCCCGTCCAGCGGGGGCACCGAGCCGAGCAGGCCCATCGTGTACGGGTGCTGGGGGTCGAACAGGACCTCGTCGCGGGTGCCCTGTTCCACGATCCGGCCCGCGTACATCACCGCCACCCGGTCGGCGACCTCGGCGACCACGCCGAGGTCGTGGGTGATCAGCAGCACGGACGTGCCGTGTTCGCGCTGCACCCGCTTCAGCAGCGTCAGCACCTGCGCCTGGATGGTGACGTCCAGTGCGGTGGTCGGCTCGTCGGCGATCAGCACCGCCGGGTCGTTGGCCAGCCCCATCGCGATCATCACGCGCTGCCGCATGCCGCCGGAGAGCTGGTGCGGGTAGGCGCGCGCGGCCCGTGCCGGGCCCGCGATCCCGACCTCGCCGAGCAGTTCCACCGCACGGGCGGCCGCGGTGGCGCGCTCCACGTCGGCGTGGGCGCGGATGGTCTCCGCGACCTGGGCGCCCGCCCGGTGCAGCGGGTTGAGTGCGGCGAGCGCGTCCTGGAAGACGACCGCCACGTCCTTGCCGCGCACGCGGCGCAGCTCCCGCTCGGAGGCCCCCACCAGTTCGCGGCCCCGGAAGGACACGGATCCGGTGATGTGGGTGCGGGGGCCGCGGTTGAGGCCGACCAGGCTCATCGACAGCGCCGACTTGCCCGACCCCGACTCGCCGACCAGCGCGAGGATCTCGCCCTTGCGCAACGTCAGGTCCACCCCGTCCACGGCGGGCAGCCGGCCCGTGGGGACGTCGAACCGCACGCGCAGGCCGCGGACTTCGAGCACCGCCTCGGGCGCGGTCATCCGGCACCGCCCACGGCCTGCGCGGCCCGGTGGATCAGCTCGGCGACCCGCTCGGGCCACACCAGCGTGGTGTAGTGGCTGCCCGGCACGTGCTCGACGGTGGCCTTCATCCGTTCGGCCATGAAGTTCTGGATCTCCGGGCGCAGGGTGCGGTCGTCGTCGGCGACCAGGTACCAGCTGGGCAGGGCGCGCCAGGCCGGGACCCCGGTCGCCTGGGTGAAGATCAGGTTCTCGGCCTTGCGTCCCTCCGCCTCGACGATCTCGCGCTGCTCGGCCGACAGGTCGGGGCCGATCTCCGCCCAGAACTCCGGGCCGGGCTCGGACTTCCACTCGCCGTTCGGGCCGCGCCGCATGTACTTGGAGATCTCCGCGGGCTCGTAGCGCTCGACGATCCCGTTGACGGTCTCGCCCTCGTCCGGCCCGAACGCGGCGATGTACACGAGTCCGCCGACCCGTGGGTCGCGCCCCACGTTCGTGATGACGGCGCCGCCGTAGGAGTGGCCCGCGAGCAGTACCGGGCCGCTCGTCCGCGCCAGCACCGCCGAGGTCTCGGCGATGTCGTCCGCCAGGGAGGTCATCGGATTGGTGACCGTGAACAGCCGGTGCCCGCGGGCGGTGAGCAGTGGCCGCACCGCCGACCAGGTGGTGGGCCGTCCGCCGGCACCGTGGACCAGCACGATGTCCATGGGGATCATCCTTTGCGCAGACGTGGGTCGAGGACCGTGTACAGCAGGTCGACCGCGTGGTTGACGAGGGTGAACAGCAGCGCGATCGCGAGCGCCGCGCCCTGCACGACCGGGTAGTCGCGCTGGAGCACGCCCTGCACCAGCAGGCGCCCGACACCCGGGTAGGAGAAGACGGTCTCGGTGACGACCGACCCGCCCAGCAGGGAGCCGAACTGGAGCCCCAGGACGGTGACGATCGGCAGCCAGGCGTTGCGCAGGACGTGCCGGCGTACCACCGCGCCCTCCCCGAGGCCCTTCATCCGGGCGGTGCGCACGAAGTCGTCGCCGAGGACCTCCAGGACGGAGGCTCGCACGATCCGGGTGATGAAGCCGGCCATCGACAGCGCGAGGGTCACCGCGGGCAGGATCAGGTGCTGGATCCACGGCCACACCAGCTCGGGCCGGTCCTGGAGGATCGCGTCAAGCGGCACGAAGCCGGTCGTCGGGGTGTAGTCGAGGGTGCTGGGCAGCCGTCCCAGCACCGGCAGCCAGCGCAGCCACACGCCGAACACCACGATGGACAGCACGCCGAGCGCGAACCAGGGCAGCGAGAAGCTGACGGTGGCGACGGCCCGGGTCGTGGTGTCGATCCAGGTTCCCCTGCGCAGCGCCGCGACCACGCCCGTGACGACGCCGAGCAGTACCGCGACCGTCATCGCCGCGAGGGTGAGTTCCACGGTCGCGGGCAGCGCGTCGCCGAGCAGGCCGAGGACGCTGTTGGAGCCGAAGAACGAGGTGCCCAGCCGCAGATGGACCAGGTCGTCGAGGAAGTGCCCGTACTGCGTGAGCAGCGGCTGGTCCAGGCCGAGGGCCTTGGTGACGCGTTCCTCGTTGGCGCTGAACTGCGCGGCGGAGGCCGTGTTGCCGCCCGCGGCGAGGGAGGTCGCCGGGGAGCCCGGCAGCAGCCGTATCGCCACGAACACCAGGGTGGCCAGCGCGAAGAGCACGACGGGGATCGCGGCGAGCCGGCGCAGGAACATCCCGGTGGCGCCGGACAGCCAGGCGGCGGGCCGGGCGGGCCGGGGCAGTCGCGCTCGCACGGCGGCGCCCGCGCTCATGCGGTCTCCCTCGGGTCGAGGGCGTCACGCAGGTCGTCGCCGACGAAGTTGCAGGCCACGACGAACAGCAGGGTGAGCGTCGCGGGCAGCACCACCAGCCGGGGCGCCGTGTACAGGAACTCCTGCCCGGCCTGCACCATGTAGCCCCAGTCCGGCTGCGGCGGCTGGATCCCCAGGCCCAGATAGGACAGGCCCGCCGCGAACCCGGCGGCGACCGACAGCGTCATGACGACCTGGGCGAGCAGCGGCCCGCCGATGTTCGGCAGCACCTCGCGGACCATGATGCGCGGCGCGCCGGTGCCGCCGAGGCGGCAGGCGACGACGTAGTCCTTGGCGGCCTCACGCGCCGTCAGGGCCCGGGCCAGCCGGGCCAGTCCGGGCGCGAGGGAGATGCCGATGCCGAGGATCAGACTGACCGTGCCCGGTCCGGCGGCCGCCACCAGCAGGATCACCAGCAGGATGGACGGGAAGGCGAGCGCCAGGTCGACCAGCCGCATCAGCACCAGCTCCACCGGCCCGCCCGCGTACCCGGCGACCAGCCCGACCAGCGTCCCGAGGCCGGCCGCGAGCGCGGTGGCCGTGAAGGACACCAGCAGCAGCGGCCGGGCGCCGTGCACCAGCCGGGCCAGCTCGTCCCGGCCCAGGTCGTCGGTGCCCAGCGGATGCCCCGGGGAACCGGGCGCGAGCAGTGCCGACGAGGTCTGCCGCAGGGGGTCGGCCTGGACGAGCAGCGGGCCCAGCAGGGCGACCAGCACGAGGACGGTCAGCAGCAGCCACGACAGCAGCGCGGGCCAGGACCGGGCCAGGGTACGGCGGCGCGGCGCGCGCAGAAACCGTCCGCGGACGGCACCGGACGGCGACGCCGGCGGGGAGGCCGCGGGCACGGCCGCCGCGCCCTCGGCCGCTACGGCGTCCACCGCGGCCCCGGTCTCAGACACTGGCCTTCTCCATGTAACAGCGGTGGTTGGCCAGTGCGTCGGTGTTCATGCCCTTCACGGCCGAGCCGCTGACGACCAGGTTGCTGAAGCAGGCCAGCATCGACAGGACCATGTACTCCTCGGCCCATCTGCGCTGGATCTTGGTGTAGGCGGCGGTGCGCTTCTTGGTGTCGGTGAGGTTCTTGGCGGTGTAGAGGTCCTCGGCGAGGGAGGCGGCGCCCTTCAGGGTGTCCATGCCGGAGATCTTGGAGCCGTAGATGCTGGTGGGGCTCGCCATCGCGCCGACCATGTCGTCGGGGTCCGGGACGTAGGTGTTGCGTTCCCAGATCATCAGGTCGTGGTAGTCGTCGCTCCCGTCGAGGAGCCGGCCGAAGTAGGTGGCCGGATCCACGGAGGTGGTGGCGACCTTGAAGCCGACGTCGGTGAGGTTCTGGGCGATGATCTGGGCGGCCTTGGGGTGCCAGGAGTCGCTGGCCGCCATGAGCCGGATGGTGCGCCCCTTCGCCCCGGCCTCCTCGACCAGCCGTTTGGCCTGCGCGGTGTCCTGGGTGCTGAGGTCGGCGAGCGCGGTGTCGTAACCGCTCTGGGCGGGCGGGATGGCGTAGCCCCTGGGCTCGGCGCCGATGCCGTAGAACGCCTGCTGGAGGATGGCCTTGCGGTTGACGGCCAGGTTGATGGCCTTGCGCACCTTCAGCTCGGGGATCCGGCGGGCGTCGATCAGCATGATGGCGTCGGCGTTGTGCGGGGTGTCGTACACCTTCACCGCGCTGTCCTTGCGCAGTTGGGAGACGGCGGAGTAAGGGGCGAACTGGGTCGCGGAGACATCGCCGCTGAGCAGCGAGCTGACGATGGTGGACGGGTCCTGGACCTGGCGCAGCACCAGCCGGTCGATGGGCGGCTTGCCCAGCCGGAAGCCGTCGAACGCCTTGAGCGTGATGGCCTGCCCCGAGGTGGCGGCGGAGAACGCGAACGGCCCGGTGCCCACGAGGTGCTTGCCGATGTCGGCGCCGTACTTGTCCAGCGCGGCCTTGGAGATGATCCGGCCGCCGATGTCGGAGAGCTTGCCGAGGACCGTCCGGTCGGGCTTCTTGAGGACCATCTTCACGGTCATGTCGTCGGGCGCGGTGAGCGAGGCGACGTTGGCGCCCATGCTCGCCAGCGGCCGGGTCGCGCCCTTGGGAAGCGTCTTGTCCTCGGGATCGAACTGGCGGCCGAGGCTGGCGAGCACGTCGGCCGAGGTGAGCGTGGTGCCGTCGTGGAACTTGACGCCCTTGCGCAAGGTGAATGTATAGGTCATCTTGTCATCGGACACGGTCCACTTCTCCGCCAGATCCGGGGTGGGCTCGTTGGTCTCGAAGGAGATGAACGTCAGGCCGCGGCAGATGCAGTCGACGGCCATCCAGTCGCCCAAGGACGTGTAGAAGGCCGGGTCGTTGACGGCGCTGGTGGCGTCGATGGCCAGGGTGAGCGTGCCGCCGCTCTTGTCGCCGCCGTCCGCGTCGTCGGCGGCGGCGCCGCAGGCGGTGAGCAAGGCGGGCAGCCCGAACCCGACGCCCACCCCGAGCAGGCCTGCGCCCCGGAGCATCGTCCGGCGCGAGACGTCCGGCGCGGCGATCGCCGAGACCGGTACGGAGGCGGTCGAGGGCGATCCAGATGAGTGGTCCGGCATGGGGCCTCCTCGGGCACCGATCCTGAGAATGGATGAAATCTGCGCTTGATTGGATCCAAAAACATGCTCAGTGGCTCCCGATTCCCTCTTGTGTCGCATGAGTTAAAGGCGCGTGAATCGCATCCGCGGTCGCGCCGCGATGGCACGACGGCACCCCCCGGCCGGGCAGGACCGGAGGTCAGGCCCTGCACTCGCGGCCCGGCCCGTCAGCCGTTCAGCCCTTCCCCAGCGGAAACAGGGCCCGGACCGTCCAGCCACCCGCCGCCCTCGGCCCCGCGTCCAACGTGCCGCCGAGGGCGGTGACGCGTTCCGTGAGGCCGACCAGGCCGAAGCCCCCACCGTGCGCCGCGTCCGGGAGCCGGGCGGAGCCGTGCCCGTCGTCGGACACGGTCACCTCCAGCCGGTCCCCGGCCCGGTAGAGGGTCACGGCGATGTCGGTGGCGTCGCCGGCGTGGCGCCGCACGTTCGTCAGGGCCTCCTGTACGACACGGAAGGCGGCCGCCTGCACCTCGTGCGGCACCTCGGTGTCGAGGCCGGGGGCGCGGTCGAGGGTGACCTTCTGGCCGGGGGCGGGGAAGCCGTCGGTGAGTTCGGTGATGGCGGCCAGGTCGCCGACCGGGCGGCGGTCGGGCTCCGGGCCGGTGTCCCGCAGCACGCCGACCGTGCGCCGCATGGAGGCGAGGGCCTCGGTGGCCGCCCGTTCGATGCCCGCCAGCACCGGGTCCAGTTCCCCCGAGCCGGTGGCCGCCATCAGCCGGGCCACCTGCGTCTGGACGAGTATCCCGGTGACATGGTGGGCGACGAAGTCGTGCAGGTCGGCCGCGATGGCCAGCCGCTCCGCCCGGCGCGTCTCGCCGACCGCGACCGTCCGCCGGTAGTCCAGCGAGCGCAGGTAGCTCGCGAGCCCGGCGGTGAGGCCGACCAGGACGAGCCCGATGGCGACGAAGGCCAGCGCGTTGTCGTCGGACAGCGAACCGGCGTAGCGGACCGGTGTCGCCAGCAGCGCGAGCGCGTCCAGCAGACCGCAGGCCACCACCCAGCGCGGCGAGCAGTGCCGCACCGCGATGAACAGCAGGCAGAGCAGGACCATGACCTCGCCCGGGCCGAACAGGTACCGGGCGCCGGACACCAGCGAACCGACCGTCAGCAGGGCGGACAGCGCGCCGGGGACGGCGGCGCGCAGTTCGGGGGTGAGCCACGGCGGACGGCGGGCGGCCGGCCAGAGCACCGCGGTGAGACCGGTGAGCAGGACCAGGGCGACCGGCCAGACACTGTGCCCCGCCGCACCCGTGTCCAGCACGTCGACGACCGCGGCCGCGACCAGCACGCCGACGCCGAAACCTCGCAGGCAGCCATGGGGAGAGACGGACTTCATGCCGATCACGGTAGACACCTGCGCCCTCGCACCGGATCGGCCGAACGGCCGAGGCGGCCGCGCCGGACGATGGCCGGACGGCCGAGGCGGGCGCCCGGGCCCGCGGGCGAGGGTGATGGCACGACACACCGGTCTCTCCCCCACGGCCTCAGGAGTACGCCATGCAGCGCAACAAGTTCGTCATCGGAGCCATCGGCGGTGCCACCGCCGTCATCGCCGTCGGGGCCCTCGGCACCCACCTTCTCGCCAACCCCGAGTCGACCACCCGACTGGACGCCTTCAGCACGGTCACCCTCGACGGTCACAAGGCGCTGGCCGCGAACATCGTCGCAGGGCGTACCGAGAGCAGGTACCACCCGCTCCCCTGGGTCGGCGACAAGATCACCGGCGTCACCTGCCCGACGGGGCTCAAGGCGGTGGCCGGGGCGACGGTGACCTGCACGGGAAAGAAGACGGACGGTTCCGCGGTCCGTATCCCGGTCCGTGTCGTCAAGGCCACGGACTCGTCCGTGACCTGGAAGTTCGAGCGCTGAGCGGAGGCCCGGGACAATGACCGAGGTTCTGGCCGGGCACGGCCTCGTGAAGAAGTTCGGCGCCACCACCGCCCTCGCGGGCGTCGACGTGGCGGTCGGCGAGCGCGACTCGCTGGCGATCATGGGCCCGTCGGGGTCCGGCAAGTCCACCCTGCTGCACACCCTGGCGGGCATCATCCGCCCGGACGACGGTCAGGTGCTGCTGCGGGGCGAGCGCATCGACAAGCTCGGCGAGAACAGGCTCAGCGCACTGCGCAGGACCCGGTTCGGGTTCGTGTTCCAGTCCGGGCAGCTGCTGCCCGAGCTGCCGGCCGAGGAGAACGTGGCGCTGCCGCTGATGCTGGAGGGTGTGCCGCGCCGCCGGGCGGTGCAGCGGGCCCGGCGCTGGTTCGCGCCGCTCGGCCTGGCCGGGCTGGAGCAGCGGCGGCCCGGCCAGCTCTCCGGCGGCCAGGCCCAACGGGTCGCCATCGCAAGGGCGTTGGCCGTCGAACCCGACGTCGTCTTCGCCGACGAGCCCACGGGCGCCCTCGACCAGACCACCGGCATGGAGGTCGTACGGCTGCTCACCTCGGTCACCCGTGAACAGGGCGCGGCCCTGGTGATGGTGACCCACGACGCGGACGTCGCCGCCCACTGCGACCGGATCCTGCACGTCCGGGACGGCCGGGTCAGCACCTACAGCCAGTACACGGTCACCTGAGCGAAGCCACGACGACCTGCACGAAACCGTCGAAGATCCCGCAACCGTAGAAGTCCGCCCCGCCCGCAAAGGCTGTCCTGTCATGCGTTCCCCCGTCCTGCCCCTGACCTGGCATCTCGCCAGGTGCTCCGGCCGCCGCGGCCTGCAGAGCCAGTTGCTCGCGGCCGGCGCCGCCGCCGTCGGCTCCCTCGTCCTGCTGATCCTGCTCGCCGCCTACCTCGGTGCCGGCGCCCGCGCCGACCGCACCGCCTGGCGCACCCCCGCCCCCGACCGGCACGGCACCGCCGTCCAGGCCCTCGCCACCACCTACGTCCGCGACGACCCGGTCACCGTCGTCTCCCTCGCCCAGCTCCCGCACCACGCGCGGACTCCCGCCCCGCCGGGCCTGTCCGCCTTCCCGAAGCCCGGAGAGACGTTCGTCTCCCCCGCGCTCGCCGAGCGCCTGCGCACCCTGCCCGCCGCCCAACTCGCCGCCCGCTTCCCGAAAGTGACCGGCACCATCGGCGCGGCCGGACTCGCCTCACCGGACGAACTGCTCGCGGTGATCGGCCGCTCCCCCGCAGACCCGGCAGTCGCCAAGTCGGCGGCCGGCACCGGCATCTGGGACGAGGGACTGACCGCCCGAGCAGTGATCTCCGGCTACTCGGCTACCCAGCGGAGCCTGTTCACCTCCAGCGACCAGACCGCCGTACTCCTCGGCATCGGCCTCCTCGCGGTCCCGGTGGCCGTACTCGCCTCGGCGGCCGGGCGGTTGGGGGCGGCCCGGCGCGAACAGCGGCTGGCGGCACTGCGGCTGGCGGGGGCGACCCCGCGCCAGATCCTCGCCATGACCGCCGCCGAGTCGGCTGCGGTGGGCGCGGTCGGCGCCGTGACGGGCGCGCTGGCGTACGGCGCTCTGCTACCGATGCTGGCCGAAGTGCCGTACGGGATCGGGAGTTGGTACGCCGGTCAGCTCTGGGTCGGGCTGCCCCTGCTGCCGGCCGTGGTCCTGGCCGTGACCGGGCTGATCACGGTGAGCGCGCTGTCGATGCTCCGGCAGGTGGCCGGATCGCCGCTGGGGGTGGCCCAGCAGGCGAGCCCGCGCCGCACCCGTCTGATCCGCCTGCTGCTGTTCGTGGCGGTGCTGGTGTTCATCAAGACCAGCGCCCGCGGCAGCGATCTCACCCCGGCCCGGATCGTCGGCTTCATCGTGCTGTTCTACGGCGCGTTCTGGATGTTCGGGCCGTGGGTCGTGGACCGGCTGGGCCGGGTCGCCAGCCGGTTCGCCCGGCGCCCGGCCACCCTGCTGGCCGGGCGCAGGCTCAGCGACGACCCGCGCGGGGCGTGGCGGACGGTCAGCGGGCTGGTCCTGGCCGGGTTCGTGGCCGGCTTCTTCACCGTCGGCAACCTCGCGATCATCGGCTCCGGCTTCCGCGGCGACGAGGTGGCCGTCCCCACCGCGCACGGCACGGTCGCCGAGGCCCGGACCCTGCTGAGCGACGCGGGGGTCACGGCCGAGGTCCGGACAGGCGACGACGACTTCCTGCTCGGCGGGCAGCGGGGCCTGGTCGCCCGGGTCACCGGCGGTCCCGGACATGTCGACCGGGCACTCACCGCACTCCAGCCCCTCGGCCACGGCCGGCTCCCCTACGGCAAGGCCTATGCCGACGCGCAGAACATCACCGTCTCGAACCGGCTCGCCCAGCTCGCCACCGCCACCCTCGCCGTGAGCTTCCTCGTCGCGACGGCCTCGGCGGGCCTGACCGCCGCCGCGAACGTACTGGACCGGCGGCGGGTGTACGGGCTGCTGCGGCTTTCGGGCACCCCGCTGAAAGTGCTCGACCGGGCCCGGCTGCGGGAGACGGTCCTGCCGCTCCTGGTCCTGGCCGGCGGCACGACCGCGACGGGCGTGTACGCCGCCTACCAGCTGAACAAGGCCGGCGGCGGCACGATCAGCACCTCGGGGGCGATCCAGCTCGCCGTCTGCGTCGCACTGGGCGCGCTGGCCATGTTCGCCGCGATCGGCGCGAGCCGCCCCCTGCTGCGCAAGGTGACGGCGGACCCGACCCGGACGGCGGACTGAGAGATCAGAGATCATCGAGTCATGACCGCCCCAGTCTCCGGTTCCGCCCCGCCCATCCGGGTCCTCATCGCCGACGACCAGGCCATGGTCCGTACCGGCTTCCGGTTCTTCCTGGACGCCCAGCCCGACATGACGGTCGTCGCCGAGGCCGCCGACGGCGAGGAAGCGGTGGCCCTGGCCCGCAGGCTGCGCCCGGACGTGTGCCTGCTGGACATCCGGATGCCCAGGCTGGACGGCCTGGAGGCGACCCGGCTGCTGGCCGGGCCGGACGTGCCCGACCCGCTGCGGGTGGTCGTGGTCACCACCTTCGACCTCGACGAATACGTCTACGGCGCGCTGCGCGGCGGTGCCTGCGGGTTCCTCCTCAAGGACTCCGGGCCCACCCTCCTCGCGGAGGCCGTCCGCGCCGCCGCGGCCGGCGACTCGCTGGTCTCCCCCTCGGTGACCGTCCGCCTGCTCAGGCACCTCACCGAGCAGCCGGCTCCCGCCCCGACGCCGGTCCGGGAGCCGCACAGCGAACCGCGCACCGAACCGCACGCCGAACCGCTCACCGACCGCGAGCTGGACGTGGTCCGGCTCGTCGCCGTCGGCCGCACCAACGCCGAGATCGCCGCCGAGCTGTACGTCTCCCTCTCCACGGTCAAGACACACCTGTCCAGCGTCCAGCTCAAACTCTCGGCCCGGAACCGGGTCGAGATCGCCGCTTGGGCCTGGCGCAACGGGCATACCTGAGCGGGCGGCCACTCCCCCAACAGCACGAGCGCCTCCTGTGTCCCCCATCCGATCCACCACCGTGATCCAATCGGCCCGGCGGACATCCCGCCCGGCGCGGCAGGCACCCGAGTCCGTACCGCGCGGACCGGGCTCAAGTGAGCCCGGGGCATGCCGGCTCCCCTGCGGCCGCCACAGCTTGCGCGGGCGCCGCGGTCACCCCCTGCCTCCGGGTCATCCCCACACCCACCAGTACCACCGCCATCCCCAGCACCACCCGGACGCTCAGGTCCTCGCCCAGCACGACCGCCCCCAGCAGCACGGACACCACCGGCAGCAGGTAGCCGACCACGGCGGCGTTGGTCGCGCCCTCGTCGTTGATGATCCGGTAGGTGAGGTGGAAGGTGGCCGCGGTGCAGAACACGCTGAGGACGACGGCCGCGACGAGGACCGTCGGACCGGGGTCGATCGCGTCCAGACCGCCGACCGGCACCGCGAGGGCGGTCAGCCCGCTCGCGGCGACGAGCTGGGCGGCGGAGAGCGAGATCGTGGGCGTGCCCCTGCGGACGAGGGTGCGGCCCATGTACGTGAACGCGACGGCGTAGCTGGCGGCGGCGCCCAGGATCGCGAGGGCACCCCAACTGGTGGCCCCGCTCGTCCGCCACGGGGCGAAGATGACGACCGTGCCGGTGAAGCCGAGCAGCAGCCCCGCCAGCCGTACGGGCCGCAGCCCGCGCTCCGAGCCGAGGGCGAGGCCGAGGATGATCGACCACAGCGGGGTCGTGGCGTTCAGGACGCCCGCGAGCCCGGAGCCGACGGTCTGCTGGCCCACGCTGAACAACGCGAACGGCAGGGCGTTGCAGAAGAAGGCGGCGACGACGATGTGCCGCCAGACGGCGATGCACGTCGGCAGCCGGTGCCCCGTCGCATAACAGGCGACGACGAGGACGAGCGCGCCGAGGGCACAGCGCACGAACGTGACCTGGAGCGGGGAGAGCCCGCGCAGCGCCAGCTCGATCCAGAGGAAGGTCGAACCCCACAGCAGGGCGAGCACGGCCACCCGCACGCCGCCCCACAGGGCCCGCGTGCCACTGGTGTCGGTCATGGCGTTTCCCCATTCTCGTTGCTACGACGGGTGGTTGTCCCGTCCTGGGCCTGCGACTCCCACGACGGTGCCTCAACCAATCGTTGAGAACAAGCAAACGCTTCTACCCATACCGTTAAGCTGTACTACATGCTTGATGTCAGGCGACTGCAGGTCCTGCGCGCGGTGGTCACCAGCGGCACGGTCACCGCGGCCGCGGCCCACCTCGGCTACACCCCGTCCGCCGTCAGCCAGCAGGTGGCGGCGCTGGAGAAGCAGGCCGGTACGGCGCTGCTGGAGCGGGTCGGACGCGGGGTCCGCCCCACGGCGGCCGGGCTGCTGCTCACGGAGCACGCGGCGCTGATCAGCGCGGCGGTCGCCCAGGCGGAGACAGCGCTCGCCGACCTCCGCGCGGGGCGCATCGGCCGGCTGTCGGTCCGCTACTTCGCCACGGCCGGCTCCACCCTGATGGCACCGGCCCTGGCCAGACTCCGCGCCGAGCACCCCGGCGTCCGCGTCGACCTCGAACTCACCGACCCGGAGGACCCGTTCCAGGAGGTGGCACGAGGCCGGGCCGACCTGGCCGTGGTCGTCGCGCCCCAGGACCGCACGGGCGACGGCTTCCGGCTCGTCCACCTCCTTAACGACCCGTACGCGGCCGTACTGCCCCTCGGCCATCCGCTCGCCGACAAGGAGACGATCGACCTGCACGAGCTGTCCGGTGAGCAGTGGGTGGGCAGCGAGCCCCCCGGTCCCTGCCTTCAGCCCGTCCTCGACTCCTGTGCGGCCGCCGGATTCAGCCCCGACTTCGTCATCCAGAGCGAGGACTACGCCACCGCGCAGGGCTTCGTCGCGGCCGGCCTCGGCGTCGGTCTGATGCCGCGGCTCGGACTGCGCGACCAGCACCCCGGTGTCGTCCTACGCCCGGTCCGCAACCCCGAGCCAGTCCGGGTGATCTCGGCGGCCGCCCGGGAGACCGCCCTCGAACAGCCCGCCCTGCGCAGCCTGCTGGACGCGCTGCGGGACGCGGCCGTCACCGCATAGCGCAGTGGCAGGCGTCAGGCGTCGAAGCGGCGGCGGGCGGTCTCGATGTGACCGAAGTAGGTGTGGGTCCAGTCGCACATTCCGTCGACGGTTGCGCGCAGGCCCTGGCCCGGTTCGGTGAGGGTGTATTCCACCCGGGGTGGCACCGTGGGGTGGACGGTGCGCTCGACCAGGCCGTTGCGCTCCAGCATGCGCAGGTTCTGGGTGAGCATCTTGTGGCTGATGCCCTCGATCTCGTTCCGCAGTTCGCTGAAGCGCAGGGTGCGCTCACCGAGGGTCTCGATGATCAGGAACGCCCACTTGTTGGCAACGTCGGAGAAGATCTCCCGCGCCAGGGAATCCGCGCGCCTGAGGTCCGCTTCGTCGGGTGAGCCCCTGAACTGCTTGGTCACCATCAGGTTCCCCAGTCACTGAAAAGTGCGTTCTTCCACGTCAGCGCTCACTCTCCTACGGTTTCCGAGTAACCACAAGAGAGTGAGAGCGCCCTGATCGCGTGGACGCGAACCCGCGGGCACTCATGACAAGGAGACAGACAGCATGGCTATCACCCTGATGAACCCCAGCGGATTGCCCAAGATCGATGTCTACCGGCAGGTGTCGATCGCATCCGGGTCGAAGCTGGTCTTCATCGCCGGGCAGGTCGCCTGGGACGCCGACGGAGTCACCATGGGCGAAGGCGACCTCGCCGCCCAGGTCGAGCAGTGCTACCTCAACATCGGCACCGCCCTGGCCGAGGCCGGGGGCTCTTTCGGCGACGTTGCGAAACTGACCTTCTACGTCGTCGACTGGACCCCCGACAAGATGCCCCCGCTCCTGGAGGGCGTATCCCGGGCGGCCGCGAAGTTGGGAGTCACCCCGGTCCCGCCCACCACCCTGATAGGCGTCGCGGCACTGGACATCCCCGCCCATCTGGTCGAGATCGAGGCCACCGCAATCCTCGACTGAACAGACGCCCCGTGCCCACCGAGCACGCAGTGACCAACCGCGTTGCTCAGCAGCACGGAGCGTCGGGTCTACGACGCCGGCAGGGCCGTGTGCTCGGCTTTCTGCAGCCAGTCGGTATACCAGCGGGCGAACGTCACCGGCGTACCGTCCTCGCCGAGGAGCGGGGCGAGGTCGACGTCGTCCACCCGGCAGTCGGACCAGATCGTGCCGCGGTGGCTGCCGCTGACGATCAGCCACTCCCGCTGGGCGCAGCCCAGGTGGGAGATCACGATCGCGCCGTCGGTGCGCTCCGGGGCGAACATGGCTGCTTCCCACCGTTCGTCCCACGCCTCCATGGCGTCGTCGAAGTCCTCGATGTCGTCGAAGTCCTCCTCCTCGGGACACTGGGCAAGGAGTTCCCGCAGCACCTTCGGGTCCGGACCCTGGTCGGGAAACGGCTCGGCAAGCCTCGACAGGTCGACCATCTCCGCGCCGTCGCCTTCCCAACGCCAGCGGCCCTGCACACGTCGAACGGGGAACAGGCCGTACGCGGGACCAGCACCACCTGCACCCACGTGAAGCAGGAAGGCCCGGTACTCCTCCGGCAGCCGCACGCCCAGCTGCCCCTCGAGTTCGGCGAGTTCACCCCGGGTGAGCGGCTCCTCCACAACCCACCTGTGCCCCAACGCCCCGAACACCTCGCCACCCGCAGGCCCCACAGCCAGCGCCCCGACCCGCTGCCGTACACCCACCCACTGCTGATCAGTCATGACCCCACACCGTACGTGCCACTACTGACATCCCGGGCGCCAGGCCCACCACCACCGCCACAGCAGTTGCGCTGCTGACCTTCCGCCACGACCGTCGCGCGGCTCTCCGTTGGTGCGGGAGGCATCCAACTGCCTGCCCGATGCGGCGTCGCCGTGATCCCTGCATGGCTGCGATGAAGCCCGCCAACGCTGACGTTGACGGGCCTGAGCGACAGACAGGTGCGCTCGTTTACGGGGCGGTGACCACGTCCACGTTGGTGACCTTGGCGCAGATGGCGTATGCCCTGAGCTTGCCGGGGGTGTTGGGGTCCATGTTGGTGGCGAAGGCCCACCACTGCTGGTTGCCGTTCGGGAAGCTGGAGACCAGCTTGTAGTTCTGGGTGTAGGAGTTACCGGATGTCACATTGGCCCCGCCGCCTGTGAGCGTTTCCCCGGCGGGGCAGGTGGCGGTGGCCGCGGCGTTGCCGGCAAAGCTGCCGGTGGCCGGGGGAATGGTGACCTCGGCTCCTTGCACGATGTGCAGATCCGAGTCGGCCTGCGCCAGCCCGGCCGTTCCGAACACCATCGCTACGGCCGCGGCGGCCACGAGAGACTTCTTGAGCACAGAGTTCTGCTTTCGCTTGTTCCGATGGACAGTTCGCGCCTCATACGTGAACTTGCCAGAGGAATATCAGGACAATCGGCAGAAATCGGCTCGCCCCGCGAGAGGGATCAACCGTTCGTCGTAGATGTATTCGATGAGCCGGCCGCAGTGTCGTTGCGGGATGCAGGATGCGGGATGCGGGGAGCCGGAGCGAGCAGGTCCGGGGAAGCACCGGCCGGCTTCAGCCAGGCGCCTACCAGGCCCGGGCGAGCAACCTGCACGCACGGTGGCCCCAGCCGCCCGATACCGCCACTCCCCCCACGCCCGCAGCGCTGATGGACGCCGAGCCGGTCGGAAGCGAAGGCGCCGCGCGGGTCTCGGACGGCAAGCTCGTCGACCGTGGTCGGCGACCGAGGCTGGGAGCTGCGCCAACCGCGGAGCTGCGGATCCGGCGGCGAGGCACTCGTCCAGGAGGCCTTGGTCGGGCCCAGCGCGTCCGGGACACCAGCAGGACCCCTCGCCGCCCGGCTCCGCACCGCGCCCCGGCGTCGCCTCCGTCCGGTCAGCTCCTGGGGGTCGAGCGGGACAGGCGGAAGGCCGAGGCGAGGAAGAAGATCCCTCCGAGCGTGGCGTAGCCGGCGAGGGCGGTCAGCGAGGGGGCGTCCTGCGAGGCGCTTCGGATGAAGCTCGCACCGGCCAGCACCGAGATACCGCCGCTGACGATCATGGCCCACTGGCCGCCCATCGGCCGGCGCGCGACGCCCACGAGGAGCTGGACCAGCCCGGAGGCGACGGCCCACGCACCCCAGACGCGTAGCACATCGGCGATGCCCGAGGCGCCGGCGACCGCGACGCCGACGGCGGCGAGCGCGCTGACGGCCATGTTGGCGTACAGGCCCCTGACCGGCCCGGCGGCGCGCGCCGACCTGGCGTCGACGACGGCCGCGGCCACGTCGAAGGCGGGATAGAGGAACAGCAGCAGCCGGGCCGCGACGGTGAGCTCGGAGCCGGACACCAGCAGGAGCGCGGCCCACGCGACGGCGAAGACGAAGCGGATGACGTACAGCCGGCGCAGGGCGGGCGTGGCGCCGACGGGCTCGGCGGAGGCGGTGGATGCCATGGGGTTCTCCAGTCACTGCGGAACACAGAGAGAACGCTCTCTCTTGTTTTGCAGACTGGCACACCCGTTCCGCGAAAACAAGAGAGAGCGTTCTACCCGCTAACATGGGTGACATGACGAAGACGGAAGCCGGCACAGGCACCGGCAGGCGGGTCTCCGAGGCCCGGGAACGGCTCCTGAGGACGGCCGGGCAGCTCTTCTACGCGGAGGGCATCCACACGGTGGGCGTCGACCGTCTGGTCGCCGAGTCGAAGGTCACCAACGCCACCTTCTACCGCCACTTCCGCAGCAAAGAAGACCTCGCCGTCGCCTACATCGGAAGCGTCGACCAGGCGATCCGCGCACAGATCGACTCCCTGACAGCCGCGGACGTGCCGCCCGACGGCATCCTTCGGGGCATCGGCGCGTCCCTGGTCGAGCAGATCCGCTCACCGGGTTACCGCGGCTGCGCCTTCCTCAACGCGGCAGCGGAATTCCCCGATCCCGACCACCCGGTCCACCGTGCCGTCGTACAACACCGCGAGTGGTTCCTGCAGACGATCACCGGACTCTTCGCCGAGATCACAGCCGCGCAGGCCGAGCACGCCGGGCAGCACTTCGTCATGCTCCGCGACGGCGCGATGAGCGCCGGCTACCTCGGCGACCCCGTCCCGGCCGGCGAGACCCTGCTGCGTGGCATCGAAGGGCTGCTGCGGATCCACACCGCGCGCGGGCTCGACGAGCACGCCGACTCCACCCCCGGCCAGGTCCCCTCGGCGGCCACGACGGTCCCCGGCATCGAGTGCTCGCCACCCAGCGCGTAACCGAGGCCGGGACGCGACCAGCCACGCCGAGCACCGAGTACTGAGCGAGCCCGGGCGTGGTCTGGCCAGGTGCGGTATGTCCGCCGGGCGAGGGATCGCGGTGTGCTGCTGGGCGAGCCGCCGGCCGGGCAAGGCCTTGGACCGGGCACGGGTGGCGAACACGACACGACGGACGCGCGGACGGGCGGACGGGCGGACGGGCTGCCGCCTGCGGCCGGGTCGGCCGACGCCTGCGGACGTAGTCGGCCGAACTGACCGGGGAACAGACGGTGTGGCAGCTCGCGGAGCTGTTCGGGGGTGCCGCGGTCGGCGGCGTACGGGCATCTCGACAAGGCCTGTACCGTGCTCCGTCAGCCCAAGAAGCCGTCGTCATGGCGATGGCCCTCTGACAGCTACCTGCCGGACTGCCGGTCACCTTTCGCCTGGGGACAGAGACAGGGCTCTCCGGGACGTCAGCGGGTGCCGGGCTCGTGCGGGATGACGCGGACCGGCTCTGCGGGCGGGCGGCGGAACATGGCGCGGTAGTCCCGTGGTCGCCGGCCCGTGTGCCGGGCGAAGACGGCGCTGAACGTGCTCGCGTCGGCGTAGCCGAGGTCGGCCGCGATGTGGGCGACCGTCCTGTCGGTCGTCTCCAGCAGGTGCCGGGCCCGGCGGACCCGAGCGGACTGCAGGTACGCGAGGGGACTCTGGCCCGCCTCCTCACCGAAGCGGCGGAGCATCGTCCGCGTGCTCACGTGGAACGCCGCGGCGAGGGCGGAGAGATCGTAGCGGGAGCCCAGATTCCGGTCGAGCCACCGCTTCACACCGCCGGAGAACTCGCGGCCGGCGACGGGCAGCAGCGCCGGGTCGACGTACGGGGCCTGGCTGGTACGGGCGTCGTCGACGAGCGCCACGCGCGCGGTGGAGCGGGCGACGCCGGGGCCGTCCTGCGCGCGGATGAGCTGGAGTGCGAAGTCGTACATGGCGCTGAAGGCGGCCGTGGTGGTCACTCCGCGGTCGGTGACGACCAGGCGCTCGGGGCACACCTTCACCTCGGGGTACCGGCGGGCGAGGCGATCCGCGAACAACCAGGCGGTCGTCGCCTCGCGCCCGTCGAGCAGGCCGGCCTCGGCAACGAGGAAGGCGCCGACGCAGATCGACACGACGGCTGCTCCGGAGGCGGCCTGCGAGCGGATCGCCGCCACCTCGGGCCGCAGGTCCGCCAGTGCCGCGTCGAGATCGAGCGCGGGCGTGAGCTCGAAGCCCGGCACCACCAGCACGTCCACCGGGCGCATGGCCGAGACGCCGACCGTCGGACCACCGGACATGATCACCCGCCGTCGGGGCGAGACCACGGACACTTCGCACGAGGGTCGTGCCACCCCCTGCGCGGCGGCGACGTGACGGGCCATCACCAGCAGGTCCGGGACCCCGAACACCTCCGAGCCGAAACACCCGGGGTAGGCCAGCACTCCCAGTCGCAATGAACTCATGTGTCCCCCCGGCACGATCGGGTGGCGATTTCGCCGCACTATCTGGCGATGCCGCCGTTTCTGAGAGAGGCAGTCTCCTGCCACGCTGCCGCTCATGACAACCACCCACCCGCGACCCGACGACTCCCCGGCCGATTCCCCGGCCGATTCCCTGGACGACTTCTCGCACCGCGTGGTCGACATCGATGCGGTCGGCAGGACCGTGCATGTCACCGGGTCGGGACCGGCCGTCGTCCTGCTGCCCGAGATGCCCGGGATCAGTCCTGACGTCGCGCGCCTGGCGCGCTGGCTGCGCGAGGCCGGCTTCCGTGTGTACCTGCCCTCCCTGTTCGGCGTCGACGGCGCCTACCCGACCGCCGAGGCGGGCCAGGCCGTCGTCCGGCGGGCCTGCGTCAGCGCCGAGTTCCGTGCGTTCGCCGGCGGCGGTACCAGCCCCGTCGTGACCTGGCTGCGCGGACTCGCACGGGTGGCGCACGCGGAGTGCGGCGGGCCGGGCGTCGGTGCGGTCGGGCTCTGCTTCACCGGCAACTTCGCCCTGACCATGACGCTCGAACCCGCCGTCATCGCCCCCGTCGTCAACCACCCCTCACTCCCCCTCGACGACCCGGCGGGCCTGGAGATCGGAGCCGATGACGCCGCCCGCGTGGCCGAGCGCATCCACCGCGACGGCCTCAAGGTGCTCGCCTACCGCTTCGAGAACGACAGGTGGTGCACCGGCCGACGGTTCGCGGGCTACCGGGCGCTGCTCGGCGACGCGTTCGACGGCCGTGTACTCGCGGACGAAGCGGCGAACACGGACCCGCCGCCCTTCTTCCGCGACGTCGTCGGCTGCGCCCACAGCGTCACCACGGCCCACCTCGTCGACGAGCAGGGCCACCCGACCACACGCGCCCGCGACGAGATCATCGCCTTCCTCGCCGAACGGCTGAGACCGGCCACACCCGACACCGGAACCGACGAGCCGAACTGACGCGAGCGCCTCGACAGGGTCACGCCACCCACTGCGGTGTATCCCGCGCCGTGCCGCTCCGGGGGTGCTGCAAGGTGGCCCCTTTGTGATCCATACTCTCTGCCGACAGCTTCGGGGAGGGCATGTCCATGCGGCACGGCTGTGGGGTCACGCGATCGGTCAAGGGAGCAGCGGCCGTTGTCGTTGCCGCTGCCCTGATGAGCGGTTGTTCGTCACACGATCCAGCGCGGGCCAAGGAGTTGCAGCGGGATTACTGCGCCAAGCTGGGGTCTTGGCAGGACGCGGCACACGCCACGCCAACCAGCGAGGCGGACACCGAGTCGGCAGGGCGTGCGGTTGTCGCGGCCTCGAAAAGGCTTGACCAGGCAGGCCTGGAACACGGCGGCACCCACATCCTCGATGACACCGTCGACGCGGTCGGCGGCGACATCGGGGCTGAGGGCCGTGCGGTGTCCTACTGCGACAGCTCAGGTTTCGAGACCTTGGTCAGTTGGGCTGGATAGTGCCGTGAGCGCACGGGTTGGCCGAGTCCCGGTCAAGCCGCGCTTCGGGCCGGCCTCAGACGACGGCCGGCAGGACGGTCAGCGTTCCGGTGGCTGTGTCGATCGTCGCCTGGGTACCGAGCGGGATGGTCGGGGGGTTGGTGCCGTGCCCGGCGGGGAGTCCGCCCAGGACCGGCACACCGAGCCCGGCGAGCCGGTCGCGCAGGACGTCGCGGATGCCCCATCCGCCCAGCGCGGGATCGTCGGCATCGCGTTCGAAGCCGAGGAACTGGCCGAGGGCGACGCCGTGCAGACCGTCGAGTGCCCCGGAGCGGGTGAGCTGGGTCAGTGCGCGGTCGACCTCGCCCAGCCCGGTTCCTCGCTGGTGTTCGAGGAAGAGGATCGCGCCCCGCAGGCTGGGCAGGCCCGCTCCGGTCTCCGTGCGGATCGCGTCGAGGTTGCCGCCCATGAGGACGCCGGTCGCCGTGCCGTCCACGGTGACGTCGGCGGTGGCCTCGGAGGGGTCGCGGTGGAGGGTGACGGGGTCGGTGGTCATGAGTGCGCGGCGCAGGGATTCGGCGGAGGCGGGCCCGGTGTAGGTGTCGTTGGTTTTGGCGAAGGGGCCGTGGAGTGTGGCCAGGCGGCAGCGGGACCACAGGGCGAGGTGGAGGTGGGTGATGTCGCTGAAGCCGACGACCGGCTTCGGGTCGCTTCCGAGGGCGTCGGTGTCGAGGTCGTCGACGATGCGGTAGGTGCCCTTGCCGCCCCTGGCGGCGATCACGGCGCGGACGCCCGGATCGCGGAACGCCGCGTTCAAATCGCGGACGCGGTCCTCGTCACGCCCGGCCATGTAGCCCCACTGATCGAAGACGTGCTCGCCCAGCTCGACCCGAAGGCCCCAGGAGGTGAGCAGTTCGACGCCCCGATCGACTTCCTCCCGACTCGGCGGACAGGCAGGAGCGACGATCCGCACCCGGTCACCGGGCCGCACACGCGGCGACCTTGACGGCTGCGGATTCCGGTAGTCATCCATCCGACGATTCTGCATGGGCCGGGCCCACAACCATGCGGCGCCGACGGCTCCAGACGCGCACGCCGACCGTTCGTCAGATCACCGCCGCGCCGCCCAGGAGGTGATCGTCCGCAGCCTGGATCCACCTTTACAACAGGCCCTATTACTCCGGCCGTAGATCGCTACAGTCGTGGGGGGGGGGGGGGGGGGGGGGGGGGGGGGCGTGGGGGGGGGGGGGGGGGGGGGGGGGGGGGGCGCGCGCGGGGGGGGGGGGCCGCCCCCCCCCCCCCCCCACCACTCCCACCCTGCACCCGGAAGGTGTCCCCCCGTGGAAAACGGCGCTGCCC
>NZ_JBICZD010000019.1:0-132755 GCF_043201555.1 Streptomyces sp. NPDC048288
GCCGCCCCCCCCCCCCCCCCCCCCCCCCCCCCCCCCCCCCCCCCCCCCCCCCCCCCCCCCCCCCCCCCCCCCCCCCCCCCCCCCCCGGTCAGTCGCGCAGTACCTCGCCGCCGCCACCGGCCGCCTGGGCCGGGACCGGTACGGCCGCTGACGCGCTGTCGCCGTCCGTGTTGACCGTCTCGATGATGGCCAGGCGTTCCGGGCTGTCCTCGGGCTTCAGGAAGCCGATGAGGATGTAGAGGACCAGGGAGACGGCCAGCGGGATTGAGACCTGGTACTGGAGGGGGACTCCGCCGTCGACGTTCCAGTTGATCGGGTAGTTGACCAGCCAGAAGGCGAGCAGGCCCATCGCCCAGCTGGTGAGGGCCGCGGTCGGGCCGGAGCGGCGGAACGGGCGGAGCAGGCCGAGCATCATCGGGATCGCGATCGGGCCCATCAGGCCGGCCACCCACTTGATGACGACGGTGATGATGTCCTTGAAGGCGGGGGAGTTGACCTGGGTGGCCACCGCCATGGACAGGCCGAGGAAGACGACCGTGGTGACGCGGGCCGCGATCAGGCCCGAGCGCTCGTTCCAGGCCCGCGCCTGCCGCGAGACCACCGGGGCCACGTCACGGGTGAAGACGGCCGCGATCGCGTTGGCGTCGGAGGAGCACATGGCCATCGTGTGGGAGAAGAAGCCGACGATGACCAGGCCCAGCAGGCCGTGCGGGAGGAGCTGTTCGGTCATCAGGCCGTAGGAGTCGGAGCCGTCCGGCTTCTGGGCGTGCACCAGGAGGGGGGACATCCACATGGGGAAGAACAGGACGACCGGCCAGACCAGCCAGAGGGCGGCGGAGAGGCGGGCCGAGCGTTCGGCCTCGCGCGGGCTGCCCGTCGCCATGTAGCGCTGGGCCTGGTTGAGCATGCCGCCGTTGTACTCGAAGAGCTTGATGAAGAGGAAGGCCAGGAGGAAGACGGTTCCGTACGGACCGACCAGCGGCTTGCCGTGGCCGTGCAGGGCCGGCTCGTCCCAGGCGTCGAAGAAGCCGATGCCCTTGTCGTTCAGCTTCAGGACGACGGCGACGAACATCGAGACGCCGGCCAGCAACTGGATGACGAACTGGCCGAGTTCGGTCAGCGCGTCCGCCCACAGGCCGCCGATCGTGCAGTAGACCGCGGTGATCGCGCCGGTGATGAGGATGCCCTGGTTCAGGGACACGCCCGTGAACACCGACAGCAGGGTCGCGATCGCGGCCCACTTCGCGCCCACGTCCACGATCTTCAGCAGCATGCCGGACCAGGCCAGCGCCTGCTGGGTCTTCAGGTCGTAGCGGTTCTTCAGGTATTCGAGGGGGGACGCCACGTGCAGGCGGGAGCGGAGGCGGTTGACGCGCGGGGCGAAGAGCTTGGAGCCGATCGCGATGCCGAGGGCGATCGGGAAGGACCAGGTGACGAAGGAGGTCACGCCGTAGGTGTAGGCGATGCCCGCGTACCCGGTGAACATCACCGCGCTGTAGCCCGACATGTGGTGCGAGATGCCGGAGAGCCACCAGGGCATCTTTCCGCCGGCGGTGAAGAAGTCGCTGACGTTGTCCACGCGTTTGTGCGACCAGACGCCGATCGCGACCATCACACCGAAGTAGCCGATGAGCACGGCCCAGTCGAGCCCGTTCATGCGCCCCCCTTCCAGGGTCCGCCTACTGAACTCCGCTCAGCTGGCTGGCACTTCGCATAAGCGGAGCGAGGACGGGGAAGGCCGCGAAGTGCCCGCTCATCGTGGGTTCGTTTACGAGGGCACGACAAGCCGACGTATGGTCAAGGGGGAGTAAAATCGTTCGTCTTGCTGACCTTGATTTATGTACATGAACGGCGGAGTGGCTGGATCCGGTGGGTCAGCGCATCAGCTCCCCCGCGTTGACCAGCAGCGACTGACCCGTGATGGCCCGCGCCCGGTCCGAGGCCAGGAACACCGCCGCGTCCGCCACGTCCCCGTCCGTCGCCAGCTCCGGCAGCGCCATCCGCCCGGTCAGCCGCCCCAGCACCTCGTCCTCCGGCACCCCCTCCGTGTGCGCCGTGAACTGCACGTAGGCCTGCACCGGCGGCCCCCACATCCAGCCCGGCAGCACGGTGTTGACCCGGATCCGGTACGGCCCCAGCTCCCGCGCCAGCGAGTACATCGCGCTGGTCAGCGCACCCTTCGAGGCGCCGTACGCGGCCTGCTTCACCTGCGAGGGCGCGGCGACCGACGACTGCGTCCCGATGAAGACCACCGAGCCGCCCCCCGCCGCCTTCAGCCCCGGCAGGCACGCCCGGGTCATCCGCAGCGTCCCCAGCAGGTTCACGTCGATCACCGACGCCCAGGTCGCGAAGTCCGCGTCCTCGACCCCGCCGAAGTAGGAGTCCCAGGCGGCCACGTGCACCACCGCGTCGACACCCCCGAACCGCTCCCGCGCCAGCTCCGCCAGCGCCTCGCACTGTGCCTCGTCGGTGATGTCGGTGGCCCGGTACGCGGTCCGGCCGCCCTCCGGATCGATCCCGGCCGCGCTCTTCGCGAGGTTCGCCTCGGTCCGCGCACCGAGCACGGCGTTCCCGCCGTCCCGTACGACGGCCGCCGCGACCTGGTGCCCGAGCCCGGCGCCGACCCCCGAGACGACGACGGTCTTGCCCGCGAGCAGCGACATGGAAGCCTCCTGAACCCTGGCGCTTTATCTGACGGAGCGTCAGAGTATGGGCGACCACCGGAAAGGGGAACCGCATGAGCGACGACACCCGCAGTGACGTCTACGCCGAACTCGCCGCCGTCGGGCCGTACGGCGTCCGCCCAGGCCACGCCCTCATCACCATGGTCGAACCGCGCCCCGGGCACGAGTACGCGTACAACCGGTGGTACGAGGACGACCACTACTACGCGGGCGCCATGGCCATGCCCTGGATGTACGCGGGGCGCCGCTGGGTCGCCACCCGCGACCTGCAACTCCTGCGCTACCCCGAGAAGTCGGCGATCGCCCAGCCCGTCACCGCCGGCTGCTACATCTCCGTCTACTGGATCACCGACGGCCGCTACGCCGACCACATGAAGTGGACGGTCGCCATCAACAAACGGCTGAACCGGGACGCCCGCGTGTACCAGGACCGGACCCACGTCTTCACGGCCTTCCAGGACCACGAGGCCACGGTCTACCGGGACGGCGCGGCCGGGCCCCGCGACTTCCACGCCCTCGACCATCCGTACGCGGGGCTGGTGGTCCAGGTCATCGACAGCGAATCGCCCGAGCAGCGCGCCGAGTTGCTGGAGTGGCTGCGCTCCCGCCACCTGCCGAAGAAGGTGGCGTCCTCCCCGTCCGCCCTGGTGACCGTCTTCCGCCCGACGCCCCTGCCCGGCGACCGGATGACGTACGTGAAGCAGGTCGAGGGCGTCGACACCCGGCTGACGCTGCTGTGGTTCCTGGAGACCGACCCGAGGGACTGCTGGGACACCCACTTCACCGGCCTTGACGAGCAGATCGCCGCGTCGGGGCTGGGGAGGGTCGAGCTGGTGGCACCGTTCGTCCCGACCGTGCCCGGCACGGACCGCTACGCGAACGAGCTGCGGTGAGGCCTCGGATCACCAGGGCTCGCGCGGCCACGCGACCCACGCGCCGGCACAGCCCAGCAGGTGGAGGGCGGCCAGCGCGCCGAAGGCGGTCACATACGGCCGTGCGCCGCCGTCCTTGAGCCGCTCCGCGCTGACCGCCGGTATCCAGCCGCCCGGCACCACGGAGACCTCGACGACCGTGCCGACCGGCACCGGTTCCGGCAGCCCGTACAGCAGCCGGCCGAGGTCCCGTTCGGTCGTGGCGTCGGCGACCCGGTACACGAACCGCCCGTCGTCCGCCTCCCAGGAGGTGTCGGAGAGGGCTGTCCGCTCGGTGACCAAGGCCCGGACCGGCTCTCCCACCCAGTCGTGCGCGACCCACGGCACCAGCCAGGGGCTCGGGACGAGGAGAACGGCGGCGGTCAGCACGGGCGCGGCGGTGAGGCGCTCCCTGAGGACCTTGTGCGGGTAGTCGTCCCAGCAGCCGGGGATGCAGAACGCCACGCAGGCGGAGGCGAGCCCGAAGAACATCGGGACCGCGCCCCAAGCCTTGCCGGCGCCCCCGAGGAACAGTGCCACCGGCGTGCCGAGCAGCGACCAGCCCAGCACGGCGGCCAGCAGACCCTTCCTGCTCCTGGACCGCACGGCGTGCCCCGTGGGTCTCCGCGTCCTCCATCGGCGCCACACGGTCACCCCGCCTCCCCGGTGGCCGTGCCGGTGTCGTGCACGGAGCGGCCGAGCTCGTCGAGCCGGTCGAGTCCCGCCTGGACGGCCTCCAGTTCGTGTTCGAGGAAGGTGAGATCGGCCGCCCTCATGGCGGCGTCACCGGCCGCGTGCAGGGAGACCAGCAGGGAACCGCGGTCGGCGGCGGCCTCCAGGCGCAGCACGGTCGACTCCAGTGTGGCCATGAGGAGGTCGCGCAGTCCGGCCAGGCGTTCCAGGGAGGCGGCCCGTTCCCCGATCGCGCGGGCGGAGGCCTCCTTGGCCTCCCGGACCGCTCCCCGCAGCGCCCCGGCCTCCTCCTCCAGTCGGCGCTGGTCGCGCCGCAGGGCCGCGTGGTCGGTGCCCTCGGTGGCGGCGTCGATGACCCGGACGGCCTCGGCGCGGGCCCGGAGTTCGCCGGCCGCGGTGCGCACGAAGCCGACGGCCGTGGTGAGCGCCTCCGTCAGGGCGGGGTCGGCGCTGTCCCGCCGGTGGCGGTCGAGCTTGCGGGCGGCGTTCGAGGCACGGTTCAGCCAGCGCCTGGCGTCGGCGGGCGGCTCGGACCCGGCGGGCCCGGCCTTGGTCCGTGCGGATCCGGGCCCGGGTGGTTCCCCGATTCCGGTGTCGGTCCCGGCGTCGGGATCGGGGCGGCCGGTCACGCGGTCGGTCACCAGGTGGGCCGTCCACGCCAGCAGGCCGATGCCGGCACCGGCGGGCAGGGCCGCGGCCGGCCCGGCCCCCGCCAGGTACGCGGCCAGGGCGCCCGCCGCACCCAGCAGCACGGCCGTGACCGTGCCCGCGGCCGGGAGGTGTCTGCCGTTCATCGTGTGCGCACCGCCTCTCGGAAGAGCCCTAGAAGTTGCTGATGACGGACACCATCACCTTGTCGATGACGGCGGGATCGCGGGCGTCGTACGAGGTGGCCTTGGTGGCCGCGGAGATCTTGCTGAGGGTGTCGAAGTCGGCCGCGTCGCTGAAGGCGACGGTGAAGACCCGCACCGAACGCTCCAGCTGGGTGGCGTCGATGTCCTTCAGCAGGGCGTCGAGGTCGTTGTCGGCCGGGTACTCGTTCTTGCCGTCGGTCAGCACCACCACCGCGTTGATCCGGCTGGTGTCCAGGTCGGCGAGGGCCGCCCGCTGCGCGGCGCGCACCGTGCTGTAGAGGGCGGTGCCGCCATCGGCGTTCAGCCCGTCGATGGCCGCGGTGAGCCGGTCCTTGCTCTCCCGGACCGGTTTCGGCGGCAGGATCTGCTGGTACGGCTCGGGATGCTCGTCGGTCCCGGTGGAGAAGGTCCACAGCCCGACCTCGTCGTCCGGATGGAACTGGCCGAGGGCGTTCACGGCCGCCTTCTTCGCGGCCTCCAGCCGGCTCTGGCCGCCCCCGGCGGACTGGTTCATGGAGCCGGAGACGTCCATCACCAGCAGCACCCGGGCCTTCTTGCGCAGCTCGTCCCAGCTGTCGAGGATCGCGCCGAGCACCGCGGGGGCGGGCGGGTCGATGAGGGACAGCCGCTGCTTGCCCTGGTCGGGCAGGCTCACCGACTTCGCCAGTTCGGGACCGGCGTTGCCCTCGTGGTCGCGGAAGCCGAAGTGCTGGAAGCGGCGCTGCTGCGCGGGTTCGAGCAGGAAGGCGCGGAAGTCGGCGGCGGCGGCCCGCTGTTCCCGGCTCGCCGACGGCAGCACCACGAAGGGGTGGTCGAGCATCAGGGTGCCGTCCGCCGGGTGCACGGCCACCAGCGGCACCTTCGGCTTGCGCCCCTTGCCGAGCTGGTCCACGTCCCCGGTGGGGCTGCCCTGGTTGTACAGGTGGATCAGCTGCTCCTGGACGGCGACCGCGCTGGCGTACGACAGTGACTGCCCCTCGGCGTCGGCCTCGGCGAGGTGGGCCATGTAGGCGGTCGCGTCGGCGGCGTAGTGCAGCACCCCGGCCTCCACACCCGCCACGAACTTCCGCGTCTTCGGGTCCCTGACCTGGTCGAGGGTGAGGTCGCTGGAGCGGCCGGTGGCGGCGTAGAAGGCGGCCACGGTCGCCGCCAGGCCCGAGGTGGAGGTGTGCGGGTTGTCCTTGCCCAGGGAGAAGCGGCCCCACTCGGGGTGGCCGAGCGAGCCCCAGCCCTTCTCGGTCAGCGACAGCACGTCCCGCCAGCCGATCTTCTTCTTGGGCCAGCCCAGCGCCTCGGCCATGGGCCGGGGCATGGCGATCGCCAGCGGGCTGGTGGCCAGCGAGACCGGCTTGTCCCCGGTGAGGACGGTACGGTCCGACGCGGTCCCCTTCTCGGCGAGCAGCGTCAGCCACAGCGAGGAGGTCGGCGTCCAGGCCTGCGGCTCGGGGGCGCCGTCGCGCTTCTCGTCCCAGCCCTGCGCCAGCGCGTCCATCGCTACGCCCGAACTCGTCTCGGACACCGACACCCGGGCGCACCGGCCGCCCGCCAGCTCGCGGCCCGCGGAGTTGTACTTCGCGGCCAGTTCGGCCAGCAGGTCGCCCTTCTCCGTGGAGGAGTTGACCTCTAATCGGACGTCGCAGTCCGGTCCGGACCCGTCGGAGACCTGTCGGACCACCAGAACGGTGGCCAGGATCGCCAGCAGGCCCACTCCCGTGGCCACGAGCAGGGGCAGCCTCCGTGCCCCCTGCCGACCCGTGCGTCTGTTCATCGTTCCCCCCGGAGTCTCACACCATCGGGCAGCGGGGGACGCGACGGCGACGGACTACCCGCCCGCCTTCAAGTCACCCGCAGACGACCGCACTTGCTCACCACTTGCGCCTTGCACGACTTGCTCCTCGCACGCTCTGTGCATATGACTGACGCACGGATCCGCCCGCCGGTTGCAGGCCCGTCGTCACCGCCGCCCGGTCACTTGAGTTCGTCGGGGCACGGGGTGCCGCGCGGGAGCTGGTAGGGCGCCGCCAGCCGGTAGGTGCCGGCCTTCGGGGCCAGCAGCATCGTCCACTTGTCCCCCTTCGCGTCCTCCGGCGTCTCCGCCAGACAGCCGTTGACGTTGACGTACGTCTTCGGCCTGTCGTCCGCCCGGTGCTTGGAGGCCTCGGTCTCCTGCGGCGGCTTCAGGCTCTTGCCCTCCGCGTCGACGATGCTCAGCCACGGCGAGTACGGGATCCGGATCAGGATCCGCCCCGCCTTGCGGACCTCGATGGTCAGCTCGCCCTGCTCGGCGCTGTCCACCACGGCGTCCGGCTCGGCGAGCGGCGTCGGGTCGGTCACCCGGAACAGCTGCCAGTTGGCGTCGCCCCAGATCTGCTTCAGGTACGGCATCCCGCGCCGGACCAGCGCCCGCTCGCGTTCCCCGCCGTCGCCGTCGGGATCGTCCTTGGGCAGGACGACGTAGTGCACGGCCCAGCGCTGCAGCCACTCGTGGTAGTTCGCGGAGTTGAGGGTGTCGTCGTAGAAGAGCGGGTTGCGTTCCATGTCGGCCTGGCGGTTCCAGCCGCGGGCCAGGTTGACGTACGGCGCGAGCGCGGACGCCTCCCGGTGGGAGGCGGCCGGGACCACCTCGACGCGGCCCTTCTCGGCGCCGACCTGCTGGAGCTGGTGGACGAGCGGGGCCAGCTCGCGCGCCCAGGACGCGGTCGGGGTCGTATGGACGACGTCGTCGACCGCCTTGAAGCCGATCCAGCCGGCGGAGCCGAGGAAGGCGAGGACGGTGACGTAGTACTTGCGGGAGCGCGGGACCGTGTACGGGAGGGCGGCGATCAGGGTCGCGCCCGCGAACAGCATCGGCAGCCGCGAGATGTTCGAGCCGATCTGCGAGCTGACCAGCCAGACGAGGACGACCCCGAGGCTGTAGACGGCGGCCGTCAGCCGGACCGTCCGCCACTCCTTGGGGACGAGGAAGAGGCAGAGCAGGCCGGAGGCGAGCGGCAGGCTCATCGAGCCGATGCCCATCGGCTGGGTGCCGGAGAACGGGAACAGCCAGGCGGAGATCGCGACCACGGCCGCGGGCGCCAGACCGAGCGCCCAGGCGCCCGGCCGTCGCTTCTGCAGGAACAGCGCGACCGCGACCAGCCCCACGAAGAGCCCGGCGACCGGCGACGACATGGTGGCGAGCGCCGCCAGCGGGGCCGCGACCAGCGCCTTCGCCCACCGTTTGAAACGCCAGCGGTGCGGCCAGCAGAACACCGCCCCGACCGCGGCCAGCGCGAACACCGTGCCGAGACCGAAGGTGACCCGCCCGGACAGCGCGTTGCAGATCAGCGCGAACACCCCGGCGAGCGCGGCCCACAGCGGGTTCTTCACCGCACGGCTGCGGATCAGGAGCAGGGTCAGCAGCCCGGCGGAGACCGTGCCGGAGATCATCATCGTGGTACGGACGCCCAGCAGCGACATCAGGTACGGCGACACCATGCTGTACGACACCGGGTGCATCCCGCCGTACCAGGCGAGGTTGTACGCGGAGTCCGGGTGCCGGCCGACGAACTCGGCCCAGGCGTCCTGTGCCGCGAGATCCCCGCCACTGTTCGCGAACGTGAAGAACCAGATGATGTGGAGGGCGCCGGCGAGGGCCGTGACCGAGAGCACCGGGTGCTCCAGCAGGCGCCGCCGCAGGGGTTCGGCGGCACGCGCCAGCCGACCGCCGTCCTTACGCTCCGTGCCGTCCGCTTCCGCGGGCGGCACGGCTATTCGCGGGCCGGCTTTCGGGCCCGGATCGGCGTTGTCGGCGCGTGTCGGCTCCGCTGTGGCCACCTGAAGGCACTCCCCGTGTCCCGTCTTCTGTTCTCGGCCGTGTTCCACGGTGTTACCGGCCGCTTCCCGTCCAGTTCGCGGCCGTGTCCCGGCGACCGGCGACCTGCCCCGATTCGTGACGCTAGCACGCACCCCGCCGTGCGGCCCCGGGGTGGGCCGCCAATCGGCGGGGTGCGTGACGGAATGCCTGCTATGGGTTCTGTGCGGCTCAGGCGATACGGGTCAGCCTGCTGCTGAAGCCGGGCTCGGTCAGGTCCTTCTGCAGGGCGACCGGCACCTGGACGGCGGAGCCGGAGCCGTCACCCACGGTGAGGGTGCCGACCTTGGTGCCCGCCTTCGCGGTGTGCGGTACCTCGTCGGCGGCGAACGTCAGCTTCACCTTCAGCCCCGACCAGCCGACGGCGGTGACGTCCTTGGTCGCCACGACCGGGGTACGGCCGCCGAGCCCGTCGTCGACGTACCCGACCACATCGCCCTTCTTGTAGATCGTCGCCGACTTCAGCGCGTCCTGGGCGGCCCGGATCAGCTTGTCACCGCCGGTGAGGGCGGCGCTGAGGATGGTGTTGTCGACGCCGCCCGCGGGCTGCCGGATGACCGCGCCGATGATCGTGCGGGTCTCGCCGCCGGTCGTCTTCTTCGCGGCGAAGACCAGGTTGCCGAGGGCGGAGGTGGTGGTGCCGGTCTTGATGCCGACGACGTCGTTGTGGCCGACCAGCTGGTTCCAGTTGGAGTGGTTGACACCCTTGTAGTCGTCGTACGACATCATCGCGGCGACCTCGCGGAAGGCCGGCTCGCTCGCCATCGCCGCCTTCGCCAGCTTCACCTGGTCCACGGCCGTGGAGACGGTGGAGTCGGTGAGGCCGGAGGGGTCGGTGTAGGTCGTGTTCGTCATGCCGAGCTTCTTCGCGGTGGCGTTCATCTTCGCCACGAACGCCTTCTCGCTGCCCGCGTCCCAGCGGGCCAGCAGGCGGGCCACGTTGTTGGCCGACGCGATGAGGATGCTCTCCAGGGCCTCGCGCTGGGTGACCGAGTCGCCGGCCGTCACGTCGACGGTGGACTCCTGGCCGGCGTTCGCCTGGTCCTGGGCGGTCTGGTCGATCTTGATCTTCGGGCCGGCCGCGCCGCTCTTGAGGGGGTGGTCGCGCAGCACGATGTACGCGGTCATCACCTTGGCGACACTGGCGATCGGCACGGGCTTCTGGTCGCCGGAGGAACCGAACGTGCCGATGCCCTGGACGTCGAGGGCGGCCTGGCCGTCGGCGGGCCAGGGGATGTCCACCTTGCTGCCGTCGAAGGTGTACGTGTCCTTCGCGGTGAGGTCGAGCGTGGGCTGGGGGAGCGGGCGCACGTTCTGTACGACCGCAAAGACGATCAAGAGCAGGAGGACCAGGGGGGTCCAGATCTTGACCCGCCGGACCGCGGTCCTGACCGAGGTCTCCGGCGGCGGGGGCGTGTTCGTCAGCTCCGCGAGCAGGTCCAGCGGGGGCTTCGGGGGAAGCGGCTGCTGGGTGGTGCGCTCGGGGCCGACCTGCGGGATGACCGTGGTGCGGGTGGTGGAGGCGGGCTCGGACCCGGACTCCGGCTTCGGCTGCGGCTTCGCGGGCTTCGCGCCCGGCTGCTGTATGTCCGACTTGAGCGCCACGAACCTGCTGGTGCGCTCGGCATCGGCCTCGGGCTTGGTGGCGCCGCCCAGCTTCAGCGTGGTCGTCGGCTGGTCGACCTGCGGCAGCCGGGGGGCCTTCAGCATGGTCGTCGGCTGGTCGACACCAGTCCCGACGCCCGCCTCGGCCCCGCCTTCGGCAGCCGCGTCCCCACCCGCACCACTCGCGGGCGGCCCCTCCGGCCCCTCCGCACCATCGGCGCCCGCGAGCCCGTCCCCGGAGGCGCCCTCCTCCGACCCCGACTTCCCCTCGGACTCGGCGTCTTCGGGTTCGGCCGTGGCCGTGGTTGCCTTGCCCGTGGGCTTGGCGTCCTCGGGTTCTGCGTCGGCCTTCGGCTTGTCGCCGGGACGCGCGTCTTCGGGTTCGGCCGTGGTTGCCTTGCTCGCGGGCTTGGCGTCCTCGGGTTCGGCGTCGGCCTGCGGCTTGTCGCCGGGGTGGGCGTCCTCGGGTTCGGCCGTCGCTGTCGGCTTGGCCTCGGGCCGGTCGTCCTCGGGCTCGGTGTCGGCCTTCGGCCCGTCTGCGGGCCGGGCGTCTTCCGGTTTGGTCTCGGCCGTCGCCTTGGCCTCGGGCTCGGCGGTCGTCGACTCCGGCTCGTCGGCGGGCTCGGGTGTGGCCTTCGGGGGGGTCTCGGCCGAAGTGGGCTTGTTCGGCTCGGTCTTGGGGGTGGACGCGGTGTGGGCCGCTGTCGTTGCCTCGGGCGCTGTGGCGGGCCTGTCGGCGTTCTCTGCCGCCTCGGGGCCGTCCGAGGGCTGCTCGGCGGTCTCAGGGCCCTCCTCGGGCTCCGTGGCCGCGTCCTCCGGGTCGCCCGTCCGGACCCACGCCGCCACCGCCTCGCGGAGCTTCGTGTCGTCCTCGCCGCCCGGCTTCGGGTTCCGTACCGAGAAGATCCGGGTGGCGGTGTCCACGCCGCCGGCCGTCTCCTTCCCGGCGGCCGCCGCCACTCGCGGGTCACGTGCTTCGGGAACCGAACCCGCGCTCCCCGACGTCGGTTCTGCCGACGACTCGCGCTGCTTCGACCTGTCGGGGGACTCGCCCGCCACCGATGCCTCCTCCACGCTTCGCACGTTGCCGTGCGTTGTCCGAACCATGTACCAGTGTCCTGTGTGCGGGCTTAGCCCCTGCGGTAGACGAGAACGACATACCTTCCGGTTCCCTTACAAACCGGTCACGCACCCTCGACAGACCAATGTGAGAGGGGTCACCCTGTCATTCATCCACGCGGGGAGGCATGGATGGGCAGGAGCCGCAGAACACTTCCGGAGGAGCTTCTGCTGCTGGCACTGGACCCGGCCACGGGTACCACTGCACAGCCGCAGTCGCTCGACCTCGGTCTGGCCGGAGCACAGCTAGTGGAGCTGGCGCTGGCCGGACGGATAGCCCCAGACGGGGATCGTATCGCCGTGGTGCAGCCACGGCCGACTGGAGATCCGACTTTGGACTGCGCGTTGGAGTTGCTGCGAAGGCGTGGCGCTCCCGTGCGGGCTGTGCACTGGATCGGCGGACCCCGGCTGGGACTCCGTCAGGTCTACCTCACGCATCTCGAACGCTGCGGCATGGTCGCCGCCGTGGCGGGCCAGATGTGCGGGGTGCTGCCGACCACTCGCTACCAGGCGACGGACAACGCCGTCACCCGGGAGATCCGTGGCCGGCTGGACTCGGCGATCCGCACCGGCGTACCGCCGGACCCGCGAACCGCCGCGCTCGCCGCCCTGGCCCACGCGGTCGGTCTCGGCAAGCACCTGTACCCGGGCAACGAGGGACGGTCCTCTCGCTCCCGGTTGCGGGACCTGATCCGGCACGACCCGATGGGCGGGCTCGTGGCCCACGCCGTCATGGACGTGCAGAACGGCGCGGTCGCCCAGCCGCGGCGGCAGGCCGGACCAGGCGCCAGGCCCGGTGCGCCGGAACCCGCCCGCGGTGTTCCGATGCAGCCGCGCCGGGGCGCGATGGCGCGCGCCGTGGTGCACTGAGCCGCAGTTCCACGGCAGCGACAGAGAACGACGGGCAGCAACACGGCACACCTGAGACCCGGTTCGGGAGCCGCTGGTCCGAGCGGGGCGGTGAGGCGTACGCGGTACGCGCCTCGCCGCCCCGCTCGGCTGTCTGCGCACCCCTGTTCCCGGCCGCATCCGGAATGTGCCCGAACTGACGCGTACGCGCCGCATATCCACAGTTTCCCAGCGGTAGGAACCACCTTGGTGGCAGTCTGCTGAACAGCAGATACGCAAAGTGGTAGTTACAGGCAGGCAGCCGGAGGTGCACGTCCCGTGGCGTCCAATGTCAATCCCACCGTCAGGCGACGCCGGCTGGGCCAGGAGCTGCGCAGGCTCCGTGAGCTCAAGGGCATGACGGCGGAGGAAGTGGCGGAGCGGTTGCTCGTTTCGCAGTCGAAGATCAGCAGGCTGGAGAACGGGCGCCGGAGCATCAGCCAGCGCGACGTCCGCGACCTGTGCGGGGTGTACGAGGTCGAGGACCAGCGGGTCGTCGACTCCCTGATGGAGATGGCCAGGGATTCGCGCCAGCAAGGGTGGTGGCACGCGTTCGGCGACATCCCGTACAGCGTCTACATCGGCCTGGAGACGGACGCCGAGTCGCTGCGGGTGTACGAACCCCAGCTGGTGACCGGCCTGTTGCAGACCCGGGCGTACGCCGAGGCGCTGGTGCAGGGCGCGTTGCCGGAGACCTCGGCCGCCGACATCGAGAAGCGCGTCCAGGTGCGGCTGCGGCGACAGGAACGTATCACCGCCGAGCACAACCCCCTCCGACTGTGGGTGGTGCTGGACGAGGCCGCGCTGCGCCGGCTGGTCGGCAACAGGCTCGTGATGCGCGAGCAGTTGGAGTACCTCATCGAGATGTCCCAGCAGCCGCACATCACCGTGCAGGTGCTGCCCTTCGAGGTGGGCGCGCATCCCGGTCTCAACGGCCAGTACGCGATCCTGGAGTTCGCGGACGCGGCCGACTCCAGTGTCGTCTACCTGGAGGGCGTGACCAGCGACCTCTACCTGGAGAAGGCCCACGACGTGCAGAAGTACGCCGTGATGTACGAGCACCTGCGGGCCCAGTCGCTGAACGTCGAGCAGTCCCGGCAGTTCATCGCCGACGCGGCCAAGGAGTACGCCCGCTGAGGCGGCGGGGGACTGTACACCGGTGCCACGGTCCAGCGGAAGTCTCCAACGGAATATGCCACCCGGTCGAGTGAACGGGTACTCCAGGCGGGGAAGTTGGCTAGTAGCGTCGATCACGCCAACCGGTCAGAAGGTTGGCGTGATTCGCACTACAGCAAGCACCACAGCAACTCGCAACAGGAGTGGACATGGCACTGCTTCAGGGCGCCACGGAGACGTGGACGAAGTCCTCCTATTCCGCAGGGAACGGGGCGTGCGTCGAGGTCAAGTCGCCGACGACCACGGGACTCGCCGTACGCGACTCCAAGGTCGAGGAGGGCCCGGTCCTCGCGTTCCCGGCCGGCGCGTGGAACGCCTTTGTGACCTCGGTCAAGGCGTAGGGGGCATTCGCTGACCCACCGCTCACGCTCCCGACTACGACAACTGCACAAGCAACACCCCAGAGCCCTCTCGACCAGCCCGCCGTCCTTGCCGAGGGGGCTCGGCTTGTGCCCGGTCACCGGACGGGGAACGCCACATCGCAGACCGGGTCCTCGGGCCCGGCCGCGTCCCAGTCCGCGAAGTAGACCTCCCGGCACGGACCGTCGTACTCCAGACCGCCCTGCCCGGCCACCCAGCGCTCCACCGCCTCGAAGGCCGCCAGGATCTGCGGATGCGCCACCTGCGCCTTGCGGATCCGCGTGTACGCCAGCGTGCGCGCCGGCTCGACGCGCACCTTCGTCTCCCAGGCCCGCCCCTGCCGCTCCGCCCAGGCCCGGGCCGCCGCCTCGTCCGCCACCGGGACACAGGCCTCCGCGGGGCCGTCGCTCTCCATGGACACCTCGGAGTGGTAGACGACGAACGGCGCCCCGGTCATCCCCCCGCACTCCCGGGCAGCGGCCTCCAGCCGGCCCAGCGAGGCCCCGATCCAGGCGGGCAGCTCGTCCGCCAGCGTGTGCCGGGTCTCGGTGATCACCACCTGCGCCGGTACCCGCACCGTCTCCACCACGAACGTCTCGTACATCTCCGTACTCCTCCCGGACAGCCGTCCACGGAGGTATGCGGCCAGCGTCCGCTGCCCGGCGAGCCGCGCCTCGACATCCGCCCAGTAGCCGCTCAGCAGCCCGGCGGCGGTGTCACCGTCCGCCGTCTCCACCGCCCCGACCACCTCGGCGATCCGCGCCAGCGGCATGTCCAGCTGGCGCAGCAGCGCCACCAGCCGGGCGCGCTCCGCCTGGCCGGCCCGGTAGTAGCGGTAGCCGGTCGCCTCGTCGACGTGCGCCGGGGCGAGCAGCCCGAGCCGGTCGTACAGGCGCAGTGCCTTCGCCGAGAGCCGGGAGCGGGAGGCGAACGCGCCGATCGTGAGCAGTTCCTCGTCGTCCACGGCCACATCCTCCGTCACCGGGCGGATCCGTTCCGCCCGGTGACCAGGAGGCTCGTCCCTGCCCCAGGGGCAAGGTCAACCCGGACTCAGGCGAGGGCGGCCTCCACCGCGGCCACGACCTCCGCCGACTCCGGCTCGGCCTGCGGCGAGAACCGGGCGACGACCTGCCCGTCCCGGCCGACCAGGAACTTCTCGAAGTTCCAGCGGATGTCCCCGGTGTGCCCCTCGCCGTCGGCGAACCCGACCAGCCGGTCGTAGAGCGGGTGCCGGCCCTCGCCGTTCACCTCGACCTTCTCGGTCATCGGGAAGGTCACGCCGTACGTCGCCGAGCAGAACTCGGCGATCTCCTCGGCGCTGCCGGGCTCCTGCCCCATGAACTGGTTGCAGGGCACCCCGAGCACGGTGAAGCCCTGCGCCGCGTACCGCTCCTGGAGCCGCTCCAGGCCGCTGTACTGCGGGGTCAGGCCGCACTTGGAGGCCACGTTGACAATGAGGACGGCCTTGCCGCCGTAGCCCGCGAGGCCGGCGGAGCCGCCCTGCAGGGCGTCGATCTCGACATCGAGCACGGACCCGTTGTTCTCAGTAGTCGTCATAAGCGGACTCTAACTCCGCTAAGTGGCGGAACGGTTCCCGGCCTCCACGACCGCGTCCCCGGCCGCCGTCCGCGAGTACAGCACCGACCGGCCGGCCCGGCGCCGCTCCACCAGACCGGCGTCGAGGAGCACCTTCAGATGCCGGCCGACCGAGCCGAGGCCCTGGCCGGTCACCGCGGTCAGCTGGGTGGTGCTCAGAGGCGTCTCCAGCAGCACCAGCACGCCGGCGCGCGCGCCGCCCAGGAGCGTGGTCAGGGCGGCGGGGACGCTCCGGGCGGCCGGGTCGGAGAGCGCGCCGGCGCAGGGGTAGACGAGGGCGTAGCGGTCCGGCTCCTCCCAGGAGACCCAGCCGGACTTGGGGGTGACCGGGACGAGGAGGAGATCGGCGCCGGAGATCTCGCGGGGCGGGTACTCGTGCAGGTTGACCTGGAGCCGGTTGGCGCCGAGCCAGCGGGTCCGGCCCGGCCGTACCGAGTCCAGCACCTCGGCCCAGCCGCCCCGGCTGACCTGCGCGGTACGGGCCACCACGTCCGCCTCCAGGATCCGCCGCCGGCGCTCCCAGGACGGCCGTACGGCCGTCTCCCACACGTACGTCAGCAGGTCGGCCGCGCGGTCGGGCAGGTCGTCGCGGTCCAGGACGGCGGGGAGCGGGCCGGCCAGGGCGGTCCGCAGGTGCGCGCGGGCCGCGTCGGGGCGGGCGGCCCGCACCCGTGCGATGCCCTCCCCGGCGCTCTCGCCGTCCCGGGGGGTGGGGGTGAGGAAGTCGGCGGTCCACACCCGGCCGAGACCGGCGCGGACGAGCGCGGCGGTGACCGGGTCGGCGGCGAGCCGCGCCCGGTAGCCGGGCAGCCGCGCGTCCAGCCAGGCCCGCTCACCGGGGTGCGCGGCGGTCCCGCCGTGCAGCAGCCGCAGGCTCGCGAAGGTCTCGGCGAAGGGGGAGACCACGAAGCGGCTACGGGCGAGCGTGTCCGCGTTCAGCTGCCACCAGCCCAAGAGGGTCTCCTGGTCGTGAGAACGGCCGCGGGGCCGCGAGGACCTTTCGCGTCCGCGCGAAACAATAACGCCCAGGCCGGGCTCCCCCGAGACTCCCCGTCATGCCCACCACCCGTTACCGGTCCCTGTTCCGCACGCCCGAGTTCACCCCGCTCTTCCTCGGTGCCGCCGCCCACAACGCGGGCGGTACCGTCGGCGGCCTCGCCCTCGGCACGCTCGTCTACCGCTCCACCGGCTCACCCCTGCTCTCGGCGCTGAGCATGTTCGGGCCCTCGCTGGCCCAGGTGCTGGGCGCGACCTTCCTGCTCTCCGGCGCGGACCGGCTGCCCCCGCGCACCACCCTCGCCGCGATCTCGCTCGTCTTCGCCGTCGCCACCGCGGGCCTGGCCCTGCCCGGCCTCCCGGCCGGCGCGCTGCTCACCGTCGTCCTGCTGCTGGGCCTGGTCGCCGCGCTGGGCGGCGGGGTCCGCTGGGGGCTGCTGAACGAGATCCTCGCCAAGGACGGCTATCTGCCGGGGCGTTCGCTGTTCAACATGGCGAGCGGGCTGGTGCAGATCGCCGGTTACGCCACCGGCGGCGCACTGCTCGCCGCCGTCTCCCCGCGCGTCTGCCTGCTGCTCGCGGCCGGCCTCTACCTGACGGCCGCGCTCGCCCTGCGCCTCGGCCTGACCGCCCGCCCGCCGCGCGCCGCCGGCCGCCCCTCCGCCGCCGCGACCTGGCGCACCAACACCCTGCTGTGGTCCTCGCGCCCGCGCCGGCTCACCTATCTCGGCCTGTGGGTGCCCAACGGCCTGGTCGTCGGCTGCGAGTCGCTGTACGTGCCGTACGCCCCCGGCTCGGCGGGCACCCTCTTCGCCTGCGCGGCCCTCGGCATGCTCGCCGGGGACGTGACCGTCGGCCGGCTGCTCCCGCCCGCCGTCCGCACCCGGGCGGCCACCCCGCTGCTCCTGCTGCTGGCCACGCCCTACCTGCTCCTCGCCCTGCACCCGCCGCTCGCGCTCGCCGCGGGCTGCGCCGCCGTCGCCTCCGTCGGGTTCGGCGCGAGCCTGGTCCAGCAGGAGCGGCTGATGAGGCTGACCCCCGACGAACTCAGCGGCCACGCCCTCGGGTTGCACTCGGCCGGCATGCTGACCATGCAGGGCGTGGGCGCCGCGCTGGCGGGCTCGGTGGCGCAACTCACCTCGCCCGCCCGGGCGATGACGCTCCTCGCGGGCGTGTCGCTCGCCGTGACGCTGGCGCTGGCTACGGCCGCTCGACGGGAGCGGACGGCTCCTGCGGCTCCGGTTCCCGCGGCGCGGTGAGCTCCGGCGCCGGCGTGAACTTGTCGGCGACGGAGGCGATCTGCTCGATCCCGGCCCTGAGCGCGGCCTGCCCCTCCGGGCCGTCCAGCTCCCGCTCGTTCTTCTCGACCTCCTGGTCGAGTCGCTTGGCCGCCCGGTCGAAGTAGCGCAGCATCTCGACCGGGAAGGGCATCACGAGCGTGGAGTTCTTCTCGGCGGCGACCTCGACGACGGTCTGCAGCAGCCGCAGCTGCATCGCCTCGGGGGTGTCGGACATGATCTTCGAGGCGTTGGCGAGCTGCTGCGCGGCCTGGAACTCGCCGTCCGCGGTGATGACCCGGGCCCGCCGCTCCCGCTCGGCCTCGGCCTGCCGGGACATGGACCGCTTCAGCGACTCCGGAAGCTGTACGTCCTTGATCTCGACGCGGTCGATGTGGATGCCCCACTCCGCGGCCGGGCTGTCGATCATCAGGGCGAGGCCCTCGTGCAGCCGCTCACGGTCGGTCAGCAGGTCGTCCAGGTCGCTCTTGCCGATGATGGACCGCAGGGAGGACTGGGCGACCTGGCCGACGGCGAAGACGTAGTCCTGCACCTCGATGGCGGCCCGCACCGGGTCGGTCACCCGGAAGTAGACGACGGCGTCGACCTTCACCGACACGTTGTCCTTGGTGATGCCCTCCTGGGTGGGCACCGGCATGGTGACCACCTGCACGTTCATCTTGCGCATCCGGTCGACGAAGGGGATCAGGAAGGTGATCCCCGGGCGCCGGAACTCCGGCTGCGCCTTGCCCAGGCGGAACACGATCCCGCGCTCCACCTGGTTGACCACCCGCATCCCGCTGCGCAGCACGAGCAGGGCCAGCACGACGACCAGTACGCCCCCGACAACGGCGCCGTCCATGGGCACACACTCCATTCTCGACGTGATCCGGACAAGATTCCGGACATGGAGGATGACACCGGCGGGGCCCGCCCGGATGCGGGTGCCCGCGTCAGGAGTACGTAAAGAAAGCGCGCCGGGCCCCACGGGGAAGCGGAGCCGCCGGTCTTCGGCGGGGCGGCGCCGAGCCCGAACCGGGCGCCCTCCAGCGTCCCCGTCCCGGTAGGACCAGTGGACCTTGCCGTAGTAGTCCCGGGGATAGGCCGGGTCGTCGTACGGCACCGCGCACAGCCGGCCGAAGTGGTGGTCGGTGTCGCCGAAGGTACGGCAGGGCTCCCTGGACGCGGCGTTCGTCGCCGTACCGCCCGGGGGGGCTCGACCCGGGCTTCGGGCACCGGGTCCTGGTTCGGGACGAGATCGTCGCCGTCGTGGCCGCGGACCGCCCGCAGGCCCGGCGGCCGGACCTGACCCTGCCCGAGCCGGCCGGCACCCCGCTGATCACCTACGGCCCCGACAGCGGCCTGCGCCATCCATCACGTGGTCCTCGCGTGACGGCGGTCCCCCCTCACCCCGCGCTCCCCGTCCCGACGGCCGTGCCGGTCTGTACGCCGTCCTCGCCGCCGCGGGCGTTGCTGTCCCTGCCGGACCCGCCCGGCGCGTGGCGCCGGGCGGGCCTCAGGCACGGGTCAGTCGATCGGCTCCAGCACGCAGGGGGAGATCTCGCCCTTGAGGAAGGTGTAGACGACCCCGTGGGCCGAGTTGTCGATCCGCACCGTGTCGCCCCGGTGCAGGGTCCGGTGCCACGGCTGCGGCTGCTGGCCGTCGGGGGCGATGTCGACCTTGACGATCTCGTTGTCCGCCATGGAGGCCTCGGGGTCGTGGCACCGCTGCCCCGCCGGCACCTTGTTCACCTGGGTGTGCACGCCCGCGTCCGTCAGCTTCCGCACCAGGTCCCGCTGCTGGGGCCCGCTGAGCCGGACGTCCTCCAGGGTGAAGGTGACGGTGCCGTCCGGGTGCGTCTGGACCGCGTACGCGGCGGTGGTTCCCGCGCCCGGCAGGGCGACGGCGAACGCCGCCGCGGCCCCGCAGGCGGCCAGCGCCAGGCCCGCCCGGCGAGGGGTCACCACGCGGCGCGACACGACGGCCACGGGCCCGGCCCCGGCCGCGCGCCGCACCACCTCCCCCTTGAGCTCGTCCAGCAGCCGGTCCTCGAAGGTCGTGTTCATGCGTTTCCCCTCACGTACGACAGTGAATTGGCGTCGGAGCCGGACGGTCCGCCGGTCTGCTCGGCGTGCTTGATGGCGGCGCGCAGCGCCTTGCGGGCGCGGTGCAGCCGCACGCGTGCAGCGACCGGGCGTATACCGAGCGCCACGGCGGCTTCCGCGACGGTCAGCTGGTCCACGTAGACGAGTTCGAGGACCGCGCGCTCGCCCTCCGGGAGTCCGGCCAGCGCCTTGAGGTGGTGCCGTGCGGCCGCCTCGGCGTCGATGCGCTCCTCCAGCCGGACGACGTCGTCCGGCTCCAGGAGCCGACGCCCCGCGATCCGCCGGGTGGCCTGTGACTCGCGGGCCGCCCGCCGCCACTCGACCGACACGACGTTGCGCGCGATGCCGTACAACCAGGCCGTCTCGCTGCCGTGGCCCGCGCGGTAGGAGTCCGCCGAGTCGAGCATGGCCAGGAAGACGTCGGCCGTGAGATCGGCGACCAGGTGCGGATCGGCGATCCGCCGCGCCACGAACCGGGTCACACCGTCGACATGGCGCCGGTAGAACTCCTCGAACGCGGCAGGATCTCTCGCTGCGTGCACGCGACCACCTCTCTTGACTCATCGGATCACCCGCCGTGCGGACGTTCCGCCCGGCGGACGAGGGCCGGCCCGGCTCGGGGGCGGGCCGGCCTTCATCTCCTACTTGTCGACGAGCGGAAGAGCGTTACGAGAGCACTGCCTCACGGAGAGGCCGAGCAGGTGACTTCCGGAGCGAGGGAGTGAGGGAGCGAGGGAGCGACGATCGGACTCAGGCGGTCGCGAGGGCCACCTCGGTCGCCTTGACCAGCGCCACGACCGGTGAACCGGCCGCGAGGCCCAGGTCGGTGACGGCGTCCTTGGTGATCGCCGCGGTGAGGTGCTGACCCCCGTCGACGGCGACCTTGACCGTGGCCATGGCCCCGCCGGTGGCGACCTCGCTGACCGTGCCCGGCAGCTGGTTGCGGATGGACACGCCGGCCACCCGGCCGGTGGCGAGCGCGACCTCGGTGGACTTCACCATGGCCCGTACGGCCGACCCCTCGGCGAGCCCCAGGTCCTTCACCGCCTCCAGGGTGATCGCGGCGGTGAGTTCCTGACCGCCGTCGAGACGCACCTTCACGGTCGCCATCACCTCCCCGGGCGCGACGGCGGTGACGGTGCCGGGAATCTGATTGCGGATGCTCAGGCTCATGACGGAACACCTCAGGGGGAGAGGGGCGGGGGAAGGGTGATTTGGCAGCCTTTGTACTGGCCGCGTGCCCACAACCTAGCCGCTTCGGCGACGGCCGGTGCGCTCCCCGTCGCATCCGCCACCCGAGCCTTCGCCCGCCCCTGGCAATTCGGCGAAACCGTTGCCGAGCGGCCGCGCCGCCTACGGCCTACTCGTCCGGCTCCCAGGCGCGGAGCAGGTCGAACAGCCCCCCGTCTCCGTCGATCCGCACGGAGTCCGCCGGGACACGGCCGTAGAGGAAGAGGACCAGCTCGCCGGCCGTGCCCCTGGCGGAGACGCCGGGCGCGTCCGGGCCCTCGCCGGTGACGGCGGCGGGCAGACGGGTGGACCGTGCGCCGTCCCCGTCGACCGTGAGGCGCCAGGAGCGGCCCTCGGCGGCGTGGAAGTCGAAGGCGGTGGGCTTGTGCGGCCAGGCGGCCGGTGTCGCGACGCAGGTGGACAGGAACTCGTCCAGACCGTCGAGCGCCACCTCGTCCGGCAGCGGCCGCGGGGCGCCCTGGGCGACCTGGGCGTCGTAGGTGTGCACCGCGGTCTCCTGGACCCGGTGCCGGGCGACGGCACCGGAGTTCCGCGGCGACTGCGACGCACCCCACCACGTCCAGCAACCGCGCTCCTCGCCCGCCTCGCGCAGCGCGCTCAGCAGCAGCCGGGTCGACTCGGCCAGCCAGGCCAGCAGAGCCTCACGCTCCCGCGGCGCGGCCACGGCGGCCCGCTCGGCGACGGCCTCGGCCGGCGGACCGTCGGCGGGTCCCGCGCCGACGACGGCGGCCCAGAAGCGGTCGCCCCCGCCCAGGTGCTCCGCCAGATCGAACAGCGTCCACTCGGGGCAGGTCGGCACCCGCACGTCGAGACCGGGCGCGGAGGCGACCGCGGCACGGAAGCCGGTCGACCGTTCGTCGATCAGCCGCCGCAGGTCGGAGAACTCGGGTGTCATGGCCACACCGGGTGTCTATCACCGTGCTCCGGCCGCCGGACAGCGAATTTCGCCGCCGGAGCGCGCGGCCCGGCGGCCGGGCCGCGCGCTCTCGGACGACGCGGTGCTCTTGCTCCGGAACGATCCGCCGGCCGAGCGGTCAGTCGACGTCCACCGGACCGTCGTCGCTCGGCTTGCGGCCCTTGCTGGTGGGCAGCTGGAGCAGGCCGCCGCCGGCGCCGCTCTCCGCGGGGCGCCCGCCGTCGGGGCGCTGGCCGTCGGGGTCCGCGCCGCTCAGGTTCTGCCGGACCGAGTCGAGGATCGTCAGGCCCTGGGACACCAGGCCGGCGGCGATCTCGCCGAGGCCGTCGGCGCCGTTGAGGACGTTGACGTTGGCGCCGGCGAGGCCACCGGCGGCCTCCTTGACGATCTGCGGGAGCTGGTCGATCAGCATCCGGTCGAGCGCGACCCGGTCGTACGAGGCCGCCGCCTCCGCCTGGATCTTCATCCGCTGCGCCTCGGCCGCCGCGAGGATCCTGACCCGCTCGGCCTCCGCCTCGGCGGGCCGCACGACCTCGGCGACCAGCTGCTCCTGGCGCAGCTTGGCCTGGCGCTGGGCCAGCTCCGTCTGGGCGGCCAGCACCTCCTGCTGGGCGTGCGCCTGCGCCAGCGGTCCGGCCTGCCCGGCCTGCGCCTGGGCGCGGTCCACCTCGGCGGAGTACTCGGCCTTGACGATCGCGGTCTGCCGGGCGTACTCGGCCTGCTTGCGGGCCGCCGCCTGCTCCGCCTCGGCCGAGGCCTGGGTGGCCTGGGCCTGGGCGATCTGGGCCTGCCGCTGGATGGCCGCCTTGTGCGGGGCGGACATGGCGTCGATGTAGCCGGTGTCGCCGTCGTCGATGGACTGGATCTGCAGCGAGTCGACGATCAGGCCGATCTTCGCCATCTCCGTCTTCGAGGTGTCCAGCACCTCCGCGGCGAGCTTCTGCCGCTCGGTGACGATCTCCTCGACGGTCATCGAGCCGATGATGGCCCGCAGGTGACCGGCGAAGATCCGGCCGGTGAGCACCGACATCTGCTCCTGGTCGGAGAGGAAGCGCTGACCGGCGTTGATGATGCTCTCGTGGTCGTTGCCGACCTTGAAGGCGATGACCGCGCGGACGTGCAGCGCGATGCCCTGTCTCGTCACACAGGTCTCGGTGACCTCGGACTCGCACATGGACAGGGTGAGGAACCGGACCTTCCGGAAGACCGGCAGCACGAACTTGCCGTGCCCCGTCACCACTCGGAACGGCGCGCCCCCCAGTCCCCGCCTGCCCCCCGAGATCAGCATCGCCTCGTCGGGAGCGGGTACGCGGTATCCGAACATTTCCTGTTACTCCTCAGCCGGCCTCGGCGGTGTCCCCGCCGAGCGCGTCCAATGGATCCGCCCATTCGATGACGCCGACCTCGCGGCATCCCCGTGATTCGATCACGAGCACCGTGGCACCCACGGGCAGGGGCTCCTCCGACCAGGCGAGAAACGTTTCGGAACCGCCTCTGACCCGGACCAGGACCTCGCCGGGGCCGCCGGAACCGCGCGTTCCGATGAGTACTTTCCCCATGCGGCCGATCACGGCCTCGTCCTGCGGCATCACCGGCCGTCCTCCTCGTCCTGGCCCCATGATTCCGACGATAAACCCACTCGGCCCGGGACCCAACGGCCGGGAGAGCACCGGCCATATCGCACGGGCGGGCGGCCATATCGCACGGGCGGCCATATCGCACGGGCGGCGCATTAGACTCCGCCCGGTCGGCGTCGAGCGTCGAGTCGGCGTCGAGCCCGGCCGACTCGGCCGCGGGGTTCTCCAGGGGGGCACGTGTTCTGGTCACGGAGACGGCGGGGGAGAGCGGCGCCCAGACTCCCGCTGCCCGGCGTGTGCGGGCATCGCCGGCACACCCTGCGCACGGCGCGGCTGCTGCTCTACAGCCCGGAATCATGGCTGGACCTGGCGGCCGCCCTGGCCGCCGCCTCGGACCCCGATGCCCAGCAGTGGCTCGGCTGGGAGGAGGAGCGGATCCTCGGCGAAGAGGCCCGCGAGGCCCTGCTGGCGCTGCGCCCGGGCGACACCGATGCCCTCCGGTCGTCCGTCCGGATCCGCCGGCTGCTGGCCCGCACCATGGAACCCAGCCCCGGCACCGTGCCCCTGATCGGCGTGCGTACGGACGACGGCAGATACGCCGGGGCCACCGAGCTGGACCCCGCCTCCGGGCAGCTGAGCGCCTGGCTGGCTCCGCACGCTCGCGACCAGGCGTTCATCGTGGAGCTGGTCGGGGCGGCCGCGGTGCTGGGCCATACCCACCTGGGCCTTCGGACCGTCCGGGTGGCATACGACCCGGGGCACGCGGAGACCGCACCGGCGCTGACGGCCGCGCGCTTCGTCCCCGCCGACGGCCCGTCCCGCCAGACCCTGCCGAACGGCCGGGAGATCGGCATCCGGTGGGTACAGCACACCGCCACCGGCCCGGTGACCCGCTGCCGTGGCGCCGGACCTTCGGCACCGGCCGCCCGCACGGAGGACGCGCCGGCCGAGGGGCACTAGGACGCGGACCGTCCGGAGGACGAACCGCCCTCGCCCTCGCCCTCCGTCCCGTAGAACCGGCCCCGCTCGCACAGGGCGTCGATCTCGGCGTTCTCCTCCCCGCTCAACTGCGCGTCCAGCGCCACACCGATGACCCGCCGGGCATGCGCCAGCCGCCGGGCTACATCCCATTCCGCGACGAAGGCACCGACGGTGAACTCGTCGGCGGTTCCCGACGCCTGACGGGATCCGATGCGGTCGAGGGAGACGACGAACTCGTTCAGGTCCCGCAGCACCGCGACGACCTCGTCGAGGGGCAGGCGAACCTCCCGGGAGGACATGTCCATCAGCTGATTCACCTATCGGGCCGGTCCGGCGGGCGAGCCGTCGGCGGTGGTCGGGGCGGCCGGGGTGGTCGGGACCGGCCGCAGGGTGCGGTCGAGGCCGGAGTGGAGGGTGGTCAGGGAGTCCAGGACGTAGTTCTGGCGCACCTTCCACGGGGCCCGGTCGCCCTGCTGCGGGAAGGCGGCGATGGAACGCCGCACATAGCCGGAGGCCAGGTCGATCAGCGGGCGCGTGCCCAGCGGCCCGGCGGGTTCCGGTACGACCGCAGGGTACCCCCGGCGGCTCATGTGGTTGAGGACCTTGCACACCAGACGGGAGCTGAGATCCGCCCGCAGGGTCCAGGACGCGTTCGTGTAGCCGATGCAGAAGGCGAGGTTGGGGGCGCCCGTCAGCATCGCGCCCCGCCAGACGAACTGCCCCGGCAGATCGAGGAGCCGCCCGTCGACGGTGAACGCGACGCCGCCCAGCGGCAGCAGCCGCAGACCGGTCGCCGTGACCACGATGTCGGCCGGCAGGGTCCGCCCGGACCGCAGCCGGACGCCCTCGGGGACGAACGTCTCGATGCGGTCCGTGACGACGTCCACCGCCCCCGAGCGCAGCGCCCGGAACAGGTCGGCCTCCGGCACCGCGCACAGCCGCTGGTCCCAAGGCGCGTACGGCGGCGTGAAGTTCTCCCGTACGGACCTCTCGTCGCCGACCGCGCGCAGCGTCGCCCTGGTCAGCAGCGCGCGCGCCGACTCCGGGCGGCGCCGGCAGTACTCGTAGAAGGCGGTGCCGAACAGGATGTTCCGGGCCCGTACGGCGCGGTGCGCCACCCCGCCCGGCAGCAGCACGCGCAGCGCCTCGGCGACCCGGTCCCGCTGGGCACGGGAGACGATCCAGGTCGGCGTCCGCTGCAGCATCGTCACATGCGCCGCGTCCCGGGCCATCGCCGGTACGAGGGTGACCGCGGTGGCCCCGCTCCCGATGACGACGACCCGCCTGCCCCGGTGGTCCAGGTCCTCGGGCCAGAACTGCGGGTGGACGACGGTGCCGGTGAAGGATTCCCGGCCGGGGAGGTCGGGGTCGTGCCCGCGGTCGTAGTCGTAGTAACCGGTGCACGAGTACAGGAAGGCACAGGTCAGGGTCCGGGTGCGGGTGGTGCCGTCGGCGGCGGTCTCGCGCACGGTCAGGGTCCAGCGGGCCTCGGGCGTGGACCAGTCGGCGCGCAGCAGTCTGGTACGGAAGCGGATGTGCCGGTCGACGCCGGACTCGGCGGCGGTGTCCCGGACGTAGTTCAGCACCGACTCCCCGTCGGCCAGCGTCTGCCGTCCTCGCCAGGGACGGAAGGGGTAGCCGAGCGTGAACATGTCGGAGTCGGAGCGCACCCCGGGGTAGCGGAACAGATCCCAGGTCCCGCCGATCGCGTCCCGGGCCTCCAGGATCGCGTACGAGCGGTCGGGGCACTCGGACCGGATCCGGTACCCGGCACCGATGCCGGACAGTCCGGCGCCCACGATCACCACGTCGAGGTGTTCGGGCGCCGCTTCCCTGGGAGCGCTACTGGTGCGGGTCATGTCCCCAGTCTGCGAACAGGACGTCCGATTCTTTGACTCCACACGACGACTCGACACGACGGCTCCGCACGACGACTCCACCCGACGGACATCCGAGAGGGGTGGAACCTGGTCGGTTCCACCCCTCTCCGGTACGTGTGGGAATCAAGCCGCCTTGGGTCGTGCGGCACGCAGGCCCGAGGCGGGCCCGAGTGCGTCCTCGTCGTGCAGATAGGTGTCGTCCTCCCCGAAGTCCGGGGCCTGGAAGGGGTTGGTCGCCGGAGGCGGCGATGCCGCGGCGGCGCGGCGGGGTTGCCCTTCCAGGGCGGAGAACAGCGACGTCAGATCGATGAGAACTCTCGCTTTCGGTACAGGCCCCGGAGGGGGCCTGGCGTGCCGTGACCGGGCACAGCGGTCCTACAGTTTGGTCATTTTGGCGTACGGACTCAGGATCCGCATCTGCGTCGAGCCGAAATCCACGAGTGCCGCGATTCCGTCCTCGATGCCGATCACCCGGCCGAGGCCGTACATGTCGTGGTTGACCTGGTCGCCGACAGCGAAGTGCTTGAGAGCCGGGACGACCGGGGCCTTGAAGGGGCTGGTGGGCAAGTGACGCTTCGGTGCAGCAGGCTTTGTCATCGTCCCCAGTATGCGCCCAGGAACCATGCCGGTGGCCGAATCCGGGGGGCAGGAGTGGCCGACCTCCTACCTCCGGGGCCCTTCTCGACGGCTCCGCCGAGCCCGCCGACCGGCGCCCGGACGGGCGGGCTCGGGCGGTTCGGCTTCTTCGGTGGCCGAACCGCCCGTACCCTTTCTGGACTACGGCGTCACATAGCGGGCGCCAAACACTGGAGGCCATACCCCGTGCTGATTGCTCAGCGTCCCTCGTTGACCGAAGAGGTCGTCGACGAATTCCGCTCCCGGTTCGTGATCGAGCCGCTGGAGCCGGGCTTCGGCTACACCCTCGGCAACTCTCTCCGCCGTACCCTCCTGTCCTCGATTCCCGGCGCTGCTGTCACCAGCATCCGGATCGACGGCGTGCTGCACGAGTTCACCACCGTGCCGGGCGTCAAGGAGGATGTCACCGACCTGATCCTCAACATCAAGCAGCTGGTCGTCTCCTCGGAGCACGACGAGCCCGTGGTGATGTACCTGCGCAAGCAGGGTCCGGGTCTGGTCACCGCCGCCGACATCGCGCCCCCGGCCGGTGTCGAGGTGCACAACCCCGACCTGGTCCTGGCCACGCTCAACGGCAAGGGCAAGCTGGAGATGGAGCTGACGGTCGAGCGCGGCCGCGGTTACGTCTCCGCCGTCCAGAACAAGCAGCTGGGCCAGGAGATCGGCCGCGTCCCGGTCGACTCGATCTACTCGCCGGTGCTCAAGGTCACGTACAAGGTCGAGGCGACCCGTGTCGAGCAGCGGACCGACTTCGACAAGCTGATCGTCGACGTCGAGACGAAGCAGGCCATGCGGCCGCGCGACGCCATGGCGTCGGCCGGCAAGACCCTGGTGGAGCTGTTCGGTCTCGCCCGCGAGCTGAACATCGACGCCGAGGGCATCGACATGGGCCCGTCCCCCACGGACGCCGCCCTGGCCGCCGACATGGCGCTGCCGATCGAGGAACTGGAGCTCACGGTCCGTTCCTACAACTGCCTCAAGCGGGAGGGCGTCCACTCGGTGGGCGAGCTCCTGGCGCGCTCCGAGGCGGACCTGCTGGACATCCGCAACTTCGGTGCGAAGTCCATCGACGAGGTCAAGGCGAAGCTGGCCGGCATGGGCCTGGCCCTCAAGGACAGCCCGCCCGGATTCGACCCCACCGCCGCCGCCTTCGACGCGGACGACAACGGCAACGCGGGTTTCATGGAGACCGAGCAGTACTGACCGGTACTGACTGGTACTGACCGGTACTTATCGGTGCCGACCGGTGTTGATCGCAACGCCGGCCCCGAGCCCTCCCGGACTGCCCGGGAGGGCTCGGGGGCAGCCGTCCTCTAGAAGGCCGGTCCGCCGGTTTCCGGCGTGCTCTCCGTCCCGTTCGTCTCCTGCTCCTCGTGGGAGAGGTAGAGGTCGAAGCCGTCCTGCCCGACGCCGTGCACCCGGACCGGGGCGGCCACCGGCGGATAGCCGGAGGCGACCACCGTGTACTCGGTGCCCGGCAGATCCGGGAAGGCGTACTCGCCGTCCTCGCCGGTGGTGCGGGTGGCGACCACGTTGCCGGCCGAGTCGAGCAGGGCCACCCGGGCGTCGGTCAGCGGCGAGCCGCTCCTGCCGCGGATGGTGCCGCGGACCGCGGCGGCCGGAGCGAGGAACACGTCCTGCGCGGCCCCGGCGTCCCCGACGGCCACCGTGGTGGCGGTGGGCCGGTGGCCCACGGCGCTCACGGTCAGGACGTACTCCCCGGCGGTCAGTTCGCCGAGCCGGTAGCCGCCGTCGGCGCCGGTGACGGTGGAGTCCGCCACCTCGCCGTACAGGTCGGTGGCGACCACCAGGGCTCCGGTCACCGGGCGGTCGGCGGAGCGGACACTGCCGGTCACCCCGGTGGTGCCGGTCAGCACCAGGTTGTACTCGACCGGGGAGCCGCCCACCGAGAGGGTGGCCACCTGCGGCTGGCGCCCGGCGGCCGAGCCGACCAGGACGTACGGGCCCGCGGCCGGGACCTGCACCGTGTAGCGGCCCGCCGAGTCGGCGAGGGCATGGCCGAGTTGCCGCCCCGCCGGGTCGATCAGCGTGACCACGGCACCCGGCACCGGGACACCGCCGCCGGCCGCCAGCACCCGGCCGTACACCGGCACACCCCCCGCTGCCGGACCCGGCAGATCCATCAGGGTCGCGGCCCGGGGCCGGACCAGGGGCGTGGCCTCCTCTTCCGCTTCCAACGCAGTCGCGGCCATGCCCTCGGCCTGGTCCTGGGCCTGATCCTGGGACTGGTCCTGGTCCTGGATCCGGGTCTGGGCCAGCGGGCTGCCCTTGCGGTAGAGCACCGCCGCGAGGACGGCGGCGACGACGAAGAAGCCGGCCGCCCACCAGTAGGCGGTGGCGTAGCTGTGCAGCGCGGCGTTGGCCTTCACCAGCGGGGTCACCGGGTGGTGGTCCTTGACGTAGTCGGTCGCCGAGGTCGCCGCCAGGGTGGAGAACAGCGCGGTGCCGATGGAACCGCCGACCTGCTGCATGGTGTTGGTGGTCGCCGAGGCGACGCCCTGGTCCTGCGGGGCGACACCGAGGGTGGCCAGGCTCATCGCGGGCGGCATCACCATGCCGATACCGGCACCCATGATCAGCAGCGGCGCCAGCACGTCCGAGGTGTAGGCCGAGTGCAGGTCGAGCCGGGTGAGCCAGACCATGCCGGCGGCCGCGAGGAGCGCGCCGACCGGGACGATCGGCTTGGCGCCCACCCGGGGCACCACGACGATGGTGGCCAGCTGCGCGAACACCATCAGCGCCCCGATCATCGGGAGGAAGGCCAGACCGGTCTTGACCGGTGAGTACCCCAGCGTCTCCTGCAGGTAGTAGGTCAGGAACAGGAAGATCCCGAACATGCCCGCACCGGTGACGAACACGGAGAGATAGGCGGCCGCGCGGTTGCGGTCGGCCAGCACCCGCAGCGGCAGCAGCGGGTGGGCGGTCCGGGTCTCCCAGAACGTGAAGAGAGCCAGCAGCACGCCACCGGCGGCCAGGAACGCCCACACCATCCAGTTGCCCCACGGGTGGGTCTCGGCGTTGGCGAAGCCGTACACCAGCGAGAACATGCCGCCCGCGGCGAGCAGCGTGCCCAGCGCGTCCAGCCGGGGACGCGCGCCCTTCGCGGGGCGGTGCACGAACACCATCGTGCCGATCACCGCGACGACCGCGATCGGCAGGTTGACGTAGAGGGTGTACCGCCAGTTCAGGTGTTCGGTCAGGACGCCGCCGAGCAGCAGGCCGATGGCACCACCGCTGCCCGCGATCGCGCCGTAGACGCCGAACGCCTTGGCGCGTTCCTTGGCATCGGTGAAGGTCGTGGTCAGCAGGGACAGCGCGGCGGGCGCGAGCAGCGCGCCGAACACGCCCTGGACGGCCCGGCCGACGATCAGCATCGTCAGGTTCTGCGAGGCGCCGGCCATCGCGGAGGCGCCGGCGAACCCGATCAGGCCTATGAGCAGGGTCGTCTTACGGCCGAAGAAGTCCGCGAGCCGGCCGCCGAGCAGCAGCAGCGATCCGAAGGCCAGCGAGTAGGCGGTGACCACCCATTGCCGGCCGTCGTTGGAGAACCCCAGGTCCTGCTGGGCGGACGGCAGGGCGATGTTCACGATCGTCGAGTCGAGCACCACCATCAGCTGGGCGAGGCCGATGACGGCCAGTACCCACCACCGGTGCGGTGCCTGGTGCTTGGCACCCCGGGCGGACGAGGACGCGATGGACGCGGACGCGGCTGACGCGGCGTCGGCGTGCGCGTCGACAGAAGTGGATGACATGGCAGTGCTCTCCGGAAACGGTGCTAGTGGTGCTGGTGGTGCTGGTGGTTTCTGCGGTCGATGCGTCGCCGCCGGGGCTGCCGCTCCGCAAACTGATCGAAACAGTTTCGTACACTTGGAGGCTAGGCATTTCAGGAGCGAAATGCAAAGGGTTTGAGCGATGTCACATTCAAGCTGATCAATGCGGTGATGAGGCTCGACCGCCTCTTTGCTTTCCCTTTGCTCATTGCGTTGCCGGGGGTGTCCGCACCCCCCCTGGCAGTCAGCCGACGGGGGCGAGGTCCCGTTCGGTGACCGGCCCGGCGGCCTTCGTCCGCGCCTTCAGCGCGCCGCCGACGAGTACGGCCCCCAGGCCCAGCGCGGCCCACCAGGTGAGCGTCAGGGCGGGCCCGGTCGCCGCCGCGCCGTCGAAGTACGACACCGAGCGCAGCAGGGTGGCGCTCGCCCCCGGCGGCAGCCACTGGCCGATCCTGCCGGCCGGGTCGGGCAGCATCTGCGGGGCCGAGGAGGCGCCGGAGAACGGGTTGCCCAGGAGCATCATCAGGCTCGCCCCGAGCCCCAGCCCGGCCGGTCCGAGCAGCGCGGCCAGCCCGGCCACCGCGGCGCCCACGGCCAGCGTCGCCAGCCCGAGGACGCCGGCCTCCGTCCACCAGTCGCCGGTGAGCACCCCGAGCCAGCTGTGCGCGAGGCCCGCCGCGGCCATGCCGACCAGCCCGGCGCCGGCCACCAGCACGATCACGGCGCGACGGCCGCGCAGCCCGAGCAGGGTGACCGCCGCCCCCGCGGCGATCCCGGCGAGGGCGAGCGGCAGCACGCTGGAGCTCAGCACGGAACCGCGGGGATCGTTCGCCGGGGCCGCGACCACGTCGACCGTCGTGAGCTGCGTGCCGCTCGCGGCCGCCTGCTCCTCGAACGCCTGCCGCAGCAGCTGCGCGACGATCGGACCGGCGGCGGAGGCGGTCAGCAACTCCGGTCCCCGGTCGGTGACGACGACCGCGCCGTACACGCTCCGGTCCTCGACGGCGCCCCGGGCGGCGGCCTCGTCGGCGTAGTGGTGGATCTCGAACGCGCCCTTCCGGTGCTCCAGTCGCTGCTCCAGCCGGGCCGTCGCGGCGGTGGGGCCGGCCACGCCGAGGGGCAGGTCACGCGGGGCGATACGGGCCGCGGGCCAGGCGAAGGCCCAGAGGGCGAGTGCGGCGAGAAGGGGTACGAGTGCGACCGCCGCGACAGGGCGCAGGTTGCGCCGGTCGCGTTCCCTGGCGTGGGTGGCGTGTGCGGTGGACATGGGGTTCCTCTCCGGGTTCTCCGGGCGACTGCTGAGAGAATGAGCGTTCGTTTTATGTCGCCGCCCACCGTCCTCCGCCGGTGTGCACTTGTCAAGAAGGAACGTTCGTTTTAGATTGGTGGCCATGCCCCGCGTAACCCAGGAACACTTCGACGCCCGACGCCGGCAGATCCTCGACGGCGCCGCGCTGTGCTTCGCCCGCAACGGCTTCCACGCCACGTCGATGCAGGACGTGCTGAAGGAGACCGACCTGTCGGCCGGGGCCGTGTACCGCTACTTCCGGGGCAAGGAGGAGCTCATCGCGGCGATCGTCGGCGAGGTGCTCGGCCAGGTCCACGAGGGCTTCGAGGAGGCGGCGCGCAGCACCCCGCCCCCGCCCCCGGACGTCCTCGTGCCGTCCGTCCTCGGCCGTGTCCTCGCCACCAAGGAGTCCCTGACGGTGGACGGGCGCCCCGCCCTCCCGCGACTGGTCATCCAGGTCTGGGCGGAGACGCTCCGCAACGAGGAGCTGGCCGCCACCATGAGGGAGGGCTACACCGCCGTACTCGGCGCCTGGACGCGGGTCGTCGAGGCGTACCAGGAAGCCGGCATGATGCCGAGGGACACGCCCCCGACCCACGTGGCCCGCACCATGATGGCCGGCGCGATGGGCTTCCTCGCCCAGCAGGCCCTCTTCGGACCGGCACCGGTCGAGGTCCTCCAGGACGGCCTGCGGGCACTGATGAGCGTGCGGGACGGCGGCACGGGCGTCGGCGCCTGAGCGGGCGGGTCCGCCGGACCCTCGGCTCCTCACGCACCGTCCTGGCGACGGACCCGGGGACGTGAAGCGCCCCCGAAGGAGCGCGGGGAACCGCGCGACCAGCCCCCACCGGCCCGCACACTCATCACAACCCACCCCCCCCCGAAGACCCCGCCGACGAAGCGGACGAACCCCAGCCGCACCGCCTCCGCCCGCGCGCCACCACCGCCCCTCCGCCCGCGCGCCACCAGCGCCCCTCCGCCCCGGGCCTGCCGCCCCGCCTCCGCCCGGCCCTGCCGCACCGCCTCCGCCCGGCCCTGCCGCACCGCCTCCGCCCGGCCCTGCTGCACTGGCCGCGCGGCCGGCCCTTCGCCGGCGAATCCGCGAAAGCGCTCCGCAACCCCGCGCGCCACCACCGCCCCTCCGCCCGGCCCTGCCGCACCGCCTCCGCCCGGCCCTGCCGCACCGTCTCCGCCCCGGGCCTGCCGCACCGGCCGCGCGCGGCCCTTTGCCGGCGAATCCGCGGAAGCGCTCCGCAACCCCGCGCGTCACCGGCGCCCCTCCGCTCGGCTTCCGCACATGCCGGAACCGGGCACCGGAGGCTGGCCCGGCCGCCGCCCGCGGAGATCCGGTTCCGCGACGTTCACGCCCTGGCCATCGGCGACGACCTGCGCGGATGCCGCCCGGTGCGATCGTGGGCAACGGACCGCCGAACGCGCCCGAAACCACCCGGGCGCGCGATGCAGGTCGGTCCACCACCGGCTCCGTAAAGCCTGAGCGATGGTGAGGAACCGATGACCTCCATGCCTCCGATGAACCCGGGCGACACCGCCCGTACCGAACCCGCCGCCACCTCACCCCAAGCCGATTCCGGGGCCAAGCCCCTGCTGGACGCTCCCCAGACGGCCGCGGCGGGTGTGGCGATGTGGATCTTCGTCTTCGCCCCGCCGGTCTCCCTGATCGCCGTGGTGCCCTTCGCCTGGGGCTGGGGCCTGTCCGCGCTGGACCTCGCCATGGCCGTGGTCTTCTACGTCGTCTCCCTGGCCGGACTCACGGTCGGCTACCACCGCCTCTTCACCCACCGCTCGTTCAAGGCCCGGCGGGGCCTGCGGATCGCCCTCGCCGTCGCGGGCTCGCTGGGGATCGAGGGCTCCCCGGTCCAGTGGGTGGCGAACCACCGCCGCCACCACGCCTTCGCCGACCGCGAGGGCGACCCCCACTCGCCCTGGCGCTACGGCACCGACACCCGCGCACTCCTCAAGGGACTCCTGCACGCCCACATCGGCTGGATGCTGAAGCGCGAACTGAGCAACCGGTCCAGGTTCGCCCCCGACATCGCCGCCGACCCCGACCTGCGGCTCATCGGCAACCTCTTCGGCCCCCTGACCGCCGTCTCCCTCCTGACCCCGGCGCTGATCGGCGGCCTCGCCACCGGCACCTGGACCGGCGCCCTGACCGGCTTCTTCTGGGCCGGCGTCATCCGGATGGCGCTCCTGCACCACGTCACCTGGTCGGTGAACTCGATCTGCCACGTCGCCGGCAGCCGCCCCTTCGACAGCCGCGACAAAGCCACCAACTTCTGGCCCCTCGCCCTGCTCTCCTTCGGCGAGAGCTGGCACAACTCCCACCACGCCGACCCCACCAGCGCCCGCCACGGCGTACTCCCCGGCCAACTCGACCCCGCGGCCCGCCTCATCCGCACCTTCGAAAAACTCCACTGGGCCCACGACGTCCGCTGGCCGAACCCGGACCGCCTCACCACCCGGCTCCTGCCCAAACAGGCCGTCCCGAACGAGTCCACGGGCTGACCCGGCCCGAACACCCGTCGCCGTCCAGGACCCGGTCGGCCGGCGTCGCCCGGTTCAGCCCGCGCTCGGCCGGCCGCCCGGATCGCCGGGCCTCTTCACCGGCGTCGTTCGACGCTCCCGGCGATGTCGTGGTGCGGCGGAGTCGGAGTCGGAGTCGGCGGTGCCGCCCAACTGGTCTGCCAGGCAGGCGAGGTAGAGCGCCATGGTGGTGCGGTGTTCGCGCAGCGGGCGGCCGGTGATCTGCTCGATCTTGTTCATCCGGTAGACGACGGTGTTGCGGTGGACGTGCAGGGCCTCGGAGGCCCTGACGAGGTTGAACCCGCTCTCGCACCAGGCGGTGACCGTGTCGCGGAGCGCCGGCCAGTCCGGCTGGGCGCGCAGGTCCGCCGTGGTGAGGTCGAGCAGCCGGTTGCGGGCGGACTGACTCACCGAGGTCAGGACCTGGTGGACGCGCAGATCGGTGATGAGGTGGACCGGGGAGCCGCTCGCCAGCCGGGTACCGAGGCGGAGCGCGTCGCAGGCGTCCTGGTAGGAGTCGTGCAGCCCGCCGACGGACGCGGCCGGCTCGCCGATGCCCGCACGGGCGGCCAGGCCGTCCTGGGCGGCGATGACGTCGGTGACCCGCCGGCAGTCGGCGGCCAGGGACGCCGTGGAGCTCCCGGCCGGAATCCGGTGCAGGACACCGATCCAGCCGGGGGCCGTGGTGGCGACGATGTCCTGGGGGTCGGCGAAGACCTCACCGACGGTACGGAGCAGTTCCGAACGGACCAGTGCCAGGCGGGGGGCGGCCTGACGGGGGGCGCCTGCGACGGGCACGGTCACCTCGAACGCCACCGCGACCCGCCGCAGCCGCAGGTCGAAGCCGAGTTCGGCGGCCCGGAACACGAGGAACTCACCCTCGACGACCTCGGGGTCGTAGGTGGCGATGTCGGCCAGCAGCTTCTCGCCCGCGCGTTCCGCCAGCAGCCGGGAGCGCAGCATCACGGACTCGCGCAGCAGGATCTCCGTCTGACGCTTCACCAGCAGGCCGAACCGCCGGACCTGGGTCGGCGTGCCGGTGATCCCGACCGTCCCCACCGCCTGCCCGCCCGCGATCAGCGGCAGGGTCATCCCGGGGCGCACCCCGCGCAGCAGCTGAGCCTGGGACGCGTCGTGCGTGGCGGCCTCCTGCGTGCGGATGACCTGCACGGACGCCTCGTGGAAGGTGCCGACGCGGCTGCTGTCGCCGCTGCCGATGACGATGCCCTGCGCATCGGTGATCAGCACGTTGAAGCCGATGACGGCGGAGGTGTCCCCGGCGATCTCCTGCGCGAGTGAGGGGCTCAGCACGGGCGTTCCTCCCGTCACGGGGCGGGCCGGGCTTGGACGTACCGTACAGGGGAGGGAACGATTCCGGCCACAACTGTGTACGAAGTGACCGGTGACGTACGGCGGGCCGCTCCTTAACGTATGGCCCCAATCACATCCCCGCCGGGGGCACAGAGCGGTGAACGGCGGGCTCCCTCAGCCGGAACGGAAGGCTCATGCCGATGATCCGTGTGCGCTCCATCGCCGCCTCTTTGTCCACCTTCCTCCTCCTTTCCTCCGCCGCCGCCTGCGGCTCGGGCGGTGACGACGCGCCGAAGAACGTCTCCGCGAAGACCGCCGCGCTGGGCACCCTCACGCCCGGCGTCATCAAGGTCGCCGTCGAGCCGTACGCGCCGTACACCACCGTCAAGGACGGGAAGATCGTCGGCCTGGACGGCGACATCCTCGCCTACGCGGCCAAGAAGCTCGGCCTGGAGATCAAACCCCAGGTGACGGACTTCGCCGGCATGCTCGCCGGGGTGCAGTCCCGCCGGGTCGACATCACCATCGGCGGCGTCGCCTGGTCCGCCGAGCGGCAGAAGCAGGGCCTGTTCACCGACCCGCCCTACTACTCGCCCCCGGCGATGGCCGTCCGCGACGGCAAGACCTACAGGACGGTCGACGACCTGGAGAACCTGAACCTCGGCACCGTCGAGGGCTACGTCTGGGTCAAGTCGATCCAGTCCGTGCCCGGCGCCAAGCTGCACGCCTACCCCGACGCCAACGGAGTCTTCGACGACCTCGGCGCGGGCCGTATCGACGTCGGCTTCCTCGACCCGCTCCTCATCATCGCCGCCCAGAAGGAACGCCCCGACCTCAAGATCAGCACCGAGTACCTCACCCCGCCCACCGCCGCGCAGGTCAAGGCCAAGCCCGCCTACTCCTACTTCCAGCCGTACCAGACCGGCTTCTACCTCCCCAAACAGGAGCCGAAGCTGGAGAAGGCGATCTCCGCGCAGATCGACGCCATGTACCGGAACGGCGAACTGGCCAAGCTCATCAAGAAGTACGGCGGCGACCCGGAACAATTCCTCAAGCCCTCCGCCGACATGGCCACCGCACGCCGGGGCGTGGACCGGCCCGCGGACTGGACCCCGCCGACCATCGGCTCCGCCGGATCCAGCGGCTCCGCCGGCCAGTGAGGGGATGACATGTCCGGATTCTTCCAGGTTCCCTGGTCCGACTACCGCCCCGACCTCGTCGCCGCGCTCGGCCGCACCGTCTCCTACACCGTGGTCAGCTTCGCCGGCGCGGTCGTCCTCGGCCTCGCGGTGGCCCTGCTCCGGCTGAGCCGGGTCTGGCCCGCCCGGGCCCTCGCCGCCGTCTACACCGAGGTGTTCAAGAACGTCCCCCTCCTCGCGATCATCTTCCTCGCCTACTTCGGCCTGGCCTCGGCCGGCATCCGGCTCGACGTGTTCACCGCCGGCTGCCTGAGCCTCGTCGTCTTCTACGCCGCCTACCTCTCCGAGATCTTCCGCTCCGCGATCAGCGGCGTGCACACCGGACAGACCGAGGCGGGCGAGGCACTGGGCCTGGGCCGGGCCGGCATCTTCGGCCACGTGGTCCTGCCGCAGGCCGTCCGGCTGGCCCTGGCCGGCACCAACACCATGCTCGTCGACCTGCTGAAGTCCACCTCGCTGCTCGTCACCATCTCCGCCGCCGAGCTGATGTCGGAGGGCCGGCTCATCACCTCGGCCACCTTCCGGGCGCTGGAGGTCTACCTGGTCATCTCCGCCGTCTACTTCGTCCTGTGCTACCCGCTCTCCCAACTGCTCCTGCTGCTGGAGCGGAAGGTACGGGCCGGCGTCCCGCTGTCCCCCTGGCGACGGCGGCGGATCCGCGCCGCCCGCGCCCTGCTCGCCGCCGACCTCGGCACCGGAACCGGGCCCGGCACCGGATCCGGCACCGGAACCGCGGCAACCGACCGGAAGGAGGCGGTCGTATGACCGAGCCCGTGACCACCGCCGAGACCGACACCGCGATCGCGTCGCCCACCGAGGCGGTCGTACGCATCCGAGGGCTCCGCAAGGCCTTCGACGGCCGTACGGTCCTCGACGACGTGAACCTGGAGGTCGACCGGGGCAGCATCGTGAGCGTCATCGGGCAGAGCGGCGGCGGGAAGACGACGCTGATGCGCTGCGTCAACCTGCTCGAATCCCCCGACGACGGCACGGTCGAAGTGGCCGGCGAAGTGGTGCACCAGGCCGGCCGCAAGGTCTGCCGGGACCTGCCCGGACTCCGTCGCACGGTCGGCATGGTCTTCCAGCGGTTCAACCTCTTCCCGCACCTCACCGCCGTGGAGAACGTCGTACTGGCCCAGCGCGCGGCCGGGGTCCCCGAGCAGGAGGCGCTGGAGCGGGCCGTCACGCTGCTGCGCCGGGTCGGCGTGGCCCACCGCGCGCTCGCGCAGCCCGAGATGCTCTCCGGCGGCGAACAGCAGCGGGTCGCCATCGCCCGGGCCCTCGCCCTCAAGCCCGAGGTACTCCTCTTCGACGAGCCCACGTCCTCCCTCGACCCGGAGGCCACCCGGGAGGTGCTCAGCGTGATGCGGGAGCTGGCCGCGGACGGCATGACCATGCTGCTGGTCACCCATGAACTCCCCTTCGCCCGCGAGGTGTCCGACCACGTCGTCTTCGTCGACCGCGGCCGGATCGTGGAGGAGGGCAGGCCGCAGGAGGTCCTGGACCACCCCGCCCAGGCCCGGACCCGGGAGTTCCTCGCCTCGTACGGAACCCGGTCATGACCGCCGAGCCCGGTCTCGTCGGTGACGGCCCCGTGGTGGTGGTCGGCGGCGGAGTCGTCGGCCTCTGCACCGCCTACTACCTGTCCGAGGCCGGCATCCCCGTGGAGGTCGTCGAGCGGCGCGGCCTGGCCTCGGGAGCCTCCCGCGGCAACGCGGGCTGGGTCTGCCTCAGCCACTCCACCCCCGTCCCGGCCCCCGGCGTCGTCCGCTACGCCCTGCGCTCACTGGGCCGCCCGGACTCCCCCCTGTACCTACGACCGCTGCCCGACCCGGCGTTCGTCCGCTGGCTCTGGCGGTTCTGGCGCAGCAGCACACCGGCCGCCTTCCAGCGCGGCTACACGGCGATCGCCGAACTGAACCGCGACACCTTCGACCTCTTCGACGGCCTGCGCGCGGCCGGGGTCGACACCACCCTGACCCGCCCCGGCATGGTGCACGCCTTCCTGTCCCCGGCCGAGGCCCGCCACCACCTCGCCGTCCAGCGGGAGATGGCCGACGGCCGCTACCCGCTCCCCGACGACGTCGTCACCGGACCCGCGGCCCGGCTGCTGGACGAGGCGCTCTCGGACCGGGTGCGCGCGGCGTACCTCGTCGAGGGGGAGGGCGTGGTCGACCCGGAGGCGTTCGCCCGCGCGCTCGGCGAGACGCTCGCCGCGTCGGGGGTGAAGCTCCACGAGAACGTGGAGGCCGCCGGCTTCCGCACCGCCGGGGACCGGGTCACCGCACTGCGCACCACCCAGGGCGACATCCCCTGCGCGGCCGTCGTCATCGCGGCCGGCACCCGCTCCTCGGCCCTCCTCGGCCGCCTCGGCCGGCCACTGCCCCTCCAGGCGGGCAAGGGCTACAGCTTCTCGGTCGACCTGGACCCGGCACCCCGGCACACCCTCTACTTCGGCGAGCGCCGGGCCGTCGCCTCACCGATCGGCACCACCACGCGCATCGGCGGCACGATGGAACTCAGCGGCAACAACAACCGCCTCGACTGGCGCCGCGTCGTCGCCGTCGCCCTCGCCAGCCGGCACTACCTGGGCCGCTGGTTCGACGACCCCGACGACCTCGTCGGCCTGATCCGCGACCCCTGGGTCGGCGGCCGCCCCTTCCTCCCCGACGGCCTCCCCGTCATCGACCGCGTCCCGGGCCGCACCAACGCCTACGCCGCCACCGGCCACGGCATGCTCGGCATCACCCTGGGCCCCGTCACCGGCCACCGACTCACCCAGTACCTCCTCACCGGCCACCGCCCCGCCCCCCTCACCCCGTTCCGCTTCGACCGCCTCCACAGCTGAACAGTCCCCGAGGGCGCCTCCGCCCGGTCGCCAGTGATCAGCCCGCCCGTCCCTGCCCGGCTACGGAGTCAGTCCTGCCTTCGCGCAGGCGGCCCGCAGCTGTGGTGTGCAGATCTGAGGGACGGTGTACACGCCGTCCTTGACGAGGGTCTGCCTGATGTTGGCGGTCGTCACGGCGACCGGGGTGAGGAGCACGGACGGGATGTGGCGGGTGGTGGGGCTGTCGGTCGTCGTCGTGGCGATGGTGCGCAGCTTCTCGCCGCGGCCCAGGGCGACGGCCATGGCAGCGGCTGTTTCGGCTTCCGCGCGGAAGGACTTGTACACCGTCATGGACTGCTCACCGTTGACGACGCGCTGCACCGCGTCGAGGTCGGCGTCCTGGCCGGTGACCGGTGGAAGGCGCCGTACGTGGGCGCTCTTGAGCGCGGAGATGACGCCTGCCGCCATGGAGTCGTTGGCGGCGAGGACACCGTCGATCCCGCCTGGGCCCAGGGCCGAGATGGCGGCGGACATGTTGGCGTTCGCGTTGTTCCTGCTCCAGCCATGGGTGTCGTAGGAACGGCCGATCGTCACCTTGCCCCGCAGGACGGACAGCGCGCCCCTCTTGTACCAGGCGGCGTTGGGGCTGGTCGGGTCGCCGTTCATCATGACGATGGTCCCGCCCTTGGCCGGGGCGTGCATGGCCTTGAGGAGAGCCTGGCCCTGCAGCGTTCCGACCTGTATGCCGTCGAAGGTGACGTAGCCCGAGATCGGCCCCTCGGCGAGCCTGTCGTAGGCGACGACGGGTACGCCCGCGTTGTGCGCCTCCTGGACGGTGGAGCGCAGCGCCCTGTTGTCGGTGGCGCCGAGGACGATGACCCTGGCCCCCTTGGTGATCATGGCGATCATCTGTTGCCGCTGGGCCGTCGGGTCGTCGTCGGCGTTGGCATAGGTGACGTCGCAGTGCGGGCAGAGCTGTCTCACCCGTTGCTCGATCAGCGGCTTGTCGGAGGTCTCCCAGCGTGGCACCACCCGGCTCGGCAGCAGCAGGCCGACGGTGAAGCTGTCCGTGGTAGCTGTTCCGTTCCCTGTACAGGCGGCCGAAGACATGGTCAGCAGACCCGCCACAAGCACGCCCACGGCATACCGCGTACGAGACGTTACGTATCGGCTACGACACGTCATGATCGGTTCCCGTCCTTGGCGCCCGGTGACGAGTTCGGACACCACCAGCAGTGCCGGATCTGCTCCGGAGTCCGCTGGTGACTCCCCTCACCAGAATCGCATAGCGGGATGAACCGGATAGGTCGATGTCGTCCCGGCCGCGCGGCACCGGGTTCGCAGTTCACCGTGGCCGGTGTCACACTGGCGAGGTGGTCGTTCTGCGGCTTTCGCCTGGTCCGGGCGGGTGCCGGCCGAAACCCCGCCCCGCCCCGGCGGGCCACTCTGATGCACCGCGATTGCAGTCGCGGCGCTCCAGGGAGGTGGGAGGTCTCGCGTACGAGGTGACCCCGCTGCCCCACGTCACCGGGCAGGACGCCGAGCTCGCGGCCGTGCGGCGCATGGTCAACGGCGATCAGTGCATCACCGTCCGCAAGCCGTTCGGACCCGAGGCTGCCGTCGGCGGCGCCGTGGCCGTGGCCGCCGACCGTGGTCCTTGGCACCGTCAAGAACACCTTGGTGAAGGGCGGCGTGTCCACACGCGAACGCATCTGCCCCCGTCGCCCGCGGGCGACTGCCACCAGGCCGGGCTGACCTGACAGGCGGGACCGGCCGGCCCCAGGCCAGGGAAGGAGATGGATTCTCTTGCCGTCCCCCTTGCTCGCCCTGCACGGCGTGTGCAAGCGCTTCGGCGTCGTCGAGGTCCTCCGGGACATCGAGCTGGAGATCCACGCCGGCGAGGTCCTTGCCCTCCTCGGCGACAACGGAGCCGGCAAGTCCACCCTGGTCAAGGTGATCTCCGGGGTCGCTCCCGCGGACCAGGGGAGCATCGAGTGGGAGGGCCGGCCCGTGCACGTCCGGCGTCCTCAGGACGCCCGGGATCTCGGCATCGCCACCGTCTACCAGGATCTGGCGCTGTGCGGAGGCCTCGACGTCGTCGGCAACCTCTTCCTCGGACGAGAGATCCGCAGGTTCGGCTTCCTCGACGAGGTGGAGATGGAGCGCCGCACCACGCGGCTGCTGGAGCGCCTGACCCGGAGCATCCCCGATCTGCGCGGTCCCCTGGTGTCACTGTCCAGCGGCCAGCGGCAGACCGTCGCCATCGCCCGCTCGCTGCTCGGCGACCCGCGCGTCCTCCTTCTGGACGAACCGACCGCGGCGCTGGGGTTCGAGCAGACCACCGAGGTCCTCGACCTCGTCGACCGGCTCCGTGACCAGGGCCTGGGGGTCCTGCTGATCAGCCACAACATGGGCGATGTGAAGGCCCTCGCGGACCGGGCCGCCGTGCTGCGGCTCGGCCGCAACAACGGCTTCTTCGACGTGAGCACCACCCCTCAGGAGCAGATCATCTCCTCCATCACCGGCGCCACGGACAACGTGCCCCGCCGGCCGGCCCACCGCGAGGCCGAGTGGTGAAAGGGATGCGTGACATGCCGGACGAGACGCGGGCCGATTCCGCGGCAGCCACCGCGAAAGCCCGTCAGCGTCGTGCCGGGCGGGCCGTCACCCGTGCCCTGGCGGGCTGGATCGCCGTCCGGCGGCGCCGGCTGAGCGGCGGTGAGCTGGGCTGTCTTCCCGTCACCCTCGTCCTCGCCGCGGTCTGGATCATCTTCCAGAGCCTGAACTCCAGCTTCCTCTCGCCCCGTAACCTGTCCAACCTCGGCGTGGACATCGTGGGCACGGGCTTCATCGCGGTGGGCATCGTCTTCGTGCTGCTGCTCGGTGAACTCGACCTGTCCGTCGGCTCGATCAGCGGGTTCGCCGCCGCGGTCTTCGCGGTGCTCAACGTCGACAACGGCGTGCCGGAATGGCTCGCCCTGATCGCCGCCGTGCTGACGGGGACCGTCGCGGGAACCCTCCAGGGGTACTCCGTCGCCAGGACCCGGGTGCCGGCCTTCGTGATCACCCTCGCCGGGCTGCTGACGTGGAACGGCCTCATGCTCGTCATCCTCGGCACCAGCGGCACCATCAACCTCGACGACAACGGGCTCATCGCCGGCCTCACCAGCTACTACTTCACCAACGCCGGCGTCGCCTACGCGGTGGCGGCACTCGCCACAGCTCTGGTCTTCCTCGCCGCCTACCTGAACAGGCGCCGCCGCATGGCCCTCGGCATGCCACACGTCCCGCTGCACGTCATCGGGGTGCGCACCGGCGTGGTGGCGGTGATCGGGTTCGGCTCCGCCTATGTGCTGAACCAGTTCCAGGGCCTGCCGCTGGCTCTGCTGATCTTCCTCGCCACGGTGGCGGGTCTCGACATCGTGCTCCGGCGCACGCACTACGGACGGCGGGTCTACGCACTGGGGAGCAGCGTCGAGGCGTCCCGTCGCGCCAGCCTCGGCGTGACCGGCGTACAGACGGCCGTGCTCGCGGTCTCCGGCACCCTGGCGGCGACCGGCGGCCTGTTCCTGGCCTCGCGCATCACGTCGGTGAGCCAGAACTCCGGCTCCGGCGTCCTGCTGCTCAACGCCATCGCCGCCGCCGTCATCGGCGGTACCAGCCTGTTCGGAGGACGCGGTACGACCTGGTCCGCCGTGCTCGGCATGCTGGTCATCCAGTCGATCGCCTCGGGCATGGCCCTCACCGACACGCCCACCGCCGTCCAGCTGGTGATCACGGGCGGGGTGCTCTTCGCCGCGGTGGTCATCGACTCGCTGTCCCGGCACACGCAGCAGGCGCACGGGCGCGCCGCCTGACGCTTCCACGAGGCGAATGACTGGGCAGGAATGAGATTCCTGCCCAGGTATATTAGATATTGAGACAGTTTGATGTCGGCCGGGTGGCATGTGTCTGCCGGCCAAGTGAGCCCGCCACCAACCCAGGGTCCGAGTGAGCCGGCATGTCACGGCCGGCCCTTCCGAGGGTGCGACGGCAGGCGCTTCGGGACGCACCACGAGGTAGTACCGATGAGGCCCAGACCCGTCCTCCGCTCCGCTGCTTCCGTCCTCTCCGCACTCGTGTTGCTCAGCTTGCTCAGCGCCTGCAGCGGCGACTCGGGCAGCACGGACACGTCGAGCGGCGGCAAGCCGCTGGTCGGCGTCGACTACCCGCGCTCCGACACCGACTTCTGGAACGCGTACATGAAGTACACGCCCGAGTACGCCAGGCAACTCGGCCTCTCACTCAGGACGACCAACTCGCAGAACGACGTCGCGAAGCTCGCCGCCAACGGGCAGACACTCATCCTCCAGGGCGCCAAGGGCATCGCGATGGCCCCGCAGAGCACATTCGCCATCGCGCCGATCCTGGCGCAGCTGCAGGCGGCGAAGATCCCGGTCGTCACCATCGACACCCGCCCCGACACCGGCAAGGTCTACATGGTGGTCCGCGCCGACAACCGCGTCTACGGCGAGAGGGCATGCAAGTACCTGGGCACCAAGCTGGGCGGCAAGGGCAAGGTCGTGATGCTCGAGGGCGACCTCTCGTCGATCAACGGCCGTGATCGCACCGAGGGGTTCAACGCGTGCATGAAGGCGGCCTACCCGGGCATCGAGGTGTTCGGAGAGGCCACCGACTGGGACGGGGCCGTCGCCGCGCAGAAGCTCCAGAACGCCCTGACCGCCCACCCGGACATCAAGGGCGTCTACATACAGTCCAGCTTCGCCCTTTCCGGCACGCTGCACATGCTCAGGCAGCAGGGGCTGCTGGTCGGCCCGAGGAACCCGAAGCACGTGTTCGTCGTCTCCAACGACGGCGTCCCCAGGGAGCTCAAGTACATCTCCGACGGCGACATCGACGCCACCGTGTCCCAGCCGGTCGACCTCTACGCCAAGTACGCCCTGTACTACCTGAAGGCCGCGATCGACGGGAAGACGTTCAAGCCCGGCAGGACCGACCACGACAGCACCATCGTCCAGGTCCGCCCCGGACTCCTGGAGGACCAGCTCTCCGCCCCCCTCGTCACCGCCGACGGCGGCACATACGGCGGCGTCCCCAGCCTCAAGAGCACCGACACGTCCCTGTGGGGCAACAATCTCGGCTGAGGCGATGCCTGCCTCGGCGTACTGGTCGACCTTCACGATCCGGTCGGTGGTCTCCGATCCCGGCGACACCATCTCGGCGACCAGCAGGACGTCGAAGTCCGTGTCGGCGTTCCGCTCCGGGCCAGCGGTGGAGTCCAGGCCGTTCGCCGCAATCCGCGCCGGCCGATCGTGCCGCTTGGACGCGGTCGGACTCACGACGACCATCGCGTCCACGATCTCGATACCCGCGCACTGCTCCTCGGACCAGGACGCGTACTCCTCCGCCGTGCTCGAGAAAGTGTGACCGGCAGGGCAGTCGAACTTCCTTCCCCACCCGTCTTTACAGAGGAACGAGGGAGGGCGCATTGAACGCCGACGAGGAACGCCAGTTCCGAGAGTTCGTGGCGGCGCGGTCGAGACCGCTGCTGCACACGGCGTACCTGCTGACCGGGGACTGGGAGCAGGGCCGGGACCTGCTCCAGACCGCGCTTGCCGCCACCGCTCGGCGCTGGTCGAAGCTGCGTGACCGGGAACAGCCGGAGATCTATGTGCGCCGGGCGCTCTACCACGCCCAGGTGGATCGCTTCCGACTCCTCAGCTGGGGGCGGGAGACGGTCACGGACACCCTGCCGGACCAGCCGTCCGGGCAGGCCGCCGACTGGGCCGACACCGTGGTCCAGCGGCAGGACATCATGGCCGCGCTGCGGAGGTTGCCCAAGCGCCAGCGTGCGGTGATCGTGCTGCGTTACTTCGAGGACCGGCCGGACCACGAGATCGCCGCGATTCTGGGCGTCGCCCAGGGGACGGTCCGCAGCCAGACCCACAAGGCACTCGCCTCTCTCCGTACCACCCTGGCCGAGGCGGGACCGTCGGCCTCCTCCTCCACCGCCTCCGGAAGGGGCGCCGTCGCATGAACGACCCGATCGAACACCCGCTGCACGAAACGTCGCTGCACGATGCCCTGCACACACATGTGCGGGAGAACGGCGGTGACGTCGCCGGTGCCTGCCTCGCCGGCCTGGCGGACGGAGCTCTGCGGGTCGCCCGGCGGCGACAGCGGCTGACCCGCGCCGGGTTCGGCGTCGCCGCCGTGGCCGTGGTCGCCACCGCCTGGGTGGCCGCCGCGGACGGCGCGACCCCCCGTGCGCACGTGGTGCAGCCCGCCGCAGGAGGTGGCACGGGGAACTCAGCGAAGTCGGCCCCGATCTCCCTTCTGCCGGTCACCTCGTCCATGGAGCACGCCTGCCCCCAAGGCAGCGGCGGCTACACCGTGCGCGCGACCGCGACCCAACCCGCGCTCTGTGTCCGTGTCGACCGGGCCAGGGGTATGACCGACGTCCACGCCACCTCCGCGAAGGCCGAGAAAAGCGCCATCGACGGCACGTGGGTGGTCGAGGTGACCCTCAGCCCCACCGACCGGACCCGATTCGCCGCCCTCACCGGCTCCCTCGCGACGGCCCCGGTCCCGCGCAACGAGTTCGCCATCGTCATCGACGGCAAGCTCCGCGGCACGCCCTACGTCAGCGCCTCGATCACCGGCGGTCGTTTCGAAATCGTCGGGTCCTATGTCGGTGACCTCACCAGCGCCACCGCCCACGACCTCGCCCACCAGCTGGCCCCCGGCAGCTGAACGGTCAACTCCCGCCACGGCGTTGACACACCGCTGAGGACAAGCAGGGGAAGCCCTCCGAGCCCCGGCGGTGCCCCGGCGGTGCCCCGGCGGTCCGGCCCCCGCTCACCGGTCCGGACAACAAAGACCCCCCGGCTCCCCTCCCGCGCTGGTCTTTCGGCACCCGCTCGCCGGCCGTGACCGCGCGACCGCCGACCGGATCGGATCGTTGATCGGTAAGGACCGGGGCTATACGCGTGTGGCACGGTCGTGATCACGACAAAGGGCCAGTTCGAGGGGATCACGCCCCTGAACTGGCCCTTGGTCGTGTGCCCCCGGCAGGATTCGAACCTGCGACACCCGCTTTAGGAGTGGGATTGGATCTTTGCCGGGGGGTGCTCGACCGTGCTTCACGGTGCTGTTTCCCCTGGTCAGCAGCGCGTAACTGTGTAGTCGATCCCTCTCATGACGCTTTGTGCCGCGCAGTCCGCTCACGCGTCGCGCACGCATGAAGCCCGTGTCCTGGTAGCCAACCGCTCTTTGTCTCCTACTGGATGAGGGCATGCAGGACGGGTACGGAAGCCCCGACACTGGTCAGTCCGGCCAGAGCGGCACCAGCGGGCTGATTGCCGCAGAGGAGGGTGAGGCCGCCGGTGACTACGCCGATGACTACGGATGCCAGGAGGATGAGCGCGGTGCGTACGGTCATGAAGGGACCGGGCTCTGAGTGTGTGGGCGGGGGCGAAACTTGAGGGTCCTGAGAGTGCGTCATGCATCCCATGGCAACAGTGCCTAGCCCGTAGACCTGCATCGCACGAACGAAGTTGTGATGCCGCCATAGTTTCGGCGGATTTCGGCGCGATACGGCCTGAGGACCCCTAGCCTAAACGCCAGACGCAACTGGGGGTGGACGGATGAGCGCGCCGAACAAGACCGAATTTACGGTCGGGCTTGACCGGCTAGCTGAGGAGCTACGCCAACTGCGAGCCGAACGCGGAGGCCCCACGCTCAACCTGATCGTGTCCCGCGCGGCTGCTATGCCGGGTGCAAGCCCCTTATCAGTCTCCGCCCTCAGCGAGGCATTCAACGGCAAGCGGCTCCAGCGGCTGGACACCCTGATGTCTCTGGTGCGCACGTTGCTCTCGTACGACGAGGACGGCAATCACTGTCTCGTAGCACGCGGAGCTCCCGAGATGGGGGTGTGGCGCGGACGGTGGCGAGACCTGGACCATATGCGGCCGCAGCGCAGCGGTACAGGTGCGGGCATCTCGGAGCGCGCTCCAGTGCGAGCCGTAAGTCCGCTGGCGCTCCAGGCTCTTGCGGACGACCTAGAAGGCGGATACGTCGTGGCTCTGACGCCTATTCAGGGTCCTGCCGATGAGTACGACGCATTGGCCTTCTCACCCGATAAACAGTACCTGGCCCTGGGCGGCTGCGACGGGGTCGTATACCTGCGGGATCCCATGGGGAACACCGTAACGAACCCCCTCGCCGGACACCGAGATATCGTCCGGGACCTGACCTTCTCGTCCGATGGGCGGCTGCTTGCTTCGTCGGCCGATGATGGAACAGTGTGGCTGTGGGACGTGACTTTCCGCATCCCTGTGGGGGGAAGCCTGCCTGACAGCGACGGGATCCTCGACAGTCTGGCGTTTTCCCCCGACGGAAGTCTGCTGGCGGCAGCCGGATACGTGGGGTGTGTGTACCTGTGGGACACCGCTACACGCGAGATGATCAAGACTTTGGATGTGGGGCAGACCCGGGTCGACGGGCTTACGTTTTCCCCCAATGGCTCCCTACTGGCCGTTGCCGGACACGACGGGATAACGCAGCTGTGGTCACCTGCCACATGGGAGGTGACCGGATGCATAACCGTTGGAAGATGTTGCGATATTGCGTTCGCGCCTGACGGCAAGCTGCTGGCCTCAGCGGGGAGCGATGGATCGGTGCGGTTGTGGGATCCACTTGTCTCGAGAACGGGGAACGCTGTCCGTGATTGCTCGTCTGCTCCGACAAAAGCCGTGAGCGCCGTGGCCTTCTCGCCGGATGGTCAACTCTTGGCCGGCGCAGCTATGGACGGCACAGTGCGCCTATGGGATGCGGCTGACGGCCAGCCACTTCCCGGCTCTCTCGATGCCTCCCTCGGCGAGGCGTACGACGTTGCGTTTTCTCCGGATGGTGGCCTCCTCGCAGCAGTCGGTGATCACGACAGCGTCCGTATTTGGATCACCCCTGTTCATCGTGCTGGCGGGTGATAGCTGGGCCCGAAGCCGCCTAGGGCGATCTCCAAGGCGAGCGAGGGCGACTCAGAAAGCCAGGTAGTCGGCCCTGAAGCCACGTCAACGGGTCCGGTCAGTTGATCAGCGTCGCCTCCCGATCAACAAGGGAATCAACGAGGCCCCAATTCCAGGACAGTGCCAGCAGTCCAGTGGAACTGAGTGAGTAGGCGGCGAGTGAGTCGAACGTCCGGATGATTTGGGCCCAATTCTCGGAGCCCCCTCTCCAGGAGATCAGAGAGGATCGCTATAGCCGCTGCGAGGTCGCCGGACTTGCCCTTCCAGTAACCAAGATTATGGAGGAGTGTTCGGATGTTCGGATGATGGGACTCAAGGTCTGATTCCTCATCCAGGAGAGCAGTATAGTCCGCGATTGCTCCCGGGATGTCGCCCGAGCATCCCTTCCACCAGGCAAGGCTTGTACGCAGGGAACGGACGGCTTCATGATTCAAACCCAGATAGTGGCCGAGTCCCTCAACAAGTTCGGTGTATTGATCGACTGCTCCGGCTGCGTCTCCAGCCCTCCCTTGCTGTTCGATGAGGCTGGTGAGCCCACTCAAAATTGCGTCGAATTCCTCCTCCGTCATCCGTTCGGTATCGATTTTCTGGTGACGTATGGAGAGCACTTCCCGGATTCCGTCCGCGGCCAGCGTCGAGTCGCCAGCCAGGCCTTGCCAGTGGGAAAGATTATGGCGTACGTCCAGAGTAAAAGGATCTGTCGCCCCACGGGCCGTCATAGCATCTTCAAGAACTTCCGCGAGTTCTGCTATGGCAGTGGCTACCTCTCCGGCTTCTCCCTTGACATTGGCTAGGACCCGGCGAGTGGCCAACGTCAGGTGGTCCGTCGACCCGACTACGCGTTGCGCGTCGCCCAACAGATCTTCGAGCGCAGCGGCAGCGCTATTCAGGTCTCCCGCACGCAACTGCCAATAGGAAAGGTTGTATCGCATCGCGAGCGTGTGCCGACTGTCCACACCTAGCCGACGGTTGGCAACCTCCACCAGTTGGCGAAAATGATCCAGAGCGGCATCGAATTGGCAATCGGCCCCTAGGCTGGCGCCGAACCGCAGGAGCAACGGGTGCGGCTCAGGGTCCCACAGATCGCCTTGTGCGTTCTGAATAACAGCTTGAGCATTGGAGAGAAAATCCCCCCTATTGACCCTGTCGTCCCGGTATTCGTTAACGGTAGCCAAAAGCGAGTCAGCGGTTGAACGGATCACATCAGCGTGATCGATGGGTGAGAGTGATTCGCGTGTGACGCGTTGGATGAGTTGATGGACCCGAACACGTGGGTGGATCGCGTCCGGTGAATGCTCGATCAAGCTGAGACGGTGCAGGACTCGCAAGGCCGCACGTGCTTCGTCGCTAGAGACGCTGTGCTCCGCCTGATCGCCATCAGAGCAGGCTCTGTGAGCCGTGAGGTAGGTGAGGGAGGGCTGGCTGGAAAGAGCGTGTTCAGGAATACCGTTCGGGTCCATGGCCGAGGCAAGCTGGAGCACCGGCCGGGCCAGACCAGCGGGGCGCAAGGTATCGGCGCGGTCGAGGGACAGGCTCCAGGCAGCAGCCACGGTATGGGTTTGGTCGTCGGGCAGGACGTCGGGGGCAGCGTCGGCCAGGGAACGGGTACGGTCGGCCAGCAGGCCCCGGTATTCCTGGCAGCTGATGCCGGCGTCTATGAGGTAGGCGGCAGCCTGGGACAGCGCAAGCGGCAGCTGGCCCAAGTCGCGGGCGAGGGCGGTGAGTTGCTCTTCGGGCTCGATGCGGCCGTGGTCGGCTAGAGCACTCGTGAGGTAGGCCAGGGCCTGGGCTTCAGTGAACAGGCCGATCTCGATCAGGCGTCTACCGCCCCCGGTCAGGGCGGCGTCCTTGCGGCGAGTGGTAGCCAGAGTGCGGCCGTGCGGGCTGGCTGGCGGCCACCACCCCCTCAAGTCGACGGGGTCGGCGACGTCATCCAGAACCACGAGCCAGCGGCACGGACTCGGCTGCGGCTTGGGCTCCAGCCAGGCCAGGAACGTCCTCGCCGCCTCCGGATCATCGGAGTCGGCGCCCAAGATCTCCACCGCGGCCTGGGCATAGCCAGCTACGACGGCGCTACGGCTGCTCGCAGTGATCCACACCAGCACATCCAGCGCGCCAGCCTGCCAGGCAGTGCGCGCGTAGTGGGCGGCCAGCTGAGTCTTACCAACCCCGCCCATCCCTGCCAGCACCCCGCCCGCCGGCACTTGGTCTGCAGATTCGACGACCGCGGTCCCGCCGCTGGCCAGCAGCTGGGCCAGTCGACTGGTCTCGACCCGGTCCTGGAACCACTCCGCTTGCGATGGGATCACCCCGACCTGATACGGCCATGTGGCTGGCACGCGCGGCGCGGCGTGAAGGTGTTGGTTGACCTGGTCGATGCGCCCGGCGGCGAAGCTGTGGTCTGCTGCGGTGACGACCACACCGGCGGCTGTCGTGTCGGGCAGCGGGCTCGCGTTGCTGGTGCCGGGGACGGTCAGCCCTTCTCCGAACCCGGCTGGCGAGGGTCTACCACAGACCCGATCGATACGTCTCCCATGGTCAGCGCCGCCGCGGAGCCACTCTCCGCGTGGATGTCGACGTTCCCGCCGACTGCGGTTCCACCAGCGGTTACCACCACCCTGTCGGCTCCGGGACCTGCGGCCGTGGCGGTCTGCAGCTCCTTCACGAGCTTCTCCAACTCTTGAGCGAAGCCAGGGTCGCGTTCTGCGGCTTCCTCCAGGGAATCGGTAAGTCGCCGCCGGGTCCGCTCCGTAGGCTCGGGCAGCCCCTGCTCGCCTTCCTCGGTCGCCCGCGTCAGTGCAGGGTCGTCGCCGAGTCTGCCGCTGACCAGGTCGTGGAGACGGCTCATCCCCGCGTCCAGTGAGCGGTCAACCTCCGCGTCCGCACGCTCACCGACCCGCTTGGCCTTGCGGAGCAGCCACGCGAACACGTACCCGACCGCGATCTCGATTCCCGTCATCACCCACCCCAACTCAGTGCTGACCTCGCATCAGACAGTACCGGCCACCATAGCCCCGGCCGCCGATCCTCCGGATTCGCTGGGCGCAAGGCAATGAGCTGCCGCGTGATTCCGGCCAGGCCACGAAAGGTGAGCCAGCACTGGACCGTCTACTGGCAGTGAGGGGGAAGAGCACGAGGGCGGTGGCAGCCCGTCGGCTCATGAGCATCCGCTTACATTTGGCCGGCAAAGCCCTGAGGCGCATGTCCCGGCATTTCCCCTGTCATCGCCTGCAAGGAAGTGACGCAGGATAGGACACCGACGGTGCGGGGGTCATCCGCACCAAACGCCCGCATCATGGCGGCCAGCACTTCCTTGTAGTCGGCGACGGCCTCCGCTAGGTCCCCCGTCTTAACCCGCCAGCGGGCGAGCAGCATACGACTGGCGATGGTGTCCGGGTGGTCCCCGCCTCGCGTCGCAAGGAAATCAGACAGCAACCTCTCCAACTCGGCCACAGCTTCTGACTGCTCCCCTGCAATTCCCTGCCAGTCAGCAAGGACCATCCGAGTGGACAGCGTCTCCGGGTGCTCCTCACCCAACTCTCGTTTCATGTCCGGAAGCAATTCTTTTGCAGCGGCTACGGCGCCGGACGGATCTCCTGTCTTGCCTAGCCAATCGGCGAGAATCAGGCGAGTGGAGAGGGCCAGCATGTGATTTTCGCCGAACTCGTTCTTAATTTTTGGCAGCAGTTCCTCGAATGCGGCCACGGCCTCCGATGCATCCCCTGAAATGCCGCGCGAGTGGGCCAGGCTGAGGTGGGCAGAGAGGGTCTCCTGATGATTCTGACCGAACTCCTCCTTCATCTCAGGCAACAGCTCCTTGAGGGCAGCTACGGCCCCCGACGCATCCCCTGACATGCCACGGTAATCGGCCAAGAGCCGCCGGGCTACAAGAGCGTCAGGATGGCCTGCTCTGAGGTGGCGTGAGGCAGCTTCCACCAGATCCTGGAAATAGAGCAAAGCGGCGCCAGCCTGACCGCTTTCCCCGAGGCTTTGTCCGGCGCGGTAATGGACGGGGTGAATGTTCGGTTGATAAAGGGAGTTTGTAGCGTGGCCAGTGAGTGCTGTGGCGTTGGCGCGCAATGTTGCGGCCAGGGCGGTGTCACGTTCGACCTCAGACCACGTGGACATCAGGGCGTCGGCGGCGGCGCGGGTGAGCTGGTCGTACTCGTTGGGGGCGAAGACATCATCACGGGTGGCGCGCTGAGTGAGCCGGTGGACGCGGACCGCCTGATGGGGGGTGCCGGGTGTGTGGTCGATTAGGCTCAGGCGATGCAGGTTCCGCAATGCGTCCCAGGCGTCCTGCTCCGTCACCTCGGTATCGGGGGCCGACGCCGGTGTGGCGGCAGAGCGGTGATTAGTGAGGTAGTCGCAAGCGGGCTGGCTGGTCAGGACGTCCTGAGGAATGCCGTTGGGCTCTAGCACGGCGGTGAGTTGGAGTGCTGGGCGCGCCAGGCCGAAGGGGCGGAGAGCATCAGCCCGCTCGATGGAAAGCGACCATGCGGCAGCGACAGTGGTGCTCTGATCGTCAGGCAGGGCGTCCGGCTCAGGCAGTATGTTGGCGAGCTTGGTGGCACGGTCCGCGAGCCGACGGCGATAGTTGCGGCACTGTTCGTGAGTACACCCGGGGCAGCCAACGGGGACACCGGCGTCGACGACGTAGGCAGCGGCCTGGGACAAGGCTAACGGCAGATAGCCAAGGTCCCCGGCCAGCGCACTGATCTCGCCCGAGTCCTCGTGCCGTCCGTGCTCGGCCAGGAACCCGGTCAGGTAGGCGGCGGCCTGCTCTGGAGCGAAAACGCTGAGATCGATCCAGCGTCCGGGTACGGCAGCGTCGCGGCGACGCGTGGTGATGATCGTGCGGCCGTGCGGATTTTTCGGTGGCCAGAGGCCGGTCATGTCAGCGGGATTGGCGACATCGTCCAGCACGACCAGCCACCGGCAGGTTTGTTCGGTTCCTGGTGGCCGAGGTTCCAGCCACGTCAGGAACGCCTGTGCGGACCGCTCGGAGTCCCCGGGGCCGAGGGCCAGGAGCTCGTCGGCTGCCTGGGCGTAGGCAGAGATAGCGGCGGGTCGGCTGCTGGCACTGACCCACACCAGCACGTCCAGTTCGCCAGCCTGCATGCTGCTGCGGGCATAGTGGGCGGCAAGCTGGGTCTTTCCGACGCCACCAGCGCCGCGCAGGATATGGCACAGCACCGCCGTGCCGCCGTTGGCCACAGCGGCCCGCAACTGTTCAGTCTCGTCCCGGTCTTGGAAAGCCTCTGCTTCGCGGGGTATGTCACCGACCAGGTAGGGCCAGGACGCCCGGGCGCGGGGCGCGGCCTGGTAGATGACCCCGACCGCTGCGCTGTTGTGGGCGGCATGGACCGTTATGTTCTCCGGCATAGCGGTGCCCGCGGGCGGTGGTGGTGGGCTTGGAGCTGCCGGTCCGTTCAGCCCTGGGACGGATCCGGCGCCAGAGGGCGGCCGATCTGCGCGCCTCCATGGATGACCCCGGCTGCGATCGAGCCTCCCTCGGCACGGATGTCTACGTTGCCACCAACAGCCAGCCCGCCTTGGCCAGCCGATACGCCGCCGTGGGGGGTGTGGTGCTGGGCCAGCAGGGCACGCAGTTCGTCAGCGGCCTGGTCGCGCTCCGCCTCACCGAGGCTCTCCAGCGTGGCCTCGATCCGGGCCTGCCAGGCCGCCTCTTGGCGGATGCGTACCCGATCCCCAGTGTCCGCATCAGAGGCTTCGATTGCGGATGCGGTCTGGTCCAAGCGCTCCAGTTCTGCCTGCTCGCGTTGTTCGTCGCCTCGCCCGAACCACCGTGCAATCGCCTGCCGCAACCCTGTCCATGCCTCCGTTCCTGCGGCCTGCACCACCGCGATGCCGCCCGCTGCGGCCGCAGCCACCAATGCTTCCTCCAGCACCTTGCGCCCCCTTGCTCTTGCTGATCCGTGGTAGTCGGCTGAAGAGTGTATTGGCCAACAACCGGTTACTCTGAGCCTCTGGTTAGATCACGCTGGGCAACAGCCTATATGTCGCGGATCCGCGCGAAGCTCATCCCTCGGGCCAGTAATCGACGTCTCGGCTCACCACTCCAGCGATCTCACAGCACGCCTCGGCCTTGAAGCCGCCTTTGCGGGCTGCCGCCGTTCACGCCGGGCCGCTCGGAGACGGTAGGGCTGTTTGCTGGGCTGGTCAGCGGCTTGCGCGGATCATCACAGTGAGCACCGGCGAGGCCGGTGACGGCTGACTCTGTCCGATGTCCTCATACCCCCACGACGTGTAGAGGGCGTGGACCCTTCCTTCGCCGGCGGCCGGGTTGACCATAAGGGTGACGTACGGCTCGTCGCGTGTGGCGAGGAGGACGTCATGAATGCGCCGGGCCGTGCCGGTCTTCCGCCAGGCTGGCCGGACGCCGATCTCCTTCAGGGCTACGGCTGGACGCTCGGTGTACTTCTCCGCCGGCGTCGGGCTGGTGCGCTGCCAGTAGCGGTCGCCGTGCTCGATGGTGTTGCCGTAGGCGTAGCCGACCGGATGGCCGTCCGCGTAGGCGAGGACGGCCGTGAACCCTGGTTCGGTGCCGTGTCGGTCGAGGCGTTCGCCGAACGCGGTGACGGCGTAGTTCGGCAGGTGGAGGAGTGGGGCGCGTACGTCGGCGTATACGTCGAGGAGGTCGCTGCGGGCGGTGTCGAGGGCGGTGAAGGTGCGCAGTTCGATGGCGGGCGCCGTGCTCATGCGGCCATCCTCCAGGCGGCGGTGTGCTCGGTCCAGGTCTGCACGGTGGGACTGCTCGGCGCGGTGGCGCGCAGTGCGGCCCCGAACTCCTGCAGCATGCGTGTGACCCGGGCGTGCTGGGTGGCGGCTTCGGCGGGGACCTTCATCGCGGTGGCCGTGGCGGTGTCGGGGGCGCCCTGTGCGAGCTGGGCGTGTGCGAGCCGGGTGGTGGTGATGGCGCGGGACCGGATCATGTGGGGGCGGAGGGCGGACAGGCAGCGGTGGGCGTGGTACTCGGCGGTCGAGTAGTCACCGAGGGCCAAGTGCGCGGAGAGGGCCAGGGAGTCCAGCTCGGCCTGGTCGTAGAAGGCGAGCATCCACACCGGCCGGTAGTCGGCGGGGTCAGCGCGCAGCATGGCTTCCTGCGCCTGCTCGAACGCGCGGCGGGTGCCGGTGCGGTCCTGTGCCGCGCCGTGGATGGCGCCTTGGCGGGCCAGGCCGAGGGAGGCGAACAGAGGGTCACGGCGGGTGAGGTGCAGGTTGCGGGCGACGTCGTTGGCAGCGAACGCGTCCGCCGGGCGGCCCATGTGGCGGTACATGGTGCCCGCGTGGCTCCAGATGCGGAACTTGATCGCCTGGTCGCCGGACATCTCGGCGAGGGCTTGGGCCTCGCGCATGTGCGCCTTGGCGACGTCGTAGCGCCGGCCGTCGATGGCGGCCCACATCGCGGAGGAGCGGAAAGCGGCTGCTGAGGCGTAGAGGTTGCTTCGTACGCGCTGGGCGGCGCTGCCTGCGTTCTGGAGGTTGAGCGTCTCGTCGGCGAGGGCGGCGGCCCGCTGTTCGATGCCGAGTTGTCCGCCGTGGCGGTGGTCGCTGGCGATGATCTCGGCGAAGCGCTTGTTGAGGCGGTTGACGTCGCTCATGCCGATACGGCGCGGCGATGCGGTGCCGGGTGCGGCTGCTGCTGCGGCAGCCGCCGCGATGCTGCCGACGAGGGTGCGGCGCTTCATGTCGGGGTCCTCCTGCTGCGGTGGGGCCGGGGTGGACGAAGGCCGGCTCCGTGGCACGAACCCTAAGGCGATGGCGGGTAGCCCGGTGACGTCCTCAAGTGCCCTGCGGGCGGCTGACTTTGGCCACGTAACCCGGCCCGCCTTCCAGGCCCGGACCGACGAGCCGTCGAGTCCACCAGGGCGTCCGGTCAACCGTTCAATGGCCCTGTTCACGGCCTCGGCGAGGCTGTTGGAGCTGTAGCCGTGTTCGGTCATCCACGCCTCAAGAACGGTGTTGCGGGTGGTGTCCATGCGGGCACGGTAGCCCGCACGATCCTCACTCGCCAGGCAAAGGAGAGGTCAAAACGCCCTAGGTCGGTCCGTCGGCTGAGCGCCTGAACGTCCTAACCAACCTGCTGGGAAAGGGAGTTGTCTGGGTGCTGGTCGCCCGCCGCGCCCCACCGTGCGGGCGGCTGTTGACGGCCCGGCCCGCCCCTGGGGTTCCCCCGCGGGGGTGGGCCGGGCGCCGAGACGACACGAAGGCTCCACCCCAATGACGAGTCTGAGAACCCTAGTTGATGCCCACTCCGTCGGCCATCCCACGTACAGCCAGACCTTCCCGTGCGAGCCGTCCACGGCCGAGCTCGGCCGCGAACTCGTCCGAGACGTCCTCGGCGTGTGGCACCTCGACGGCCTCGCTGACCGTGCCGCGCTGATCATTACGGAGCTCATCGCGAACGCCTCCAGGCACACTCCGTGTCCCGAGATTCGCCTCACGGTTGGGCGGCCGAGCGCGACTCGACTGCGTGTCGGGGTCGTGGACCGGGAACCATCGCGTCTTCCCATACTCAGCCAGGCGGCTGACGACGACGAATCGGGCCGCGGGCTGCTCCTTGTCGACGCTGTCGCCGACCGCTGGGGCTACGACCTGCACGGCTCGGACAGACGTCCTTGGGGCAAAGAGGTCTGGGCGGAACTCCGTATCGAGGGCGGCAGGTGAGCACCCCGGCCACGGCACCCTCGCCCCTTCCGGATCTGGCCCGACTCCGGCCCCGCCAGCAGATGGCCATGGACTGCGCCCTCTGCGCCCGGCCACTGGGAGCGAGCGGTCGACGGCTGGGCGAGATACGCCACCGGGGCCTGCCGTTCCAGCTCTGGGCCTGCGCGCCCAACTGCCAGGCGGCCAGATCGACTATTCCGACCGGCTGAGAAAGGGGATGTCCTTCCATGGAGTGGCCGTGGATCACCGGTGATTGCTGGCTCGGCTGCGGGCGTACCGGCGTCCTGGTGATCTGGCTCGGCCCGGTGTAGTGGGACGGGCAGCACGCACTGGTACGCCGAGGGCCGAGCCGCCGTCGAGGCCAGGAAGCCGGAAAAGTAGTCCTGCTCACGCGTGTGCTTGAGGGCCTTCGACGGCAAGTTCTCGCGCCGATCTGATCACGTATGACGCCGACCGGCACTCACCGCTCCCGCTGGGCACATGAAAGCCGCAGGTGGCCGGCGGGCAAGTAAGACAGTCATCACACAGGTACTTCCACCACCGAAAGGAAGATTGTGTTCAACCACATGGATCGCTTTCCCATGGGCAGCCCGCTGCCGCAGGGACACCTGACCGCCGTCCCATGGGGCCTGCGCCGGATCGCCCCGTACCCGCCCGTCGAGGACTCCGGTTACGCGACGGTGAAGTTGGACCCGGCGACGCAGACCGCCCGGTACTTCGACGCCTCCGGGGCGCCCACCATGTCCCCCGGCCACGGCACATCTTCCGGTACGAATCCCAAGACCGGCACCACCGGCCAGGGGGACCGCAACAGCGACTCCCCGGACAGCGACACGGGCAACGACACCGACCAGTGACTGTGGTGAGGAACGACGAGCGTCCGGTCCTGGTCGTCACCAACCTCGACGACCCGACCGCGGACTTCGTGATCACCGAGCTGCACGACCGGGGTGTCCCGGTCGTGCGGTTCGACTCCGGTGACTTCCCAGCCACCCTGTCGTGTTCAGCCGCCATCGGCGGCGACACTGACGGCTGGCGGGGAAGCGTGCAGACCCCGAGTCGGCATGCCGAGCTGGGCGCCGTGCGCTCCATGTACTACCGGCGCCCCTCCGGATTCGCCTTCCCTCACCTCGACAGGCAGGACGAACGGTTCGCCGTGGCCCAGGCCCGCTACGGGCTCGGCGGCATCCTGACCTCCCTGCCCGGCTGCCTCTACGTCAACCACCCCAACCGCATCGGCGACGCCGAGTACAAGCCCGCCGGCCTCGCGGCAGCAGCGGCGGCAGGCTTCAAGGTGCCGCCCACGGTCATCACCAACGTGCCGGACGACGCACGGGCCTTCATCAAGGAGCACGGCCCGGCCATCTTCAAGCCGATCTCGGTGCCGCTCTACCTGGTCGACGGCCAGGCCCAGACCGTCCCGGTGACCGAAGCGAGTGCCGACGAGATCGATAACTCCGTGACCGGCGCCATGCACCTCTTCCAAAAGCGCGTGGACAAGGTCGCCGACATCCGGGTCACGGTCATCGGCGAGCAGATCTTCGCCGTGCAGATCGACTCCGGTCTCCTCGACTGGCGGACTGACTACAGCACCCACACGTACACGCCGCTTGCGGCCCCGCTCGCGGTGGAGCAGTCGATGCACGCCTACCTGAAGCACTTCGGGCTCGTCTTCGGGGCGTTCGACTTCGCCCTGACCGACTCGGGTGAGTGGATCTTCATCGAGTGCAATCCTTCCGGGCAGTGGGCATGGATGGAGCCGCCCACCGGTCTGCCCATGACCGCCGCACTCGCCGACCTCCTGGAAGGAGGTTTCCATGGCCAGTGAGCCCGAAATCGAGACGGCCGCGGCCGATCTACGGCTTCGGCTCGCCCGCCGGCTGGAGGAGGACGGCCGACTGCGGTCGCCACAGTGGCGAGCCGCCGTTGAAGCGGTGCCTCGCCACGTGTTCGTCCCGCGCTTCTACCGGGAAAGCGACGCACCCGGCGTCACCACTTGGGAGCCCGTGACGCCGGAGACCGTCGGCCAGGACGAGTGGCTCCGGCTCGTCTACACCGACGAGACATGGATGACCCAGTTCGACGGCCACGACATCGACTGGACCGACCCGAAGCCGATCAGCAACGCGGCTCCGACCTCGTCATCGACCCTGCCCAGCCTCGTCGTCCGGATGCTTGAAGACCTGGACGTGCACGACGGCATGAACGTGCTGGAGATCGGTACGGGCACTGGTTACTCGACGGCCCTGCTGTGCCACCGGCTCGACAGCGGCAGCGTGACCTCGATCGAGACGGACGAGGGCGTGGCCCGACGCGCCCGAGAGGCTCTCGCCAGTGTCGGCTACAGCCCTCACCTGCTGGTGGGGGACGGCCGCGTCGGCCACCCGGACGGAGCGCCGTACGACCGGCTGGTCGCCACCTGCGGCTTCCGTAACATCCCGCCCTCCTGGCTGGAACAGGTACGGCTGGGCGGCGTCATCCTCACCACCTTGCGCGGCTGGATGCGTTCCCTCGGCCTGGTCAAACTCATCGCCGCCGGTGACAGCGCGAGCGGCTGGTTCAGCGAGGACGACCCGAGCTTCATGATCGCCCGCCAGCAGGATGCGCCGGAGAGCCTCGGCCTGGTCCCGGGACCTGCCGACGGAACGAAGCGGAAGGCCGCGTACGGACCGGGGGCACTCACCGACTCCGGGCCGGCGTTCATGGCACAACTCGCCGCACCGGACGCCCGATTCTTCTCCATGGCGGTCGACGGCGGCCAGCTCAGCACGTTCGTACTGGACAGCGTCACCGATTCCTTCGCCGTGCTCACCGCTACCGACAGCGGCTGGGGGGTCCGGCAGGGCGGCCCCCGACGTCTCTGGGACGTGATCGAGTCGGCCATCGCCACCTGGGAGGAGCACGACGCGCCGAGCACCGCCGCGTTCGGAGTGACCGTCTCCCGCGACGGACAGGTTGTCTGGCTCGGAAACCCGAGCGGCCCGCAGTGGCGGCTACCCTCCTGACACAGCCACCACCGCCGACGCGAGGAACGCAGGATGGACGACGAGCCGCTGAAGGACTGGGCGGAACGCCGTGACGCGAAGATCGGCCGACTCCGCGCCGTACCCGTCGTCTCCGGCGATGGCCCCAAGGCATCCCATCTGAACCCGGATGCACCCCGAGCCATCGAGCGCTGGAACGGACACACGTGGGAGCCGTACGGCTTCGTCGCCAACCTGGCGGAGGCCAAGGCCCTCCTGCATCCCGATGTCAATGAGCCGACACTGACCGGGCCGGTGCCGAAGCCGCTCGGCTCCGGCACCGGCGAGCACCGCAAACCCCAGTCATCCACTTCGGACGGTGGGGGCCCAGCACAGAGGTGATCAGCGCTGCCGAGTCCGAGACTGCTCCGGTCGCGGAGCCGTGAAAGGCACTGCGATGTGATGTGCGCGGGCTACTGCCTGCGTACGTGGGCCTGGTACGTGTCTGTCGGCGAGGCGGCGGATGCGCCAGGTCAGTGCTCGTGCGGGGCTGTGGGCGTCGTCCAGGGTGCGGTGGGTGAGCACATGGGTGAGGACGGTGGACGCGTTGTGGCCAGTGGCCTCCACCTCGGCGAGGGCGGTGGTGAGGGCGTCGAAGGCGGGGTCTTCGATGATCTGGAGCCTGCTCCCCGAAGAGGACCTGGCGATCGCAGAGGCCGCAGCGCGGCCCGGAGTCCGTGCCGGATGGTGCTGATCCGTTGGGCGATATCCGGGAGATCAACTCCCCGTCCGCTCACGCAAACGGCCCCGGACGACGAGTCCGAGGCCGAATAGAACCCCTCCCTGGGGGGAGAAACCCTAGGTCAGAGCGGTAATGCGCTGTGCCCCCGGCAGGATTCGAACCTGCGACACCCGCTTTAGGAGAGCGGTGCTCTATCCCCTGAGCTACGAAGGCGGATTGTGGCCCGGTGGGTCACTGGCGTCAGCGTACCGGATTCGGTCGGTGGGGGTGTGGGGGTGTCAGGCGAGGGGGACGTGGGTGAAGCGGGAGGCGAGGTGGAGGTCGGACTGGATGTGGTCGGCGGTGGTGCGCAGGTGGGGGAGGACTTCGGTCAGGAAGTTGTCCAGGGTGCGGCGGGCCGCGTGGGTGGCGACGTTCAGGGCGGCTACCGGGCGGCCGGTGCGGTCCCGTACCGGTACGGCGATGGAGCGGAGGCCGGATTCGAGTTCCTCGTCGGCGAGGGCGTAGCCGTGGGGGGCGGTGTTCAGGAGGGCTCGGCCCAGGGCGGTGCGGTTTGCCGGGAGGCGGGTGCCGACGGTGATGTCCACCGTCAGGACGCGGGTGGCGGCGGCGACCGCGAGGTACTGGATCTCGGCCGGGTCGGTGCCTGGCACCAGTACCGCCAGTGCCGTGGGTTCGTGCAGGCGGTCGGCGAGGGTGCGGAGGTGGGGGGTGGCGAGGTGGGCCAGGGTGGTGCGGGACAGGGGTGGGTAGCCGAGGGACAGGACGCGGGGGGTGAGGGTGAACCGGCGGTCCTGGGCGGCCACCAGACCGAGGTGTTCGTAGGTGATCAGGGCGCGGCGGGCTGTTGCCCGGGCCAGGCCCGTCGCCTTTGCCACGTCCGTCAGGGTCAGGGACGAGCGGCCCTCGCCGAAGGCGGTGAGGACGGTCAGGCCCCGGGCCAGGGATTCCACGAAGTCGCGGCCCAGTTCGTGTTTGGAGGCCGTCGTCCAGATGGCGAGGCCTGTGGGGGTTGGGCCGGGCTCGGGAGGTGCGGCTTCCCGTAGTCGCGTCTCCATTGCCGCCACCGTCGTACGGAGCCGGGGGAGCAGGGTCTCGCGCAGGTCTGCCGCCGTGTGGCGGCTGGTGTGGCTGACCACGCTCGCCACGCAGGCGATGCGGGCGGAGGACGGAGTTCGCACGGGGGCCGATACCGCTACCAGGCCCGGTTCGATCAGCTGGTCGTCCAGGGACCAGCCGTTCCGGCGGGCCTGGGCCGCCCGGGACTCGAAGTCGGTCGGGGCGGTGGGGGTGCGGGGCGGTACGGCGGGGAAGCCGGCGTCCGTCGGGTCCGCCGCGCGGCGGGTGTGCCAGGCGGACCAGTCCGCGTCCGTCCACTCGGCCGCGAACAGCGGGCCGGGGGCGGTGCGTTCGGCCGGCAGCAGGTCGCCGATGCGGAAGCTGACGGACATGGCGCGGCGGCGGGTCGCCTGGTGGATGAAGCGGATGCCGTCGCGGTCTCCGACGGCGAGGGAGACGGACTCGTCCAGTTCGTCGGCCAGGGCGTCGGCCTCGCCGTCCAGCAGGGACGGCAGGCGGAGGGCGGACAGGTAGGCGTTGCCCAGCTCCATCACGCGGGGGGTGAGTACCGCGTCCCGGCCCGTCAGGCGGACGTATCCCATGCGGGCCAGGGTCGCGGTGATCCGGTCCACCGTGGAGCGGGCGAGGCCGGTGCTCCGTTCGAGGGCGCTCGCGCTCAGGGTCCCGCCCGCCTCGGTCAGCGCCGTCAGCACCGCCACACCCCGGACCAGCGGTGTCACCGCTTCGGCGGGGGGAGGGGAGGAAGAAGGGGAGGGGGCGGTCATCGACTCTCCGGTACGGCCATCAGGGCAGACGGCGCCGATCAGGGCACGCCTACCGTAAGCGCCTACCGTAAACCGTCGCCCACCTGGTCAGCGTCAGGTTCGGAAACCCGAGACCCGAGATCCGAGACCCGCTGACGCCCTGTCGGTCGCTATCCCCGGATCACCCGTACCCGGTAGTTCCCCGTCCCCGTCCCGTCGACGGCCGACACCTGTACCTCGATGCCGTGCTGCGGGTCCTTGAAGGTCTCGCCCGGGCCGAACGGGGCGTCGGAGAGTTCCGCCTGGACGTTGGGGCTGCGGGTGCAGCCGCCGGAGTCGCCGTGGGCGTCGTACACCTTGATCGGTCCGCGGCCGGTGTCGATGTTCGCGTCGACCTTGTAGATGAGGACGCCGGGGCGGCAGACCTCCTCGTCGTTGCCGCCCTTGGTGCGCACCTCCAGGGCGTAGCCGGTGCGGGCGTCTACGGGGACGAAGACCAGTTTGCGGCCGCCGGGGACGGCGAGGGGGGTGAGGGTGTAGTCGGTGCTGCCCCGGGCCGCCGCGCAGCTGACCTGGTCGGGGTCCAGCCAGCCCAGCTTCCACTTGTGCCAGGCGAGCAGGTCGTTGTCGGCCCCCCAGTCCTCGCTCATGATGTCCCAGTGCCCGACCGCGCCCCCGCCCTCCTGGGTGTAGAGGTCCGGCAGGCCGAAGACATGGCCGTTCTCGTGCGGGAGGACGCGGTAGCCGGTGCGGGCGTAGGAGCCGGAGCCGTCGTCCTGGCGGGAGTAGACGAAGGAGGCGTTGGCGACCGGGATGCCGTCGGCGACGGGGGCGTCGGCGTTGCCGGCGAAGGTCACCGACAGGACCGTCTCCAGGGCGGAGGGGCCGGCGTTCGGGGTGACCAGGACGTTCAGGAGGTCGTACGACCGGAAGTCCACGTCCGGGTCGGCGGCGGCCACGATGTCCTGGACCAGCTGCCGGTAGCCGGGGTCGAAGGGGGCGCCGCGCTCTATGCCGTAGGCGGCGAACGGCTTGGGCATCCGCAGCCAGTGGTCGATCGGGGCGGCGGGCTGGTAGTCGAGCTTGCCGTAGGAGGCGGTGCGGAACCAGTCCTGGGTCTGCGGGAAGAACTCGTGGTAGCGGTCGAGTGCGCTGCCCTGGCCGGGGGCGTCGGAGAAGTCGACCATCAGGGTCAGGGCGTGCACGGTGCCCGTGGAGCGGGAGTAGCCGCCCGGGGTGGGGATGCCCTCGGTCATCTGGACCTCGTGGCCGCCGCTGATCAGACAGGGGCCGTAGGCGGAGGAGCGGGCCAGCGCGATCGGGCCGGCGCCGGCCGGGGTGGGGGCCGCCGTGAGGCGCCCGGTGCCCGCCGAGGTGCCGACCGCCAGGATCAGCACGGTCACGGCGGCGATCGAGACCGCCCGGCGCGTGCCGCTCCGCCGCCGCCTCGCGCATACGTGCCGAACGGGTGCGGCGATCCGGTCGGTCGGGGTGATCTGGTCGGGTGGGGTGATTCGGTTGGGTGGGGTGATCTGGTCGGGTGGGGTGATTCGGTCGGTCGGGGTGATCCGGTCGGGTGGGGCGATCCGGCCGTTCGGGGAGAGCCGACCGTTCGGGGAGATCCCGCCGGTCGCGTTGCTCCGGCCGTTCGGGGAGATCCCGCTGGCCGGGGTGATCCCGCCGTCCGGGGTGAACTGGCCGTTCGGGTCGGCTCGGTCCCTCGGGGCGCTCCGGCCGTTTGGGTCGGCCCGGTCCCTCGGGTTGCTCCGGCCATTCGGGTTGGCCCGGCCGTTCAGGTCGCTCTGGCCGCTCGGATCGTTCCGGCCACTCACGGGTATCGGGCGGTCCGCCGATATGGAGCGGTCCTCGGGCAGAGAGCGGTCCGGGGGTATCGGGCGGTCCTCGGATATGGAGCGGTCCGTGGGCACAGGGCGGTCCGCAGGGACCGGGCGATCTGCAGGCCCAGGTCGGTCCGCGGGCCCAGGTCGGTCCGCAGCGACCGCGTGGTCCGCAGCGACCGGGTGATGGTCCGCGGGCACCGGGCGATCCCCGGATACCGAGCGATCCCCGGATACCGGGCGATCCCCAAATGCCGGGCGGTCCCCAGGGGCCGCCCTGTCCGCCGACGCGGGGCGGTCCGTGGGCATGGGCCGGTGCCCGGGTGTGTGGCGGTGCCCGGGCAGGGGGCGGCGGCTGGGCTGCGGCTGCATGCATGGACCTTTCGCTCCACGGCAGCCGCCGGTCTCCGGCTGCACCCTTTCGATCACCCTGTGTCGACAGGGCCGTGGGCGCGCGTTGGAGGGGCCGATCGTGGGATTCCCCGGGCAGGAGAGTGTGAGTCAGGTCACATGAAGTTTGGGGAAGGTGCGGAAATAACCGGGGAGCCCTTCCCCGTTTAGACCTGTGTCCGCGCGAAACGGGGAGCGGATCCCCGGATCGCGGAAACCAGACAGACCGACGTCCGTCCGACCGACCAGGAGTGCGCCGTGCAGACCGCGACCGCTACCCCCGCCGTGCGCAAGGCACCCCGGCCCCGCGCCGACGCCCTGCGCAACAGGGAGCGGATCGTCACCGCCGCCCGGGAGATGTTCACCGAGTTCGGCCCTGACGTGCCGCTCGACGAGATCGCCCGCCGGGCCGGGGTCGGCAACGCCACCCTGTACCGCAACTTCCCCGACCGCGACGCGCTCGTCCGTGAGGTCGTCTGCTCCGTGATGGACCGGACGTCCGAGGCGGCCGAGCTGGCGCTCGCCGAGACCGGGGACGCCTTCGAGGCGCTGGAGAGGTTCGTGCACGCCTCCGCCGACGAGCGGATCAGCGCGCTGTGCCCGATGGTCGCCAGCACCTTCGACGAGAACCACCCCGACCTGGAAGCGGCGCGTGAGCGGTGCGAGCGGCTCATCGGGCAGCTCATGGACCGTGCCAAGGCGTCCGGACGGCTCCGGCCGGATGTGGGCGTCGGCGACGTGATGATCGCCGTGGCCCAGCTCAGCCGGCCCCCGGCCGGCACCGGCTGCCGGATCAACGACCGCTTCGTCCACCGTCATCTGCAGCTGTTCCTGGACGGACTGCGGGCCCCGGCCCGCTCCACCCTGCCCGGCACGGCCGTGACCATGGAGGACCTCCGCCAGGCCTGACCCAGCCGCGAACCACCGATCAGTTCGGGACCGCCGACCGGTCCTCTACCTCAACACGTTCCGTTCTCCGCCAACGTCACCGCCACCGTCACCGTCACCGAGTCCGACCTTCCGTCACCACGTTCTGACTTCCCGTCACGAAGTCAAGAAGTCACGCAGTCACGCAGTCACGCACTGACACAGTCACGCACTCACGCAGTCACGCATTTCTCAAAGTCAACGAAGTCACGAAGTGGGTACCCCCATGTCTGAAACAGCCGCCAAGGCTCCCGGCGCCGCGGACGACCGTTCCGCGCACGCCAACCGCTGGCGAGCGCTGGTCTTCATCGCGCTCGCCCAGCTGATGGTCGTCCTCGACGCCACCATCGTGAACATCGCACTGCCCTCCGCCCAGACCGACCTGGGCATCTCCGACGGCAACCGGCAGTGGGTCGTCACGGCCTACGCCCTCGCCTTCGGCGGTCTGCTGCTCTTCGGCGGCCGTATCGCCGACCTGTGGGGCCGCAAGCGGGCCTTCGTCATAGGCCTGATCGGCTTCGCCGCGGCCTCCGCGCTCGGCGGCGCCGCGACCACCGGCGCCATGATGTTCGGCGCCCGTGCCCTGCAGGGTGTCTTCGGCGCCATGCTCGCCCCGGCCGCGCTCTCCCTGCTCGCCGTGATGTTCACGGACGCCAAGGAGCGTGCCAAGGCGTTCGGTATCTACGGCGCGATCGCCGGTGGCGGCGGCGCCGTCGGCTTCATCCTCGGCGGTGTGCTCACCGAGTACCTGGACTGGCGCTGGACGTTCTTCGTGAACATCCCGTTCGCCATCGTCGCCGCGCTCGGCGCGTACTTCGTCATCCGTGAGCCGGAGGGCGGCCGCAACCGCAACCCGCTCGACATCCCCGGCGTGCTGCTCTCCACCCTCGGCCTGGTCTCGCTGGTCTACGGCTTCACCCGCGCCGAGTCCGACGGCTGGGGCGACACCACCACCGTCGGCCTGTTCGTCGCCTCCGCGGTCCTGCTGATCGCGTTCGTCGTCACCGAGGCCCGGGTCAAGGCCCCGCTGCTGCCGCTGCGCGTGATCCTCGACCGCAACCGCGGTGGCATCTACCTCTCGCTCGGTATCGCGATCATCGCGATGTTCGGCACCTTCCTCTTCCTGACCTACTACCTCCAGGTCATCAAGGGCTTCTCGCCGATCAAGACCGGCTTCGCCTTCCTGCCGATGATCGCGGGCATGATGATCGGCTCCACCCAGATCGGCACCCGGCTGATGACCCGGGTCCCGGCCCGGGCGCTGATGGGCCCCGGCTTCCTGGTCGCCGCGGCCGGCATGCTGGTCATGACCCAGATCGAGATCGGCTCGTCGTACGCCTCGACGATCCTGCCCGCGATGGTGCTGCTCGGCCTCGGCATGGGTACCGCGTTCATGCCGGCCATGTCCCTGGCCACGCTCGGCGTCGAGCCCCGGGACGCCGGTGTCGCCTCCGCGATGGTCAACACCTCGCAGCAGGTGGGCGGCGCCATCGGCACCGCTCTGCTGAACACGATCGCCGCGTCCGCGACGACGTCGTACATCAAGGACCACATCGCGACCGCGACCTCCAAGCCGCAGCAGCAGCTGGTCCAGATGGAGGGCGCGGTGCACGGCTACGCCAACGCGATCTGGGTCGCCGTCGGCATGCTGGTGCTGGCCGCGGTCGTCGTGGTGAGCCTGGTCAACGCCGGCCGGCAGGACACCACGCCGGTCGCCTCCGGTGACGGCGCGGAGGACGAGGTGGCGGTTCCGGTGGTCGCCCACTGAGCCCGCCTCCGCGTCTCTGAGTTCCGAGTTCCGGGTACCCGCTCGCGGACCTGCCCCGGCTCCTCAGCGGAGCCAGGGCAGGTCCGCGCCCGCTTCGCTGGGCTGCAGGCCCTCGGCGACGATCTGCATGATCTCGCCGAGGGCCTGCTGCTGTTCGGGGGTCAGCCGCTCGAACATCGCCTGCCGTACGGCGGCCACATGGCCCGGGGCGGTGCGCCGCAGCACCTCGGCGCCCTCGTCGGTCAGGACGGCGAACTGGCCGCGCTTGTCGGAGGGGCAGTCCTCCCGGCGTACCCAGCCGTTCTTCTCCAGCCGGGCGACGGCGTGCGAGAGCCGGGACCGGGTGATCTTCGCGTTCATCGCCAGCTCGGTCATCCGCAGCCGCCGGCCGGGCGCCTCGGCGAGCCCGACGAGCAGGCCGTAGTAGATGTGCGGCATCCCCGCGTCGCGCTGGAGCTGACGGTCCAGATGGTCCTCCAGCAGGGTCGTGGCGTGCAGATACGAGCGCCAGACGCGCTGTTCGTCCTCGGTGAGCCAGCGCTCCTGCTGGGCCGTGGCGGATGCGGATGCCGTATTCATGTATCCCACTCTACGAGGCCCCTCCTTGAAGATTAAACAAGTGGCGCGTAAGGTGTCGGGGGAAAGCTTGAGAGTTAAAACATTGAGTTGAAGCATCGAGTTGAGACATCGGGGCCGGGTCGAGGGCCTGTCTCCGGAGGGAGCCGCCGTCATGTCCGCCGCCGCCCGGGAGCGTATGCCCGCCCTCTATCTGAGCCACGGCGCGCCGCCGCTCGCCGACGACCCCGTCTGGCCGGGCGAACTGGCCGCCTGGAGCACGGACCTGCCCCGCCCCAGGGCGATCCTGATGGTCTCCGCGCACTGGGAGGAGGCCCCCCTCGCCCTCGGTGCCGTACAGCCGGTCCCCCTCGTCTACGACTTCTGGGGCTTCCCCGAGCACTACTACCAGGTGCGGTACGACGCCCCCGGCGCGCCGGAGCTGGCCGAGAGCGTGCGCAAGCTGCTGCGCGCCCCCGGCACCCCCGTACAGGACATCCCGGACCGCGGCCTCGACCACGGCGCCTATGTGCCCCTGGTGGAGATGTTCCCGGCCGCGGACATCCCCGTCCTGCAGATATCCATGCCCACCCTCGACCCGGTCCGCCTGATGGAGATCGGCCGCAGGCTCGCCCCGCTGCGCGACGAGGGCGTGCTGATCGTCGGCTCCGGCTTCTTCACCCACAACCTGGCCGCCCTGCGCCACCTCGGCAGCGGGGTGCCGACCTGGTCCTCCGAGTTCGACGACTGGGGGCACCGGGCGCTGGAGAACCGTGACTGGGACGCCCTGCTCGACTTCCTCGACAAGGCCCCGGCCGGCCGCTACGCCCACCCGCGCACCGAGCACTTCGCCCCGCTCTTCGTCACCATGGGCGCGGCGGAGGCCGGCGGCGAGCTGGACGCGCAGAAGTCGGTGATCGACGGGTTCTGGATGGGGATGGCGAAGCGGTCGGTGCAGTTCGGCTGAGCCCTTCGCTCCGCTAGAGCGGGCGCTCGTACCAGGCCACGTCCCAGTAGCGGCCGAACTTGCGGCCCACTTCGCGGTACGTGCCGACGTACCGGAAACCGAAGCGCTCGTGCAGCCGGGTGGACGCCTCGTTCGGCTGCGCGACGCCCGCGTAGGCGCGGTGCAGGTCCTCTCCCGCGAGCGCCTCGAAGAGGGCCTTGTAGAGGAGTGTGCCGATACCGCGCCGGCCGGCCCGCGGAGCGACATAGACCGTGGTCTCCACGGAGGTCCCGTAGGCCGGTTTCGCGCGGTAGGGGCTGGATGTGGCGTACCCGAGAATCTCCTGTGAGTCCGCCGACGTGGCAACCATCAGGCGGTACGGGCCGTCTTCCGGGTGGGAGAGCAGCCACGGACGACGCTCTTCCGGTGTGAAGACCACCGTGTCGAATGTGATGGACGTCTCACGTACGTAGTGGTTGTAGATCTCCGTGAGGGCTTCGAGGTCTCCCTCGACTCCTGATCTGACCTGCACCTCTGTACGTTCCGACGACACCTTGCCTCCTCAGGTGGTCGCACAGGGTACTGCATGATCAGAAAAATCGGGGGTCGGCGTGGGAATTCTGTCCGGATTCCAGTCGTTGTTTCCTTCGGATGCCGGGCACTGGACGAGAGTCCCGGGAGTTCCAGGAGTGGAGTTCCGGGGCATCGCGAGCCGAGCGCCGGGCATGCGCCGAAGGACCGAGTAGGACCGAGAAGAACCGACAGGACCACCCCGCCCGCCCACCATCGCAAGGGAGCACGCATGGCAACCCGTGCCGTCGCCCGTCGTAAGACCGCCACTGGCGAGGCGGCCGAATCGGCAAGCAGTGTCCGCGCCCGTGGCGTTCGCAGCCACGGCGGCGAGATCGCCGACCGCGACCTGGTCGGCATGTACCTCGACGAGATCGCGCGCACACCGCTGCTCGACGCCGCCAAGGAGGTCGAGCTGTCCCAGGCCATCGAGGCGGGTGTGTTCGCGCAGCAGGTCCTCGACGGCGAGGAGGAGTCCACGTCGGACGCCACCCGCGAGGAGTTGGAGGCGCTCGTCGTCGCCGCCGACCGGGCGAAGGACGTCTTCATCCGCTCCAACCTCCGCCTGGTCGTGGCCGTCGCGCGGCGCTACCCGCGCAGCGGACTGCCCCTCCTCGACCTGATCCAGGAGGGCAACGCCGGCCTGGTGCGCGCCGTCGAGAAGTTCGACTACCGCAAGGGCTTCAAGTTCTCGACGTACGCCACCTGGTGGATCCGTCAGGCCATCACCCGCTCCATCGCCGACCAGTCCCGGACCATCCGGCTCCCCGTCCACCTGGTGGAGGAGCTGGGCCGGATCCGGCGCGTGCAGCGCGAGTTCAACCGGAAGAACGGCCGCGACCCGGAGCCGGCCGAGATCGCCGCCGAGCTCGACTCCACCCCGGAGCGCGTCACCGACGTGCTGGACTGGGCCCGCGACCCGGTCTCGCTGAACATGTCGGTGGACGACGACGGCGACACCCAGTTCGGCGACCTCCTGGAGGACACGTCGGCGGTCAGCCCCGAGCAGTCCGTCCTCACCCTGCTGCGCAGCGAGGAACTGGACGACCTGATCGGCCGCCTGGACCAGCGCACGGCCTCCATCATCAAGATGCGGTACGGCATCGAGGACGGCCGCGAGCGCACGCTGACCGAGGTCGGCAAGGAGCACGGCCTGACCCGCGAGCGCATCCGCCAGATCGAGAAGCACGCGCTGCTGGAGCTGAAGAAGCTGGCCCGTTCCACCGGGTTCGAGCCGGCCGCGTAACAAGAGGTGAGGTTCGTGGGGTCGGATGCGGGGCTCGCGTGCTTGGGGGCGCGCGAGGCTCCGCTCACCCGCCGCGCGTGCGCCGGGTGGCGAAAGACGGCGCAAACATGGCGCGGTACCGCCGCTTCAAGGCTCTGGGTGTAGGGAACAACCATTCAGGGCCGGGGAGTTGACCACTCCGGCAGCGGCAGCGGCAGCGGTCGCCGACGCCTCGGCAAGACCTTCGACCTTCTCCTACGGCCCCTCGATGAGCCACGTCCCGACGCACCATCCCCCCGGCGCCGGGACTTTCCCCGAGCCGGGCTTCGGCGCCCATCCCCCCCGGGTGCCGGGGCCCGGCTCCACCCCGCACGGGCCGCACCTGCGGAAACGGTGGCCCACCCCGTACCTGAACCACGGGGTGAACCACCGGATGGCAGATTCTGCCACAGCGGCATAGCCTGCCGGGGTGAGCACCCCCAGCACCACCGGCGACACCTCCCGGCAGGATTCCCCCGCCGCCTCCCTGACGGAGCGGCGCAAGGCGGAGACCCGGATGGAGATCGCCAGGGCGGCCGCGGGCCTCTTCGTGCGGCGGGGCCTGCGGGCCACCCGCGCCGAGGACATCGCCCAGGCCGCGGGCATCGCCCCCCGCACGTTCTACCGCTACTTCGCCACGAAGGAGGAAGCGGTCGCCCCGCTCTACGCGGCGGGCGCCCGCCGCTGGGCCGAGGCGGTGCGCTCGGCCCCGGCGGCCCTCTCCGTCCCCGAGGCCCTGGAACACGCGGTGCACCACACCCTGACCCCCGGCGAGGGCGTCTCCGCGGCCTCCTGGGAATGGGTCCGCACCCTGATGCACCTGGCCGACACCAGCCCGGCCCTGCGCAGGGTGTGGGCCGAGGTGTGCCGTTCCTCGGAGGACCTCCTGACGTCGATCCTGGCGGAGCGCACGGCCACCCCCGCCGACAACGCTGCCCCGCAACCGCAACCGCAACCGCAACCGCATCCCCACCCTCACCCGCAACCCCACCCGCAACCCCACCCTCACCCGCACCTCCGCTTCACCTCGGCGGTGGCCAGCGCGGCGGTCCGGGTGGCGGTGGAGTCCTGGGCGGCGGGCACCTCCCCCGCGACCGGAGCGCAGGGCCCGGCGGCCCTGGCGCTGCGCAACCTGGGGGCGCTGCGCGGGTTCGCCTGGGGAGCGGGGGAGGCGGCGGGAGCGTAGCCCGTACGACGGCTCAGCCCCGCCCGCCCGCCCGGCTCAACCGGCCCCCCAACTCCCGTACGCACGCCACGAGTTCCGCAGGCTCCCGGACCGCGAACTCACACCTCGCCATCACCAGCCGCACCGCCAGCCACTCCATCGGATCCCCGGTGGACCCCCGCACCACACACCACCCGGCGCCCCCTTCACCCGTCTCGCCGCCCTCGCCGCCCTCGCCTTCCTCGCCCCCCTCGTCCACGGGTGTCCCCAGCCACTTCGGCAGCCGGGCCCCCACCTCCGCCGCCGTCCCGGCGAACGCGACGGCGAACTCGTATGTCTCCTGCTGCCGTTGGATCGACCGCCGCAGGTACTCCGCCGCGCTCCCCGTCGGCAACTCCCGCGGCGCGAACCGCGCTCCGGTCGCGAACGGCTCGCTCACCCGGTCGACCCGGAACGTCCGCCAGTCGTCGCGATCGAGGTCGTAGGCCACGAGGTACCACCGCCGCCCGGTCGAGACCAGCCGGTACGGCTCCGCCTGCCGCCGGGTCTCGCTGCCGTCCGCCGCGCGATAGGCGAACCGCAACCGCTCCCGCCCCGCGACCGCCGAGGCCATCACGGTCAGCGTCTCGGGCGCGATGCTCGCGCCGTCCCCCGATGTCAGCGGGGTGGTCGCGGCCTGGAGCGTGCTCACCCGGTGCCGCAGCCGGGCCGGCAGCACCTGCTCCAGCTTGGCCAGCGCCCGTACGGACGCCTCGTCCACGCCCGCCACGGCATGCCCGGCGCCGGCCCGCAGCCCGACCGCGATGGCCACCGCCTCCTCGTCGTCGAGCAGCAGCGGCGGCATCGCCTTCCCGGCGACCAGCCGGTACCCCCCGTCGGAGCCCTTGCTGGCCTCCACGGGATACCCCAGCTCCCGCAACCGGTCGATATCGCGCCGCACGGTACGCCGGGACACCTGGAGCCGGTCGGCTAGCTCACCACCGGGCCATTCGCGGGGCGTCTGGAGAAGAGACAGAAGCTGAAGCAGCCGAGCCGGAGTGTCTGTCGTCATGCGTCCGAGGATGCCGTACCACTAGGACAAGATCTGGCCTAGTGCCACTTTAGATTGACCCCATGACCTCCAGCGAGACGAGTGCCCTCGAGGGGCGCGGGGAACCGGCGACGCCGCTCCCCGCCTCCCCGCCCGACCGAACCCGATGGCTGGCCCTGGCCATCGTCATGACCGCGGCCTTCATGGACCTGGTCGACGTCACGATCGTCAACATCGCCATCCCCTCCATCCAGCGGGACGCCGGTGCCACCTTCAGCCAGATCCAGTGGATAACCGCCGGCTACGCCCTCGCCTTCGCGGCCGGCCTGATCACCGGCGGCCGTCTCGGTGACATTCACGGCCGCAAGCGGATGTTCCTGGCCGGGGTCGCCGGCTTCACCCTCGCCTCGGCGCTGTGCGGCTTCGCCGCGAACCCGGAGATGCTGGTCGCCTCCCGGATCCTGCAGGGCGGCATGGCCGCGATGATGGTCCCGCAGGTCCTCTCGATCGTGCACGCCACCTTCCCGGCCCACGAACGCGGCAAGGTCTTCGGCCTGTTCGGCGGGATCGTCGGCCTGGGCGCGGTCTCCGGCCCGCTGCTCGGCGCCCTGCTCACCGAGTGGAACCTCTTCGGCCTCGAATGGCGCCCGATCTTCCTGATCAACCTTCCGGTCGGCATCGCGGCCCTCCTCCTCGGCCGCCGTTACATCGGCGAATCCAAGGCCCCGAAGGCGCTGAAACTGGACCTCGTCGGCGTGGCCCTGGTGACCCTCGGGCTGCTGATGCTGCTCTACCCGCTGACCCGTGGCCGCGAGCTGGGCTGGCCGCTGTGGGGGTACGCGTCGATGGCCGGCGCGCTCGTCGTCTTCGGCGTGCTGGTCGCCTACGAACGCCGCAAGGCCGCCCGCGACGGTTCGCCCCTCATCGAGACGTCCCTCTTCACCGTGAAGAGCTTCGCCGCGGGCATCGCCGTGCAGACCGTCTTCGGTGTCGCGCTCGGCGTGTTCTTCCTGGTCTGGACGCTGTACATGCAGATCGGCCTCGGCTGGACCCCGCTGCACGCGGGCCTGACCGGGGTGCCGTTCTCCATAGCGGTGTCCGTCGCGGCCGGTATGTCCGTGCAGAAACTGGTTCCGCGCTTCGGGCGCAAGGTGCTCCAGGCGGGGGCCCTGCTGATGGGCCTCGGCGTGCTGCTCTACATCTGGGAGTCCGACCGCTACGGCCTCGCCATCGCCTCCTGGCAGATGGCCCTGCCGCTGGTCGTGATGGGCGTGGGCATGGGCCTGATCGTCGCCCCGCTGACCGACATGGTGCTGTCGGAGGTGCCGCGCGAGCACGCCGGTTCCGCGTCCGGCCTGATCAACACCGTCCAGCAGATGGGCAACGCGCTCGGCCTCGGCCTGGTCTCCGTGGTCTTCTTCGGTGTCATCGGCGACCGGCTCACCCCGGCCGAGGTCGGCCCGGCCTTCGCCCACGCCTTCCGGCACGCGCTGGTCTGGGTGGCCGTCGTCATGGCCGTGATCTTCCTGCTGATGTCCGCCCTGCCGAAGCGCGCGGCACAGCATCCGGAAGGCGGCGACACCGATGAGCCGCTCCCGGCGCCGGCGCCGGAGTCGGCGGGCGAACTCGTCCACTGACGGCCTGACCAGCGGCGAGGGGCCCGGTACCGGAAGGTGCCGGGCCCCTCGTTATGGGTTCGGAATGGGTTCGGAAGTCCGATCATGTCCGGTTGACGCCCGAACCTGTTTACTTTCTGGAAATCCGGGCGTAGCCTCCCTGCGAAACCACAAGTTCGGGCATGAGTCAGACGCAGTCGGACATGGGCCGGACATCAGTCGGACGTATCGTGGAGCGGAGGCACAGGGGCATGTACGCACCGGAGCGGCAGCAGGAGATTCTCCGGCTCGCCCGTGACGGCGGCCGGGTGGACGTCGTGTCGCTCGCCGAGGAGTTCCAGGTCACGCAGGAGACGATCCGCCGCGACCTGAAGGCCCTCGACCGGGCCGGCCTCGTCCGCCGGGTGCACGGCGGCGCCATCCCGGCCGGACGCCTAGACTTCGAGCCGGACCTCGCCGAGCGCGAGTCCACCTCGGCCGACGAGAAGGACCGCATCGCCAAGGCCGCCGTCCCGGAGCTGCCGACCGAGGGCACCCTGATCCTCGACGCCGGTTCGACGGTCGCCCGGCTCGCCGCGGCCATCCCGCTGGACGCGGAGCTGACCGTCGTCACCCACAGCCTCCCCATCGCGGCCCGCCTCGCCGACCACCCGGGCATCCAGCTCCACCTGGTCGGGGGGCGCGTACGGCACCGTACGCGCGCCGCCGTGGACGCCTGGGCGCTCCGCGCGTACAGCGAGATCCGGGCCGACGTCCTGTTCGTCGCCGCCAACGGCTTCTCCGCCGAGCAGGGCCTCACCACCCCCGACCTCGCCGAGGCCGCGGTCAAGCGGGCGGCCGTCACCGCGGCCCGCCGGGTGGTCCTGCTCGCCGACTCCGCCAAGCACGGCCAGGAGCACTTCGCCCGCTTCGGCGACATGGGCGACGTGGACCTGCTGATCACCGACAGCGGACTGAGCCCCGAGGACGCCGCCGCCATCGAGCGCGGCGGCACGGAAGTAGTACGAGCATGAGCACCACGAGCGCCACGAACGGTACGGGCATGATCCTCACCGTCACCCCCAACCCCTCCCTCGACCGCACCTACGAGGTGCCCGCCCTGGAGCGCGGCGAGGTCATCCGCGCCACCGGCGAACGCATGGACCCCGGTGGCAAGGGCGTCAACGTCTCCCGGGCGGTCGCGGCCGCCGGGTGGCGCACGGTCGCCGTCCTGCCCCTGGGGGGTGCGCCGGGCGCGCTGGTCGCCGACCTGCTGGACGCGCAGGGCATCGAGGTCGCGCCGGTCCCGGTCGCCGGAGCCACCCGCTCCAACATCGCGCTCGCGGAGTCCGACGGGGTGCTCACCAAGATCAACGCGCCCGGTCCGGAACTCTCCGCCGACGAGCAGGAACTCCTCCTCGACACCGTCCGCGAGCAGTCCCGTGACGCCGACTGGATCGCCTGCTGCGGCAGCCTGCCGCGCGGTCTCGCGCCCTCCTGGTACGCCGATGTCGTCGCCCGGGCGCACGCTGGGGGCGCGCGGATCGCACTGGACACCTCGGGGCGCGCTCTGCTCGAAGCGCTGCGCGAGCAGCCCGACGTGGTGAAGCCGAACGCCGAGGAGCTCGCGGAGGCCGTCGGGCGCCCCCTGGCGACGGTGGGCGACGCGCTCAAGGCGGCCGAGGAGTTGCGCGGCATGGGTGCCCGCGCCGTCCTCGCCAGCCTGGGCGCCGACGGCCAGCTCCTGGTGGAGGACGAGGGCGCCTGGTTCGCGAGCGCCCGGGTGGACACCGTTCGCAGCAACGTCGGTGCCGGCGACTCCTCCCTCGCCGGTTTCCTGATCGCCGGCGGCAGCGGCCCCCGGGCCCTCGCCTCCGCCGTCGCTCACGGCGCCGCCGCCGTCCAGCTGCCGGGCAGCGTGATGCCCACCCCCGCCGACCTGGACCCGGCGTCGGTCACCGTCACCGACCGCGTCCCCGTCGACCGCGAACTGACGGAGCCGGTGTCATGAACGCAGAAACGACCCTTCAGGCGGCCGCGCTCCTCCCCGGCGCCGCCCGCCGACAACCGGCCCAGGAGCGGCGAGGTCCCTCGTTACTCGCCGCGCCGACGGGCCGTCGGGGCACCCTGAGCCGCCCCGCCGTCCCCGGGAGGCGGGGCTTCCCCGGCCCCGTCTCCCACCCCGCCCCCCACGGCACCCCCGTCCCCACCCCCGCCCACCCCACACCCCGGGCGATACGCGTGCATAGGAGCCCGCGATGAGCGACATGATCACCGCGGACCTGGTCGATCTCGACCTGTCCGCCGACTCCAAAGAAGCGGCGGCGCGCGCCCTCGCCGAGCGCATGGTGAGCCTGGGCCGGGTGACCGACCTGGAGGGCTTCCTCGCCGACGTGGCCGCCCGCGAAGCCCAGATGCCCACCGGCCTCGACGGCGGCATCGGCATCCCGCACTGCCGCAGCGCCCATGTCACCGAGCCGACGCTCGCCTTCGGGCGCAGCGCCGCCGGCATCGACTTCGGCGCCCCGGACGGCCCCGCCGACCTGATCTTCCTGATCGCGGCCCCGGCCGGCGCCGACGACGCCCACCTCACGATCCTCTCCGCCCTGGCCCGCCAGCTGATGAACAGCGAGTTCACGGACGCGCTGCGGTCGGCGGGCGACGCGGAGACGGCGGCGGCGCTGATCCGCGGGGACGAGGCGGCAGCGACGCCCGCGACTCCTGCGGCCTCGGCGACTCCTGCGGCCGAGGGCGCCGTGAGCGCCTCCCAGAACACCGCTGCGGCGCCGGCGGCGGCCTCCGCCGGCACCGCAGCGGCCAGCACGGGCACGGACGCGGGCGCGAGTTCGGGTGCGGGCTCGGAAGCGGCCGGGCGCCCCTTCCGTATCGTCGCCGTCACCTCCTGCCCGACCGGCATCGCCCACACCTACATGGCGGCCGAGTCCCTGGAGAACGCGGGCCGTGAGGCGGGTGTCGAACTCGTCGTGGAGACGCAGGGCTCGGCCGGCTTCACCCGGCTCGACCCCGAGGTCATCGCGGCGGCGGACGGCGTGATCTTCGCGCACGACGTACCCGTGCGCGACAAGGACCGCTTCGCCGGCAAGCCCACCGTCGACGTCGGCGTGAAGGCGGGCATCAACCGCCCCGCCGAGCTGATCGGCGAGGTGCGGGAGCGGGCGGCCCGCGGCGAGGTGACGTCCGGTTCCGCGCCGTCCACGCCGGTCGAACGCGCCGGTGACGCCGGCGAGGGGTACGGCACCAAGCTGCGCAAGTGGCTGATGTCCGGCGTCAGCTACATGGTCCCGTTCGTCGCGGCCGGCGGTCTGCTGATCGCCCTCGGCTTCGCGATCGGCGGCTACAAGGTCAACAAGGCGCCGTCGGTGATGGACCACTTCGTGTGGACCCAGGGCGACAGCTGGGCCGCGCTGCTCTTCCAGATCGGTGTCGTCTCCTTCGGCTTCCTGGTCCCGGTCCTCGCGGGCTACATCGCCTACGGCATGGCGGACCGGCCGGGTCTGGTCCCCGGTTTCGTGGGCGGCATGATCGCGTCCACCATCAGCGCGGGCTTCCTCGGCGGCCTGGTCGCCGGTCTGCTGGCCGGTGGCGTGGTGATGGCGATCCAGAAGATCAACATCCCGGCGGCGATGCGCGGCATCATGCCGGTGGTGGTGATCCCGCTGATCTCCTCGGCGATCGTCGGGTTCCTGATGTTCGTCGTGGTCGGCAAGCCCATCGCCTCCGCCCAGAAGGGCATGACCGACTGGCTGAACGGCCTCTCCGGCTCCAACGCCATCCTGCTCGGCGCCCTGCTCGGCCTGATGATGTGCTTCGACCTCGGCGGCCCGGTCAACAAGGTCGCGTACACCTTCGCCACCGCCGGTATCGCGGTCTCCAACCCCAGTGACTCCGCGATGAAGATCATGGCGGCGGTCATGGCGGCCGGTATGGTCCCGCCGCTGGCGATGGCCCTGGCCACCACCGTGCGCGGCAAGCTCTTCACCCCGACCGAGCGCGAGAACGGCAAGGCCGCCTGGGTGCTGGGCGCTTCCTTCATCTCCGAGGGCGCCATCCCGTTCGCCGCGGCGGACCCGCTGCGCGTCATCCCGTCCTCGATGGTCGGCGGCGCGGTCACCGGCGCCCTGTCGATGGCCTTCGGCGCCACCCTGCGCGCCCCGCACGGCGGCATCTTCGTGGTCCCGCTGATCGGCAACCCGTTCCTCTACCTGATCGCCATCGCCGCCGGTGTCTGTGTCACCACGGCCCTGGTCGTCGTCCTGAAGGGCCTGCGCAAGCCGGCCGGGCAGGCCACGGCGGGCGGTACCGCCCCCGGTGCGGCCGCCGCCGCGAAGGAGGACCGCCAGCCGGTCGCGGCCTGAGCGTCCGCGACCCTCTTGTCCCTTTGGTGCGCTGTGAGTTGTTCACGGCACCTGCGAGATACGTCACGGTCCGGGACCAAAGTCCCGGACCGTGGTGTGTACTGGGCCGTATGCCTGCGCACGTCTCGACCCTCCAGCTGATCGGCATGGCCGCGCTCACCCTGGCGACCGTCGCCTGGGCGGTCGTCGTGACGCGTCTGCTGCGCCGCAACCGCCGCGCGGCCCTCGCCTGGCACGCGGGCCGGGTGCTCCCCGTCCTCCCGCACCAGGAGCAGGCCGGTCCGTCCCGCGAGTCCGTGGAACTGACCCCGGCCGAACAGGACGCCTTCGCCGGCCTGGTCCGCCGACTCGGCGGCCGCTGAGGCCCGCCGGACCTCTCCGGACCCGCCGCTCTCTAACCCCGCCGCTCCATCGCGTCCCTGGCCGCGTCCTCCGTCGGGTACACCTCGCACCGGTGGCGGCCGTCCGGGGTCGCCGTGTGCTCGACCTCCCACAGGGACAGCTCCCGGCCGTCCCGCAGCAGGAACGCGTGCTCGTAGAGCGCGAAGCTCAGACCCGCACGCCCCGTCCGTCCCGCCCGCCCCGGGCGTCCGAACGCCTGGGTGATCTGGTGCGCGAACGCCGTCGTCAGCACCTGGGCCGTCTCCGCGTCCGGCCGGTCGGCGTTCTCCGCGCGGCGCAGCAGCCTGCGCGCGTGGTCCGCCGAGTCGTCCGGCACGTACACATGGCGGGGCTCGGGGACCGGCGCCAGGGTCGTCAGCACCGGCAGCTCGAAGTCCGGGGCGTCCGGCGGCAGCGGCAGCCGGGCGGTCGCCGCCCGCAGCTCCTCCTCGTCGACGTACACCTCGTGCTGCGGGTCGCTGCCCGGCGCGGTGTTGTGCACGAGCTCCCACAGCGTGACCGCCGAGCCGTCGGCCAGCAGCCAGGTGTGCCGGTACGTCTCCCGGTGCAGCCCCGCGCTGTGGTGCGCGGAGTGCAGCGAACTGTCGTGCGCCAGCGCGCAGTCCAGCTGCCTTATGGCCTCGTCCGGCAGCTCGAAGGAGTTCAGGGCACGGCCGAGGAGCCGCGCGAGGTGCTCCTCCGGAGACTCGGGCGACTCGGCTGGTTCGTACGCTGCCGTCTCGTACGGAACGCTCAAGGTTTCTCCCGGCGTTGCTGCATGTCACCTTGTGGGTGCATACCGTAGCCCCTCGGTCGGACATCATGTCCGGGAACCGAGAAAACGTACGCCGGGAAAACGCGCGGGCCGCGCGAAAAGTTCCCGCGCGGCCCGACGATCCGTCAAAAGCGGCCTGTCATACGGCGCTTCCGGCGGTCCAGTCGCTCCACGACAGGTTCCATCCGTTGAGGCCGTTGTCCGGCTGCACGGTCTTGTCGGGGGAGTTCTTCACGATCACGACGTCCCCGATGAGGGAGTTGTCGTAGAACCACTTGGCCGTCGTGTCGCCCTGCGCGCCCTGCACGTCGGCGAGCCCCACGCAGCCGTGGCTGGTGCCCTGCTGCCCGAACGGCGGGTTGGACCTGCTGTACCAGTAGTTGCCGTGGATGAACGTCCCCGACGTCGTCAGGCGCATCGCGTGCGGCACGTCCGGGATGTCGTACTCCCCGCCGAGGCCCACCGTCTGGCTGTTCATCCGGGTCTGGGTGAACTTCTCCGAGATCACCATCTGCCCGTTGTACGTCGTGTGCTCCGGGCTGCCCGTGGACACCGGCACCGACTTGAGGACCTTGCCGTCCCGCACCACGGTCATGGTCTGCGTGTTCGCGTCCACCGTGGAGACCTGCGAACGGCCGACGGTGAACGACACCGTCTTCTTCTGTACCCCGTAGACGCCGTTCGCGCCCTCGACCCCGTCCAGGTCGATCTTCATCGTGACCTTGGAGCCGGCCTTCCAGTACTCCTGCGGCCGGAAGTCCAGGCGCTGCGCCCCGAACCAGTGGCCCACGACCTGCTGGCCGCTGCTGGAGGTGACCGTGATGTGCGCCTGCACGGCCTTCTTGTCGGTGATGACCTTGTCGAAGTTGAACGACACCGGCATCCCCACGCCGACCGTCGTCCCGTTGTCCGGGGTGTACGTGCCGATGTAGCTGTTCGCCGAATTGACCGTGGTGAAGATGGAGTTGGCCGCCGCCGTGAGCCCCTTGGAGTCCTTGGCGGTCGCCGATATCTCGTACTTCGTGCCGCGCTCCAGCTGCTCCTTCGGCTTCCAGACGCTGCCGTCCGCCGAGACGGTGCCCTCGACCGCCTGCCCCGACCCCGACACGGTCATCTTCACGTCGGTCAGCTTGCCGTCGCTGACCTGCACGCCGGTCGTGTTGATGGACGCGCCGGTCGAGCCGTCCTTCGCCGAGATCACGATCTTCGCGGTGGACGTCTTGGCGGCGCTGTCCTGCCCGCCGCCCTTGCTGTCGTTGGTCTTGGCGTCGGCGTTGCCACCGCAGGCGGTGAGGGTGAGGGCGCCGACCATCAGGGCGGCACAGGCCCCCAGTACGCGCCGCGCTGCAATGTCCGGCGTTGTCACGGGCTGCTCCAGTTCCTTGTGATGTGCGTGATCCGCTCCGAGTCGTGGAGAAAGAGGGCGCCGGTGCGGGGCGGGGTTCCCCCGAACGGCGGAGAACGCCATCACGTGACAGAACCGGGACAATCGACAGGAACGCGCAAGGTTCCGGGCGCGACACCGCGCCGCCGTCACCGCGCCGCTGTCACCGCTCCCCGTGCGACTCCCCCTGGGACGCCCCGTACAGCTCCTCGTACGAGGGCCACACCCCGCCCGGTCCGTCCACCGGCTCGGCGGCCCGTACGGCGCGCACGATGGCGCGCGTCACCAGGTCCGCGCCGGCCGCGAGGATCTCGTTGAGCGCGAGGGGGCTCGCGTCCAGCGGGTGCGCGTCCGTCGCCAGCGCGAACACCGTGTCCCCGTCGTGCAGCAGGTGCACCGGGCGTACGGCGCGCGCGATGCCGTCGTGCGCCGTCCCGGCCAGCTTCTGCGCCTGGGCCTTGGAGAGCCGGGCGTCGGTCGCGACCACCGCCAGCGTGGTGTTGAGCGGCGGCAGCCCGTTGCGGGCGGCGGTCTCGGCGAGCCGCCGGCGCGCGGCCTCGTGCACCCGCTCCCCGGGGTACTCCACCCGCCCCTGGAACAACTCCCCGTACAGCACGCCCGTTTCGGGATCCAGCACTCCGCCGGCCGCGTTGGCCACCACCAGCGCGGCCACCGTGATCCCCGACTCCAGCACGGTGCTCGCGCTGCCCACCCCGCCCTTCAGTGCTCCGGCCACCGCGCCCGTACCCGCGCCCACGCATCCTTCGGGCACGGGGGCCCCGGGCACGCTCGCCGCGGCCGCCTCGACCGCCGCCCGCCCCGTGGCCGCGTCCGGCCGGGCCCGGAAGTCCCCGCCCCGCCCCAGGTCGAAGACGCAGGCCGCGGGCACCACCGGCACGACGTGCGTGGGATCCGGCCCCACCCGCACCCCGCGCCCCCGCTCCTCCAGCCAGGCCATCACCCCGGACGCCGAGTCGAGCCCGTAGGCGCTGCCGCCCGTCAGCACGATCGCCTCCGCCCGCTGCACCAGGTTCCGCGGGTCGAGCGCGTCGGTCTCCTTGGTGCCCGGCCCTCCGCCCCGCACGTCCACGGCGGCGACCGCGCCACCCTCGGGGGCGAGGACCACCGTCGTACCGGTGAGCCAGCCCCCGCCGCTGCGGGTGGCGTGTCCCACGCGCAGCCCGGCCACGTCCGTCAATGCGTCAACCGTCATGACGGCCAGTCTGGCCCAGCCCGCGGGGTCCGGACGCGGTTCCCGGCCGGTCAGGAGGCGGCCGGGGTGACGTCCGCCGGGCGCTCGCGGGCGGCCGTGCGCGCCGTCAGGGTCGTCCCGGCCGTCACCGCCAGCGCGGAGACGAAACCCGCCGCCGGCACCGCCCAGCCGCCCAGGAGGGTGCAGCAGAGCACCAGCACCGCGGTGACCGGCAGCACCAGCTGCTGGGCGATGCCGACCTTGAAGTGCCGCGAGTGCAGCGCCCACACGGTCAGCAGGTACAGCGCCGTCGGCAGGGTCACGGCCAGCGAGGCGGCCTGTGTCGAGATGTGCGCCTTCCCGACCGCCTCCTCGACGGCCACCTCCAGACCCGCGCCGATCGAGGCCGCCGACGCGAAGATGAAGTAGTGGCCGTAACCCCACAGGAACGACTCCCTGTTGGAGCGCAGATGGCCGTGGATCGGCACCACGAAGTAGATCCACCAGGCGGAGAAGACGATCAGCAGGCCGCCCGCCGCGATCGGCAGCAGCTCGCCCAGCGCGTCGTGCTCGGCCGCGGCCGATCTCACGGCGACCGTCGCCGCCGCGATCGTCTCGCCGAGCACGATGATGGTGAAGAGCCCGAAGCGCTCGGCGATGTGGTGCGGGTGCCAGGAGGTGGTGTGGTCCTTCTCCGCGTACAGCGGCACGCACAGCTCGGCGATCACCATCACCAGGAACACCCAGGGACGCGCGTGCACCGGCAGCACCACCAGCCCGAGCCAGCCGACCTGGCACAGCAGCACGCCGCCGGCGTACCGCAGCGCCATGGTCCGCTCCGCGCCCCCGGCCCCCCGCGCGGCTCTCAGCCACTGCGAGGCCAGCGCCATCCGCATGATCACGTAGCCGATCAGGACCAGCGTGAAGTCGTGGTCGGCGAAGGCCCGCGAGACGCCGGCCGCCAGCACCAGCACGCCGGCGATCTGCACCAGGGTGACGACCCGGTAGAGCACGTCGTCGTTGTCGTACGCCGAGGCGAACCAGGTGAAGTTCATCCAGGCCCACCAGATGGCGAAGAAGATCATCGCGTAGTTCAGGACGCCCTCGCCCGCGTGGCCGCCCGCCACGGCGTGCACCAGCTCCGAGCCCGCCTGTGCGATGGCCACCACGAAACACAGGTCGAAGAAGAGTTCGAGCGGAGAGGAGACGCGGTGGGCCTCCTCGCGGCCACGCGCGGTGAGCCGGCGCAGCGGCCGGTGGGGCTGGGGTGCGCCCTGGGGAGCGGGCGCCGGAGCGGAACTCGACGTCATGCCCCCCAGCACAGCAGAAATCCGCGGCGATATCTTGCCCGGGAGCGCCCGGCGGGGTGCCGGGGGGCGAGGCCTGCGCGGGCGGCGCCTGCAGGGGCGGTGGGGCCTGTGCGGGCGGCGAGGCCTGTGGAGGCGTAGGAGCCTGCGCGGGCGGAGCGGCCTGTGGAGGCGGCGCGGCCGGGCCGGGGGCGTACCGACCGTACCCTTGAGGCATGAGTACCGCCCCCGAGCCCGAGCCGCGCGACCCGAAGGCCGCGCTGATCTTCGACGACCCGCTGGACCGGCAGTCGTCGGACGACACGGACCGCGGCTGGGGCGACCGCCCGTCGGGCGACTCGGCGGCCGACTCCGCCGCCGACCTCCGGCGCTTCCTCGACGAGAAGCCGCCCCACCACCTCTGAGCCGCCCGCGCCGCCGCTAGCGCTGGTTGTGGCCGTTGCCGCGCTGCGCGATCAGGGCGTCGCGGATCTCCTTCAGCACCTCCAGCTCGGTCACCTCGATGACCTCGTGCGTGCCCTCCTTCGCCTTCCTGCGGGCCTCCACCCGGGCCAGGTACTTCGCCATCGGCAGGACCATCAGGAAGTACACGACCGCCGCGGTGATCACGAAGGAGAGCGTGGCCCCCAGGACCGAGCCCCACATGATCTGGACACCGGTCTTCACGGTGCCGTCCGCGTTCAGCGTGCACGGCTCCTTGATGCACGTGCTGTAGCTGTCGAGGTTCTGCGTGCCGATCGCCCCGACCAGCGGGTTGATGAGCCCCTTCACCACCGAGTTGACGATGTTCGTGAAGGCGGCGCCGATGACCACCGCGACCGCCAGATCGACGACGTTGCCGCGCATCAGGAAGGCCTTGAAGCCCTGCCAGACGCTCGGTTCCTTCTTCTCGCTCACCTCGGGGACTCTCCTTGTGTGCACAGGGTGTGGAACAAAACGCTCCGCAACCTACGTCACCCTGCGGCCATTGCGCCCAACCCGGTAGCTCGAAAGGGCGACTTGACAGCATTCGGCCGAGAAATCTCCCCAGGTTGTTCAGCACAGCGTCACCGCCAGCCGCGCCGTGGCGCTCGCACCGACCAGCCGCGCGGCCGTGGCCCGCGGCACCGAGAGCACGACCAGCGCCCCGCTCTCGGCGGCTCCGTCCACCGGCCGGGGCAGCTTCGTGACCCGGACCCCGCGCGCGATCACCCGGGCCTCCCCGCCCCGCGCCGGATCCCCGGCCGCGATGACGTCCACCCGGTCACCGGGGCGCAGCAGCAGCACGGTGGCCGCGTCCGCGATCCGCACCGGCGCCGTCACCATGTCCACAGGCGGGGCGTGGCGTCGTAGCGGCGGCTGGGTGACCGGATGTCCCCGGGGCCGCTCGGCGGCGTGCGGGGGCCCCGTGGCGGCCCGGGGTCCCGCCGCGACCAGCGCCGCCGCCGTGACCGCCAGACCGGCCGCCAGGGCCCGCCCGCGGTGCCGCAGCAGCCGCCCCGGCAGATACCGCCCGCCGCGCACCCGCACCGGCTCGAAGTGCGGGACCTCGCAGGTGGCGGGGGCGTCCGTGCCCAGCGGGCGCGGGACACGAAGGGGCGGCGGGAGGACGGGGGAGGGGACGGAGGAGAACGGGGGAACGGACACGTGGACCACCACCTGCGACGAGGAATCGGCTTGCGGTGCCACGATGGGGCCGCGCGCCGGAACCCGCCGGAGCCGGTGGGTTACCCACGGGTTGTGGACAACTCCGCCACCCGGACGAGGGGTGCTCTACGACGAGGGGCGCTCTGCGACGAGGGGTGCCTACGACGAGGGGTGCGCTACGGCAGGGCGAACCCCGGATCCATGCCGCCGAGCGCGCTCGTGCACAGGCAGTCCCGGGCGGTGTTCTCCGGCAGGGCCGCCACCGCGTCGAACAGCACGCCCCGCAGTCGGTCCACGTTGGCCGCGAACACCCGCAGCACCTCGTCGTGCGAGACGCCCTCGCCGGTCTCGGCGCCCGCGTCCAGGTCCGTGACCAGGGTCAACGACGCGTAGCAGAGCTCCAGTTCCCGGGCGAGCGCCGCCTCGGGGTGGCCGGTCATGCCCACCACGGACCAGCCCTGCGCCTGGTGCCACAGGGATTCGGCGCGGGTCGAGAAGCGCGGCCCCTCGATCACGACCAGCGTGCCTCCGTCCACCGGCGCCCAGTCCCGGCCGCGGGCCGCCTTCAGCGCGGCGGCCCGGCCGGTGGGGCAGTAGGGGTCGGCCAGCGATACGTGCACCACGTTCGGCACGGTGCCGTCGGGCAGCGGCAGCCCGTCGAAGTAGGACTGCGCCCGGGACTTCGTACGGTCCACCAGCTGGTCCGGCACGAGCAGGGTGCCCGGTCCGTACTCGGGGCGCAGACCGCCCACCGCGCACGGGCCGAGCACCTGGCGCACGCCGACGGTGCGCAGCGCCCAGAGGTTGGCCCGGTAGTTGATGCGGTGCGGCGGCAGATGGTGGCCGCGTCCGTGGCGGGGGAGGAAGGCGACCCGGCGGCCGGCGATCTCGCCGAAGAAGAGGGAGTCGCTGGGCGGCCCGTAGGGGGTGTCGACCTGGACCTCGGTCACGTCGTCGAGGAACGAGTAGAAGCCGGAGCCGCCGATTACGCCGATCTCTGCGTTCACCATGCCCCGCACCCTAGCTGGCCGCCGCGGCGGCCCGGAGCGGTGGCCGGGAGCGGTGGCCGGGAACGCCTCGGACCCCGCCGTCACCTGACGGCGGGGTCCGAGGGGAGCCGAGGGGGAGGGGCCTCAGGCGGCGGAGCTGCTGGTGGAGCCCGACGACGACGAGGACGAGGAAGAGGACGTCGACGAGGACGAGGTCGACGACTTCGTGTCGGACGACTTCGACTCGGACGACGTGCCCGACGAGCCGGAGCCCGGCGACTTCGACGCGGGGCTGCTGCTCGACGAGGAGCCGCGGCTGTCGTTGCGGTAGAACCCCGAGCCCTTGAAGACAATGCCTACGGCGGAGAACACCTTCTTCAGGCGGCCACCGCAGTTGGGGCACTCGGTCAGGGCGTCGTCGGTGAACTTCTGCACCGCCTCGAGGCCCTCGCCGCACTCGGTGCACTGGTACTGGTAGGTCGGCACTGTCTTCCTCCTGGCACTCTCACTCGATGAGTGCTAACGACGGTCCATAGTGACGTATTCCCGAGGATCAGTCCACCGTCACCGGCACTCGGTGACCGACGCCACGTGCGACCGTACGGTTCCGGGGCCGGGTGGCGAGCCGGGATCGCAGTGCCAGCAGGGTCGCCAGGGCGAGCAGGGTGCCGGCCATCGGCACCAGGAACCCGGCGCCGCCCCACAGCCGGTCCTCCAGCTGTCCGGCGACGGTGACCGCGGCCGCCTGGCCGAGCGCGACGGCGCCGGTCAGCCAGGTGAAGGCCTCCGTGCGGGAACCGGCCGGGACCAGGCCCTCGACCAGCGTGTAGCCGGTGATCAGCGCGGGCGCGATGCACATGCCGACCAGCAGGCCGAGGCCCGCGAGGACGAGCACGGAGTGGGACGTCCACAGCGCCGAGGCGGTCAGCGCGAGCGCCGCGTAGCCGACGACGAGGCGGCGGTGCGGGGCGGCCTTCCAGGCGATCGCGCCGCAGACGATGCCCGAGAGCATGTTCCCCGCGGCGAAGGTGCCGTACAGGACGCCGTTCAGGCCGGGCTCGCCGATCGACTCGGTGAACGCCGCGAGCGAGACCTGCATGCCGCCGAAGACGGACCCGATGCCCAGGAAGACGGCGATCAGGACGCGCACGCCGGGGACGCGGAGCGCGGAGGCGTGCGGCACGCGCGCGTGGCCGGCGGCGGTCACCGTCGGCTGGGTGCCCCGCTGGGCGGCGAACAGCAGGCCGCCGAAGAGGGTCAGTGCGGCCTCGGTGACCAGGCCGGCGGCCGGGGTCACGGCGGTGCACAGGGCGGTCGCGAGCAGCGGGCCGAAGACGAAGGTGAGCTCGTCGGTGACGGACTCGAAGGCGGCCGCGGTGGACATCAGGGGCGAGTCCTGGAGCTTCACGCCCCAGCGGGCCCGCACCATGGGGCCGACCTGCGGCACCGAGGCGCCGGTCGGCACGGCCGCGACGAACAGCGCCCACAGGGGCGCGTGCGCCAGCGCGAGCGCCGTCAGGCCGAGACCGGACAGGGTGTGGACGAGGACGCCGGGGACCAGTACCGCGCGCTGCCCGTAGCGGTCGGCCAGGCGGCCGCCGTAGGGCGCGAAGAGCGCCATCGAGACGCCGGTGACGGCCGCGGCGGCGCCCGCGGCGCCGTAGGAGCCGGTCGTGTGCTGGACGAGCAGCACGATGGAGATGGTGAGCATCGCGAACGGCTGGCGCGCCGCGAAGCCGGGGAGCAGGAACGTCCAGGCCCCGCGGGTGCGCAGCAGCTGTCCGTAGCCCGGGCGGGACGGGGCCGCCGGGTCGTCCTTCGACGGCTCGGTGGTGACCGTGGATGCCACGGCCCGTGCCTTTCTGCCGCCTGGTAGCGCGCCCGTGCGGGGGCGCCGAGAGCTGTCCTCTTGCGCGGAACTGCGGTAGATACCGGCGTCCACTGCGAGGAGCGATCCGGCCGCCATACGGTCGCGCCAGCTCTGCGTCAGGCAGAGTTGGTTCGATCAGGGTGCTTTCATCGTACAGGGCCGAAGGTCTCGTACACCTGTGAAAACGGGCACCTCCAGGGGCGTTCACCTGGGATTGGCGGGGGTGTGAACCGCCCGAAACATGCCCTTAACGCACGCCCGTCGTCCCGTTCGTGCCCAGCCAGCCGGCGAGCTTGCCGCCGTGGCCGACCGCGCGGAGCCGGCGTTCCGCCGCGTCCCGCACCGGGTCGGTGGCGACGACGAGGAGTTCGTCCCCGCGCCGCAGCACCGTCGTGGGCAGCGGAACAAACGATTTTCCTTCGCGGACGACCAGGGTGACGGCGGCCCCGGCGGGCAGCCGCAGCTCGTTGACCTCGACGCCGTGCATCAGGGAGCCCTCGGGGATCGAGACGGACAGCAGGTGCCCGCGCAGCCGCTCCAGGGGCGCGGACTCGATGCCGAGGTCGGCCGCCTCCGGGCCCTCGCCGAGCCGCAGCTTGCGGGCCAGCCAGGGCAGCGTCGGCCCCTGGATGAGCGTGTAGACGACGACCAGGACGAAGACGATGTTGAAGATCCGGTGGGTGGAGTCGACGCCGTTCACCATGGGGATCGTCGCCAGGATGATGGGCACGGCGCCGCGCAGCCCGGCCCAGGACATCAGGGTCTGCTCCGGCCAGGGCACCCGGAACGGCGCGAGGCTCAGGATCACGCTCAGCGGACGGGCCACCATGGTGAGCACCAGGCCGATGACCAGGGCGGGCACGATGTCGTCGCCGAGCTCGTGCGGGGTGACCAGCAGGCCGAGCAGGACGAACATGCCGATCTGGGCGATCCAGCCGAGCCCCTCGGCGAAGCCGCGGGTGGCGGGCCAGTGCGGCAGCTTGGCGTTGCCGAGCACCATGGAGGCGAGGTAGACGGCGAGGAAGCCGCTGCCGTGCGCCAGCGCGCCGGCGGCGTACGCGGTGACCGCGATGGCCATCACGGCGATCGGGTAGAGGCCGGAGGCGGGCAGGGCGACGTGCCTGAGGCCCCAGGAGCCGAGCCAGCCGACCGCGAGGCCCATGGCCATGCCGATGCCCAGCTCCAGGGCTATCTCGCCGATCAGGACGTACCAGTGCTCGACCGGGCCCGCGGTGGAGAAGGCGACGACCAGGATGACCACGGGGGCGTCGTTGAAGCCGGACTCGGCCTCCAGGGTGCCCGTCACCCGCGCGGGCAGCGGGATGCGCCGGAGCACCGAGAACACCGCCGCCGCGTCCGTCGAGGACACCACCGCCCCGATGACGAGCGCCTGCCGCCATTCCAGTCCCACCAGGTAGTGCGCGCCCGCGGCGGTGACGCCGACGCTCACCCCGACCCCGACCAGGGCCAGTACGGAGGCGGACGCCAGGACGGGTTCGACCTCCTTCCACTTCGTGCCGAGACCGCCCTCGGCCAGGATCACGACCAGGGCCGCGTACCCGATGAGCTGGGTCAGTTCGGCGTTGTCGAAGTGGATGTCGCCGATGCCGTCCTGGCCCATGAGGACGCCGATCCCCAGGTACACGAGCAGGCTGGGGAGCCCGCTGCGGGAGGAGACCCGGACGGCCGCGACGGCCACGAGCAGGACCACGGAGCAGACGAGCAGGAGCTGGTTGAGATGGTGGACGGTCAGTGGCGGTTCCCTTCCTTGGCTCCCGCGCGGGCGGCGCGGAAGCTCACGTGCACAGACCCGAGGGTGCGGTACTCCGCGCCCAAGTACTTCGTTACCTTACCTAACTCTTGACGCTTTCTTGACGCTTCGCGCGGCAAGATCGAACGCCCGTGCCCGCCGGTTCCCCACTCCGGGTCAAGTGCCGTGGGGCCCTGCGCCTATGGTTGCTCCAGCGCTCAGTCAAATGCACAAGCCCGCCTGCCGCTCGCGTTAGGACAGCAAGGACAGCGATGCCCCCCAACACCACCGCCACATCGGGTGACAAGCCTGGCAAGTCCGGCAGGAAGAAGGGGCGCAAAGCCCGACTCGTCGTGTTGGTGCTGGTCCTTGCCGTCATCGGCGGCATCGCCTTCGGGGCCTACTGGTCGATCAGCACGGTCCGCGCGTCCTTCCCGCAGACCAAGGGTTCGATCACGCTCAAGGGCCTGTCCGGACCCGTGACCGTGAAGCGGGACGGCTACGGCATCCCGCAGATCTACGCCTCCACCGACGCGGACCTGTTCATGGCGCAGGGCTACGTCCAGGCGCAGGACCGGTTCTACGAGATGGACGTGCGCCGGCACATGACCTCCGGGCGCCTGTCGGAGATGTTCGGCAAGGGCCAGGTGAAGAACGACGAGTTCCTGCGCACGCTGGGCTGGGACCGGGTCGCCAAGGAGGAGTACGACACCAAGCTGTCGGACTCCACGAAGAACTACCTCCAGGCCTACTCCAAGGGGGTCAACGCCTACCTCGCCGGCAAGGACGGCAAGGACATCTCCCTGGAGTACGCGGCCCTCGGGTTCACCAACGACTACAAGCCCGAGCAGTGGACCCCCGTCGACTCGGTCTCCTGGCTGAAGGCGATGGCCTGGGACCTGCGCGGCAACATGCAGGACGAGATCGACCGCGCCCTGATGACCAGCCGCCTGGGCCCGCAGCAGATCAAGGACCTCTACCCGGACTACCCGTACAGCCGCAACAAGGCGATCGTCCAGGAGGGCCAGTACGACGAGCTCACCAGGACGTTCCAGCAGAGCGGCTCCACAAGCGGCTCCGGGACCTCCACGGGCACGAGCGGCGCCACGACCTCGTCGTCCACCGGTTCGGCGCTCACGAGCCAGCTGGCGGGCCTCTACAACGTCCTGGACGACGTCCCCACGGCCGTCGGCGTGAACGGCCAGGGCATCGGCTCCAACTCCTGGGTCGTCGCGGGCAAGTACACCATCACCGGCAAGCCGCTGCTCGCCAACGACCCGCACCTGTCGGCCTCGCTGCCCTCCGTCTGGTACCAGATGGGCCTGCACTGCACCACGGTCTCCAGCAAGTGCCAGTACGACGTCACCGGTTACACCTTCGCGGGCATGCCCGGCGTGGTCATCGGCCACAACGGCGACATCGCCTGGGGCATGACCAACTCCGGTGTCGACGTCACCGACCTCTACCTGGAGAAGCTCTCCGGCGACGGCTACCTGTACAACGGCAGGACCAAGCCCTTCACGACCCGCGAGGAGACCATCAAGGTCGCCGGCGGCACCTCGAAGAAGATCGTCGTACGGCAGACCGCCGACGGGATGCCCCTGCTGTCCGACCGTGACGACGAGCTCGTCCAGGTCGGCAAGAAGGCGAGCGTCGACACCGCGGCACCCGACCGCGGCGACGGCTACGGCATCGCCCTGAAGTGGACCGCCCTGGACGCGGGCACCACCATGGACGCCGTCTTCGCCCTCGACAAGGCGAGCGACTGGAACAGCTTCCGCGCCGCGGCCGCCCAGTTCGACGTGCCCTCGCAGAACCTGATCTACGCCGACACCAAGAACAACATCGGCTACACGCTGCCCGGCAAGATCCCCACCCGCTCCTCTGCCGACGACGGCTCCATCCCGGCACCGGGCTGGGACCCCAAGTACAAGTGGACCGGGTACATCAAGCAGGACGAGCTGCCCTACGAGTACAACCCGGAGCGCGGCTACATCGTCACCGCCAACCAGGCCGTGATCGACAAGGACAAGTACCCCTACACGCTCACCACGGACTGGGGCTACGGCACCCGCAGCCAGCGCATCACCGACCTGATCGAGTCGAAGATCAAGGACGGCGGCAAGATCTCCACGGACGACATGCGCCAGATGCAGACGGACAACAGCAGCGAGATCGCCAAGCTGCTGGTGCCCAAGCTGCTGAAGATCAACCTGGACGACAAGGACGTCCGGGACGCGCAGAAGCTCCTGGAGGGCTGGGACTACACCCAGGACGCCGACTCCGCGGCCGCCGCCTACTTCAACGCGGTCTGGCGCAACATCCTCAAGCTCGCCTTCGGCAACAAGCTGCCCAAGGAGCTGCGGGTCAAGGGCCAGTGCCTGTGGGTCGACAAGATCGACAGCACCGGCCCGGTCGACGACGACACCAAGGTGCGCGAGTGCGGCGAGCGCGACGCCGACCAGGCCCAGCCGGACGGCGGCGACCGCTGGTTCGAGGTGGTCCGCACCCTCATGGACCAGCCGAACAGCGACTGGTGGAAGACGCCGGCCGGCGCGGGCGACCGCAACAAGGCCGACAACATGAACGAGCTGTTCCGGCGCGCCATGGTCGACGCCCGCTGGGAGCTGACCGCCAAGCTCGGCAAGGACATCGACACCTGGAGCTGGGGCCGGCTGCACCGCCTGTTCCTGAAGAACCAGACCCTCGGCACCGACGGCCCGAGCATCATCCAGTACGTCCTCAACCGGGGCCCCTGGAAGCTCAGCGGCGGCGAGGCCACGGTCAACGCGACCGGCTGGAACGCGGCCGGCGGCTACGGCGTCGTCTGGGTCCCCTCCATGCGGATGGTCGTCAACCTCGACGACCTCGACAAGTCCAAGTGGATCAACCTCACCGGGGCCTCCGGCCACGCCTTCAGCGCCCACTACACGGACCAGACGGGCAAGTGGGCCGACGGCGAGCTGCTCTCGTGGTCGTTCTCGGACAAGGCGGTCGACGACAGCACCAGCGACACCCTCGTCCTCAAGCCCTGAGGCGGACCGGCACGCACCGCCGGAACGGCCCTCCACGCGTGCGTGGAGGGCCGTTTCGCGCGAGAGCGGCTCAGGGGCTCACGAACCGGCGGACGCCCGACGGCGTCACCACCGCCTGGACCGGCCGGTCGTGCGCCTCCGCGGGCACCCGATCGACCACCTCCGTGTCGTACAGCAGCACCACGAGCGCGGGGTGCGCGCCCGCGCCCTCCAGACGGGCCAGCACACGGTCGTACGACCCTCCGCCGCGCCCCAGCCGCATCCCGCGCGTGTCCACCGCGAGCCCCGGCAGCAGGACGACGTCGGCGGCGAGCACGGCGTCCGGACCCAGGCGTTCACCACAGGGTTCGAACAGCGCCATTTTTCCGCCGTGTTGGACGCGCGCCAGGGAGCCCTCCCCGGCGTACGCGCCCCAGTCCAGGTCGTGGTCGGGCAGGAGCGCGGGGAGCAGGACGCGCACCCCCCGGGTGAACAGGGCGTCCAGCAGCGGGAGCGTGCCCGGCTCGCTCCCCACGGAGACGTAGGCCGCCACCGTGTGTGCCCTGGCCACCTCGGGCAGTTCCAGCGCGTGCGCGGCCAGCGCGTCGGCCGCCTCCCTGACGACATCCGTCGTCAACCTGTTCCTCACCCCGGCGCATTCTCGCCGCAACGTTCGCTTGTCAGTCTCGCCCCCGGGTTCACTGTGCTGCACAGGTCGTCCCCGCATCCTTTCCAATGTGGTCATATGAGTGCCAATTAACCGGAGCCTCAGATTCTTCACAAAGGCACCGGATAAGGTTGCGGACATGACTCAGTCGCACCCCAGGATCAGCAAGGCTGTCATCCCCGCAGCAGGTCTCGGCACCCGGTTCCTGCCGGCCACCAAGGCCACTCCCAAGGAGATGCTGCCGGTCGTCGACAAGCCCGCGATCCAGTACGTGGTCGAGGAGGCCGCGTCGGCGGGGCTCGACGACGTCCTCATGATCACCGGACGCAACAAGCGTCCTCTGGAGGACCACTTCGACCGCAACTACGAGCTGGAGTCGGCGCTTCAGAAGAAGGGCGACGCCGGCCGGCTCGCCAAGGTCCAGGAGTCCAGCGACCTGGCCACCATGCACTACGTACGCCAGGGCGACCCCAAGGGCCTCGGCCACGCCGTGCTGTGCGCGGCCCCGCACGTGGGCCACGAGCCCTTCGCCGTCCTGCTCGGCGACGACCTGATCGACCCCCGCGACCCGCTGCTGCAGCGCATGATCGAGGTCCAGGAGCGGCACGGCGGCAGCGTGATCGCGCTCATGGAGGTCGCCCCCGAGCAGATCCACCTCTACGGCTGCGCGGCCGTGGAGACCACCGCCGACGGCGACGTCGTCAAGGTGACCGGCCTGGTCGAGAAGCCCGACCCGGCGGACGCCCCGTCCACCTACGCGGTCATCGGCCGCTACGTCCTCGACCCGCACGTCTTCGACATACTGCGGCGCACCGAGCCGGGCCGCGGCGGCGAGATCCAGCTCACCGACGCCCTCCAGCAGCTCGCCCAGGACGAGAAGGTCGGCGGCCCGGTGCACGGCGTCGTCTTCCGGGGCCGCCGCTATGACACCGGCGACCGTGGCGACTACCTGCGTGCCATTGTCAGACTCGCGTGCGAACGTGAAGACCTGGGCCCGGACTTCCGGACCTGGCTTCGCAGTTACGTAGCCGAGGAGATGCAGCAGAGTTGAGCAGCGCCGCGACCCGCCCCGCCGGCCAGGACCGCCTGTGGTCGGTGGACGAGCACCTGGAGGACATCCTCACCACCGTCCGCCCCCTGGAGCCCATCGAGCTGCAACTCCTCGACGCCCAGGGCTGCGTCCTGGTCGACGACGTCATGGTGCCGCTCTCGCTGCCCCCGTTCGACAACAGCTCCATGGACGGGTACGCGGTAAGGGTCGCGGACGTGGCGGGCGCCAGCGAGGAGTTCCCGGCCGCCCTGGAGGTCGTCGGGGACGTCGCGGCGGGCGCGGCGGAACTCACCCCGGTCGGCCCCGGTCAGGCCGCCCGGATCATGACCGGCGCCCCGCTGCCGCCCGGCGCCGAGGCCGTCGTCCCGGTCGAGTGGACCGACGGCGGGCTCGGCGGGGGACCGGTCGACGGGATGCGGGCGCGCAGCCTCGCCCCCGAGGGCGCCGCCGGGCAGGTGCGCGTGCACCGTCCGGCGGAGGCACGCGCGCACGTGCGCGCGAAGGGCAGCGACGTCCGCGCGGGCGACCGCGCGCTGGAGGCCGGCACCGTCCTCGGCCCGCCGCAGATCGCGCTGCTCGCCGCGATCGGCCGCGGCACGGTACGCGTGCGTCCCCGCCCGCGGGTGGTCGTCATGTCCACCGGCAGCGAACTCGTCCAGCCGGGTGAGGAACTGGGCAGCGGCCAGATCCACGACTCCAACAGCTTCGCCCTCACCGCCGCCGCCCGGGACGCGGGCGCCATCGCCTACCGGGTGGGCGCCGTCGTCGACGACGCCGACACCCTCCGCTCCACCATCGAGGACCAGCTCGTCCGCGCCGACCTGCTGGTCACCACCGGCGGGGTGAGCGTGGGGGCGTACGACGTCGTCAAGGAGGCGCTGGCGCACGTCGGCGACGAGGACGAGGCGGGCGGCGGCGTCGAGTTCCGCAAGCTCGCCATGCAGCCCGGCAAGCCCCAGGGCTTCGGCTCCGTCGGCCCCGACCACACGCCGCTGCTGGCCCTGCCCGGCAACCCCGTGTCGTCGTACGTCTCCTTCGAGCTGTTCGTCCGCCCCGCCGTCCGCACCCTGATGGGCCTCCAGGACGTCCACCGGCCCCGCACCAGGGCGACCCTCCGGTCGGACAAGGCGCTGAGCTCGCCGAAGGGGCGCCGGCAGTTCCTGCGCGGGACGTACGCCGACGGCGAGGTGACCGCCGTCGGCGGCGCCGGCTCCCACCTGATCGCGGCCCTGGCCCACGCCGACGCGCTGATCGTCGTACCCGAGGACGTGGAGTCCGTCGAGCCCGGCACCGAGGTCGAGGTCGTCCTGCTCGGCTGACGCGGGCACGCGGACCCGCCCACCGGCGGTCCTGCCCGGTGGCGGGCGCCGGCTTGGCGGTACCGTGTCGCGCACAGCAGGCCCGAGCGCCGCACCGCGACGGGCCCGGACCGGGAGCGCCACACAGCATGACTGAGCCCTTCCGGGGGGAGACCCCCGGACCCTTGGCACCAGACCGACTGACGCACATCGACGACGCGGGCGCCGCCCGCATGGTCGACGTGTCCGGCAAGGACGTGACCGCGCGCACCGCCCGCGCCAGCGGACGCGTCCTCGTCTCGCCCCGCGTGGTCGAGCTGCTGCGCGGAGAGGGCGTCCCCAAGGGCGACGCGCTCGCCACCGCGCGCATCGCGGGCATCATGGGCGCCAAACGCACCCCGGATCTGATCCCGCTGTGCCACCCCTTGTCGGTCTCGGGTGTGAAACTGGATCTGTCGGTCGCGGACGACGCCGTGGAGATCGCGGCCACCGTGCGGACGACGGACCGTACGGGCGTCGAGATGGAGGCCCTCACCGCGGTCTCCGTCGCCGCGCTCACCGTGATCGACATGGTCAAGGCGGTCGACAAGGGAGCGGTCATCACGGACGTACGCGTGGAGGAGAAGACGGGCGGCAAGTCGGGCGACTGGAGCCGGGCGTGAACGCCGGGCCGTCCGCCGGCGACGCGCCGCGCGCGCCGTACCGCGCGCTGGTCGTGACCGCCTCCAACCGCGCCGCCGCCGGGGTCTACGAGGACCGGGGCGGCCCGCTGATCGCGGCCGGTCTGGAGGGCTTCGGGTTCACCGTGGACGGGCCGCGGGTCGTCCCCGACGGGGATCCCGTGGCGGCCGCGCTGCGCGCGGGTGTCGAGGCCGGGTACGACGTCGTCGTCACCACCGGCGGCACCGGCGTTTCGCCCACCGACCGCACCCCCGAGGCCACCCGCGCGGTGCTCGACTACGAGGTGCCGGGCATCGCCGAGGCCGTCCGGGCGTTCGGCCGGGAGAAGGTGCCCACCGCCGCGCTCTCCCGGGGTCTGGCCGGGGTGGCGGGCCGGACACTGATCGTCAACCTTCCGGGGTCCACCGGCGGGGTGCGGGACGGCCTGGCCGTCCTGGAACCGCTGCTGGCGCACGCCGTCGACCAGATCCGCGGCGGCGACCACCCCGGGCCGAGCAGTGGGGGTGCGAGCTGAACAGCCCGTCCTGGCCCGTCGTGCTGGTGGACGGCGATGTCGTCCTCCGGCCCATAAGGCTGCGCGACCAGCGGCCCTGGCGCGAGGTCAACCGGCGCAACCGGGACTGGCTGCGCCCCTGGGAGGCGACCATCCCGCCGCCCACGCCCAGCGGGCCGATCGCGCACCGGCCGACCTACCGGCAGATGGTCCGCCATCTGCGGTCCGAGGCGAACTCGGGCCGGATGCTGCCGTTCGTCATCGAGTACCAGGGGCGGCTGGTCGGGCAGTTGACGGTCGCCGGGATCACCTGGGGGTCGATGTGCTCGGGGCACGTCGGCTACTGGGTGGACCAGGGCGTGGCCGGCCGCGGGGTGATGCCGACCGCGGTGGCGCTCGTGGTGGACCACTGTTTCCGCACCGTTGGTCTGCACCGCATCGAGGTCTGCATTCGCCCCGAGAACCGGCCCAGCCGCCGCGTCGTGGAGAAACTCGGATTCCGCGAGGAGGGGCTGCGGCCGCGTTATCTCCACATCGACGGCGCCTGGCGCGACCACCTCGTCTACGCCCTCACCGCGGAAGAGGTGCCCGAGGGGCTCCTCGCCCGCTGGCAGCGGGCCCGCTCCCCGCGGAACCCGCAGAACACCCCGGGGAATCCCGCCTAGTCGTCGCCGCGCCGGGAAAATTGAATACATGTTCGAAATTGATCGTTCGATGACCGTCTCAGGGCATTGAATTCCCGGCTTCGGCGGCCTGCTGATCGCATCGGTCACAAAAAAAGCTCGAAATATCAGCCGGATCGTGCGACACACCGGCGCAATTGGCAGATGGCCCCACGCAAACCCCTCTACCGTGTGAGGCGTGAGCAGCAGCGGCCTCATCTACGCAGTCATTGTCGGGGCCTGGGCCGCCTACTTGGTGCCGATGTGGCTCCGTAGGCAGGACGAGCTGAACGAGGCCCGTCCGACGGAACGCTTCAGCACCGCCATCCGGCTGCTGTCCGGACGGGCGGGGATGGAGCGCCGGTACGCCAGGGACCTAAGGGCGCGCTCCGCCTCGGAGGGGGAGCAGGACGCCGACGGACCGGACGTCGTCACCGACTCGGTGGACGTCCGGGCCTTCGCCATGACCCCGACCCGCCGTCAGGTCCGGGCGGACGTCAGGGCGGAGCGGGAACCGGAGGCGCCCGGGCGTCAGGAACCGGCGCGCGACCAGACGGTCCCGCCGGCGGCCAAGTCCCCGTCCGCACCGGCACGTCAGCCGGGCGGCGCGCCCGCCTCGGCATCCGTCCCCACCCCGGCCCCGGCATCCGCCTCCGCACCGGGCTCCGGTCCCGCCCCTAAGCCGGCCTCCGGTCCCGCCCCTAAGCCGGCCTCCGGTCCCGCACCCAAGTCGGGCTCCGGTCCCGCCTCCAAGCCGGGCTCCGAACCCGCGCGCAAGCAGGTTCCGGCGGCGCGGCGCACGACCTCCGCCTCCGCGCAGGCATCCGCGGCGCGCGCCCGGCGCTCGAAGGTGCTCGCGCGCCGTCGGCGTACCACCGTGATGCTCTTCATCGCCTTCACGATGGGCGCGATCGTCGCCGCCGTCGGGGGACTCGCGTTCCTCTGGGCGCCGGGTGTCCCCGCCGTCATGCTCAGCGGGTACATCGCCTATCTGCGGGTGCAGGAGCGCCGTCGCTTCGCCTACCAGATGGACCGGCGGCAGGCCGAGGTCGCCGCGCAGCGGTTGCGGGAGCGCCAGCCGAGGCGGCGCGCGCCCCTCGACCCGGGTGCCGTGAGCGACGAACCGGACGAGGGACCAGCGGCCGACACCGACCCCGGCCTGTCCGCGCTCGCCGCCGACCGGCGCGCCCTCGTCGAGCAGACCGACCACGCCGAGTGGGTCGACCAGCAGCGCGAGCGGCAGCGGCGGCCCGGGCACGGGGACAGCTGGGACCCGGTGCCGGTGCCCCTGCCGACGTACGTGACCGCCCCGGTCGCGCCGCGCGCCACCTCCGACGTGGACCTCGGGGCGCCCGACGCGTGGAGTTCGGCGCGGTCCAGTTCCGTCGCCCCCGAGCAGGAGGCGAAGCCGGTGGCGCCGGAGGCCGAGGAGGAGCCGGCCGCCGAGGCCGACGACAGGTCGGCGGACGGCCGCACGGACGCCCGCCGCGCCGCCTCCGCCCGCCGGGCGCGCGAGCGCGGCCGTACGCCCCTGTTCGACCAGTACGAGGAAGGCGAGCGCCCGCGCGCGGCCAACGAGTGACCCCACGGCGGCGCGAGGCGCCGCCGGAACCCGGGTCCTGACCAGTCAGGGAACGGATTTCCAAGCACCCCGACGAGGATGCTAGAGTTTCACTCGTTGCAAGGGCCTGTGGCGCAGTCCGGTAGCGCACCTCGTTCGCATCGAGGGGGTCTGGGGTTCAAATCCCCACAGGTCCACTGCACGATGAGATCCCGGCGATCATGATGATCGCCGGGATCTCTGTCGTTCACCCCGGGTGGCCGGCGAGCGCGCGGCCACCCGGTCGGTCCGGGGCGGCAGTTGGGGCCGGACGCGGGCCGGACGCGGGCTACTGAGCCGCCCGCAGGGGCTTCGCGTAGCAGCGGCTCGACTCGTAGTGGCGGTAGTAGCCGAACTTGGTGCACGGCGCGTAGCCGCTGGAGGCGTAGAGGGCGATGGCCTCCGGCTGCTTGGTGCCCGTCTCCAGGACCATCCGCAGCCGGCCGGCCGCGCGGGCGTCGTCCTCCAGGGCGGTGAGCATCCGGCGGGCGAGGCCCCGGCCGCGCATCGCCTCGACGACGAACATGCGCTTGAGCTCGGCGTCGCCGTCCTCGTTGCCCTCGCCGTTCGCGTCCTGGCTGCGCCAGCCGCCGGTGGCCACGGGGCGGTCGGCCGCGTCGTACGCGATCAGGTAGACGCCGTTCGGCGGTTCGAAGTCGGCCGTGTCGAGGACGGTGGCGTCGCCGCCGTCGCCGTAGCGCAGCTGGTACTCGGCCTGGACCTCGTCGTTCAGCTTGACGGCGTCGGGGTGGTCGAAGGCAACGCGACGTATATTCATGTGAGGCATCGTATATTCGTGCAGGCGATGAACGCGGTGGGCATCGGGACTCCGTCCAGTGTGCCGGTATCGTGCCCGGGTGCTGACTGTGACCTCGGTGAATGTGAACGGACTGCGGGCCGCCGCGAAGAAGGGCTTCGTGGAGTGGCTCGCGCAGACCTCGGCGGACGTGATCTGCCTGCAGGAGGTGCGCGCGGAGCCGCAGCAGCTCCCGGAAGAGGTGCGCGCGCCCGGCGGCTGGCATGTCGTGCACGCCCCCGCGGCGGCCAAGGGGCGCGCGGGCGTCTCCCTGTACACCCGGCGTGAGCCGGACCGGGTACGCATCGGCTTCGGCTCGGACGAGTTCGACACGAGCGGCCGCTATGTCGAGGCCGACCTGCCCGGTGTGACCGTCGTCTCCCTCTATCTCCCCTCCGGGGAGGTCGGCACCGAGCGGCAGGACGAGAAGGTCCGCTTCATGGGTGAGTTCCTCGCCCACCTCAAGGACCTGCGCGAGCGGGCCGCCGCCGACGGGCGCGAGGTCGTCGTCTGCGGCGACTGGAACATCGCCCACCAGCAGGCCGACCTGAAGAACTGGCGCGGCAACACCAAGAACTCCGGCTTCCTGCCGGAGGAACGCGAGTGGCTCGGCAGCGTCCTGGACCCGGCCGACGGCGGCTACGTGGACGTCGTACGCACCCTGCATCCGGAGGTCGAGGGGCCGTACACCTGGTGGTCGTACCGGGGGCGGGCTTTTGACAACGATTCTGGATGGCGCATCGACTACCAGATGGCCACCCGCGGGCTCGCGGGCAAGGCGGTGAAGGGGTTCGTGGAGCGGGCGGCCACGCATGCCGAGCGGTGGTCCGACCACGCGCCGGTCACCGTCGTGTACGACCTCTGACCGTCACGGCCGCTTGCGCAGCCGGCGGTCCATGGCCAGGGAGACCTCCGCCTCCACGACGCTGCGGGCGAGCGGGCGCAGGCGGGCCATGTCCTCCTCGGGGCCGTGGCGGAGGACGAGCTGGGCGAAGAGTTCGGCGAGGGCGTCGGCGTGCTCGCGGACGCGGGCGCCCGCCTCCAGGACCTCGGCCAGCGGGATGCCCTCGCGGACCAGGGCGGAGGAGACGTCGAGAAGCCGGCGGCTGACGTGGACGATGCGGTCGCCGTCGGTGCCCAGGTAGCCGAGATCGAGGGCGGCCGCCAGGTTCTCCGTGGTGACCTGGCCCTCGAAGCGGGCGGCGAGTTCCTCCGGGGTGAGGCGGACCGGCTCCTCCTCCGTCGGCTCGATCCCCAGGAGATCGGCGACGTCACGGCCGTGGTCGAGCGCCTCGGCCAGCTCCGCGATGCCGCTGAGCGTGTGACCGCGCTCCAGGAGCGCCGCGATCGTGCGCAGCCGGGCCAGGTGATGGTCGTCGTACCAGGCGATACGGCCCTCGCGGCGCGGCGGCGCGAGCAGCTTGCGTTCGCGGTAGAAGCGCAGGGTGCGCACGGTGATGCCGGCCAGCCCGGCCAGCTCCGCCATGCGGTACTCGCGAGGGCCCGCCAGGGGTTCTGCGTCGTCTGCCACGGGCGAAGCCTATGTTGTACCGCCGGTAACTTTCGTCTGTCCGACCCCTACCCATCGGTACGGAGCTGCTCTACAGTCCCATTGCGCCAGTGTTCACTGGCGTAATCACGGTCGAGGTGTGGAGGCTCCGGGATGGCCGAGCACGAGCATGTACGGGTGGCGGTGATCGGGTCCGGATTCGGCGGACTGGGCGCGGCCGTGCGGTTGCGCCGGGAGGGGATCACCGACTTCGTCGTCCTGGAACGGGCCGGCGGCGTCGGCGGCACCTGGCGGGACAACGACTACCCGGGGTGCGCCTGCGACGTGCCGTCGCACCTGTACTCCTTCTCCTTCGCGCCCAACCCCGACTGGCCGCGCACCTTCTCCGGGCAGCAGCACATCCGCGCCTACCTGGAGCATGTCGCCGACGTGTTCGGGCTGCGGCCCCACCTCCGCTTCGACGCCGAGGTGAAGCGGATGACCTGGGACCCGGAGAAGCTGCGCTGGGACATCGAGACGGCGTCCGGCTCGCTCTCCGCCGACGTGGTCGTCTCCGCCACCGGGCCGCTGTCCGACCCGAAGACCCCCGAGATCCCGGGGCTGGACTCCTTCCCCGGCAAGGTCTTCCACTCGGCCCGCTGGGACCACGACTACGACCTGCGGGGCAAGCGGGTCGCCATGGTCGGCACCGGCGCCTCCGCGATCCAGATCGTGCCCGCCGTCCAGCCCGAGGTCGCCAAGCTCACCCTCTTCCAGCGCACGCCCCCGTGGGTGATGCCCCGCATGGACCGCGCGATCAGCGCCGCCGAGCGCCGGCTGCACCGGGCGCTGCCCTTCACCACCCAGGCCCGGCGCGGGCTGCTGTGGGGCATCCGGGAGCTCCAGGTCCAGGCGTTCACCAAGCGCCCCGACGAACTCGGCCTGGTCGAGAGCATCGCCAAGCGCAACATGGGCCGCGCGATCAAGGATCCCGCGCTGCGCGCCAAGCTCACCCCGGACTACCGCATCGGCTGCAAGCGGATCCTGCTCTCCAGCACCTACTATCCGGCGCTGGCGCAGCGGAACGTCGACGTGGTGGCGAGCGGGCTGAGCGAGGTGCGCGGATCGACCGTGGTGGCCGCCGACGGCAGCAGCGCCGAGGTCGACGCGATCATCTTCGGCACCGGCTTCCACGTCACCGACATGCCGATCGCCGAGCGGGTCGTGGGCGCCGACGGACGGACCCTCGCGGAGAGCTGGAAGGGCGGGATGGAGGCGCTGCGCGGTGCCTCGGCCGCCGGGTTCCCCAACTGGATGACGATCATCGGGCCCAACACCGGCCTCGGGAACTCCTCCATGATCCTCATGATCGAGTCCCAGCTGAACTACATGGCCGACTACCTGCGCCAGCTCGACGTCCTCGGCGGGCGGGCGGCCCTCGACGCGCGCCCCGCCGCCGTGGCCGGCTGGAACCACAAGGTCCAGGAACGCATGAAGCGAACCGTCTGGAACACCGGCGGCTGCACCAGCTGGTACCTGGACGCGAACGGCCGCAACACCACCATCTGGCCCGGTACGACCACCGAGTTCCGGCGCGCGACCCAGCGCGTGGACCTCGGCGAGTACGAGGTGATCCGGCCGCCGCTGCACGAGGGCGTGCCCGGCGCCACGTCCGACGCGGAGGTGGGCGCGTGAGCCGGCTCACCCATGTGACCAGCGGGCCCTACGCCCCGCCGGCCCCCGCGCGCGAACTCACCGCGGTCTCCGCCGACGGCGCCCGGCTGCATGTCGAGGTGCACGGCCCCGAGCACGCGCCCCCCGTCGTCCTCGCCCACGGCTGGACCTGCTCGACCGCCTTCTGGGCGGCGCAGATACGTGAACTGGCCGCCGACCACCGGGTCATCGCCTACGACCAGAGGGGGCACGGGCGCAGTCCCGCGAGCCCCGCGTGCAGCACGCGTGCGCTGGCGGACGACCTGGAGGCGGTGCTGGCGCAGACGCTCGCGCCCGGGGAACAAGCCGTGATCGTCGGGCACTCCATGGGCGGCATGACGGTCATGGCGGCCGCCACCCGGGCCGGCTTCCGTGAGCACGCCGCCGCCGTCCTGCTGTGCTCCACCGGCAGTTCGCGGCTGGTCGCGGAGGCGCGGGTCATACCGATACGCGCCGGGGCCGGGCGCAGCTGGCTCACGACGCGTGTCCTGGCCTCGCGCGCCCCGCTCGGACCGGTCACGCCCCTCGCGCGGCGCATCCTCAAGTACGCCACCATGGGCGCCGGTTCCGCCCCGCAGGCGGTGGAGGCGTGCGCGCGGATCGTGCACGCCTGCCCGCGCGCCGTACGGCATGCCTGGGGGCGGGTCCTCGCGGAACTCGATCTCGACGCCGGGGTCCGGGAGTTGCGCGTGCCCACGGCGGTCGTCGCCGGCACGGACGACCGGCTCACGCCCCCGCTGCACGCCCGCGCGCTGGCCGCCGCGCTGCCGCACTCCCTCGGGCTCACCGAACTGCCGGGCATGGGACACATGACGCCGGTCGAGGCGCCGGAGCTGGTCAACGGAAAGATCCGGGAACTCGTCACCGCGTATGCGCAGATCGAGCAGGTCAAGCAGATCGAGCAGAGCACGCGGATCATCGAGCAGAGCACGCAGGTCAAGGAGGGCGCATGAGCAGGGTCGGTCTCGAAGGGCAGGTCGCCGTCGTCACGGGAGCGGCGCGCGGTGTCGGCGAGTTGCTGGCCCGCAAGCTCTCCGCGCGCGGGGCAAAGGTCGCGCTGGTCGGTCTGGAGGAGGAGGCGCTCAAGGAGGTCTCCGGCAAGCTGCACAGCGAGAGCGCCCACTGGTACGCCGACGTCACCGACCAGGAGGCGATGAGCCGGGTGGCGGCGGAGGTGAAGGAGCGGTTCGGGAAGACCGACATCGTGGTGGCCAACGCGGGCGTGGCGAACGGCGGTCCGTTCGCCGACTCCGACCCGGTGGCCTGGCGGCGGGTGATCGAGGTCAACCTGATCGGCTCGGCGGTGACGGCCCGCGCGTTCCTGCCGGTGCTGACGGAGAGCCGCGGCTATCTGCTGCAGATCGCCTCGCTGGCCGCGATCACGCCGGCGCCGATGATGACGGCGTACTGCGCGTCCAAGGCGGGCGTGGAGGCGTACGCGCACTGCCTGCGCGCCGAGGTCGGCCATCAGGGGGTGCGCGTCGGGGTCGGGTACCTGTCCTGGACGGACACCGACATGGTGCGCGGCGCCGACCAGGACGACGTGATGCGGGAGTTGCGGCAGCGGCTGCCGTGGCCGGCGAACAAGACGTATCCGCTGGGTCCGGCCGTGGACCGGATCGTGGCCGGGATCGAGCGGCGCTCGGCGCATGTGTACGGGCAGGGGTGGCTGCGCGGGATGCAGGGCGTGCGCGGGTATCTGCCGGCGCTCATCGGCACGGTCGGACAGCGTGAGATGAAGCGGTTCGCGCCCCGCTTGCAGGGCATGCGCACGGGGCTCGTCGGCGCGGGTGGGGCGGCCGACGAGGAGAAGCGCGCTACGCACCGTGACTGATCGAAATGCGAGCGTTGTCCGCCCGTGTGAGTCTGGTCGAGGCCCCACTGAGGGCCGATCCCCTCACCCTCCACGGGAGTGAACCCACATGGGTATGAAGGACAAGGCCGGCAAGACGCAGGGTCAGGCCAAGCAGAAGATGCACGAGGGCCAGCAGCAGGCGCAGCAGACGCCGCAGGCGCCGCAGCGCGGCCAGCAGGCTCAGCAGCGTGGCCAGCAGACGCCGCAGCGCGGGCAGCAGGCGCAGGAGCGCGGGCAGCAGACGCGGGAGCGCGGGCGGCAGGGCCTGGACGACACCGAGCAGGAGATGCAGGACCGGTTCGACCAGGACTACGACGCGTAGCCGTTGCACTTGGCTCGGCCGAATCGCGTGGGGCGCCCTTCTTTTCGGAGGGCGCCCCGCGTTGTTGTTTTCGGGGTGGTGGCGGTTGTGGGGGCGGTGCGGGGCGGTGGGGGCTTGTCGCGCAGTTCCCCGCGCCCCTGACGGGGCGCTGCCCCTGACGGCGTGTTCAGGGAGCCGTCGGCCTTGGGGGGAGCTTCGGGCGGGAGCGGTCGGGGGCCTCGCTGTAGTCGGGGGGGATGGCTGCGGGGTGGTCGGTGAGGAGGTCCAGGGCGAGTTGGATGGCGTCGTCCATCTCGACGTGGCGGCCCTCGGCCCAGTCGAGGGGGGTGCGCAGGATCTCCAGGTCGGGGGCGACGCCGTGGTTCTCGACGGACCAGCCGTAGTCCTCGAACCAGGCCGCGTTCATCGGGACCGTGATCACCGTGCCGTCGCCCAGGCGGTGGCGGCCGGTCATGCCGACCACTCCGCCCCACGTGCGCTGCCCGACGACCGGGCCGAGCCTCAGCAGCTTGATCGCGGCCGTGATCATGTCGCCGTCGGAGGAGGTGGCCTCGTCCGTGAGCGCGACGATCGGGCCGCGCGGGGCGTTGGAGGCGTACGACACCGGCTGGGCGTTCCTCGTCAGGTCCCAGCCGAGGATGGTCCGGGTGAGCTTCTCCACGACGAGTTCGCTGATGTGGCCGCCCGCGTTGCCGCGCACGTCGACGATGAGCGCCGGCCGCGAGACCTCCCCGCGCAGGTCGCGGTTGAACTGGGCCCAGCCCGAGCCGCCCATGTCGGGGATGTGCAGGTAGCCGCACTTGCCGCCGCTCATCTCCCGTACCACCTCACGGCGTTTGGCCACCCAGTCCTGGTAGCGCAGCGGCCGTTCGTCGATGAGAGGAAGAACGGCGACCCGGCGCGGCGGGCCCGACTCGCCCTCGCCCGGGGTGAACGTCAGCTCCACCGTCGTGCCGCCCGCCCCCGCGAGCAGCGGGTACGGGCCGGTGACCGGGTCCACCGGCCGGCCGTCGATGTGGGTGAGCACCGCGCCCTCGCGGATGCCGGTGCCCGCGAGCGGGGAGCGTGCCTTGGAGTCGGAGGAGTCGCCGGGCAGGATCCGCTTCACCGTCCAGCCGCCGTCCCGGTGGACGAGGTTGGCACCGAGCAGGCCCTGGAGGCGCTGGTAGTGCGGCGGGCCCTCGTTGCGGCGGGCGGGGGTGACATAGGCGTGGGAGGTGCCGAGTTCGCCGAGGACTTCACGCAGGAGGTCGGCGAACTCGTCGGGGGAGGCGACCTGTTCGACCAGCGGGCGGTACTGGTCGAGCACGCCGTCCCAGTCGATGCCGCACATCCCCGGGTCCCAGAAGTAGTCCCGGATGAGACGGCCGGCCTCGGCGTACGCCTGGCGCCACTCGGCGGGCGGGTCGACCTCGTGCAGGATGCGGCGCAGGTCGATCCAGACGGTCGTGTCGCCGTCGCCGGACTCGGTCGAGGGGACGGCCCGCAGCTCGCCCTCGTCGACCACGACCAGCCGGCTGCCGTCGCCGCTGACCGTGAACCAGTCGAGATGGTCGACGAGTTCGGACTTCTTCGCCTTGCTGATGTTGAAGTACTCAAGGGTCGGGCGGCCGCTGGTGTCGGCCGGGTTGGCGAAGGTCTCGCCGAGCGCGCCCGAGATCGGCCAGCGCAGCCAGACCAGGCCGCCGCCCGCGACCGGGTACAGCGCCGAGTACTTGGAGGCGGTGACCGGGAACGGGGTCACCCGGTTCGCCAGGCCCTCGACCTCGACCGTCACCGCGCCGCCCTCGCCGGGCTCCTCGTCCTCGACGGGGTCCAGACCGCCGGCGGCCGGCCGCCCGTCCGGGTTGAGGGCGAAGGGGGAGAGGGTGGCGGAGGAGAGCGGGACCAGGTACGGCCGGCAGCCGAGCGGGAAGGAGAGGTCGCCGGTGTGGACGTCGTACACCGGGTCGAAGCCGCGCCAGGAGAGGAACGCGAGGTAGCGGCCGTCGCGGGTGAAGACCGGGTTCTCGTCCTCGAAGCGGCCGTTGGTGACGTCGATGACGAGCCGGTCGCTGATCCGGGCCATCTTGATCTGCCGCAGCGTCCGGCCGATCCCCGGATGCGACCAGGTCAACCATGACCCGTCCGGTGAGAAGGCCAGATCGCGGACCGGACCATTGATCGACTGGATCAACTCGGTGACCACCCCGTCGGCGCCGTCAACATTGACGGCCTCAACATCCTCAACGGCCTCAACGTCATCAACATCCACAACGACCCGGTCACCCTCGTTGTCCGCCACCTCCTCCGCCACCTCCTCCTCCGCCACGTCGATCAACAGCAGCCGGCCGTCGTGGGCGGCCACCGCCAGTCGTTCGCCGAGCGGGTCGGAGACCAGTTCCAGTACCCGGCCGAGCCTCCCGGAGGCGAGCCGGCGCGGTGGGCGGTCGCCGCTGGCGCGGGGCAGGTGGGCGATCTCGACGGCGTCCTCGCCGCCGGCGTCCGTGACGTAGGCGATCTGGCCGGTCGAGCCGAGCATCTCCGGGAGCCGTACCCGGACGCCCGGGGTGTCGGCGATGGTGCGGGCGGGGCCGTCGCGGTGGGTGAGCCAGTACAGGCTGCCGCGGACGACGACGGCGCTGGCCCGGCCCGTCTCGTCCACGGAGACGCCGTCGACGTGCTGGGCGGCCGGCACCTGGTAGGGGCGGCGCCCGGCGCGCGGCCCGGACAGCCGTACGTCCAGCCGGCGCGGCGCCGCGTCCGGGCCGAGGTCGTCGACGAGCCACAGGTCGCCCGCGCACTGGTACACCACGCGCGAGCCGTCGCTGGCGGCGTGCCGGGCGTAGAAGGCGTCGTGGTCGGTGTGGCGGCGCAGGTCGGAGCCGTCGTAGGCGCAGGAGTAGAGGTTGCCGACGCCCTCGTGGTCGGAGAGGAAGGCGATCCGGCCGGCGACGAACATCGGGGAGTCCAGATGGCCGCCGATGCCGTCGAGCAGCCGCTGCCCGTGCAGCCACAGCCGGCCCATGGCGCCGCCCCGGTACCGCTTCCAGCCGGCCGGTTCGTGCGGCGGGGTGCCGGTGAGGAGAAGGGTCCTGCGCTCGTCGTCGATGTCGGCGACCTGGATGTCGGAGACCGGGCCCCAGGGCAGCTTGCGGCCGGGGTCGCCGTCGGGGGAGACCTTGTAGGCCCAGGTGAAATAGGAGAACGGCTGCCCGTGCGAGGCGACCGCCAGGATGTCGGCGTCGCCTTCCCTGTCGGGGGGAGTCCAGCCGCGGACCTGGGTGTCGGCGCTGCCCCAGTACGTCAGCTGCCGTCCGGGCCCGCCGTCCACGTCGGCCAGGTGGATCTCGGGCACCAGGCTGCGCCAGCTCGTGTAGGCGACCCGGCGGCCGTCGGGCGAGAAGCGCGGGTGGCCGACCTTGGTGCGGTCGACGGTGAGCCGCCAGGCGCGGCCCGGGGTGTCGATCGAGGTCAGCCAGAGGTCGTCCTCGGCCACGAAGCACAACAGGTCGCCGCTGAGATGCGGCAGGCGCAGATAGCTCACCTCCCCATGCTTTTCCGGTCGCAGGGGGCGAGCAACTCGTGGGAGCGGGTATGTCTTTCACATACGTGAGACAACACACGTACGAAACGGTTTCGTTTCTGTAGATCGCAGGGTATCTTCGAGGTGTACGCATGAAGGTGCCGAGGGAGCAGTGAAGGGTGAGTGGCATGACTGAGGTCGCAACGGCGCGTCGCAGTCGGATCACGCCCGAGCGTGAGGCCGAGCTGTACGAGGCCGTGCTCGACCTGCTCCGCGAGGTCGGCTACGACGCCCTGACCATGGACGCCGTCGCCGCCCGCACCAAGTCCAGCAAGGCCACCCTCTACCGCCAGTGGGGCGGCAAGGCCGAGCTGGTGGCCAGGGCGGTGCGGCACAACAAGCCGGGCGGCTTCGGGAACATCGACACCGGATCGCTCCGGGGCGACCTGCACGCCCTCACCCTGAACTCCGACGACTGCCAGATGGAGCAGAACTCCGCGCTCATGCGAGGGCTCGCCATGGCGATCCACGGCAGCCCGGAGCTCCTGGCGGCCTTCAAGGAGCATCTGATCGAGCCCGAGATGGCCGAGTTCCACCGAGTGCTGCAGCGTGCGATCGACCGGGACGAGGTCCGTGCGGACAACCCGGCGATCGACTTCGTGATGCACATGATGATCGGTGGATTCGCCGCTCGTTCGCTGATCGACGAGCAGCCGCCCACGCAGGCCTTCCTGCTGAAGTACATCGACGCTGTGGTGCTCCCCGCCCTTGGCGCGGCCACCCGCTGACCCTTCCCCACAGCCAGCCAACCTGACGTCTCCGCTCACGTCGTCGGGCCGATCGACCCTGCCACCCACCGGGTCGGTCAACCCTGCCCTGAACACCCCACGACCTGACCGGGAGTACGCCCTCGTGGCCACGTTCCTCTACAAACTGGGCCGGTTCGCCTTTCGGCGACGGCACTTCGTCGCCCTCATATGGGTGGCCCTGCTGACCCTGGCGGGCGTCGGCGCGGCCAGTGCGCCCGCCGCCGGCTCCACGTCCTTCTCGATCCCCGGCACGGAGGCGCAGAAGGCCTTCGACCTGCTGGACCAGCGCTTCCCCGGCTCCAGCTCCGACGGCGCCACCGCGCGGGTCGTCTTCAAGGCGCCGGCCGGCGAGAAGATGACGGACAAGCTCAACAAGGCCACCGTCAAGGCCACCGTGAAGGAACTGACGGACGGCTCCGAGGTCACCTCCGTCACCGACCCCTACAAGACGCACGCCGTCAGCAAGGACGGCACGGTCGTCTACGCCTCGGTGCGCTACGACGTCTCCGGCATGGAGCTCAAGGACTCCTCCCGCGACGCGCTGGAGGCGGCCGGGCACGACGCGCAGAAGGCCGGGCTGACCGTCGAGATCGGCGGTGACGCCCTGCAGGCCGGGGCCGAACCGGGCGCGGCCGGCGAGGTCGTCGGCCTGGCCATCGCCGCCGTCGTCCTCGTCATCACCCTCGGCTCGCTGGTCGCGGCCGGACTGCCGCTGCTGACCGCGATCATCGGCGTCGGCATCGGCGTCTCCACCATCACCGCGCTCGCCAAGACACTCGACCTGGGCGACACCACGTCCACCCTGGCGCTGATGATCGGCCTGGCGGTCGGCATCGACTACGCCCTGTTCATCGTCTCCCGCTACCGCGGCGAGCTGGCCGAGGGCCGCGACCGCGAGGAAGCGGTCGGCCGCGCGGCGGGCACCGCCGGCTCGGCGGTGGTCTTCGCGGGCCTCACGGTCGTGATCGCGCTGGCCGGCCTCTCCGTCGTCGGCGTCCCGATGCTCACCAAGATGGGCCTCGCCGCGGCCGGCACGGTCGTGGTCTCCGTCCTGATCGCGCTGACCATGATCCCGGCCCTGCTCGGCTACGCGGGCAAGCGGGTCAAGGCGGCCGGTGCGAAGCGCCGCAAGAGCGACACCGGCGTTCCGGCCAAGCCCGGTCTCGGCGAGCGCTGGGCGAGCTTCGTGGTCCGCCGCCCGGCCGCCGTCCTGCTGCTCGGCGTGGTGGGCCTCGGCGCGGTCGCCCTGCCGGCCTCCCAGCTGGAGCTGGGCCTGCCCGACGACGGCTCGCAGCCCACGTCCACCACCCAGCGCCGCGCCTACGACCTCCTGTCGGAAGGCTTCGGCCCCGGCTTCAACGGCCCGCTGATGATCGTCGTCGACGCCAAGGACAGCGCCGACCCGAAGGCCGCGGCCAGCACGGTCACCGACGGCATCAAGGACCTCAAGGACGTCGCCTCGGTCAGCCCGGCGATGTTCAACCAGGCCGGCGACACCGCGACGATCACCGTGGTCCCGTCGTCCAAGCCGTCCTCGGTCCGTACCGAGGACCTGGTGCACGCCATCCGTGACGAGGGCGCCGGGGTCGAGGCGGACACCGACGCGCGGGTCCTGGTCACCGGCACCACCGCGATGAACATCGACTTCTCGCAGAAGCTCAACGACGCGCTGGTCCCGTACCTGGCGCTGGTGGTCGGCCTCGCCTTCCTCCTCCTGATCGCGGTCTTCCGCTCGGTCCTGGTCCCGCTGAAGGCGGCCCTCGGCTTCCTGCTCAGCGTGCTCGCCGCGCTCGGCGCCGTCGTCGCGGTCTTCCAGTGGGGCTGGCTCGGCGGCCTGCTCGGCGTCGAGCAGACCGGCCCGATCATGTCGATGATGCCGATCTTCATGGTGGGCGTGGTCTTCGGCCTCGCCATGGACTACGAGGTGTTCCTCGTGACCCGGATGCGCGAGGCGTACGTCCACGGCGAGAGCCCCGGCCAGGCCGTGGTCACCGGCTTCCGGCACAGCGCGCGGGTGGTCGGCGCCGCCGCGATCATCATGATGTCCGTCTTCGGCGGCTTCATCACCTCCAGTGAGTCCATGATCAAGATGATCGGCTTCGGCCTCGCCATCGCCGTCTTCTTCGACGCGTTCGTCGTCCGCATGGCGATCGTCCCGGCGGTGCTCGCCCTGCTCGGCAAGCGCGCCTGGTGGCTGCCGAAGTGGCTGGACCGCGCCCTGCCCAACGTCGACGTCGAGGGCGAGGGCCTGCGCACCCTGTCCGACACGAAGGCCGGCCAGGACGACGAGGACGAGGACCGGGAGCTGGTACGCGCCTGACGTACCGCTCGTGACAGACCGCCGGTGAGGGTCCGTGGGGACGGGGCGCCCTCACCGGCTTCCTCGTCCCCGGGGGCGTCCCGGGGGAGTCCCGGGGGGCGTCCCGGGGCGGGTTATCCGCTCGCAGTCGCCGGGGACTCTTGGCTAGCGTGCCCCGTATGACGACGACAGCCGCCACTGACGCCGATGCCCAGGGCTCCGGAGCCCATCCCCGATTCGCCGCCGCGCTGGACGAGCTGGGACTCGGGGCACTGACCGCCGAGGTCCGGCGCTTCCCGGACGCGACCCGTACCGCAGCCGAGGCCGCCGCCGCGGTCGGCTGCGAGCTCAGCGAGATCTGCAAGTCGCTGATCTTCGCGGCCGACGGGGTGCCGGTGCTGGTGCTGATGGACGGCGCCTCCCGGGTCGACGTGGAACGGGTCCGCGAGGAACTCGGCGCCGCGAAGGTGACGCGGGCCAAGGCCGACGTCGTACGGGAGACGACCGGGTACGCCATCGGGGGCGTGCCGCCCTTCGGGCACCGTACGCGCACGCGGGTGCTCGCCGACCGGGCGCTGCTGCGGCACGACGTGGTGTGGGCCGCCGCCGGCACCCCGCACGCCGTCTTCCCGATCGCGCCCGCCGACCTGGTGAAGCACGCCGGCGCCACCGTCGTGGACGTGCGCGAGCCCGCCGCGTGACCCCTGCCGTCACCGCGGCCGTCCTGCTGGCCGCGGTCACGCACGCCGGCTGGAACGCCATCGCACACCGGATCACCGACAAACTCGTCGGCTCCTCGCTGATCGCCGCCGGGGGCGTGCTGATCGGGCTGCTGCTGATCCCGTTCTCCGCCGTGCCGGCGGCCGGGGCATGGCCGTACCTGATCGCCTCCGCGGTCGTCCATGTCGCGTACTTCGCGCTGCTGATGCTCTCTTTCCGGCTCGGCGACTTCGGGCAGGCCTATCCGATCGCGCGCGGCACCGCGCCGCTGCTGGTCACCCTGTTCGCCGCGGTGTTCGCGCACGAGGTGCCCGACGCCCCGGCGGCCGCCGGGATCGCCGTCTCCTGCGCCGGACTCACCGGGGTCGCGCTGTGGGGGCTGCGCGGCCGCCGCCCGGACTGGACGGCGATCGGGGCCGCCCTCGCCACCGGTGTGACGATCGCCGTGTACACCCTCCTGGACGGCCTCGGGGTACGCGCCTCGGGCTCCTCCGTCGGCTATATCGCCTGGCTGATGGCCCTGCAGGGCCTGGCCATCCCGGCGTACGCCCTTGCCCGCAGACGCGGCGAACTGCTCACCGCCGCCCGCCCCTTCGCCGCCCTCGGCCTGTTCGGCGCCCTCCTGTCCGTCTTCGCCTACGGACTGGTCCTGTGGGCCCAGACCCGCGCCGAACTCGCCCCCATCGCCGCACTGCGCGAATCATCGATCATCGTCGGCGCCGCCATCGGCGCGGTCTTCTTCAAGGAGCGGTTCGGGGCGCCCAGGATCGCGGCGGCGGGGCTGCTGGTGGTCGGGATCGGGCTGATGCTGCACGCCGGGTAACCGGTGGCGGTCCGGGTGTTGTCCGGGTTTGGCCGGAAGTCGTCTCGTCCTGAACGGACTTGCCGTTGCCTTGACGAACCGTTCCGCGGGCGTTCAGGCAATCGTCTGTGCCCGGGTTGTGTGTCGTCCATAAGGTCCCTGCGGATTGCGGAAGAAGGGACGCATGGGACTCATGGACACACTCCACGCAGTCCGGGCCCGCGGGATCACCAAGTGCTTCGGCGAGGTCGTCGCCCTGGACGGCGTCGACCTGGACGTGACACAAGGTCAGATCCACGGCCTGGTCGGACCGAACGGCGCAGGCAAGACGACACTGCTCGGCCTGCTGCTGGGGCTGGCCGTCGCGGACGGCGGCCGGCTGGAGATCCTCGGGACACCGGTCGACCGGGCGCTCGCGGCACCCGACGGCATCGCCGGGTTCGTGGACGCGCCCGGTCTCTACCCCTCGCTCACCGCCCGGCAGAACCTCGCCGCGCTGGCCGCCCTCCGCGGCCTCGACACGGGCACGGCCGGCATCGACGACGTGCTCGGCGAGGTCGGGCTCACCGACGTCGCCGACGACAAGACCCGCGGCTTCTCCCTCGGCATGCGGCAGCGGCTCGGGCTCGCCGCCGCGCTGCTGACCCGGCCCCGGCTGCTCGTGCTCGACGAACCGTCCAACGGCCTCGACCCGGCCGGCAAGAGACATGTGCACGGCGTCCTCACCCGGCTCGCCGCCGAGGGCAGCAGCGTGGTGCTCTCCAGCCACCGGATGGACGATCTGGAGGCCCTCTGCTCCGAGGTCACCATCCTCGCCACCGGCCGGGTCGTCTTCTCCGGCCCGCTGACCAAGCTGGCCGCCGAGAACCGTGAACTCGACTACCGGCTGCGCACCTCCGACCCGGAGACCGCCCGCCGGCTCGCCGCCGGTACCGACGGCATCCGGGTCGTCGACGACAGCGGTGTACGGCAGGACGCCGACGTGCTCGTCGTACGGGCCCTGGTGCCCGCCCTCGACGACCTCGTCGCGAAGGTCGTACGGGCGGACGTCGCGGTCCGCGAACTCGCCCCCGTCGTATCGCCGCTGGAGGCCGCGTTCCTCGCCCTCACCGAGCAGCAGGAGGCGGGCAGATGACCGTCCGCACCGGGCGCACCGCCCGCACCGGGCACACCGTCCGTACCGCGTGCACCGTCCGCACCGTCCGCACCGGGCGCGGCGGGCCGGCCGGCGGCCGTGACCGTCGGGCGGCGGGGGACCGGCCGGCGACCGCCACGCCCATCGAGCAGCAGGAGACCGGCCGATGACCGCCACGACCGCCGCCACCGCCGTCGCCGAACGCGCCCCCGCCACGCGCCGGGTCCCGGTCTCGCGCGGCTACCGCTTCGAACTGGTCAAGCTGGTCTCGCAGTGGCGGATCCGGCTGCTGGTGCTCGCCTGCTGGATCGCGCCGGCGCTGTTCGTCGCCGGGGTCAGCCAGCAGAGCACGCTGCCCGCCGACACGCTGTTCGGCCGCTGGATGCACGCGACCGGCTGGGCCGGGCCGCTGGTGCTGCTCGGTTTCGCGGGCACCTGGGCGCTGCCGCTGCTGACGTCGGTGGTCGCCGGTGACGTGTTCGCCGCCGAGGACCGGCTCGGCACCTGGCGCCATCTGCTGGTGGCGGTCCGCTCGCCCGCGCGGATCTTCCTGGCGAAGGCGCTGGCCAGCCTGACCGTCATCCTGCTGCTGGTGGCCGGGCTGGCCGTGTCCAGTGCGGTCGGCGGACTCGTCGCGGTCGGCAACCAGCCCCTGGTCGGCCTCGACGGGCATCTGCTGTCCCCCGGGGACGCGGCCGTCCGGGTCCTGCTCTCCTGGCTCGCCGCCCTCGCCCCGACCCTCGCCCTGGCCGCGATCGGCCTGCTCGGCTCGGTCGCGCTGGGCCGCTCCCCGATGGGCCTGCTGCTGCCCCCGGTCGTCGCGCTCACGATGTCGGTCGCCCAGATGCTGCCGCTGCCCGTCGCCGTGCGCCTCGCCCTGCCCGGCTCGGCCTTCGTCTCCTGGAACGGCCTGTTCACCGACCCGGCCCAGCTCACCCAACTCCTCATCGGGGTCGCGGTCGGCCTGGCCTGGGCGGTGCTCGCGACCGTCCTGGCCTATCTGCTGTTCGTACGGCGGGACTTCACCAACCCGGCCTACGACGGCTCCGGGCGCCGCGCGCTCACCCTGGGCGTGCTGCCGCTGGCCGCGCTGACCGCCGTCACCGTCGGGGCGGTCGCCGTGGCCACCCCCTCGACGGGCTCCGGCATCGAACAGGACAAGGTGCAGAAGTCCCTCGCCACCGTCTTCGCGCACCTCTACCGCCTGCAGACGCGGGAACTCCACCGACCCGCCGTCACCGAAACACAGCTGGGGGCCACGGCGGCGTGCACCAAGAGCGACGGCCAGGCCGCCCAGGAGGGCGCGGGGAACGACTGGCGTTGCGTAGTGAGCTGGCACCTCCCCGGCGTCAAGGCGGTCACGGGGACGGCGGTCTACCAGCTCGACATCACCTCGGACGGGCGGTTCGTGGCCGACGGCGACGGTCCCAAGGAAGTCAACGGCTACTTCCTCGTACGGACCGCCACCGGCGACGCCCCGAACCCGCTGTGGCAGTTCGACGGCAACGTCGACCTGCTCGACACCCAGTGAAGGGAACAGTTCCGTGCAGGTAACACGCCAGCGCCGGATCAGCGAGAAAAGACAGGTCAACCTCTTCGGGCACCGCGTCGGCCGCCGGGCCATGATGGTGACGGCCGGTATCGCCGTCGCCCTCGGGGTCACGGGCACCGCGGTCGCCTCGACGTACCAGTTCGGCACCCAGCAGGTCGGCCAGACCACGGCCAACGGCCAGGTGGTCTCCGCCGACCAGTACATCAACCCGTACGGCACCCGGTCCGTCATCAACGACGGCAAGATCATGTCGTCGGCGGTCAGCCCGGACGGCGGCCACCTCGCGGCCTCGGTCGCCGACGGCGACGCCTCGCTGGTCGTCGTGGACCTGAGCACCGGCCAGGTCAAGCAGAAGGTCGGCACCAGCACGGCGGACGACCTGCGCATCAGCAGCGGCGCGGTCGGCCAGGAGGGCCCGACCTACTCGCCCGACGGCAAGCAGCTGTGGCTGGGACAGGCCAATGGCTACACCAAGTTCACCGTCAACGCGGACGGCACCCTCGCGAACCCCACCGCCGTACCGATCGCGGCCGACGGTTCGAAGCAGGCGCTGGTGGGCGCGGCCGTGTTCTCCGCCGACGGCTCCACCGTGTACTCCGCGGTCAACGGCCAGAACAAGGTGGTCGCGATCGACGCGGCGACCGGCACGATCGAGCAGACCTGGGCGGTCGGCAACGCCCCGCGCGGGATCGCCCTGGTCGGCGGCAAGCTCTACGTCAGCAACGAGGGCGGGCGCCCGGCCAAGGCCGGCGACACCACCATCAACTCCTACGGCACCGACGTGGTCGCGAACCCGAGGACCGGCGCCAGCACCACCGGCACGGTCAGCGTCATCGACACCGCCGACCCGTCCGCCGCCGTCGGCACCATCGCCGTGGGCCTGCACCCGACCGCGGTGTACGCGAGCAGGGGCGCGGTGTTCGTCACCAACACCGCCGACAACAGCGTGTCGGTGATCGACTCCCGCAAGGACAAGGTCGTCCAGACCATCTCCACCCAGCCGTGGCCGGAGGCGTCCGTCGGCTACGAGCCCAACGCGGTCACCCTCACCGACGACGGCCGGCTCCTGGTCACCCTCGGCCGCGCCAACGCCGTCGCCGTCTACCGCTACACGTCCGCGCAGATGCCGGCCCGCTATGTCGGCCTGGTCCCCACCGACTACTTCCCGTCGGGGATCACCGCCCTCGGCAAGAAGATCGTCGTCGCCAACACCCGTGGCGTGGACGCCCTGCGCCCGGACAGCGCGGGCCACAACACCCACGACACGACGTCGAGCCTCACCCAGTTCACGCTGCCGAGCGACCAGGTCGTCAGGTCCCTGACGGCCAAGGTGTTCAAGCAGAACGGCTGGACCGCGGGCTCGGTGAAGACGGCCAAGGGCAGGGGCCACACCAAGGCCGTCCCGGTCCCGACCCGGATCGGCGACCCGTCGACGATCAAGCACGTCTTCCTGCTCGTCAAGGAGAACCGGACCTACGACCAGGTCTTCGGTGACCTGCCGCAGGGCAACGGCGACTCCTCGCTGACCCAGTTCGGCGCGAACGTGACGCCCAACCAGCACGCGCTGGCCGAGCAGTTCGGGCTGTACGACAACTTCTACGACATCGGCACCAACTCGGCCGAGGGCCACAACTGGCTGATGCAGTCCGACAACCCGGAGTACACCGAGTCGTCGGCCGGCGAGTACACGCGCAGCTACGACACCGAGAACGACGTCCTCGGCCACCAGAAGTCCGGCTTCATCTGGACGGGTGCGGAGGCGGCCGGGAAGTCGGTGAAGGACTTCGGCGAGTTCCAGTCGCTGGAGACCAAGCCGGCCGACGCGACCTGGCAGAACCTGTACTGCGACAGCAAGACCATGGCCGCGACCGGCGCCCAGACCCAGTACCCGATCAAGACGGGTTCGGCGATCCCCTCGCTCAACGACGTCTCGGTGCAGGGCTTCCCGCTGTTCGACCTGAACGTGCCGGACATCTACAAAGAGCAGATCTGGCAGCAGGACTTCGAGAAGAACGGTCCGGCGAACCTGAACATGTTCTGGTTCTCCAACGACCACACCGGCGGCCCCGCGAACGCGGCCGCCGAGGTCGCCGACAACGACCTCGCGGTCGGCCGCATGGTCGACAAGATCACCCACAGCAAGTACTGGAAGGACTCGGCGATCTTCGTCGTCGAGGACGACTCCCAGGCCGGTCTCGACCACGTCGACGGCCACCGCGCCCCGGTGCAGGTCATCAGCCCGTACGCCAAGCACGGCACGGTCGACAACCACTACTACTCGCAGATCACCATGGTCCGCACCATCGAGCAGATCCTCGGGATCCACCCGATGAACCAGCTCGACAGCGCGGCCACCCCGATGTACGGGGCGTTCACGTCGAAGGCCGACACCACCCCGTTCACGGCGGTGCCCAACCGGACCTCGCTGACCCTCGGGGTGAGCCCGCAGCCGTCCTGCGGCTCGGACACCCCGGCGGCCCAGGACGCCCAGGCGGCGCCCGCGCCGACCACCGTCTCCGTGCCCGCGGCCGAGAAGACCCTGGCCGCGCAGTGGAAGACGTGGGCCTCGCACCAGCGGCTGACCGGTGCGAACGCGGTGCCGGACTACGCCAACCCCACCCAGATGAACCGCTACACCTGGTACCAGACCCACAACTGGACCAAGCCGTACCCCGGTGACAAGAAGATCTACGCGCCGAACGACGTTCCCGGCGCGTACCTGCCGTCCTCGGAGAACGACGGCTGACCGTCCCCCGCGCCGTCCCGCGCGATGCCGCGCGCCGGGTGCCGCGCGGTACGCCAAGCTGTCTGCGGAACGTACGAGGACAGGGAGACGTCATGACCGACAAGCCGACCGTGGCCGTGCTGGGCACCGGCATCATGGGCGCCGCGATGGCCCGCAACCTCCTGAAGGCCGGGCACACCGTCCGCGCCTGGAACCGCACCCGGGCCAAGGCCGAACCCCTTGCAGCCGACGGCGCCCAGGTCACCGACACCCCGGCCGAGGCCGTCGAGGGCGCCGACGCCGTCCTGACCATGCTCTACGACGGTGCCAGCGCCCTGGAGACCCTGCGCGAGGCGGCCGGCGCGCTGCGGCCCGGGGCCGTCTGGATCCAGTCGACCACCGCGGGCCTCGACCAGCTCCCCGAACTGGCCGCGTTCGCCCGCGAGCACGGCCTGGTCTTCTACGACGCCCCGGTCCTCGGCACCCGCCAGCCCGCCGAGGCCGGACAGCTCACCGTCCTCGCCGCCGGGCCCGAGCAGGGCCGGGAGACGGCCACGCCCGTCTTCGACGCGATCGGCGCCCGCACCCTGTGGACCGGCGACGACGGCTCCACGGCCGCCGCGACCCGGCTCAAGCTGGTCGCCAACAGCTGGGTCCTCGCGGCCACCGCGGCGACCGGCGAGGTGGTGGCCCTGGCCCAGGGACTCGGCGTCGACCCGCACGACTTCTTCGGCCTGATCGCCGGCGGCCCCCTCGACATGGGCTACCTGCGGGCCAAGGCCGGACTGATCCTCGACGGCGGACTGACCCCGCCGTCCTTCGCGGTGGACACCGCCGGGAAGGACGCCCGGCTGATCGTCGCCGCCGGGAAGAGCCACGGGGTGCGCCTCGACGTCGCCGAGGCCGCCGCCGAACGCTTCGCGCGGGCCGCCGCCCAGGGCCACGCCGACGAGGACATGGCCGCCGCGTACTTCGCCAGCTTCGAGGACCGGTAGCCGGTCCGCTCCGGTCCGCTCCGGTCCGCCGACGTGACGGTCCGGGCTCCCGAGGAGCACCCTGGAAACAGCGATTCCGGAGGTGGTCCGCCATGATGAAAACCGCTGTGGGATGGCATGTGGAGATGGAGTTCCTGGAGGACGACACGCACACCCGCGCGGTCGCCCTGGTCCGGCTGCCCGACGGCACCGAGGTACGGGCACACGGCCACGCGAGCCGGCACGAGTCCGACAGCAACCAGCCCAGAGTCGGCGAGGAGATCGCCGGTGCCCGCGCCCTGAACGAACTGGCCATGCAGTTGCTGAGCAAGGCGCACGGGGAGATCGACGCGCTGTCGGGGCGGCACTCGCACCCGATCAACGTGTGAGGAACGCGGGGGCGCGTACGGCGCTCAGGACAGCGCCGTACGCACCGCGCGCACCAGCGCCTGCGCCCGCGGGTCCGCCGTCACGCTCTTGCGGAAGCCGTTGGTGACATAGCCGAAGGCGATCCCCGACTCGGGGTCGGCGAAGCCGAGCGCGCCGCCGCGGCCGGGGTGGCCGAAGGCGGTGGGGGAGAGCAGCGGGGAGGCGCTGCCGTGCAGCATGTGGCCGAGCCCGAAGCGGGTGGAGACCACCAGGACGCGGTCGGGGCCCGCGGACTGCTCGGTGCGGGCCAGCTCCACGGTCTCCGGGGTGAACAGCCGCCGGCCGCCGTCGACCTCGCCGATGAGGGAGGCGTAGCAGCGGGCCAGGCCGTCGGCGGTGGCGATGCCGTTGGAGGCGGGCAGGACGGCCGCGCGGTAGCCGGGGTCGTTCTCGTCCGGGAGCGGGCTGATCGCGCCGAAGGCCCGGCGGGTCAGCGACTCGGGGTCGGCGTACGCCTCGGAGACGGCACGCTTGGGCCGGGTGCGCAGCGCGCCGGCGGCCTGCGGCGCCTCGACGGGGCCCACGCGCCCCACCCGTGCCTGCTCCGCAGCCGGCAGCCCGAGCCACAGCCCGGCGCCGGCCGGCCCGGCGATCTCGTCCGCGATCCACGCGCCGATGCTCCGCCCGGTCACCCGCCGCACCAGCTCACCGGTCAGCCAGCTGTACGTCTGCGCGTGGTAGCCGTGGTCGGTGCCCGGCTCCCAGACCGGCGCCTGGGCGGCCACGGCGGCGGCGCCGAGATCGGGGTCGGCGGCCTCCGCGGGCGTGAGCGGCCGGTCCAGCACCGGCACGCCCGCGCGGTGCGCGAGCAGGTGCCGTACCAGCGTCCGCTCCTTGCCCGCCGCCTTGAACTCCGGCCAGTACTCGCCCACCGGAGCGTCCAGGTCCAGCTCGCCGCGCTGGTGCAGGAGCAGCAGTACGGCGGCGGCGACGCCCTTGGTGGCCGAGCGCACGATCTGGGCGGTGTCCCGCTGCCAGGGCGCGGTGCCGGCGTCCCCGTCGAAGTCCCGCGCGCCGGCCCACAGGTCGACGACGCGGTGCCCGTCCCGGTACACGGCCACGGCGGCGCCCCGGTCCCCGAGCAGCGCGAAGTTCGCGGCGAACGCGTCCCTGACCGGCTCGAAGCCCTCGGCCACAGTGCCGTTCACGTGCACGTCCACGTCCGGATCCCTCCACTCGCCCGCGACAGTGAGTGAAACATGGCCGCCGGGGCCCGGATTCCTCGGTACGGCGTGGTCTACGGCACGTTTCCCGGGCTCAGCCGAGCACGATCGACACCTCGATGTTGCCGCGGGTCGCGTTCGAGTACGGGCACACCTCGTGGGCGGCGTCCACCAGCTTCGCCGCGATGTCCGCGTCCAGCACCGGCAGCGAGACGCTGAGGGCGACCGCGAGGCCGTAGCCGCGCTGCTTGTTGGGGCCGATGCCGACCTTCGCGGCGACCGTGGAGCCGGTCAGGTCGTAGCCCGAGCGGTTGCCGACGAGGATCAGCGCGTTGTGGAAGCACGAGCTGTAGCCGGCCGCGAACAGCTGTTCCGGGTTGGTGCCGTTGCCGTCGCCGCCCAGCTGGGGCGGCATCGCGACCTTGAGTTCGATCTGGCCGTCCTGACTGGTGACATACCCGTTCCGGCCGCCGTGCGCGGTCGCCTCGGCGACATACATGATCTTCGTCGGACGGGTGTCGACGGTGGCGCCTTCGGACACGGCGGGACCTCCCCCAGGACGGAAACGGTGGTGGGCAACACAGGAGTGTGCAAGCACATCGTGCACAAGGTACCGACCGGTAGGAAGCCCTGGGACGGTCAGGGGGGTGGAAACCGTGGGTAACAGGAACCGGCTACGCCGGCCGCGCGGCCGCCGCCCGGCCCGCCCGCTCCGCCAGCTCGCGCAGCTCCTCCCGGAGCCGGGCCACCTCCGTGCCCGCGAGCCCGGTCGTGGTGAGCAGGGCGCCGGGTACCCGCGCCGCGCGCTCGCGCAGTTCCTCCGCGCGCCCGGTGCAGGCGACGAGCACCGAGCGCTCGTCCCGCTCCGAGCGCTCCCGGCGCACCAGACCCGCCCCCTCCAGCCGCTTCAGCAGCGGCGACACCGTGCCGTAGTCGAGGCGCAGCGCCCCGGCCAGGTCCTTCACCGTGGTCTCGCCGCGCTCCCACAGGACGAGCAGCACCAGGTACTGCGGGTAGGTGAGGCCGAGGTCGTCGAGGAGCGGGCGGTAGGCGGCGGTCACGGCACGCTGCGCCGCGTACAGCGCGAAGCAGAGCTGGTCGTCCAGCCGTGGCGGCCCCGCGGGGGTCCCGGTGTCCTCGTGATGCGTCACGTGCCCATTGTCACGGACCGGGCGAGGTGCGGGACGGTCGTCACGGAAACGCGTCACCCGCTCCCGCGTGCCGCCGTGGCCGCGCGTGGGTCGAAACCGAACGGAAGTTCCAGCCGGTGCGCGCGCATCAGGGCCTCGTCGGAGAGGAGTTCGCCGGTGGGGCCGTCGGCGGCGATCGTGCCCTCGCTCAGGACCAGGGAGCGCGGGCACAGCTCCAGGGCGTAGGGCAGGTCGTGCGTGACCATCAGGACCGTGACGTCCAAAGAGCGCAGAATGTCGGCCAGTTCGCGCCGGGAGGCCGGGTCGAGGTTGGAGGAGGGCTCGTCCAGGACGAGGATCTCCGGCTCCATGGCGAGGACGGTCGCCACCGCCACCCGGCGGCGCTGCCCGAAGGACAGGTGGTGCGGCGGGCGTTCGGCGAAGTCGCCCATGCCGACCCGGTCCAGCGCGGCCCGCACGCGTGCCTCCAGTTCGGCGCCCTTCAGTCCGGCCGCCGCCGGTCCGAACGCCACGTCCTCGCGCACCGTCGGCATGAACAGCTGGTCGTCCGGGTCCTGGAAGACGATCCCGACCCGGCGCCGGATCTCGGCCATGTGCCGCTTGCCGACCGGCAGTCCGGCCACCGTCACCGTGCCCGTGCCGCCGCTCAGGATGCCGTTGAGGTGCAGCACGAGCGTGGTCTTCCCGGCGCCGTTCGGCCCGAGCAGCGCGACCCGTTCACCGCGCGCGATGGTGAAGTCGACGCCGAACAGGGCCTGGTGCCCGTCCGGGTAGGCGAAGGCGAGGCCGGAGACCTCCAGGGAAGCAGTCACAGGGCCCATCCCAGTAGACAGACGACGGATGCGGACAGGGGCAGCGCGAGGGCGCGGGTCCACTCGGCCCGGGACGCGGTCACCTCGTCGATGACCGGCATGGAACCGGCGTACCCCCGGCTCACCATGGCGAGATGGACGCGCTCCCCGCGTTCGTAGGAGCGGATGAACAGCGCGCCCGCGGACTTCGCGAGCACGCCCCAGTGGCGCACGCCCCGCGCCTCGAAGCCGCGCGACTCCCGGGCGATCCGCATCCGGCGCATCTCGTCGGTGATGACATCGCCGTAGCGGATCATGAAGGAGGCGATCTGGACGAGCAGCGGCGGGAGCCTCAGCCGCTGCAGGCCCAGGAGGAGCTCACGCAGCTCCGTGGTGGCCGCCAGCAGGACGGAGGCGGCGACGCCCAGTGTTCCCTTGGCGAGCACGTTCCAGGCGCCCCAGAGGCCGTTCACGCTGAGCGAGAGGCCCAGCACGTCGACCCGCTCGCCCTCCGCCACGAACGGCATCAGCACGGCGAAGGCGACGAACGGCACCTCGATCAGCAGCCGCCGCAGCAGGAAGCCGGCGGGCACGCGCGCGAGGTGCGCGACGCACGCGAGCAGGACGGCGTACAGGGCGAACGCCCACATCGACTCGCGCGGGGTGGAGACCACGACGACCACGAAGGCGAGGACCGCGGCGAGCTTGGTGTGCGGCGGCAGCGCGTGCACGGGGGAGTGCGCGTGCCGGTAGAGCCGGTGGGCGTGCCCCGCGCCCATGTCAGTGCGCCTCGGACGGGGTGCCGGTACGGCGCCTGCGCACCGCCCAGAACACCGCGCTGCCCGCGACGACGGTCGTGCCGACGCCGATCACCCCCGCGAGACCGCCGGAGAGCCGGGCGTCGGAGACGTCCCTGACGCCGTAGTCGGCGAGCGGGGAGTCGGCGGAGGCGTGTTCCTCCACCTTCGTGTCGATGCCCTTGTCGTGGGCGACCTTCTCCAGGCCGTCCGGGTCGGCGGAGGCGTAGAAGCTGACGAAACCGGCGAGCACCAGGGACGTCACCAGGCCCGCGAGCCACAGCGCGCGCCGGGACGTGCGCGCCGCCACGGGCGCCGTGGGCGCGTCCACCAGCACGCCGTTCACCCGCAGCTTGAGCCCCTGCCGCAGCTCCCGCGCCCCGTGCACGAGGTCCGGGCGCACGGCGACGACGGCGCCGACCGTGAGCGCCGTGATCACGGCCTCGCCGACGCCGATGAGCACATGCACGCCGACCATCGCCGTGGCGACCTTGCCGAGGGACACGTCGGTGGTGCCGCCGACCGCGTAGAGCAGGGTGAAGGCGACGGCGGCGGCCGGGACGGAGAGCAGGGCGGCGACGAAGGAGGCGGCGGTCACCGAGCGCCGGGTGCGGGGCAGGACCTTCAGCAGGCCCCGGAAGACGGCGTACGCGACGACGGTCGTCACGATCGCCATGTCGGTGATGTTCACGCCGAGCGCGGTCAGCCCGCCGTCGGCGAACAGGATGCCCTGCATCAGCAGGACCACGGACACGCACAGGACCCCCGTGTAGGGGCCGACGAGTATCGCGGCCAGCGCTCCGCCCAGAAGATGGCCGCTTGTTCCGGCCGCGACGGGGAAGTTGAGCATCTGTACGGCGAAGATGAACGCCGCCACCAGCCCGGCCAGCGGAGCCGTCCGCTCGTCGAGTTCACGGCGGGCGCCCCGCAGGCTCACGGCGAGGGCGCCGGCCGCGACGACTGCGGTGACCGCGGAGGTGGGGGCGTCGATGAATCCGTCAGGTACATGCACCGTTCGATTTTAGAGTCTTGTTGCGAAGCTTTTGCAAGAGCGAGAGAGTCGTGTATCGCACACGGTCCCCGCAAGCACAATCGGGAAAATGTGCGACATTGGGTAGGAAGCGGATGCATAGCTTTCGCACAGGTCACGGAGTGTAAAGGGCAGTCCGATGTCTGTAGTCGAGCAGTACGCGCGAGCCCACATCGTCACGGACGAGGATGCGCCGGTGGACCCCGGAGCGGTCCCGGTCGTCCTGCGCTACGACCCCGACGCCGACCCGCGGTCGGTGCGGGTCGGGCTGCCCGGGACGGACGAGTGGACGTTCTCGCGCTCGCTGCTGGAGCAGGGACTGAGGGCGCCGGCGGAGAGCGGCGACGTACGGGTGTGGCCGCTGGGGCGGGTGCAGGCCGTGGTGGAGTTCCACTCCGACCACGGCACGTCGGTGGTGCAGTTCGAGTCGAAGGCGCTGCTGCGGTTCCTGCGGCGGACGTACATGGCCACGCCGGTGGCCGGCTAGCGTCCCCGTCCCGCGGCGGCCGTCACAGCGACGACCCCAGCTTCAGCAGCGCCGCCACGATCGGTCCGGCGGTGTCGCCGCCGTGGCCGCCGGCCTGGACCACGCCCGCGGAGGCGAGATCGCCGCAGTACGCGGTGAACCAGCCGTTGGGCTTCTTCTGGCCGTCGACCTCCGCCGAGCCCGTCTTGGCGCCGCAGCTCGAACTCAGCCCGGACATCGCCTTGGCCGCCGTACCGTACCCGGCGGTGTAGGTCATGACCTCCTTCAGCTCGGACTGCGTCTTCGACGACATCGTCCGCGAGGCCTTGGCGATCGTCCGGTTGTCCACGCTCGGGTCGACCAGGTACGGCTGGTGGAAGGAGCCGCTCTCCACGGTCGCCGACACCGACGCCATGTTCAGCGGGTTCATGCGCACCCCGCCCTGCCCGATCAGCGAGGCGCCCATCTGCGCGCCGCTCTGCACCGGGACCGAGCCGTCGAAGGTCGGGACGCCGATCGCCCAGTTGTTCATGCCGAGGCCGTAGACCTGCTGGGCCTCGGTGGTCAGGTCGCTGTTGGACAGCTTCGGGGCGAAGTTGATGAAGGCGTTGTTGCAGGAGGCACCGAAGCTCAGCTTGAACGTGCCCTGCTTGATCTCGGAGTCGTCGTCGTTGTGGAAGGTCCAGCCCGCCAGCTTGTACGTCTTGGGGCAGGGGTGCGAGGCGTCCGGGGTGACGAGGTTCTTCTCGAACAGCATCGTGGACGTGACGATCTTCATCGTGGAGCCCGGGGCGAGCGAGCCCTGGAAGGCGACGTTGAAGCCGTGGCTGGAGTTGGCGACGGCGTAGATCTCGCCGGTCGACGGGCGCATCACGACGACCGAGGCGTTCTTCTGCGTGGTGACCTGCTTCTCGGCGGCCGCCTGCAGGGTCGGGCTGAGCGTGGTCTTCACCGTGCCCGGCGTGCCCTTGCTGAGCTCGACGAGCGTCTTGTCCGAGAGCTTCGCCTTCTCGGACGCCGTGCCGCGCACCACGCGCAGTTCGACGCCCGCCTTGCCGCCGGCCTTCTTGCCGAACTTCTCGCGCAGCCCGTCCAGGACCGAGCCCAGCGAGGGGTACTTGGCGGTGGTGATCTCCCCGCCGTCCCGGTCCAGCGCCTTGACGGGCGGGGTCCCGGACTCCCCGGTGACCAGGGTGTCGCCGTCCTTCATGTCCGGCTGGACGACCGAGGCGTGCCAGTCGACCAGCGGCTTGCCGTCGCTCTTGCGGCGGACGACGGTGAACGAGGAGTCGTACGACAGCGGCTTGCTGACGCCCTTGTACGACACCGTCGCCTTCACGGAGAACGGGACCTCGGCGCCGGTGCGCTTGCCCTCGGTGAGGGTGACGTCCTTGATGTGGGCGTCCTTGGAGTAGCCGGTCAGTAGCCGGATGCAGGCCGCGGCGTCGTCCGTGACGGCGGCGGCCCGGGTGGGCTTGCCCTGCTGCCAGGAGGTCAGGAAGGTCCGGGCGGTGGTCTGCACCTCGGCCGCCGACACCGGGCCGGTCTTGACCGGTTTGTGGTCGGGCTTCGACGACGCCGCGTCGGCCGCCCCGCCGCCGTACAGGGCGTAGACGGCGAAGCCCGCGCCGCCGAGGACCGCGACGGCGATCATCCCGCCGATGACGGCGGGTCTCTTCTTCCGTCGCTCGACGACGCGCCTTCTCTTGCCCACAGCTCAGTTCCTCCGCGCACTTCCCCAGGGTCCCCGCCGCCCCGTAGCCCTCACGCTCCCCAACGACGGCACCAGCCTAGAGTCCCGGCCTGTGGGAGTGACATCAGCCACCGTTCCGTAGCACGGTTGCGACAATAGGCCCGGCCGCGTCGACGCCGTGACCGCCGTCCTGGGCCATGGCCGCGGCCGCGATGTCGTCGCGGTAACCGGCGAACCAGCTGTTCGACTTCGACTGTCCGTCGACCTCCGCCGACCCCGTCTTGGCGCCGATCCTGCCGCTCAGCCCGCTCATCACACCGGCCGCGGTGCCGCTGGTCGCGGTGCGGTTCATCATGGCCTGCAGCTGGGCGGCCGTACCGGCCGACAGGCCCTTCGCGGCGGCCAGTTCACGGCCGTCCAGCTTCTGCGGGACGATCACCGGCTGCCGGAAGGCGCCGGTCGACGCGGTCGCCGCCACGGAGGCCATGTTCAGCGGGCTCATCTGCACCTGGCCCTGGCCGATCAGGTTGGCCGCGGTGTCCGGGCCGCCGGAGGCGGGGACGCGCCCGTCGAAACTCGGGATGCCCACCTTCCAGTTGTTCCTGCCCAGTCCGAAGCGGTCCTCGGCCTCCTTGGTGAGCGAGTCCACCTGCACCGAGTCGGCGTACTTCACGAACGCCGTGTTGCAGGACCTCGCGAAGCTGTCCGACAGGGTGGCGTTCAGGTCGGGCTTGAGCCCCTCCAGGTTGCTGAAGGTCTGGCTCTGCCAGGTCGCGGTCGGCGGGCAGGGCGCCGGTCCGGTCGACGTCGTCAGGCCGGTGTCGATGAGGGTGGCGGCGCTGATGATCTTCATGGTGGAGCCGGGCGCCAGCTCGCCCAGGAAGGCCGCGTTGAAGCCGTCCACCCGGTTGTTGGCGACCGCGAGCACCTCGCCGGTGCTGGGCTTGACGGCCACCACCGACGACTCGGCGTACTTCGTCACCGCGGTCTCGGCGGCGGCCTGCACGCGCGCGTCGAGCGTCGTGGGGAGCTTGCCCGCCTTCCCTTCCGCGAGGGTCAGCAGCGTGGTGTCGGCGGACTCCTGCGACGCGTGCCGGATGACCAGCTCCACGCCCGGGGTGCCGCCCGCCTTCTCGCCGTAGCGGCTGCGCAGCTCGTCCAGGATCGGGCCCAGGGACGGGTACTTCTCCTTGGTGAGTACCTTGCCGTTGCGGTCCACGGCCTCGATCGGCGGGCTCGCCGCCTCACCGGTGGACAGGGTGTCGCCGCGCCTGAGCTCCGGATGGACCACGGACGGCTGCCAGTCCACCAGCGCGCGGTGCGTGGTCTCGCCGCGCACGATCTTCAGCGAGCTCCTGTAGGCGAGCGGTTTCGACTTCCCGTCGTAGGACACCGTCGCCTTCACGCTGAACGGCACGGTGGCGCCGGTCGCCGTGCCGGGCGTGATGCGCACGTCCTTGATGTGGGCGACGTCGGTGAAGGAGGTCAGGACGGGCTCGGCGTCGGCGGAGTCGTTCGTGTAGGAGGCCGCGGTGACCGACTCGCCCTTCTCCCAGGCGGCGAAGAACTTCCCCGTGGTGTCCTTGATCTCGTCCTTCGTGGGCGGCCCGGTCCGTACGGCCGGTGTGCCGCCGTCGCCCCGCACCGCCGCCAGCACGTTGTAGGCGCCGTATCCGGCCCCGCCCACCAGTACGGTGCAGACGCCGCCGATGATGGCCGCCTTGGCCCCCTTGCGCATCGCGCGAATCCCCTCCCCGCGGGCTTTTGCCGCATTTTGTGAACGCGTTCAAAAGCCTCTTGTGCTTCGCACTGTAGGCGGTTGTGGGGTCCCTGTGGCAGCTGTTGACCGATTGTTGTCCCAACGGAGATCAGGGATGTGGCTCAGACCCAGGTGTCCAGCCACATACGTGAACGCCAGGAATCGATGGGGATCGCCGTCCCCGTGTACAGGGGCCAGAAGTAGATGAAGTTCCAGGCGATCAGCAGCACCAGCACGCCCGCGCCGGAGGCGCCGACCAGCCGGCGGGTGTCGCTGGAGCCCGGCGGGCCGATGATCGCGCCGATCATCATCGCCACCGCGAGACACAGGAACGGCACGAAGACGACCGCGTAGAAGAGGAAGATCGTGCGCTCCTGGTACATGAACCAGGGCAGGTAACCGGCCGCGATGCCACAGGCGATGGCCCCCGCCCGCCAGTCCCGGCGGAACGCCCACCGCCACAGGATGTAGAGGATCGCGAAGCAGGCCGCCCACCACAGCAGCGGGGTGCCGATCGCGAGCACCTCCCGCGCGCACTTCTCACCGGCGTCCGACGGGCAGCCGTCCGCACCGGGGGAGGGCGACTCGTAGAAGTACGACACCGGGCGGCCCAGCACCAGCCAGGACCACGGGTTCGACATGTACGTGTGCGGCGAGGACAGCCCGACGTGGAAGAGGTAGACCTCGTGCTCGTAGTGCCACAGGCTGCGCAGCCAGTCCGGCAGGAACGTCCAGCTGCCGCCCCTGCCGTCGGTGGCCGCCCAGTTGCGGAAGTAGCCGCCCGTGCCGTCGGTGGGGGAGAGGATCCAGCCGATCCAGGAGGTCAGGTAGACGGCGATCGCCACCGGGACCGTCGCCAGGAACGTGATCCCCGTGTCGTGCGCCAGCACCGCCTTGTACGGGTGCGCCGCACCGGCCACCTTGCGGGCGCCCACGTCCCACAGCAGCGCCATCAGGCAGAACGCGGCCAGGATGTACAGGCCGTTCCACTTGGTGCCGATCGCGAGCCCGAGCAGCAGGCCCGCGGCCCACCGCCAGGGGCGCCAGCCGAACCGGAACGAGTCCGCCACGCGCGCGTCGGGGCGCACCCGGCCGTCCGCGTCCGGCGGGAGCGCGGCGGCGAGTCTCTCCCGTGACCGGTCCCGGTCGATCACCAGGCAGCCGAACGCGGCCAGCACGAAGAACATCAGCACGCCGTCGAGCAGCGAGGTGCGGCTCATCACGAACGCCAGCCCGTCCACCGCCATCAGCCCGCCCGCCAGGCAGCCGAGGAACGTGGACCGGAAGATCCGGCGCCCGATCCGGCACAGCAGCAGCACGCTCAGCGTGCCGAGCAGCGCCGTCATGAACCGCCAGCCGAACGGGTTGAAGCCGAAGATCAGCTCGCCGAGGCCGATGACGTACTTGCCGACCGGCGGATGCACCACGTAGGCGGCGTCCGCCGGCACCGCGACATGGCCGTTGGCCTGCAGGATCAGATCGTTGGCGTTCTTGTCCCAGTTGACCTCGAAACCGCGGTGGACGAGCGCCCACGCGTCCTTCGCGTAGTACGTCTCGTCGAATATCACCGCCTTCGGGCTGCCCAGGTTCCAGAACCGCAGCACGCCCGCCATCAGCGTCACAAGGAGCGGCCCGCCCCAGCCCGACCACCGCGTGATCCGCTCGGCGAGCACCGGCGGCACGCCGAGGGCGAGCCACAGCCGGGGGCTGGGCTCCGCGTACGGCGGCACCAGGCGGTCGACGACGTCGGCCCGCGCGCCAGGGCCCGCGGCGCCTCTGCCGCCGGCGGTGGGCGCCGGGTGCGCCGTGCTCGCCGGGTAGCCGAACCGGCGCAGCCGCTGCTGCCACGTCGGCCGCTCGTCGAGCGCTGCCTGGCCCTGCCGGGTGTCCGTGGAGGACGCGGTACTGGTCACCGCGCCATCGTAGGGAACCGTTCTGTGTGAGTCCCGTGCAATGGGTCTTAGACGCCATTTCATTTGGTGAGTCGGCGGTGACATATGAGGGTCGCGGCGATGGCGGTGAAGGCGAGGAAGTGTTCCGGCTTGCGCTCGTAGC
>NZ_JBICZD010000020.1:0-109231 GCF_043201555.1 Streptomyces sp. NPDC048288
CGCTGCGGGCGCCTGCCCACGGGGCAACGAGCCGAAAATATGGCTCTGAACAGGGACTTTCTGTGCTTTGCTTGGGCCGATGTCATTCCGATGACGCATCATGTGGAGTGCGTGGCGATCCTTGAACCGGTCGGAAAGGCCGCCTGACGTCGGTCGCTGATCCTGTGGGGGAGTCGGTTGGAGACGTTCGGGGTCAGGGTTTCGTGCGGGCTGACGCTGTGGTGGGGCGGCCGATGCCGCGGGACACCGGTGCGGTTTCCAGTGCGCTGAGGAGCCGTGCGGTGTCGGTCATCTGGTCGTCCCAGGCCGCGCGCACGACATCGATGCGCAGTTCTGGCGGTTGCAGGTTCGCGAAGTAGTTGGTCAGGGCCAGCCCCTGCGGACCCGCTTCGGTGTGCAGGGCGATCATCCGGGCGACGAGCTTGGTCTGGACTCCGTAGAGGGGAATCTGTGGTCCACGTGGTGCGATCAGGCCGATGAAGTAGAGCTTCTCCGCGCCGGCGGGCAGGATCCCGCCGGCGTAGCGCACCGGCACTCCGGAACGCCAGACGATCTGGCCGTCGGCGAGGAACGGAAGCGACACGTCGAAGCCGGTCGCGTAGATGATCGAGTCGTAGTGGCGCGCGGTGCCGTCGGTGAAGTGGACCGTGGTGTCTTCGAAGCGGTCGATGGCCGGGCGGATGGTGATGCGGCCGTGGTGGATCCAGTACGGCAGGAGGTCGTTGACGGTGGTCGGGCCGTCGGCGAGTGTCGCCGCTTCCGGCACCGGCATGTTCGGGTAGTTCCCGGGCTCGCCGAGGGAGACACGGGCCAGCAGGCGGTTGATCAGGTCCTGTTCGTCGGGGCTGAACCGGGCGAGCCAGGGAACCTGCGCCCGCGGCACGCCGAAGTACGCCTTCGCCTGGAAGTGCCGGCCCTTGCGCATGACGACGTCGACCTCGAGACGGTGCTGGGCCACGTCCACGGCGATGTCGCAGCCGGAGTTGCCCGCGCCGACGACGAGCACGCGGTTCCCGGTGAGGTCGCCGACGTTGTCGTACTCGCTCGAGTGCAGCTGTGTGCCGGCGAAATCGCCCGGTACCGCCGGTATGTGCGGGCTCCACAGATGTCCGTTGGCGATCAGGACACCGTCGAACACACCCTCGTCGCCGCGAGTGGTCCGCACCCGCCAGCCGGCCGAGCCGACCGGCCCCGGGCCGCTGGGTTCGGGGGTGACGGCGAGGACCTCGGTGTCGAAGGTGATCAGGTCGTGGTGGCCGTGGTGGCGGGCGTAGGACTCGATGTAGGCGCGCACCTGGTCGCGGCGCGGGAAGTGCGGGTAGTCGGCGGGCATCGGGAAGTCCTCGAACGTCGTCATGTCGCGCGAGGTGATCAGGTGCAGGGCGTCGTAGTCGGTGTGCCAGTGGCCGCCGACCCGGTCGGTCTTCTCGAAGCACACGACCTCGTGGCCGGCCTCGCGCAGCTGCTGGAGCGCCGACAGGCCCGCGGCACCGGCGCCGATCACGCAGTATCGGGGCATTCCGCCTCCTCGGGCTCGACGGGCTTCGCGGTGCGTTCGGGAAAGAGTCTGCTCAGCGCCCTGCCTTCCGGTCCATGACATGATGGGGAGAGTTGCCAAAGGTCTTTCCTTGAGCAGGAGCCCGGTCGGTCGGAGGAGGTCGTGGTGGCGACGTCGGTCACGCTGCAACAGCTGCAGTACTTCCTCTCCGCCGTGCAGCACGGGTCGCTCTCGGCCGCGGCGGAGGCGCACTACATCGCCCAGCCCAGCCTGTCCGAGCAGATCCGCCGACTGGAGAGCCAGCTCGGGGTCAGCCTGTTCATCCGGACCAACCGCAAGCTCATCCTCACCGACGCCGCGCGAACCCTGGTCCCCTACGCCGAGCGCACGATCATGGCCGCCGAGGAGGCCGTGGCGGCGGTGGACCCCGTGCGCAACCTCACCGGCGGCACGGTCACCTTCGGCACCTTCAGCAGCGCCCACTACTTCCTGCACGCCGACCTGGTCGCGAACTTCCGGGCGCTGCACCCGCAGGTCCGCGTGCGCCTCGCGGGCATGAACTCCGTGCAGGTCGCGGACGGCGTGCGCGACGGCGACCTCGATGCCGGGATCGTCGCCCTGCCGGTGGACGACCGCGGCCTCGACGTCAGCCCCGTCGTCTTCGAGATGGAGGCCGTCTACCTCTCGCGCAGCCGCAGCCATGTCCGCGCTCCGCTCGGCATCGAGCAGGTCGCCGAGGCCGACCTCGTCCTGACCGAGGCGCACCTGGGGGACATGGACCCCACGCGCCGGCAGCTCGTGACGAGGGCCCAGAACGCCGGTGTCGCGCTGCGCCCGGTCGTGGAGGTGGAGTCCCCGGCCGCGGCACTGGACCTCGCCGCGCGCGGCGTCGCGGACACCGTCATCTCGTTGCCGCTGGCGCGCGCTCTGGGCGCTCTGCGGACGTTGCACTGGGTGTCGCTCGATCCGCCGCTCGCGGAGACCTTCGCGTTCGTCACCCGTCGCGACGCCACGCTTCTGCCGGCCACCGAGATCCTGATTCGGCTCGCGCGCGAGATCCTCACTCGCCTTTCCTGAGTCGGCCGACGTCCGCCGCGCGGTTACGGCGATGTAAGTTCCCGCTCGATCGCGTGACGGTGTCGCGGCTCCGGATGAGTTCCCGGCGACCCACGAAACGGGCCCTGAGCTGCGCAAGCGTTCCTTCGCGCGATGCGCTGCGCGCCGTCTGCTCCAGGGAAAACCTCTGGCTGCTCTCGTAAACAACGGCTTCACCCGGAGGCGGGGGGTGCCAACACTGTCGTCAACCCGAAACGCGCCGATAGGACAGTGTTCGCGAATCGGGCAGATGGTTCGAATTTTTGTCGAGTGTCGGACAAGGCCGAGGGCCGGAGCCGAACATCACCCGAATCCACGCCCCGATATCGACGCGATCGGTATCCACGCACGGACAGGAGCGGACCGATGGCCTTCAGTTTCGGCGCGCGAACCCCACGAACGTCAGCAGGGCCCCGAAGCGGGGGTGTGCACGTGTCCGGACTCCACAAGGCCTTCGGCACCCAGACCGTGCTGAAGGACGTCGACCTCGACATGGCCGAGGGCGAGGTGGTGTCGATCATCGGGCCTTCGGGCGCGGGGAAGAGCACCTTCCTCCGATGTCTGAACTACCTCGAAGTGCCCACCGCGGGGACCATCGACATCGGCGGTGTACGAGTCGACGTGAGCCGGAAACGTCCCGACGGCGCCTGCCTCGACCAGCTCCGCAAGGTGACCGGGATGGTCTTCCAGAGCTTCAACCTCTTCCCCCACCTCACGGTGCTGGAGAACATCACGCTGCCGCAGCGCAAGGCGCTCGGGCGCGGCAAGGACGAGGCCGTCGAGGTCGCGAACGCGCTGCTCAAGCGCGTCGGCCTGATCGAGAAGGCCGGCACGCATCCGTCCCGGCTGTCCGGCGGGCAGCAGCAGCGCATCGCCATCGCCCGCGCGCTCGCGCTGTCGCCGAAGGTGATGCTCTTCGACGAGCCGACCTCCGCGCTGGATCCCGAACTGGGCCTGGAGGTGCTCGCCGTCATGCGGGACCTGGCCGAGGAGGGCATGACGATGATCGTCGTCACGCACGAGATGCACTTCGCCCGCGACGTCTCGAACCGCGTGATGGTCATGGCCGACGGCGGGGTGCTGGAGATCGGGCCGAGCGAGCAGATCATGACGGCCCCGACCCACGAACGCACCAGGAAGTTCCTGAGGGCGGTGCTGGACCGGTGAGTGCGATGCTGAGCCAGATCGCGTCCGGGATCGGTTCGACCCTGCTGGTCACCGGCCAGTCGCTGCTCTTCGGCGCCCTCCTCGGGCTTCCCCTGGTGGCCGCACGCAGGTCGCGGTACGCGGTGCTGCGCACCGTGGCCACCACCTACATCAACGTGGTGCGCGCGATTCCGCCCATCACCTGGCTCTTCCTCATCTACTTCGGACTCCCGCAGTACGCCCTGATGGTCGACCCGATGACCGCCGCCGTCATCGGCTTCTCGGTCATCTCCTCGGGCTACCTGGCGGAGGCGTACCGCTCCGGTCTGCTCAGCATCTCCGCCGGGCAGTGGGAGGCCGCCACCGCGCTGGGACTCGGCTTCCTGGCCCGCAGCCGCTACATCATCGGGCCGCAGGCTTTTCGCGTGACGCTGCCGATCGTCGTCGCCTTCACCATCGGACTGCTGAAGGACTCAGCCCTCGCGTCGACCATCGGCGTTCACGACATGACGTACCAGGCCAACATGGCCGCCAAAGAAGCCCACAACGGTCTGCAGGCGTTCTGCGTCGCGGGCGCTCTCTACATCGCGATGAGCCTGCCGCTCGCGGTCGTCACCCGCCGCGTCGACCGCGCCATGCGACTCAAGGTGGAGGTGGTCTGATGTCGTTCCTCGCCCAGTGGGCCGACTGGCTGCCCGATCTCGCTCCCGGACTGCTGACCAGTGTCCAACTCACCGCGCTGTGCCTGCTGTTCGGCATGCCGCTCGGGCTGTTGCTGGCGTTGATGATCGAGAGTTCGGTGCTGCCGCTGCGGTGGGTCGCGTTCCTCGCCGTCGAGGTCGGCCGCGGTGCCCCCGCGCTCGTGCTGCTGTACCTGTTCTACTTCGGTCTGCCCGAAGGCGGCCTGACGCTCGCCGCGTTCACCACGGCCGTGATCTCGCTGTCCTGGACCACCGGAGCCTACGCGAGCGAGCTGTTCCGGGCCGGTCTCGCCGCGGTGCCGCGCGGGCAGAAGGAAGCGGCACTGACCACGGGCCTGCGCGGCTGGAGCGGCTTCCGCCACATCGTCCTGCCGCAGGCCCTGCGCATCTCCACCCCGCCGCTCGCCAGTCTGGCGGTCACCATCTTCCAGGCCAGTTCCCTCGCCTTCGTGGTCTCCGTGCCGGAACTGATGTCCAAGGCGTACGCCCTGAGTTCGCTGACCTTCCAGTACCTGAGCGTGTTCTGCCTGACCGCCACGCTCTACGCGGCCATCACGCTCGTCGCCCTCGGATTCGTCCGGATCGCCGAACGCAGGCTGAGCCGGCACCTGTGAAAGGAAACACCCTCATGAAGCACCTTCCCCGTCACTCCCGCACCACCGCCCTCGCCGGCGGCGCGGCCGCCCTCACCCTCGTCCTCGCCGGCTGCGGCGGAGGTTCGTCCACCTCCTCCGTGTCGTCGAACTGCACCCCGCAGCAGAAGTTCAGCACCGTCAAGGAGGGGACCCTGACGGTCTCCACCTACGACTTCAACCCGCACACCATCATCAAGGGTGACGAGCTGTCCGGCATCGAGGGCGACCTGCTCAAGGAGGTCGCCGCCCGGGAGTGTCTGACCCTGACCGTCTCCTCGGCCGGTGGCGCCAACGCCGCCGTCCCCTCGGTGCAGTCCGGGCGGGCCGATGTGGCCGCGGGCGACTGGTGGCGTACCAAGGCCAGAGCCAAGATCGTGACGCTGAGCGACCCGGTCTACCTCGACCAGGGCGCCATCATCTCCAAGGCCGGCTACAAGAACCTTGACGCCCTCGACGGCAAGAAGATCGGCTCCGTCGTGGGCAACCTGTGGAACGACGACATGACCAAGGTGTTCGGCGACAAGTTCGTCATCTACCAGGACGGCGAGGCCTTGTTCAGCGACCTCGCGAACGGTCGTGTCGATGCCGTGATCGACAGTGTCGGTGCCACTGTGGCCCGCTTCAAGACCAGTCCGATCAAGGGCGCTGAGATCGTCGCCTGGCCGGCCGATCCCCGGGTGTCCGCGTCGTCCGCACCCGGGCAGGTCAACTGGCCCACCAGCAAGAAGAACCCCGAACTCACCGCCGCGATCAACGCGCAGATCACCGCGATGCGTACCGACGGCACCATCGCCAAGATCCTCAAGAAGTACGGCCTCGACGCCAAGGCCGCCGTGGTCGGCACCCCGCGCGAACTCTGATCGCCGCCCCGGAATCCGGGCTCGCTCACCGCATGGGCCGGTGACCGAGCGAGCCCGGTGGTCCCGGCCACCGAGCGAGCCCGGTGGCCGGGAGCGAAACGTGACCTCGGACCCTCGGAACCAGTCGGAGACAAGAGCGTGGAAGAGTTCATAGTCATCGGGGCGGGTCTCGCCGGAGCGTCCACCGCCTGGCACCTGTCCGCGCGAGGACACCAGGTCACCGTCCTGGAACGCGCCGAACCCGGCAACCCGCTGGCCAGTTCGCACGGATCGGCCCGCATCTTCCGGTACGCCTACCCGGATCCGCTGTACACCGGCCTCGTCGTCCGTGCCCGGCGCGGGTGGGACGAACTGGAGCGGGTCAGCGGGGTGAGGCTGCTCACCGAAACCGGGTCGGTGGACCACGGAGACCTGCGCGATCCGTACCGGCTCGCGGCCGGGCTGGCCGCACACGGCATCGAGCACGACGTACTCACCGCCGCCGAGGCGAGCGCGCGGTGGCCGGGGCTGCGGTTCGACACGGACGTGCTCTGGCATCCCGGAGCCGGCGTCCTCGACGCCATCGGGACCGTGCGGGCCATGCTCAGGGTCGCCGAAGCCACCGGGAACGCCAGGGTTCTCACCGGCCGGCCCGTCCGTCGTATGGAACCCGTGGCCGGGGGGTACCGCGTGCACACGGCGGACGGACGCACCCTCGACGGCGCCCACGTAGTGGTGACCGCCGGCGGCTGGCTGCCCACGCTGCTCGGCGAACTGTCCCTGCCCGCGGCGTTTCTCGATCGCTTCCCGCCCTTCGAGATCAGACAGGAGCAGGTGTTCCACTTCCCCTACCGGGACCTGCCGGCGGACGGAGCGCCCGAGACGGTGTGGCCGAGCTTCATCCACAAGGGCTCCGACATCCAGACGTACGGCCTCCCCGGCGGGCGGGACGCCCAGTACCGCGGCCACAAGGTCGCCGAGTACAAGGGCGGGCCGGTGATTCCCACCGCGGACGATCACCGCAAGGGCGTGATCGAGCCGGGCGGCCGCGCGCGGATCGTCGACTTCGTGTCCCGCCTCGTCCCCGGAGTCGAACCGGAGCCGTACGCCGAGGCCACCTGCCTGTTCACCCTGACCCCGTCCGAGGACTTCCTGTTCGACCGCGTCGACGGCATCACCGTCGTGTCGCCGTGCTCCGGCCACGGTGCCAAGTTCGCACCGCTCCTCGGCGAACTCGCGGCCGACCTCGCGACCGGCGCCGGAGACGTCCCCGCCGAATTCCGGCTGGCCGCCCACGCCGCGGCCGGTGCGGGCCGGTAGGGCGGCCGAGCCAACCGATTCCCCTGACCGTTGTTCACCGTCGGCCCCTGCCGGCGGCCCACATGTGGAGGACCACCATGACCACTTCCGTTGCCCACCGGCTCAGCGGCCGGGTCGCGCTCATCACCGGCGGAGCACGTGGCCAGGGCGCGGCGCATGCCCGCCGACTGGCGTCCGAAGGAGCCACCGTCGTCATCGCGGACGTGCTGGACGAGGTAGGCGCCCAGACGGAGAAGGAACTGCGGGAGGCCGGACACGACGTGACCTACGTCCACCTGGACGTCTCCGACGAGACGTCCTGGCAGGACGCGTACGCCCTTCTCGACGGTCGCCACGGACGCCTGGACATCCTCGTCAACAACGCCGGCATCATCCACGAGACCACCCTCGCCGAGGAGAGCCTGGCGGCCTGGAACAGGCTCATCGCGGTCAACCTGACGGGCGCCTTCCTCGGCATCCACACGATGATTCCGCTGCTCCGCAACGGGGACCGGCCCGTCGTGGTCAACACCTCGTCCGTGTACGGGCCGTCCGGGGCGATCGGGTACGCCGCCTACGGGGCGAGCAAGTCCGGCATGCTCGGGCTGACCCGTACGGCCGCGCTGGAACTCGCCGCCGACGGAATCCGCGTGAACGCCCTGGTGCCCGGCGGGGTCAACTCGGCGATGAATGAGGACGAGCCGGACAGCGGTGTCCTGCGCGAGACGCCGCTCGGGCGCCGCGCCGTCCCCGACGAACTCGCCGCCGCCGTCGCCTTCCTGGTCAGCGACGACGCGAGCTTCGTCACCGGCACCGAACTCGTCGTCGACGGAGGATTCCGCACCCGCTGATCGCACAGGGAGCGGCACGCGAACGTCCGGCACCCACGCCGCGGACCCGGGAGGGGACGTGTCGTGGGCTCCGGGCGCCCCGGACGGCTGCTGACCCTGCTGACCGCAGTGGGCAGGGCGCAGACGACGCCGCGTCGGTGCCGACGTCTGCGCCGACGAACCCCTCCGGGACACCCCCCTGGAGACGGGCCAGTACATGGGTGGCGGACAGGCTCGTGACGTCGCGGATGGTGCCGAGGGGCAGCAGAGACCGGGTTTCGGTGATCTCCGCGGGGCCCGATGAGCCCTGCCAGCCCGGGGCCGAGCATGCGCCGGACGACGCCGGCGGTGGACATCGCGCTGAAGACGATCGTGCTGAGGATGAACCCGCCGGCCGGCAGCGGATACACGTCGGAATCGGCAGGAGCCGTCGCCGGACCGACGGCGACGGCGACGACACGTACGGCATCGAACAGCGCCTGAGCCGGGTGATGCCCGTGGGCGAGCAGCCGGGCCAGGTCGCCGAGGAGGGCCGTGAGCATGCCGAGCCGGCCGGTGAGCATGATCCGCGTCCCGGCGTCGTCCACGGCTGGACGAGTGGAGGCTCGCCGTCGAGGCCCCGGACGGTGCGTGTGCGGCCGTCCGTTTGTGACAGGGCGGCCACAGCGTCGTGCAGGAACACCGCCACCGCGTCGGTGGACGGCGTCATGGCCGTGCGAAGTTCCTGGTCACCACGGGAGGAGCAGCGGACCAGTGCCTGCCCGCGGTGGCATGGCACCGCGCCCTGGGGCGACCTGCCGGTGAGCCGAGGTGGCGTCAGTGGCCTCGGTCGATCCACTCCTGGAGGTGCGGGGCCTCGGTGCCGATGGTGGTCGGGGCGCCGTGCCCGGTGTGGACGGTCGTGTCCGGGGCCAGGGTGAGAAGCCGGTCGCGGATCGAACGGATGATGGTGGGGAAGTCGGAGAACGACCGGCCGGTGGCGCCGGGGCCGCCCTGGAAGAGGGTGTCTCCCGTGAACACGGCCCCCAGCGCGGGCGCGTGGAGGCAGACCGCGCCGGGGGCGTGACCGGGCGTGTGCAGGACGGTCAGCTCCGTGCCGGCCACCGTCAGGCGCTGTCCGTGGGCGAGGGGGCCGTCGGGGGCGCGGCCGGGGTGGGTCTGCTTCCACAGCGCGTCGTCGTCGGGGTGGAGCAGGATCGGTGCGCCGGTCAGGGCGGCGAGTTCCGGGGCCGCGCCCACGTGGTCGTCGTGGGCGTGGGTGCACACGATGGCCCGCAGGGTCCGGTTGCCCAGCGCCTGCGCGATGGCCCGCGCGTCGTGGGCGGCGTCGATGACGATCGCCTCGGTGTCGTCGCCGACGATCCAGACGTTGTTGTCGACGTCCCAGGTGCCCCCGTCGAGCGAGAAGGTGCCCGAGGTGACCAGGTGGTCGATGCGTACGGCCGTCATCACAGCACCACCACCGAGCGCAGCACGTCGCCGTCGCGCATCCTGGCGAACGCCTTCTCCACCTCGTCCAGGGAGATCGTCTCGGTGACGAAGGAGGCCAGGTCCAGGCGCCCCTGGAGGTGCAGGTCGATCAGCATCGGGAAGTCCCGGGACGGCAGGCAGTCGCCGTACCACGACGACTTGAGCGACCCGCCGCGTCCGAAGACGTCCAGGAGCGGGAGTTCGAGCTTCATCTCCGGGGTGGGCACGCCGACCAGGACGACGGTGCCGGCGAGGTCGCGGGCGTAGAACGCCTGCCGGTACGTCTCCGGGCGGCCGACCGCCTCGATGACGACGTCGGTGCCGAAGCCGCCGGTCAGGTCCTTGATCGCGCCGACGAGTTCGGTCTCGCGGGAGTTGACGGTGTGGGTGGCGCCCATCCGCCGTGCCGTCTCCAGTTTCCGGTCGTCGATGTCCACGGCGATGATCTTCGCCGCGCCCGCCAGCCGGGCCCCGGCGATCGCCGCGTCGCCGACACCGCCGCAGCCGATCACCGCCACCGTGTCGCCGCGGCCGACGTTGCCGGTGTTGATCGCCGCGCCGATGCCCGCCATCACGCCGCAGCCGAGCAGCCCGGCGACCTGCGGGGCGACGGCCGGGTCGACCTTGGTGCACTGCCCGGCCGCCACCAGGGTCTTCTCCGCGAAGGCGCCGATGCCGAGGGCGGGGGAGAGCTCGGTGCCGTCGAGCAGGGTCATCCGCTGCTCGGCGTTGTGGGTGTTGAAGCAGTACCAGGGCCGACCGCGCAGACAGGCCCGGCAACTTCCGCACACCGCACGCCAGTTGAGGATGACGAAATCGCCCGGCTCGACGTCGGTCACGCCGTCGCCCACCGACTCCACCACACCGGCGGCCTCATGCCCGAGCAGGAAGGGGAAGTCGGCGCTGATCCCTCCCTGCTTGTAGTGCAGGTCGGTGTGGCACACCCCGCACGCCTGCACCTTGACCACCGCCTCGCCCGGACCGGGGTCGGGGACGACGATCGTCTCGGTCCGTACCGGCTCGTCCCTGCCCGGCGCGATCACGCCGCGTACTTCCTGTGCCATGTCCGAATCTCTCCTCAACTGCCTTGTAGGGGTGTGGGTTTCGAGCAACCGGGTGCGTCAGATCACCCCGTGGTCGAGCATGGTGTCCGCCACCTTGACGAAGCCCGCGACGTTCGCGCCGACGACGTAGTCGCCCGGGGCGCCGTACTCCTCGGCGGCGGCGAGGCAGGTGGTGTGGATGCCGGCCATGATGGCCGCGAGCCGCCGGTCGGTGTCCTCGAAGGTCCACGCGTCACGGCCGGCGTTCTGCCGCATCTCCAGGGCGGATGTGGCGACTCCGCCGGCGTTGGCGGCCTTTCCCGGGCCGAAGGCGACGCCGGCCTCCCGCAGCAGCCGTACGGCCTGTGGGGTGGTGGGCATGTTGGCGCCTTCGGCGACCGCCATGACGCCTCCGGCCAGCAGCGCCCGCGCCGCGTTCCCGTCGAGTTCGTTCTGGGTGGCGCAGGGCAGGGCCACCGAGCACGGTACGTCCCAGACGGAGCCGCCCTCGACGTACCGGGCGCGGGTCATGGTCTGCGCGTACTCCTTGATCCGGCCGCGGCGGACCTCCTTGATGTCCTTGATCAGGTCGAGGTCCAGGCCGTGCTCGTCGACGACGTATCCGTCGGAGTCGGACACCGCGACGACTTGAGCGCCGAGTTCCCGGGCCTTCCGGGCGGCGTACAGGGCGACGTTGCCGGAACCGGAGACCACGACCCGCCGGCCGTCGAGGTCCTGGCCGCGTACGGCGAGCATCTCGGAGACGAAGTAGACGGTGCCGTAGCCGGTGGCCTCGGTACGGACGTGGGAGCCGCCCCAGTTCAGGCCCTTGCCGGTCAGCACCCCGGACTCGTAGCGGTTGGTGATGCGCTTGTACTGGCCGAAGAGGTAGCCGATCTCCCGGCCGCCGACGCCGATGTCACCGGCCGGGACGTCGGTGTGCTCGCCCAGGTGACGGTGCAGCTCCGTCATGAACGACTGGCAGAACCGCATGATCTCGCCGTCCGAGCGGCCCTTGGGGTCGAAGTCGGCGCCGCCCTTGCCGCCGCCGATGGCCAGCCCGGTCAGCGCGTTCTTGAAGATCTGCTCGAAGCCGAGGAACTTCACGATCCCGAGGTTCACGGACGGGTGGAAGCGCAGACCGCCCTTGTACGGGCCGAGCGCGGAGCTGAACTCCACGCGGAAGCCCCGGTTGACCCGCACCTGCCCGGTGTCGTCGACCCACGGCACCCGGAAGACGAGCTGCCGCTCCGGTTCGCACAGGCGCTCCAGGATCCGGTGGCGGCCGTACGCGGGGTGCCGGGCGAGCACGGGTTCCAGGGACTCCAGCACCTCGCGCGCCGCCTGGTGGAACTCGGACTGCCCGGGATCCCGTGTCTGGATCGCGGTGTATACGTCGGCGGTCAGGCGCAGGTCCGGTGCGGGTGCGTGCTGGACGGTCATGGACGTACCTCCGTCGGATGGCGAATGGCGTGGCGGATGCTCGTGGGACGGAGGGCGTACGCGGCGGATGCCTCCCTCCACCTGGGTCAGCGGACGGTGAGCCCGCCGCTGACGACCAGGGTTTCGCCGGTCAGATAGGTGCCGTGGCACAGCTTCCAGACCCAGTCGGCGATCTCTGCGGGCCGGGCGGCCCGGCCGAGCGGGACGGCGGCGACGCCCTCTTCCATACGGCCGCCGGCGCGGGTGCCGGGGGTGTCGACCCAGCCGGGGGCGACGGCGTTGACCGCGATGCCGTCAGGGCCCAGCTCATGGGCGAGCGAGCGGGTCAGACAGACCACCGCCGCCTTGGAGGCGCTGTAGACGAGCTGCCCCGGGGAGACCGCGAAGGCGTCGATCGAGGCGAAGTTGACGATCGTGCCGCCGCCCGCGGAGCGCAGGGCGGGCACGGCCGCGGCGGTGACGTTGAGGGTGCCGAGGACGTTCACGTCGAAGGTGCGGCGGTACGTCGCCTCGTCGTAGTCGGCCAGGAGGGTGGGCGGGTAGACGCCGGCCGCGTTGACCACCGCGCGCAGGCCGACCGGGGAGCCGAGTGCCGTGGTGACGGCCGCGCGGTCGGTGATGTCCACCGGCACGGGGCGGAAGGCGGGGCCGAGTTCGGCGGCCGCCTTGACCAGGGCCTCGGCATCGCGGTCCAGGGCGAGGACCGTCCATCCCTCGGTGAGGAAGCGTTCCGCGACCGCACGGCCCATGCCGCTGGCGGCGCCCGTCACCAGAGCTGTGGACTGAGCGGGGGCCGCCGGCTCGGCGGGCGCAGCGGGCGACGAAGCCGCCATCGGCGATCATCTCCGTTCCTGTCGTCAAAGCTGGAGTCGTCGAACGAGCGAAAGGGGACCGCGCCGGCGGCCACGGCGATGAGGGCGCTGCGGTGTCGGCGCGGTGGGGGCCTCAGGGCTTGCGGTGAGTATGAGGAGGCGCCGGGTGATTGGTGAAGCTTCGAAGTTCGGGAGCGTCTCAAGGCACAGCCTTGGGCAGGCGCTTTCGCGGTGCTGCGGCAGCTGACTCGGCGAGTGCGAGACGGATCGGGAACGGCCCGGCAGGTCGGGTCTGTTGCCCCTGGCCGACAAGGGTTCTCGGTCAACGACAGCCTTGGCGCCCCGGCCGAGAGGCCACCGACCGCCTACGCCCACCACGCGCCCACCACACGCCCGCCCGCCGCCGCAGGCCCTGTGAGCCGCAGTCATAGGGAAACCCTTGGGGTGCTCCCGTGGATCGCGCATTCATCCAGAGCGATCCCGCTGTCAATCTGTCGTCATCCCGATGGGCCGACCACTCGTCCCTGACCGGGCCCGGCCACGCCGAAGCTCCTGCTTTGCGGACCACGAAGGGAATCCCCATGCCCCGCTACTGCGTCATCGGTGCCGGCGCCGCAGGCGTCTCCGCCCTGCAGCAACTCCGCCAGCGCGGCCACGAAGTGGACTGCTTCGAGAAGACCGACCGGGTCGGCGGCCACTGGCACACCGACTACGACGCCCTGCACCTGATCACCTCGCGCGACATGACGACGTTCGAGGACTTCCCGATGCCCGCCGACTACCCGCACTTCCCGCGCCGCGACCAGGTGCGCGCCTACATCGAGTCCTACGCCCGCCACCACGGCCTCTACGAGATCATCCGGTTCGGCACCGCCGTGACGAGCGTCGAGCCTGTCGAGGCGCCCGAGGGGAGCGGGGACGCCCGGACCGGTGCGTACGGCTGGCGCGTGACCACCTCCGCCGGGGACGACGAGATCTACGACGGGGTCCTCGTGGCCAACGGCCACCTGTGGGACCCCAAGATCCCGGACGTCCCCGGCGAGTTCACGGGAAAGACGATCCACTCGGGGTCGTACCGGAACGTCTCCGACCTGGAGGGGGACCGCATCCTCGTGGTCGGCGCCGGCAACTCCGGCTGCGACCTGGCGGTCGACGTCGCCCAGCACCGCCTGGACGCCGACATCGTCATCCGGCACGGCTCATGGTTCCAGCCCAAGACGTACTTCGGCGTGCCGCGTCAGCAGGTGCCCTTCCTGGCCGACTTCTCCCCGTCCGAGCAGGACCTGATCAACCGGCTCATGTCCCGGCTGTCGCTCGGAGAGTGGAACGCCTATCCGGGTATGCCCGAGCCCGAGGGGGCCACCCTCGCCGAGGGCTACGCGGTCGTCAACGACCTCCTGCTGTACTGGATCCACCACGGCCGCATCACCATCCGCCCGGCCATCGACCGCTTCGACGGCAGAACCGTCCACTTCACCGACGGCACGGCCCGCGACTACGACACCGTCCTGTGGGCCACAGGCTTCAACGCCCGCCTTCCCTTCCTGGACGACGACCTGTTCAGGTGGGTCGGCGGAGTGCCCGTGCGCTACGCGGGCGGCATCGTCGCGGAAGCCGCCGAGAAGCTGTATTTCATCGGCCTCATCGCGCCCCGTGGCCCGCAGATCCCGGTCTACGGCATCCAGGCCAAGATCGTGGCGAAGATGATCGAAATGCACGAGCAGGCCGGCGCCCAAGGCGCCCCGCTCGCCGGATACCTGGCGTCCCTCCAGGAGCCCGAGACCGGCATCGACGTCGTCCGCGACCGCTGGCTGAGTCAGATGGCCGACACCGAACGACTGCTGGCGGCCTACGCGTTGTCCTCGGGCGACTCGACACCCTCGCTCCAGCCGGTGTGAACCACAGCGCCGAACAGGATGCCCGGCAGGGCGCCTTCGCTTCCGACGGCGCCGAGTGGGCCCTTGCCTCCGCGGCCCCCGGCTCCGACACCCGGCGCTGCCGGTCAGCCGAAAGCGGCCAGGGAGACCGGCTGCCACTGGCGCCAGGTGCTGAGACGCTCTTCGTAGAGATCGGCGACGTCGGCGTAGGACCTGCCGAGGAAGATCCTCAGTGGTGGCTGGTCCGCGTCGACGATCCGAAGAATCGCGTCGCGGGTCGCGCGCGGGTCGCCGACCTCGAAGTCCGGTGCGGTGGCCGCGTGGACCTCGCCGTAGTCCTGGTGCGGCTCACTGTGCCGTGCCCCGCGGGCCAGCCAGTCGGTGGCATAGGGGCCGGGCTCGACGTTGGTGATGTGGATGCCGAAGGCCGCCACTTCCTGCGCCAGGGACTCCGACAGCCCTTCGAGGGCCCATTTGGAGGCGTGGTAGGCGCCGATGCCGGGGAACGCGCGTACGCCTCCCTCGCTGGTCACCTGCAGGATCCTTCCCGATCGTCGCGACCGCATGAGGGGCAGCACGGCCTGCGTGACCCACACCGCGCCGAAGAAGTTGGTCTCCATCTGAGCCCGGAGGTCGTCCTCGTTCACCTCCTCGACCATGCCGAAATGCCCGTACCCGGCGTTGTTGACCGCGATGTCCAGCGAACCGAAACGCGCGTGGGCGAGCCGCACCGCCTCATGCACCGCGGCGCGGTCGGTGACGTCGAGCCGGACCGGCAGCACCGCGTCCCCGTACCGCTCGGCCAGAGGGGCCAGCAGGCTGACGTCCCGCGCTGTCGCCGCGACGTGATCGCCGCGTTCGAGCGCCGCTTCGGCCCACTCGCGGCCGAACCCCCTCGAACTGCCCGTGATGAACCACGTCTTCGCCATGACCGGTACTCCCTGCGTGCGACTTGCGGCTTGCCTGCTGTTGCCCCTCCATCGTGTTGCCGATCCAGGTATTCCACCAGCGAAGGTCTTTCATGGAAGACATGCGATTCCGGAATGTGTCAGGGTGGCGGCATGGCCGACTTCACCCTCACCGGTCTCCGTGTCGTCCAGGCGGTGGTCGACACCGGATCGTTCACCGCGGCGGCCGACGCCCTCGGATACACCCAGTCGGCGGTGTCCCGTCAGGTGGCGGCGATGGAAGCCGCCGCGGGCGCACCGCTGTTCGTCCGGGGCGCCCGCGGGGTGGTTCCCTCTCCCGCGGGCATGATCCTCGCCCGCCGGGCCACGACGGCGCTGAACGAGATCGACGCCGTCGGCACAGACCTCGCCGGACTTCAGGACCACGTCACCGGACGAGTCGCCATCGCGGCGTTCCCCTCGGCCGCCGCCGTGCTCGTGCCCAGGACACTGGCCCGCCTCGGAGACGACCACCCGGGGCTGATCGTCGAGTTCGGCGAGGCGTCCTCGCCCACGCAGCTTCGCCAACTCCGCGCCCACCGCATCGACATCGCGGTGATCGGCATGGGTCCGGACCTGCCCGCCTACGACGTCGAGGGGCTGCGCCGCGACCTGCTCCTGGACGGCGGTCTGCTGCTCGCCGTCCCCGACGGCCACCGGTTCGCCGGCCGCGGAACCATCCCGGTGACCGAGCTGAGAGGTGAAACCTGGATCGTCGGCAAAGGCCTCCGCGACGACCCCCAGTTCGGCGCCTGGCCGACCCTCGACCACCCGCGGATCGCCTACGCCGCCCGCGCATGGCCCACTCGCCTCGGGCTGGTCGCCGCCGGTCTCGGCATCGCCGTACTCCCCGAAGTCGCCGCGGCCTCGGTCCCCGCCGGAGTCCGCACCGTCCGGGTCGACGACCCCGCCTGGCTCGGCCGCGCCGTCGTCGCCGTCACGGCCCGCGACCGCTCTCCCGAGGTGACGGCCACCGTGGAGGCGCTGCGCCACGAGGCCGCACAGCTTCGTGCGGCGCCGTGACACCGCGGCCGGCCAGGAAGACGCGGGCGGTGACGCCGCGCTGCTCGGCCACGGACGACTCGGCCCGTGGCCGGAGGGCGGACACGGCGTCGCCACTGCCCCACAACCGCGTCCGCGTCATGGCGCGGCCACGCCCGCCCCCGATGGCGGCAAGTGCCCATCGTCCCCGCAGAGGTCGAAACGGACCTCTGCTTCATCAACGGCGCGACTACTTCATCTGGGGTGCGACCGATGGAATTCCCCACCGGTGCTTGGCCAGGTCCCTGGGCCCGATCTTGTTCCCCACCCCGCGAGGGGTGTTACGGGCGTCGGCCAGAAGCCGTTGTACCGGGTACGGCTCCCAGGGCCGCCCTGGCCTGACGGGTGCGTTCGTCGGCGAGGACTTCCGTCCGGCCCGCTTCGACGGCGGCGAAGGTCTGCTCGGCGATGGCTTCCGGAGTGTTCTTGGGACCGGTGACATGGGCGGCCATGTCCGTGTCGATGTATCCGCAGTGCACGCCGACGACGAGGACGCCGGTGTCGTGGAGTTCGCCGCGGATCCCGTTGGTCAGGGCCCAGGCGGCGGCCTTGGAGGCGCTGTAGGAGCCCATCGCGGGGTTGGTGAACCAGCTCGCGATGGACAGCACGTTGACGATGGCGCCGGGCGCGTTGCCCACGAGCAGCGGGGCGAAGGCACGGCACATCGCGAGCGTGCCGAAGTAGTTGACCTCCATCTCGGCGCGGGCGGCGTCCGGGGCGGGCGCGGCGAGCAGGGGGCTGTCGGTCAGGACCCCGGCGTTGTTGACCAGCAGGGTCACGTCGGAACACGTCTCGGTCGCGGCAGCTACCTGGGCGAGATCGGTGATGTCGAGGGTAACCGGGATCACGCCCGGCTCGCGGACCGACCGCGGGTCGCGGGCCCCGCCGTAGACGCGGTGGGCGCCGCGTCGCAGGAGCAGCCGGGCCATCATCTGTCCGAGGCCCCGGTTCGCCCCGGTCACCAGTGCCGTTGCCCCCTGGATCCGCATGGTTTCCCCCTCTCGTCCGGCCGATTCGCCGGCGGTTTCCCGATCACGCAGTGGACCATGTGAGATGAACGGCGGTCTCGCGGAACCCCAGAGCGCGATAGAAGTCGGCCGCTCTGCGGGTCGGCACGGTCACCTCGACGTCCTTCGCCTCCCGGGCCCTCGCCTGTGCGGCCCGGACCAGCGCGGAACCCGTCCCGCGGCCCCGCATGGACTCGGCCACGGTGAGTTCGAGCAGTTCGAGGACCGTTCCGCCGGCGAACAGGGTGGGCATGCGCAGCGCGAGCAGGTATCCGACCACGCACGCGTCCTGCTCGGCGACCAGGAACTCGGCCCTGCCGTACGAGGCGGCCTCGATGACCCGGGGGAACGCGCCGTCGTCGAAGACCGCTCGGTCGGGCCGGTAGCTCGTCACGAACCCGGTCAGCAGACGGTAGATGTCATCGGCGTCCGAGGGCGTGGCGTCGCGGATGGCCGTCACGCCGACGTGTCCGCCGGGAGGTCGGCGATCGAAGCTGTTGTGGCCCCCGGGACGGCTGCCATGAACTCCGCCGCCTCGATCTCGATGCTGCCGCCCGGCCGCGTCCCCGCCCGCGCAAGCCGCCCGGCACCGGCGGGCAACCGACCGCCTCGGCGGACCCCGACCGCGAGGGCGTCGTACCGCAGGCGTACATGGCCGGGCAGCGCCGCCGGGAGGAGAGGGTGCTCGTGCGGCCGAAAGGACACACCATGGGAGGCGGGCCTCTCCGGTGGACCAATGGGCGCGAGAGCGGTCACCTCGGCGAGATTACCTTGCGCAGTGCGGGAGTTGGCAACCAAATGAGGGGAACGAGCAGAGGCGGCCGAATGACGTTGGCGGGGCCTTCGTTCAGTTGTCGTCGGCCAGCCAGCGCAGTGCGCCGATGCCGGGCAGGAAGAAGTACTCTCCGCCGCGGGTGATGACGAAGCGCTCGACGCCGTGCAGGCGGCGCCGGACGGGGTGCTGTGGGACGGTGAAGTCGCCGGTGCCGTCGTTGTCGCCGGTGAGCAGGTCCTTCTCGGTGTCGAGGCCGGTGAAGTTGCCGTCGTTGAGCCACTGCGACTTCACGAACTCGAACTGCCGGTCGAGGTGGGAGCCGATGAAGACGAAGACGATGCCGCGGTCGGCGCCGTCGTCGTCCAGGGCGCCGGCGGGCAGCGGCGGGCCGTAGTTGGTGCCGCGACGGATCATGCGGTGCAGACGGACGTCGCCGATGATCTGTGAGTCGCGCGGGTTGGCGCGCCGGGCGTGGGCGCCGTGCGGGCAGAGCGTGCCGTGCGGGTCGGACTCGTAGCGGAAGTCGTTGTTGCGTCCCCTGTCCGCTCCCAGGGCCGGGTCGTCGTGCTCGGGCGCCAGGACCAGCGGGGCGCCGCTCGGCCAGCGGCCCACGATCTTGGCGGCGAGCAGTGATTCCTGCTCCGGGCCGCCGGAGTTCTCACGGAGGTAGCGTCGGAAGGCGGCCACGCGCGTGTGCAGCTTCCGCCAGGCCACGAAGGTGCCGTTGCGGCCCAGCTCGGCCGGCTCCGGCATGGGTGGCAGGTTGCCGGTCTCGTCGGGGTGGCCGAGGACGAACTCACCTGCCTTGAGCGCGGGACCGTCGCCCGGCGGGGCCTGCGCACCGCTGCCCTCGATCGTGGGGTTGCCGATGCCGTCCTTGTAGCCGAAGGTGGTGCGCCCGGTGGACAGTTGGTAGAAGTCCTGCCGGTAGACGACCTGAAGGCCGGGCAGCCGCGCGTGGGCCTTGCGGGCACGTTCGAGGACGACGGCCAGGGACTCCTGGTCGGCGGCGAGGAGGGACAGCACCACGTGCACCTGGCCGGTGCCGAAGGGCGGCTCCCAGCGGGCGGGCGCGCTCTCCCCGGTGTCGCCGATGAACTCGGCGCGGGCCGCCATGCCCTGGCGGAACTCCTCGGGGAAGGTGTTCAGGGAGGCGGCGGGGACCTGGAGTGCTTCGAGTCCCCGGTACGTCAGTCCGACGTTGAGGAGCGCGGGCAGCTCCGGCTGCCACCAGTCGGCGGCGGAGTCCACCAGGTCGGCCAAGCGCCCCATCAGCCGACGGCCGGCGCCCGGATCGTCCACCCGCAGCAGGATGTAGGTGCCGACGTAGGGCGACGGACGGTCGCGCAGCACGATGCCCTGTATGTCGTCCAGCTGCAGCGGCGAGGCTTGGGCGTGAGGCGCCGTCATGTCGTCCCTCCGGTCGGGCATCGGCCGAATTTGTATCAATTGCGGCTACCGTCGGCGCGCTCCGACACGACGCACGGCGTGGTCGAGGAGCGCGTGGGCGCGTGGGGTCGCCCGAAGGGCCAGGTTCTCCCGCGCCAGCACGAGTGCTCTGCGCGGGTCGTCGCCGACCGTCAGCCAGAACTGCGCCGCGTGGTCGACGTACGCCTCGGGGTGGTGTGCCGTCAGTTCCTCGTAGCGCGCGGCGGCGTGGGCACGCCAGAACCGCACCTCCGCCGAGTTCTCTCCCGCGTCGAGGTGGCGGGCGAGCCCGGCCGCGTAGGCGGGATCGTCGCTGGCGAGGGCCAGTCGGCGCAGCCGGTCCACCGCCGCGGCCGTTCTGCCTTCGGCGGCGTCGGTCTCGGCGAGGTGCCCCTGGGCCGGTACGTAGGACGGCAGCCGGGCGACGGCCGACTCCAGCCAGTCGCGCGCCCGCGCCGGGCGGCCCCGCTCCAGCCACATTCGTCCGCACTGGAATTCGAGGACCGCCGGCGGAAAGGGACTGACCCCGCGGTAGGAGCGTCGCGCCGCCAGGAACCACGATTCCGCCTCGTCCGCCGCCCCGCCTGTCTCAGCGCTCTCGGCGCTCTCGGCGCGGCAGCGGGCCATGGCACCGAGGGTTCTGAAGTCCCGCCGTCTCGACAACGCGTACCGGCACAACGCGAGCGCCTCGTCGTACCGCCCGAGCGCCTGGCAGACCGCTGCCCGCTCCTCGTCGACGGTGCGCCGGTCGAGTCCCAGGGCGGCCGCCCTGTCCAGATCGTCCAGCGCCGCCGCGAACCGGTGGAAGTGGGCCGCCCGTCCGGCGCGTGCCAGGAGCGCACGAGGATCGCGCGGCGCCCGGGCGGCGAACGCCTCGGCGAGCGTTGCCGCGCCCTCGGCCTCGTCGATACGGCCCCGCACGTGTCCGCGCAGGGCGGTCAGTTCCACCAGGTCGACCCAGCCGTCGGCGGTGAGCCCTTCCCGTGCGGCCCGGGCCCTCAGACCCGCGAGGTGCGCGTCGAGATTGCCCTCGGCGATGACGCCGGCCGTCGTACGCGGTCCGTCCGCAAGGCCGGGCCCGGCCCGAGGGGCCGCGGTGGCGCTGCTCATCGGCTTGCCGCGGCCTTCGGGATGACGGCCGCCTCCGCGGGCGGATTCGGGTTGGCCGGCGCCAGGTAGGGGAACTCGCGCAGGGCCGGGACGGTCCCGTCGACGCCGTCGCTCACCCGTGGGCCGTTGCCCGCGTTGACGATCAGCGTGTAGAGCGTGTCGATGACGTCGTCGTCGAGCGACCGGCCACCGCAGGTCGTGTACGGCCGGCCGGCCAGCAGGGCCCGCTCGATCTCGAAGAAGCTGTCCTCGGCGTACGGCTTGGCCGTATCCACGACCAGGAAGTCCGCGAGCAGCGGTTCCGTCAGCGGATGCGTCCCGTCCGGCCGCGTCGTCCAGTCCTGCTTGCCGTCGAGACCGTCGAAGAAGGCCAGGTTGGCGTTGAGCCGTGAGCGATAGGCGTCCAGGTGGGTCGGGCCGAGCCGGAACGGGTCTTCCTCGTTGTAGAGATCGCGCAGATCCACGATCTTGTTGGCGGTGTCGACCCCGTTGTCCGACATGAGGATGTTCTTGATCTCGGGGCGGCCCAGGCGTTCCAGGCGTATGGGGTACGGCCCGAGGGTGACGGTCTCCGCCGCGACGGCGAGGACGCTGCCCGCGGCCGGCCCGAACACCCTGGCGGCATCGAGTTCCGCCACGAAGGTCAGGATGTCGTTGCCCTCCAGCAGGTTGGTGCCCTCCGCCACGAAGGTGAGGCGTCGGCTCGCCCGCGTCTCCACCTCCTTGGCCACGTCCATGAAGAAGGGATCCAGCCGCAGCCCCGCGTAGCAGTGCACGCCGTCGCCCTCGCCGCCCCGCTCGTCGTTCACCGGGAACGACACCGGTTCCCCGCTCGGCAGCACGCACGTTCCCCGCTGCCCCGAATCCCCGTCCTGCCCGGTCGGAGCCGAGAAGGTGCAGGTGAGCGCGAATTCCTCGGTGCCGACATCGAACAGCGTGCCCGCTTCCCGCGTGGACACGGACGCCGGGCGCACGCGGAAGCGGTAGGCGGCGGCGTCGGAGAACAGGGCTCCGGGCCGGGCGCTGGGAAAGACGTTCAGGACGAGGACGAGCCGGCCGGGCCGGGAAGGGCTGGGAAAGGCGTAGAGGTCGGTCAGGTCTATGGCCGGATCGGCCACGGCGCGGGTACCGGAAAGATGGTCGGACATGGTGTTGTGACCTTCGCTGACATGAACCGGGCTCATGAGCGCACCCCGCCGGGGCCATCCGGCCTCCCGGCGCGGGGACCGGGCTGCTAGCCGGACGCGGTGTCCAGCAACGTGTTGAACGCCTGCGTGACCTTCTGCGCCTTCGCGGTGTCCGCGACCGTCATCGCCGGGTTGGAGGCATACCACATGTCGGCCTCCACGATCTTCGGCGCCAGCCAGTCGACGATGCCCGGATCCGTCGACCCGGGATAGCCCTCCACGACACCCTCGAACATCTCGTCGAACCACTCTCCGGCGTTGGCGAAGATGTCCGCCATGTACGGCTTGAAGTCACCGTCGTAGGTGACCGCGCCCAGGACCTGAGTGTCGTTGTTGATGAACGTGACGCGGAAGTCGTGGACCGTGCCGACGAGCTTCTCGTAGTGAAAGGCGTCTTCCTGGATCTTGGCGGCGTTCTGGCGGAATCGGTCCGCCCCGCCCGGCTTGGCATCGAGCAGGACGGTGATCTCCGCCACCTCCCCGACCCGCTTGCCGTATCCGTCGGGCTGCCTCGCCACGGTCGGGGTCGCATCCGTCGGAGTCGTCGACCTCGGAGAACCCTGTGTCGCCATGACTCCCTCTCCCTTCCCGAGTGCATCCGCACCACTCCGACACTCAGCTTTGCCGTCCTCCAGAGCGCGGGCAAGACGATCACGCCACCAAGAGGCGAAGGAAGCGGCGCTCGCTTGGCGAGCGGAACCAGGCAAACCCTCTGACCTGGGGCGATAGGGCTCGCCGAAGGTTTCGGCCGGTTCGGTAGGAAGGCGCTCTGGTTGGGGTTCGGCGGTCGGGGCCGGTCTGTAGTGCGCGGAGACCAGGTGGGGTGAGGGGCTGGTCCGGTCGCACCAGGGGAGGACGGGGGCTGGGGACGATGTCCGGTGGGGCGCCGGAAGGGAGGGTGAGGGGTGCGTGAATCTCACGCGTTCCCCTGTCCCGGCGGTGTCTGGAGTGATCAGCACGTGAGGAAAACGATGTCCAGGTCCGGCGATGTACTTGCGCCGGTCCGTATCGGGAGGCTGTCGATCGGTGCCCTCGGCATCCTGGCACTCGCCCTCGGCACGCTGCAGTCGGTGGTGGAGCCCGCGCTCCCGTTGCTGCAGCGTGAGTTGGGGGTGAGTCCTGCCGAAGGGGCGCTGGTCGGCAACGCGTTACTCGTCACGGGCGCGGTCGTCACGCCCGTCGCGGGCAAGCTCGGCGACCGCTATGGCGGCAAGCGGGTGCTGGTGCGGCTGATGGCGGTGGTCTCGGCCGGCGGTGTGGCGGCGGCCCTGGCACCGAACCTGCCGGTGCTGTTGTTCGGTCAGGTACTGCAGGGCGCGATGGTGGGGGCGCTGCCCCTTTCGTTCATCCTGGTGCGCAAGCACCTCCCGGCGGGGGCGTCACAGGTGGCGATCGGACTGGTCGTCGCGTTGTTCACGGGTGGCGGCATCGTCGGAACGCTGATCGCCGGGCCGATCGCGGACGGACTGTCCTGGCACGGGATGTTCGCGCTGCCGACGCTCGCGGTCGTCATGGCGACGGCGGCCGTGGCTCGGCTGCTGCCGCACGATCCGCCGCTCCGGTCGGGCCATGGGATCGACTGGCCGGGTGTGCTGCTGCTGAGCGGCACACTGCTCGCGTTCATGCTCGGGCTCGTGACGGCGACGCGGGACGGCGGTCTGCCGCCCCTCGCGGTCTGCGCCGTCGCGCTACTCGTGGCCGCCCTCGCCGCCGGATGGGTCGCCGTGGAGCGCCGGGCGGTCTCGCCGATGGTCGATCTGCGCATGCTGGCGAAGCCCGCGATGTGGCATGCGTGCGTGCTCACCCTCGTCATCACCACCAGTTTCGGGATGGCGGCCTTCCTGCTTCCGCAGCTGTTCGGGGTGTCGGCCGACGGGTACGGCTTCGGCGCCGGGACCACCGACATCGGACTGTTCCTGCTGCCCGGTGCCGTCGCCGGGGCGGTGAGCGATTCGGTCGGCGGGATCGCGGCGCGGCGTTTCGGTCCGCGTGCCGTGGTCGTCGTGGGTGCCGTCGTCACGGCGGGCACGATGATCGCCCTGGCGTCGCTGCACACCGCGGAGTGGCAGCTCGTCCTCGCGAAGGTGCTGACCGCGTTCGCCGCGGGTGTCGGTACCACGACGCTGCTCGCCGGCACCGCCACCGCCATCGAGACCGCCGACATCGGTATCGCCACCGGCCTGCTCGTGGTGACGCGCGTGATCGGTGTCGCCCTGGGCGCCCAGGCCGCGGGTGCGGTCCTCGACGCCGGCGCCGAGCCGATGACGGGCCTGCCGGCCGAATCGGCCTTCGTCACCGGGTTCATGGCCGCCGGGCTCGTCGCCGCGTCGTCGCTGTTCGTCGTCCGTCTCACGAAGAAGGGAGCGCAGGCATGACATCGGTGGGAGGGGCGACGGATGGGAGGGCCGCCGTGTGGCGCGAAGTCCTGATCTCGGGGGCCGGTGTCTCCGGACTCGCGCTGGCGTACTGGCTGCACCGGTCCGGATGCGCGGTCACCGTGGTGGAGAAGGCCGGCGCACTGCGGGACGGCGGTTACCCGATCGACGTCCGCGGAACCGCGGTGGAGGTGGTCCGGCGGATGGGCGTGCTGCCGCGGCTACGGGAGGCTCAGGTCGACTCCCGGCGCTGCACCTTCCTCAGGGCCGACGGCAGTGCGGTGGCCTCGGTCCCCACGCGCGCCGTCCCCACGCGCGCCGTGGCCGGTGGTGCCGGCGGCACCGGTGGTGTCGAGGGACAGGATCTGGAGGTGCGTCGGGGGGATCTGACCACGGTCCTCCACGCGCTGGTTCGCGACGGCGTGGAGTTCGTGTTCGACGACTCCGTCGACGCCCTGGACCAGTCCGCGGCAGGGGTCGACGTCGCCTTCCGCGGCGGGCGACGGCGGACGTTCGACCTGGTGGTCGGTGCCGACGGTACGCACTCACGTACCCGGGAGTCCCTGTTCGGCCCCGAAGAGCGGTTCCACCGCTACCTCGGCCACTGCTTCGCCCTGTTCACCATGCCGAACACCTTCGGGCTCTCCCACGAACTCGTGCTGTGGAACACCCCGGGGAAAGCCGCGGCCCTCTACGCCGTCGGGGACGACGACGAGCTGCACGCCTTCCTGAACTTCCACCGGCCGGAACCGCCGTTCGACGCCCTGCGGAGCCCCGACGCCCAGCGGGACCTGGTCGCCACCGTCTTCGCGGGCGCCGGATGGGAGGTCCCCGGCATGGTCGACGCCATGCGCGACGCGGACGACCTGTTCTTCGACACGGCCGGTCAGATCCGCATGCCCCACTGGTCCCGCGGCCGGGTCGCGCTCGTCGGCGACGCCGCGTACGCACCCTCGTTCCTCACCGGACAGGGCACGAGCCTCGCACTGGTCGGTGCCTACATGCTCGCCCACGCCCTGGCCACGCACCGGGACCACACCGTCGCCTTCGCCGCCTACGAGCACGCCGTTCGTGGATTCGTGGCCATGAACCAGGCACTGGTCGACGACGGCGCGGCCACCCTCTTCCCCACCACGGAGCGAGCCCTGGAACGACGCGACACCCTGCTGCGCGGCCTCGACACCCTGCCCTCCGCGACGACACGACCGGCCCACTCGGCCCTCACCCTGCCCGCCTTCGCCCCGCCGCCGTGACCCGGCACGACAGCCGCCCGCCTCCGCCGCTGCGTCACGAGGCCTACGACGGGGGGTCGGGTGTGGCCCGGGCCAGGCCCGTCCGGTAGGCGATGACGACGAGTTGTGCGCGGTCGCGGGCCTCCAGCTTGGTCATGGCGCGCTGTACATGGGCGCGGACGGTGAAGGGGCTGAGGAACATCCGCTCGGCGATCTCCTGGTTGGACAGGCCGGTCGCGACCAGGGCCACCATCTCGCGTTCGCGCGGGGTGAGCACGGCGAGTCGTCCGGCGTGGTGCGGTGGGGTGTCGTCCGGTGCGGCCAGGAAGCGGGCGACCAGGGAGCGGGTCGCGGCGGGGGAGAGCAGGGTGTCGCCGGTGGCGATCGTACGTACGGCGTCCAGGAGATCCTCGGTACCGATGCCCTTGCCGATGAATCCGCCGGCCCCCGCGCGCAGCGCCCGGGCGACGTACTCGTCGGTCTCGTACGTGGTGAGGATCAGGATGCGGGTGGCCCGCAGTTCCGGATCCGCGCAGATCTCCGAGGTGGCGGTGAGACCGTCCACCTCGGGCATCCGGATGTCCATGAGCACCACGTCCGGGCGCAGTTCCCGGGTGAGCCGCACCGCCTCCCGGCCGTCGCCGGCCTCGCCGACCACGGTGATGTCGTCGGCGCTGTCGAGAAGCAGCCGGAAGGCGCCGCGCAGCAGGGCCTGATCGTCGGCGAGGAGCACCCGAAGCGTCACGGCGCACCCCCGGCCGCTCCGTCATCCGTCGTTCCGTCATCCGTCGTTCCGTCGTCCGTCGTTCCGTCGTCCGTCCGCGTCGTGTCTCTCGCGGGCGGGAGGGGCAGGTGGGTGGAGACCAGGAAGCCGCCCTCCGGCCGTCTGCCCGCGGAGAGCTGTCCCCCGACCGCCGTGGCCCGCTCCCGCATCCCGATCAGCCCGTAACCGGGCGGCCGGTGCGGCACGGGGGACGCGGTCGGCCGGTCCGGCACCGGTGCCGCGGGCGGTGTCGTACGGGCGGCGGTGCCTCCTCCATCGTCGGCGACGGTGATGGTCACGTGATCGTGGTTCCAGACGAAGCCCACCCGGGCGCTACCGGTTCCGGCGTGTTTGGTCACGTTGGTCAGGGCCTCCTGGACGATGCGGTAGGCGGTGAGGTCGACTCCCGGCGGCAACGGCCGGGCCGTGCCCTCCCGGTGCACCGACACGTCCAGCCCCGCGCGGCGGAAGGATTCGAGGAGCGCGGGAAGCCGGGACAGCCCGGGTGCCGGTTCGGCGGGCGCGGCCGTGTCGCCGGACTGGCGCAACAGACCGACGGTGGCCCGCAGTTCGTCGAGCGCGTGACCGGTGGTCTCGACGAGTTCGCCCAGGCTTTTACGGGCCTGCTCCGGACGGGCGTCGAAGAGATGGGCGGCGACCATGGCCTGCGCGTTGGCCAGGGTGATCTGATGGGCCACCAGGTCGTGCAGTTCACGGGCTATCCGTACGCGTTCCTCGGCCACTCGTCGGCGCGCCTCGCTGTCCCGGCTCTCCTCGGCCCGCCGGGCCCGCTCCTCCACGGCCGCCAGATAGGCCCGTCGGTTCCGCACCGAGCGCCCGAGTACCCCGGCGGCCAGGGGGAACACCGCCACCACACCCATCCGGCTCGCGTCCTTCCACGAGAAGTCCCCGAACAGCGGGATGCAGACGGCCAGTGCGGCGGAAGTGAGCAACACCGCGCCCGCCGCGTGTCGTTCGGAACGCGCGGCGAGCGCGTAGGAGTAGGCGGCGATCACGGCGGGGGCCACGATGAGCGGGGTGAGCAGGAGGCCCAGGGTCGGTACCAGCACGCCGACGGCGGTCGTGGCCGCCAGGGCGGCCAGGGGTGCCCGGTGCCGTATCGGCAGCAGGGCACAGGACACCACGGCCACCAAGTAGGCGGCGGAGGGCGGCGCTGCCAACGTGTCGTCGACCTGCACCACGCCGCCGAGCAGACAGAGGCCGAACGCCGCCGCCGTGACCGCCGCCTCCCGCCGCCATGGGCCGCGTGCGCGTGCGCGTGGGCCACCGCCACCTGTGTGCGTCATGACGACGCCGGGGCCGGGACACGCCCTCGTTCCAGTGCCGCACCCTCGCTATCGGCATTCGGGAGCACGCGCCTCAGGATACGGGGCGGCCACCAGACCCGGTGGCCGCCGAGCAGTTCCGGCCCCGCAGGCGCGATCGCCCTCCGGACCAAGAAGGCGAAGAAGGCGAAGGAAGGACCTCGTAGTCCATGGCCCGTGATCCGCATCAGTGGCATGACCGGTCCGGTCCGGTGGCCAAGGACATCCAGCCACAGGCCGGCCACGAGCCGGTGGAGAGCGGAGAAGAGTGGAGAGACGTCGCCATCTGTTGATCACTCCGGACACCGTCAAGGAAAGGAAAAGGAAGGGGACGCGTGAGACGCACGCGCCGCCCACCCTTCCCTCCGGTGTCCCACCCGGCATCGTGCCAAGTCGCCGTCCCGCTCTGGTGCGACGGGACCGGTCACGCACGTGATCTGGTGCCGTCGCACTACCGTCCGGCAGGCCGGGGAGTGGCGGCGAGGGGTGCGTCGGCTGCCCCAGCCCCCGCCAGCGGCCCGCGCGTCGGGTGTCCCGACGGTCAGCCGATCTCCGCGGCTTCGGGGATGGTGCGGCCGTAGGCGGCGAGGGTGACCTTCTCGGGTTCGGGTCCGCCGCGGCGGCCGGTCTCCAGCGCGTCGAGGGCGGTGAGCTCCTCGGCGGTGAGCTCGAAGTCGAAGACGTCGATGTTCTCGGCGATGCGTGCGCGCCGGGTCGACTTGGGGATGACCGAGCGGCCCTGCTGGAGACCCCAGCGCAGCAGCACCTGGGCCGGGCTCTTGCCGTGCGCCTCGGCGATCCGGGTGACGGCGGGGTCCTGGAGGACGCTCCTGCGGTCCTCGCCGTAGCCCGGGTAGAAGGTGATCCCGCCGATGGGGGACCAGGCCTGGTCGAGGATGCCGTGCTCGGCGTCGAAGTCGAGTACGGCCCGCTGCTGGAAGTAGGGGTGGATCTCCAGCTGGTTGACCGCGGGGACGACGGAGGCGTCGTCGAGCAGCGCGGTCAGGTGGTCGACCATGAAGTTGCTGACGCCGATGGCGCGGACCCTGCCGTCGGCCAGCAGCTTCTCCAGGGCGCGGTACGCGGCGAGTGTCCGGTCGAAGCCGGACGGCAGGGCCTGGTGCAGGATCAGCAGGTCGATCCGGTCGACACCGAGCTTGGCGGCACTCTTGTCGAAGCCGTGCAGGGTCTCGTCGTAGCCGTAGTCGCTGATCCAGATCTTGGTCTCGAGGAAGATCTCGTCGCGGGGCACCCCGGAGTCGCGGACGGCCCGGCCCACCTCGCGTTCGTTGCCGTACGCGGCGGCCGTGTCGATGTGCCGGTAGCCGAGGTCGAGCGCGGACCTGACGGCGGCCATGGTCTCGTCGGGCGGGGTCTGGAAGACGCCGAGGCCGAGGGCGGGCATCTCGACGCCGTTGTTGAGGGTGAGGGTCTGCATCACAGGGACCTTTCGTGGCGGGTGGCCCGGGCGGGCACGATGAGAACGAGGACGGTCAGGACCGCCAGGGCGAGCAGTACGGCGGAGCCGGTCAGGGCGGTTCCCGCACGGGCCGCGATGTCGGCGGGCGTGTGGCCGGTGGAGACGCCGGCGGCGACGGCGGTCAGGATGCTCAGGCTCAGCGCGCTGCCGATCTGGTGCACGGTGTTGACCAGGCCCGAGCCGGCCCCCGCGTCCTCCGGGGCGATGCCGCCGACGCCGCTGGAGGTCAGCGGGGCCAGCGTCAGGCCCTGACCGGCGCCGATGAGCACCATCGGCAGCGCCACGCCCGTCAGGTAGGGGGTGTGCGGGCCGAGGCGGCTGAGCCAGGCCATGCCCGCCGCGGTCAGCACGACTCCGGTGAGGAGCACCGGGGGCCGGCCGGCCCGTTCGATCAGCCGGGGCACCAGGACGGCGGGGACGAAGTTGACCAGCGTCATCGGCAGGAAGGCGAGCCCGGCCTGCAGCGGTGTCCAGTGGTAGACGCTCTGCACGAACTGCGCGGTGAAGAAGAAGAAGCCCATCATCGCGCCCATGTAGAGCATCCGGGTGACGTACGCGCCGCCGCGCTCCCGGCTCGCGAACAGCCGCAGCGGCACGATCGGCTGCGCGGCCCGCCGCTCCACCCCGACGAACGAACCCAGCATCACCACGCCGGCCACCAGCGGCACCAGGGTGGCGGGAGCGGTCCAGCCGAAGTCGGCCGCGTCCACGATGCCGAGGACCAGCGCGGTCGAGCCCAGCGTCGCCAGCAGCGCCCCGGCCACGTCGAAGCGGCCTCGCCGGCGCTCGGTCTCGGGCAGGAACCGCATCGCCGGAGCCATCATCAGGAGGCCGATCGGGACGTTCAGGAAGAACCCGGCCCGCCACGAGACGAGGTCGGCGACCAGCCCTCCGACGACCAGGCCGAGAGCGGCACCGAGACCGGCGACGGCGCTGTAGGCGGCCATCGCCCGGTCACGGGCCCGGCCCTCGGCGAAGCTCCGGGTGAGCAGGGACAGGGCGGAGGGGGCCAGGACGGCGGCGCCGACGCCCTGCAGTGCCCGGGCGCCGATCAGCCACCACGGGGTCTGCGCGGCGCCCACCAGGAGCGAGGTCAGCGAGAAGACGGCCAGCGAGAACAGGAACACCCTGCGGTGTCCGAACAGGTCACCGGCCCGGGCACCCAACAGCAGCAGTCCGCCGAAGACCAGGACGTAGGCATTGGTGATCCAGGACAGGCCGGTCTCGGAGAACCCCATGTCGGAGCGGATCCGCGGCAGCCCGGTGAAGACGATCGAGTTGTCGAGGATGACCATGAAGTAGCTGACGCAGATGATCGCGAGGATCAGCGTCCCGTGGACCGGTGCCCCGTGGACCGGTGCCCCGTCCGGCCGCTCCGCCGCGGCCGGGGCGTCCACCGCGTTGATCACACGCTCCCCGCTCACGGCCGTACCAGCACCTTGAGGGCCTCGCGCGCGTCCATGGCCCGGTAGCCCTCGGCGACCTCGTCGAGACCGACGGTGCGGTCGAAGACCCGGCCCGGCTCGATACGGCCCTCCAGGATGTCGGGGAGCAGTTCGTCGATGTAGGCGCGGGCCGGGGCGGGGCCCCCGGTCAGAGTGATGTTGGGACCGAAGAGGCTGCCGAAGCCGACCGGGGCCTCCTCGTACTGGGGGACGCCCACACGGCTGATGGTGCCGCCGGGGCGGACCACGCCGTACGCCTGCTCGTAGGCGGGCCGGTGGCCGACCGCTTCGAGGACGATCGGGCTGCCGCCGCCGGTGAGCTCGCGCACCTTCTCGATGCCTTCGCCGCCGCGCTCGGCGACCACGTCGGTCGCGCCGAACGCCCGGCCGAGGTCGGTACGGGCCCGGTGCCGGCCCATGAGGACGATCCGCTCGGCACCGAGCCGCCGGGACGCGAGCACGGCGAGCAGGCCGACGGCGCCGTCCCCGATCACCGTGACGGTGCTGCCGGGCCGCACTCCGCCGCGGACGGCGGCGTGGTGGCCGGTGCCGAGCACGTCGGACAGGGTGAGCAGGGACGGGACGAGCGCGTCGTCGGCGCCCACCGGCAGCCGGACCAGGGTGCCGTCGGCCAGCGGCACGCGGACCGCCTCGCCCTGACCGCCGTCGACGCCGTCCCGGGCCCAGAACCCGCCGTGCTCGCAGGAGGTCTGCAGCCCGGCCCGGCAGTAGGCGCAGGTGCCGTCCGAGTAGGCGAACGGAGCGACGACGAGGTCGCCCTTGCGTACCGTCCGGACGTCGCCGCCGGTCTCCTCGACCACGCCGATGAACTCGTGGCCCATGCGCACGGGGCCGCCGGAGCCGGGCATGGACCGGTAGGGGTGCAGGTCGCTGCCGCACACACAGGCCGTGGTGACACGGACCACCGCGTCGGTGGCCTCCTTGAGGGACGGATCGGCGACCTGCCCGACGCGGACGTCGCCGGCTTCGTACATGAGTGCTGCGCGCACGGTGTTCCTTCGGTTCGGTGTCGTGTTCGGGCCGGTCCCGGACCCGCGGTCCCCGGCCTCCTCCAGAGAACCGCGCAGCGGGGCACGGGCGGGAGTCACTGCTCTTCCAGGTAACGGCAGTACCTCGCAGGCGCTCGCCGACGGACCTACCGTGAAGTGGCCGGTGGAGACCGGTAGAGATCGGTACAGATGCACGCCGACCGATCCACGCGGTCCGATCAGGAGGAGCCCCCCGTGCCCGACAGCGACAAGAAGAACCTGGCCGCCGAGGTGCGCGAGTTCCTGAGCACCCGGCGGGCGCGCATCACCCCGGAGCAGGCCGGGCTGCCGGTCCACGGCGGCAGCAACCGCCGGGTCGCGGGTCTGCGCCGGGAGGAGGTCGCCCTGCTCGCGGGCATGAGCGTGGACTACTACATCCGGCTGGAGCGCGGGAACCTCAGCGGCGCCTCCGACTCGGTGCTCGAATCCCTCGCCCACGCGCTGCGGCTCGACGAGGCCGAGCGCACCCACCTCTACGACCTCGCCCGCGCGGCGACCCCGTCGGGCCGCCGGTCCGCGGTGACCGCGTCCCGGGTGCGGCCCACGATCCTGCGGCTGCTCGACTCCATGACCGACGTGCCGGCGTACGTACGCAACGCCCGCTTCGACCTGCTGGCCGCCAACGCGCTGGGCCGGGCCCTGTACGCACCCGTCTTCGACTCGCCGCTGTTCGCCCAGCGCGGGCCGGTCAACAGCGCTCGTTTCATGTTCCTGGACCCCGCCAGCAGGGATTTCTGGGCCGACTGGGACAAGGGCGCCGACGATTCGGTGGCCTTCCTGCGGACCGAGACGGGCCGGGCGCCGCACGACAAGGCGCTGACCGACCTGATCGGTGAGCTGACGACGAGGAGCGACGACTTCGCCCGCCGGTGGGCACGCCACGACGTGAAGTTCCACCGCTCCGGCGTGAAGAACCTGCACCATCCGCTGGTCGGCGATCTCGCCCTGCCCTACGAGGCGATGGACCTGCCGTCCGACCCCGGCCTCCGGCTCAACTTCTACACCCCCGAACCGGACTCCCGGGAGCGGGAGGCGCTCGCCCTCCTCGCCAGCTGGGCGAGCACCGGCACGGCCGCTGTCAGTGGTGACCATTAGTTTGGGATCACTGGAGATCGGCCGCACCGGCCGGCCAGGCCTTGGGGAGGGGTGTGCGGTGTCCGCTGCGCAGGCACGACAGTCGGGGAGCACGACGTATCTGGAGCTGTCCCAGGAGAGCGGCGGTGCCCACAAGTTCTACGAGGTGACGGTGGAGGGCCTCGTCGTCTCCGTGCGGTACGGACGGATCGGCGTGGACGGGCAGCGCCAGACCTCGTCCTTCGCGACCGTCGAGAAGGCACAGGCAGCGGCGGCGAAGAAGATCGCCGAGAAGGTGCGCAAGGGGTACGCGCCCGCCGTGCGGGGGCAGCGCGCGGCCCGTCCCGTGACCCGCCGTCAGGTGACCTCCGCCCCGTCCACGGCCCGGGCGACCGCCCCGGTGCTGTGGCGGTTCCGCACGGGTGCCTCCGCGTTCGGCATCCATGTGGACGAGGACCGCTGCTGGGTCGGCAACCAGCAGGGCAGCGTCTACAACCTGAGCCACGACGGCGAGGTGCTCGCCCACTACTCCCTGCCCGACGGTGTGAAATGCCTGGTGGCGGACGACTTCTGGATCTACGCGGGCTGTGACGACGGCCGGGTGTACGACCTCTCGGCGAAGGTGCCGTTCGCCGCCTACGAGATCGCGGCCGAGGTCGACATCTTCTGGCTGGACATCCACGCGGGCGTGCTGAACGTCTCCGACCGCAACGGCGGCCTGACGGTCATCGACCACGAGGACGAGCTCCAGTGGTCGCGCAATTCGTCCGGGGAGCAGGGGTGGATGGTGCGCGCCGACGAGCGGGCCGTGTACCACGGGCACAGCAACGGCGTGACGGCGTACGCGGCCGACGGCACCAGGCAGCTCTGGCACACCGCGACCAGCGGCAACGTGCTCTTCGGCTGGCAGGAGGAGGACGCGGTCTACGCCGGGACGGGGCGGCGGGTCGTCCAGCGGCTCGCGAAGTCCTCCGGTGCCGTCGAGGCCTCGTACCAGTGCGACGCGGCGGTGTACTCGTGCGCCACGTCCCCCGGCGGCCGGTACGTCTTCGCGGGGGACTCCGCCTCCTCCGTCTACTGCTTCACCGCCGACGGCACCCGGCTGTGGAAGCTCGGCACGGGCGGCGGCTCGGCGCTCTCCATGCAGTACCACGACGAACGGCTCTACCTCGTCTCCACCGACGGCTCGCTCGCCTGCGTCGACGCGAGCGAGGCCGCGATCAACGCGGCCCAGTCGGGCACCGTCCCGGTCGCCGCGGACATCAAGCTGGCGGCCGCCCTGCCGACGTACGCGCCGCTGACCACCGCCGCCTCCGTCGCCACGGTCAGCGCCGTGCCCGCGGCGGGCGGCGGGGTCGTCGTGGAGTGCTTCGAGCAGAGCGGCCGGGTGCGCGTGCGGGTGGTCTCCGACGGCTACGAGCCGGGCTGGAACGTCCAGTTCCCGCGTGCGATACGCCAGCCCGGCGCACGCTACGTGGTGGACGCGCTGCACTCCTCCTCGGGCGGCTTCTACCGGGTGCGCGGAGAGATCCGGCGTCTGGTGTGAGAGGCCTCGCCCTCCGGCTCCATCTGCCCCACTAGGTCCGGTTTAGTGCTTTTCCGTGGCATTTATGTATCAATGTTCTGTCCTGAAAGTGTGTCAGCGTACAGGTGTGACGCGTGTGTCGGGGAAGCCCGAGAGTTGGCGAATGTGAAGTAGATTGCAATGACGGTGCCTTGACCCCGGTGGCCTGAATCAGGCAGGTTTCAGACAGTGGATGCCATCCACGGGTCTGCCGAGAAAGCTGCGTGCTATGGGTGCCTACCTGTCTCCTCCCGTCGTGATACACGGCGAACACGATGTGACGACCGGCCAGATCCTGGAGGAGGTGCGCGGCAGGCACTCGCGGGCGCCGTGGGTGTCACGGATCGACGGCATCGCCGAGAGCACCGGGATCCTCTCGCGCGGGTGGATGCTGCCGCTGGAGACGGCCGTCGCACCCGGCAGCGGGAGCGGCCTGCGCACCCCCGGCGCAGGTCAGGCCCGTACGGCGCTGCTCCGCGGCGGGTTCACCGACGGCGAGGTGAACCGCGTGATCGCCGAACTGGAGGCGATACCGGCGCCGCAGACCGTGCAGGAGCGGACCGCGCCGGCCTGGGCGGCCGTGCAGGCGTACGGGGAGCGCGCGGCGCGCGGGGCACTGGACGGCGCCGGACTGACGGCCGCCGACATCGACTGTCTGATAACCAGTCACTCGACCACCCCCGCCCTGCCCGGGCTGGACCTGTCCCTGCTCAACCGCCTTCCCTTGCGCAACGACGTGCTGCTGCTGCCGGCCACCCAGTGGGCCTGCATCGCCGGCACCCGGTCGCTGGCGCTGGCGGCCGACCTGGTCGCCGCCGATCCCGACCGGGCGGTGCTGGTCGTGATATCGGAGGCGCTGAGCACCACCTACCAGCCCGGCGACGACACCCTGGAATCGCTCATCGTCCGGCTGCTGTTCGCGGACACCGCCGTCGCCGTGGTCGTCACCGGGCGCCCCAGGACGGAGTCCGTCCTGCGGCTGGACGCGGTCTGGCACCACACCCTGCCCGGCACCACCGACCTGCACCGGCTGGAGACCCGGGCCGACGGCACGCACTTCGTGATGGACCGCCGCGGACCCCGTGCCGTGCAGGAGACGGTCGCCGCCATGTGGGAGTGGCTGCGCCTGCGCCACCAGGACGACCGGCACCCCTGGCACCCCGATCTGCTGCTAGCCCACCCCGGTGGCACACGGGTGCTGGAGTACATGGAACAGACCATGCCCGACGAGTGGCCGGCGGGGCTGCTGGACTACAGCCGGGACAGCTACACCACGGGCAACCGCGGCGGTGCCGCCGTCCTCGACATCCTGCGGCGCGCGTACGACGACGGCCAGAAGTCGGGCAGCCGTACGGTCCTGTACGCGGCCGCGCCGGGGCTGACCGCCACGGCCGTCGAGGGGGAGTGGCTGTAGCCGGAGCCCGCCGCCGCGCTCACCGCACGGGCGTCACACCTCCAGCTCCGCCCAGACGGCCTTGCCGGTGTCGCTCCAGCGCACCCCCCACCGGGTGGTCAGCTTGTGGACGACGTGCAGCCCCCGCCCGCCGTCGTCGAGCAGCTCACCGCGGCGCAGCCGCGGCCGGCCGCTGCCGGTGTCGCCGACCTCGCACGACAGCCGGTCCCCCGCGCTCACCAGCCGTACCGTGACCGGCCCGGTGCCGAACCGGACGGCGTTGGTGACCAGTTCACTGAGCACCAGCAGCACGCTGTCCCGGGCCGGTCCGCCGAGCTGCCACTGCCGCAGCAGCGGAGCGGCCAGGGCGCGGGCGCGGGCGGCGGTGTCCTCGCGGGCGGGCAGCCGCCAGGCGGCGGTGTCCCGGCCGCGGCGCCCGGCCATCCGGGCCAGCAGCAGGGTCACGTCGTCACGCAGCCGGCCCTGCGGGGCGAGCCGCGCGACCACGCGGCGCGCGGCCTGCTGCAGGTCGTCCCAGGGATGCACCTCGCGCACCACGTCCGTCAGCCGGCCGATGCCGTCGTCGATCGAGGCCGCCGGATCCTCCACCAGGCCGTCGGTGTACAGGACGAGCAGCGAGCCGGGCGGCGCCGCGAACTGGTGCGTCTCGAACGGCTCCCGTACGACGAACTCCGCGCCCAGCGCCGGGTGCGGCTGCGTCGCGATGGTCTTGGCGGACCCGTCGGGACGGACGAGGACCGGCGGCAGATGGCCGGCGTTGGAGAGCACCACCCGGTGGTCGACCGGATCGTAGACCGCGATGCAGCAGGTCGAGCCCAGCGCGCTGTACCCGGCCGCCAGGCCCGCGTCCGTGTCGTCCAGCAGGGTGACCGTCTCGTCCAGCCGCGCCAGCACCTCCCCGGGACCCAGCCCCGCCGACAGCAGCGCGCGGGCCTCCATGCTCAGCTGCCCCATGGCCGCCGCCGCCCCCAGACCGTGCCCCACGACATCACCGACCACCAGCGCGGTACGGTCCCCGGGCAGCGGAAAGCTGTTCACCCAGTCACCGCCGACGCCCGCGCTGTCGGGGGTGGTGGGCTGGTAGACGCTGGCCACCTCGATGGTGTCGCTGCCGGCCCGGGGCAGCAGCCGGCGCTGCAGCGCCAGGACCTGGGCGTGCTCGCGCTGGTGCTGGCGGGCCAGGTCCACGTGCCGGGCGGTCTTCGCCACCAGTTCCTGCAGATCGAGCAGTTCACCGTCGCGGAAGGGGTGCTCCGGCCGCCGCCAGACCTCCGTCACGCCCAGCACGATCGGCCCCGGTGTGCCGTGCGGCCCCTCCACGACCAGCGGGATGCAGGCGACGCTCACCGGCCGCTCGCCCGGCACCAGGGCCCGCACCAGCTGCGGGTCGTCCAGCGCCCGCTCGATCGTGCCCCGGTCGGGAATGACGATGGCCTGCGGCACGTCGTCCCGCATGACCGCGCCGGCCAGCAGCCCGCTCGCCTCCCGGGGGAGGTTGTCCCCGGGTGTCAGATACCCCTCGGGCCAGGCCCGGTCCGGCGCCAGGGCCGCCCGCCGCAGCCGGATCCGCTCATGGGCCTGTTCGGTGACCGCCTCGCCCGTCCACACGGCGTAGTCGAGGTCGACGGCGGCCACGTCCCCCCAGGCCAGCAGCGACTGGGCCAGGGACTGCGCGGTCTCCCCGACATCCAGCGAGGTCCCGATCGCGGTGGCGGAGGCGTACAGGTGCAGCCGCTTGGCCATGGCGATCAGGGAGACCGTCAGCCCCTCCTGCGGCGACGCGGCCGGCAGGATGCTCATCGAGACCACCAGCTCCGTCCCGTCGTCCCGGCGCAGCCGCTGGACCCGGGCGACATGCGCCTCCCGCGTGTCGAGAACCCGCCGCAGCCGCTGCGTCACCGTCGGGACGTCACCGGGCGGCAGCAGATCGGTGAAGGCGGACCCAGGAGGAGCACTCACCCCCGCGAACGGCGCGGCGTCCAGATTGCAGCGGGTGATCCGCAGCTCCCGGTCGAGATTGACCGCCCCGAGGATCTGCTCCCGGCCGTCGCTCTCCCGCCGATCGCTCTCCTGCCCTTCGCCCTCCCTCCTGTCCCTGTCGCTCTCCCGTCCGTCGCCCTCCCCGCCCGCACTCGCGGGCCGCCGCGCGTGCTCCGCGCCCGCCGCTCCGGTCCTCGGCAGGTAGCTCGCCAGGGCGCCGCTGACCATGTCGAACGGCGAGGAGGAGGGAGACGGGGGAGAGGAGGAAGGGGAGGGTTTGGGATCCATGCGGCTCACGCAGCTCGCTGACTCCGGCACCGGCCGGACGATGTTCCCGAGTCCATGCGGCCGGGCCCCGAGATCCCGCACCGCACCTCTCATGGGTAGCACAGATGGCCTGCCCGCCGAAGGGCCGGAAGGGCCGGAGCCGGCGCCCGTCAGGTGCCCCTCCTCAGGTCCCCCGGCGGCCCCTCCGTCACGCGGGCGGTTCCGTTCCGGCCTGCTCGCTCACCAGGTAGCGCGCGTACCAGTCCGGCCAGTCAGGGTCCTCCGCGCCGGTGCGCGCCTCGTGCTCGCCGTGTGCGGCCGCGGCCCGCCGGAGGGCGCTCGCCAGGTCGTCGGCCGAGGCGAACCCGGTGACGGACGGATCCAGCCGCCCCGGGAGCCGGGTGGTGACCTCCTGCAGCACCCAGCCGTTGCCGTCCGGGTCGCTGAACGACAGGAAGGAGCCGTAGCTGCCGCGCTGCGGCTCGGGTCCGGGCACCCGGGCGTCGGTGCCCTGGTGATGGAAGATCCCGCCGGCGTCGTGGAACACCTCGCTCGGTTCGGCGCCGTGCTTCGCCAGCTCGTCGTGGGCGGCCTCGATGTCGTCGACGATCAGGTGCAGGCCCTGGGCCGAGCCCGCCGCCTGCCCGGTGACGGACGTGCCGAAGATGACCGACGCCGGTGAGCCCGGCGGGGTCACCTGTACCACCCGGAAGCCGTCCTCGGGGGCGAGGTCGGCGTCGAGCCTCCAGCCCAGCGCCGTGTAGAAGTCCTTGGCCCGGTCGACGTCGGACACCGGCACCACGACTACCTCGAGTTTCATGTCCATCTCTGTCTCCCGTCTCCACGGCGCGTCGGCCTGCGGACCGGATCGGAACGCCGCGCGCCCCGGGGCGGGATCACCGCGCGACGAACTGCTGGCCGCCGTCGATGTCGTAGGTGGCGCCGGTGAGGGCGTCGTTGGCCATGATGTGCAGCGCCAGGGCGGCGACGTCCGCCGGACCGACCACCCGGCCGATGGGCAGCGTCTGCCTCAGCTGCTCCCGGCGCGCCTCCAGCCCGTCGCCGAGCAGCGAGGCCGACAGCGGGGTGTCCACGAACCCCGCGGCGAGGAGGTTGACCCGGACCGGGGCGACCTCCAGTGCCAGGTTGGCGATCAGCGCGGGCAGCGCCGCGGTGAGGGCGCCCGTCACCGCCATCCCGGGAGCGGGCCGCCGGCCGCCGGTGCCGCCGATGAACAGCAGCGTCCCTCCGGCCCTGACCTTCTCCCGGCTCGCGCGCGCCGTCGCCAGCACCATCGCCAGCCGCCCGCCGAAGTCGCGCCCGGCGTCGGTCAGGTCGAGCTCGTCGAGCGGGGTGTACGACGGGCTGCCCGCCGTGACCAGCACATGGTCGACCCGCGTCGGCAGCTCGCGCAGAAACCGCTCCAGGCGCTCGGTGTCCAGGGCGTCGAACGACGCGGTGCGCACGGGGGCCAGTTCCTCCGCCGCCTGCCGCAGACGGTCGGCGTCGCGAGCCGTGAGCACCACCTCGCCGCCGGCCGCGCGCACCTGGCGGGCGGTCTCCAGACCGATCCCCGCGCTGCCTCCCACCACCACGACCGTCTGCCCCGCCAGCCCTCCGCGCGCTGGACGGGCCTCCCCGCCGGCCGCGCTCACAGGAGGTCACCGCCGCCCGAACACCGTTCCCCCGGTTCCGGGGCGGGGCTGGGTCTCCGGTCGCCACGCATGCTCACCTCCGCGTGTCGCGCGATCCTTCCGCGGACGCCGGGCTCGCCGCTGCGGCACCCGGCTGACCTGGGCAAAGGCCCGCAGACTCGGCTTCAGTCTGTCACCCGTCCGGCCGACGTGCATCCGGACCCCGCCGGTGCGACGGGTCACAGGGTGACGGTCCCGCGGACCAGTACGACGGCCTCGCCCGTGACCCAGACCGTACCGTCGGGATCGGCGCCGATCCCGATGGTCGCGGCCCGGCCCAGGCGCGTGCCCTGGGAGACGCGGTAGGCGGCGGGCGCACGGCCGGAGGCGGTGAGCCACTGCCCGACGGAGGCGTTCATGCTGCCGCACGCGGGGTCCTCGGGCACCCCGCAGCGGGGTGCGAACGTACGCAGCTCGAAGTCGTGCGCGGAGCCGGCCGGCCAGGCCCCGACCGCCCCGAACATGCCGTCCGGGAACAGGGACAGATCGGGTTCCAGAGCGAGCACCTCCTCGGCCGTGGCCAGCTGGACGACGGCCCAGCCGGGCCCGTTGTCGACCCACTGGTGGGCCAGCACCCGGCCGGGCTCGATGCCGAGCGCGGCGGTGATCCGGCCCAGCCGCGCCGCGTCGAGCGGGCCCCCGCGGAGCAGCGGCGGGGCGGCGAAGGCCAGCGATCGCGCCGCCAGCCGCACGGTGACCAGACCGGCGGCGCACTCCTGCACCACCCGGTCGCCGTGCCGGGGCGTGCCGCCGCCGTCCAGCCAGGCACGCGCGGAGCCGAGCGTGGGATGCCCGGCGAACGGCAGCTCGCCCCGCGGTGTGAGGATGCGCAGCCGGTAGTCCGCCCCGGGCACCGTCGGCGGCAGCACGAACGTGGTCTCGGACAGGTTCGTCCAGCGCGCCAGGCGCTGCATCTCCTGGCCGGTCAGGTCCGTCCCGTCCAGGACGACCGCGACCGGGTTGCCGAGACAGGGCCCGGTGGCGAACACGTCGACCTGGGCGAACGGGCGGGTGCGCGGCATGGTCGTGCCTCCTGGTCCGGTCGGTGCGTCTACGGCTGCGGACGCCAGGTGCCGTCGAGCGGAACCCCGGCCGCCGCCGCGACCCGGTCGCGCGACTCCAGCAGCCGGGTCCGCAGCGACCGCAGGTCCACGTCCACCAGGACGCCGTCCCGCTTGACCACCCGGCCGGCGACGAGCACCGTGTCGACCAGGCCGGGATGGCCGTGGCTGACGACCGTGGCGACCGGGTCGGTGACCGGGAACACGGTGATGTCGTCGGCGCGCAGCAGGATCAGGTCGGCGTCCTTGCCGGGCGTGACGCTGCCCGTGCGGGCGTCGAGTCCGCAGGACCGGGCGGCGTCGACGGTGACGAACTCCAGCAGGTCGCGGGAGCGCAGACCGCCGTCCAGACCGCGCTGGACCGCGAACGCGGTGCGCAGGGTGGAGAACAGGTCGCCGCCGGCGGACGGGACGTCGTCGACGGAGAGGGTCGGGCGCAGTCCGGCGGCCAGGACCCGGCCGGTCATGGGCCAGCCGAACCCCATCTTCAGTTCGACGTCCGGGCTGATGGCGACCGAGCTGCCGGTGTCGGCGAGCATCCGCAGTTCGTCGTCGGCGAGTCCGTTGGCGTGGACGTAGGTGGTGTCCGCCCGGAGCAGGCCGTGTGCGTGGAGGTCGCCGACGGGGCGGCGGGTGCCGTCGGACTCGACGTGCAGGCTGGTGCGCAGGCCGAGTTCGGCCGCCAGCCTCAGCTCCTCGGCGACGGTGTCGAAGGAGGTGGCCTCGGCGCCGCGCAGCCCCAGCGCCATGGTGACCGGGCCGTCCCCGGACAGCGCGGAGCGCACCCGGCGGATCTCGGCGTCGACCGGGTCGGTGCCGCCCCACCCGGCGCCGTAGCAGAAGACGGACCGGCCGGGTGTGTCCCGCAGCGCGTCGACGGCGGCGTCGGCGTGCTCGGGGCCGAGCGCGCAGTGGAACCAGTCCAGCATCGTGGTCACCCCGGAGTGCAGGGCTTCGAGACGGCCGAGCAGGGTGCCCACGTAGACGTCCTCGGGCCGGTACCGGGGCTTGACCGTGCCGTGCATCGCCACCGCCCACTCGGGGAACGTCCAGTCGGCGCCGACGCCGCGGAACGCGGTCTGCCAGGTGTGCCGGTGGTTGTCGACGAAGCCGGGCAGCACGATCCGGTCGGTCGCGTCGATCACCTCGGCGTCCGGCGCGTCGATCCGCGCGGCCACCTCGGCGATCACACCGTCCTCGATCAGCACGTCACCGTGGTCGAGATCTCCGACGGCCGGGTCCATGCTGACCACGGTGCCGCCGGTGAGCAGGGTCCTGTTCATCGGGTGAGCTCCTCTGCGAGAGGCCTCCAGGGGAGGCCTCGGTCGGTCTGTTGCGTCGGGTGCTGCTTGGCGGGTCCGTTTCCGGTGGTCAGGGGTGTGCCGGCGAGTCGGCCGCGGCCACCGCGTCGGCGACCAGGTCCGCCGTGTCCTCCGTGCCCGCGGCCAGCCGGACCAGGCCCAGCGGAACCCCTGACGCGGCGATCTGGTCGGCGCCGAGCATCCCGCGCCACATGGACGCCGGATGCACGGCCAGGGACTCCACGCCGCCGAGGCTCGCCGACCGGCGGGGGTAGCGCAGCCGGCCCAGGAACGCGTCGGCCGCCTCGAAGCCACCGGTGAACTCGATGCCGAGCACCCCGCCGTAGCCGCTCATCTGACGGCTCGCCAGTTCGTGCTGAGGGTGGCTGGGCAGGCCGGGGTAGTGCACCCTGGCCACGGCCGGATGCGCCTGCAGGGCCTCCGCCAGGGCCTGGCCGTTGGCGTTGTGCCGGGGCAGCCGCAGCGGCAGGGTGCGCAGGCCGCGCAGCAGCAGCCAGGCGTCGAAGGGCCCGAGTACGGCGCCGGTGAGCAGGCCGGTGTCCCAGACGCGGTCCAGCAGCTCCGCCGGGCCGGCCAGCACGCCGGCGGATATGTCGCTGTGGCCGTTGAGGTACTTGGTGGCGCTGTGCCAGACCAGGTCGATGCCGAAGTCCGCCGGCCGCTGGTTCAGCGGGGTGGCGAAGGTGTTGTCGGCCACGGTCAGGACGTCGTGCGCGCGGGCCGGCTCCGCGACCGCCCGCAGATCGGTGATCTGCAGCAGCGGATTGCTCGGCGTCTCCAGCAGGATCAGCCGGGTGCGCGGGGTCAGCGCCTTCTCGAACGCCGCCGGGTCGGTCTGGTCCACCAGGGTGGTGGACACGCCCAGCCGGGGCAGCAGGTTCAGCAGTACCGACGCCGTGCCGCCGTAGGTGGACCGCTGCCCTACGACATGGTCGCCGGCGGACACCAGGGCCAGGACGGCGGTGGTGAGCGCGGCCATCCCGGACGCGGTGACCATGGCCGCCTCGGTGTGCTCCAGCTCCGCGACGACGGCCGCGACCTGGGCGTGGTTCGGGTTGCCGAAGCGCAGGTAGAAGTCCTGGCCCCGCGGTTCGACGGCGGCCCGCGCGAACGTCTCCGCGTCCGCGGCCGAGAACGCCGCCGTCTGGTGGATGGGCGGCGCCACCGAGCCGTCGGGACGGACACCGCGATCGGCGTGGATGACGACTGTGCTGTTGCCCGGCATGGCTGCCCTTCCCACGTCCCGTCGAATGCTGACGTCATCCAGCGTGACCGGGGGGAATGCCGAGACGAACGCATCGCGGCAACTTTGGCAGCAAGTTGCGCCGCACCGAGCCACGCAATGGTGCTAGGCGGAGCATCCGAGCAATAATCTGCCCCCATGGACGCAGTGGACCGGTCGATTCTGGCCGTACTGGAGAAGCACGGCCGGATCAGCAACGCCGAACTCGCCGCCCGGGTCGGCCTGTCGCCGTCGCCCTGCCTGCGGCGCGTGCACCGGCTGGAGGAGACCGGGGTGATCCGCGGCTACCGGGCGCTGATCGATCCCGCCGCCGTCGGCCGCAGCCTGCGGGTGTTCGCCGGGGTCCGGCTGGTACGGCACACCCGCGCCGACGTGGCCGCGTTCGAGCGTGCCGTCACCCAGCTGCCCGAGGTGGTCCACACCCACCACATCACCGGCAACTACGACTACCTGCTCCAGGTCGAGGTCGCCGACCTGCCGGCCTACGAGGACTTCCACGCCAACCGGCTGGCCGGACTGCCCGGCGTGGCCACGGTGACCAGCTACGTCACCATGAAGACGCTCTCCGCCGACCCGGCCTGACGCTCCACCCGCTCATGCCCCGGAAGCCGGCCCCCGCCGCCCGTCGCGCGAGAGGGCGTCGCGGAGCTGGGCCCTGGCGCGGATGCCGAGCTTGGGGAAGACCTTGTGCAGGTGGTAGCCGACGGTACGGGGGGAGAGGTGCAGGCGGGCCGCGATGTCGCGGTTGGTCAGACCCTGGGCGGCCAGTTCGGCTATCTGGCGTTCCTGGGAGGTGAGTTCACCCGCCGGAGCGGCGGCCGTCGTGGCCCCCGCCGCCCGCAGCTCCGCCGCCGTGCGCTCGGCCCAGGGCCGGGCGTCGAGGCGCTGGAAGCACTCCAGCGCCTCGTTGAGGTACGGGCGGGCCTCCGCGCTGCGGCGGCGCCGGCGCAGCCACTCGCCGAGGTCCAGCCGGGCGAGGGCCTTCTCGAAGGGCCAGCAGTCGGTGGCGGGGTCGTCGAGGGCGGCCCGGAAGCTGGTCTCGGCGTCGTCATCCGTGCCCGAGTCCGTGCCCGTGCCCGTGCCGGTCAGCAGCGCGGTGGCCCGGTGGAGTACGGCGGCCAGGCGCGGCGAGGGGGCGGAGTCCAGACCGTGCGTGACGGCGTCGACCACCGTGCGCGCGTCGTCCGCCCGCCCGGCGCGGACCGCCGCCGCGGCCAGGTCGCCGAGGTGGTACAGGGACGCGTGGTAGTGGACGGGAGCGGGCCGGACATCGCGGGTGAACGTGGCGCGCAGCTGCTCGTAGGCGTCGGCGTGGTCACCGGCGGCGAACGCGGCCATGCCCACGGCGTGCCGGTGCCGGACCTGGAGGCTCAGCGACCTGCGCAGGTCCACCCCGCGTACGGCGTCCATCGCCCGGGTCCGCGCGGCCGCGTGGTCGCCCCGGAGCGCGCACAGCGTGGCCCGCAGCAGGCGGGCGCCCACCGTCACGTTGTCGGCACCCGCCTCCGTCGCCATCCAGAACGCCTCGTCCGCCGCCTCCTCGGCCGCCGTCCAGGAGCCGTTCTCGAACAGCGCCAGGGCGAGCGCCTGGGTCACGGTCGCGTTGGTGCCCGCGCTGCCGGCCCGCCGCAGGAGGTCGATGGTCCGGCCGAGGATCCGTACGGCCTGCTCGGTCTCGTCCAGGATCCAGGTCGTGCCGCCCAGCGCCGTGAGGTTGCCGAGCGACTCCTCCCGGTCCAGGGCGGCCAGCCCCTCCTTCAAGTGCGCCAGGAGCAGGGGTCGTTCGTGATGGGGGTCGATGACCGCCCGGGCCCAGGCGCAGCCCGCGGGGTCGCCGTCCTCGTCGATCAGGTCGCCGATCCGGCGCAGTTCCGCGCGGTGGTACGGGGCACCGGAGTTGTAGACGGACGTCGCCGCGGTGCTCAGGGCGCCCATCGCCAGCTCCGGGGCCGGGCCGGCGCAGCTCTCGGCGACGCCCAGCAGCAGGGCCAGCGCGTCCTCGTGGCGGAGCGTGACCCCGAGGGCCCAGCCGCCCAGCAGTGAGGCCTCGGCACGCAGCCGGGGATCGTCGGTCAGCGCGCCCACCCGGCCGCTCATCTCGCCGACCCACTGGGGATGACCGGCGAACATGGCCGACTGCGCGGCCGTGAGCAGCCGCCGGGCGCGGGGCTCCGGCGCCGGGGTCAGCTCGGCCGCGCGCTCCAGCGCGGTCGCGGCGGCCGCGTAACCGCCCCGGCCCCGGGCCCGTTCCGCGCTCTCCGCCAGGGCGTCCGCGACCTCGGCGTCCTGACCGGTCGCCGCGGCGGCCAGCTGCCAGGCCCGGCGGTCCGGCTCGCCGTCCAGCGCGGCGGCCAGGGTGAGATGGGCCTGCCGGCGTTCGAGGAAGGAAGCGGCGTGGTACACGGCCGAGCGGACCAGCGGATGGCGCGGCAGCACCCGGCCGTCCACCACCCGGACCAGGCCGGCCCGCTCGGCGGGATCCAGCGCCCGCACGACGTCCAGCGCCGGAGCGGCCCGGACGAGTTCGGCCAGGTCCGCCGTGCCCGCCGCGGCCACCAGGAGCAGCGCCTCCCGGGTGGCCGCGGGCAACCCGGCCAGGTCGGCGGCGAACAGCCCCTCCAGCCGTGCCGTGAGCGGCAGCACGGCACCTGCGGCGGCCTCGGGGGTTCCGGGAGCTCCGGTGCTTTCGGGGGTTCTGGTACGCCCCGGGGCCAGGCCCCGGGCCAGGGCGCGGGGGAGTTCGATCAGGGCGAGGGGGTTGCCGGCCGCCTGCTGGAGGATCTCCGTGCGTGCCTTGCCGCGGGGCGGGTCCGGCTGGGCGTCCAGCAGCTGTCCGGCCGCGCTGCGGCTCAGCGGGCCGACGGTCACCTGGGGGAAGTCACGGTCGAAGCGGGCCGGTACGCCCTCCTCGCGGGCGGCCAGCAACAGCGCCACCGGTCTGCCCTCCAGCCGCCGGGCGAGGAAGGCCAGCACGTCCACCGAGCCGAGGTCCAGCCACTGGGCGTCGTCGACCAGCAGGAGCAGGGGCCGGTGTGCGGCGGCCTGGGTGACGAGGCCCAGTACGCCCACGCACAGGGAGAGCTGGTCGAGTCGCGGTTCGTGGTGCGCGGCCCCGGCGCCGAAGGCGCGGTCCAGCGCCTCCCGTTGCGCCGCGGGCAGGCCCTCGCCGGGCAGACCGTCGTCGGGCAGACCGGCACCGGGCAGCAGCGGATGCAGCAGCTGGTGCACCCCCGACAGGCCGAGGCCCGACTCGCCCTCGCTGCCGCGCACCCGCAGGATGCCGAGACCCCGGGCCCGGCCCCGCTCGGCCGCCCACTCGACGAGGGTGGTCTTGCCGGCGCCCGGCTCCCCGGTCAGCACCAGCACCTGCGGTCCGCCGCCGTCCACCGCCCCGAGCAGCCGGTCGAGGCGGGCCAGCTCCGTGGCCCGGCCCAGGATGCCCGGAGCGGAGGGATGGTCGGTGCCGGCGTGCATGAACGGTCCTTCGTCGTCGATCCTCTGCCCGCCCATCCTGCCAGCGGCCACCGGTACGACCGCCGGGAGGGTGACCGGTCATATGACAGAAGCGGGCCGCCCCCTGCTCCGAAACAATGGCGCCGGCCAGGGAGAACGCCACGGGGAGCACATTGAATGACGGTCCACCCACCGCAGCGGTCCACGATCGCCGGCGAGGCCATCGCGCCTGCCTGGCCCGGTGAGGCCACCGCGCCGGGCCGGGACACCGGGACCGAGCGGATCCCGCGGCGCGTGGCCCGCGAACCCGGCACTCCCCGGCCCCGGCCCCGGCCCCGCGTGCTGACCACCCGCTCGGTGCCGCCCGGGGAGAGCCTCGACTACTGGCACGACGCCGTGCTCGACACCCTGGTGGGGATGGACATCGCCACTGAGGGCCGTACCTACGACGCCACCATGCGGACCGACCACCTCGGCAGCCTGCAGATCACCACGGTGGAGTGCGACCCCGGCGAGGTCCACCGGGCACCGCGCTTCATCGCCCGCGGCGACGGCCGGCAGATCTTCGTGGCCGTCCAGAGCAGCGGCCGGGCCCGGGTCGAACAGGACGGCCGCACCACCGAGTTGAGGACGGGCGACATCGGCTTCTTCGAGACCGTACGTCCCTTCCGTACCGCCTTCCCGGAACACTTCCGGCTGAAGATCTTCGCGGTCCCGCGTCGGCTGCTGGAGATCGAGGAGGCCGACCTGGGGCGGCTCACCGCGCGGGCCGTGCGCCCGAGCGGCGGACTCCCCGCCCTGCTGGCGCCGTTGCTGGAGCGGCTGGCGGACACCTCCGAGTCGTACCCGACCCCGACGGCCGAGCGGCTGGCCGAGAACGTCATCGACCTGGTCGCGGCCACGGCGGCCGACCAGCTGGGCGAGGAGCCCGCCGAACTGCCGGGCGCGGACGGCGTCCTGCTGCTGCGGATCAAGACGTACATCCGCTGGCAGCTGTCGGACCCCGCACTGACTCCGGCCGTCATCGCCGGTGCGCACGGCATCTCGGTGCGCTATCTGCACCGGCTGTTCGCGGCCGAGGACAGCACCGTCTGCCGGTGGATCCGCGAGCAGCGCCTGCGCGCCTGCCGCAGGGAACTCGCCGGACGGCCACCGGGCTCCGTCGACCTGGGCCAGACCGCCCGGCGCTGGGGCTTCACCGGTTCCGCCGGGTTCGGCAAGGCCTTCCGCGGCTCCTTCGGCCTGTCACCGACGGAGTGGCTGGACCGGACGCGGACGGACGGGCCGCCGTGCTGACGACCGTGTCCTGCGCCGCCCCGGAACCGGCGCCCGGCGACCGCCTCACCGCCTGGCGGCGCGCCCTGTCCCGGACCTTCGTGGACGTCGAGGTCGGCGTCGCGCCCGACCGCCCGTGGACCGGCACCCTGACCGCCGAACGCCTCGGCGCCCTGCAGATCGCCACCGAGGAGTTCGGCCCCGGGACGATCCTGCGCGGCGCCGCCGCGGTCGCCGCCGATCCGCGCGGCCACATCCTGGTCCGCCGCCAGCTGGAGGGCACCGCACTGCTGCTCCAGGACGGCCGCAGCGCCGAACTGCACCCCGGTGACCTGGCGTTCCACGATGCCCGGCGCCCGTTCCGCCTCGTGCTGCCCGAGCCGCAGCGGGCCCGGGTCCTCATGGTGCCGCGTGCCCTGCTGCGCCTGGAGGAGCGGCACCTGCCCGCCCTCACCGCCACGGTGGTGGACGAGACCGCGGGGGGCGCGGCGGCCCTGCTGCTGCCGCTCCTCGACGGACTCGTCGACGAGGTCGCCCGGGCCGGGCGGGAGCGGCGCGAACAACTCGCCCGCACCGCGGCCGAGATCCTGGCCACCGTGGCCCTCGAACAGAGCGGCCGGCAGCCCGAGCCGGCCCTGTGGGAGCGGATCACCGCGTCCCTCGGCTCCCGGCTGGGCGAGCCCGGACTCACCCCGCAGGACATCGCCGACCAGCACGCCATCTCGCCGCGCTATCTCCACCGCCTCTTCCAGCGCCAGGGCACCACCGTGGGCGCCTGGCTGCGCGCCCGCCGACTGGAGGCGGCCCACCAGGAACTCGCCCGGCCCGCCGCCGACCGGTCCATCGCCACGGTGGCCGCCCGCTGGGGGTTCACCAGCCCCTCCCACTTCAGCCGCGCCTTCCGCGACACCTACGGCATGTCACCGGCCCAGTGGCGCAGGACAGCGGCCGACGGAACCACGCCCGCACACGCGGCCCCGCCGAACCTCGCCACCCACCCCCACCACCTCCCGGAGCCGGCACCATGAATCCCGCCCCCGGCGCCGCTTCGCCGATCGCGCCGTCCGGTCGGGCATGACCTCCTACGCTTTCCGGTTGACGGCCGGATCGAATCGATGGCCCGAGTGATGATGGAGCGCGCATGACCGACGAGGCGATGGGTGACGAGGTCTACCAGCCGGACGGTGCGGAGGTGCAGGACGACGCGGGTTTGCTGGACGCCTCAGACACCCTGGACTACCGGGCCGGCGAGGAGGCCCTGGACGAGGGGTACTCGCCGCCGGAGCGGCCCTGGGCCGTGGAGCACACCGGCGTCACCGCGGCCGAGGCACAGCGCGGGGAGACCCTGGACGAGCGGCTCGCCGAGGAGGTGCCGGACCTCGCCGTCCCGGAGGGCGACGACCTCGGCGACACCTGGGACACGGACGGCGAACTCCTCGACGACGAGGTCGGCGACGACCGCGCCGGACGGCTGCTCGCACCGGACGAGGGCGCGCACGAGGTCACCGATTCCGACCTGTTCGCCTCCGACCGCGGCCTGGACGGCGCCGGGGCCTCGGCGGAGGAGGCCGCGATGCATGTGATCCCGGACTCCGACACCTACTGACGCGTCGGCGGGAGCCCAGGCGGCGGTCAGACGATGTGGCGCAACAGCGCCGCGACCGCCGCCGGGGGCTCGCCCGGCGGCCGTACCACCATCACCTTCCAGTTCGGCGCGTGCCGGGCGAACCGGTAGGTCGCCAGGTCCGGGAAACGGCCGGCGATGGTCGGCGGCATGATGCAGACGCCGAGGTCGTTGCGGACCAGCTCCGACGCGGCCACGATGTCGTTGACCTCGAAGGTCGTGGCACGCTCGACGCCGGCCGCGCGGAACGAGCGGTCCGCCGCGTCGCGGATCGCCCAGCCCGGGGTGAACTCCACCTGCGGCAGCTCCGCGATGTCGGCCAGGTCGACCGTGCCCTCCGGGCCGCGCGGGATGAGGCTCCGCCGGGGCGAGGCCACCAGGACCATCTCCTCCCGGGACAGCAGCTTGGTCACCAGCCCGCGCTGCTGCCGGCGGTCCAGCGCCACCACCGCCAGATCCACCGTGCCCTCGCGCAGCGCCTGCCGGATGTCGACGACCGAGGCCTGTCGCAACCGGACCACCACCCGGGGGTGTTCGGCCCGCAGCGAGGCCAGCGCGCGCGGCAGGTTCGCCATCGCCCCCTGCATCGTGCCGACCGTCACCCGGCCGCGCAGCTCGCCCTTGGCCGCGTCGACCGCCTCGCGGGCCAGCTCGGCCGCGCGCAGCGCCTGCCGCGCCGCCGGCACGAACGCCTCACCGGCCGGGGTGAGCCCGACCCGGTGGGTGGTCCGGACGAACAGCGCGGTGCCCAGCTCGCGTTCCAGGGCGCGGACCGCTCCGGAGACCGCCGACTGCACGACGTGCAGCTGCCGCGCCGCCGCCGTGAACCCACCCGCGTCCGCCACCGCGACGACGACTTCCATCTGCCGTAGGTCCATCGCCCGCTCCCACCGACCCGGCGCCCGCCTCGGCCGGGCGGCGATCACCGCTGCATCCTAGGCAGGCCCCGACTTTCCCCGGCGCCGGACGGGGAGAGTGTCGGCCAGGTCGACGGGACACTCCCAGCGCCCCCAGCCCCCCAGCCCCCTCAGCGATCCCCAGCCCCCCAGCGATCCCCAGCGCCCTCCGGCGGCCGATACGCCGATTACGCCGAGCGCACCTCGCCGCCTGCGCCCCGGCGGCGTTCGGTGAGCCAGTACAGGAGGGCCAGCACCGGCAGGGCGGCCCCGAACAGGCTGACGGCGGTCCAGCCGTCGGCACGGTAGGCGATCGAGCCGGCCTGGGAGCCGACGGCGCCGCCGATGAAGAAGATCGCGATGAAGGCGCTGTTCAGACGGGCCCGGGCGAGCGGGTCCAGCTGGTAGACGGTGTGCTGGCCGAGGATCAGGCTGGTCTGCACGGCCATGTCGAGGACGACGGCCGCGAGGGCGATCAGCACGATGCTGTGCTGCCCGAAGCCCGCCGCGGCGAAGGCCAGCGCGGCGAGACCGAACGCGGCCCCGGTCATCGGCCGGGTCAGCCCCTGGTCGGCCCAGCGCCCGGCCATCGGGGCGACGGCCGCACCGGCCGCCCCGACCAGGGCGAAGATGCCGACCCCGACGGCGGAGTAGTGGAAACGCGGCCCGGTCAGCACATACGAGACGGTGGTCCAGAAGGCGCTGAACGCACCGAACATCGCCGCCTGGTAGAGACCCCGGCGCAGCAGCGCGGGATGGGTGCGCACCAGCGCCAGCGTGGAGCGCAGCACCTGGTGGTACGGCACGGAGGTGGTCGGCGCGTGCCGGGGCAGCGCCGCCCGCAGGGCCACCGCCAGCAGGGCCATCAGCACGGCCGAGCCGAGGTAGACGACCCGCCAGCCCGCGACGCCGGAGACCAGGCTGCTGAGCGTGCGGGACAGCAGGATGCCGGTGAGCAGGCCGCTCATCACCCGGCCCACCACCCGGCCCCGGGCGTGGTCGGGTGCCAGGCTCGCCGCGAACGGCACGAGTATCTGCGCCACCACCGACGTCGCGCCGCTGATCAACGAGGCGGCCAGCAGCATGGGGAACCCGGTCGCGAGACCCGCCGCCACCAGGGCGAGCGTGGTCACCGTCAGCAGCGCGGTGATCAGGCTGCGCTTCTCCAGCCGGTCGCCCAGCGGGACCAGGAAGATCATGCCGATCACGTAGCCGACCTGGGTGAGCGTGATCAGCGTGCCCGCGGTGGCCTCGCCGATGTGGAAGACACCGCGCAGCTCGGAGAGGAGCGGCTGGGCGTAGTACAGGTTGGCGACCGTCATGCCGGAGGCGACGGCGAACAGCGCGATCAGCCAGCCCGGCACCCCGTGCGCGGGCTCGGCGGCTGCCTTCCGGCGGGGGGAGCGGACTTCTGGCGACGACTGGGACACGGGGACCTTCTTCACAGGAGGTGTGGCTCTCACCCCGCACCAGCGCTCCGCCGCCCGCGATGCTTCCCCCGATGCGGCGATGGTTCGGGATGTCAGTCATCTCGACAAGAGATGACCAGGGCCGCCGCACCCGCCTGTGCACTGCCGGGGTGCCGACTGTGCGCTCCGGGACAACTGCCCGGCCCGCACGGCTCCTACCGTGACGCGCGGGGCGCCGGAACGACCGGTGTGCCCGACGCATTCCCAGGAGACTCGTATGTCCGAAGCCTTCACGCCCGTCACGCCGGTGCTCGAACCCGCAGCCCAGGCGTTCGTCGAGGCCACCGCGAACCCGCCGTACCTCTTCGACCTGGCCCCGGCGGACGGTCGCAAGGCGGTGGACGAGGTGCAGTCCGGCGAGATCGCCAGGCCGGCCGTCGACGAGGAGTGGATCACGGTCTCCGGCGGCCCCACCGGCTCCGTCCGGGCGCGGATCGTGAAGCCCGCCGGTGCCACCGGCCCCCTTCCCGTGATCATCTACATCCACGGCGCCGGCTGGGTCTTCGGCAACGCCCACACCCATGACCGCCTGGTCCGCGAACTCGCCGTCGGCGCCGAGGCGGCCGTCGTCTTCCCCGAGTACGACCTCTCGCCCGAGGTCCGCTACCCGGTCGCCATCGAGCAGAACTGGACCGTCGCGAAGTGGGTCGTGGAGCAGGGCGCGACCAAGGGCCTGGACGCCGGCCGGATCGCGGTGGCCGGTGACTCGGTCGGCGGCAACATGACGATCGCGCTGACCCTGATGGCCAAGGAGCGCGGCGGTGTCCCGCTGCTTCAGCAGGTGCTGTTCTACCCGGTCACCGACGCGAGCTTCGACACCAACTCCTACCACCAGTTCGCCGAGGGCTACTTCCTGCGCCGCGACGGCATGTTCTGGTTCTGGGACCAGTACACGACCGACGAGGCCGAGCGCGCCCAGATCACCGCCAGCCCGCTGCGCGCCACCGTCGAGCAGCTCAAGGACCTGCCCCCGGCCCTGGTCGTCGTCGCCGAGGCCGACGTCCTGCGCGACGAGGGCGAGGCCTACGCCAACAAGCTCCGCGAGGCCGGCGTCCCCGTCACCGCCGTCCGCTTCCAGGGCATCATCCACGACTTCGTGATGCTCAACGCCCTGCGCGAGACCCATGCCGCCGAGGCCGCCATCTCGCTCGCCGTCCGCACCCTGCACACGGCCCTGCACACCGCCTGACCCGCAGCGCGGCCCCGCCGACAAGGAATCCCCATGACCGACTCCACGCCCACCGTCGTCCTGGTGCACGGCGCCTTCGCGGACGCCTCCAGCTTCGCCCGGGTCGTCCCTGAGCTGCAGGCCGACGGCCTCAAGGTGCTCGTCCCGGCGGTGCCCAACCGCAGCCTCACCGGTGACGCCGCCTACCTCGCCTCGGTGGTCCGCGCCGTGCCCGGCCCCGTCGTCCTGGTCGGCCACTCCTACGGCGGTGCCGTCATCACCGTCGCGGGCGCCGAGGCCAACGTCCAGGCGCTGGTCTACCTGGCCGGCTACGCCCTGGAGGAGGGCGAGAGCCTCGGCGAGCTGCAGGGCCGCTTCCCGGACTCCGAGCTGGCCTCGGCCCTCGTGTACACGCCGTTCCCGGTCGAGGGCTCCGACGAGCCCGGCACCGACGTGACGGTCGACCCCGACCGGTTCCCCGAGATCTTCGCCGCCGACGTGGACCCGGACCTCGCCAGGGTGCTGGCCGTCTCCCAGCGGCCCCTGGCGGGTGCGGCCTTCGCCGAGGCGGCCCCCGTCGCCGCCTGGAAGACCAAGCCGTCCTGGGGCCTGGTGTCGTCCGCGGACCGCACCATCAACCCGGACGTCGAGCGCTACGGCTACGAGCGGGCCGGCATGACGACCGTCGAGGTCGACTCCTCGCACCTGGTCATGCTCGCCCACCCGCAGGAGGTCGCGGACGTGATCCGCGCGGCCGTGCTGTCCCTCGGCACGGAGTAAACGGCGCACCCCGCAAGGGTGACGCAGTGCGGGCCGCGCACCGGTGTCGACCGGGCGCGGCCCGTCCGCGTGTAGGTACGTGATCATGCGGACACCGATGCGATCCCCCTGGACCTGGGCGGCCCTCGCCGTCGTGACGGCGGTGTGCGGGGCGCTCCCGTTCACCGTGACCGGCGGCGACACCCCCCGCCCGCTCTCGGCGGACGAGGCCCGGCGCATGGCCCTCACCCGGTTCCGCGCCTACCGGGACAGCCCGGCCGAGGTGACGGTACGGGCACCGCTGCCCGGCGGAACGGCCGTGGTCCGCGCGGTGGTCGACGAGCACCGGCACCGGGCGGTGGGCTGGTTCGACACGGGCGACGCGGCCGAGCGGGGGCTGCTGGCCTGGGACGGCACCGGACTCTCCCTCGCCCGCCCGAGAATCGACGGCACCGCGGGCCCGCTCGCGAAACCGGCGTCCCTGGCGGAAGCGGTACGGGACGCGGCCCGCGTCAGCCCGACGGCCTGGATCCGCCGCGCCTACGGCCCCGCCTCGCTGGACACCGCCCTCCGCCTGACCCTCAGCCTGGCCGCCGCCCACCCGGACAGCGCCCGGCTGCTCGCCCGCTCGGCGCCACGCCATCTCAGGCAGGACCGCATCGACGGCCGCACGTACGACGTCTTCTCCGCACCTCCGCCGACGAGCGCGATGGCCGGTGAACAGCCTCTGACCTACTGGATCGACAGGGCAGGACACCTGCGCCGGGTCAGGTCCGACCTCGACGACGACCGCACGATCGTGGTCGACCTGACGGCGGCGAAAGTCCACCCGGGGGTACCGGAAGGACCCTGGGCTGCAGCGCCCCGCCAGGGGCGCGGGGAACTGCGCGACCAGCCCCCACCGAACCCGCACCCGACCGCCGACCGTTCCACCCGAGCTATGAACCCCCCCACCCCACCTATGAGTTGAGCACACCACCTGTGGATCCCCGTACCACTCCCCGAAGGAGCCCCCGCCGGATGCGAGGATGATGCGCCATGACGGCAGGTTGGTGCGCACGCACAGTACGGTCCGCGGTGTTCGCGGCCGTCTGCGTGCTGCTCGCCGCCGTCGGCCACGTCCTGATGTCCGGCAGCCCGGTCCCCGCCTGGGCGCTGGCCGCCGGCACCGCGGTCACCACCGCCCTCGGCTGGACCCTGTCGGCACGCGAACGCGGCCTCGCGCTCGTCGCGTCCGCCGCGGTCGGCGCCCAGACGGCCCTGCACTCCGGCTTCTCGGCCGCCCAGGTGTGGACCACCAGCACCACCTCCATGGGCACCATGCATATGGACATGGCCGGCGACATGTCCGCCATGCACATGGGCCCCGCCCACATAAGCCCCGCCGAATACCTCGGCCTCGGCACCGGCGGCACCGCCTCCACCGGCATGCTCGCCGCCCACCTCCTCGCCGCCCTGCTGTGCGGACTCTGGCTCGGCCACGGCGAACGCGCGGCCTTCCGCATCAGCCGGGCCGCCGCCGCCCGGCTCACCGCGCCGCTCATCGCCCCGCTGCGGCTGCTGCTCGCCCTGCCCGTCGCTCCCGGGCGGCCGCGCCCCCGGCCGTACCGCCGCCGCTCGGACCGGGCACCACGGCTTCTGCTTCTCGTCCACGCGATCACTTCCCGGGGTCCGCCCGTGCGGACGGCTGTCATCTGACGACAGCTGGTGTTCCGGGACCGCCCCTGCGCGCCCCGGACGAACACGGCGGCCGTACGCCCGCTCAGGCACCGCGAGCGCCACCGGGCCGTCGCCCCCTTCACCTTTCCCACAAGGACACCGAGTGATCACTTCCGTCCTGCCCGCACGCCCTGCGCCGGACGAGAAACGCGACGAGTCGATCACGGCCTGGGCCCTCGCCGCCCGGTCCGGGGACACGGCCGCCGTGGACGCGTTCGTACGGGCCCTGCACCGCGACGTCCTGCGGTACGTCGCCCATCTCTGCGCCGACCCGCAGGCGGTCGACGACCTCGCGCAGGACACGTTCCTGCGCGCGCTGGGCAGCCTGCACCGCTTCGAGGGACACGGTTCGGCCCGTTCCTGGCTGCTGTCGATCGCCCGCCGGGCCGTCGTGGACAGCCACCGGTACGCCGCCGCCCGGCCGCGCCCGGCGGACGTCCCCGACTGGCAGCTCGCCGTCGAGCGCGCCCAGCCGTACGGGCTGCCGGGCTTCGAGGAGGGGGTCGTCCTGCTCGACCTCCTCGCGGCGCTGCCCGACGAACGGCGTGAGGCGTTCGTCCTCACCCAGCTCGTCGGGCTGCCGTACGCGGAGGCCGCCGAGGTCAGCGACTGTCCCGTCGGCACGGTCCGCTCCCGGGTGGCCCGGGCCCGCGAGGCGCTCCAGGATCAGCTGGCCTGAGGTTCCTCGAAGGCCTTGAGGATGCGTTCGGCGGCCAGGGTCGCCGTCAACGAGCCGTCCCTGACCCGCTGTTCGAGGTCGGGGGCGGCCGCGCGCACCGCGGGGTGGGCGGACAGCCGCCCGAGCAGTTCGTCCCGCACCATCGACCAGGTCCAGCCCACCTGCTGCTCACGGCGCTTGTCCGTGAGCCGCCCGGTGGAGTCCAGCAACGCCCGGTGCTGCTCCAGCCGTTCCCAGACCAGCTCCAGGCCCGTCGACTCCCGCGCGCTGCAACTCAGCACCGGGGGAGTCCAGTACGCGTCCTTGCCGTGCATCAGCCGCAGCGCGCTCGCCAACTCCCGGGCGGCGGACCGGGCGTCGCGCTCGTGCGGGCCGTCCGCCTTGTTGACGGCGATCACGTCGGCGAGTTCCAGGACGCCCTTCTTGATGCCCTGGAGCTGGTCGCCGGTGCGGGCCAGGCTGAGCAGCAGGAAGGAGTCGACCATGTCGGCGACCGCGGTCTCGGACTGCCCGACGCCGACGGTCTCGACCAGGATCACGTCGTATCCGGCGGCCTCCATGACCACCATCGACTCCCGGGTCGCCTTCGCGACCCCGCCGAGCGTGCCCGCGCTCGGGGAGGGCCGGACGAAGGCGTTCGGGTCGACGGCCAGCCGTTCCATCCGGGTCTTGTCGCCGAGGATCGAGCCGCCGGTCCGGGTGGACGACGGGTCCACGGCGAGCACGGCCACCCGGTGCCCCAGCCCCGTCAGCAGCGTCCCGAACGCGTCGATGAACGTCGACTTGCCCACGCCCGGCACCCCGCTGACGCCGATCCGCCGTGCCCGGCCGCTGTGCGGGAGCAGCTCGGTGAGCAACTCCTGTGCCAGCGCCCGGTGCTGTGGCCGGGTGGACTCGACGAGGGTGATGGCGCGGGCGATGACCGCGCGCCTCCCGTCGAGCACACCCTTCGCATAGGCGTCGACATCGATCACAGGTCGTGCCCGAGTTCCGCCGACAGCCGCTTCACCAGGTCGTAGGCCGCGTCCGGGATCACCGTCCCGGGCGGGAACACGGCCGTGGCGCCCATCTCCAGCAGGGTCGGCACGTCCTGCGGCGGGATGACACCGCCGACCACGATCATGATGTCCGCCCGGCCCTCCTCGGCGAGCTGCTCGCGCAGCGCCGGTACGAGGGTGAGGTGGCCGGCCGCCAGCGAGGACACGCCGACCACGTGGACGTCCGCCTCCACCGCCTGGCGGGCGACCTCCTCCGGGGTCTGGAAGAGCGGGCCGACGTCGACGTCGAAGCCGAGGTCGGCGAAGGCGGTCGCGATCACCTTCTGGCCGCGGTCGTGACCGTCCTGGCCCATCTTGGCGACCAGGATCCGCGGGCGGCGCCCCTCGGCCTCGTCGAACGCGTCGACCAGGGCCCGGGTGCGGTCCACGTTCGGGGACTCGCCGGCTTCGTTGCGGTACACACCGGAGATCGTACGGATCTGGCTCGCGTGCCGGCCGTACACCTTCTCCAGGGCGTCCGAGATCTCGCCGACGGTGGCCTTGGCGCGGGCCGCGTGCACGGCCAGCTCCAGCAGGTTGCCCTCGCCGTCCGCCGCCCGGGTCAGCGCGTCGAGCGCGTCCCGGCACGCCGTCTCGTCCCGCTCCGCGCGCAGCCGCCGCAGCTTCTCGATCTGCTGGGCGCGCACCGAGGAGTTGTCGACCTTGAGGACCTCGATGGCCTCGTCGCTCTCGACCCGGTACTTGTTGACGCCGATCACCGGCTGCCGCCCGGAGTCGATCCGGGCCTGGGTGCGGGCCGCCGCCTCCTCCACGCGCAGCTTCGGGATACCGGCGTCGATGGCCTGCGCCATCCCGCCCGCCTGCTCGACCTCCTGGATGTGCGCCCAGGCCTTGCGGGCGAGGTCGTACGTCAGCCGCTCCACGTAGGCGCTGCCGCCCCACGGGTCGATGACCCTCGTCGTGCCCGACTCCTGCTGGATGAGCAGCTGGGTGTTGCGGGCGATGCGCGCGGAGAAGTCCGTCGGCAGCGCCAGGGCCTCGTCGAGGGCGTTGGTGTGCAGCGACTGGGTGTGGCCCTGGGTCGCCGCCATCGCCTCCACGGCCGTACGCGTGACGTTGTTGAAGACGTCCTGCGCGGTCAGCGACCAGCCCGAGGTCTGCGAATGGGTGCGCAGGGAGAGGGACTTGGTGTTCTTCGGCTCGAACTGGTCGACCAGCTTGGCCCAGAGCAGCCGGGCCGCCCTGAGCTTCGCGATCTCCATGAAGAAGTTCATGCCGATCGCCCAGAAGAAGGAGAGCCGGGGCGCGAACGCGTCCACGTCCAGTCCCGCCTCCCGGCCCGCCCGGATGTACTCGACGCCGTCCGCGAGCGTGTACGCCAGCTCCAGGTCGGCCGTGGCTCCGGCCTCCTGGATGTGGTAGCCGGAGATGGAGATCGAGTTGTAGCGGGGCATCCGCTGGGAGGTGAAGGCGAAGATGTCGGAGATGATCCGCATCGACGGCTTCGGCGGATAGATGTAGGTGTTGCGGACCATGAACTCCTTGAGGATGTCGTTCTGGATGGTCCCGGCCAGCTTCTCGGGCGGTACGCCCTGTTCCTCCGCCGCCACGATGTACAGCGCGAGCACGGGCAGCACCGCGCCGTTCATCGTCATCGACACGGTCATCCGGTCCAGTGGGATGCCGTCGAAGAGCTGCCGCATGTCGTAGATGGAGTCGATGGCCACGCCCGCCATGCCGACGTCGCCGGTCACCCGCGGGTGGTCGCTGTCGTAGCCCCGGTGGGTGGGCAGGTCGAAGGCGACCGAGAGGCCCTTCTGGCCGGCCGCCAGGTTGCGCCGGTAGAACGCGTTGGACTCCTCGGCGGTGGAGAAGCCCGCGTACTGGCGGATGGTCCAGGGCTGGTTGACGTACATCGTGGGGTAGGGACCGCGCAGGTACGGCGCGATGCCCGGGTAGGTGCCGAGGAAGTCCAGGCCCTCCAGGTCGCGGCCGGTGTAGAGCGGCTTGACCCCGATGCCCTCCGGGGTCTCCCACAGCGGCAGGTCACCGCCGGCCGCCCGCCATTCCTCGGGGCTGCCCTCGGTGACGGGGGTCCCCAGTTCGATGCCGGAGAAGTCGGGGATTCCCATCAGGACACTCCCATGCGGTCGAGGGTCTCGGACAGCACGGCCACGGCGTCGCAGCCCGCGAAGACGTACGAGTCGATGCCGGGGAAGTCGCCCCGGCCCGCGAGGACCACGTGCCGGGCACCGGCCGCCTTCAGCGACTCGGCCGTCCGCGCGGCCTGTTCGGCGTACTGCGCGTCGCTGGAGCAGAGCACCGCCTCGGTGGCACCGCTCTCCTCGAAGCTTCCCCCGGTGACCGGCTCGATGCCACCCGCCTGGAAGAGGTTCGAGGCGAAGGTCGCGCGGCCCGTGTACTCGGTGGCCGAGCCGAGCGTCGCCAGGTAGATCCGGGGGCGGGCGCCGGTGGCCGCGAGATGGGCGTCCGAGCGGGCGCGCAGCTCCTCGTACGCCTCGTCCCGGCGGACCCGGGGGAGGCCTCCCGACGGCGGCTCGGGCGCGGGTTCGCGCTCCACCGGCTTCTCGGCCAGGAACGGGAACTCGCTGACGCCGGTGATGGGTTCACGGCGCTTGGCGAGCTTCTTGGAGCGCTCGGCCCAGGTCGTCGCGAGGTCGGTGCGCAGCCGGCCGGAGCGCAGGACGGCCGCCTGGCCGCCGTCGCGCTCGATCGTCCGGAAGAACTCCCAGCCCGCGTGGGCGAGTTCGTCGGTCAGCCGCTCCACGTACCAGGAGCCGCCGGCCGGGTCGACGACCCGGGCCAGGTGCGACTCCTCGACCAGGATCGTCGAGGTGTTGCGGGCGATCCGGCGGGCGAAGGCGTCCGGCAGGCCCAGTGCGTGGTCGAAGGGCAGCACGGTCACGGAGTCGGCGCCGCCGACCCCGGCGGCCAGCGTCGCGATCGTCGTGCGGAGCATGTTCACCCACGGGTCGCGGCGGCTCATCATCACCGGCGAGGTGACGGCGTGCTGCGTCTGGGCGCCCGCGTCGGCCGCCCCGCTGACCTCGGCGACCCGCGCCCACAGCCGCCGGGCCGCGCGCAGCTTGGCGATCGTCAGGAACTGGTCGGCGGTGGCCGCGTACCGGAACTCCAGCTGGGCCAGGGCCTGTTCGACGCCGAGCCCGGCCTCCGTCAGCTCCCGCAGATACGCCACTCCGGTGGCCAGCGAGGCGCCCAGCTCCTGCGCGGCCGAGCCGCCCGCCTCGTGGTACGGCAGCGCGTCCACGGTCAGTGCCCGCAGCCCCGGGAACTCCCCGGCGCACCGCTTCGCCAGTTCGGCGACGGGAGCGAAGGGGAGGGCGGTGCCGGTGCGGGCCTCGTGGCCGAGCGGGTCGGCGCCCAGGTTGCCGCGTACGGCCTCGGGAGCGACGCCCTTCGCCTCGTACACCCGGAACAGCTCGGCGGCGGCCGCCTCGACGTCCCGGCCCGCGTCCAGGACGACCGGCGCCAGGTCGAGGTAGACGCCCTCCAGCGCGCGGCCCAGGCCGTCGACGGGGATGCCGCCCTCGCCGAGCACCAGCCAGAGCGAGGTGACGCCGTTCTCCAGGTCGGCCAGGACCGCGCCGTCGGGTGCCGCCGCGTGCCGCTGCCTTATGTCCCAGCCGCCGTCGGTGCCGCCTTCGGGGCGGCCGCCGCGCACGAAGGGCGCGAAGCCGGGCAGGCCGGGTTCGGGCGCGGTGTCGCGCGCGGTGTAGAGGGGACGGGTGCGCAGCCCGTCCTCCAGCGTCGTGGACAGGGCGTCCTCAGCGGCCTCGCCCGAGACTTCCTTGCCCGACTTGCGCAGCACACCCTCGACAAGGCGTTGCCACTGCTCGTGTGTCGCGTCAGGGAACTCGGCGGCCAGGGAGAGCCCGTCGTCAGGCAGGACCGTCATGCTCGGATGCTAGGGCAGACCGTCAGAAGTGCATGGGTGGCGGGGCTGTGACCTTGCCCTCCCTGTGGCTGTGACCTGCGCCTCTAGGGGGTGAAGTGGCCTGATTCGTGCGGTCCGTGCGTGTCGTCCGCGAGTTCCGGCACGAGCGCGCACAGCGCCTGGCGCTGCTCGGGGCCGATGACGTGCGCGACCGCCTGCCCGACCGTTTCGGCCAAGGTGGCGGAGGTGTCCCTGAGGAGCCCGCGGGCCTTGTCGGTGAGGGCGACCTCGATGCCCCGCTTGTCGCCGCAGACCGACTTCCGGGTGACCAGGCCGCCGTGCTGGAGGCAGGCGATCTGGTAGGTGAGGCGGGTCTTGGGGCGGCCCAGCAGCTCGGCGATCCGGGTCATGCGCAGCCCTTCCCGGGGCTGCTCGGCCAGCAGGCACAGGATCAGGAACTCGTCGTGCGAGACGTCCAGGGTCTCCTTCACGACCGACCGCAGCCGCTGCTCCACCGCGCCCGTCGCGGCCAGCAGCAGCATCCAGGCGCGCAGCTCGGCGGGGAGCAGTCCGTCACCCCTGAGGGACGGGCATTCGGGCAGCTCGGCGGGGTGTTCCTGGGAGGCGGCCATGCCGTCGATCCTACCTGTTGTCCAAATTTGCATATTGGGCTAGCGTGACATCATCCAAATTTGAACCATCGATTGATCGGAGTACGGCCATGCCCGTCACCGTGGAAACCGGCCTCTGGCAGCTCGACCCGACCGCCTCCGCCGTCGCCCTCCGGCACAAGACGATGTGGGGCCTGGTCACTGTCAAGGGCACCTTCGCGGGCGTCACCGGCCGGGGCGAGGTCGCCGCCGACGGCACCGCCACCGGCACGCTGGCGATCGACGCGGCCTCGCTGGACACCAGGAACAAGAAGCGCGACGACCACCTGCGTTCGGCCGACTTCTTCGACGCCGGCAACCACCCGGAGATCACCTTCGCGGTGCGCGGTGCCGTGCGGGGCGCGGGCGACGCGGTGGACGTCGACGGTCAGCTGACCGTGCGGGGCATCAGCAGGCCGCAGAAGATCACCGCGAAGCTGGTCTCGGCGGACGCCGACGGGCTCACGCTGGAGGCCGAGTTCACGGTGGACCGGAACGAGTTCGGGATGGGCTGGAACCAGGGCGGCATGATCCGCGGCCTGACCACGGTGACCGGCACACTCCGCTTCACCCGCGCGGCGGCCTGACCCTCACCGGCCGGCCGCCGTCCCGCGCAGCCGGACGTCCTGGCTGGACAGGGTCTGCGGGTCCGCCGTGAAGGCGCGCAGCCGGATCCGGGTGCTCGGCTTGGTGGGGATCCCGAACCGGCCGTTCGGCGGGCGGAGTTCGACGCTCGCCGTGCCGTGTCCGGGAATGGTCGCCGGGCCCCGCACGAGCAGCCAGTACATGCTCATGCCCTGGCCGGTGGTGAGCGTGTAGTGCGGGGTGAGCGCGGCGCTCCCCGTGTTGACCACCCTCAGGGTCATCTCCCGCACCACCGCCGCCGACTTCCCGGTCCGGCGCAGTGCCGTGACCTCCATCCGCAGCGGAGGCCTGCCGGACGCCGCGAGGGCCGCGCTCGCCAGCGCCGGGGCGAGCAGCAGCGCGATCGTCGCGACCAGGGCGGGCCGGCGCCGGGGCCCGGTCAGGAAGGCCGGGCGCGGCTGCCAGGCCCGCTCGAACTCCGACAGCGGCGCGGTCACGGCCGCGGCCAGCCACAGCGGCGTCATCATCAGGTAGTAGCCGTCCTGGGAGCGCGTGGCCAGGTAGAAGGCCAGCCAGGGCAGCACGGTCGCGGCCGGGCCGAGACGCCGTACGAACAACACGAACAGGGCGAGCAGGGCCGCCGCGAGCAGCATGCTCGCGTGCGAGTACCAGTCGATGCGGTCACTGCCGTTCGTGTAGTACAGCGTGATGTCCACCAGGCCCTGGCCGTGCACCACGGCACCCTGGGTCAGCGGCAGCGCGATCCCGGCCAGCCAGCGGCCCGGCTCGGACACGATGAAGTACGTGTTGATCAGCAGCCACACGGTGACGGCGACGCCGGTGATCCGCAGCACCACCAGACCGGCCGCCCGGCCGCCCAGCTCACCGCGCCGCACCGCGTAGACCCCGGCCAGCAGGAACGGCGTGACGAACCACGGCAGTTGCTGCGCCGCGCACGCGGCCCCCAGGCACGCGGCCCGGGCGATGCCGGCCGCGCCCAGCCGGCCGCCCTGCCCGATCCGCGGCCAGCGCACCGCCGCCGGGATCAGCAGGGCCAGCGCGATGACCGCCGGGTAGCCGACCCGGGCGTACGTCGAGAGGAAACCGAAGCCCAGGCAGGCCATCGTCGCCGCCGACCGCCACGGCGCCGGGAGCATCCGCCACAGCGCGATCGTGCCGGCGATCAGCGCGCCCGTGCAGACCGCCGTCGCCGGGGCGCCGTGGTGGCCGAGCCAGAGCAGCGGGGCGGTCAGGAGCGGGGCGAGCGGGGGATAGCCGTAGGTGTAGTCGTAGCTGCCGCCTATCGTCGGCGTGAGCGCGATGCCCGTGCCGTGGAACAGCCAGGGCCACGGCTGTCCGTAGACGGCGTGGCCGGCGACGAGTTCCCTGGCCGCCTGCGTGGTGAGGGCGCCCTCGTCGCCGCCGCTGTGGTTCAGGGCCCAGGCGCACAGGGCGAGAGCCACGGCCGTGACCAGCACCACCAGGTCGAGACGGGCCAGCGAACGGGTCCTGCGGACCGTCAGCGCCAGCACGCCGGAGACCAGGATCGAGACGTAGCAGACCGAGATCGCGGCCGCCAGGACCAGGTGGTGCGTGGCCGCCTGCGTCCAGATCGAGCGGGTGCCGATGAACAGACTGATGTCGGCGAGGACGGTCAGGACGCGGTGCCATTGCGCGGGGGCTCCGGTATCTCCCGGAGCGGCGGACACCGCCGACTGTGTCCGCCGGTCGGGTGTCACCTGTTGTGTTTCTGCCAAGTGCACGCACCGGACGGTAATCGCGGGGGGTGAGCGGGGTGTTCCTGGAGGAGAAGAGTCCGGTGTGAGGGCGGTAAGAAGCCCCCAATGCGCGGCAATCGCCTGAATAGTGACAAGATCACGCCTTTGTACGCCGATCAGCACCGATCGCCGCCCGGACCCGCTCGCCCTTCGTGTCGCTGTTGGGCCGAACGGGTGACTTGGCGTAAGAATTGGCTGGTGCAGGCATCGAGTGCGAGTCAGGTCAGGGGGAGCCGGTGAGCCGTTACGACGTCACCGATGAACAGTGGGAGGGGCTCGCCCAGGTCGTGCCGCTGCGGGGCCGAGACGCGTGGCCCTCCGCGGTCGGCCACCGTGCGCTGCCGGACGCGGAGACCGAGACGCGGCGCCGTTTCGTCGTGCTGCGGGTCAACGTCTTCGCCGACGCCCGCGAGGTCGCCGAGACGCTGATGGCCGGGATACCGGTCCTCCTCGACCTCACCAGCGCCGAGACCGAGGTCGCCAAACGCGTCCTCGACTTCAGCACCGGCGTCGTCTTCGGCCTCGCCAGCGGCATGCACCGCGTCGACCGCAACGTCTTCCTCCTCACCCCACCCGGCACCGAGGTCAGCGGGCTGATGCAGGGGGCGGGGGTCTCAGGGACCTGAGCCCGGGGATCGCCGACAGCGGGCTGACGGGCTGACGGGCTGACGGGCTGACGGGCGGGCTGGTGGGCGGGCGGCGCGGCCCGGAGGGCTGGTGGCCCGGCGGTCTCCCGGTCTGGCTGAGGGACGGACGTCTCTTCGGGTCGTTCGGCTGCGGGGTGGGCGTCATGGAACGGCCGCTCTGATCGAGGGCCAGGCGCCTTCGGGGGCGCTCACGGGCCTCTGCGGCAGCAGGTGCCGGCACCCCGGCGACGGCTCGGTCACAGGCGTGCCGGTCGTGGAGCCGGCGCCCTTCCGTCCCCCGATCGTAGGAAGGTCCGGACGACGGAACGGTTCGCCGCTCAGCCGGAGCCCTACGGTCCGCATATGGTCGTGCCCTCCGCGTCGTCCGCGCCCTGTCCTTCCCCGTCCGCCGACTCCGCCCCGAGCGACACCCCGTCGCCCGAGGCTCCGCCGCTACCGGCAGTCCCGAGCACACCGACAAGCCCCGACAACCCGCAGTCGCCGGGCCCGTCCCGCCGCACGCGTCCGGGAGACGAAGCGCCCGCCTCGCCGCCGTCGCCCGAAGCCGGGGTGTCACGGGGGGCGGCGGCGCCTGTGGCGGTGCCTCGCCGTGATCCTCGGCCGAGGGTCACCGAGTTGCGGCTGTCTGCCTTCGCCCGGCATCGGGGGGCGAGCTTTCCGGTGGGGCAGGTGACGCTGTTGGCCGGGCCCAGTGGGAGTGGGAAGTCCACGGTGCTCGCGGCGTACGAGGCGCTGGCACGGCTCGGCGGCGGGGCGGAGCTGGGCGAGGTGTTTCCTGATCCCGTCGCGCTGGTGCCGGAGCAGGCGCGGCCCGATGCGCAGCGGCGGCGCGGGTTCCGGATCGGGTGTACGGCGGACGGTCCCGAAGGCCCGGTACGGCTGGACGTCGCCGTACAGGCGGAGCCGGAGCTGCGGATCGTGGGGGAGCGGCTGACCTCCGGCGGCCTCGTGCTCCTGGAGACCGCGCTGCGGGATCCGGGCCGGCGGGCCGTGCAGGCCGCCTGGCACACGGCGGGCTCCGCACCGGTGACCCGGGCACCGCTCCCCGACGACCGCCTCGGTACCGCGCTGCTGCCGCTGCGGGTGGCCGGGAAGACGGACGGACAGCGGCAGGTGCTGGCCGCCGCCGAGCAGATGGTCGTCGCGCTGCGGTCGGTGTTCGCCTGTGATCCGCGGCCCGAGGGCATGCGCACCCCCGTCCTCACCGGCTCCGGACGCCTGCTGCGCGGCTGCGACAACCTCGCCGACGTCCTGTGGCGCACCCGCGCCGAATGCGGGCGGCGGCACGGGCTGCTCGTCGACGCCGTGCGCACCGGTTGCGCCGGCCCCGTGGCCGACCTGCTCGCGGAGCCGCTCGGCGACGGCACGGTACGGGCGCTGCTCGACCGCGGCGAGGGCCACCGCTCGGAACTGGAACGGCTCGGCGACGGCGAACTGCGCTACCTCGCCCTCGCCCTGGTCCTCTTCACCGGCCCCGGCGTCCTGGAGGTCGACGCCCCCGGCGAGGTCCCCGACGCCATGCGCGGCCTCACCGTCCTCGCCGACGGCTTCGACCGCTGCCTCGACCCCCGCCAGCGCGCCGAACTCCTGCGCACCGCCGTCCTGATGGGCGAGCGCGGCCACATCCGTCTCGTCGGCGCGGTGAGCGACGCCTCCTGGGCCGCCGGAGCCGGGGCGATCACAGTGGTACACCTGGACGCGTGACCGACGAACCCCTCGACGTGGCGAAACTCCAGCGCAGGCTGGCCGAGTTCGCCGCCGCCCGCGACTGGCGGCAGTACCACACCCCCAAGAACCTGGTGTCCGCGCTCAGCGTGGAGGCCTCCGAACTGGTCGAGATCTTCCAGTGGTTGACCCCGGAGGAGTCGTCCCGGGTGATGGCCGACCCCGACACCGCGCACAAGGTCACGGACGAGGTCGCCGACGTCCTGGCCTATCTGCTGCAGCTCTGCGAGGTCCTGGACATCGACCCGCTGGCCGCGCTGGCCGCGAAGATCGAGCGCAACGAGCAGCGTTTCCCGCGTGCCTGACGGGGGATCAGGGTGTCCCGGGAGGGAGCCCGGCAGTCCACATTAACGCTCCGTAGCCAGAACCCCGCCCGAATCCGAATTGTTGTCCACAGATTTCCGTCTTCCTCTGGCTTCACGTCTCGCGCACCCTCACTCTGGGTAGTGAACTACTGAGTGCGGCAAGGCAGTTCGGACCGACGGGGACGGGGCGGCTGATGGACGCGATGCGGCTCATCGTGGTGAGCAGACGGGCGCTGGCGCACGGCGCCGGCGTACCGGAACTGATGACCGAGGTCTGGCAGGCCCAGGCCCTGGCCCAGGCGATCGGCAGCAGACTGGCCGTCTCCGGTCCGCCCGAGCTGCGCGGCGAGGCGCTCGGCCTCACCGAGCTGGCGGGCCGGGGCTGCGGTGTGCTGGGCACCCCCGACCTGGACCCCGGCGCCCTGCGCGCCGCCCAGCTCACCGAACTGGACGACGCCCGCCAGACCCTGCTGAGCCTCGGCGGCCTCCTCGGCGAGGTCGGCATCACGCTGGTCGGCATGGCCAGCACCGCGGCCGACGAGGCGACGTACTGGCAGTGCATGGAGGCCATCGACGCCGCCGACGAGTCCCGGGACCGAGTGCTGGAGATGCTGCGCAAGCTGGCGGCCCGGGAGGAAGTCCGCGACGGCTAGCGGGTGTCCGGTGGATCACGCCGGACTGCGTTCAGCTCTCGATCGTAGATCCCTGCGCCAGTCCCGCCTCCTTGTGGAGGTCGGACAGGTCCGCGTTCAGCGCCGCCATGAGCTCCTCCATCTGCTGGAGCAGCCCCTTCGGCCGACCGGCCGCGCCACCCTGCTGCGGAACGGAATCCGGAACAGAACCCGGAACAGAACCCGGAAAGGACCCCAGACCGGAACCCGGGACGGACTCTTCGGACAAGACGGCCTCCTCGGCCCCCCGGCCCGCCGCGGCGGCGGGCCATCTGACGCGCGGCGGAGACCGTCCGGCGCGGGTGCCGGACGGCCCGGCACCGCCCACCCAACGATCACCGAAGAGGCCGGTCACTGGCCCGTACGGCCCCGCGTCCCGCCGTCGGCGATATTCACCCGCGGCGGGGACGCGCGGGACGGCCGATACCAATGCGGTTGACGGGGGCAAGGAGATGCAGGATGGACGCATGGACCTTCGCATCTTCACCGAGCCCCAGCAGGGCGCGAGCTACGACACCCTCCTCACCGTGGCCAAGGCCACCGAGGACCTCGGCTTCGACGCCTTTTTCCGCTCCGACCACTACCTGAAGATGGGCGATGTCGACGGCCTGCCCGGCCCCACCGACGCCTGGATCACCCTCGCCGGGCTCGCCCGGGAGACCAGGCGGATCCGCCTCGGCACCCTCATGACCGCAGGAACCTTCCGCCTGCCCGGCGTGCTCGCCATCCAGGTCGCCCAGGTCGACCAGATGTCCGGCGGCCGCGTCGAACTCGGCCTGGGCGCGGGCTGGTTCGAGGAGGAGCACAAGGCGTACGGCATCCCCTTCCCGAAGGAGAAGTTCGGCCGGCTGGAGGAGCAGCTGGCGATCGTCACCGGGCTCTGGGAGACCAAGGCCGGCGAGACCTTCGACTTCCACGGCACCTACTACGACCTCACCGACTCGCCCGCGCTGCCCAAGCCCGCCCAGGCGAAGGTCCCGGTGCTGATCGGCGGCCACGGCGCCACCCGCACCCCGAAGCTGACGGCGCGTTACGCCGACGAGTTCAACATGCCGTTCGCCTCGGTCGAGGACAGCGCGGCCCAGTTCGGCCGGGTGCGCGCCGCAGTCGAGGCGGCGGGCCGCAAGGCGGACGAGCTGACGTACTCCAACGCCCTCGTGGTCTGCGTCGGCAAGGACGACCAGGAAGTCGCCCGCCGTGCCGCCGCGATCGGCCGCGAGGTCGACGAGCTGAAGACCAACGGCCTGGCCGGCACCCCGGCCGAGGTCGTCGAGAAGATCGGCCGCTACGCCGAGATCGGCGCCCGGCGCTTCTACCTCCAGATCCTCGACCTCTCCGACCTGGACCACCTGGAGCTGATCTCCGCCCAGGTCCAGTCCCAGCTGTCGTAACCCGGCCGGGTCCGCGCGTCCGGTCGGCTGTGACACGGCTGTGACACGGCTGTGACCGGAGCTGTGGCTTCCGCCACAGTCGCCCGCCGCTCGCCCTGATGAGGTGACCGGATGCGCAGACCCCACCCCTGTCTCCTGGCCCCGGCCGCCGTCCTGCTCCTGGCCACGGCGTGCGGGACGGAGCACGCGGACCCGGCCGGCGGCGCGGACTCGACCGGCGGCGCGGGCGCGGCCGTCCCGGCACCCCGCGCCATCGTCACCGACCCCCCGGTGGACGGCGTCCGCGTCACCTCGGTCACCCTCCCCACCGCCTCCCCGAGCCCGGCCGCGTCCCTGGGCTCGGTCCACGCGGACCGACTGCACGGCGACTCGGGCATCTCCGCCGCCTACCAGGTCGGCAACGACGGCGACGAGGCGATGACCTACACCGTGTTCTTCGCCTTCACGACGGACACCGGCGAGGTCATGGGCAACAAGAAGGTGACCGTGAGCGGGGTCGCGGCGGGCGGCAGCAGGAACGGGACCGTCGACCTGGGCGTACTCGCGCCGGGCGCCTCCCCGGTGACCCGGGTGAAGGTCCAGCGGGTCACCAAGGTCCCCGCCGCCGAGGCACCGTCCGAGACGGGCGCCTGCCCGGCCTCCGGACTGCGGCTGTGGGCCGACGACGGCGACGCCGCGATGGGCCTGCGCGTCGTCGGACTCCACCTGGAGAACTGCGGGAAGCGGGACTGCGCGCTCGACGGCTACCCGAGGCTGAGCCTCCTGGACGAGAACCGCGAGCCCGTCGACGGCATCCGCATCCGGCACGGCGGCGCCGCCATCGCCTCGGGCACCGGCTTCGACGACCCGCCCGCCCCGCTCACCCTGAAACCCGGGGAGAGCGCCCGGTCCGGCCTGGTCTGGCGCAACACCACCCTGGCGGGCACCGCGGTGAACGTCCCCTACGTCCGGGTCGTGGCCAAGCCCGGCGCCCGGCCCGTGACGGTCACCCCGGAGCTGGATCTCGGCACCACGGGACAGCTCGGCGTCGGCGCCTGGAAACGAGCCGACGGCTGAGCGTTCCGCTCGCCGTCTGCCGTCTGCCGTCTGCGGCGCCGTCGTGGCTGGTCGCGCAGTTCCCCGCGCCCCTTCGGGGCGCTGCCGCACCGAAATTCCGCGCGTCCGCCAGGCGAACCTAGGTACGTTGGGGCCGCGGACACGCGCACGACCAGCGCTTTCGCACCCTTCCCTGACCCCTTTCGAGGCGATCCACCGTGTTCCTGACGATCACCACCACCGGCACCGCCGACCGTCCCGCGACCGACCTCGGGTACCTGCTGCACAAGCACCCCGACAACGCGCAGACCTTCTCGACCTCCTACGGCATCGCGCACGTCTTCTACCCCGAGGCGGACGCCCCGCGCTGCACGGCGGCGCTGCTCCTGGAGGTCGACGCGGTGGCGCTGGTCCGGCGCGGCAAGGGCAAGGGGCGCGGCGGGGCGCCCGACGCGGCGCTCGCGCAGTACGTCAACGACCGCCCGTACGCGGCCTCCTCGCTGCTCGCCGTGGCGATCGGCAACGTCTTCTCCAGCGCGATGCGCGGGGTGTGCCGGGCCCTGCCCGACGCCCCGGCACAGCCGAGGCCGCTGCGTGTGGAGGTCCCCGCGCTGCCCGCCCGCGGCGGCCCCGGCCTGGTACGCGGCCTCTTCGAGCCGCTCGGCTGGACGGTCACCGCCGAACCGGTCGCCCTGGACACCGCGTTCCCCGAGTGGGGGGACTCGCGCTACGTCCGCCTGGTCCTGGAGTCCGCGACCCTCACCCTCTCCGAGGCGCTGCGCCACCTCTACGTCCTGCTCCCCGTCCTCGACGACGCCAAGCACTACTGGGTGACCTCCGAGGAGGTCGACAAGCTGCTGCGGGCCGGCGAGGGCTGGCTGCCCGCGCACCCCGAGCAGAAGCTCATCACCAGCCGCTACCTCTCCCGCCGCTGGTCGCTGACCCGGCAGGCCATGGAACGGCTGGAGCTGGTCCGGCTCGCCGAGGCCGACGACAGCGAGGTCGAGGACCTCGACAACGCGGTCGAGGACGAGACGGAGACCGAGGAGCGGCCGACCCCGCTCGCCGTGCAGCGACGCGAGGCGATCCTCGCCGCCCTGAAGCGCTCCGGCGCCGCCCGCGTCCTCGACCTCGGCTGCGGCCAGGGCCAGTTGGTGCAGGCGCTGCTGAAGGACCCGTCCTTCACCGAGATCGTCGGCGTCGACGTGTCGATGCGCGCGCTCACCATCGCCTCCCGACGGCTCAAGCTGGACCGGATGGGGGAGCGGCAGGCCGCCCGCGTCAAGCTCTTCCAGGGCTCCCTCGCCTACACCGACCAGCGGCTCAAGGGGTACGACGCCGCCGTGCTCAGCGAGGTGATCGAGCACCTCGACCTGCCCCGGCTGCCCGCCCTGGAGTACGCGGTGTTCGGCACGGCCCGCCCCCGCACGGTCCTCGTGACCACCCCGAACGTCGAGTACAACGTCCGCTGGGAGACCCTCCCCGCCGGACACGTCCGGCACGGCGACCACCGCTTCGAATGGACCCGCGAGCAGTTCCGCGCCTGGGCGGACCGGGTCGCCGAACTCCACGGCTACGACGTCGAGTTCACCCCCGTGGGACCGGACGACCCCGAGGTCGGCCCGCCCACCCAGATGGCCGTTTTCGAGGTCCGCACGGACACGTCCGCCGCGAAGGAGGCGAAGGCAGCATGACCGGGACACAGCGCACCGGACGGGTCCTCCCCGTCACCGACCTCTCTTTGGTCGTCCTCGTCGGCGCCTCCGGCTCCGGCAAGTCCACCTTCGCGCGCCGCCACTTCAAGCCGACCGAGGTGATCTCCTCCGACTTCTGCCGGGGCCTGGTCTCCGACGACGAGAACGACCAGAGCGCGACCAAGGACGCCTTCGACGTCCTGCACTACATCGCGGGCAAGCGCCTGGCCGCCGGCCGCCGCACGGTCGTCGACGCGACCAGCGTGCAGCAGGAGTCGCGCAAGCAGCTGGTCGACCTGGCCCGGACGTACGACGTGCTGCCCGTCGCCATCGTCCTCGACGTGCCCGAGGAGGTGTGCGCCGAGCGCAACGCGGCCCGCACCGACCGGGCCGACATGCCGCGCCGGGTCATCCAGCGCCACATCCGCGAACTCCGGCGCTCCGTCAGGCACCTGGAGCGCGAGGGCTTCCGCAAGGTGCACATCCTGCGCGGTGTCGAGGAGATCGAGTCCGCGACCGTCGTCACCGAGAAGCGGTTCAACGACCTGACCCACCTCACCGGCCCCTTCGACATCGTCGGCGACATCCACGGCTGCGCGAGCGAACTGGAGTCGCTGCTGGTCAGGTTGGGCTACGCCGACGGTGTGCACCCCGACGGCCGTACCGCCGTCTTCGTCGGCGACCTCGTCGACCGCGGCCCGGACAGCCCGGGCGTGCTGCGCCGGGTGATGTCGATGGTCGGGTCGGGCAACGCCCTGTGCGTGCCCGGCAACCACGAGAACAAGTACGGGCGGTATCTCAAGGGCCGCAAGGTCCAGCACACGCACGGACTCGCCGAGACCATCGAGCAGATGGAGGGCGAGAGCGAGGAGTTCACGAAGCGGGTCGGGGAGTTCATCGACGGACTCGTCAGCCACTACGTCCTCGACGGCGGGAAGCTCGTCGTCTGCCACGCCGGGCTGCCCGAGAAGTACCACGGCCGCACCTCCGGCCGGGTCCGCTCGCACGCGCTGTACGGCGACACCACCGGCGAGACCGACGAGTTCGGCCTGCCGGTGCGCTACCCGTGGGCCGAGGACTACCGGGGCCGCGCGGCCGTCGTCTACGGCCACACCCCGGTCCCCGAGGCGAGCTGGCTGAACAACACCATCTGCCTGGACACCGGCGCGGTCTTCGGCGGCAAGCTGACCGCGCTGCGCTGGCCGGAGCGGGAGCTGGTCGACGTACCGGCCGAGCGGGTCTGGTACGAGCCGGCCCGCCCGCTGCGGTCGGAGGCACCCGGCGGTCAGGACGGACGGCCGCTGGACCTGGCGGACGTCCAGGGCCGGCGGGTCGTCGAGACCCGGTACCAGGGCCGGATCGCGGTCCGCGAGGAGAACGCGGCGGCGGCCCTGGAGGTGATGAGCCGCTTCGCGATCGACCCGCGGCTGCTGCCGTACCTCCCGCCGACCATGGCGCCCACCGCCACCAGTCACGAGGAGGGCTACCTGGAGCACCCGGCTGAGGCCTTCGCCCAGTACGCGCGCGACGGAGTGGCCCGGGTCGTGTGCGAGGAGAAGCACATGGGCTCGCGGGCGGTGGCCCTGGTGTGCCGGGACGCCGAGGCGGCACAGAAGCGCTTCGGTGTCGCCCCCGGACCCACCGGCTCCCTGTACACCCGCACCGGACGCCCGTTCTTCGCCGACGAGTCGGTGACCGAGGAGATCCTCGGCCGGATCCGCGCGGCGGCCGACGCGGCCGGTCTCTGGGACGAACTCGCCACCGACTGGCTGCTCCTGGACGCCGAGCTGCTGCCCTGGTCGCTGAAGGCCTCCGGCCTGCTGCGCACCCAGTACGCGGCGGTCGGCGCCGCCTCCGGCGCGGTCTTCCCGGGCGCGCTGGCCGCCCTGGAGGGCGCGGCGGCGCGCGGTGTCGACATCGGCGAACTCCGCGACCGGCAGCGTGACCGCGCCGCCGACGCGGCCGCGTTCACCGACGCCTACCGCCGCTACTGCTGGACCACCGACGGCCTGGACGGGGTGCGCCTCGCCCCCTTCCAGATCCTCGCGGTCCAGGGCCGCAGCCTCGCCGCGCTCCCGCACGACGGGCAACTCGCCCTCCTGGACCGGCTGGTGGAGCACGACCCGAGCGGTCTGCTGCAGACCACCCGCCGCCTGTACGTCGACACCGGTGACCCCGAGTCGGTGCGGGCCGGCGTCGACTGGTGGCTGGAGATGACCGGCCGGGGCGGCGAGGGCATGGTCGTCAAGCCGCTCGGCGCGGTCGTCCGCGACCGGGAGGGCCGCCTGGTCCAGCCCGGCATCAAGTGCCGAGGCCGCGAGTACCTGCGGATCATCTACGGTCCCGAGTACACCCGCCCCGACAACCTCGCCCGGCTGCGCAACCGCTTCCTCAACCACAAGCGGTCCCTGGCGATCCGCGAGTACGCCCTGGGCCTGGAGGCCCTGGACCGCCTCGCGGACGGCGAGCCGCTGTGGCGGGTCCACGAGGCGGTGTTCGGGGTGCTGGCCCTGGAGTCGGAGCCGGTCGACCCCCGGCTCTGACCGGCCGGGGCCCCAGATCCTCAGGGCCTCAGCCGACCAGCCGGAGCCGCCGGTCGCAGGCCCCCACCCGGACGGTCTGCCCCCAGGTCAGCTCCAGGGCGTCGGTCTCGATGCCGTCGCCGAAGGCGATCAGGCGGTCCGACTCGACCGTGAGGGTCAGGGCCGCCGAGTCCTTCAGCTCCCCGGCGACCAGGGAGGTCCCGGTCGCCGGGGACGGCCAGGCCTCCCGGACGAACCACAGCAGGCGGTCCTCGGTGGGGGAGGGCAGCGGCAGCCGGGTGCCGCGCTCCTGCCACAGCGAGCGCAGCCAGCCGGTGGCCCCGGTGCCGGTGCCCACCAGCACCCCGGAGGATGCCTGGGCCTCGACGACACCCCCGTCGTTCTCGAGGCCCAGGCGGTATCGGGCGGTCTGATGACCGGCGGTACCCAGGTAGATCTCGTTGAGCGCCACGAGCCGCTGCGTGTCGTCGGCGACCGCCTCGACCATCGTCAGCTCGTCGACGCCGGTGGCCACGACCGAGGCCAGCAGCACGGCCGCCTGCTCGGGCCGGTGCCGGACCAGGACACCGGGGTTGCGGCCGGGGTCGGTGTCGATGCCCACCACCGGCTGGCCGTCCAGGTACTTGGCGACGTTCGCCACCAGCCCGTCCTGGCCGACCACCACGACCACGTCCTCCGGCGCGAACAGGAAGCGGTCCAGGTCGGACCGCTCCACCCGAGCCTGACGCCAGGTCAGCGGCACCGCCGAGGTCACCTCGGCGAGCGCCCGCCGGGTCCGCCGGTGCCGCTCCGCGACCTCCTCGATGCTCCGCCCCCGCGAGGAGAGGAAGAACGCCGCCTGCCCATGCGTCCCGTGGTGCGCCACCAACTCCTCGTACTCCGTGGTCCGATGAACAACCACCGCACGCGGCGCAAGACTCACGGCCCCACCCCCGAAAGCCGCCCCGGCCCGCCGGAGAAACCCGACGATCCGCCCCGCCAACCACGCCACCCCTCCGGCCCACCGACGGGCAGTCCGCAGGCACACTCGGCCGAGACAAACGGCCCGGCCCCGCCCGCCGCCCATGCCGTCGGCCACGCCGCACTCGCCGCCCCCGAAAGCCGGCACGGCCGAGCGGAGGGAGCCGGCGAGCCGCCCCACCGACCGCGCCGCTCCTCCGGCCCGCCGACGGATATTTCCCAGCCGCGCTCCGCCACGGCAGACGGCCCGGCACCGCCCGCTGCCGAAGCCGTCGGCCACGCCGCGTGCCGCCCGGTCAGGAGCCGGCGCAGCCCGTTCATGCCTGCTCCCCCGAGCCCAGCTTCGCCAGGAGTCCGGTCAGTACGTCCGGGGACACGGTCACGCTGTCGATGCGGGGGAGGTTTTCGGCGAGGCGGGTGCCGGTGAGGGCGTGGAGGGTGGCGACGTCGACCTCGCTGTGTACGCGCAGCCAGGCCGCCTGTGCCGCGGCTCGGGCCTCGCCGACCTCTCGCGCCCCCGCGGCCTCGGCGCGAGCGAGGGTGATCGCGCGGGCCGCCTCGGCGTCGGCGAGCTTCACGGACCGGGCCGCTTCCGCCTCCGCGAGGGTCACGGAGCGGGCGGCCTCGGCCTCCGCCAGTTTCACGGAGCGGGCGGCCTCGGCCTCCGCGAGCTTCACCGTGCGGGCGGCCTCCGCCTCCGCGTGGACCGCGTCGGCCGCCGCGGCCTCCTCCGCCTCGCGGCGCGCGTTGGTGCCGCGCTGCTCGACGAGCTGCTCCTCGCGGCGGGCCAGTTCGATCTGGCTGGCCAGCTCGTTCTCGGCGATCGCCCGCTCCCGCTCGACGGCCACCGCCCGCCGCTCGTAGGTGGCCCGGTCGGCCTCCTGCTGGATCTGTTCCCGGGCCGGGGTGCGCAGCGCCCGCTCCACCTCGGGCTCCGGCCGCAGCGCCATCACCCGGACGGCCACCACCTCGATACCGGTCGCCGGCAGCCGGGGTTCGGCCCCCAGCCCCGCCGCGATCCGCTCCCGCACCGCCGCCACCCCGTCGACCAGCGCCGCCGACAGCGGGGTCCGGGCCAGCACGTGCAGCGCGTGCTGCTGGGCCGTCTCCGTGAGCAGCGTGCCCAGCTGTTCCAGCGGGGTACCCCGCCACACCCCCGTGTCCGGGTCGATCGAGAAGTCGAGGCGGGCGGCGGCCGCCGCCGGGTCGCCGATGCGGTAGGTGACCGTCGCCTGCACCGCCACGTCCTGGAAGTCGGCCGTACGGGCGTGGAAGGTCATCGCCAGTTCGCGGTCGTCGACCGGTATCTCCGAGATGGCCGCGGTGAGCGCGCGGAACCAGAAGCTGAGCCCCGGTCCGTCGTGCACCAGCCGCCCGTCCCGGTGGTGTCGGACGTGCGCCGTCGGCACCCCGCGCAGATGGCGCCGGCCGAGCCGCCGGGTGATGTCGGCCATGGTCCCCCCTCGTGATTTAGAGTCAGTGCGACCATAATCCAGCGCCCGGCGCTTGTCGTCAAGGGGACGAGAAAAGGAAACGGTCAAGCAGGGGGTGAACGCGGTCCTCGATGGTCAGGATGGAGACATGGGATTCCACGTCGACTCCGAGGCCGGGCGGCTGCGCCGCGTCATCCTGCACCGGCCGGACCTGGAGCTGAAAAGGCTCACCCCGAGCAACAAGGACGCCCTCCTCTTCGACGACGTCCTCTGGGTGCGCCGGGCCCGGGCCGAGCACGACGGCTTCGCCGACGTGCTGCGCGACCGCGGGGTCGCCGTCCACCTCTTCGGCGACCTGCTGGAGGAGGCGCTGGAGATCCCGGCCGCCCGCTCCCTCGTCCTGGACCGGGTCTTCGACGAGAAGGAGTACGGCCCGCTCGCCACCGACCATCTGCGCGCCGCCTTCGAGAAACTGCCCGCGCGCGAGCTGGCCGAGGCGCTGGTCGGCGGCATGACCAAGCGGGAGTTCCTGGGCGCGCACGAGGAGCCCACCTCTGTTCGTTTCCACGTCATGGATCTTGACGACTTCCTCCTCGAACCGCTCCCCAACCACCTCTTCACCCGGGACACCTCCGCCTGGGTCTACGACGGGGTCTCCATCAACGCCATGCGCTGGCCGGCCCGGCAGCGCGAGACCGTGCACTTCGAGGCGATCTACCGGCACCACCCCCTCTTCCGTGCGGAAACGTTCCACGTCTGGTCCGAGGGGCAGGCCGCCTACCCCTCCACCATCGAGGGCGGCGACGTCCTGGTGATCGGCAACGGCGCGGTCCTGATCGGGATGAGCGAGCGCACCACCCCGCAGGCCGTCGAGATGCTCGCGCACAAGCTGTTCGCGGCGGGCTCGGCGCGCACGATCGTGGCCCTGGACATGCCGAAGCGGCGCGCCTTCATGCACCTCGACACCGTGATGACGATGGTCGGCGCCGACACCTTCACCCAGTACGCCGGGCTCGGCATGCTCCGCTCGTACACCATCGAACCGGGCGTCGGCGAGAAGGAGCTCAAGGTCACCGACCACCCGCCGGAGCACATGCACCGCGCGATCGCCGCCGCCCTCGGCCTGAACGAGATCCGGGTGCTGACCGCCACCCAGGACGTCCACGCGGCCGAGCGCGAGCAGTGGGACGACGGCTGCAACGTCCTCGCCGTCGAACCCGGTGTCGTGGTCGCCTACGAGCGCAACTCCACCACCAACACCCATCTGCGCAAGCAGGGCATCGAGGTGATCGAGATCCCCGGCAGCGAACTGGGCCGGGGGAGGGGCGGTCCGCGCTGTATGAGCTGCCCGGTGGAGCGGGACGCGGTGTGACGGATCCGGCCACCCAGCCGCCTGTATAGAAATGTGGAACATCGTATAGACTTCCATGGTCCCTGAAGCTGAACCCTGTCCCCCTACCGCTGGAGCGCCCCATGGCGACTGTCCCGACCGCCCTCGCCGGCCGCCACTTCCTCAAGGAACTGGACTTCACCCAGGAGGAGTTCCGCGGGCTGGTCGAGCTGGCCGCCGAGCTGAAGGCGGCCAAGAAGGCCGGGACCGAGACCCAGCGGCTGCGCGGCAGGAACATCGCGCTGGTCTTCGAGAAGACCTCCACCCGCACCCGCTGCGCCTTCGAGGTCGCCGCCGCCGACCAGGGCGCCGTCACCACCTACCTCGACCCGGCCGGTTCGCAGATCGGGCACAAGGAGTCGGTGAAGGACACCGCCCGGGTCCTCGGCCGGATGTTCGACGCGATCGAGTACCGCGGCCATGGCCAGGGTGTGGTGGAGGAGCTGGCCGCGTTCGCCGGGGTCCCCGTCTACAACGGCCTCACCGACGAGTGGCACCCCACCCAGATGCTCGCCGACGTGCTCACCATGACCGAGCACAGCGACAAGCCGCTCACCGGCATCGCCTTCGCCTACCTCGGCGACGCCCGCTACAACATGGGCAACTCCTACCTGGTCACCGGCGCCCTGCTCGGCATGGACGTACGGATCGTCGCCCCCCGCGTGCTGTGGCCGGACGACACGATCGTCGACCTGGCCCAGCAGCTCGCCGCCGCCTCCGGCGCCCGGATCACGCTCACCGAGGACGTCAAGGAGGGCGTGCGCGGCGCCGACTTCGTCGCCACCGACGTCTGGGTGTCGATGGGGGAGCCCAAGGAGGTCTGGGACGAGCGGATCGCGCTGCTCGGCCCCTACGCCGTCACCATGGACGTGCTGCGCGCCACCGGCAACGCCGACGTCAAGTTCCTGCACTGCCTGCCGGCCTTCCACGACCTCGGCACCGACGTCGGCCGCGAGATCTACGAGCGGCACGGCCTGACCGAGCTGGAGGTCACCGACGAGGTGTTCGAGTCCGAGTTCTCCGTCGTCTTCGACGAGGCCGAGAACCGGATGCACACCATCAAGGCCGTCCTGGTCGCCACCCTGGCCTGACCCCCGTACCGAAGTACCGAACAGGCCCTATTCTTTGCGGCGGCCCCGCACCACCCCTCGCCGGGGCCGCCGCCGCGACCGACCCCGGATCGCACCGCACCACCAGAAACGAGCACCACCCGCATGCCCCGCATCAAGTCCCCGCACCTGCTGGTCGCCGAATCCGGCGCCGACCGCGCGGGCCACGGCCTCCGCCGCACCATGGGCCTCTTCCAGCTGATCTGCTTCGGCATCGGCGCGATCGTCGGCACCGGCATCTTCGTCGGCCTCTCCGACTCGGTCGCCCAGGCCGGCCCCGCCGTCGTCGTCTCCTTCGTGCTCGCCGCGATCACCTGCGTCTTCACCGCGCTCTCCTTCGCCGAGCTGGGCGGCGCGATCCCGGTCTCCGGATCGTCGTACTCCTTCGCCTACGCAGGGCTCGGCGAGTCCACCGCCTTCCTGGTGGGCTGGTGCCTGCTCCTGGAGTACGGCGTCTCGATCTCGGCCGTCGCGGTCGGCTGGAGCCAGTACGTCGACGAACTGCTGCACAGCCTCACCGGCCTCCAGCTCCCGCACGCCCTGGCCGCGGGCCCCGGCGACGGCGGGATCGTGAACCTCCCCGCGGTGGTCGTCATCGCGCTGGCCGCCGTGCTGCTGGTGCGCGGGGTGCGGGAGAGCGCCCGGGCCACCGCCGCGATGGCGGCCGTCAAGCTGGTCGTCCTGGTCGCCTTCTGCGCGATCGGCTTCAGCGCCTTCAAGGACGGCAACCTCGTCCCGTTCTCCCCGGCCGGGCTCGGCGGCATCGGCGCCGGCACCACGGCCGCGTTCTTCTCGTACATCGGCTTCGACGCGATCACCACGGCCGGCGAGGAGGCGAAGAACCCGCGCCGGGACATCCCGGTCGCGATCCTCGTCTGCATGGGCGTGGTCACCCTGCTCTACTGCGCGGTCGCGCTCGCCGCGACCGGCGCCATCGGCGGCGATCAGGTGGCCGGGCGTCCCGCGGCCCTCTCCTACGTCGTCAACCAGGTCACCGGGTCCACGGTCGGCGGCGGGGTGATCGCCTTCGGCGCGGTCGTCGCCATCGCCTCCGTGGTCCTCGCGGTGATGTACGGCCAGACCCGCATCCTGATGTCCATGTCCCGGGACGGACTGATCCCGCGCGTCTTCGAGAAGGTCTCCCCCAAGACCGCCACCCCCGTCGCCGGCACCCTGATCGTGGCGGTCGTCTTCGCGCTCCCGGCGGCCTTCGCCCCGCTCGACGCGGTGATGAACCTCTGCACCGTCGGCACCCTCGCGATCATGGCCGTGGTGAACATCGCGGTGATCGCCCTGCGCCGCCGCGAACCGGCCCTCGCCCGCACCTTCCGGGTCCCGCTCCACCCCGTGGTGCCCCTGCTGGGTGTCGGCTTCTGCCTCTATCTGATGTACGAGACCGGGTGGACGACCTGGCTCCAGTTCGCCGTGTTCCTGGCGGTGGGCCTGCTGGTCTACCTCGGCTACGGGCGCCGCAACTCGACGCTGGCCACGGCGGCGGTCGTCGCTACGCCGGACGCCACTGACGCGGTACTACAGGAAGCCTGAACCACACCGCCTTGCCGGACTCGGTGGGGCGGTGCCCGCAGGACGAGCTGAGGGCGCGGATCAGCAGCAGGCCGCGCCCGCCCTCCTGCATGGGGTCGGGTTCCTCGATCACCGGACGGGTGAGATGGCCGGGCGGCGCCGGGTCCGGGTCGTGCACCTCGACCTTGCAGCCGCTCGGCAGCAGCTCGACGACCAGCTCTATCGGCCCCCTGCCCGCGGTGTGCTCGACGGCGTTGGCGACCAGCTCCGCCGTGAGCAGCTCGGCGGTGTCGGGGTCCGCCGCGTGGTCCGTCTCCTCCATCGCCGAACGCACCAGGGCACGGGCGACCGGCACGGCCGCGACGGTGTGCGGCAGCGCGATACGCCAGGAGGCGGTGGAAGGTGGTTCGTACACGGCGATTCCGTTCATGGCGCAGGCGATCACTGCTTGTCCTGCTTTCAACTGTAGGAATGGTACGGGGCCGGTCCCGGAGGCTCTCGGCGCCCCCCGGACGGGACCTTCGCCCCGGTAACGGGTGGCTTACCCCGCCCTCCGGCCGGTCTCGCACAGCCGGCTCCACTGTTACCGCCTTATTGACGCGCCGTGACCTTGTGACGCCATGACCGCGCACACGAAGATGCCCCCGGCGATCGCCGGGGGCATCTTTCGCGCGTAGGCGGCCGGGCTCAGCCGAACTCGACCATGCCCGCCGTGAGGGTCGCGCCGTCCGCCGGGTCGATCAGGATGAACGCGCCGGTACGACGGGAGACCGCGTAGGCGTCCAGCGGCAGCGGCTCGGCGCTGCGCAGGGTGATCCGGCCCAGGTCGTTGGCGGTCAGCTCGCCGGCGCCCGCCAGGTCCCGGACGATCGCCTTGACGGTCCGGGTGGCGTGCTTGAGCAGCACCCGGTCGCCGACCCTGAGCGGCCGGTCGGCCAGATGGCAGACGGCCGCCCTGACGTCCTGGGTGAGCACGGGCACCTCGGTACCGGCGGTGATCATGTCACCGCGCGAGACGTCCCGCTGGTCGGCCAGGCGCACCCCGATGGACTGCGGGGCGTGCGCCGACTCGACGGCGGTGCCCAGCACGTCGATCGCCGTGATCTCGGAGGTCTCGCCGGACGGGTGGACGGTGACCCGGTCGCCGACCCGCAGCGAGCCGGAGACCAGCTGGCCCGCGTAGTGACGGATGTCACCGTGACGGATGACGTACTGGACCGGGAAACGGGCCGGGGCGTCGGCCGCGTCCGCGGCGACCGGGACGCTCTCCAGGAACTCCAGGAGCGCCGGGCCGTCGTACCAGTCCATCCGCGTGGACCGGTCGACGACGTTGTCGCCGACGAGCGCGGAGACCGGGATCGCGGTGACCTCCGGGAGCCCCAGCTCGGCGGTCTGCGCGGTGAAGTCGGCGACGATCCGCTCGAACTCGGCCCGCTCGTAGCCGACCAGGTCCATCTTGTTGACGGCGAGCACCACGTGCGGGACCCGGAGCAGGGCGGCCACGGCCGCGTGCCGGCGGGTCTGCTCGACGATCCCGTTGCGGGCGTCGACCAGGACGATCGCCAGCTCGGCGGTGGAGGCGCCGGTGACCATGTTCCGGGTGTACTGCACATGCCCGGGGGTGTCGGCGAGGATGAACCGGCGCTTCGGGGTGGCGAAGTAGCGGTAGGCCACGTCGATGGTGATGCCCTGCTCGCGCTCGGCGCGCAGACCGTCGGTGAGCAGCGCCAGGTCGGGGGCGTCCTTGCCACGGCTGAGGGAGGCCTGCTCGACGGCCTCCAGCTGGTCGGCGAGGACCGACTTGGAGTCGTGCAGCAGCCGTCCCACGAGGGTGGACTTGCCGTCGTCGACCGAGCCGGCGGTCGCGAACCGCAGGGTGTCGATGGTCGTGCTCATGCTTAGAAGTACCCCTCGCGCTTGCGGTCTTCCATCGCGGCCTCGGAGAGCTTGTCGTCGGCACGCGTGGCGCCGCGCTCGGTGAGCCGGGAGGCGGCGATCTCGGCGATCACCTTCTCGATGCTGTCGGCGTCGGAGTCCACCGCGCCCGTGCAGGACATGTCACCGACGGTCCGGTAGCGCACCTGGCGCTTCTCGACGGTCTCGTGCTCACGGGGGCCGCCCCACTCACCGGCGGTCAGCCACATGCCGCCGCGCCGGAACACCTCGCGGTGGTGGGCGTAGTAGATCTCCGGCAGTTCGATTTCCTCGCGGGCGATGTACTGCCAGACGTCCAGCTCGGTCCAGTTGGAGAGCGGGAACACGCGGACGTGCTCGCCGGGGGCGTGCCGGCCGTTGTACAGGTTCCACAGCTCGGGGCGCTGCCGCCGCGGGTCCCACTGGGAGAACTCGTCGCGCAGCGAGAACACCCGCTCCTTGGCGCGGGCCTTCTCCTCGTCCCGGCGGCCGCCGCCGAACACCGCGTCGAAGCGCTCGCTCTGGATCTTCTCCGTCAGCGGCACCGTCTGCAGCGGGTTACGGGTCCCGTCGGGCCGCTCGCGCAGCACACCCCGGTCGATGTAGTCCTGCACGGAGGCGACGTGCAGCCGCAGCCCGTGCCGCTCCACCGTGCGGTCCCGGTACTCCAGGACCTCGGGGAAGTTGTGCCCGGTGTCGACGTGCAGCAGCGAGAAGGGCACCGGCGCGGGCGCGAACGCCTTGAGCGCCAGGTGCAGCATGACGATGGAGTCCTTGCCGCCGGAGAACAGGATCACCGGCCGCTCGAACTCGCCCGCCACCTCGCGGAAGATGTGGACCGCCTCGGACTCCAGCGCGTCCAGATGGGACAGCGTGAAGGTGCTCATGCCAGCCCCCGCTCGACCAGCAGCGCGTGCACCGCGTCGGCCGACTCCTGCGGGGTCTGGTGCTCGGTGTGCAGCACCAGCGCCGGGTCGGTGGGCGGCTCGTACGGGTCGTCGACGCCGGTCAGCCCGGTCATCTCGCCCGCCGCCTGCTTGGCGTACAGGCCCTTCACGTCCCGCTCGCTGCAGACCTCGACCGGGGTCGCCACATGCACCTCCAGGTACGGCGTCCCGCTCTTCTCGTGGCGGGCCCGCACCGCCTCACGGCTGTCCTCGTAGGGGGCGATCACCGGGACCACGGAGAGCACGCCGTTGCGCGCGAGCACCTCGGAGACCAGCCCGATGCGCTGGACGTTGGTGTTGCGGTCCTCCCGGGAGAAGCCGAGGCCGGCCGAGAGGAAGCGGCGTATCTCGTCGCCGTCGAGAACCTCCACGCGATGTCCCTGGGCCTTGAGCCGGTCGCCGAGGAGCCGGGCGATCGTCGTCTTGCCCGCGCTCGGCAGCCCCGTCAGCCAGACCGTGGCCCCCTGAGCCCTTGGCGTGGTGGTCATCCGCAACAGACCTCTTCCTTACCTACTACTCAAACTCGCGTACGACCCGTCGAAGAGTAGGTAAGAAGTCTGAGAGGAGTGGTTAAGGAAGCTGAGGTTTAGCTGAGTGACTCGTGGTACGCAAGAGGTCACAGGGTCCTGCAATGAACATTTCACAGATCTGGTTCCATTCACAGCGGGTGTGAGTGTTCACAGGCCGACGAAGGCGCCCCCCGCGTCCCGCAGCCGCTCGTGCAGCGCGCGGAAGACGGCCGCCGAGCGGATGCCCGGCCAGTCCGCGGGCAGCAGGTCCGTCGGCAGCCCCGGGTCGGTGTACGGCAGATGGCGCCAGGAGTCGAGGGCGAGGAGATAGTCCCGGTAGGCGTCCTCGGGCGGGGTGTCCGTCCGGTGTTCCCAGCCGCGCAGCACGGGTTCATGGGCGTCGAGGAACTGCTCGTGCGCCTTGGCGATCGCCGTCAGGTCCCACCAGCGGGCGACCGCCTCGGTGGTGGGCGCGAAGCCGAGATGGTCGCCGCGGAAGAAGTCCACGTACGGGTCGAGACCGAGCCGGCGCAGGGTGTGCCGGGTCTCCTCGAACAGCCGGGCCGGCGCGATCCACACCCCCGGCGCGGCCGTGCCGAAGCCGAGCCCGGCCAGCCGGGAGCGGAGCACATGCCGCTTCTGCCGCTCCGACTCGGGCACCGAGAACACAGCGAGCACCCAGCCCGCGTCCTGCGGCGGCGCCGCCGCGTACACCCGGCGGTCGCCGTCGTCGAGCAGCTGCCGTGCCTCCGCGGAGACCTCGTACCCGGCGGCGCCCAGCGCGGTTCTGGCCGGGGACAGCAGCCCGCGCCGTTTCAGCCGGGACACCGACGAGCGTACGGACGGGGCGTCCACGCCCACGGCGGCCAGCAGCCGGATCAGCTCGGCGACGGGCACCGGGCCGGGCAGGAAGCGGCCGTACGCGCCGTAGAGCGTGACGATGAGGGACCTCGGGGCGTGTGGCTCGGACACGTTGATCATTTTAGGTCCCCGGCATCACTGCTGGTCACCTCAGGTGCCCGGCTGAACGTGAGTCAGGAACGCGGGGCCCGGCCCCAGGCGGCGACCAGGGCCGGCGCGAGGTCGGTGAACGCGGGGTCCGCGAAGCAGGCGAGGCCCTCGTCGACCTCCCGCCCGGTGGCCGCGCCGCCGTCGACGATCGCGTCCCGGACCTGTTCCAGGGACCGCCGCCACAGCACCCCGTCCGGACTGTCCGCCGTGACCGGGGCGCAGCGCACCCGCAGCCCGACGTCGGTGAGGCCCCGGGCGAGCAGCGGGGCGGGGTAGGAGCGGGCCCAGCCGTCGAGGTCGCTGCCGACGGTACGGCCGACGGTGGCCAGGCCGGCCCGCATCAGCGTCCGGTAGGCGGCGTGCGGCGAGGAGTCGACCGGGAAGAACGACACGTCCTCGACGTAGAGGAAGCCGCCGGGGGCGAGCCAGCCCACCAGCCGGGTGAGCACCCGCTCGCGGTCCGGGAGGTGGGCGAGGAGGTTGCGGGCGTGGATCAGGTCGAAGGAGCCGGCCGGGAGGTCGGCGGTGCGGACGTCGAGCCGCCGGACGTCCAGCCGCGGATCGGCCGTCCCGTCGAGGAACCGGGTGTCGAGGTCGGCGGCGGTGACCCTGCCCTGCGGACAGCGGGCGAGCAGCCGGCGGGCGATGGTGCCGAGCCCGGCGCCGACGTCCAGACAGCGGCTGTCCGGGGCGAGCGGGAGCGTGTCGAGTACGGCGAAGGTCGCCGGGTCGCAGGCGTCCGCCAGGGCCGCCAGGCGGTCCGCCTCGCCGGGCCTGGACTGCCCGAGCAGCCGTTCGCCGTAGCCGCCGTGGTCGTCGGGGAGGGGCATGCGGCCTTTGTACCGGCCTCGTGGCCGGTGCTCCCCCCGACTCGCCCGGCGCGCTCAGGCGGCGACGGCGAGCCGCTCGGCCGGGCCGCGCCGCGGCGGCACCACACTGCCGTCGGGGTGCAGCTCACCCGTGTCGTCGAAGACGATCGCCCCGTCGCACAGCAGGGTCCAGCCCTGCTCGGGGTGGGCGGCGACGATGTGCGAGAGGCCGCGGTCGGCCGTCGCGCTCGGGAACTGGTGGGAACACATGGCGCACCTCCACGGGAAGCCTGCGGCGCGTTCGCCGAGAGACATACCCAGACCATGCTCCGGTCGTGAACGCCGGGGAACCACCCACCGCGACCTGTGACAACACGCGGACAACTCACAGACACCCCGGACACGGACGCCGCCCGTCCGCCATGAACCACCGCCTCCGGTCCGGCGCGGTCGGCGTCGGGTGCCGGTGGGACGCGCCACCGAAGGGGTGATGGTCACGCCTGGTGGCCCGGGCGCCCGGTATGCAGGGCATACCCCCACCCCCTGATCCGGGAAGGAAGCCATGCGCGTACGCCCCCTCCTCGCCGCGGCCCTCGGTTCCGCCGCCCTGCTGTGTGCCGCGGTCGGCCCCGCCATCGCCGCCCCCAACGAGTCCGTCACCGTCGACCCGGCCGGCCGGCTCGCCGCCGACGGCACGGTCACCCTCTCCGGCACCTACACCTGCACCGGCGCCACGGGCCCGGTGTTCATCAGCTCCTCGCTCAGCCAGGGCTCGCCGAACTACCGCCACGGCATCGGCGGCACCCGGGCCGTGTGCGACGGCGCCGAGCACCGCTGGACGAACACCAGCAAGGTGACCTCGGAGAAGCTGGAGCCCGGCGCGGCCCACGTCGAGGCCACGATCATGGAGCTGCGTCCCTCGGGCGGCCTGCCGCTGCCGACCTTCCACGCCACCGGACAGCAGGACATCACCCTCTCCGAGGCCTGACACCCGGCCGCAGGCGGCCCGGCACCCCAGCGGTGCCGGGCCGCCCGCCCGCTCAGCGCGAGAGCAGCTTCCCGATCGCCGCGGTCACCTCCTCCGGCGCCTCCTCCGCCATGAAGTGCCCGCAGCTCACCGTCCGGTGCTCCAGCTCCGGCGCCCAGGCCCGCCACAGCCCCGCCGCGTCGTAGCCGAGTGCGGCCCCCCAGTCCTGCTGCAGCACGGTGACCGGCATCCGCAGCACGTTCCCGGCGGCCCGGTCGGCCCGGTCGTGCTCGGTGTCGACGCCCGCCGAGGCCCGGTAGTCGGCCACGATCGACGGCACCGCCGCCCGGCAGGCCGCGAGATAGGCGGCGCGGACGTCGGCGGGGATCGCCGACGGAGTGCGGGACCACAGGTCCAGGAAGTGACCGAAGAAGAGGTCCGGGGCCGCGCCGATCAACTGCTCCGGCAGCCCCGGCGGTTGGGCCATCAGGTACAGATGGAAGGCCACGGCGGCCGTGCTCCCGCGCAGCACCTCCCACATGTCCAGCGTCGGCAGGACGTCCAGCAGGGCCAGGTGCGTGACCGCGTCCGGGTGGTCGAGGCCGGCCCGGAACGCGACCAGCGCGCCCCGGTCGTGCCCCGCCAGCGCGAAACGCTCATGCCCCAGAGCCCGGGCGAGCGCCACCACATCGGCCGCCATGGTCCGCTTCGCGTACGACGTCCCGTCCACGTCGGCCGGCTTGTCGCTGGCGCCGTAGCCGCGCAGGTCGGGGCAGATCACGGTGTGGTCGGCGGCGAGACCGGCCGCCACGTGCCGCCACATCAGACGGGTCTGGGGGAAACCGTGCAGCAGCACGACGGGACTGCCGGTGCCGCCGACGGACGTGTGCAGGGACACGCCGTCCGCGACCGGGACGCGGTGCTGCCGAAAACCGGGGATGTTCATGCGCCGAGGCTCCCGCGCCCGGATCAGCAGCCGATCAGCGGCACGTACGGTGGGCGGGTGAGCAGGGACAGGGACCAGGTCGCCTTCGGGGTGCTCGGGCCGGTCACGGCCGAGCACGACGGTGTACCGCTCGCCCTGAAGGGCCCCCGGCACCGTGCCGTGCTGGCCCGGCTGATCGTCGCCCGCGGACGGGTCGTCCCCGTCGCCCGGCTGGTCGCCGACCTCTGGGAGGAGCCGCCGCCCACCGCCGTCGGTACCGTCCGCACCTTCGTGGGCGATCTGCGGCGCGCCCTCGAACCCGGCCGCCCGCCCCGCACCCCGCCCCGGCTGCTGGTCACCGACGGCCCCGGCTACGCCCTGCGGGCACAGGCGGTGGACGCCTGGCGGTTCGAGACGGCCGTGGAGACGGCCGCCGAGGAGGAACCCGCGCGGGCCGCGCTGTCGCTGCGGGCGGCGCTGGAGCTGTGGCGGGGCCCCGCCTACGCCGAGTTCGCGGACGAGGCGTGGTGCGCGGGCGAGCGGGCGCGCCTCGCCGAGCTGCGGCTGCGGGCGGTGGAACAGCGGGCCGGGGCGCTGCTGGCGGCGGGCCGGCCGGCCGAGGCGGTGCCCGATCTGGACGCCCACCTCAGCGGGCACCCGTGGCGCGAGGAGGGCTGGCGGCTGCTGGCGCTCGCCCTGTACCGGAGCGGCCGCCAGGGCGACGCCCTCGCCGTGCTGCGCCGGGCCCGCGCCACCCTCGCCGACCAGCTCGGCGTCGACCCCGGCCCGGCCCTGCGCCGCCTGGAGGCCGACGTCCTCGCGCAGCACCCCGGCCTGGACGCGGAACGCGGCGCCACGGCGGCACGGGTGTGGTCCCGGGCGGCCGAGGCGTACGACCGTACCGTCGCCGCCGGTGCCCGGGCCCGGCTCGAAGCGACCGTCGGCCTGCTGCGCACCCTCGCGGTGACCGGCTCCGGCGGACTGGCCGCCGCCCGGGAGCACCGCCTCGCGGCGATCACCGCGGCCGAGGAGTCCGGCGACCCGGAACTCACCGCCCGGGTCATCGGCGCCTACGACGTCCCCGCGATCTGGACCCGCTCGGACGATCCGGTGGGCGCCGCCCGGATCGTCGAGGCCGCCGAACGGGCACTGGCCCGGCTCCCCGCCACCCCCGCCCAGGACACGGCCCGCTGCCGGCTGCTCGCCACCGTCGCCCTGGAGTCACGCGGCACTCGGTCGGCCCGCGCCCCGCGAGCCGCCGCCGAGGCCGAACGGCTCGCCCGCCGCCTGGACGACCCGGCCCTGCTCGCCTTCGCCCTCAACGGCGTCTTCATGCAGTCCTGCACCCGGCCCGGCCGCGCCCCACGCCGCGACACCATCGGCACCGAACTGGTCACCCTCGCCCAGCGACACGGCCTGATCGCCTACGAGGTCCTCGGCCACCTGATCCGCGTCCAGGCACGCTCCGCCCTCGCCGACTTCCCCACAGCCGACGAACACGCCACGACGGCCGACCGGCTGGCGGACCGTCACGAGCTGCCACTGGTACGGGTGTTCACGACGGGATACCGGGCGGTGCGGCTGGCGTCGGTGGAGGAGGACCGGCCGCCCCTTGCGCGCGGCGCCGTCGAAGACGCCTACCGTGAGGTCGACCGCTTGCTGGACGGACCGGGGATGCCCGGCGTCCGCGACGGCCTGCTTCCCCTCGCCCTGCTCTGCCTCCACCTCGCGGGGCGACCGTACGGCCTCCGGACCGCCATCGACCCGGACGCCGACTGGGGTCCCTACCTCCCCTGGATCCGGCCCGCGCTCGCCCTCGCCGCCCACGACGAACGGGCAGCCCGAGACGCGCTCCGCGCACTGCCCGAACCCCCTGCCGACCTCGTGCAGGAGGCACTGTGGTGTGTCGTGGCAGCCGTCGCCCTGGACCTCGACGACCGCCCGACACTCCGCCGCTGCCAGGAAGCCCTCCGCCCGGCCACCGGCCAACTCGCCGGCGCGGGAAGCGGTTTGCTCACAGCCGGCCCGATCGACACCTGGCTGACGGCGATCGAAAACACCCTCAGCCGACCAGCGCCCCTTTAGGGGCGCGGGGCAGTATCTGATATGCGGCTACCGCCGCGTGGGCGCGACCAGCCACGACGGCGCCGCAGCCGAACAACAAGCCCCTACGCAGCCAGCTCTTTCTTGATCCGGTCCAGCATGAACGCAGAGGACTCGCGCGCCCGCTCCTCCCACGCGAAGACACACGCCGTGGCGACCCCGTCGAAGTCCAGCTCGCGCAGGGTGCCGAAGAACGCGTTCCAGTCGACCTCGCCCTGGCCGATGTCCAGGTGCTGGTGGATCCGGGCCGCGGTGCCGGGCGGGTTGAGGATGTAGCGCAGCCCGCTGGAGCCCTTGTGGTTGAAGGAGTCCGCGATGTGCACGTGCTGGAGCTTGTCCCCGGCGTACCGCATCATCGCCGCGATGTCCGCCGTCGGGTCGGCGCCCGACAGGTGGAAGGAGTGCGGGGCGCAGTAGAGGTAGTTCACCCACGGCTTGTTGATCGCGCGGACCAGGTCCACCGCGGGGGTGTTCTCCTCGCAGAAGTCGTCCGGGTGCGCCTCCAGGTTGAGGGCGATGCCCTCGCGCTCGAAGAGCGGGAGAAGTTCCTCAAGGGAGCGCCAGAAGGCCGCCTCGCTCTCCGCCGCCCGCTCCGGGCGCCCGTTGAACTCGCTGTTCATCAGCGGGCATTCGAGGTCCGCCGTGATCTCGATCATCCGCTTCCAGTAGCGGACGGCCGCCTGCCGCTCGGTCTCGTCCGGGGACGACCACTTGTACAGCGGCAGCACCGAGGACAGCTTCACCCCGTGCGTGCGCAGGGAGTTCTTCAGCTCCGCGATCCGCTCGTCGTCCGCGCGCGGGTGGAGGAAGAACGGCATGAAGTCGTCGCGCGGCGACAACTCGATGTACTCGTAGCCGAGTTCGGCCACCGTGCGCACCATGTCGTCGATCGGCAGGGCGCGGAACATGTACGGGTCGAGGGCGATCTTCACGCGGTGCCTCCGTAGAAGGCCGGGCGGGGCTTGATGGCGGTGGCGACAACGCTGCCGGACTCCAGGGCCTCGACGGTCGCGGCGGTGATGACGGTGGCGGCGTAGCCGTCCCAGGCGGAGGGGCCGGTCGGTGCCTCGCCGGCCGCGATACCCGCGATCCATTCGCGGAACTCGGTGTCGAAGGCGTCCCGGAAGCGGCCGACCCAGTCGGTGAGGACCTCGGTGCTGTGCCGGCCGGCGGTGCGGACGCCGACCGCGGCCGGGTCGGGCAGCCGGACCAGGCCCTCCTCACCCACCGCCTCGCACTGGATGTCGTAGCCGTACTGGCAGTTGACGAAGACCTCCAGGTCGATGCGGACGCCCTTGGCGGTCTCGAAGAGGATGATCTGCGGGTCCTTGAGGTGCGCGAACCGCTTGCCGGTCGCACGCGGCGTGAGCACCTGGGTGGAGACGATCTCGTCGTCGAGGAGCCAGCGCAGCACGTCGACCTCGTGCACCGCCGTGTCCAGCGAGGCCATCTCGGAGGTATACGACTCCGGGACGGTCGGGTTGCGGTGGGCGCAGTGCACGATCAGCGGTTCGCCGATCGTCCCCGCCTCGATGACCTGCTTCATCTGGCGGTACCCGGCGTCGTAGCGGCGCATGAAGCCGACCTGGACCAGGCGGCGGCCGTGCGCCTGCTCGGCCTCGACGATGCGCAGGCAGTCCTCCGCGGTCGTGGCGAGGGGCTTCTCGCAGAAGACCGGTTTGCCGGCGGCGATCGCGTTCAGGACGTGCTCGGCGTGGGTGGGGCCCCAGGAGGTGACGAGGACGGCGTCCACGTCGTCCGCCGCGACCACGGCGGCGCCGTCGGGCAGCACCCGGGCGCCGACCGGCTCGGCGGCCTCGGCGGCACGGCCCGGGTCGATGTCGGTGACGGCCGTGACCCGGGCGCCGGTGACGGTGTGGGTGAGGCGCCGGATGTGCTCCTTGCCGATCCAGCCGGCGCCGATCACTCCTACTCGAACAGTCATGGTGATTCCTTCACGTGGTCAGGAGAAGCGTGCGCGGAGCTCGGCTTCGAGGGTTTCGAGGGTGCGGCCCTTGGTCTCGGGGACGTAGAGCTTCACGAAGGTGAGCGAGAAGATCCCCGCCACGACGAACAGGAAGAACGTGTTGGAGATCCCGATCGCGGCGACCAGCGACGGGAAGACCAGCCCGATCACGAAGTTGGTCAGCCACAGCACCACGGCCGCGATGCCCATCCCGAAGCCGCGCATCCGCATCGGGAAGATCTCGGAGAGCATCAGCCAGGTCACCGGGGAGATCGCGCCCTGCTGGAAGGCGAGGAAGGTGACCGTCATGGCGAGCACGGCGTAGGCCCGTCCGTCGCCCGTCGGCAGCACCAGCGAGAACACGCCGATCAGCAACAGGGCCGCCGTCGTACCGATCTGACCGGTCATCAGCATCGGACGGCGGTTGACCCGCCCCAGCAGCCAGATGCCGACGAAGGTGGCCAGCACCGAGATCACCCCGTTGGCGATGTTCGCGGTCAGCGCGGTGTCCGAGGCGAAACCGGCGTCCGAGAGGATCTGCGTGCCGTAGTACATGATCGTGTTGACGCCGGTGATCTGCTGCACGATCGCGATGCCGAAGCCGACGAACATCAGCTTGCGCAGCCACGGCGTGTTCCGCACGTCCTGCCAGCCGCCGAGCTTCTCCTGCTCCTCCTTCACGGCGAGCGCGGAGACCTCGGCCAGCTCGGCCTCGGCGCGCTGCCGGGAGCGGACCTGCTTCAGGACGTCCAGCGCCTCGGTGAAGCGGGTCTGCGAGGCCAGCCAGCGCGGGCTCTCGGGCATGACGAGCATGCCGAACCACAGCACCACGGCCGGGACGGTGGCGATCACGAGCATCCAGCGCCAGATGCCACCGGACTCGCTGCCCACGTTCGCGATGACCGCGTTGGAGGTGAAGGCCAGCAACTGCCCGCTGACGATCATCAGTTCGTTACGGGTGACCAGGGCGCCGCGCCGCTCGGCGGGGGAGATCTCCGCGAGGTAGACCGGCACGGTCACCGAGGCGCCGCCGACCGCGAGGCCCAGCACGAAGCGGGCCACGATCATGACCGCGGTGGTCGGTGCGAGGGTGGCGCCGAGGGCGCCGACGAAGAACAGCACCGCGAGGGTGAGGATCGTACGGCGGCGGCCCCGTGCGTCCGAGAGGCGGCCGCCGGCCACCGCGCCGAGCGCGGCACCCAGCAGCAGCGAGCTGGTGACCATGCCCTCGGTGACCGAGTTCAGCCCGAGGTCCTTGCTCATGTAGGGCAGGGCACCGTTGATGACACCGGTGTCGTAGCCGAAGAGCAGACCGCCGAAGGTGGCGATGATCGTGATGAGCCGCAGCCGCCGGGAGACCGCCGCGGAGGGCTGGTCGGCGACGGGGACGGTGGCCCGGATCGTGTCGTCCCTGACGTTCATCGGCCGCCTCCTACCGGTTCGGGTTCAGGGTGGGGCGCCGGGTACCGGACAGGCCGTGGCCGTTCAGGTACGCACGCGTGCTGGTGGCGATGGGCAGCGGCACCTCGGGGGCGCACGGGTAGAGGTCCTGCTCGACGATCACGAACAGCTCGGCGTCGAGCCTGGCCAGCTCCGCCACCACGTCGGCCGGGTTCGGCACGCCGGCCGGCGGCGACACGCACACGCCCCGCTGCACGGCCTCGCCGAAGCCGAGGTCCTCGGCCGCGACCTGGGCGAGCACCTCCGGGTCCATCTGCTTGATGTGGACATAGCCGACGCGCTCGCCGAAGCGGCGGATCAGGTCGACGTTGTCACCGCCGCCGTAGGCCACGTGCCCGGTGTCCAGGCACAGGTTCGTGTACCGGCCGTCGGACTCGTTCAGCAGCCGCTCGATCTCCGGCTGGGTCTGGATGTGGCTGTCCGCGTGCGGGTGGACGACGAGCCGTACGTCGTACTCGTCGAGCAGCAGCCGGCCCAGCCGGTCGGCGGCCTTGCCGAAGCCCGCCCACTGCTCGGCGGTCAGCTCGGGCGACTCGGTGAACGCGCCGGTCCTCTCGTCCCGGTACATCGGCGGGATGAGGACCAGGTGGTGCGCGCCGGCGGCCTGGGTGAGCGTGGCCACCTGGCGGACGTGGGCGAGCATCTCGTCCCAGGCCCCGGGGCGGTGCAGCGCGCCGAACGCGGTGCCGCCGGAGACCCTGAGCCCACGGGCGTCGAGCTCCTCCTTCAGCCGCCGCGGGTCGGTGGGCAGGTAGCCGTACGGCCCGAGCTCGAACCACTCGTAGCCGGCCTGCTTCAGCTCGTCGAGGAAGCGGGTGTACGGGACCTGGTGCTCGTCCTCCGGGAACCAGATGCCCCAGGAGTCGGGCGCGGAGCCGAGGCACAGGTTGCCCACGGTGGTGCGGAGGGGGGATGGCGCCGTCGCCATGGTGTGTCCTTCGGGGAGAGGGGACGCAGAGTTCTGCCGTGCGGAGGCTGCCGCGCTCTACTAGCGCGCTCTAGTGCGAGTACGATGACCCCTGTCCGAATGTCATGTCAATACCTTGTTACCGGGGGATTTCCTGGAGCCGCCGAGCGCAGGGCCTAGGCTGGGGCTCCGTCGAAGGGTGGGTGCTCAGGTGGATGCAGCGGGCCGGCGGCGGCCGACGATGGCCGACGTCGCCGACAGGGCGGGGGTCTCCCGGGCGCTGGTGTCGATCGTGTTCCGCAACCAGCCGGGCGCGAGCCAGGAGACCCGTGAGCGGGTGCTGCGGGTCGCCGACGAGATCGGCTACCGGCCCGACAGCGCGGCCCGGCTGCTGGCCCGCGGCCGCAGCCGCACCCTCGGCGTGATGTTCACCGTCCACCAGACCTTCCACACCGACCTCATCGAGGGCATCTACCCGGAGGCCGAGCGGCTCGGCTACGACGTGCTGCTCTCGGCCGCCGCCCAGGGCCGCAGCGAGGAGAAGGCGGTCGAGGCGCTGCTCGGCCACCGCTGCGAGGCGCTGATCCTGCTCGGCCCCGAGACGGACCCCGCCTATCTCGACGGGCTCGGCCAGCGTGCCGTCACGGTGTCGGTCAGCCGCCGGGTGCCGCGGGCCCGGGTGGACTTCGTGCACAGTGCCGAGAGCAAGGGCGTCCGGCAGGCCATGGACTACCTGGCCGAGCTCGGGCACCGCAGGATCGTGCACATCGACGGCGGCCGGGGGCCCGGCTCGGCCGAGCGGCGGCGCTCCTACCGGGCCGCGATGCGCCGGCACGGTCTCGAGCCGGAGATCCGGGTGCTGCCGGGTGAGCACACCGAGCAGTCCGGTATCGAGACCGGACGGCTGCTGCTGGCCGAACGCGACCGCGGGCTGCCCCTGCCGACGGCCGTGCTGGCGGGCAACGACCGGTGCGCGATGGGTGTGCTGATGGCCATGACCCGCGCCGGTGTCGAGGTCCCCCGGGACATCTCGGTGGTCGGCTTCGACGACAGCCATCTCTCCCACCTCATGCCGGTCGGCCTCACCACCGTGCGGCAGGACGCGGGGCTGATGGCCGAGTACGCGGTGCGGTTCGCCGTGGAGCGGCTGGAGGACCCCGGACTGGAGCCGCGCGAGGCGGTGCTGGACCCGAAGCTGGTGGTGCGCGGCACGAGCGGGCCGCCCCCCGAAGGGGACGGCCCGAGTGCCCGCTGATCGCTGACGGATCGTCAGCGGGTGCCGTTGGCGGCGAACTTGGCGATCGTGTCGGCGTTGTCCTTGGTGACGAACGCGGGGCCGGTCAGGACGGGGGCCGCGCCGCCGCCGCTGTAGTTGCCGTTGTTCTTGTACAGCCACAGGGCGTCGACCGCGAGGTAGCCCTGGAGGTACGGCTGCTGGTCGACCGCGAACTCGATCGAGCCGTCCTGGATGGCGGACACCAGGTCCTTGTTGAGGTCGAAGGTGGCGATCTCGGCCTTGCTGCCGGCGTCCTTGACGGACTGGACGGCGGTCAGGGCGATCGGGGCGCCGAGGGTGACGACCTGGTCGATCGAGGAGTCCTGCTGGAGCTTGGCGGTGATGGTGGACTTGACCGAGGGCATGTCGGTGCCGTTGACGTAGATCTTGTCGGTCTTGCCCTTGAATCCCTTGGCCAGACCCGCGCAGCGGGCTTCCAGGGCGACCTGGCCCTGGGCCTGCACGACACACAGGGCGTGCTTGGCGCCGAGCTTGTTGAGGCGCTCGCCGAAGGCCTGGCCCGCGATGTTCTCGTCCTGGCCGAAGTACTCGAGCATGCCGAGCTTCTTCCAGGCGTCCACACCGGAGTTGAAGCCGACGACGGGGATGCCGGCCGCCTCGGCCTTGGCGGTGACGGACTTCAGCGCGTCGGGCGTGGCGGCCGTCAGGGCGATGCCGTCGACCTTCTGGTCGATCGCGTTCTGCACCAGGTTGGCCTGGTTGGCGGCGCTCGGGTCGGCGGAGTAGACCAGCTTGATGTTGTCCTTGGCGGCCGCCGCGGCGGCGCCCTTGCGGATCAGGTCCCAGAAGGTGTCGCCGGGCTGGGCGTGGGTGATCATGGCCACCGTCATGCGGGGCGTGGACGCCTTGCCGGCGGACGCGGCCGCGCCGCTGTCCTCGGACTTCTTGCCGCCGGAGCTGCTGGAACAGCCCGTGGCGAGCAGGACGCCCGCGAGAACGGTGGCGGCCATGGCGGCGGCTCGGTGGTTTCTGTGCATGTCCCTTGCACCTCGCTGTGCGGTCTGGATCGGCTCCGGGGAGCGGAACGAGCGGGAGATATACGGGGAGGGGATAAGCGGTCCGCCGGTGGTGGCGACCGCGGCACCGGTGGCCGGCCGGGTGCCGCGCACGGGCGGGGACGGAGCTCCGTGCCGACGGCCAAGGGGTGCGGCCGCCGACGTCCGCTGCTGTGCTAGAGCGCTTTATTAGCGCGCTCTAGTGACACGTACTATGGGGCGGCCCTCAGGGGATGTCAATGACTTTGTCATGACGTTCCAACAAAGAGGCCGAGCTGCCCCGCAAGCCGTTCAGGATGCGTTCAGGCCGGTTCTGTCAAGGTCGGTCCTGGTGGCCGTCCGCGCGCGGTCACACCCCCCCCCGCGGTACGACGGAAACTGAACAGGAACCCCCCACCTTGGAACAGTCCGAAGTCCTCGCCGACCCCGATGTCCCGGGCACGGCCACGTCGGTGATGAAGAAACTCCCGGAGGTGACGCCGGCGTTCTGGATCATGAAGATCGCCGCGACCACCCTCGGTGAGACGGCCGGCGACCTCTTCTCCCAGACCCTGAAGCTGGGTTACTTCCTCACCACGATCGCGCTGTTCCTGATCTTCGTGGTGACCCTTGTCGTCCAGCTCGGGTCCCGCCGCTACAACCCGTTCTTCTACTGGACGGTCATCCTGTCGACCAGCATGGCCGGCACCACGATGTCCGACTTCATGAACCGCGACGCGAGTGCCCAGTACCTGTCCGGCGGCGCCACGTCGCTCGGCTGGGGACCCCAGGGCCTCGGCCTCGGCTACCCGGCCGGCGCGGCGATCCTCATCTCGATCCTGCTGGTCGTCTTCGCCGTCTGGCGGCTGAGCGGGATGACCTTCCAGATCCGCGACATCGTCACCTTCCGCGGCGAGGCCCTGTTCTGGTCGGCGATCCTCGTCTCCAACACCCTCGGCACCTCCATGGGCGACTTCCTGTCCGACAGTTCCGGCCTCGGCTACGCGGGCGGCGCGCTCCTGGTGACCGGGCTGCTCGCCGTCCTGGTGGCCCTGATGAAGGTGCCCGTGGTGCCGAACGTCCTGCTGTTCTGGATCGCGTTCGTCCTCACCCGCCCGCTCGGCGCCACCGCGGGCGACCTCCTGACCAAGCCGGTCGCCAAGGGCGGTCTCGACCTCGGCACGGCCGGGTCCTCGGCCGTCCTGCTGGCCCTGCTGCTCGGCCTCATGGCCTCTGCGCAGGTCCGGGAGCGCAGGGCCGGCTGAGAGCAGGCCGGGCCGCGGGCTCTCAGCCGGCGGGCAGGTCGGCCAGGAAACGCGCTCCGCCGGTGTGCCCGGGGTCGTGGGACACCTCGCCGCCGACGGAGCGGGCCAGGCGCCGTGCGAGCGGCAGCCCGAGGCCCGCGCCGTCGTGCCCGTCGTCCCGGTCGGCGCGGCGGCCGGGCTGGAAGAGCGCGCCGAGGAACGCCTCCGGTACGCCGGGACCGTCGTCCGTGACGTCGATCCGCACCCCGTCCGGCAGCCGTCGCGCGGACACGGTCACCGTGGCGCGGGCGTGCCGGACCGCGTTGGCCAGCAGCGGACTGACGATGCGTTCGAGGAGGGCGGGGGCGACGCCCGCCGCCAGCGCCGGATCGCCGACGTCGACGACGGCCGTCACCCGGTCCTGCGGGCCGAGGTTCCCGACCAGCCGGCGCAGCACCGGGACGACCTGGGCGGTACCGGGAGCCGTGCTCGCGCCGAGCGCGTCCTCGCGGGCGTCGTCGAGCAGGGTGTCGCAGATGGTCCGCATGGAGCGGGCGGCCTCGGCCATCACCTCGTGGGTGGCGCGGGTCTCGGTGGCGGAGCGCGGGCGGGCCCGCCACCAGTCGAGCTCGATCATGATCCGGGTGAGCGGGGTGCGCAGCTCGTGGGAGAGCTCCCCGGTCAGCTGCCGCTCGTGCCGCAGCACGCTCCGGATGCGGTCGAGGAGCGCGTCCAACGAGGCGCCCAGGCGGGCCAGTTCGGCCGGCTGCCGGGCCGCGCCGAAGCGCTCGGCGGAGCCGACGGCGCTCCACTCGGTGGCCTGGTCGGTCATGGTGCGCACGGGGCGCAGCGCCCGCCCCACGGCCAGCCGGGTCAGCGCGTAGGTGCCCGCGAGCATGACGCCGTCCAGGACCAGGGACCCCACCAGCAGGGTGTCCGCCGAGTTCCGGTACGGCGCGAGGTCCAGGGCCGTGACGACGGTGGCCGTGCTGCGGCGGCCGGTCACGGGGCGGGCGCAGAGCCGGACGAAGCGGGGGTTCGCGGTCTCCACGGTCGTACAGCCGTCGTGCCGTCCCGCGGCGAGCCGGCCGGCGGCCCGGGTCAGGGGGGCGGCGGCCGCCGGTGGTTTCTCCAGGAGGCGGGTCCCGGCGTAGATCCAGGAGTTGGCGTCGAGGAGGCCGTCGTTGACGGTGTCCAGGATCCGTACCCGCCGGCCGCTGGTGTCGACGGTCGTGGCGACGGCGGCCGCCCGGGTGCGCAGCTCGTCGTCCGCCTGGTGCCGCAGATGCCGGTCCGTCACGGTGGTGAACGCCACGGTCAGCACGGTGATCAGGAGTGCCGCGATGGTCACCGCCACGAGCGAGAGCCGGCCGCGCAGGGTGTGGGGGGCCAGGTGGCGGAGCGGGGTGTTCATGAGAGCCGGTGGCCGATCCCGCGCGCCGTGCCCAGGCTCAGGTCGCTGCCCGCCTCGCGCAGCTTGCGGCGCAGCCGGGTCAGGTACTGGTCGAGGGTGTTGTCGCTGACCTGGGCCCCGTCCGGCCAGGCGGCCCGGACCAGGTCGCGGCGGCTCACCAGGGTGCCGCCGGCGGCGACGAGGGTGGCCAGCAGCCGGAACTCGGTGGGGGACAGGCCGACGTCCACGGCGCCGACGCGCGCCCGGTGCCGGGTGGCGTCGAGCACCATGTCGCCGGCCCTGGCCATGACCGGCGGGGCGGCACGCTTGAGCGTGGCCCGCAGCCGGGCGACGAGTTCGGCGAGGTGGAACGGCTTGGGCAGATAGTCGTCGGCCCCGGCGGAGAACCCGGACAGCCGGTCGGTGAGGCCGTGACGGGCCGTCAGGAAGATGATCGGGGCGGCGAAACCGCCCGCGCGCATGGCCTGGCAGACGTCCCGGCCGTCCGCGTCGGGCAGTCCGACGTCCAGGACGGCGGCGGCGAGGCCGTGGTCGGTCAGCCGCAGCGCGGTGGCGCCGTCGGCCGCGGGCACCGGTTCGAAGCCCTCCTCGGCCAGGCCGCGGCGGAGCACGTCACGCAGGGCGTGATCGTCCTCGACGACAAGGATCCGGTGCGGCATGACTCTCCGTCAGTCCATCGGCCGTAGAGTCGGCGCCCCGGTCACCTGTCCCCGCCCTCGGGCCGGGCGGTCCGGGCGGTGCGGCGGCCCCGGTACACCTCGGCGAGCAGCGGGAGCAGCGACACGACCACGATCAGCGCCACCAGTGGCAGCAGGTAGTGGTCGACGTTCGGGATCGTCGAACCCAGCCCGTAGCCCGCGAGGGTGAGGCCCACGCTCCACACGAGCCCGCCGACGGCCTGCCAGAGGGTGAACGTCCGTACCGGCACCTCCAGCGCGCCCGCCAGCGGATTGAGCACCGTCCGGACCACCGGCACGAACCGGGCCAGGACGATGGCCTTGGCGTAGCCGTAGCGCTCCAGCAGTTCCTCGGCGCGTTGCGCGCCCTCGCGCAGCCGCTGCGAACGGCCGCGGGCCAGCATCGTGGCGCCCGCCTTCCGGCCGAGCAGATATCCGCACTGCGCCCCGGCCAGCGCACCCGCCGCGGCCGCGAGGAGCAGCGGGCCCAGCGACAGGTGCACGGTCCCCTCGGCGGTGCCCGTGCACAGCAGGCCGGCCGTGAACAGCAGGGAGTCGCCGGGCAGGAAGAACCCCACCAGGAGCCCGGTCTCGACGAACATCACCACCCCGACGCCCAGCACGCCGAAGGCCGCCAGCAGGGAATGGGCGTCGAGTACGTTCACGGCCAGCTGCGAGGCGGCGGTGATCGGTGTCGTCATGGTCGGAGGGCCTCTCCTGGGAAGATCCGACAGGGTCACGGTCACACGAATGACTACAGTCCTGTAGACGTCTGCTGGCACTGTAGACGATCGCGCGGTACGGCGTGCGCCGACGGCCCGGCCGCCGGGCCGGAAACCCTCCTGCCTATCAGCACGCCGACCGGCCTGAACAGGGCCTTCGCCGAGGTGTTCAGGTTGCGGTCAGGTTGGCCGCGCGCCGATGAAACTCATGCACCAGAAGCCCCAAAACAATGGCAAAGGCCTCTGTGGCACCGGGGATCCGCCGTGTCATCGTGCCGCTCATGACCACAGAGCACCTCCTCGACGACCGGCCCCGTGTTCCGCTCCGCGCCATGGCGAACAAGGTGCCGGAAGTGACCGTCTACTTCTGGATCATCAAGGTGCTCACCACCGGGATGGGCGAGACCGCCTCGGACCTGCTCGCCCACGTCCTCGGCCCGGTGCCCGCGGTCGCCCTCGGCGGTGTCGCGTTCGCGGCCTCGCTGGCCGTGCAGTTCGCCGTCCGCCGCTACATCGCCTGGGTCTACTGGACCGCCGTCGTCATGGTCAGCGTGTTCGGCACGATGGCCGCCGACATCCTGCACGTCGGCCTCGGCGTGCCCTACACGCTCTCCACGCCCTTCTTCCTCCTCGCCCTGACCGGGGTCTTCGCCCTCTGGTACGCCGTCGAGCGGACCCTGTCCATCCACAGCATCCGCACCCGGCGCCGCGAGGTCTTCTACTGGGCGGCCGTCCTCGCCACCTTCGCGCTCGGCACCGCCGCCGGCGACCTGACCGCCACCGCCGGCCTCGGCTACCTCGGCTCGGCGGTGCTCTTCGCCGCCGCCATCTGCGTGCCCGCGATCGCCCACCGGGCCGGCGCCCTCAACGCGGTGGCCGCCTTCTGGACGGCCTACGTCATCACCCGCCCGCTCGGCGCCTCCCTCGCCGACTGGATGGCGATCACCCCCGCCCGCAGCGGGCTCGGCCTCGGCCTCGGGCCGGTCACCCTCGCCTGGACGGTCGCCATCGTCTGCTTCGTCGGCTACCTCGCCGTCTCCCGCCGGGACACCGCCCCCGCCGCCGGTTGATCTACAGTGCTGTAGAAATTCCTCCGGGGAGTGATCACCGGACCAGCCCGCCTTCCGGCCGAGTCGGCCGGAAGGCGGTGTTCGTGCGACAAGGAGCCAGGGCACCACGATGCCGGAGCAGTACGACCAGACGAACGCCGTCGAGTTACGATCCGTCCGTCCGGACCTGGCACAGCGGTGCCGTGCCGTCACGGAATCCCGCTGGTTCGCCCTGACCGTCTTCGCGGTGATCCTCCTCAACGCCGTACTGCTGGGCGTGGAGACCTACTCCGGCCTGGTCGAACGGTGGCAGTTCTGGCTGCGGCTCGTCGAACACGCCTGTCTGGCCGCGTTCACGGCCGAGATCCTGCTGCGCCTCGGCGCGCACGCCGACCGCCCGCGGGACTTCCTCAAGGATCCCTGGAACCTCTTCGACCTCGCCGTGGTGCTCTGCGCCTTCCTGCCCGTCGTCCGCGAGAACGCCACCGTGCTCCGGCTGCTGCGGCTGGCCCGGGTGCTGCGCACCGCCCGCTTCCTGCCCCAACTGCGGATCGTGCTGGTCGCGGTGGCCCGCAGCCTGCCCGGCACGCTGAGCTTCCTGCTGGTCGGCGCGCTGCTGCTGTACGTGTACGCGATGGTGGGCTGGGTCTTCTTCGGCCGCCACGACCCCGGGCACTACGGCTCCATCGGCCGCGCCGTCCTCACCCTCTTCCTCCTGATGACCCTGGACGGCATCGGCGACGCGGTCCACGCGGGCCTGGAGATCTCCCGCTGGAGCCTCGTCTACTACGCCTCGTACGTCCTCATCGCCTCCTTCGTCCTGGTCAACGTCCTGATAGGCGTGGTCATCACCTCCCTCGACGAGGCCCGGGAGATGGAGCAGGAGACGGCCGAGGCCTCCCGCCCGGCCGCCGCCCCGGCCGACGGCCCGCTCCTCCTCGCCCGCATCGCGGCGGCCCGCCAGGCCCTGGACGCCCTCGAACGCGACCTGGTCGGCGCCCCGCCGGAACAGCGGGACCACCACGCGGACCTGACCGGCCGTTGAACAGCCGGACCGCAGGCCACGTACCAGTCGACGTGGACGGCGCGGTGCTGCCCGGAAGAGGGGTCGGACGATTTCCGTGGATTCGAGTCGCCCGGTCGGCAGCGCCCTCGACCTGGCACCCCCGGTGCTCCGGGAGGAGACGGCGAGCACGGCGCGCGTCCCTCGGCAGGTGGCCGGCCTGGACGGGCTCCGTGGCCTGGCGGCACTCTATGTGGTCCTCTTCCACTGCTGGCTGTACACCTTCCCCGGCTACCCCGACAGTTCGGCGCCCTTCTGGCTCGACGGGCTGATGTTCGGACGCCTGGCCGTCGTCTTCTTCCTCGTCCTGTCCGGGTTCTCCCTGGCGATCTCCCCGGCGCGCCACGGCTGGCGGCTGACCGGCGTCGGCGAGTTCCTGCGGCGCCGCGCCTGGCGCATCCTGCCCCCGTACTGGGCCGCACTGGCCCTGAGCCTGGCCGTCTCGTGGTTCGTCGTACCGGCCTCGCACTTCGGGCCGCCCACCGGCGCGACGGCCTTGGTGTACGGCCTTGTCGCCCAGGACGTGTTCACCGCCCCGACGCCGAACGGCGCGTTCTGGTCGATAGGCGTGGAGGCCGAGCTGTATCTGCTCTTCCCCCTCCTCCTGTTCCTCCGCCGGCGCCGGGGTGCCGTGGTCCTGGCCGTGTGCGTGACGCTTCCGGTGGCCGCCGGAGGGCTGCTGGCGGCGCACGCGAACCCGGTGGAGGGCGACAACTGGCTCGCCCCGCACCTCGCCCCCGTGTTCGCGGCGGGGGTGATCGGCGCGGGCATCGTCACCGCGTCGGACCGGGTCCGCCGCCTGCCGTGGGGATGGCTCGCCGCCCTCGCCGCACTGCCCGTGCTGGCCCTCGGCATCGTCCGGGGCTCCGTCTGGACGGTGGACCACTACTTCTGGATCGACCTCGCCATCGCCCCCGCCATGACGATGCTGCTCGCCGCCGTCGCCACCGGCCGTCCCGCCGTTCTCGTCCGGCTCCTGACCGCCCGCCCCGTGCACCGCCTCGGCGGCTTCTCCTACAGCCTCTACCTGATCCACCTGCCGATCGTCCTGGCCGTGATCCGCCGGGTGGCCCCGCACTTCGTCGCGCGCGGACTGCCCACCTTCTGCTTCACGCTCGCCGTGGCCCTGCCGGTCTCCGTGCTCGGGGCGTGGCTGTTCGCGAAGGTCTTCGAGACACCGTTCAAGCGGAACAGGTCCTGGAAGTCCCTGCTCGCACCGGGCAGTTTCCGCGGGGAACCGACGGTGTGACGTCCCCCGCGGTCATCGTGCCGCGGGCGTCAGCCCGTCGCGGCCGACTTCTGTCCGGACGGGGTGACGGCGTACCACGCGCCGTCCTTCCCCTGGCCGTTGACCTGTCCGGCCGCCGTGTCGCCGACGTACCGGTAGAGCGGCCAGCCGGAAAGCGTGAGCTGGGTGCGGCCGTTGCGGTGCACCGTGCCGAGGAGGCTCTTCTCCACTCCCGTGGTCCGCACCGAGTCCTGCACGATCACCGGGATCCAGGTCTTCGTGCACGCCCCGGAGCACGTCCACTTGGAGGGGTTCGGCTCGTCCTTGTCGTAGCGGTAGAGGGTGAGCCCCTGGTCGTCCGTGACGATGCTGCCGACGCCCTGGGCCGCCACCGCCGTCACCCCGGCCGTCGTGCCCGACTGCCCGCTCCCGGAGCCGGTGCCGCCGGTCGCGGCCGGAGCGGAGGTGGCGGGGGTCGCGGGGGCCGACGTGGCCGGCGTGACCGGGGCGGCGGCCCCGGCGGTACCGGTGCCGTCGGACGAACCGCACGCCCCCAGCAGGCAGCTGGCGGCGAGCCCTGCGGCGAGGCTCAGGACGATGCGTCGCGAGATCAAGGAGGTGCCCTTCGTCGGGAGTCGCGGTCACTCGCCTCCCTAGTACGTGGACCGGCTCCCGCCCTCTCAGCCACGGAGACCACGTGACGCAGTCTTGACCATCACTCCGTCTTCGGCGGCGCGGTGCTCGCCCGGATCACCAGCTCGGGGTCGAAGAGGAGTTCACCGACGGGGACCTCGCGGTTGCCCAGCAGCGCGAGGACGCTCCGGGCCACCTCGGGGGCGAGCCGGTCGGCCGGCTGGCGGACCGTGGTGAGCGGCGGATCGACGAAGTCCATGATCAGGGAGCCGTCGTAGCCGACGACCGAGACGTCCCCCGGAACGTCGTACCCCTGCCTCCGGGCGCCGCGGATCGCGCCCAGGGCCATGTAGTCGCTGGCGGCGACGACGGCCGTGGCCCCGCGGCCGAGCAGCGAGAGCGCGGCGGACTGGCCGCCCTCGACGGTGTACGACTGCCGGACCACCCACTGCTCCGGATCCGCGATGCCGCGCCGGGCGAGCGAGGCGACGAAGCCGTCGACCCGGCGGTCGGCCGGTCGGTTGCCGACCGGGCCCGAGGCCATGCCGATACGCCGGTGCCCGAGCCGGTACAGGTGGTCGACGGCGAGTTCGGCGGCCAGCAGGTCGTCGGTGGAGAAGACCGGGGCGTCGTATCCGCCCTCGAACTGGCCGTTGATCCCGACGAACGGAATCCTGCGGGCGCGCAGCAGTTCGTACGCCTCGGGGTCCGCGTCCTCGATCGTGTTGCTGGCGGAGAGGAAGACGACGGCGGCGACACCCCGGTCGGCGAGGGAGGTCAGGTAGTCCGGCTCCTGCACTCCGCCGGGGAAGCACGGGCACAGGATCGTCTTGAGACCGTGCGGGGCGAGCGTGGACTCGATCCGCTCGCACATGTCGGCGAAGAACGGGTTGGACACCAACTCGGTGATGATCGCGACGAGTTGGCCGCGCGTCTGCCGCTCGTACCCCAGGTCGGCCATGGCCCGCTCGACCGCCTCACGGGTCTTGCGCGACACCCCCTGGCGCCGGTTGACGACCCGGCTGACCGTGGCCTCGCTGACCTGCGCCCGGTCCGCGACCTCGGTGATGCCGACCTTCATGCGGTTCCCTCCGTCGGTCCCCTTCTCCGGCTTGCAAGATTAGGGTGAAAACTCTCAGTTCAGTACGGCATGGAGAACCACGGCGTCGTACCGCGAAGAACTGCTCCCCGCCGCACAACCTTCTGGAAAGCCGCGGGTCTGAACAAACACACACCTACGCGAACTACCGGGGGGTAGCCATGCGACGAATAGGTACGGCAGTGGTCGCGATGATGCTGGCGGGTGGTGGCCTGCTGGCCGGCACGGTTCCGGCGGTGGCCGCGCCGACGGCGGTGGACTGCGCCGTGACATGGGGCAGCCTGGCCAAGACCGGCGACTCCACCGCCTCCAGGCGGCTGACCGACGTACGGACCGGACAGCACGAGTGCTACGACCGCCTGGTCTTCGACGCCCAGGGCACGTCGGCCGACCCGATCGGCTACACCGTCCGCTACGTCGACGTACTGCACCAGGACCCGAGCGACGCCGTGATCCCGATCAAGGGCGGAGCCATCCTGGAGATCTCGCTGTTCGCCCCGCGCTACGACCCGGCGACCGGAACGCCCTACCCGCCGCTTCCGTCCGTCGACGTCACCGGGTACCGGACCTTCCGCGAGTTCAAGATCACCGGCGGCTCCGAGGGCTACACCCAGGCCGGACTCGGCGTTCGCGCCCGCCTCCCCTTCCGCGTCTTCCAGACCGCCAACCACCTCGTGGTGGACGTCGCCCACACCTGGTGACCGCACCGAGCGCCGCCGCACCCCTCGGAAGGGGCGCGGCGGCGCTCGCGCGCGTCAGATGTCCCGGAAGAGACCAGGGGGCGCGGTGACCTGCCGCGATGAGCGATTGATGACACCTGAACTGCGCGAATTGCCTTTCTGCTGCTCCATGTTCGTGCCGGTTGACGGGGGGCCGGAAGTCACAGAAGAGTCCCACTCCTGACGGACGCCCTCTGCGGTCGTCGGCGGGAGTGAGTCGGCGGTGCCCGCCAAGCCTCGGGCGCCCTATGGTGAGCGGCCCGTCGCGCGGGCCCGTCGGGCTAAGGCGCAGGAACTGATTGCCTGAAGGCGGACAAGCCGCGCTGATCGACGCCGTCACAGGAAATGATCCCTGGTCATACCGGGGCCATTTCCCTTTTCGGGCAATTTATTGTCAACCGCCGGGATGCCGCTTGGTCCCGATCAACGCCACTCGATACCGCCGTCCACCACGCGGGCGTTCGTGCTCATGAGATCGGCGAGTTCGTCGAAGAACTCCGTCAGCGAACCATGGGTCGCGAGGCGGTTCATGTCGCCGTCGCTCCATCTCCCCACCGCCCCTGTCCTGACGTCAACGAACCGTCCGTACAGTTCGTCACTGTCAGCGACGAACGGGAACCACTCGCGACGCCATACCAGGACTTCGTCATCCTCGTCGTCAGGTACGTCACCCGTCCTCTGGAAATCCATCCGCCGCCCATACACCTTGACCAGCTCGGCAGTGGAGAGAAGATGCCACCTGTGCGGTACGAAACTGCTGCCGGGGGCCGGAGACAGCCATCCCTGCCCGGTCTCCTTCATTCCCACGCCGTTGTTGATCAGAAGCCATACCCGCAACTCTTCGGGGAGCGACAGACCCAGTTTGCTCTCTTCGTGGCTGATCTGCTTCGACGTCGCGGGTGGTTGCAATGCTGCGTGGTTCTTCGGAGCATTCCGCTCCAACCATTGCGTCACGCGGCCCCATGCCCGACGCACTTCGTCCGCCCCACTTGCCATATCAGGTCCTCTATCCGGGTGGCCGGCCTGCATTGGCTGCCCCACCCCGCACGGCAGACGCCTCGTCGCGTGGTGGGAGTCCAACGATACGAACGACGTGCTTACGCACGAGCACCGGGCCCAGGGCTTCGCCCTGCGGTGCAGGCAAGCGATCGTCCGTAGCGTTCGGGCAGGCAGCGGTGGGGGAAGGCGATCCATTCGTCGTGCATCTCGCTGAGCATGGCGGTGACCAGCCGTTTGAGGGCGGCATGGCTGGGGAAGACCTGTACGACGTCGGTGCGGCGCTTGATCTCGCGGTTGATTCGCTCCATGGGACTTGCGGGCTGGATCTCCTTCTCCGTGCTGCGTTTCGCGCCCTCTCTTTTCTGAATACCAGGGCGTGGTCGTTCCTTCGCGCGAGCTCGGGGCCAGGAGATCGATGTCGTGCACTTGACGCTGAGCTGAGCAAGAGGGCCCCTTGAGGCAACTCGTCCCGGCCAGCGAGGATACGCAGGCGAGCCTGCTGCGGGCTCAGGCGAGTTGCCCTCCGCTTCACCTCGGGAGTGCACCACTCCTGACGGCGGCCAGGGCCCCGGGCAAGTTCATCGCCCCAGGCCAGAGGCCCTCCTCGCCTCTTTGACCACACCTCGGACTGGCCCATACGCGAAAGCGCGAGGCTAAGTCTTGTCCCATAAATGATCTACGGCGTGCTGGGTGACCTGGCCGCCTTGTCGGTCACCCGGCGAGGGCGAGATTGTGCAGGCGGGCGATGCCGAGCATGGCGTGGTGGACGCCGTCGCCCTTGAGACGGCAGTCTCGCAGGATCTTCCAGGTCTTCATGCGGGCGAAGGCGTGCTCGACGCGGGCACGAACCTTGCGGTGGGAGGCGTTGTGTTCCTCCTTCCAGGCCGGTAGATCGCCTTGGCCCTTCTCTCTGCGGTGTGGAATGACCAGGCCGGTGCCCCGGTAACCGCCGTCCGCAATGACGGTGGTGGTGCCCACGGCGGCTTTCACCCCGGACAGTTCCCATGCCTTGCAGTCGTTGCGATTGCCGGGGAGTGGCCGGCCGGCCGACAGCGACGACCAGGCGGGTGTCGGCGTCGATGACCACCTGATGATTGGTGGAGTATCGGTAGTTTTTCGACTGCTCGGAGATGGTGTGGTCGCGGGTGGGGACGAGCGTTCCGTCCACGATCAGTACGGTGCCCTTGCGGAATCGCTTGCGCTGCTGGAGGGCGAGCGAGGGACCGAGGTGACCGATGATGCGGTCGGCAGCCGACTTCGACACCCCGAACAGCGGCGCCATCTGCCGCAGCGTGAGGTTGGTGCGCCAGTACGCCGTGACCAGCAGGATCCGGTCCTCCAGCGGCAGACTCCACGGCCGTCCCCTACGCACCGGGTCCGCACCTTCGCGCCGCAAAGCAATGACAAGCTTGCTGAATTGACGTGGACTCAGCCCGGTGAACGGAGCTATCCAGGAAGGCTCCGACGCCGTGATCACACCAGACACGACAAGATCATGTCACTCACGACCGGCAGGCAGGCACCATCTCCTTCCAGGGCCCGCTGTCCGACCCTCGACCTACGATGCCCGGATGCAGCCACACTTCACCGGCACCGCCCTGATCACCGACGATGTTCCGGCACTCGCCGCCTTCTAAGACGCCATTTCAGTTGGCGTGATCTTGCGGCAGTCTGGGGTGATGACTGCTGCGCTTGTCGAGCGGATGGCGCCGGAAGAGCTGTGGACG
>NZ_JBICZD010000021.1:0-104658 GCF_043201555.1 Streptomyces sp. NPDC048288
CTGCCGCCCCCGGACCCCCGCTTCGGCCCGAAGGGCCTCGGGGGGGGGGGGGCGCGCGGCGGGGGGGGGGGGGGGGGGGGGGGGCGGGGGGGGGGGGGCGGGGGGGGGGGGGGGGCCCCCCGCGCGCGGCGGCCCCCCCCCCCCCGCGATCCGCGGCAGGCGATCGGCGGGGGCTGGGCAGTACAAGACCCCGGAACCGGCGCAGGGGTCCCGGGGCCCGATCGGAGGGCGGGCGAGATGACCGCCCGCCGCAGGCATCACACGCGCCGCAGTACCGCGACGACCTTGCCCAGGATGGTCGCGTCGTCGCCGGGGATCGGTTCGTAGGCCGCGTTGTGCGGGAGGAGCCACACATGGCCGTCTTCGCGCTTGAAGCGCTTGACCGTGGCCTCGCCGTCGAGCATGGCGGCGACGATGTCGCCGTTCTCTGCGACCGGCTGGCGGCGGACGGTGACCCAGTCGCCGTCGCAGATCGCGGCCTCGATCATGGAGTCACCGACGACCTTCAGCACGAACAGCTCGCCGTCACCCACCAGCTGCCGGGGCAGCGGGAACACGTCCTCGACCGACTCCTCCGCGAGGATCGGACCACCGGCGGCGATCCGGCCGACCAGTGGGACGTACGACGCGGCGGGCTTGCCGGCGGTGTCCGTGGGCTGCACGGTCATGGCCTGGTCGGAGCCGCGCACCTCGTACGCGCGCGGGCGGTGCGGGTCGCGGCGCAGGAAGCCCTTGCGTTCCAGTGCCATCAGCTGGTGCGCCACGGAGGACGTGCTCGACAGGCCGACGGCCTGGCCGATCTCCCGCATCGACGGCGGGTAGCCCCGCCGCTGCACCGAGTCCCGGATCACCTCGATCACCCGGCGCTGCCGGTCGGTCAGGCCCGAGCTGTCGGCCCGGATGCCTGGAGGTCGGCCCGGCAGGGAGCGCTTGTGTCCCTCGGGATTCACGGCTTCGTTCATGGCATGCACCGGGTCGAGTCGGCCCTGGGAGCGGTCCTGGGCGGTGATGGTGGCACTGTCTGCGGTCGTGGTCACGTCGGCCCCTCTCGATGGTCTCCCTGCTGGACAACGGTAGTTGCTTTCGAAAGGTTGCGCCAAACACACGTTCGAGTGAAAAAACGCGATTCGCCGCACGCGATCACATGTCTGGGTGTATGGCTCACGCGGTACCCGGCGGGCAAAAGGGCCCATTGTTGTACTCTTCACCGCCGGGCTGATGGCCTTGTGGGTGTGCCCAGTCTGCCATCCGGACCGCCGCCGACCGGGACCGACGTCCCCATCTGCGCCGGAGTCGCACGCGACCTCCGTGCGGCGCCCACGGTATCTCCGTATCCGCCGTAGCGGTACGTGTGCGACACGCGCAACCTGGCGATGTATCAGCCAATCACCACATCTAGTGGTTGGATTGCTACAGCAGCCCACAAGTTGTGTTCCCCCGGGTCTCTCGTGCTTCTGAGATCGCCTATGCTTGGGGCTGCTTCGAGGGGCTCATGTGGCCCGGCGAGGCCATTGAGTCTGCTGTGAGGAGGGTTGGAGATCATGCACTGCCCCTTCTGCAGGCACCCCGACAGCCGCGTGGTCGACAGTCGTACGACCGACGACGGCACGTCGATCCGCAGGCGCCGCCAGTGTCCGGACTGCTCCCGTCGTTTCACGACCGTGGAGACGTGCTCGCTCATGGTGGTCAAGCGGTCCGGAGTCACCGAGCCATTCAGCCGTACCAAGGTCATCAACGGCGTGCGCAAGGCATGCCAGGGGCGACCTGTCACCGAGGACGCACTCGCCCAGCTCGGCCAGCGGGTCGAGGAGGCGGTGCGGGCCACCGGAAGCGCCGAGCTGACCACCCACGACGTGGGGCTGGCCATACTCGGTCCGTTGCAGGAGCTCGACCTCGTCGCCTACCTGCGATTCGCCTCCGTCTACCGGGCGTTCGACTCGCTCGAGGACTTCGAGGCCGCGATCGCGGAGCTCAGGCAGGCGGCGCAGGACCCCGTCGCGGACGACGAAGACGCGGGAGCGGGGAGCCAGGAGGACGATCACGGGCCGGGCGGAACCACTCGGGCGCCCGCGCCCGTCCATATCGCCGGCTGACAGGCGGACCGGAACCGGGCGGAGGCCCCGGATCCGGTTGTCGGACGGCGATCCAGGACTTGTCGCGGGGGCGGCTCAGCGTGCCCGCGACGCGCAAACAGAACAGCGTGCCACGGGAACATCGTGGCATTTCAGGGCGTTTTTGCCCGTAGAGGGAGGCGGCATGACAGAGACGGCGAGCGGTCCGGCACGGAGTTCCCGCGCGAAGGGAACGAAGGCCACCAAGGGGCTGCGTATCGAGCGCATCCACACCACCCCCGGCGTACACCCGTACGACGAGGTGAGCTGGGAGCGCCGTGACGTCGTCATGACCAACTGGCGCGACGGCTCGATCAACTTCGAGCAGCGTGGCGTCGAGTTCCCCGACTTCTGGTCGGTGAACGCGGTCAACATCGTCACCAGCAAGTACTTCCGCGGTGCCGTCGGCACCCCGCAGCGCGAGACCGGCCTCAAGCAGCTGATCGACCGCATCGTGAAGACGTACCGGAAGGCCGGCGAGGACTACAAGTACTTCGCGACGCCCGCCGACGCCGAGATCTTCGAGCACGAGCTGGCGTACGCCCTCCTGCACCAGATCTTCAGCTTCAACAGCCCCGTGTGGTTCAACGTGGGCACCCCGCAGCCCCAGCAGGTCTCCGCCTGCTTCATCCTGTCCGTCGACGACTCCATGGAGTCGATCCTCGACTGGTACAAGGAAGAGGGCATGATCTTCAAGGGCGGCTCCGGCGCCGGCCTGAACCTCTCCCGGATCCGCTCCTCCAAGGAGCTGCTCTCCTCCGGCGGCAACGCCTCGGGACCGGTCTCCTTCATGCGCGGCGCGGACGCCTCCGCGGGCACCATCAAGTCCGGCGGTGCCACCCGCCGCGCCGCCAAGATGGTCATCCTCGACGTCGACCACCCCGACATCGAGGACTTCATCGAGACCAAGGTCAAGGAGGAGGAGAAGATCCGCGCCCTCCGTGACGCGGGCTTCGACATGGACCTGGGCGGCGACGACATCACGTCCGTCCAGTACCAGAACGCCAACAACTCGGTCCGTGTGAACGACGAGTTCATGAAGGCGGTCGAGCAGGGCGGCCAGTTTGGTCTGCGCGCCCGCATGACCGGTGAGGTCATCGAGGAGGTCGGCGCCAAGTCCCTCTTCCGCAAGATGGCCGAGGCCGCCTGGGCCTGCGCCGACCCGGGCATCCAGTACGACGACACGATCAACCACTGGCACACCTGCCCGGAGTCCGGCCGGATCAACGGCTCGAACCCCTGCAGCGAGTACATGCACCTGGACAACACGTCCTGCAACCTCGCCTCGCTGAACCTCATGAAGTTCCTCAAGGACGACGGCAAGGGCCACCAGTCCTTCGAGGTCGAGCGCTTCGCCCAGGTCGTCGAGCTGGTCATCACCGCGATGGACATCTCGATCTGCTTCGCGGACTTCCCGACCCAGAAGATCGGCGAGAACACCCGCGCCTTCCGCCAGCTCGGCATCGGCTACGCCAACCTCGGCGCCCTGCTGATGGCGACCGGCCACGCCTACGACTCCGACGGCGGCCGCGCCCTCGCCGGTGCCATCACCTCCCTGATGACCGGCACGGCGTACAAGCGCTCCTCGGAGCTCGCCGCGGTCGTCGGCCCGTACGACGGCTACGCCCGCAACGCCGACGCCCACAACCGCGTCATGAAGCAGCACGCCGACGCCAACACCACGGCCGTCCGCACGGACGACCTGGACACCCCGGTCTGGGCCGCCGCCACGGAGGCCTGGCAGGACGTGCTCCGCCTCGGTGAGAAGAACGGTTTCCGTAACTCCCAGGCGTCGGTCCTCGCCCCGACCGGCACCATCGGTCTCGCGATGTCCTGCGACACCACCGGCGTCGAGCCCGACCTCGCCCTGGTCAAGTTCAAGAAGCTGGTCGGCGGCGGCTCGATGCAGATCGTCAACGGCACGGTCCCGCAGGCCCTGCGCCGCCTGGGCTACCAGGAGGAGCAGATCGAGGCGATCGTCGCCCACATCGCCGAGAACGGCAATGTGATCGACGCCCCCGGCCTCAAGCAGGAGCACTACGAGGTCTTCGACTGCGCCATGGGCGAGCGGGCCATCTCCCCGATGGGCCACGTCCGCATGATGGCCGCGATCCAGCCCTGGATCTCCGGTGCCATCTCCAAGACGGTCAACATGCCGGAGACGGCGACCGTCGAGGAGGTCGAGGAGATCTACTACGAGGCCTGGAAGCTCGGCGTCAAGGCGCTCGCGATCTACCGCGACAACTGCAAGGTCGGCCAGCCCCTCTCCGCCAAGACCAAGGAGAAGGAGAAGGAGGAGGTCGCCGAGAAGGCCGAGGCGACCATCCGCGAGACCGTCGAGAAGGTCATCGAGTACCGCCCGGTCCGCAAGCGCCTTCCGAAGGGTCGTCCCGGCATCACCACGTCCTTCACCGTCGGCGGCGCCGAGGGTTACATGACGGCCAACTCCTACCCGGACGACGGCCTGGGCGAGGTCTTCCTGAAGATGTCCAAGCAGGGTTCGACCCTCGCGGGCATGATGGACGCCTTCTCCATCGCGGTCTCCGTCGGCCTCCAGTACGGCGTGCCGCTGGAGACGTACGTCTCGAAGTTCACCAACATGCGCTTCGAGCCGGCCGGTATGACGGACGACCCGGACGTGCGGATGGCGCAGTCGATCGTCGACTACATCTTCCGCCGCCTGGCGCTGGACTTCCTGCCCTTCGAGACGCGCTCCGCGCTCGGCATCCACTCCGCCGAGGAGCGTCAGCGCCACCTGGAGACGGGTTCGTACGAGGTCGCCGAGGACGAGGTCGACGTCGAGGGCCTGGCCCAGTCGGCGCCGCGCGCCCAGGAGCTGAAGGCCGTCACCATCCCGAAGCCCGAGGTGGTCAAGCCCGCCCCGAAGCAGGCCCACACCAGCGCCGAGCTGGTGGAGATGCAGCTGGGCATCCAGGCCGACGCCCCGCTCTGCTTCTCCTGCGGTACGAAGATGCAGCGGGCCGGTTCCTGCTACATCTGCGAGGGCTGCGGCTCGACCAGCGGCTGCAGCTGACGAGTCGGTGAAGTGAAGTAAGGGGCGCCGGTCCATGCCGGCGCCCCTTACCTTTGCGCGTGGTCGTGTTCGCCGTCAGGGGCGGCCGAGGCCGCCCATGGACCGGTGGAAGACGACCGGGTCGTCCTCGAAGCCGTGCAGGCCGGGGCGGAAGCTCCAGTCGCCGGACGCGTCGCGCACGAACTCCGCGATGGCGGCCGCCGTCGCCCCGAGGACCGAGCCGAAGTCGTCCTGGGCCAGCACGCTGTAGCCCTCCCGGACACGCAGCTCGGGGTTCAGGACATTCACGAACGTCCGGTGCGCGGAGCGCTGTTGGATGACGACTCCGACGACCACGCGCGTGTAGCGGCTGTCGAGACGGTCGAGTTCGAGCGTCATCACCTCGTCCCAGCCGAAGCCCTTGCCGTCCTGGCTGTCCCGGTTGAGAAAGATCGTGCCGTCGGGCGAGCGGCTGTCGAAGTGCACCAGATAGGCCGGAGTTCCGTACGGGTCGGCTCCCGTGAACGTCCCGGCGACGATGTCGAGATCGGTGGGCGGCTGTCCGGACGGGCTGGGATCCCACTTCACCGCGACCTCGACCTTCCGGATCGCCTTGCTGAAACCGCTCACCACGCGTCCCCTTCCCCCTAGAGGTCCACTGCCCCAACTGTTGGGTTGTCCACGCTCTTTGTCCATCGTGCCACGCGCGCGGGGGCGCATGCGCGGGTGATCTCGGCCGGAGCGTGACCGGCGCCATGCCCCATGGCCTTACGATGGCGCGGTGCTGGTCAAGTGGATTCGCTGCACCGTGGTGGACCGCCGGGGCTTCGAGCGGGCGCAGCGAAAATGGGCGGGGCTTCTGGGGGAGCCGGGATTTCGGGGACAGGGCGGGGGCTGGAGTCGGCAGCGGCCGGGAGTGGCGCACATCTTCGCCTTCTGGGAGAGCCGTGCCTTCTACGACTCCTTCATGGCGCGTTCGCACGACCGTCTGGCCGCGTCCCAGTCGGGCACCTACAAGGATCAGCAGGTCAAGCTGTTCGAGTACCGTTTCGACGTGAAGACCGGTTTCGAGCCGCGGTTCACGGACAGCGACCTGGTCCGGGTGGCGCTCTGCCGGGTGCACGAGGAGCGCGTCGAGCACTTCACGCTGATGCAGGAGAAGGTCTGGAACCCGGCAATGGCGGGCTCGCCCGGCATGATCCGCGGCATGTTCGCGGAGGCTCCCGAGCACGAGTTCATGATCCTCTCGATGTGGCGGTCGGCCGCCGAACACGGCAAGTACCGCACGGAGCGGGTGGAGCGGCTGGCGCTGCGGGCCCAGACGGAGGCCGACATCGCGGCGCTCACGGGGGACATCGTGGAGCTCGAACCGAGTTGGATCGTTTGAATATCCAACCCTTGGTTTGTGTGATGTGCGCTGTATGGGGCCCATCCGAGTGCTCGATTTTTCGTCACTCGATCTAGGGTTTTGGCATGGCACGACCACGGCGCATCGTCCTTGTCCGGCACGGCGAGTCAACCGGCAATGTCGACGACTCCGTGTATGAGCGGGAACCCGACCACTCGCTGGCCCTCACCGAGCGGGGCTGGCGGCAGGCGGAGGAGACCGGAAAGCGCATCCGGGAGATCTTCGGCCAGGAGCGCGTCAGCGTGTACGTCTCCCCGTACCGCCGTACGCACGAGACCCTCCGCGCCTTCCACCTCGACCCGGATCTCATACGCGTGCGCGAGGAGCCCCGGCTGCGCGAACAGGACTGGGGAAACTGGCAGGACCGCGACGACGTACGCCTGCAGAAGACGTACCGGGACGCCTACGGGCACTTCTTCTTCCGGTTCCCCCAGGGCGAGTCGGGAGCCGACGTCTACGACCGCGTCGGAGGCTTCCTGGAGAGCCTGTTCCGCAGCTTCGAGGCGCCGGACCATCCGCCCAACGTGCTCCTGGTGACCCACGGGCTGGCGATGCGGCTGTTCTGCATGCGCTGGTTCCACTGGACGGTCGCGGACTTCGAGTCGCTCTCCAACCCCGGGAACGCCGAGATGCGGATGCTCGTTCTCGGGGACGACGGCAAGTACACCCTCAACCAGCCCTTCGACCGCTGGCGGGACCCGGAGCCGAACTGGATGAGCGGCTAGGCTGGCCGCGATGACCTTCTCCCTCGACTCCTCGACCCCCGGGCGCCTGGACCGCGCCCTGGCCAGCCTGCGCGGACTCGCCGTCGGCGACGCGCTGGGCTCACAGTTCTTCGTACCGGTGAACTACCCGCTGCTGAAGCGGCGCGAGCTGCCACCGGCGCCCTGGCAGTGGACCGACGACACGGAGATGGCCGGCTCCGTCGTCGCCGTCCTCGCCGCCCACCGCCGCATCGACCAGGACGCGCTGGCCCGCTCCTTCGCCGCGCACCACGACTTCGACCGGGGCTACGGCCCCGCCGTCAACCGGCTGCTCCGCCTCGTCCGGGAGGGCGGCGACTGGCGCGAGCTGGCCGCCGGGCTCTTCAACGGGCAGGGGTCATGGGGCAACGGCGCCGCGATGCGCATCGCCCCCCTGGGCGCCTGGTACGCGGACGATCCGGAGCAGGCCACCCATCAGGCCGAGATCTCGGCCTATCCCACACACCAGCACCGCGAGGCGGTGGTCGGTGCCATGGCCGTCGCCGCGGCAGCGGCCCTGGCCGCCGCTCCCGGCGGGCCCCCGAGCCCCGGAGCGCTCCTCGACGGGGTCGTCTCCCTCGTCCCGAAGAGCGCCGTCGGCCAGGGCCTGCGACGCGCCCGCGACATGCTCGACTACGCCGACGCGGGCACCGTCGCGGCCGTCCTCGGCTGCGGACGGCGTACGACCGCCCATGACACCGTCCCCTTCGCCCTCTGGTCGGCCGCTCGCTCCCTCGGCGACTACGAGACCGCCTTCTGGACGACCGCCCAGGTGGGCGGCGACGTGGACACCACCTGCGCCATCGTGGGCGGCGTACTCGCGGGCGGCAGGGCGGGAGCGCCGCCGGCCGCGTGGCTGGAGCGTACGGAGGCGCTGCCGGAGTGGGTGCCGACGGGGACCGCTGTCGGCGGCTGACCCTCGGCGGGGAGGTCTACTGCGGCGCCGACCCGGCCCACCCGTCCTGAAGCGTGACGCTCCAGACCGCTCTCGAAACTCTCCGTGCCCGATGGGAACTCTCTGTGACCATCGGGCGTTTTCCTGGCATCCGCTCCGCGCTCCGTCGCTCCGTCCGAGTGCGGACGGTTTGGAGACGTGGAGTCGCTGGGGGGTGGGTGTCGGTGGTGCGGTTGGGATCGGCTCTTCTGAAGGTGATCGCGGTGCTGACGGCCGTGCTGTGCGTGGCCGGACCGCTGTCGCTGTCGTTCGCCCCTCGACGATGGCAGCGGCGACAGCGGTCCGGCCGTCACCGGCTCCGCGGGGATCCGGCCGGGTCAGCCCGCCCCGTGGCCGCCCGTGCCGGCGAGCGCTTCGAGGTCGCTCTTGCTGATCTTGATCACCAGCAGGGCGGTGAGCAGGCCGACCCCGGCCATCGCGGCGGCGGGCACGAACGCGGTCGCGATGCCGTGCGCGAGCACCTCGTGCCCCCAGGGCGCGGGCAGTTGGTGGGTCTTGGCGAACTCCGCCTTCTGCTCCGGCGAACCGTCGGCGAGGAACTTCGGCAGCTGCTTCTTCGCCTCGTCCTTGCTGGCCGAGCCGAAGACCGTGGTCAGGATGGACAGACCCAGCGCACCACCCACCTGCTGCATGGCGTTGAGCAGCCCGGACGCCGCGCCCGCCTCCTGTGGCGCGACCCCGGAGACCGCCGTACTGGTCACCGTCACGAAGTTCAGACCCATACCGAAGCCGAAGACCAGCATGGGCCCCAGCACGCCGCCGGCGTACGAGCTGTCGGGCTTGATGAAGGTCAGCCAGACCAGCGCGACGATCACGATCGCCGCTCCGGCGATCATGAACGGCTTGGGGCCCAGGGTGGGCAGGAACCGCTGCGACAGCCCGGCGCCGGCGGCGATCGCCACACTGATGGGCAGAAAGGCCAGCCCGGCCCTGATCGGGCTGTAGCTCAGCACGTTCTGCACGAACAGCACGATGTAGAAGAACATGCCGAACATCGCGGCGGCCAGGCTCAGCATGATCACATAGGTGCCGGAGCGGTTGCGGTCGGCGAACATCTTCAACGGGGTGATCGGTTCCCTGGCCCGGCGTTCGATGAAGACGAAGGCCAGCAGCAGGACCACCGAGGCGCCGAAGGAGCCGAGGGCCGGACCGTCGTGCCAGCCCTGCTCCGAGACGCGGATGAAGCCGTACACGAGGGACGCCATGCCCGCCGTCGAGGCCAGCGCCCCCGCGATGTCGAACCGCCCCGGCTGCCGCTCGGACTCGTTGATGTACAGCGGGGTCAGCACGGCGATCAGCAGGCCGATCGGCACGTTGACGAAGAACACCGACCGCCAGTCGAGCCAGTCGGTGAGCAGGCCGCCGGAGAGCAGGCCGAGGGCGCCACCGCCCGCGGAGACGGCGGCGAACACCCCGAACGCCCGGTTCCGCTCGGGTCCTTCGGGGAAGGTGGTCGTGATCAGTGCCAGCGAGGTCGGCGACGCGATCGCGCCTCCCACGCCCTGGACCGCGCGCGCGGCCAGCAGTTGCCAGGGTTCCTGTGCGAGACCGCCGAGGAACGAGGCCACGGTGAACAGCAGGATGCCGGTCAGGAAGACCCGGCGGCGGCCGAGGATGTCACCGGCCCGGGCGCCCAGGAGCAGCAGACCGCCGAAGGTGAGCGTGTAGGCGCTGACCACCCAGGTGAGGTCCGTGGTGCTGAAGTCGAGCGCCTCCTGGATATGAGGGAGGGCGATGTTCACAATCGTCGCGTCGAGTACGACCATGAGCTGACAGGCCGCGATGACGGTGAGCGCGATGCCGGGATGCCCCTCCCGGCGGGCCGCACCGGGTTTCTGATCCTGAGACAGTTGAGAGGTTGTCACTATGGGTCTCCCACCGAGGATTTAGTGAACGGTCGCGTTCACTGTCGCGTCAACCGTAGTGAGCCCTCAGTAGTGAACGCAAGCGTTCACTTAGCCGCGCATCGGATACCGTGCCCCTTGTCGGCGCAACCTGTGCGCCCCGTTCTGGAACGCCCGCCTCCTCTTGCTCGCTGGAGAGACTCAGATGGTGACCTCGCGCCCGACGGCCGGCCCGGTGCGGACGGCAACCCCCCGTCGTCGCGGCGCGGTTCTCGAACGCGCGATCCTGGACGCCGCCCTGGAGATGCTCAGTACCGTCGGCTGGAGCGGCCTCACCATGGAGGGTGTCGCCGCCGTCGCCCAGACCGGGAAGGCGGCGGTCTACCGCCGCTGGTCCTCCAAGGAGGATCTGGTCGCCGACGCGCTCCAGGCCGGTCTGCCCCGTTTGGAGGAGGCCCCCGACCTCGGGAACGTCCGCGACGACCTGCTCGCCCTGTGCCGGCAGGCCCGCGACGCGATGTTCTCGCGCCCCGGCTTCGCACTGCGCTCGGTGATTCACGAATGCGATCACATGCAGGTTGAACGCTTCCATGGAGTGATCTTCGAGGGGGTCGTCGGCCCGACCACCCGCCTGATGAGCCAGGTCGTCACGCGAGGAATAGAGCGGGGAGACGTGCGCGCCGACGCGGCCAACGGCTATGTCCTGGATGCCGTTCCGGCGATGATGATGTACCGCTCCAAGATTTCTGCAAGCGAATGGAGCGACGGGGACATCGCGGAGATGGTCGACCAGTTGATGCTTCCGCTGCTGTCCCCGCGCGGGGTCTGAGCCGCCGCCCGGGCGGGCCCCTGGTCCGTCGGTGAGACCGGGGTGTCGCCAGGGGATCTGCGCGGCGTACCCTAAGTGCGCCATGCCGTACGAACCACCTACTCACACCGTCGAGCGCTCCCTTCGCGCCACGACCGGAGCGAAGATAATTGCCGGTGTCGACGAGGTGGGGCGCGGCGCCTGGGCCGGGCCCGTCACCGTCTGTGCCGCGGTCACCGGTCTTCGCCGGCCGCCCGAGGGCCTCACCGACTCCAAGCTGCTGACTGTCAAGCGGCGTACGGAACTTGCCGAGGCGCTGCGGACGTGGGTCACGGCCTACGCCCTGGGCCATGCCTCGCCGGAGGAGATCGACGACCTCGGGATGACGGCCGCGCTGCGGCTCGCGGCGAGCCGCGCGCTGGAGGCCCTGCCGGTCCGGCCCGAGGCGGTCATCCTCGACGGGAAGCACGACTATCTCGGTGCCCCCTGGCGGGTGCGCACGGTCATCAAGGGTGACCGTTCGTGTGTGGCCGTCGCGGCGGCCTCGGTGATCGCCAAAGTTCAGCGCGACAAAATGATGGCCGAACTGGGTATCGACCATGCAGACTTCGGATTTGCGGACAACGCCGGGTACCCGTCGCCCGTGCACAAGGCCGCACTGGAGGAGCGGGGACCCACCCCGTACCACCGGTTGTCGTGGGCGTATCTTGATGCGCTGCCCCAGTGGCGGCACCTCAAGAAGGCCCGCAGCTGGGCAGAGGGAAGCACTTCGGAGATCGAGGGACAGCTCGGCTTCGATTTCTGACGTCCTAGTCGCACTGTTGTGCCACCCGGTTCACCTGACCTGCACCAACGTTTGATAAAAATCAGCTCATGCCTCTCATTCCCGAGGAGCCTCAGATTCACGAGAGTGCCCAGGGTCCCCGCGCCACTCCGGCCAGTGGCCGTACCGCGCCGACCCCTCGTCCCGTACCCGGCCCCCGCCCCGTGGCTCCGCCGCGTCCCGGTCGTCCCGGCCCTCTGCGGCCCACGCCGCCGGTGCAGCGCACGCCGCGTGAGGTGGCCAAGCCAGGCCCGTCCGGCCCGGCCGTGTCCGCCGCTGCAGCGGCGGCCCCGCAGATCCAGCTGATCCCGGCCACCGTCGAGAGCGCTCTCGACGCGGCCGAGGAGGCAGTGGACCTGCTTCTCGAGTCGGGCCGCGCCCCGGGTGAGGTGCTGGTGATCACCACCGGCGCGCAGCACCCGTGGGCCGACCACGAACTGTCCTTCGGCGAAGCCGCCTACTGGGCGCAGCACGACGCGGGCGACGACGTCTTCTACACGGACGCCGCCGCCGCCTCCCGTGCCGCGATCCGCCCCGTGGTCGTCGTCGCCGTCAACGGTGGCGCCGACACCGTCGCTGCCACCGCCCTGCCGCTGGCCCTCTCCCGGGCCGGTGCCCTGCTGATCGTCTGCGGCGACCCGCAGGGGATCAACTCGGTGCTGGGCGCGGGCGTCTGAGCCACCTCCGGCACCTCGGGGACTTCCCGGAGGTACCGAAGGAGCCGCGGCGGCGGTACTGGCACGGCGGCGACTTCGCCGTGCCCGCACGCCGGTGGCAGCCGCCGTCCGGCGCGGAGCGGCCGTGGGGCAGACCCTCGGCAGAAGGTCCGCGTACGTTCGGCGGCGGGGGATCCGGAACACGAGTACCGGGCCGGATCCGGCGGGTGACCGCACGACGGGCCGCCCTCCGCCGTGCCGCTTTGTCGTGCCGTGCGGCGGGAGACCCCGCCGGGCACCTCGCACGGCGGTTTCAGGGTGCCGTGCCCGGCGCTGAGCGCCCGGCCGGTGCCCCCCTCGCGGGGGCCGGGGTTCAGCGCGCGGCCGCGCGGCGCAGCACCTCGGAGACGGCGCCCCCGGTGCGCGGTGACAGCGGCGGGGCCTCCGACAGGGCGAAGGGTTCGGGAGGCGAGTCGGCGTTGGGACGTCGTCCGCCGCGCCCCTCGCCGAGCACCTGCCAGCCGTCGTGCGTCAGCGTGATGTACGCCCCGCAGCGCAGTCCGTGCAGTGTGCACGCGTCACGCAGCCCCCACATCCAGGCGCCGTCCTCCTCCGTCCAACGCGCGTCCCCCTCGCGGCAGTAGAGCAGTACGGCGGTCCGCACCGGGGTGCGGCGGCGCAGGTCGTGCGGGATCACCCGGCGCAGCTGGGCCAGCAGCGTGTTGCGGAACATCCAGCCGTCGGCAGGCGCCGAGCGCCGGCCGAAGGACGCGCTGGCGCACAGCCGTTCCTCAGGGTCGAGAACGGCCACCACGGCCGTGCCCGGCCGGGGCCGGTGGCGGGTGTGCAGCCCGCTGACGACCTCACGGGGGTTGCGCAGCAGCGGAATTCCGGCGTCGGCCCACTCCGCGGGCTCGAGCAGACGGCTGGCGGAAGCGGCGGACGCGGACGTCGACAACGATGCCGCCGAGGACGGAGCGAATCCGAAGGTCACGTTCCTCCCTTCGGCTACGCGCCCACACTGCGGGCGAGATCGGATTCGGGGGAGCGCGCACCGCAGTAAGGCCCAACCGGATCACGGCCGAGCCGCGCGGGGAGCGGACCCCAATTCTTCCTGTCGAACTGGAATGCGGCAACGAGCAAATGGGGCCACCGACTGTTATCTGGTGGTGCGTGGCTTATATCCCTACCCAGTGAGGCGATCCGGGACCCCTGGGACGTTCGCGTACGACACGTGCGTACGCCGCGCCCGGCGTACGCAGTCGAGGAGCGCCGGGACGATCAGCCCTGAACGGCCAGGACCAGCGGCAACACCCCCCGCGCCCCGGACCTCCGGAGCAGGCGCGCCGCGACCGCCAGCGTCCAGCCGGTCTCCGTGAAGTCGTCCACCAGCAGCACCGGTCCCTGCGCCTCGGCGAGGGTCGCGGCGAGGGTGGGCGGCACGGTCAGCGCACCGTCGAGGGCCTTCAGACGCTGGGCACTGTTGCTGCGCGACACCCGGGACGCCTCGCCCGTGTACTCCACGGAACCCAGCAGGGGCAGTCGGCCGATCTCCGCGATACGGGCACCCAGGGAGTGGATGAGCAGGGGCCTGGAGCGCGAGGCGACGGTGACGACACCCACCGGGCGTGGCTGCGCGTCGGCCGAGCCCGGGGCCCAGCCGCCGGGGCCCTTCGCCCAGTCGGCCAGTACCTCCACCACGGCACGGGCCACGTCGTCCGGCACGGGTGCGTCCGGGGTCTGGGGTGCGAGCAGCGGTCGTAGCCGATTGCCCCAGCCGATGTCCGACAACCGACCCAAAGCCCGCCCGGCCGATGCCTGTTCACCGGCCGGAATGCGTCCCTTGAGGTCGATGCCGATGGCCGGCAGGCCGGTCGGCCACATCCGGCGGGGCTCCACCTCGACGCCCGCCCGGCCGAGGTCGACCCGCGCGGCGTCCACCGCCGCCGAGGTGGTGTCCGCCGTGAAGCGCGGCCGTGTGCAGTTGTCGCAGCGGCCGCAGGGCTTCGCCCCCTCGTCGTCCAACTGGCGCTGCAGGAACTCCATCCGGCAGTCCGCCGTGGCCGTGTACTGGCGCATCGCCTCCTGCTCGGCCTCGCGCTGCCGCGCCACCCAGGCGTACCGCTCGGCGTCATACGCCCATGGCCGCCCGGTCGCGATCCAACCGCCCTTGACCCGCTGGACCGCGCCGTCCACGTCGAGGACCTTCAGCATGGTCTCCAGCCGGGAGCGGCGCAGCTCCACCAGCGGCTCCAGCGCGGGCAGCGACACGGGACCGCCGGCCCGGGACAGCACATCCAGTGTGCGGCGCACCAGGTCTTCCGACGGGAAGGCGAGCGAGGCGAAGTAGTTCCAGATCGCCTCGTCCTCCTTGCCCGGCAGCAGCAGGACCTCCGCGTGCTCGACACCGCGCCCGGCACGGCCCACCTGCTGGTAGTAGGCGATGGGGGAGGAGGGCGAGCCCAGGTGCACCACGAACCCGAGGTCGGGCTTGTCGAAGCCCATGCCGAGGGCCGACGTGGCGATCAGCGCCTTGACCCGGTTGCCGAGCAGGTCGTCCTCGGCCTGCTGCCGGTCGGCGTTCTCCGTCTTTCCCGTGTACGACGCCACGACGTGCCCGCGCTGCCGCAGGAAGGCCGTGACCTCCTCGGCGGCGGCCACGGTCAGCGTGTAGACGATGCCGGAACCCGGCAGTTCGTCCAGGTGGTCGGCGAGCCACGCCATACGGTGCGCGGCGTCCGGCAGCCGCAGCACGCTCAGGCTGAGACTCTCCCGGTCCAGCGGGCCACGCAGCACCAGCGCGTCCGAGGCGCCACCGGTGCCGAGCTGCTCGGCCACGTCGGCGGTCACGCGCGCGTTGGCCGTCGCAGTGGTCGCCAGCACCGGCACGCCCGGCGGCAGGTCGGCCAGCATGGTGCGCAGCCGCCGGTAGTCGGGCCGGAAGTCGTGGCCCCAGTCGGAGATGCAGTGGGCCTCGTCCACGACGAGCAGCCCGGTCGCCGCGGCGAGCTTGGGCAGGACCTGGTCACGGAAGTCGGGGTTGTTGAGGCGCTCCGGGGACACCAGGAGGACATCGACCTCGCCGGCCGCGATCTCCGCCTGGATCACGTCCCAGTCCTCGGTGTTGGAGGAGTTGATGGTGCGGGCGTGGATGCCGGCCCGGGCCGCGGCCTCCACCTGGTTGCGCATGAGCGCGAGCAGCGGGGAGACGATCACCGTCGGGCCGCTGCCCCCGGCGCGCAGCAGCGAGGTCGCCACGAAATACACCGCGGACTTGCCCCACCCCGTGCGCTGGACGACCAGGGCCCGGCGCCGGTCGGCGACCAGCGCCTCGATCGCCCGCCACTGGTCCTCGCGCAGCCGGGCCGTGCCGGTGTCGTCCCCGACCAGACGGGCGAGGACGGCGTCCGCCCGTGCCCGGAGTTCCGCGTTGCTCGTGTGCTCCATGCACTCCATACAACAGGACGGGACCGACAGCCGGGCGGGCTGTGGACGAGGGAGGACGGCTGAGGGCGGCTTTGGCGTGTCCCTGATTCGACTTATCCACAGGCCCAACCGGAATCACAAGATCCGCGAGATCGTCGGCGCATGACGAATCACAGCGAAACCACCGGACCCTCCGAAAACGGCGACTTCAAGGGAAGCGCGGCGGCCCCCGGCCGGTCCGTCCACGACACCCAGATCACCCTGCGCACCCCGGCCGAGCTGGCCGACGCGCTTCCCTACCTGCTCGGATACCGCCCCGAGGACAGCATGGTGCTGGTCGCCCTGCACGACCGGGGCGGCCGCGGCCGTTTCGGCGGACGGGCCCGGCTCGGCATCCCCGCGAACCCGGACGACTGGGAATCCGCGGCCCGCCAGCTCGCCCAGGGCCTGACCACCGGCGGCGAGCGCCGGGGAGCCCGGCCCGAACAGATGGTCGCCTACGTCTGCCAGGAGCCGGCGCCCGGCGAATCGGGCCGGGACGTCATGCGCCGGCTCGCCTCGCTCGCCCAGCTGCTGCGCACCGAGTGCGGCCGGCTCGACGTGCCCGTGATCGAGGCGCTCTGCGTCTCGGACGGCCGGTTCTGGTCGTACTGCTGCCCGACAGAAGAGTGCTGTCCGCCCGACGGCACCCCCATGGGCCTGCCCGGCACCTCCGTCCTCGCGGCCGCCGCCACCTACGCGGGGATCCAGGTGCGCGGCACCCTGCGCGAACTGCGGGCCAGGCTGCTGCCCTGGGAGACCGGCGCCGCTCCGGACCAGGAGATCGCCCTGGACCGGGCCGGAATGGCACTGGTGCCCCGGATCCTCGACGACACCTTCCGCGCGCACGTGGCCGAGGAGACCCTCGCCCTCGCCGAGCGGATCATCGGCCGGTACGCCGTCGCCCCACCGGAGTCCGGCATCCACCAAGAGGACCGGCGCGACGACGGCCTGCTCACCCATGAGGAGGCCGCAACACTGATCCTCGGCCTGCAGGACCGCACGACCCGCGACCGCGCGGCCGCCTGGATGGAGGGCGACGAGGCCGGACCGGCCCTGCGCCTGTGGCGCGCCCTGGCCCGTCGCTGCGTCGGCCCGTACGGCGAACACGCGGCCGCCCCCCTGACCCTGGCCGGCTGGGTCGCCTGGTCGGCCGGCGACGACCTGGAGGCGCGCGAGGCCCTGGCGATGGCCCTGGGCGCGGACCCCGACTACCTCTTCGCCCGCCTGTTGCACCAGGCCTGCAACGAAGGACTGGACCCCGAGGCGATCCGCCGCTGCCTGCGCACGGAACGCACGGGCCGCGCCGGGGCGAACCGCACATCGGCGAAGAGCGCGACGGCGGACGGCACAACGGCGGAAAGGGCAACGTCGGACCGTGCAACGTCGGACCGTGCGACGGCGGACACCGCGACGGCGGACGGCGCGGCGATGGACAGCCCGACTGCCGTCGGCGACACCGGTGGCCGGACCGATCCGGGCTCCGGGCGCACGCCACCCGCAGTATCCGGCCCCCGTCGCCGGCGCGGTCCACGCACCGGCGGCGGTGCCGACGGCCGACGGCCGCACCTGGAGGGCACCCGCCCGCGAAGGACCGACGGGGAACACACCCGCCCCAGTTCGTCCAGGCCGAGTGGCGGCACGCGGGCGCGTGCCGGGGAGAGCAGGGACGCACGAGATGGCCGAGCCGCGCGGGAGGGGACGCGATCCGGGAACGGCCGGGGCGAGGGGGACGAATGAACGAGGGCTCATCCTCGCGTGGTCGGCTGTGGACGGGCTACGGACGGGCATGGGCCCGCGCCGCGTGCCACTGGGCCCGGAGCCTTGTCGGACGGAAGCGGCGCGGTGCGTGTCCGCCTCCTGGCCCGTGGCTGACCGGCCTGTCGGACTCGGCCGTGCGAAGGCCCGGGCCGGCCCGGCCGCAGGACACCTCCCCGTATGGCCGTTCGGTCGGCTTCGGCGGGTCGGGGCGTGACCAGGAGGAGCCCGTCTCCGTTCACCTGAGTGGCGGAACGCCTGGACGGGCCGTGCCGCCACCCGTCCGCTGTCCCTCCGGGGCTGTCCGTCAGGCGCCCAGCACGACCCAGGCGCACAGAGCGCAAAAGAAGCCTTCCCATGCATCAGCCGAGTCCGCCCTCCACCGCCGACGACAACCGCCGACTCAGGGACGGCCCGCCCTGGCTCCCGCCCGCGGAGGCCGTCTCGGGACAGCCACGCAACCGAGCCCCACGGCCCAAGCCCGTACGACCGGCGCCCGGCACCCCGCCCCCGGGCCACCCCGGCGGGCTGCCGCCCACACACACCGCCCTGATCTGCGTCGCCTTGCCCGGCCTCGCCATCTCCGCCGAACACGGCCAGCTGAACGGCCGTGGTCTGGAGGGCTTCTACCGCGCGGGCCGGCGATTGCTCGCCCGCTGCCAGGTCCGGGTGGCCGGCCGCGAACCGCTCCCCGTGCAGGCCCGGATGACCGGGGCGGACTCCGCCCGCTTCGTCGGCACGCTCCGGGTCTCCCCGGCGGCGGGCCCCGATCCGGACGTGATCGTGGAACGCACCCGGCACGCCGACGGCACCGAGCGCATCACCCTGCGCAGTTCCGCACCCCACCTCTTGCGCCTGCCGCTGGAGGTGGCCCTCGGCACGGACCTCGCGGACCTCGGCGCCATCGCCTCCGGCACCACGGGCCCCGAACTCCCGGCCAGCGTCCACGACTCCGGCCTCCGCTGGGCCACCCCGACCGGCAACGCGGCGATCACCGCGGACCCGCCACCCGCGGACGCGCTGGCCTCCGCGGGCCTGCTGCGCTGGGAGTTCGACCTGCCACCGGGCGGAACGGCGAGCGTGGAGCTACGGGTACGCGCGGACGGCGCGGCTCCCCTGCGAGCCGTGGGACGCGCCGCCACCAGCCCCCTGGCGCCGGCCAGGGCCGCGGGCGACGACCCGAGGGTTCCGGCACTGCTCAGAACGAGCATCGACGACCTCCAGTCGCTGCTGCTCCGCGACCCGGCACACCCCTCCGACACCTATGTCGCGGGCGGGGCACCCTGGCGCTGCGGACTGGCCCCGGCCGAAGCCCTGGCCGCCGCCCGGATGACCCTGCCCCTGGGCACCCGGCTCGCCGCCGGCACCCTGCGCGCCCTGGCCCGCACCCAACTCCGCGGCCCGGGACCGCGGACCGGCATGATCCCCGGACCGCGCCGCGACGCCGGAGCACACCTGCCACCGGGCTGCACCGGTACGGAGGCCACCCTGCTCTTCCCCGCCCTGCTGGCGGAGGCCCGCCGCTGGGGGCTCCCGGAACAGGAGACACGGGAACTGCTCCCGGCCGCCGAGCGCTGCCTCAGCTGGCTGCGCACCACGGTGGGCGAGCACACCTACCTCTGCGATCCGCGGCCCGGCGGCCCCGCGCGCGCCGAGACCCAGGCCCACGCCCACCGGGCCGCGCTGCTCGGCGCGGACCTCCTCGACGCGTACGACCGGCCCGGCGGTGCCGCACTGCGGCAGTGGGCGGGGGAGCTGAGGACGGCGTTCCGGGCGGACTTCTGGGTCGAGGACCGGGGCGGCGGGCGTCCGGCGGCGGCTCTGACCCCGGACGGCCGCCCCCTGACCCACCTCGGCTCCACCGCCGTCCACCTGCTCGACACCGGTCTGCTCGGGGCGGGTGAACTGGCCGTCGGCCTGCTCGACAGGGCGCAGACCGGGCAGCTCTCCCGGCTGCTGGGCGGCCCGGCCATGGACTCCGGTTGGGGGCTGCGCGGGCTGGGGGCGAAGGAAGCGGGGCACAACCCGTTCGGCCACCGGGCCGGAGCCGTCCGGGTGCAGGAGACGGCACTCGCCGTCGCCGGGCTGGCCGCCGCGGGATACGAGAAGGAGGCCGGCGGGCTGCTGCGCGGCCTGCTGGCGGCGTCCGAGCACTTCGGTCACCGGCTCCCCGAGATGTTCGCCGGTGTGCAACGCTCCGACGGGAGCGCTCCCCTTCCGCACCCCGCGGCCTGCCGTCCGGCGGCCACGGCCGCCGCCTCCGGGGTCCTGCTCCTCACCGCGCTCGCGGGCATCCGCCCCGACGTCCCCGCCCGGACCGTCACCCTCCGTCCGGTCCACAGCGCGCCCCTCGGTGAACTGGGCCTCACCGGACTTCGGGTCGCCGGCGCGCCCTTCTCGGTGCGCGTCAGCCGGCTCGGCCTGGCCATGGTCGAGGAGGCGGCGGACGGTCTGCAGTTGGGGGCGTGACCGCGCGGCCCGAGGACAGGGATCCGGCGCGGCGCGGCGACCGGACGAAGGGGCGGCCGACTGTCGGAGGCCCACCGGCACGAGCCGCGGGGTGCATACCGGAGCGAAGTGGATCAGCCCTCGCAGCACGCAGGGATCAGCCCTCGAAGCGCGTGACGAAGGGAGTGTTTATCGTCAGGCAGACGACTATGATCACCGCATGCCCTACGACCCGTCAGCCTTTCCGCCCTTCGCCGTCACCGTGGACCTGGTCGTACTGACCGTGCGCCGCCATGCCCTGTGCGCGCTGGCGGTCCGCAGAGGCGAGGCGCCCTTCCAGGGGCGCTGGGCGCTGCCGGGCGGCTTCGTACGGGCCGACGAGGATCTTTCGCAGGCGGCGGCGCGAGAACTGGCGGAGGAGACCGGGCTGCGCGCCCACGACCCCGACGCCCCCGCCCAGGACGGCGGAGCCCACCTGGAGCAGCTGGCGACCTACGGCGACCCCAAGCGGGACCCCCGGATGCGCGTGGTCAGCGTCGCCCACCTCGCCCTCGCCCCCGACCTCCCCGCGCCGCGGGCGGGTGGCGACGCCAGCAACGCGCGCTGGGCCCCGGTCGAGGAACTGCTCGCGCAGGGCGGCTACGGCCGGGACGGCGAGCCGGTCGCGCCGCTCGCCTTCGACCACGCCCAGATTCTGTCCGACGGTGTGGAGCGGGCCCGCTCCAAGATCGAGTACTCCTCCCTGGCCACGGCGTTCTGCACGCCCGAGTTCACCGTCGGTGAACTGCGCCGGGTCTACGAGGCGGTGTGGGGTGTGGCGCTCGACCCGCGCAACTTCCACCGCAAGGTGACCGGGACCCCCGGCTTCCTCGTCCCGACCGGCGGTACGACCACCCGCCAGGGGGGCCGTCCGGCCCAGCTCTTCCGCGCCGGCGGGGCGACCCTGCTCAACCCGCCGATGCTGCGACCCGAGGTCTGAAGGTCCGACAGCGCGAACCCGGGCAAGGTTAAAACCCTCTATACCCGGAAAAACGGTCATTCCGCGCTATCTTCCCTAAGGTGATCGAGGCCTTCGGACTGACCAGCAATCCCCGCAAGGCGCACCCGCCCGCCGTCGACGATGTGACCTTCGATGCGCACGCGGGCCGCGTCACCGCACTCCTCGGCGAGGCGCGCGCGGGCAAGACCACGGTGCTCAGACTGATGCTCGAGCTCCAACCGGGCCGTGGACTCGCCTACTTCAGGGGCCGCCCCCTGCATCGCATCGCCCACCCCGCGCGTGAGATCGGCGTCCTCCTCGGCGACGTCCCCGGTCACCCGTCCCGCTCGGTCCGCGGCCATCTGCGCATGCTGTGCGCGGCCACCGGGGTCCCGGCCCGGCGCGCCGACGAGGTTCTCGAAGCCGTCGGCCTCGTCAGTCTCCGCGAGGAACGCCTGGGCACGCTGTCGCGCGGCGTGGACCGCAGGCTCGGCCTGGCCTGTGCCCTGCTTCCCGACCCGCACACCCTCATCCTGGACGAACCCGCGAACGACCTCCCCGCCCGTGAGGTCCACTGGCTGCACCGGATGCTCCGGGCGCACGCCGAGCAGGGCGGCACGGTGCTCTTCACCACCGCCGACCCCAAGGAAGCCGCCCGCGCCGCCGACCGGGTCGTCACCCTGCAGGGCGGCCGGCTCCTCGCGGACCAGGAGGCCACCGACTTCGCCCGCACCCGGCTGCGCCCGCGCGTGGCCGTCCGCAGCCCCTACGCCGCCCGGTTCGCCGACCTCCTCACCAAGGAGGCCCGCGCCGACCACCGCTCCGTGGAGGTCGTACGAGAAGGCGGCAACCGCCTCTCCGTGTACGGCAGCACGACCGCCGAGGTCGGCGACGCCGCGTTCCGCCACGGCATCCTCGTCCACCAACTCGCCGACGAGACCGGTGACATGGGGCCGGGAGCCGGGACGGAGCCGTTGCCGGACGAGGAGCCGGGGACGGTACGGCCGCAGCCGGACCACGGCGAGCCCGCCCTGGCGGCCGACGCGCGGCCGACGCGCGTGGAAGGAGAGACCGAGGCGGACGGTGGGCGGCCCACCCCCTCGCAGGGAACCGGGGAAGAGGCGCCTGCCGCCGGTCGGCCCGACGTGCTCCGCGCGGAGCGACGCCAAGGCGTGGCCGTGGCCCCGGTGACCCCTCAGCCGCGGGCGGAGTCGGGGTGGCCTCACTCGGTGGCCGCTCCGACCCCTGCCGACGTGACCGAACCGCTGCCCCTCGCCTCCGCCGCGGGGATCACCGGCAACCCGCCGCCGACGTCTCGGCCTTCGCCCCAGAACGCGGAGCACATCACCCACACGCGTCCCGCCGAGCCGGGCCCGGGCCCGGCGGCGGTCAGGCCGTCGAGCGCCCCTGCCTCCGCCCCCGCTACCTCGTCGGCCGCCGCCGAGTCCTCCGGCCACGCCATGTCCACCAGGACGGCGGCCGCCGTACCTGCTCAGCCACCGGCCGCCGCATCCGTCCAGCCGACGACCGTGGTCGTATCCGCATCGGCATCCGCATCCGCCCAGTCGTCCACGCGGCCCGCGACCGCCCATCCGTCGGCCCCCGCCGCCTCCCCTCAGCCGTCGTCCCGAGCGTCGGCCGCCGAAGCCTCCCACGCGCAGTCGTCACCCCGCGCCGTACCCGCCGAAGCCCCCACAACCCAGCCTCCCGTCAACTCCGTACCCGCCGAAAACCCCGCCGGCGAACGTCTCACCATCGAAGCCCTCACCGCCGAACCCCTCACCACCGAACGTCCCGCCGCTGAACTCCCCGTCCCCGAGCGCCCCACCACCGAGGCCCCCGCCAAGCAGCCTCGGCAGCAGCAGCAGCAGCCGACGCCGCAGTCGCAGCCGAAGTCGCAGCCCCGTAAGCCCACCACCGCAGTCGATGACGGGCCCGCCCCGTCCGCGGCCGGGCGCGGGCACCGCGCCGAAGCCGCCGTCCTGGACACCATGTCCCCCCTGCCGCCTCCCATCTCCGTCCGCTCGGCCCCCAGCCCGCTCCGTCCGCTGCGCTACGAACTGCGTCGGGCCGCCGGGATCGGGGCCGGCTTTCTCACGTGCGGTGCCGTACTGCTGGTGTCGGCGCTCACCGCCGTCCTGCTCGCCCGGCTCGGGCACACCCCGCAGGCGCGGCTGTTCGCGGCCTGGCCGCGGGAGCTGCCGCTGCCCCCGGCGGCGCTCGGCGCGGGGTTGCTCGGGGCGCTGTCCTTCGGGGACGAGTTCCGCCACCCCGCGCTGGCGGCGGACCGCGGCACCGTGCCCCGTCGGCTGGGGCTGCTCACCGCGAAACTGCTGGTCTCCGGAGCCACCGCGGTCCTGCTCTCGTTCCTCACCCTGGGCTGCGACGCCGAAGCGCTCTATCTCGTCTACGGACGGGAGCTCGCACAGGTTCCCGGCGACTGGATTCCGCTGACCGCGAGTTGGTTCGGGCTGATCGTCGGATGCGCCTGGGCCGGTGTGCTGGCGGCGGGAGTCTTCCGGTCCACCACGGCCGGACTGGCCGCGGTGCTCGCCGTGCCCGTGGTCGTCGTACCCGTCGTACACAAGGCGCTGGAGGGATCGAGTGTGCGGATGGCCGCCGGACTGCCGGTGCGGATGCGGGAGATGTTCCTGCTGCGGTGGCCCTTCGGAGGGGAGCGCTATCTGGTCGGAGCGGCCCGTGTGCTCGCCCAACCCGTGGGCGGGGCGCTGGCGTTGTCACTGACCGCGCTGCTCTGCGCGTACGTGTTCACCACCCTGCGAACCAGGCTCCGATGACCACGGACCGGGCGCTTCCGATCCTCAGGTGCCCACAACTCCCTGAAGAACGCCCATTTCTTTCCGATAAGGCGTCAATTGCGACGGGGTGAGCGATCACCCTTTCGTGTGCTTTTCACCAAAGACCTCAAGGGAGTTGGAGGCAACGCCGACAAAGGATCCGTGAGTACCCTTGCGCACACCATGATGACCGCCGCCCGCTCCGCAGACTCTGGTCTGGTCGGCCCGGGCGAACTCGACCGCTACCCCTACGCGGAGACCTCCGCCGTCGATCGTGTCGGCGTGCCCGCCTGGGAGGGCGCGGATCCGGAGCTGGGCCGTGTGGGACGGCGCGCCGCGGGCAGCCGCGGCCGCGGACTGCACGGTCAACTCGTCCAGCAGCTGGGTCAGATGATTGTCTCCGGCGACCTGGGCGCGGACCGCCCGCTGGTCCCCGAGGAGATCGGCCAGCGATTCGAGGTCTCCCGCACCGTCGTCCGTGAGTCCCTCCGGGTCTTGGAGGCCAAGGGCCTGGTCAGCGCCCGCCCGAATGTCGGCACGCGCGTGCGTCCCGTCAGTGACTGGAACCTTCTCGATCCGGACATCATCGAGTGGCGGGCCTTCGGGCCGCAGCGCGACGACCAGCGCCGTGAGCTCAGCGAGCTGCGCTGGACGATCGAGCCGCTCGCCGCCCGCCTCGCCGCCGGGCACGGCCGCGAGGACGTCCAGCAGCGCCTGTGTGACATGGTCGAGATCATGAGCCACGCGATGGCGCAGGGCGACGCGCTGACGTTCTCGCGCGCGGACGCCGAGTTCCACTCGCTGCTCATCCAGATCGCGGGCAACCGCATGCTGGAGCACCTCTCCGGCATCGTCTCGGCCGCCCTCCAGGTCTCCGGCGGCCCGGTCACCGGCTGTGAGCGGCCGAACGAGACCTCCCTGGCCCAGCACGCGCGGATCGTCGACGCGCTGGGCACCGGTGACGGCATGGCGGCCGAGTCGGCGATGCGCCAGCTGCTCACCATCCACCCCGAGGTCGAGCGCGTGGTGCCCGCCCCGCGCGAGCACTGACCGCGCCAGAGCGTGCGCTCGGTCAGTGCCGCGTTCTCGGGGCACCGCGGGCCCGGGACCCGCTTCCGCCGGACCCCGCCGGATCCCTCGGGGCTCCGGCGGGGTCCGGCGGCGCGGCGGTGGTGCGTGGCGGGGTGTCCGGGGCGGTCGTAGGACGTACCGAGGGCGGTGTCGTAGGACGTACCGAGGGCGGTCCGGACGGCCGCGGAGATCGCCGACGACAATCTCTGCCCGCATCTGACCGTTTTTGAGTGCTTACGCGGTGTGACTCGGGCCACGTAGATTGGGCGTAACGCTCTTGCGAACAACGCGATGACCTAAGAGGTGACAGTCGCGGAGGGAATACGGACGCCATTCATGGCGCTGTGCCTCTTCCCGGCCCCCGCCCGCGCCGTCGGCCCATCCCCAAGCCGGCGGTCGGCTCCAGTCCTTCCCGGACGGGGCCGGAAGCCGTTTTCCAACGTTCCGAGAGGTTGTTCGTGTCGGCCAGCACATCCCGTACGCTCCCGCCGGAGATCGCCGAGTCCGTCTCTGTCATGGCTCTCATTGAGCGGGGAAAGGCTGAGGGGCAGATCGCCGGCGACGATGTGCGTCGGGCCTTCGAAGCTGACCAGATTCCGGCCACTCAGTGGAAGAACGTACTGCGCAGCCTCAACCAGATCCTTGAGGAAGAGGGTGTGACGCTGATGGTCAGTGCCGCGGAGCCCAAGCGCACCCGAAAGAGCGTCGCAGCGAAGAGTCCGGCCAAGCGCACCGCCACCAAGACGGTCGCGGCCAAGACGGTGACCACCAGGAAGGCCACCGCGACGGCCGCCCCCGCCGTATCGCCCGCCGTGGCCGACGATCCGGCCGACGAGGCATCCGCCAAGAAGGCCGTCGCCAAGAAGGCCCCCGCCGCGAAGAAGGCGGTCGCGAAGAAGACCGCGACCGCTGCCAAGAAGACAGTGGCCAAGAAGACGGCCGCGAAGAAGGACGACGCCGAGATCATCGAGGAAGAGGTCCTCGAGGAGGCGAAGGCCGGCGGCGAGGAGCCCGAGGGCACCGAGAGCGCGGGCTTCGTCCTGTCCGACGAGGACGAGGACGACGCGCCGGCGCAGCAGGTCGCCGCCGCCGGTGCCACCGCCGACCCGGTCAAGGACTACCTCAAGCAGATCGGCAAGGTCCCGCTGCTCAACGCCGAGCAGGAGGTCGAGCTCGCCAAGCGCATCGAGGCCGGTCTGTTCGCCGAGGACAAGCTGGCCAACGCCGACAAGCTCGCCCCGAAGCTCAAGCGCGAGCTGGAGATCATCGCCGAGGACGGCCGCCGCGCCAAGAACCACCTCCTGGAGGCCAACCTCCGTCTGGTGGTCTCCCTGGCCAAGCGCTACACCGGCCGCGGCATGCTCTTCCTGGACCTCATCCAGGAGGGCAACCTCGGTCTGATCCGCGCGGTCGAGAAGTTCGACTACACCAAGGGCTACAAGTTCTCCACGTACGCCACCTGGTGGATCCGGCAGGCGATCACCCGCGCCATGGCCGACCAGGCCCGCACCATCCGTATCCCGGTGCACATGGTCGAGGTCATCAACAAGCTCGCGCGCGTGCAGCGCCAGATGCTCCAGGACCTGGGCCGCGAGCCCACCCCGGAGGAGCTGGCCAAGGAACTCGACATGACCCCCGAGAAGGTCATCGAGGTCCAGAAGTACGGCCGTGAGCCCATCTCCCTGCACACCCCGCTGGGCGAGGACGGCGACAGCGAGTTCGGTGACCTCATCGAGGACTCCGAGGCCGTCGTCCCGGCCGACGCCGTCAGCTTCACCCTCCTCCAGGAGCAGCTGCACTCCGTCCTGGACACCCTGTCCGAGCGCGAGGCCGGCGTCGTCTCCATGCGGTTCGGTCTCACCGACGGTCAGCCGAAGACCCTCGACGAGATCGGCAAGGTCTACGGGGTGACGCGTGAGCGCATCCGGCAGATCGAGTCCAAGACCATGTCGAAGCTGCGCCACCCCTCGCGCTCCCAGGTGCTGCGCGACTACCTCGACTAGGCCGCGGCGTACGCGTCGCCCGCCTGACATCGAAGGCCCGGTCCCCCCGCGGGGAGACCGGGCCTTCGTGCTGCGGGTCGCGGCCCGCTGGATGACTCTGGGTTTCCCGATACCACCCAGAGTGAGGAGGGTGCATGCGTCGTCCTGTTGCCCCGGCCCTGATCAGGCCGCTGATCCTGGCGGCCGTCGCCACTGCCATACCGCTGACCACCACGTCTTCCGCCGCCGCCGACAGCGTCGTCGTCGGTGGCTTTCCCGTCGATGTCTCGCAGACCCCCTGGACGGTCGCGCTGTCCAGTCGTGACCGGTTCGGGGGTACGCGGGCCGGTCAGTTCTGCGGGGGAGTGGCGATCGGCCGGACCACGGTGCTGACCGCCGCCCACTGCATGGCCGACGAGGTGATCGGGGGGCCGTCCGACCGGGTGCGCGACCTCAAGGTCATCGCGGGCCGCACGGATCTGCTCTCGACGCAGGGCCAGGAGATCCCCGTGACCGCCGTCCGCGTCAATCCGCGCTACGACGCCGCCGCGAACACCGGAGACTTCGCCGTCCTCACCCTCGCCCAGCCCGTGCCGGCCGAAGCGGTCGTGAAGATGGCCGCCAAGGGCGACACCGCCTACACGCCCGGCACCGCCGCGCTGGTCTCCGGTTGGGGCGACATCACGGGCGGCGGCGACTACTCGCGGCGGCTGTACGCGGCGAACGTCCGTGTGCTGCCCGACGCGATGTGCGAGCAGGCCTATCCCGGCGGCGGCGACGGCACCTACCGGGCCGACTCCATGGTGTGTGCCGGAGAGGCCCCGGGCGGCCCTGACGCCTGCCAGGGCGACAGCGGAGGACCCCTGGTCGCGAAGGGACGGCTGATCGGGCTCGTGTCGTGGGGCAGCGGCTGCGGACGCCCGGGCAGTCCCGGCGTCTACACACGCGTCTCGGAGGTCGTGCGGGCCCTGGGCCGGAGCGATGCCCCCAGTGGCGCACGCCGGCCTCACAAGGCCTCCTGAGGGCCGTTACGGGGATACGACGAAGGGCGGCCGCTCCCCCTGGAGGAGCGGCCGCCCTTCACCGACCTGCGCCGGTGCTGGCTCGTCGTGGATGCGAGAGGTCAGCGCTCATCTTCGGAGGCGGTGGCAGGAGCGGTCGTCAGCCGCTCCGTCTCGTCCTGTATCTCAGCGGCGATCTTCTTGAGTTCCGGCTCGAACTTGCGACCGTGGTGGGCGCAGAAGAGCAGTTCTCCGCCGCTGACCAGCACGACGCGCAGGTATGCCTGGGCGCCGCAGCGGTCGCAGCGATCGGCGGCCGTCAGGTGGCTCGCGGGGGTCAGAACAGTAGTCACGTCGCCTCTTCTCTAGCTCGACGAGCTGTCGTACCAGGGTCAACATCCAACCAGCCTGAAAACGTTCCCGCTCTGGGCTTGTCCTCGAAAAAAATCTTTCGAGGTGGCTGTCTGCTGCCGGTTGGCGGCGAATGTGCCGTATTGCGTCGTCTTCGGTGCTTACGGGTTCGCGCGGTTCATCGGTCTCATCCTCCCGGCCGGGTTGCCGGTTGTTTGTGAGGACGTGCCCGGAGCCTAAATGGTTCATGCCTCGAAGGGAACGTGATATGTACTTCACTCCATCGAGGGATCGAACACGCATACGACGCTGGACTAGGGTGAGTTCCCGACGAGGGTGGCGTTACAACGGCTCTACCAGGCCTCGGTACCCTCTGAGCGGCGACCGAAGCCGACCCCTTACCCCAAAGGGGCCCCATTGAAATTCAGCGAGGAGCGAACCGCGTGACCGCCGATACGTCCGTGCCGTCCACAGCGCTGCTGGCAGGAGCAGACCGGGACGGCTCCAACTACACCGCGCGGCACCTGCTCGTCCTTGAGGGCCTCGAAGCCGTGCGCAAGCGCCCTGGCATGTACATCGGATCGACCGACAGTCGCGGTCTGATGCACTGCCTGTGGGAGATCATCGACAACGCCGTGGACGAGGCCCTCGGGGGCTACTGCGACCACATCGACGTCATCCTCCACGACGACGGCTCCGTCGAGGTCCGGGACAACGGCCGTGGCATCCCGGTGGACGTCGAACCCAAGACCGGCCTGTCCGGCGTCGAGGTCGTCATGACCAAGCTGCACGCCGGCGGAAAGTTCGGCGGTGGCTCCTACGCGGCCTCCGGCGGTCTGCACGGCGTCGGCGCCTCCGTGGTCAACGCGCTCTCCGCGCGGCTCGACGTCGAGGTCGACCGCGGTGGCAGTGTGCACGCCATCAGCTTCCGCCGCGGTGTGCCGGGGGCCTTCACCGGCACCGGTCCGGACGGCAAGTTCGAGGCCGGGAGCGGGCTGCGCAAGACCAAGCGGGTGCCCAAGACCCGCACCGGCACGCGCGTGCGCTACTGGGCCGACCGCCAGATCTTCCTCAAGGACGCCAAGCTCTCCCTGGACACGCTCCACCAGCGTGCCCGCCAGACCGCCTTCCTGGTCCCGGGCCTGACCATCGTCGTCCGTGACGAGTACGGCCTGGGCGAGGGCGGCAGCAAGGGCGAGGAGTCGTTCCGCTTCGACGGCGGAATCAGCGAGTTCTGCGAGTACCTCGCCACCGACAAGCCGGTCTGCGACGTCCTCCGCTTCTCCGGGCAGGGCACCTTCAAGGAGACCGTGCCGGTCCTGGACGAGCACGGTCAGATGACCCCCACCGAGGTCACCCGCGAACTCGGCGTCGACGTCGCGATGCGCTGGGGCACCGGTTACGACGTGAACCTGAAGTCGTTCGTCAACATCATCGCCACGCCCAAGGGCGGCACCCATGTGGCCGGCTTCGAGCAGGCCGTCCGGGAGACCCTCAACGAGGTGCTGCGGGCCAAGAAGCTGCTGCGCGTCGCCGAGGACGACATCGTCAAGGACGACGCCCTGGAGGGGCTCACCGCCGTCGTCACCGTCCGGCTCGCCGAGCCGCAGTTCGAGGGCCAGACCAAGGAGGTCCTCGGCACTTCGGCGGCCCGCCGGATCGTGAACAACGTGATCTCCAAGGAGCTGAAGGCGTTCCTGACCTCCGCCAAGCGCGACGCGGCCGCCCAGGCCCGTGTGGTCATGGAGAAGGTGGTCGCCGCCGCGCGGACCCGCATCGCGGCCCGCCAGCACAAGGACGCGCAGCGCCGGAAGACGGCCCTGGAGTCCTCGTCCCTGCCGGCCAAGCTCGCCGACTGCCGCAGCGACGACGTCGAGCGCAGCGAGCTCTTCATCGTCGAGGGAGACTCCGCGCTCGGTACCGCGAAGCTGGCCCGGAACTCCGAGTTCCAGGCCCTGCTGCCGATCCGCGGCAAGATCCTCAACGTGCAGCGGTCCTCGGTGACGGACATGCTCAAGAACGCCGAGTGCGGTGCGATCATCCAGGTCATAGGGGCGGGCTCCGGCCGCACCTTCGACATCGACGCGGCCCGCTACGGCAAGATCATCATGATGACCGACGCCGACGTCGACGGCTCCCACATCCGCTGCCTGCTGCTGACGCTGTTCCAGCGCTACATGCGGCCCATGGTGGAGGCCGGCCGGGTCTTCGCCGCGGTGCCGCCGCTGCACCGCATCGAGATCGTCCAGCCCAAGAAGGGCCAGGACAAGTACGTGTACACGTACTCGGACCGGGAGCTGCGCGACAAGCTCATGGAGTTCCAGAGCAAGGGTGTCCGGTACAAGGACTCCATCCAGCGCTACAAGGGTCTCGGCGAGATGGACGCCGACCAGCTGGCCGAGACGACGATGGACCCGCGCCACCGCACCCTGCGCCGCATCAACCTCTCCGACCTGGAGGCGGCGGAACAGGTCTTCGACCTCCTGATGGGGAACGACGTGGCTCCCCGCAAGGAGTTCATCTCCGGCTCGGCGGCGACCCTGGACCGGTCGCGGATCGACGCGTAGCCGTCAAGCGGGACCCGGCCCAGGGTTGAGGCCGGACGGGTGTGGCGGGGAGCCCCGGCGGAAGCCGGGGCTCCCCGGCGTTCCGGGGCCGAGCCGCACTCACCGCACCCGGGACGGCGCTCGTCACCAGTGCCTCTCCACCCGCGGGTGGAGAGATGCCGCGTGCCGGAATCCACCCGCGATCCACCCCTGCTCCGATCTGCTGACCTGCGCCTTTCCGTAGCGTCGTAGGCGTCGGCGGCTCCCGCTCCCGACACCACCCCTTCCGCTCACGGAGGCACTGATGTCCGGGCTCGTCAACGCGCTGCTGATCGTGGCCGTCGTCGTCGTGGTGATCGTCCGCCAGTTCCGCGCCCGCCCGATCAACACGGGCCGGCGCTGGTGGCTGCTGCCCGTGGTCCTCGCGGTCGTCGCGCTGCGCGAACCGGCCGTACTCGATGCCCACCACCGCACCGCATCGGCCCTGCTGCTCGGCACCGAGATACTCGTGGGGCTGGTCATGGGCGCCGCCTGGGCCTGGACCACCCGGTTGTGGACCGAACCCGACGGCGTGGTGTGGACGAAGAGCACCAAGGCCAGCGGAATGGTCTGGATCGGCGGCCTGGCCGTGCGCGTCGGTCTCTTCGCCCTGGGAGCCCTGCTCGGCATCCATCAGGACAGCTCGGCCCTGATGCTCGGCCTGGCGGTCCTTCTCCTGGTCCGTTCCGGCATCCTCGCCTGGCGTGCCCAGTCGCTCCCCTCCGCCGCGTCCACGAGCGGCCCCGGCCGGGCGTACGGTGACGGCATGGCCCGGGTCACCAGGAAGGAAGGCGTGTGACCGAGAACGCCTGGACGCGCTGGCCCTCGCGCGAAGCGCTGAGCCGAGCGGGGACCTCCCGGCCCCGGCGCCTGCTCGCCTGGGCCGTCCGGCTGGTCGTCCTCGCCCTGCTGCTGTGGAGCGCCTTCCACCAGACGCACGTCCACGGCTGGGGCGTGGCGGCCGCCGTGGCCGGTGTCCTCGCGACCGCCGCGGCCTCCTGGGGCTTCTACCGGACCACCTACGCCCACCGGCTCGTGCCCTCCCTGGTCCTTGTCACCGTCCTGCTGGCCCTCGCGGTCGTGGCGCAGGTCGCGGGATTCCACGGACCGGCCCTGGTGATCTGGTGCGGCTGCGGCATCACCGCCCTGGAGCGACTGCCGGTCGCGATCGCGCTGCCCGTCGCCTCCGTGGGCCTGGCCTCGTACTCCGCGTTCAACAACGACGTATGGCTGACCACGGCGGCCACCGTGGTCGGCATGGCTCTCGCCGGTTACGTCATGAGACTCGACGCCGAGGCCCGGGGCCACGCACAGCGTCTGCTCGCCCAGGAGCGTGCCGCGAGAGCCGCCGAGGCCGAGTCGGCGGCGCTGGGGGAGCGGGCGCGGATCGCCCGGGAGATCCACGATGTGCTGGCGCACAGCCTCTCGGCCCAGATGGTGCACCTGGAGGCGGCGCGGCTGCTGATCGAGCGGGGCGCCGACCGGGAGCAGATCCTGGAACGGGTCGTCGCCGCCCGGGCCATGGCGAGGGACGGACTCGCCGAGACCCGGCAGGCCCTGTCCGCCCTGCGCGGCGAGCTGACCCCGCTGGAGGAGTTCCTCACGGAGATCGCGGGTTCGACCGACGGCGCCGAGGTCACCGTCACGGGTGAGCGCCGGGCCCTGCCCGCCGAGGCGTCGCAGACCGTCCGGCGCGTCGCCCAGGAAGCGCTGACGAACGTCCGCAAGCACGCCTACGGCGCCAAGGTGCGGGTACGGCTCGACTACAGCGAGCACGAAGTGACGCTGGACGTACGTGACTCGGGAGGCCGTCCTGGCGAACTCAGCGGAGCCGGCAGCGGATACGGTCTGCTGGGTATGCGGGAGCGGGCCGAACTGCTGGGCGGGTCGCTGGAGGCAGGGCGTGACGACGAGGGGTTCGCGGTGACGTTGAGGGTGCCCGTATGACGGAGGGGGAGAAGAAGCCGGCACGGGTGGTGGTCGCCGACGACCAGACAGTCGTCAGGGAGGGCATCGTGATGCTCCTCGGACTCCTTCCCGGCGTGGAGGTCGTCGGGGCCGCGGGGGACGGCGAGGAGGCGGTACGGCTGGTCGCCGAGCTGTCCCCGGACGTGGTGCTGATGGACCTGAGGATGCCGCGCTGCGACGGGGTGGAGGCGACCCGGCGGATCAGGTCCGAGTACCCGGGGACCCAGGTCGTGGTGCTCACCACGTTCGCGGACGACGAGTCGCTGTTCCCGGCGCTGCGGGCCGGTGCCCGTGGCTACCTCACCAAGGACGCGGGCGGCGACGAGATCGTGCGCGCCGTGGAGAGCGTGCTCTCCGGAGACGCCGGACTGTCGCCCAGCATCCAGCGCCGGCTGCTGGAGCGGCTGTCGCACCCCGAGCCGGCACCGGTGGCCGCCGAGGCGCCCGACGGGCTGACCGCGCGGGAGACCGAGGTCCTGGTGCTGATCGCCGAGGGGCTCACCAACCAGGAGATCGCCCGCAAGCTGCACGTCTCCACCGCGACGGTGAAGACACACATCAACAACCTGTTCGCCAAGACGGGCCTCAAGGACCGTGCGCAGGCGGTGCGTTATGCCTACGGCAAGGGACTGGTGCGGCCACCAGCGGACTGAGTCACCTGATGGGGTGAAGAGCCAGGGGAAGAAGAGTCGGGGATCTTCCCGATCTGTCCATCCTTGGGCATGCAGTCAAGCAACGGTCGTCACCGCGACGGCGGGGGCGGTCCCGAGAGTTCGGCCGGGAAGCACGAGGACCAGGGCGAGTACGGCACCGCCTCCCGGGAGGTCAGGTACGAGGACCCCTGGTACGACGCCCTGGCCTCCGGCTGGGGCGAGCTGGACGGCACCGCCGCGCCGCCTCCCGCCGTACCGGGCGCGCGAACGGAGCCGGAGGACGCGGCGGTTCGCGCCCGTGACGTCTATCTGGAGGTGCAGCGCAGCGCGGCCTTCCAGGAGGTGCGCAGCCGTTACCGGCGGTTCGTGGTGCCGGGCTTCGCCGTCTTCTTCACCTGGTACGTGGGGTACGTGGTGACCGCGACGACGGCGCCCGGGCTGATGGCGCGGCCCGTCGCAGGAGCGGTGAACGTGGCGATGATCGCGGGTCTCGGGCAGTTCCTCACCACCTTCCTGCTCACCTGGGCCTACGCCCGGCACGCGCGCCTGCGCAGGGACCGTGCCGCCCTGGAACTGCGCTGGGACACGCAGGAGCTGACGCGTGGGGTGCGGGGCGGTGAGTCATGACGGGCCAGCATCAGACCCTGGCGCTGCTGCTGTTCAGCGTGTTCGTCGCCGTGACGCTCGGCATCACGACATGGGTGAGCCGGAAGCGGCATGGTTCGGCGGAGGAGTTCTACGCCGGCGGGCGGCTCTTCTCCCCGATGGAGAATGGTTTTGCCATCTCGGGCGACTACATGTCGGCGGCCTCCTTCCTCGGCGTCACCGGACTCATCGCGCTCTTCGGCTACGACGGGCTGCTCTATGTGGTGGGCTTCCTGGTCGCGTGGCTGGTCGTGCTCTTCCTGGTGGCCGAACTGGTGCGCAACTGCGGTCGGTTCACGCTCGCCGACGTGATCGCCGCGCGGATGCGGGAGCGGCCGGTGCGGATCGCGGTGGGAACTTCCTCGGTCACCGTGTCCGTTCTCTATTTGGTGGCGCAAATGGTGGGCGCGGGCAGCCTGGTGGCGCTCCTGCTGGGGCGGACCAGCCAGGCCGCGCAGGCGTGGACGGTCATCGGGGTCGGCGCGCTGATGGTGATCTATGTGTCGTTGGGAGGGATGCGGGCCACCACCTGGATCCAGATCGTGAAGGCGGTCCTGCTGCTGAGCGGGACGGTCGTGCTGACCGTGCTGGTGCTGCTGCGCTTCCACGGCGACATCGACCGGCTGCTGCTCACGGCCGCCGAGCGCAGCGGCCACGGGCAGGCCTTCCTGGCGCCGGGACTCAAGTACGGCGGCGGCTGGAGCGCGCGGCTGGACTTCATCAGCCTGGGGCTGGCGCTGGTGCTGGGGACGGCGGGGCTGCCGCACATCCTGTCGCGCTTCTACACCGTGCCGACCGCGCGGGCGGCCCGGCGTTCGGTGGTCTGGTCGATCGGGCTGATCGGCGGCTTCTACCTGATGACGATCGTGCTCGGGTTCGGGGCGGCGGCCCTGGTCGGGCCGGACACGGTGCGCGCGTCCAACGCGTCGGGGAACACGGCGGTTCCGCTGCTCGCCCTCGACCTGGGCGGCGGCGCGGGCTCCACCGGGGGGACGGTGCTGTTCGCGGTCGTCGCGGCCGTCGCCTTCGCGACGATCCTCGCGGTGGTCGCCGGGATCACCCTCGCCTCCTCGGCCTCGGTCGCCCACGACCTGTATGCCTCACTGCGCCGCCCCCGCGCCAGGCCGCGCAGTGAGGTGGCGGTGGCGCGGACGGCGGCCGTCGGGATCGGTGTCGTCGCCATCGCCCTGGGGCTGCTGGCCCGGGATCTCAATACCGCCTTTCTGGTCGGCCTGGCCTTCGCGGTGGCCGCCTCCGCCAATCTGCCGGTGCTGCTGTACTCGCTGTTCTGGCGGGGCTTCACGACCCGCGGGGCCGTGTGGGCCGTATACGGCGGACTCGTCCCCGCCCTGGGCCTGGTCGTGCTCTCCCCGGTGGTCTCGGGAAGCCCGGGCTCGCTGTTCCCCGGGGTGGACTTCCAGTACTTCCCGTTGCAGAACCCAGGGATCGTGTCGATTCCGCTCGGCTTCCTCGCGGGCTGGCTCGGCACGGTCACCTCGGACGAGGTGCCGGACGAGGGCAGGCACGCGGAGACCGAGGTGCGGTCGCTGACCGGGGCGGGGGCCGTCTGAAGCGGTGCGGGCGCTATGGCGCCACCCAGGCGTACCGGTGCTCCGGGCGGCCCGTGTCGCCGTACTTCAGGGAGAGGCGGAGCCGGCCGGCCTGTTCCAGGTGGCGCAGGTAGCGCTGGGCGGTGGAGCGGCTCAGGCCGGTCTCGGCGGCCACCTCGTGGGCCGAGAGCGGGTGGTCCGCCCGGTGCAGGACCTCGCAGATGAGGTCGGTGGTGGGTTCGGAGTGGCCGCTGGGCAGCCCGGGCGCGGACGGCGGCGCCGAGGTGCGCAGGGCGCCGAAGATCCGGTCGACCTGCTCCTGGCCCGTCAGGCCCCGGCCGCCGACCCGGTCGACGGTGCGGCGCAGGGCCGCGTAGGAGTCCAGACGGGTGCGCAGCGCGGCGAAGGTGAACGGCTTGACCAGGTAGTGCAGGGCGCCCAGGCGCATCGCCTTCTGGACGGTGGTCACATCGCTGGCCGCCGTGATCATGATGACGTCGGTGCCGTGCCCCTGCTCCCGCATCCGGTGGACGAGTTCCAGGCCGGTCCGGTCCGGCAGATAGTGGTCCAGCAGGACCAGGTCGATGGTGCCGCGTTCCACGGCGGCCAGGGCCTGGGCGGCGCTGTGCGCGCGGGCGGCCACCCGGAAGCCGGGAACCTTGCCCACGTACTTGGCGTTTATCTCAGCGACGCGGAAGTCGTCGTCGACCACCAGGACGTCAATCATCAGGCCTCTCCTTCAAGGCCGGCGAGCGTTAAGCCCGTGTTTCGTCTGCGCAGTTGTAGCGCGAGCAAAAAGAGCACAACAGGTGCTTGCGAGCAAAAGAACGGCTTGCGCCCAGAAGACTGCTGTTGTGGCACGGGCCACACCTACCGTCCCGGCCCATGAGCGCAGAGACCAGCCCCGCCATCGAGCTACGGGGCGCGAGCAAGATCTTCAAGACCCCGTCGGGGGGTCTGCACACGGCTGTCCGCGACCTCGACCTCACCGTCGGGCGCGGCGAGTTCGTGGCCGTCGTAGGGCCGACGGGTTGCGGCAAGTCCACCACGCTGACCCTGGTCAGCGGGCTGGAGGAGCCCAGCGAGGGTGAGGTGCTGGTGGCCGGTGCGCCGGTGGCCGGCGTCGGCGACAAGGTCGGTTTCGTCTTCCAGCAGGACGCCACCTTCCCCTGGCGGACCGTGCTGTCCAATGTGATGGCCGGACCCCGCTTCCGGGGCGTGCCCAAGGCGGAGGCCAGGGACAAGGCCCGCGCCTGGCTGGCCAAGGTCGGTCTCGCCGCCTTCGAGGACCGTTACCCGCACCAGCTCTCCGGCGGCCAGCGCAAGCGCGTGGCGCTCGCCGCGACCTTCGTCAACGACCCCGAGATCCTGCTCATGGACGAGCCGTTCTCCGCGCTCGACGTGCAGACCCGGGCCCTGATGTCGGACGAACTCCTCGAACTGTGGGAGGGCACGGGCGCCTCGGTCGTCTTCGTCACCCACGACCTGGAGGAGTCCATCGCGCTGGCCGACAGGGTCGTCGTCATGACCGCCGGCCCCGCGACCGTGAAGCAGGTCTTCGAGATCGACCTGCCCCGCCCCCGCAAGGTCGAGTCGGTCCGTCTGGAGCCGCGGTTCATCGAGATCTACCGCGAGATCTGGGAGTCCCTCGGCGAAGAGGTCCGCATCACCCGTGAGAGGGGTGCCGCCCATGTCGCCTGACGTCCTCAGCGCACCGGTCGTCGACCCGGCCAAGACCCAGGACCGCGCCCAGTCGCGGGCCCAGGCCGCCCGCAGACGCAAGGTGATCGTGTTCGCCGTGCGCGTCCTGCTCCTGGTGGCCGTCCTCGGCCTGTGGGAGGTCCTGTCCCGGGCCGGTGTCATCGACCCGTTCAACTTCTCGATGCCCTCGAAGATCTGGGACCAGATCTGGACCTGGGTGACCCACGGCACCGCCCTCGGCTCCCTCGGCGAGCAGATCTGGTACACGCTCTACGAGGCCCTGCTCGGCTGGGTCATCGGTGTGATCGCCGGTGTCGTCTTCGGTATCGCCCTCGGCCGGATCGCGTTCCTCGCCGACGTCCTCGGTCCCTACATCAAGGTGCTCAACTCGATCCCCAGGATCGTGCTCGCCCCGATCTTCGTGATCTGGTTCGGGCTCGGCGCCTCCTCCAAGGTCGCCTCGGCCGTGGTGCTGGTGTTCTTCCCGGTGTTCTTCAACGCGTTCCAGGGCGCCCGCGAGGTCGACCGCAACCTCGTGGCCAACGCCCGGATCCTGGGCGCCAGCGACCGCCGGGTGACCCTCCAGGTCGTGATCCCGTCCGCCACCTCGTGGATCTTCACCAGCCTCCACGTCAGCTTCGGCTTCGCCCTCATCGGCGCCATCGTCGGCGAGTACATCGGCGCCACCAAGGGCATCGGCCTGCTCGTCGCGCAGTCGCAGGGCACCTTCAACGCGGCCGGTGTGTATGCCGCGATGGTCATCCTCGCCGTCGTCGCGCTCGCCGCCGAAGGGCTGCTCACCTTCGCGGAGCGCCGCATCTTCCGCTGGAAGCCGTCGGACTCCGACAGCTGATCCCGGCCCCTCCTCCTCTCCGCCCCGCACCGCCTTCTCACAAGGACGTGAACGTCATGCGCAAGTCCGCCAGATACGGCACCCTGGCCGCCGCCGGCCTGCTCGCCCTCTCCTCCCTCACCGCGTGCGCCAACGACGCGGCTGGCACGGCCTCCACCGGTTCCGGCAGCAAGAGCGACGGCAAGGGCACCAAGGTCAAGATCATGGTCGGTGGCCTGGACAAGGTCATCTACCTGCCGGCGATGCTCACCCAGCGGCTCGGCTACTTCGACGCCGAGGGCCTGAACGTGGAACTGCTGACCGAGCCGGCCGGCGTGCAGGCCGAGACGGCGCTCGTCGCCGGGCAGGTGCAGGGGACGGTCGGCTTCTACGACCACACGCTGGACCTCCAGACCAAGGGCAAGGCCGTGGAGTCCGTCGTGCAGTTCTCGCGGGCGCCCGGCGAGGTGGAGATCGTCTCCACCAAGGCGGCCGGTGACATCACCTCGCCCAAGGACTTCAAGGGCAAGAAGCTCGGCATCACCAGCCTCGGGTCGTCCACCGACTTCCTCACCAAGTACCTCGCCGTCAAGAACGGGGTGAAGGTCAACGAGTTCTCGCCGGTCGCCGTCGGCGCGGGCGCGACCTTCATCTCGGCGCTGCAGCAGGGTTCCATCGACGGAGGTATGACGACCGACCCGACCGTCGCGACCATCCTGGACAAGAAGGCGGGCAAGATCCTTCTGGACATGCGGACGCCGGAGGGCTCCCAGGAGGCGCTCGGCGGCCCGTACCCGTCGTCGAGCCTGTACATGCAGACGGACTGGGTCAATGGTCACAAGGAGACCGTCCAGAAGTTGGTCAATGCATTCGTCAAGACGCTCAAGTGGATGTCCACGCACAGCGCCGCCGAGATCGCGGCCAAGATGCCCGCCGACTACGCCCAGGGCGACAAGGCTCTCTACACGGAGTCCATCAAGAGCACGCTGCCGATGTTCACCGACGACGGTGTGATGCCCGAGAACGGTCCGGAGACCGTGGAGAAGGTGCTCAAGGCGTTCAACACGAACATCCAGAACGCCGACGTCGACCTGAGCAAGACGTACACGACGGAGTTCGTCGAGGCCGCCAAGTGACGGCCCGTTGAGAGGACTCAGCCGCGGGTCGCCCACACGTAACGGTGTTCGGGGCGGCCCGCGTCGCCGTACTTGAGGGTCAGCCGGGCCCGTCCGGTGCGCTCCAGGAGCTTCAGATAACGCTGGGCGGTCTGCCGGCTCACCCCGGTCCGCTCGGCGATCTCCTGGGCCGACAGCGGACCCTCGGCGTTCATCAGGCACTGCCGGACCAGCTCGGCGGTGGTGGGGGAGTGCCCTTTGGGCAGCTGCGGCTCGGACGGCGCGGACAGGGCGCCGAAGATGCGGTCCACCTCGGCCTGTTCGGCCTCGCCGCCGCCGTCCAGGGTGCGCCGCAGCTGAGCGTAGGCCTCCAGCTTGGCCCGCAGTCCCGCGAACGCGAACGGCTTCACCAGGTACTGCAGGGCGCCCTGGCGCATGGCCGCCTGCACGGTCGACACGTCCCGCGCCGCCGTCACCATGATCACGTCGGTCTGGTGGCCGCGCCGGCGCATCTCCTGGACCACCGCGAGGCCCGTGTCGTCGGGCAGGTAGTGGTCCATCAGGACCAGGTCGAGATGGGGCAGCGTCTCCAACTGGCGCAGCGCGTCGGCCGCGTTGTGGGCCTCGCCGGCCACCCGGAAGCCCGGCACCTTCTCGACGTAGGCGGCGTTGACCCGGGCGACCCGGGTGTCGTCGTCCACGACCAGGACCTGGATCATCGTGTCTCCTCGTCCGCCGGGGCGAGCGCCGCGTCCAGCTCCAGCTCCGGTTCGGTCAGCGCCTCGGGGAGTACGACCGTGAACTGCGCGCCCCCGCCCTCCGCCTCGCCCACGGTCGCGCTGCCGCCCTGCCGTTCGGCGAGCCGCCGCACCAGGGGGAGCCCGATGCCGCGCTTGCCGTGCGCGGGCGGCTTCTTGGTGGACCACCCCTCGGTGAAGACCACCTCCCGCTGCTGCGCCGGGATGCCGGGCCCGGTGTCGTGCACCCTGAGGACGATCGTGCGGCCCTCGGCGCACAACTCGACCTCCACGCGCGCGTGCGGCGTACCGGCGACCGCGTCCAGCGCGTTGTCCACGAGGTTGCCCACGACCGTGACCAGCCCCCGGGGATCGACCAGCCGGTCCGGGAGCCGGGTGCGGTCCGAGACCCACAGGGCGACCCCGCGCTCGGCGGCGACGGTGGCCTTGCCGACCAGCAGGGCGGCCAGCAGCGGATCCTGGATCTTCTCCGTGACCTGCTCGGCGGTGACCCGGTGGTCGCCGACCACCTCGCCGACGAACTCCACGGCGTCGTCGTACATCTCCAGCTCCAGCAGCCCGAGCAGGGTATGCATGCGGTTGGCGTGCTCGTGGTCCTGGGCGCGCAGGGCGTCGATGAGACCGCGCGTGGAGTCGAGTTCGCGGCCGAGCTGCTCCAGCTCGGTGCGGTCGCGCAGGGTGGCCACGGCGCCGCCGTCGTCGGTGGGCATGCGGTTGGCGACCAGGACCCGCTGGCCGCGCACAGTGAGCAGATCGGTGCCGACCACCCGGCCGGCCAGCACGTCGGTCGTACGGCCCTCGCCGAGCGCCTCGTCCGGGGGCAGGCCGACGGCCTCGTCGCCGATGCCGAGGAGCCGTCGCGCCTCGTCGTTCAGCAGGCGGATGCGGCCGCCGCGGTCCAGGGCGACGACACCCTCGCGGATGCCGTGCAGCATCGCCTCGCGCTCCGAGAGCAGCGCAGAGATATCGGAGAAGGCCAGGTCACGGGTCTGTCGCTGGACCCTGCGGGAGATCAGCCAGGCGGCCAGCGCGCCGACCGCTAGCGCGCCGCCGGCGTAGGCGAACAGCCCCGGGATCGCGCTCAGCAGCCGGGCCCGCACACTGTCGTAGGCGATACCGACCGAGACCGCCCCGATGATCCGGTGCTTCGCGTCGTACAGCGGCACCTTGCCCCGCGCGGAGCGGCCCAGCGTGCCGTTGTCGATCTGCATGACCTCCTTGCCGTCCAGTGCCTCCGTGGGGTCGGTCGAGACATGGCGGCCGATCTCCGAGGGCGTGGTGTGCGACCAGCGGAATCCGCCCCGGTCCATCACCACGATGTACTCGGCGTGGGTGGCCTTGCGGATCCGCTCGGCCTCCTTCTGCACCGGCCCGTTCACACTGGGCGGGGTGGTCAGGACGCCCTCGGCGATCTGCGGGTCCTGCGCCGTGGTCTGGGCGATGGCCAGCGCTCGGCGCATCGCCTCCTGGTCCAGCTGCTTGCTCAGCGGCGCCAGGAAGAGCCCGGTCGCGAGCACCGCGACCCCGGCGGCGATCGCCACCTGCATCAGCAGGACCTGCGAGAACACCTTCCGGGGCAGCCGGGGACGCAGACGGCGCGCGGGGGGCTTGGGGCTCATACCCACGACCGTACGTGCGCGGGGGCGCCGGGCCGTAGGGGTGTGGCGCGGATCTCTTGACCATTCCTTGGGGAAAGCGCCCCGGAGACCGGAAAACCCTCTCCGGGGCCGGGTCAGCTCGCCAGCGCCGTCGTCCTGCGCACTTCCCGCACCGACACCACGTCCATCCGGGCCGGCGACCCCAGCACCGACACCCCGCAGCTCTCCGGGCGGGGCGGCAGGGAGGCGCCCTGGTCCACGCCGACCCGCCAGCGGCGGCCGTCGGTGTGGGCGACGGTGACGTCCCAGTGCGGGGCCGCGCCCTCGGTCCGTACGACGCTCAGCACGCCCGCCGCGTACTCGCCCACCGCCTCGCGGACGGCCAGCTCGGCCGCCTGGCCGGGCCGTTCCCAGGCGGAGCACCCGCGGCACCCCTCCAGCACCACCCGGCCCTCCTGAGCGCCGTGCAGGACCTCCTTGACGGCATGGGCCTCGGCGCGGCCGTACGCGTAGCCGTACGGCAGGACGAGCACCGTCGGCGAGAAGCGATGACCACCCAGATGGGTGACCTCCCAGGTGCCCTGTACACCGGACGCCGCCAGCTCCGCGGCGAGCGGGCGGCCCAGCAGGGCGCAGCAGCGGTCCCGCTTGCCGTTGGTGCAGACGAGCGCGAGCGCGCTGCCCCGGTGCGGGCGGCCGCCGAGCGCGGCGCCGAACGAGCGGTGGTCGCCCGCGCCCAGCGCGGCGAAGTCCAGGCCGAGCAGCTGCCGGGGGTCGCGCGTGGTGGCGCCGTGCAGCCAGACGTTCCCGGGGACCGTGTGGGCCACGTACACCTGGCGTACCGCGGGGGTGCCGGGGTCGGCGTGCCGGCCGGGGCGGCGGATGAGCGCGACCCGTACGCCGGTCCCCTTGGCGGCGGTCTCCAGGGCGCGGCCCAGCGCGGGATCCAGATGGCTCGAAGTGAGCGCCTTGGCACCCCACGGGCCTGGCTGTTCCAGCAGCAGCCACGTCGTCGCGGTGGCGGCGGTGCCGGAAACGGGCTCGTCGAGCATCCGGGAGACGGTTGCGCACCTACTCACAGAGGTGAGCCTAACCTGACTTTGCCCGGGGCGACTTCCGGCCCCGCCCGTCCACCCCGCTCGCCCCGCCCGTTCACCCCGCCCGTTCACCCCGCCCGTTCGCCTAGCCCGTCCGTCCCGCCGACAGGGTCACTCCGGCAGGGGCTGCGGGGGCTTCGGGCCCACGTAGTGGCCGCTGGGGCGCATACGCAACGGGCGTTCGCCGTACTCCTCCAGGGCGTGCGCGATCCATCCCGCCGTCCGGGCGACGGCGAAGATCGTCTCGCCCGCGGTGGCCGGCATGCCGCAGGAGGCCGTGAACACGGCCAGCGCCAGATCCACGTTGGCGTGCAGCGGGGTGTGCCGGGCGGTCGTGGCGACGATGTCCCGGGCCGCGAGCAGGGCGGGCTCCGCACGCGGGAGATCCTCCAGGAGCGCGAACAGGACCCGCGCGCGGGGGTCCTCGCCCTGGTACAGGCGGTGGCCGAGGCCGGGGATACGGCGGCCCGCGCGGAGTTCGTCCGCGATCACCGTGACGGCGGTGCCCTGGTCGAGGACGTCGAGCAGCATCCGGTGGGCGAGGCCGCTGGAGGCGCCGTGCAAGGGGCCTTCGAGCACACCGAGCCCGGCCGACACGGCCGCGTACGCGTGGGCGCGTGCGGAGGCGGCGACCCGGACGGCGAGCGTGGAGGCCGCCAGGTCGTGGTCGACGAGCAGCGCGAGCGCCGTGTCCAGGACGCGCAGCGCGGCGTCCTCGGGGTCGATACCGGTCAGTCTGCGCCACAGGCGGTGGGCCAGCGGGCCGTCGTCCGCCCGGCTGCGGTGCCGCACCGGCAGCGCGGCGACGAGCGTGGGGATCAGCATCCGCGCGGTGCCGAGCACGGCCTCCTCGGACAGGTCGAAGCGCAACGGGTCCTCGGCCGCCGCGGCGATCGTCGCGACCCGCAGCCGGTCGGTGGGGGTGGTGTGTTCCGGCAGCGCGTCGACGGCACGGCGGGCGACGGCGACGGTGGCCTCCGGCGCGGTCAGGGCCACGCCCCGGTTCATCCGGCCCGTCCACAGCCACTCGGCCACCTCCTCGTAGGAGTGGCGCGTGGCCAGTTCGGTGGCGTCGACGCCCCGGTAGAAGTACCGGTCCTTGTCGATCAGCGTGATCCGGGTGCGCACCGACAGATCGCCGCCGGACCCCGGACTCCCCGCGGCCTCCCGCCTGTTGCGCCGGGCGAGTGCCTCCACCTCCCTGGCGTCGAAGGTGCTGGCGCGGCCGCCGGGCTCGCGCCTGCTGCTGAGCTGACCGCGGCTCACATAGGCGTACACGGTCTCGGGCTTCACACCGAGCAGTTCGGCGGTCTCCCTGGTGCTCAGCCGCTGGGCGGGGCTGCCGGGAGCGGGTTGTTGATCGCGCATGGCGCCACCGTAGTGGGCTTGGGGATGTATCGATGGTACGTTGATTCAATCAATATTGACAGATTGGAAGTCAATAATGGACAGTCAAGTCAAGTTCAGGGAGGAAAACGGAGGCACATCATGGCCGTCAACCGAACCGCGTCGACCCTTGTCGAGGTGCCGCGCGGGCTCGCCGGGGTCGTCGTCACGGACACCGAGGTCGGTGATGTCCGGGGCAGTCAGGGCTTCTACCACTACCGGCAGTACTCGGCCGTCGAACTCGCCCGCACCCGGGGCTTCGAGGACGTCTGGCACCTCCTGGTCCACGGCGAACTGCCGGACGCGGAGCGTGCCGCCGCCTTCGCCGCCGAGACCGCGGCGCTCCGGCGGCTGCCGGACGGGGTCCGGGCGGCCCTGCCCTCGGTGGCCGCGGCGAGCGGGGCGTCCGGTCCGCTCGCCGGGATGCGCACAGCCCTCTCGCTGCTCGGCGCCGCCCGGGAGTTCCGGCCGGTGTACGACATCGACGCGGACCGGCGGCGGGCCGACACGGTCGCCGCCTGCGCGGCCGTACCGACGCTCCTTGCGGCGCTGTACCGGCTCGGGCGGGGGCTCGACCCGGTGGAGCCGCGCGAGGACCTGTCGTACGCGGCCAACTACCTGTACATGTTGACCGGTTCGGAGCCGGACGCCCGGCGGGCGCGTGCGGTCGAGCAATACTTGATCTCGACCATTGACCATGGATTCAATGCATCAACATTCACGGCTCGGGTCATCGCGTCGACCGGCGCGGATGTCGCGGCCTGTCTCGTCGGGGCGGTCGGCGCGCTGTCCGGGCCGCTGCACGGGGGCGCGCCCAGCCGGGCGCTGGACACCCTGGACGCGATCGGGACGTCGGACCGGATCGACCCGTGGATCCGCGAAAGGGTCCTCGCCGGCGACCGTGTGATGGGCTTCGGACACGCGATCTACCGCACGGAGGACCCACGTTCCCGCATGCTGCGGGAGATCGCCGAGGGTTTCGGCGGTCCCCGGGTCGAGTTCGCCGTCGAGGTCGAACGCCACGTCGAACGCATCCTCGCCGAGCTGAAGCCCGGCCGTGAGCTCCACACCAACGTCGAGTTCTACGCGGGTGTGGTCATGGAACTGTGCGGCCTGCCCCGCGAGATGTTCACCCCGACGTTCGCTGCGGCCCGCGTGGTCGGCTGGAGCGCCAACATCCTGGAACAGGCGGCGGACTCGAAGATCATCCGCCCGGTGGCACGGTATGTGGGACCGGTGGCGCCGGTGGCGGTTCCCGCCGCCTGACCTGCCGGATCAGGCTCTGTCCGACCCGACCCGACCCGACGACCGGGCAGGCTGGGCATCAGGTATCAGGCATCAGGCGAGGGGCGGCCGCCTGCGTCGAGGTCCGCGATGGCCCGTTCGAAGAACCGGAACATCCGTCCCTCACTGCTGTCCGCCGGAAGCCGGCCCTTCCGGCCCTTGGTGGCCTCCCAGTACCGCCGGAAGGCGGGACTGCGCAGCATGCTGTGGGCGCCGACCAGGAGTTCCGTCTCCGAGAAGTCCCCCCAACTGTGCGCCAGGCGAAGTGGTTGAAGGTGAGGTTGGCGAAGAGCATTTGGCGGCCGACAGGCCCGGACTCGTCTGGGTAGGCGTTCCAGACCTCGGCCAGCGAGGGGTCGGACATGGCCATCTGGGTCAACTGCATGTGCAGACTGCGCAGGTCGGAGGCGGCGCTGCGGCGTAACTCGGCGCGGGAGGCCGAGAGTTCGTCACGCTGCAGGGCGAGTTCCTGTCGCTGCAGACGGAGTTCGCGCTGCTGGTAGAGCAGTGCGGTGACGAGCAGAAGCAGGGCCAGCCCGGCGAAGACGGCGCTGACCCCGCCGAAGTACGCCCCCAGGGCGCTGCGTTCCACCGCGGAGCGCCGGTCCGGGTTGAGGCGCTCGACGCCGTCTATGAGCCAGCCACTGGCGGCGACGGAGGCGATCCCGACGAGCACGATCCCTGTGATCCCGGCGCTCAGCCATGCCAGCAGCGACAGCGCTGAGTGCCGCACTCGATCAGCAGTCATCCATTCCTCCCTGTGTCGCGGGGATTCTGCCCGCCGACACGGGGAGGAAAGCGAGATGATCACTTCACGCGCTTGCCCGGATCGCCCGGTGAGCGCGCGGTGACCGGATGTCAGGGATGTCTTGCTTGGCGTGCATTAACGTTTCTCGCGAGATGATGACGATACGGCCGTCGTCACCGAGAACCCCCTCCAGAGGGAGCTCCGGGGTCAGCGGGATCGTGGCGTCCCTGCCGATGACCGCGAAATTCCCGTCGCCGAGCTCGAAGATGTCGGGGCAGCAGTCCCCGGAGAGGCTGCCGCGTTGTCGTGGAGAAGTCCCGAGGCGTCGAATGATCTGCATGTGCGTCCTTTCCTGTGTGTGGGATGCGTTCTCGGGCATGCCGAGGCAAAGCGCGTGACGAGAAGAAGAAGGGGACGCCCCTGCGCGCAAGGCGGCGACGAACGGCGTACGCGGCGGAGTGCGGCATCGCAGGGTGCGGCGGCATTGCGCTGAGGCCCGGGACCGGTCTGGTGCCGGGCCTGACGAAGCGTGCCGCCAAGCGAGGACCGGGTGTGTGCTGCTTGGAGGAGGGCCCCGGAAACGCGCGGATGGTGTGCGGTGGGACCGGTTGCGGAGTGAACCGGGAGGGGTTCAGTTCCGGGTGGAATCAGGCGTCGGGAATGTCGGCCTTGGCGCGGAGCAGGGTCTCACGGCTGATGATGACAATGTGTTCGTAGTCGGCCCGTGAGGCGTCGGCCGGCAGTTCGCCGTCCAGTTCGTCGGTGGCTTCTCGCCCGATGACGGCAAAGCTGCCGTCGCTGAGTTCGAAGATGTCGGGGCAGGTCTCGCCAGTCGCGCTGTGGCGTTCACGGGGAGATGCACCGATGCGGCGCACGATTTTCAACGGTGATCCCGGTCCTCTGGACAGTAGGGGATGAGGCAGGGGTCAGATTAGCTCTTTGCGTCTGGGGTGATATCCGAGAATCCCAGGTTGAACTCGACTTCACCGTAAAAGCCGCTGTTCACCGGCCCGGTCGACCCGAGTCCTCCGGGGGAGGAGGTTCGCCCACGACCCACCACTGCTCGGTGTCCGCTTCGACCAGATCCCGGACAATCTTGTCCATCATCCGGCCGACACGCGCCTCCTCCGACGCGGGGGCGAGGCTGTCGCGGTGGTGCCGGGTGGCCTCCCAGTACTCCCGGAAGAGCGCGCTCTGGCAGAGCACCCGAAGGTGGCCGTGCAGCTCCGGCCAGTTGACGGTCCCCGCGCGGTACATCTGCAGCACGTTGACATAGAGCGCGTTGGCGAAGAGGTACTGGCGTCGTACGCGGACCCGGTCCTGCGGGGCCACGTCGTCGAGGGTGACCGTGCTCATCACCGCGGCCAGCTCGGGATCGTCGATGGCCCTGCTGAGCAGTTGGAAGTGCAGGCGCTGCTGTTCGAGGCGCAGCTGCGTCTCCTGTTGCCTGCGCTGCTGCGCAAGAAGCAGGGCCAGCCCTCCGGCGGCCCAGGCGAGCCCCGCCGCGGTCGCGGCGGTCAGCGCTCGCGTCCCCCGGCTCTTTGTGGCCATGTCAACCCCCGTCTCAAGGCGGCCGTCCGCCGGTCGTCGGCGTGCGGGTCGACTGGAGGGAACCGGCGAGCAGTGGGCGGCGCTTGCCGTCTCCCAGGGTGCCGAGCCGATGTGGTCGGCGGGGAGGCGGAGAAGAGGCGCACAGAAGGAAGCGAGGGTCGCACGAACCGGCGCCTTGTCCAACGTCTGCCCCGTGCGTGCGGCTAACAACCGTTCACTTCGTGAGGGTTCGCGCCACTCGTATTCTTGGGTGGCATTCGATCCCCAGAGGTGCGCCGGCCCGCGAGCCGGTGTGCGCGTCCGTGTCAGAAAGGCCCTCCGTTGGAGCACCACCGCGGCCCCCGGCAGATCCCGGTCGTCGTCCTCGCCGGATTCCTGGGCTCCGGGAAGACCACGCTCCTCAACCACCTGCTGCACCGTGGTGGGGGCAGCCGGATCGGGGCGATCGTCAATGACTTCGGGGCCATCGAGATCGACGCGATGGCCGTGGCCGGCGCCCTCGGCGACTCGACCGTCTCGCTCGGCAACGGGTGCCTGTGCTGCGCCGTCGACGCCAGTGAGCTGGACGTGTACCTGGAGCGGCTCGCGAACCCGGCCACCGGGCTCGACGTCGTCGTCATCGAGGCCAGCGGTCTGGCCGAACCCGAGGAACTCGTCCGGATGCTGCTCGCCAGCGAGCATCCCGGCATCGTCTACGGCGGCCTCGTCGAGGTCGTCGACGCCGCCGAGTTCGACACCACGCGCGCGAAGCACCCCGAGATCGACCGGCACCTCGCCCTCGCCGACCTCGTCGTCGTGAACAAGCTCGACCGGGCCGGTGACCGCGACGGCGTGCTCGGGCTCGTGCGGTCGCTCGCCGACCCCGGGGCCGCCGTCGTACCGGCCACCTACGGCCGTATCGATCCCGAGTACCTGTTCGACTGCCGCCCCGGCGAGGAACGCCTCGGCCAGCTGTCCTTCGACGACCTGCACGACCATGGCGCCGAGGGCGCGCACGAGGGGCATCTGCACACCGCGTACGACAGCCTGTCCTTCGCCTGCGAACTGCCCCTGGACCCCCGTCGGCTGATGACCTTCCTCGACAGCCGGCCCGAGGGGCTCTACCGGATCAAGGGGTACGTCGACTTCGGGCCGTACGACACCGGGAACCGGTACGCCGTGCATGCCGTCGGGCGGTTTCTGCGCTTCTACCCGGAGGCCTGGGGGCGGGGCGAGGAGCGGCTCACGCAGCTCGTGCTGATCGGCTCCGGCATCGACGCGCCCGCCCTGCGCAAGGAGTTGGAGGCGTGCGCGAACGACGCCCCACACGCCGACGAGCACGGCATGTGGGGCGTCCTGAGGTACGTACAGGGCGACGACTACGACGAGGCCGAGACGGAGACCGAGGCCTAGACCGGGCCCGCCACCACCGACACCGTCTTCTGGAGCGACACGCCGGAGCCGTCGCGGCGCGGGTCGATCTCCGGGAGTTCGGCCGGGGTGCCGTTCTTCTGGGCCGCCTTCGCCGGGACCGGGCCCGCCCAGGCGAAGGACAGGCAGTCCTCGCCCTTGAGGAGGCGCTGGCAGCGGACACCGCCGGTGGCGCGGCCCTTGCGCGGGTACTGGTCGAACGGCGTCAGCTTGGCCGTCGTCTGGACCGAGTCGTCGAGCGTGCCGCGCGAGCCGGCCACCGTGAAGACCACCGCGTCGGCCGCCGGGTCCACGGCCGTGAACGAGATGACCTTCGCACCCTCCGTGAGCTTGATGCCCGCCATACCGCCCGCCGGGCGGCCCTGCGGACGCACCTGGGAGGCCTGGTAGCGCAGCAGTTGCGCGTCGTCGGTGATGAAGACGAGGTCCTCCTCGCCGGTGCGCAGCTCCACCGCGCCGACGATCCGGTCGCCCTCCTTGAGCGTGATGACCTCCAGCTCGTCCTTGTTGGACGGGTAGTCGGGGACCACACGCTTGACGACGCCCTGCTCGGTGCCGAGGGCGAGACCGGGCGAGGACTCGTCCAGCGTGGTGAGGCAGACCACCGACTCGCCGTCCTCCAGGGAGAGGAACTCCGAGAGGGGCGCGCCGCCCGCCAGGCTGGGGGCGGCCGCCGTGTCCGGGAGCTGCGGGAGGTCGACCACGTTGACGCGCAGCAGCCGGCCCGTCGAGGTCACCGCGCCCACCTCGCCGCGCGCGGTCGCGGGGACCGCCGAGACGATCACGTCGTGCTTGGCGCGCCGGGCGTCGGCGTCCTCCGGGAACGGCTCGCCGTTCGTCGTACGCGCCAGCAGGCCCGTCGAGGACAGCAGCACCCGGCACGGGTCGTCGGCCACCTGGAGCGGCACCACGGCCGCCGGAGCGCCGGAGGCCTCCAGCAGGACCGTCCGCCGCTGGGTGCCGAACTTCTTGGCGACCGCGGCCAGTTCGGCCGAGACCAGCTTGCGCAGCTCCGCGTCCGACTCCAGGATCCGGGTCAGCTCGGCGATCTCCGCGGTGAGCTTCTCCTTCTCCGACTCCAGCTCGATGCGGTCGTACTTGGTGAGGCGGCGAAGGGGGGTGTCCAGGATGTACTGGGTCTGGATCTCCGAGAGGGAGAAGCGCTCCATCAGACGCTGCTTGGCGTCCGCGCTGTTCTCGCTGGAGCGGATCAGACGGATGACCTCGTCGATGTCGACCAGGGCGGTGAGCAGGCCCTCGACCAGGTGGAGGCGGTCGCGGCGCTTGGTGCGGCGGAACTCGCTGCGCCGGCGGACCACCTCGAAGCGGTGGTCGAGGTAGACCTCCAGGAGCTCCTTGAGGCCCAGGGTGAGCGGCTGGCCGTCCACCAGGGCCACGTTGTTGATGCCGAAGGACTCCTCCATCGGCGTGAGCTTGTAGAGCTGCTCCAGGACCGCCTCCGGCACGAAGCCGTTCTTGATCTCGATGACCAGGCGCAGTCCGTGCTCGCGGTCGGTGAGGTCCTTGACGTCGGCGATGCCCTGCAGCTTCTTGGCGTTGACCAGGTCCTTGATCTTGCCGATGACCTTCTCGGGGCCGACCGTGAAGGGCAGTTCGGTGATGACCAGGCCCTTGCGGCGGGCCGTGACCGTCTCCACCGCCACGGTGGCCCGGATCTTGAAGGTGCCGCGGCCCGTCTCGTACGCGTCCCGGACGCCCTCCAGGCCGACGATCCGGCCGCCGGTGGGCAGGTCGGGGCCCGGCACGTGCTTCATCAGCGTGTCCAGGTCCGCGTTCGGATAGCGGATCAGATGGCGGGCGGCGGCGATCACCTCGCCGAGGTTGTGCGGCGGCATGTTGGTCGCCATGCCGACCGCGATGCCCGACGAGCCGTTCACCAGCAGGTTCGGGAAGGCGGCGGGCAGCGCCACCGGCTCCTGCTCCTGGCCGTCGTAGTTGGGCGAGAAGTCGACCGTGTCCTCGTCGATCGACTCGGTCATCAGGCTGGTCGCCTCGGCCATCCGGCACTCGGTGTACCGCATGGCGGCCGGCGGGTCGTCGTTGCCCAGGGAGCCGAAGTTGCCGTGGCCGTCGACCAGCGGGACGCGCATCGAGAACGGCTGCGCCATGCGCACCAGCGCGTCGTAGATCGACGCGTCGCCGTGCGGGTGCAACTTGCCCATCACTTCGCCGACCACGCGCGCGCACTTCACGTAGGCGCGGTCCGGGCGCACGCCCATCTCGTTCATCTGGTAGACGATCCGGCGGTGCACCGGCTTGAGGCCGTCGCGGGCGTCCGGCAGGGCGCGCGAGTAGATGACCGAGTACGCGTACTCGAGGTAGGAGCCGCGCATCTCGTCCACGACGTCGATGTCGAGGATTCTCTCCTCGAACGAGTCGTCGGGCGGCGGGGTCTTCGTGCTGCGGCGGGCCATCGCTGCCGGCTCCTTGCTCATGCGTGAACGGATCTGACGCGGACCATTGTGGACCGCGGTACTGACAACGCGGGCCAGGACCCGGTCTCCGCGGCCCGCCCCGGTGCCTCGGCGGCGTTCGGGAGCGGGTGGGACGCAGGCTACGCGATCCGCTCTGGGCGTACGTCGTGCGGGAACTTCGCCGGGTCCCCGCACGCTTGCATACAGTGGCAGGACCGGCAGAAAAACCGCGGTTCTACACCGCTTCCGCGAGCGAAGGGACGTACATGCCCATGGGTCACACGACCACGGCCGAGGCAGGCTCCGGAGGCCTGACAGCGACCGAACACCGCTTGGCCAACGGTCTGCGCGTGGTGCTCTCCGAGGACCACCTGACCCCGGTCGCCGCGGTCTGCCTCTGGTACGACGTCGGTTCCCGGCACGAAGTCAAGGGCCGTACCGGCCTGGCTCACCTTTTCGAGCACCTGATGTTCCAGGGCTCGGCCCAGGTGAAGGGCAACGGCCACTTCGAGCTCGTCCAGGGCGCCGGCGGCTCGCTCAACGGCACCACGAGCTTCGAGCGCACCAACTACTTCGAGACCATGCCCGCCCACCAGCTGGAACTCGCCCTCTGGCTGGAGGCCGACCGGATGGGCTCCCTGCTCGCCGCCCTGGACGACGAGTCGATGGAGAACCAGCGCGACGTCGTCAAGAACGAGCGCCGCCAGCGCTACGACAACGTGCCCTACGGCACGGCCTTCGAGAAGCTGACCGCCCTCGCCTACCCGGAGGGCCACCCCTACCACCACACGCCGATCGGCTCGATGGCCGACCTGGACGCGGCCACCCTGGAGGACGCCCGCGCGTTCTTCCGCACGTACTACGCGCCCAACAACGCCGTCCTGTCGGTCGTCGGCGACATCGACCCGCAGCAGACGCTCGCCTGGGTCGAGAAGTACTTCGGCTCCATCCCGGCGCACGACGGCAAGCCCACCCCGCGCGACGGCTCGCTGCCCGAGACCATGGGCGAGGAGCTGCGCGAGGTCGTCGTGGAGGAGGTCCCCTCGCGCGCGCTGATGGCCGCCTACCGGCTCCCGGAGGACGGCACGCGCGCGTCCGACGCGGCCGACCTGGCCCTCACCGTCCTCGGCGGCGGCGAGTCCTCCCGCCTGTACAACCGCCTGGTCCGGCGCGACCGTACGGCCGTCGCGGCCGGGTTCGGCCTGCTGCGGCTCGCCGGTGCGCCCTCCCTGGGCTGGCTGGACGTGAAGACCTCCGGTGACGTCGAGGTGCCGGTCATCGAGACCGCCATCGACGAGGAGCTCGCCCGGTTCGCCGCGGAGGGCCCCACGCCCGAGGAGATGGAGCGCGCCCAGGCCCAGTTGGAGCGCGAGTGGCTGGACCGGCTGGGCACCGTCGCGGGCCGCGCGGACGAACTGTGCCGGTTCGCCGTCCTGTTCGGCGACCCGCAGCTCGCCCTGAGCGCCGTCCAGCGCGTCCTGACGGTCACCCCCGAGGAGGTCCAGGAGGTCGCCAAGGCCCGCCTGCGTCCCGACAACCGCGCGGTGCTCGTCTACGAGCCGCTGTCCGAGGAGTCCGCGGAGCACACCGAGGAGGCGGGGCGCGGCGAGGACCCGGAGCAGGAAGCGACCGTAGCGGCCGGCAACGAGAACGAGGAGACGGCCAAGTGACCGAGCTCGCCAGCATGGACTTCCACCCGCAGCCCCAGCCGGGCGAGGCCAGGCCCTGGGCCTTCCCGGCCCCCGAGCGCGGCACCCTGGACAACGCCCTGACCGTGCTCCGCTGCCACCGCCCCGGCCAGCAGGTCGTCGCCGTCGAGGTGCTCCTGGAGGCGCCCCTGGACGCCGAACCGGCCGGCCTGGACGGCGTGGCCACGATCATGGCGCGCGCCTTCTCCGAGGGCACCGACAAGCACTCCGCCGAGGAGTACGCCGCCGAGCTGGAGCGGGCCGGCGCCACCCTCGACGCGCACGCCGACCACTCCGGCGTCCGGATCAGCCTGGAGGTCCCGGCCTCCCGCCTCGCCAAGGGCCTCGGGCTGCTCTCCGACGCCCTCAGGGCGCCCGCCTTCGCCGACAGCGAGGTCGAGCGGCTGGTCCGCAACCGCCTCGACGAGATCCCGCACGAGCTGGCCAACCCCAGCCGCCGCGCCGCCAAGGAGCTCTACAAGGAGCTCTTCCCGTCCACCGCGCGGATGTCCCGTCCGCGCCAGGGCACCGAGGACACCGTCGAGAAGATCGACGCGGCCGCCGTCCGCGCGTTCTACGACCGTCATGTGCGGCCCGCCACCGCCACCGCGGTCGTCGTCGGCGACCTCACCGGCATCGACCTGGACGAACTGCTCGGCGAGACCCTGGGCGCCTGGAGCGGCTCCACCGCGCAGCCCCGCCCCGTGCCGCCGGTCACCGCCGACGACAACGGCCGGGTCGTCATCGTGGACCGCCCCGGCGCCGTCCAGACCCAGCTGCTCATCGGCCGCGTCGGCCCCGACCGGCACGACCGGGTCTGGCCCGCCCAGGTGCTCGGCACCTACTGCCTGGGCGGCACCCTCACCTCCCGCCTGGACCGCGTCCTGCGCGAGGAGAAGGGCTACACCTACGGCGTCCGCTCCTTCGGCCAGGTCCTGCGCTCCGCCCCCGACGGCACCGGCGCCTCGATGCTCGCCATCAGCGGCTCCGTGGACACCCCGAACACCGGTCCCGCCCTCCAGGACCTGTGGACGGTGCTGCGCACCCTCGCCGCCGAGGGCCTGACGGACGCCGAGCGCGATGTGGCCGTGCAGAACCTCGTCGGCGTGGCGCCGCTCAAGTACGAGACGGCGGCGGCCGTCGCGGGCACCCTGGCCGACCAGGTCGATCAGCACCTGCCCGACGACTTCCAGGCCACGCTCTACCGGCAACTGGCCGCCACCGGCACCGTGGAGGCCACCGCGGCCGTCGTGAACGCCTTCCCGGTGGACCGTCTGGTGACCGTCCTCGTCGGTGACGCGGCACAGATCAAGGAGCCCGTCGAGGCCCTCGGGATCGGCACCGTCACGGTCGTCGCCGCCGAGTAGCCGGACGGCGGACACGCGCGCGTGCGAGGGCCCTGGTGACCGTGGTGTCACCAGGGCCCTTAAATGTCCGAATTGGGGCGGAGGTTGCCTGTCTGCCCTGTGGGATGCGCTACAAAAAACGTGATCCGTTTGGGCATTGAGAGCCCGCCCTCATAGGTTCTTCCGGGCTGTCCGTCAGGCAGTGCGCCGCGCCCGCGGCACCGGACAGCCATCGCCGAGTCCCCGTACGGCGCGAGCCAGGGGAGCCGGGGACCCACGTCGTCCCTGGGGTGAATCGGGCGCCCGCGCGAGCCGCGAGGGGGCCCGTAGGAGACCTTCCTGCTCCGAACCCGTCAGCTAACCCGGTAGGCGAGAGGGAAGGAAAGGACCAGCCTCTACATGGCGTTCATGTGCGCCTCCGGGAAGCACCGTCGTCCCGGCCGGGTGAAGCGCACCACCGCGCAGGCCGCCGGTATCGCGGCTCTCACCACCACCGGTGTCATCGGCACCGTCTCCGCAGCCCCGGCGCTCGCCGCCGAGAACTCCGTCGAGCAGACCGGCCTCACCCCGGTCATCACGGTCAGCGACACGGTCGCCGACCAGATCGACGCCCAGGCCGCCGCGCAGCAGGCCGCCGCCGACCGCAAGGCCGCCGAGGAGGCCGCGCGCAAGAAGGCCGTCGCGGAGGTCAAGAAGGAGCGCGCGGCCAAGGCGCGCGCCGCGCGGGAGGCCGAGCGCAAGCGGCTCAACGCCTTCGTCGCGCCGATCTCCGACTCGTACGTCTCCACCGGCTACAAGACCGGCGGCTCCCTGTGGTCCTCGGGTGCCCACACCGGCATCGACTTCCACGCCGCCAGTGGCACGGTCGTGCACGCGGTCGGCACCGGCACGGTCGTCTCCACCGGCTGGGGCGGGGCCTACGGCAACCAGATCGTCATCAAGATGGCCGACGGCATGTACACCCAGTACGGCCACCTGTCGTCCATCGGCGTCTCGGTGGGCCAGAAGGTCACCCCGGGCCAGCAGATCGGTCTCTCCGGGTCCACGGGCAACACGACCGGCCCGCACCTCCACTTCGAGGCCCGCACGACCCCCGAGTACGGCTCGGACGTCGATCCGGTCGCCTACCTCCGCAAGCACGGCGTGAACGTCTGACGCGGACGGTGTGAGCACCGCGAGATCTTCCGAAGCCCCGGCTCCCGAGCCGGGGCTTTCGCCGTTTTCGCGCCCTTGCTGTCCAAAATATATCCATGGAATCCGGCCCCCCGTCGGAAATTCCCGCTCATTGCAATAGAGTCACGGAACGGGCGCCACTCGGCGGCGTTTCACGGGGATTAAGACGGAGGTCGGTCATGCGTATTCCGGCGCACTCGGTATGCACGGCGATCCGGGACGACATCGTCGCGGGTGTCTACGAGCGCGGCAGCCGGCTCACCGAGGAACTCCTGGCCCGCCGCTACGGCGTCTCGCGCGTCCCCGTCCGCGAGGCCCTGCGCACGCTGGAGGCCGAGGGCTTCGTGGTCACGCGCCGGCACGCGGGCGCGTGCGTCGCCGAACCGAGCGAGCAGGAGGCCGCCGACCTGCTGGAGATGCGCCTGCTGCTGGAGCCGCTGGGCGCCTCCCGGGCCGCCCAGCGCCGCACCGAGGCCCACCTGAAGGTGTTGCGCGGACTCGTCAGGCTGGGCCAGGAGCGGGCCCGGCGGGGCAGCAGCGAGGACCTGCGCTCGCTGGGCGGCTGGTTCCACGAGACGCTCGCCCAGGCCACCGGCAGCCACGCCCTGACCTCGACCCTCACCCAGCTGCGGCACAAGATCGCCTGGATGTACGCCGTCGACGCGCCCGCCAACCCCGTCGAGTCGTGGGCCGAGCACGGCGCCATCGTGGACGCGGTCACCCGCGGCGACGGCGAGCGCGCGCGGGCGATCACCGCGCTGCACACCGAGCGCTCGACGGCCGCGCACCGGCTGCGCTTTTCCGGCGGTACCGAACGGGCGAACGGTGTGAGGACTTCGCAACACCCCGTAAACATGTCGGGCCTGCGGCATTAACACGCGCGCCGTATACAAAGAGGTGTTATTCGGTGGAGGCGTATTTCCGCTGCCCGAATTCGCGCGCTCCGGGAATTCCGGTGGCGTGTCGTCGGCGTGCCCGCCGAAATGGCTGAGGGCAGGCTCCCGAATGAACCCGTGCGGACCCGCCGTAAAGTCACGGGCGCCTGTCATGAATTCCCGGCACATGCCGGGGTCTGCGTGGGAACGACGAGGCCGCGCCGCCCTCGCAGGGGTGGCGCGGCCTCGGCCGTGCGGGCGCTACGGCGCTCAGACGGTCTCGGGGAGCTCCTCGAGACCCTCGGCGACCAGCTTGGCCAGGCGGTCGAGGGCGGCGTCCGCGCCCTCGGCCTCGGAGGCGAGCACGATCTCCTCGCCGCCCTGGGCGCCCAGGCCCAGAACGGCCAGCATGGAGGCCGCGTTGACGGGGTTGCCCCCGGCCTTGGCGATCGTCACCGGGACGCCTGCGGCCGTGGCGGCTCGGACGAAGATGGAAGCGGGGCGGGCGTGGAGGCCCTCGGCCCAGCCGACGTTGACGCGGCGCTCAGCCATGTGATGCTGCCCTTCGGTTTTCAGGGTTGTCTAGACCAGTTTCCCATATCGTGAAGCAACCTCGGAGCGGGCATGGGCCCCCTCCGGGTGTGTCGTCGGACCGCGGCCTCGGTCCGACTTCCGTCCTGCACAGACTGCCTCGCGCCGTTGTCGTACGCGAGCCGTACGCTGGGGCCCATGCAGACCCCGGCGGACCCGCAGGACCGGCACGAGTACCCGTCCCACTGGGAGGCGGACGTGGTACTGCGCGACGGCGGCACCGCGCGCGTCCGGCCCATCACCGTCGACGACGCCGACCGGCTGGTCAGCTTCTACGAGCAGGTCTCGGACGAGTCGAAGTACTACCGCTTCTTCGCGCCGTACCCCAGGCTCTCCGCCAAGGACGTCCACCGCTTCACGCACCACGACTTTGTGGACAGGGTGGGACTCGCGGCCACCATCGGCGGCGAGTTCATCGCAACCGTACGCTATGACCGCATTGGCACCGACGGAATGCCCGCCTCCGCCCCCGCCGACGAGGCCGAGGTCGCCTTCCTCGTCCAGGACGCCCACCAGGGCCGCGGGGTCGCCTCCGCCCTGCTGGAGCACATCGCCGCCGTCGCGCGCGAGCGCGGCATCCGCCGGTTCGCGGCCGAGGTGCTGCCCGCCAACTCCAAGATGATCAAGGTGTTCACGGACGCCGGCTACACCCAGCAGCGCAGCTTCGAGGACGGTGTCGTCCGCCTGGAGTTCGACCTGGAGCCCACGGACCGCTCCGTCGCCGTCCAGCGGGCGCGCGAGCAGCGCGCGGAGGCCCGTTCGGTACGACGGCTGCTGGCACCCGGCTCCGTGGCGGTGATCGGCGTCGGCCGCGCGCCCGGCGGGGTCGGCCGCAGCGTCCTCGGCAACCTCCGGGACGCCGGCTTCACCGGCCGCCTGCACGCCGTGAACCAGGCCTTCCCGGACGACCTCAAGGAGGTCGACGGGGTGTCCGCGCACCGCTCCGTACGGGACATCGAAGGACCGGTCGACCTCGCCGTGGTCGCCGTACCCGCCGAGCACGTCCCCGGCGTCGTCACCGACTGCGGCGAACACGGCGTCCAGGGCCTGGTGGTGCTGGCCTCCGGATACGCGGAGAGCGGCCAGGACGGCCGCGCGCGCCAGCGCGAACTCGTCCGGCACGCGCGCACGTACGGCATGCGGATCATCGGCCCCAACGCCTTCGGGATCATCAACACCGCGGACGACGTCCGGCTGAACGCCTCCCTCGCGCCCGAGATGCCCCGCCCCGGCCGGATCGGCCTGTTCGCCCAGTCCGGCGCCATCGGCATCGCCCTGCTCTCCCGGCTGCACCGGCGCGGCGGAGGCGTCACCGGGACCACGGGCGTCTCCACCTTCGTCTCCTCCGGCAACCGCGCGGACGTCTCCGGCAACGACGTCATCCAGTACTGGTACGACGACCCCGACACCGACGTCGTCCTCATGTACCTGGAGTCCATCGGCAACCCGCGCAAGTTCACCCGCCTCGCGCGGCGGACCGCGGCGGCGAAGCCGCTGGTCGTGGTCCAGGGGGCCGGGTCCGCCCCGCAGGGGCACGCGGTACGGGCGACCCGGCTGCCGCACGCCACGGTGTCCGCGCTGCTGAGGCAGGCCGGGGTGATCCGCGTCGACACGATCACGGAGCTGGTCGACGCGGGGCTGCTGCTCGCGCGCCAGCCGCTGCCGGCCGGGCCCCGGGTGGCGATCGTCGGGAACTCGGAGTCGCTGGGGCTGCTCACGTACGACCGCTGCCTGGCCGAGGGGCTGCGCCCCGCGCGGCCGCTCGATCTGACGACCGGGGCGACGGCGGCGGACTTCCACCGGGCGCTCGCCGGAGCGCTGGCGGACGACTCGTGCGACGCGGTCGTGGTGACCGCCATCCCCACGATCGGGGAGGGGACGGTCGGGGACGCGGAGCTGGCGGAGGCGCTGCGCTCGGCGGCCGAGGGGGTTCCGGGCAAGCCGGTCCTCGTGGTGCACGTGGAGCTCGGCGGGCTCGCGGAGGCGTTGTCGGCCGCGGGCCGCACCGCGCCGCAGGCGCCGCAGGCATCACAGGCATCGCAGGCCTCGGCTCCGCCGGAAAGGGGGGATCTCCAGCGCCCCGCGGAACGCCCGCCCACCGCGGAAGCGGCGGCCGACAGGACACCGGCGCCTCCCACCCCCCACCCCTGCTCCCGCCTCATCCCCGCCTACCCCGCCGCCGAACGCGCCGTACGCGCCCTCGCCGAGGCCGTGAAGTACGCGCAGTGGCGGCGGGAGGCCGCCGAGCCCGGAAAGGTGCCCGAGTACGAGGACATCGACGAGAAGGGGACCGCCGAGCTGATCGGGGCGCTGCTGGAGCGGGGCGAAGGGCTCACCCTCGGCGTCGAGGAGACCTGCGCGCTGCTCGGCGGGTACGGCATCGACGTGCACCGCGCCCTGCCCGCCCCCACCCCCGAGGCCGCCGCCGGGGCCGCCCGCGACCTGGGCTACCCCGTCGCGCTCAAGGCCACCGCCCCGCACCTGCGCCACCGCGCGGACCTCGGCGGGGTGCGGCTGGATCTCGCGGACGAGGAGCAACTGCGCCGGGCGTACACCGAGTTGACCGAGCTGTTCGGGCCGCCGGAGGAGCTGCGCCCGGTGGTGCAGCGGATGGCGCCCCGGGGCGTCGACACCGTCGTACGGGCCGTGATCGACCCGGCCGCCGGGGCCGTACTGTCGTTCGGGCTCGCGGGGGCCGCGTCCCAGCTGCTGGGGGACATGGCGCACCGGCTGGTTCCGGTCACCGACCGGGACGCGACCTCACTGGTGCGGTCGATCCGGACCGCCCCCCTGCTGTTCGGCTGGCGCGGCTCGACCCCGGTCGACACGCCCGCCCTGGAGGAGCTGCTGCTCAGGGTGTCCCGGCTGGTCGACGACCACCCCGAGGTGGTCGCGGTCACCCTGGAACCGGTCGTGGTCGCCCGGCACGGCCTCAGCGTCCTCGGCGCCACCGTCCGCCTCGCACCCCCGCCCGCCCGCGACGATCTCGGCCCGCGCACCCTGCCCGCGTACTGAGCGGAGCGAACGCCCGCCTCCGCCGACGGCGTTCGAAGCGGGCCTCCCGACTGGCCCGGGCCCCCTTGCCCACGGATTAAGATGGACGCCATGGCCAAGACCAGTACGACGACCCAGGGGCTGCGCGTCGCGATCGAGCGCAGCGGCTACTACCCGGCCCTCGTGGCCGAGGCGGTGGAGGCCGCCGTGGGCGGCGAGCCGATCCGGTCGTACCTGGTCCACCAGGAGACGACGTTCGACCAGAACGAGGTCCGGCGGCATGTGACCGTGCTCGTCCTCACCGGCAACCGCTTCATCGTCAGCCACACCGACGAGCAGGCCGCCGACAGCACCTCCCCGACCCCGTACGCCACCACCTCGACGGAGTCGGTCAAGCTCGGCCGGATCTCGTCGGTCGTGGTCAGCCGGGTCGTGGCCAACCCGGAGCAGTACACGCCGGGCACCCTGCCCCGCGAGATCGTGCTGACCATCGGCTGGGGCGCGGTCTCCCGCATCGACCTGGAGCCGGCCGCCTGCGGCGACCCCAACTGCGAGGCCGACCACGGGTACACGGGCAACTCCACCGCCGACGACCTCAGCCTGCGCGTCAGCGAGGCGGGGGACGGCCCGGAGACGGTGCGCCAGGCGCTCGCCTTCGCCCAGGCCATCTCCGAGGCGACCGCGGACGTCACGCGCTGATGGCGTACGCCGCCTGGGACCACCCGGAACCGCTCGCCCTGGACTCCGCGCCGCTGCCCGAGTACGGCAGCGGCTCCCTCGCCGACCTGCTGCCCACCCTGGCCGCCGGCATGGCCGTCCCCGGAATGACCGCGTCGATCACGGAGCTGTCCGCGGCCGACCGCAACTGCGTCTTCCTGATCGACGGACTGGGCTGGGAGCAGATCAAGGCCCACCCGGGCGAGGCGCCCCTGCTGACCTCGCTGCTCGGCAGCTCGCGCGGCGGGACGGGACGGCCGATCACCGCCGGTTACCCCGCGACCACCGCGACCTCCCTGGCCTCCGTCGGCACCGGCCTGCCGCCGGGCGCGCACGGCCTGCCCGGCTACACCGTCCGCAACCCGGCCACCCGTGAGCTGATGAACCAGCTCCGCTGGCAGCCCTGGACCGACCCGGCCGCCTGGCAGCCGTACCCCACCGTCTTCCAGCTCGCCCAGGACGCCGGGGTGCACGCCGCCCAGGTCTCCTCCCCGCACTTTCAGCACACCCCGCTCACCAAGGTCGCGCTCAGCGGCGGAACGTTTCACGGGCGGCTGACCGGCGAGGAGCGGATGGACCTCGCGGCGGAGCAGCTGGCCGCCGCCGACCGCGCCCTGGTGTACACGTACTACGCCGAACTGGACGGCGCCGGGCACCGCTACGGCGTCGACTCCGACACCTGGCGCGGTCAGCTCATGCACGTCGACCGGCTCGTCCAGCGGCTCGCCGAGCAGCTCCCGCCGCGCAGCGCGCTGTACGTCACCGCCGACCACGGCATGGTCGACATCCCGTTCGACGAGCAGCACCGCATCGACTTCGACGAGGACTGGGAGCTGCGGGCCGGGGTCGCCCTGCTCGGCGGCGAGGGCCGGGCCCGGCACGTCTACGCGGTGCCGGGCGCCGAGGACGACGTGCTGACCTGCTGGCGCGAGGTGCTCGGGGAGCAGTTCTGGGTGGCCTCGCGGGACGAGGCGATCGCGGCCGGCTGGTTCGGCCCGCCGGACCGGTTCGACCGGCGGGTCCGCGAACGGATCGGCGACGTGGTCGCGGCCGCGCACGACGACGTTCTTATCATCGCCTCCGAGCGGGAGCCCAAGGAGTCGGCCATGGTCGGCAACCACGGTTCGATGACCCCCGCCGAGCAGCTCGTCCCGCTGCTCGAAGTACGCTCCTGACACCCTCGTCCCCCACCGCCCCACCGCAACCGAAAGGTGCTCAACTCCCCATGCCCGAGCTGGTGTTCTTCTCCGGAACGATGGACTGCGGGAAGTCGACCCTGGCTCTGCAGATCGAGCACAACCGGTCGGCCCGCGGCCTGGTCGGCATGATCTTCAGCCGTGACGATCGCGCGGGCCACGGCAAGCTGTCCTCCCGGCTGGGCCTGGTCACGGACGCCGTCGAGGTCGAGGACGGCCAGGACCTGTACGCCTACCTGGTCGACCACCTCTCCCAGGGCGGCCGCGCGGACTACGTCATCGCCGACGAGGCGCAGTTCCTCGCGCCCGAGCAGATCGACCAGCTCGCGCGCGTGGTCGACGATCTGGGCCTGGACGTCTACGCGTTCGGCATCACCACCGACTTCCGCTCCAAGCTGTTCCCCGGCTCCCAGCGGCTGGTGGAGCTGGCCGACCGGGTCGAGGTGCTCCAGGTGGAGGCCCTGTGCTGGTGCGGCGCCCGCGCCACCCACAACGCCCGCACGGTCGACGGCGAGATGGTCGTCGAGGGCGCCCAGGTGGTCGTCGGAGACGTCAACGGCTCGGCCGGGAAGGTCGGTTACGAGGTGCTGTGCCGACGCCACCACCGCAAGCGGATGACGAGCGCGACGGCCCGGGCGGCGGCCCTCTCGCCCGACGTCCTGCCGGTCCCGTAGGGCCACCCGAACCACCCCGCTGTTTCCTGGATTTAACCCAAGAGCCCTTGGCGATCCCGTCTCTACGCGCGTAACTTGAGCCGACTCCCCCCACACGACCGGTCCAAGCGCCGTCGGTCGGCGGCGTGTTGAAGCATCCGACGTCCGAGGAGACCGCCAGCGTGTCCAGACCCGCAGGGAGCAGATCCCGCATGCGCCGCGCCGCCTACCCGCTGATTTCCGTGAGCGCGGCGAGCGCCTTCGCGATCACCGCCCTCCCCGTCGCGTACGCCGCTCCGTCCGCCACGGCGGTGATCGCCGAGGTGTACGGCGGAGGCGGCAACTCCGGCGCGACCCTGACCCGGGACTTCGTCGAGCTCGGCAACGCCGGGTCCGCCGCGTACGACCTGGCCGGCTACAGCGTGCAGTACCTGCCCGGTTCACCGTCCTCGTCCTCGCAGTGGCAGGTGACCCAGCTGACCGGCTCGGTCGCCCCCGGCGGCCGCTTCCTGGTCGCCGAGGCGCAGGGCACCGGCGGCACCACGGCCCTGCCGACCGCGGACGCGACCGGCTCGATCGCGATGAGCGCGACCACCGGCACCATCGCCCTCGTCTCCGGCACCACCGCGCTCACCTGCAAGACGGCCGCCGACTGCGCGGCCGACAGCCGGATTGTCGACCTGGTCGGCTACGGCACCGCCGTCGTCCGCGAGGGCAGCGGCCCGGCCACCGGCGCCTCCAACACCGCCTCCGTGGCGCGGGCCGCCACCCTGGCCGACACCGACGACAACGCGGCGGACCTCGCCTCGGGCACCCCCTCGCCCGTCAACTCGGCCGGTCAGACGCCGGGTTCGGGCGACGGCGACGGCGGAGGCGACGACGACCCGACCCAGCCGGGCACCGTCCGCGTCCACGACATCCAGGGCACCACCCGGCTCTCCCCGCTCGCCGGGCAGACCGTCGCCAAGGTGCCGGGCATCGTCACGGGTGTCCGTACCTCCGGCTCGAAGGGCTTCTGGATCCAGGACCCGACGCCCGACGCCGACCCGCGCACCAGCGAGGGCGTCTTCGTGTACACCGGCTCGGCCGTCCCCGCCGTGGCCGTCGGCGACTCGGTGCTGGTCAGCGGCAAGGTCAGCGAGTACTACCCGAGCAGCACCAGCCAGTCGGTCACCGAGATCGGCAGCCCGACCACCACCGTGCTCTCCAGCGGCAACGCGCTGCCCGCGGCCGTCACCCTGGACGCGGCCTCCGTACCGGCCGCGTACATCCCCACCGCCGACGGCGCGAGCATCGAGTCGCTCGCCCTCCAGCCGACCGTCTACGCCCAGGACTTCTACGAGTCCCTGGAGGGCATGCGGACCACGTTCTCCGACGCCCGCGTGGTCGGCGCCTCCGACGCGTACGGCGAGCTGTGGGTGACGGTCAAGCCCGACGAGAACCCGACCCCGCGCGGCGGCACCCTCTACTCCTCGTACGACCAGCCCAACACCGGCCGTATCGAGGTGATGTCCCTCGACACCACCACCGCCTTCCCGGCGGCGAACGTCGGCGACGAGCTGTCCGGCGCCACCACCGGCCCGCTCGACTACTCCACGTACGGCGGCTACAACGTCCAGGCCACCCAGCTGGGCAGCCTGGTCGACAACGGCCTCAAGCGCGAGGTGACCCGCCGCCAGAAGGGCGACGAGCTGGCGGTCGCCACGTACAACGTGGAGAACCTGGACGCGCTGGACGACCAGGAGAAGTTCGACCGGCTCGCCGAGGGCGTCGCGGTCAACCTCAACTCGCCCGACGTCGTGGCCCTGGAGGAGATCCAGGACGACAACGGCGCCACGGACGACGGCACCGTCACCGCCGAGGCGACCCTGAAGCGGTTCACCGACGCCATCCGCGCGGCCGGCGGCCCCCGCTACTCCTGGCGCTACATCTCGCCGGAGAACGACCAGGACGGCGGCGAGCCCGGCGGCAACATCCGCCAGGTCTTCCTCTTCAACCCCAAGCGGGTCTCCTTCACCGACCGCGCCGGCGGCGACGCCACCACGGGCACCAGCGTGGTCAAGACCCGCAAGGGCGCGCAGCTGACGTACTCCCCGGGCCGCATCGACCCGACCAGCGACGCCTGGGACAGCAGCCGCAAGCCGCTGGTGGGCGAGTTCGTCTTCCACGGCGAGACCGTGTTCGTCGTCGCCAACCACTTCACGTCCAAGGGCGGCGACCAGCCCCTGCACGGCCGCTACCAGCCGCCGGCCCGCAGCTCGGAGACCCAGCGCGCGGCCCAGGCCGCCGAGGTCAACACGTTCGTCAAGTCCCTGCTCGCGGCCGACAAGAACGCCAAGGCCGTGGTGCTCGGCGACCTGAACGACTACGAGTTCTCCCGGACGGTGACCACCCTCACCGACGGCGGCGTCCTCAAGCCGCTGATCACCACCCTGCCGGCCGATCAGCGCTACACCTATGTGTACGACGGCAACTCGCAGACCCTGGACCACATCCTGACCAGCCCGGCGGTGACCCACTTCGACTACGACGTGGTGCACATCAACGCCGAGTTCGCGGACCAGGCCAGCGACCACGACCCGCAGATCGTGCGGATCGACGTCAACAAGTGCGGCAAGCACTGACCGGTGCGAGTGAGGCGTGGGGCGGCGCGGTCCGTGCCGTCCCACGCCGGACCGGCCGTCGGTGAACCGGCCGGAGGCGCGGGCTCAGCGCGGGCTCTGGATCACCGAGAAGACCGCGCCCTCCGGGTCGGCCACCGTGGCCACCCTCCCGTGCGCGCTGTCCCGGGCCGGTTTCAGCACCCGGCCGCCCAGCGCGGTCACCCCGCGCAGGGTGGCGTCCACCTCGGCCACCTCGAAGTACGTCAGCCAGTGCGGCCCCCGGTCCCGGGGCAGCGAGAGGCCGACGCCGTGGATGCCGGCCACCGGCCGGCCCTCGACGTGCAGGGTGACGTAGTCGAAGCCGGCGGAGACCACCGGCTCCTCCTCGTAACCGAACACCGTCTCGTAGAACTTGGCGACGCTTCCGGTCTCGAAGGTGAGCAGTTCGTTCCAGGCGGGTGTGCCGGGGACGCCGGTGACGGCCGTGCCGAGGTGGGCCGTGGCCTGCCAGATGCCGAACACCGCGCCGGAGGGGTCGGAGCCGATGGCCATCCGCCCGGCCTCGGCCGCGTCCAGCGGGCCGACGCCCAGGGTGCCGCCGCACAGCCGTACCGTCTCGGCCGTCAGGTCCACGTCGTCGGAGGCGAAGTACGGCGTCCAGGCGATCGGCAGACGCAGGTCCGGCGGCAGCTGCCCGATCCCCGCGACCTCCCGGCCGTCGAGCAGGGCCCGCACGTAGGGGCCGAGCTGCTGGGGCCCGGGCTGGAACTCCCAGCCGAACAGCGCTCCGTAGAACTCCTCGGTCGTGGTCAAGCCGTGCACCATCAGACTCACCCAGCAGGGGGTGCCGGGCGCGCGCCGGGCGTGTGTGCCGCCGTTCGCGCCCGCCGATCCCCGTACCTCGGTCATCGTCACTCTCTCCTCGGCCCCTCGCGGTGGCCGTGTCGCTTCCGCTCCCCGGACCGGTCCTGCCGCGGCCCCGGGCACGCCCTGTGCCGGTTCCCGCACCCTCCGTGGCGTCGGGTGTCCACGCCCGTGCGGGCGGTTTCGCCGCGAGGATGCCTGGTCTGCCGCTTCTCGCCCGTTTCCGGTCGATTGCCGTCGGGTGTCCATCAGCTGTACAGCATGTGCCCGATCCCGTACGCCCGGTGATCGAGGCTGTCCGGCCGAGCAGAGTAGTCGTACCTGGACGTTGCGGCCACCCCTGGCGTAAGGATGGGGCCATGGAAGCCATCATCACCGCAACCGAACTCGCCGACGACCTGACCGGGCCGAACCCGCCCGTACTGCTCGACGTCCGCTGGCAGCTGACCCCGCCCGGCACACCGGCCTTCGACGGCCGGGCCGCGTACGCGGCCGGGCATCTGCCGGGCGCCGTCTTCGTGGAGCTGGACGGGGAACTGGCCTCGGCGCCCGGCGAGCGCGGCCGGCATCCGCTGCCCGACCTGGCCGTCTTCGGTGCGGCGATGCGCCGCGCGGGCGTGTCGGCGGACCGGCCGGTCGTCGTCTACGACGGCGGGCAGGGCTGGGCGGCGGCCCGCGCCTGGTGGCTGCTGCGCTGGACGGGTCACCCGGATGTGCGGGTGCTCGACGGCGGGTTGCCGTCCTGGGAGGGCGCTCTTTCGACTGACCTGATCGAGCCGGTCCGGGGCGACTTCGAACCGGCGCCGGGCGCCGTGCCGTTGCTCGACGTGGACGGGGCGGCCGGGCTGGCTCGTTCGGGTGTGCTGTTCGACGCCCGCGCGGGGGAGCGGTACCGGGGTGACGTGGAGCCGATCGACCGGGTCGGCGGCCACATCCCGGGTGCCGTGTCGGCGCCGACCACCGAGAACGTCGGCCCCGACGGGCGCCTCCTGCCCGCCGCCGAACTCCAGGGCCGCTTCAAGGGCCTGGGCGCCTCGGAGGGGGCCGAGGTGGGCGTCTACTGCGGTTCGGGCGTCTCCGGTGCCCACGAGGTGCTGGCGCTGGCCGTCGCGGGCATCCCGGCGGCGCTGTACGTCGGTTCGTGGTCGGAGTGGTCGTCCGATCCGTCCCGCCCGGTCGCGGTCGGTCCCGACCCGCAGTAGCGCACGACGAGGGCGGGAGGCGCGCTCGCGTGCCTCCCGCCCTCGTACGGTCGTACGACCTGTTCCTACTCCTGCTTCTTGCGCCGCGTGCCGAAGACGATCTCGTCCCAGCTCGGCACGGCGGCCCGGCGGCCGGGGCGGACACCGTCGGCCTCGGCCTGGCGGTCGGTGGCGCCGATCAGGCGGTCGCGGTGGCTGCCGACCGAACGGGGCATCAGGACGTCCGCGTAGGCGGAGCCGGCCGAGGCCGCCGGGGCGGGGGGCTCCTCCTCCGCCGGTTCCGTGACGGGCTCCTCCGGCTGGGGTTCCGCCGGGCGCTCCGGGACCACCATGTCGCCCCGGAAGCTCGGCACCGCCTCCAACAGGCTGGTCAGCGAGTCGCGTTCGCCGGTCGTCTCCTCGACCGGTTCGGACGACTGCGCGGGCAGACTCGGCCGCTCGCGGTCCCGGTCGCCGGTGCGATCCAGCGGCCGGTCGCGCGGCAGCCGCGCGATCCGCGGCACGAACGGAAAGCTGGGCTCCGGTACGGCGAGGTCGTCGGACTCGCCGATCAGCGAGCGCGCCTCGTCGTCGACCGCCTGGACGAGCCGCCGGGGCGGGTCGTAGGTCCAGCTCGCCGAGTGCGGTTCGCTCGCGACCCGGTAGACCAGCAGGACCTCCCAGGTGCCGTCGTCACGGCGCCAGGAGTCCCACTGGACGGTGTCCTTCTCGGCGCCGCGCAGCACCAGTCGCTCCTGCACGGCCTCGCCGAGCAGCGGACCGGAGTTCTCGCCGGGCCTGCGGACGGGTGTCTTGCGGGCTCGTTCGGCCATGAAGGCGCGCTCGGCCAGTACCGGACCCTCGAAGCGCCGCACCCGGTCGACGGGGATCCCGGCGAGCTGCGCGACCTCTTCCGCGCTGGCGCCCGCCCGTATCCGCGCCTGGATGTCTCGGGGCCGGAGATGGCTCTCGACCTCGATCTCGATCTGCCCGAGCCGGGGCCGGTCGCCGCGCACGGCGGCACGGAGCCGTTCGTCGATCGGAAGGGTGTACTCCGTTGAGTCGGCAGCCTTGAGCACCAGCCGTGTGCCGTCATTGGAGACGGCCACGACACGCAGTTCGGGCATGGGGACCTCCCGGGTGGTGCCTGCCGACGTCACGTGCGTCGCTGCTTCCGCTAGTCGAGTGTGGCCTGCCCGGGTGCAGCCTGCCACAACCTTGCCGAGTTGCCCGGCGTGTCGGGCACGGGCCCGGGAACGCCGTTATGGCACGGTTACCTATTCGCAACGCTAAGTGACCAACTCCGTCACCCTGTGCAACTAGCCCCCTCCCGGCGGTCCTGCAAGGCTCCGGACGCCCAGGCGGGAGACCGGACCCAGGGCTCGAAACAGTACTCCATTCGGGCCACGTGCGTGGATTGGCGCGCCGCCCAACTTCTGGCAACAACCGCTCTTCGGCCGCCGGTTGCCCGCTTCTCGGGATCTTGAACGTGGCGTACTTCACGCAATCCACCGAAACGGAACTAATGGCTTTCGTCCGTACGTCCCCTCCCGGAACCGGTACGGGGGAGGGGGCGAAGGGAAGTTCGAAGGGGGGCCGGCGGACGCCGGGAGCAAGCGCCCCCGGCGCCGGGCGAGTTCACTGACCCAGGACCCGCCGCAGGTAGTCGTTCTGGAACAGCCGGTCCGGGTCGAGCCGGTCCCGCAGTGCGGTGAACTCGCCGAAGCGCGGATAGACCTCGGCGAAGTACTCCGCGTCCCGGGTGTGCACCTTGCCCCAGTGCGGGCGCCCCTCGTGGGCGGTGAAGATGCGCTCGGCGGCGGTGAAGTACGCCTGGTACGGAGTGCCGCGGAACATGTGCACGGCGACATAGGCGCTGTCCCGGGCGGAGGCGGTGGACAGCGCGATGTCGTCGGCCGGGGCGGTGCGGACCTCGACCGGGAAGTTCACCCTGAGACCTGAACGGTCGACCATCGCCTTCAGTTCCCGCAGCGTGTCCACCAGCGCCTCGCGCGGAACCGCGTACTCCATCTCCACGAAGCGCACCCGGCGCGGGGATGTGAAGACCTTGTACGGGATGTCCGTGTAACTCCGCGCGGACAGCGCCGTGCTGGAGATCCGGGCGATCGTCGGTACGACGGCGGGCGCCGCGCGGCCGAGCAACTGGGCCGCGTGGAAGACTCCGTTGGAGAGGAACTCGTCCTCGAACCAGCCGGCCAGCTGACTCACCGGCTGCGCCGGCCCCGCGCTGCGGTTGTTGCGCTTGGTGTTGGTGTTGCCGGTGTGCGGGAACCAGTAGAACTCGAAGTGCTCGTTCTCGGCGCGGAGCTGGTCGAACTCGGCGAGCACCCGGTCCAGCGGCATCGGCTCCTCGCGCGCGGCGAGCAGGAAGAGCGGCTCCACCGCGAAGGTGATCGCGGTGACGATGCCCAGGGCGCCGAGGCCGACCCGGGCCGCCGCGAACACCTCGGGGTTGTCCTTCTCCGAACAGGTGAGCACCGAGCCGTCGGCGGTGACCAGTTCGAGCGCCTTGATCTGGGCGGCGAGCGAGGCGGACTCACGGCCGGTGCCGTGGGTGCCGGTGCTGGTGGCACCGGAGACCGTCTGCTCCATGATGTCGCCCATGTTGGTCAGCGACAGGCCCTCGCGGGCCAGGGCCATGTTGAGTCTCTTGAGCGGGGTGCCCGACTCGACCGTGACGGTCATGGCCTGGTGGTCGATGCCGCGGATGCCGGTCAACAGTTGAGGGCGGATCGAGACACCGTCGGTGGCGGCGATCGAGGTGAAGGAGTGGCCGCTGCCGACCGCCTTCACCTTCAGGCCGTCCTCGGCCGCCTGCCGTACGGCCGCGGCGAGCTCGTCCACGGAGGCGGGCGTGACCTCCCGCGCGGGGCGGACGGTGACATTCCCTCCCCAGTTACGCCACGTGCCGCTCTTCCCGCTCGCTGTGCTGCCCAACGATGCCTCCCCGACCCGTGGCCGGCCTGCTGAGCCGGCGGTACCCGAGGAAACCGACCGCGACCGCGACGGCCCCGGACACGGCCGGGACCCCGTACCCGGCACGGGCCCCGGCAGCGTCGATCACCCAGCCGGCGACCGAGGAGCCGAGCGCCACCCCGACCGCGAGGCCGGTACTCACCCAGGTCATGCCCTCGGTGAGTTTCGCGCGAGGTACGTGCTCTTCGATGAGGGACATCGTCGTGATCATCGTCGGCGCGATGGACAGACCCGCAACGAACAGCGCCACGGCCAGAAGCGGCAAGTTTCCGACCAGTAGGAGGGGGATCATACTCACGGCCATCGCGCATATGCCCAGCAGCCACCGGCGTTCCGGCTTCCCCGCGAACCGCAACAGGCCGAAGACCACCCCGGCGAGGCAGGAGCCCGCCGCGTAGAGCGCCAGGACCACGCTGGCGGCACCCTTGTGACCGCGTTCGTCGGCGAAGGCGACGGTCACCACGTCGACCGCCCCGAAGATCGCTCCGGTGGCCACGAAGGTCGCCACCAGTACCTGGAGGCCGGGGGCGCGCAGCGCCGAACCGCGGCCGTGGTGCTCGCGCGGGTGCGGCTTCGGCTCGGTGGCCCGCTGGGCGGTCAGCCAGAAGACCCCGGCGGCGAGGAAGCAGGCGGCCAGCAGCGGGCCCGCCTCCGGGAACCAGGCCGTGGACAGGCCGATGGAGATGATCGGCCCGAAGATGAAGCACACCTCGTCGACGACGGACTCGAACGAGTAGGCGATGTGCAGCTGCGGGGTGCCCCGGTAGAGGGCGGCCCAGCGGGCCCGGATCATCGCGCCCAGGCTCGGCACCGCGCCGATCCCGGCGGAGCACACGAACAGCACCCAGTCCGGTCCTCCGTACCGGGCGGCGAACAGCAGCCCGGCCGCCGCCGTGAGCGCGAGCAGGGTCGCGGGGCGCAGGACGCGGCGCTGGCCGTGCCGGTCGACCAGCCGGGACACCTGCGGGCCCAGCGCGGCGGCGGAGAGCGCGATGGTGGCCGAGAGCGCGCCCGCGAGCCCGTACCGCCCGCTGATCTGGGAGATCATCGTGACGACCCCGATGCCCATCATCGACAGCGGCATCCGGCCGACGAAGCCCGCGGCGGAGAAGCCCTTGGTGCCGGGTGCGGCGAACAGGGCGCGGTAGGGGCTGGGCACGGGGGTCTCCGACGGCTCGGTACTCGGTAAGGCGTGATTGCGGCTGATACAGCTTACGAGTAAGGGGACCCTCATGCACCCGCTGGGCACTGGGGATAAACCTCCCGAATCCGACTCTTCACGCTCCTGTTTCCGGGCGGTCAGCGCCGGGTGGCAGGATCGGCACATGTCAGACGCGCTCGATGCCACCCCCTACGACGCCCTGCTCCTGCTCTCCTTCGGCGGCCCGGAAGGCCCGGACGACGTGGTCCCGTTCCTGGAGAACGTGACGCGCGGGCGCGGTATCCCGAAGGAACGTCTCAAGGAGGTCGGGCAGCACTACTTCCTGTTCGGCGGGGTCAGCCCGATCAACGACCAGAACCGCGCCCTGCTGGACACCCTGCGCAAGGACTTCGCCGAGCACGGCCTGGACCTGCCCGTCTACTGGGGCAACCGCAACTGGGCGCCCTATCTGACGGACACCCTGCGCGAGATGGTCGCCGACGGCCGCCGCCGCGTCCTGGTGCTCGCCACCAGTGCCTACGCCTCCTACTCGGGCTGCCGCCAGTACCGCGAGAACCTCGCGGACTCGCTGGCCGCGCTGGCGGCCGAGGGCCTCGACCTGCCGCAGGTCGACAAGCTGCGGCACTACTTCAACCACCCAGGCTTCGTCGAGCCGATGATCGACGGGGTGCTGGCGTCCCTCGCCGACCTCCCCGAGGACGTCCGCGCGGGCGCCCACATCGCCTTCACCACCCACTCCGTCCCGACCGCGTCCGCCGACACCTCCGGCCCGGTCGGGACGCACGGCGAGGGCGGCGCGTACGTCGAGGAGCACCTGGACGTGGCCGAGCTGATCGCCGACGCGGTCCGCGAGCGCACCGGCGTCGACCACCCCTGGCGGCTCGTCTACCAGTCCCGCTCCGGCGCCCCGCACATCCCGTGGCTGGAGCCCGACATCTGCGACCACCTGGAGACCCTGCACGGCGCCGGGGTCCCGGCCGTCGTCATGGCCCCCATCGGCTTCGTCTCCGACCACATGGAGGTCCTCTACGACCTCGACACGGAGGCCACGGCCAAGGCCGAGGAACTGGGGCTGCCGGTACGGCGGTCCGCGACCGTCGGGGACGACCCCAGGTTCGCCGCCGCCATCCGCGACCTGGTCCTGGAGCGGGCCGCCGCGGAGAGCGGACGGGAGGTCACGCCGTGCGCCCTGGGCGCGCTCGGCGCGAGCCACGACGTGTGCCCGGTCGGCTGCTGCCCGGCCCGTGCCCCCCGCCCGGCCGCGGCCGGCGCCGACAGCCCCTACGCGTGAGGAGCCCCGTGACCGACGCCCCGTACCAGGATCTGCTGGACCTCGCCCTCGAAGCGGCCGCCCGCGCGGGCGCGCTGCTGCGGGACGGCCGCCCCGCCGACCTCGCGGTCGCCCGGACCAAGTCCAGCCCGATCGACGTCGTGACCGAGATGGACATCGCGGCGGAGAAGCTGATCACCGACCTGATCTCCGGGCACCGCCCCGACGACGGCTTCCTCGGCGAGGAGGGCGCCTCGTCGGAGGGCACCAGCGGGATCCGCTGGGTGATCGACCCGCTCGACGGCACGGTCAACTACCTCTACGGGCTGCCGACCTGGGCGGTCTCCATCGCGGCCGAGCAGGACGGGGAGACCCTGGTGGGCGTCGTGGCGGCGCCGATGCGCGGCGAGACGTACCACGCGGTGCGCGGCGGCGGGGCCCGGGCCACGGGGGCGTGGGAGGGCGAGCGCGAGCTGCGCTGCCGGCCCGCCCCGCCGCTGGACCAGGCGCTGGTCTCCACGGGCTTCAACTACGTCGCCGCGGTCCGCACCCACCAGGCCGAGGTCGCCGCCCGGCTGATCCCGCTGCTGCGCGACATCCGGCGCAGCGGCTCGGCGGCGGTCGACCTGTGCGACGTGGCCTGCGGCCGGCTGGACGGCTACTTCGAGCGCGGACTCAACGCGTGGGACTGGGGAGCGGGGGACCTCATCGCCCGTGAGGCGGGCGCCCTGACCGGTGGCCGCCCCGGAGGGCCCCCGTCCCGCGATCTGACCGTCGCCGGTACACCGGGCGTCTTCGAGCCCCTCCAGGGCCTGCTGGAGGACTTCGGGGCCTGGCACGACTGAGGAACCGCCGCAACCGCCGCCGGAGACCGGCGTTCGGCGTTCGGCGTTCGGCGTTCGGCGTTCGGCAGGAATCGAACGCGGTCGCGGCGGGCAGGGATCAGGTACGGGCAGGGCCCCGGCGCTGGATTCGCCGGGGCCCTGTTCGTGCGTTGCGGGCTGGATCAGACGCTGGTCGCGCCGACTTCCACACCGTGTTCGGCGGCGAGGCGGCGCAGGTCGTCGAGCTCGGCCTGTTCCACTTCGACGAGGAAGTCGTCGCCCTCGTCACGAGCCCGGGTGATGTCGGACTCGGTCGCCTTTATGCGCTGCAGAAGTCCCGTCGTGAATGCGTCCATGCTGCGCCCCCTCGTCCAGGGTCGTGGGTCGGTGGCACGGGGGTGTGCCGTTCGAAAGGGGCGATCACGTCTCTCGCGGGTGCCCAGCGCTGCCCTGCTGGGCGGCGACGGTGCCGGACACCCCCATCGTCCACTCTGCTGTAGCGGCGGTGTACGTACCGCATGGTGTTGCGGCACATGCAGAGCGTGATCGCGGGGTGTACATGCCGTCCTCCCCCCGCTCCCTTCCGTGGAAACCTCAACCGCAGGAGAAAATCTCGCATTCCCGCCCGGCCGCCTCCGATCCGGCCGTCCCCGCCCCCGTCTTACTGCCGACTTATGGCCGAAAAGGGCAGGATGGAGGTCACACATCCCGTGGAGAACCCTGCCCGTGTGCGCCGGTGCGCGCTACGCGGGTGGACAGAGGAAGGACAAGCGACGTGCGCGTACTCGTCGTCGAGGACGAGCAACTGCTCGCCGATGCGGTGGCCACCGGACTGCGCCGGGAGGCCATGGCCGTCGACGTCGTGTACGACGGTGCGGCCGCCCTGGAGCGCATCGGCGTCAACGACTACGACGTGGTCGTCCTCGACCGCGACCTCCCGCTCGTGCACGGCGACGACGTCTGCCGCAAGATCGTCGAGCTGGGCATGCCCACGCGCGTCCTCATGCTGACCGCGTCCGGCGACGTCAGCGACCGCGTCGAGGGCCTGGAGATCGGCGCCGACGACTACCTCCCCAAGCCCTTCGCCTTCAGCGAGCTCATCGCGCGCGTGCGGGCCCTCGGCCGCCGTACCAGCGTGCCGCTGCCCCCCGTCCTGGAGCGTGCCGGCATCAAGCTCGACCCCAACCGCCGCGAGGTCTTCCGCGACGGCAAGGAGGTCCAGCTCGCGCCCAAGGAGTTCGCCGTCCTGGAGGTGCTGATGCGCAGCGAGGGCGCGGTGGTCTCCGCCGAGCAGCTCCTGGAGAAGGCCTGGGACGAGAACACCGACCCGTTCACCAACGTCGTACGCGTGACCGTGATGACCCTGCGCCGCAAACTCGGCGAGCCCCCCGTCATCGTCACCGTCCCCGGTTCGGGATACCGGATCTGATGACTGTGGCGACCACTCCCGCACCCCCGCAGGCGCCCCCGAAGCCGACCTGGGACCCGAGGCGGCCGCAGCCGGTCTTCCCGTGGCTGCGCCCCACCATCCGCATACGGCTGACGCTGTTGTACGGCGGCATGTTCCTGATCGCCGGCATCCTGCTGCTGTCGATCATCTATCTGCTGGCCGCGCAGGCGATCAGCACCGGGAACCAGCCGTTCTTCAAGATCGTCAGCGGCTCCGAGATCAAGGTCTCCAGCGACAAGTGCGCGGCGATCACCGGCATGCCCAACGTGCCGATCACGGACTTCAACTCCGCGATCGCCCAGTGCGTGGACCACCAGCGCCAGGCGGCCCTGGACAACCTGCTCAGCCGCTCGCTGCTGGCCCTCCTCGGCCTCGCCGTGATCGCCTTCGCGTTCGGCTACGCGATGGCCGGCCGGGTGCTCTCCCCGCTCGGCCGGATCACCCGCACCGCCCGCGCGGTGGCCGGCTCGGACCTCTCCCGCCGGATCGAGCTGGACGGCCCGGACGACGAGCTCAAGGAGCTCGCGGACACCTTCGACGACATGCTGGAGCGGCTGCAGCGGGCCTTCACCGCCCAGCAGCGCTTCGTCGGCAACGCCTCCCACGAGCTGCGCACGCCCCTGGCGATCAACCGCACGCTCCTGGAGGTGCACCTCTCGGACCCGGGCGCGCCCATGGAGCTCCAGCAGCTCGGCAAGACCCTGCTGGCCACCAACGAGCGCAGCGAGCAGCTCGTGGAGGGTCTGCTGCTGCTCGCCCGCAGTGACAACCAGATCATCGAGCGCAAGCCGGTCGACCTGGCCGAGGTGGCCTCCCAGGCCGTCGACCAGGTGCACGCCGAGGCGGAGGCCAAGGGCGTGACCATCAGAGGGCAGCGGAAACCGGCGGTCGTCCAGGGCAACGGTGTGCTGCTGGAGCGGATCGCGCTCAACCTGCTGCAGAACGCGGTGCGCTACAACGTGCCCGAGGACGGGTGGGTCGAGGTCAGCACCGAGATCCAGCACGGCCAGGCGGTACTGTCCGTCGCGAACACCGGACCGGTGGTGCCGGCGTACGAGATCGACAACCTCTTCGAGCCCTTCAGACGGCTCCGTACCGAGCGCACGGGCAGCGACAAGGGCGTCGGCCTCGGCCTGTCCATCGTCCGGTCCGTGGCCCGGGCGCACGGCGGCCACATCGCGGCCCAGCCCCGTGAGGGCGGCGGGCTCGTGATGCGGGTCACCCTGCCGGTCTGAGCCAGTTACAAGATCGGGACACACGCGGGGGATGTTCGCTTTGCGCGGAATTTTCGGGCGGCGTGGCGCGCACCCCCGTGTGTGATCGATCACATGGGCGGAATTCCGGCCATCTACTCTCCGTGATCATGGCTAGGGGAATAAAGCCGGGAAAATCCCTGTTTTCAGGGGTCTTGATCACGGGAAGTACAGGATGAGGCGCCTTTGAAGTGCCTCGACAGGACCGTGTACGGTCCCCATCGCCATTCAACCCGATCACTCTCGAGGGGTCCGGTTGGGTGTCGATTGAGTAACAGACCTTGATGTGAGGCAAAATCTCCGCCTCGGGTCGGGCACAAGTCCGGCCTCTCACGCGTTACGTGCGCTGGAGACACCGCAGACACCCAGAGGGGGAGAGCGACATGGCAACCGATTACGACACTCCACGCAAGACCGACGACGACGTCGACTCGGACAGTCTTGAAGAGCTGAAGGCCCGGCGGAACGACAAGTCCACGTCCGCCGTGGACGTCGACGAGTTCGAGGCCGCGGAGGGCTTGGAGCTGCCCGGCGCCGACCTCTCGAACGAGGAACTGGCCGTCCGGGTGCTGCCCAAGCAGCAGGACGAGTTCACCTGCATGAGCTGCTTCCTGGTGCACCACCGCAGCCAGCTGGCCCGGGAGAAGAACGGTCAGCCGATCTGCCGCGACTGCGACTGAGGGCGGGTCGGGCATGACTGGCTCGACCCCACCTCGGAAGCGCCGTTTCCCCTCGCGGGGAGCGGACTCCGGGCCGTCCGACGGCCCGCGCGCGCGTGACGCCGAGCGAGGCTCGCCCGATCCGGGAGCCTCGCTCGAACCCGCCGCCGACCGGGGTGACCTCCCGGTGCCGGCGGACCTGGCCGCGCCCGTCGTCAGGCGGCGGGTCGCGGTCATCCGTGACAAGGCCGTGGACTTGGCCCGGGAAGGCGCCCGTATGGGCGGCAGCCGGGCGAAAGCGGGGCTCGGCTACCTCGCGGACCGGATCATCGAGATCGCCCCGCGTGTCCCCGTACGTGACCTCGCGGCCCTGCGCCGGCAGTTCCCGGGTCTCGGGCCCGAGCAGCTCGCCGACAAACTGGTGGCGGGCGCCGCGGGCGCGACCTCGGCGGTCGGGGCCGGGGTCGGTGCGGCGGCGATGCTGCCGGTGCCGCCGGCCATGCCGACCGAGCTGGCCGCCGAGATCACCGGGGTCGCGGCGATCGAGCTGAAGCTGATCGCCGAACTGCACGAGGTGTACGGCGTGCGGCCGCCGGGGAACCTCAAGGCCCGCAGCACCGCGTACCTGGCCTCCTGGTCGGGGGAGCGCGGCATCGACGTGATGAAGCCGTCGACGATCAACAACGCCCTCGGCGGGCACATGAAGCGCGAGCTCCGGCAGCAGATCATGAAGCGCATGGTGCGGGACCTGCCCAACCTGATGCCGTTCATGGTGGGCGCCGCGGTGGGGGCGGTCATGAACCGCCGGGACACCAAGAGGCTGGCGGCGCGGATCCGGACGGACCTGAGAAAGATCCAGGTGCCGTGGGACGAGCTCCCGGAACTGCCGCCGCTCGAGAAGCCCGCGGAGCCCCTGCCGATCGCCGAGCTCCCGGAGGACTTCGGCGCCTGACCGCCGCCGCGGCCGAGACCGGGCCGAGCCGGGCGGCGGAGCGGGGAACGCCGGTCGGCGTGCTAAGGCTTCGCGGTCGCGGTCTTCGCCGACGCGATGGCCGTCGCCAGGGCCTCCGGCTCGCGCGTGGAGAGGTACAGGTAGGGCGTCGGGTCCTGCGGGTCCGTGACCTCCACGCGCAGCGCGGTGGGGATGTAGGAGCGCAGCAGCAGGAAGGCGCGGACGTCGGCCTTGTACGTGCGCCAGGCGCGCGCCTCCTCGGGGTCGAGGATGTGCGACTCACCCAGGGCCGACACCGGGATCTTCGCCTCGCCCGCGATCAGCGAGTCGCCCACGACCCGGATGCGCGGGGAGCCGTACGAGCTGGCCACCACCGCTGCCGCCGCCGTGCCGCCGGCCAGGCCGCCGAGCATCGGCAGGGTGCCGAAGGGCAGCAGGATCAGGGCGAACGAGACGCCGACCAGGAAGCTGACGAACCACCACGACCGGGGGGCGGTGAGGCGTTCTTCGTACGGGGTGGCGGAGAGCTGCATGGGGCCAAGCTTGGCACGGTGTCCGGATTCACCGGACGCGCGGGTAAGGTCTGCGCCTGTGAGTGGTAGTTCCGCAGCTCTTCAGCCCCCCGCCTACGCCGAGAAACCGGTGCGGCACCCCGATGCTCCCGCGCCCGGTGAGTTCATCGGTGCCCACTACGAACACTGTTTCGGGTGTGGCCATGGGCAGTCGCACGGGCTGCATCTGGAGGTGCGGGCGGGCGAGGGAGTCTCCCTCACCGCCGAGTTCACCGTGCGCCCCGCCCACCAGGGCGCCCCGGGCCTCGCCCACGGCGGAGTGCTGGCCAGCGCCCTCGACGAGACGCTCGGCTCGCTGAACTGGCTGCTGCGGAAGATCGCGGTCACCGGACGGCTGGAGACCGACTTCGTGCGGCCGGTGCCCGTCGGCACCACGCTCCATCTGGAGGCCGAGGTCGTCGCCGTGGCCGGCCGGAAGATCTACTCGACCGCCACCGGACGCGTGGACGGCCCCGAGGGCCCGGTCGCGGTCCGGGCCGACGCCCTCTTCATCGAGGTCCCGGTCGAGCACTTCGTCGACCACGGCCGGCAGACGGAGATCCAGGCCGCCATGAGCGACCCGGACCAGGTCCGCCGCGCCCGTGCCTTCGAGGTGAACCCGTGACCCCCGCGAGCCCCTCGCACCCCGCAGCCCCGCCGCACCCCGAAAGTCCTCCGTATCCCGTGAGCCCCGCCCGTACCGTGAGCCCTCTCGACGTCCTCATCCGCCGTGTCGACCCCGACGTACCGCTTCCGGCGTACGAGCACCCCGGTGACGCGGGAGCCGATCTGCGCACCACCGAGGCGTGCGAGCTGAAGCCCGGCGAGCGGGCCGTCCTGCCCACGGGGGTGTCGATCGCCCTCCCGGACGGGTACGCGGCCTTCGTGCACCCTCGTTCGGGGCTCGCCGCCCGGTGCGGTGTGGCCCTCGTGAATGCCCCGGGGACGATTGATGCCGGGTACCGTGGGGAGATCAAGGTGATCGTGGTGAATCTCGACCCGCGCGAGGCCGTGCGGTTCGAGCGCTTCGACCGGATTGCCCAACTGGTCGTCCAGCAGGTCGAGAGGGTCCGCTTCCAGGAGGTCGCGGAGCTTCCCGATTCGGCGCGGGCCGAGGGGGGCTTCGGGTCCACCGGCGGGCACGCCGCGGTGGGCGACGTGAGCGGCACAAGCGGTCAGGCCGCCGAGGGCGGTCGGACGGGTGGGAATCGATACGCTTCGGTCGTATCCGACCGGGAAGGACAGTGACGTGTTCGGACGTCGCAACAAGAAGGGTGCCGCCGAGGACGCGGCCGGCGAGGCCGAGCAGGTCGTCGACAGCGTCGACACCGAGGCGGACGAGGAAGAGGGCGTGCGCGAGCGCGTACGCCTGGAACCGGAGCCCCGGCCCGACGGGCCGTGGGACGCCACCGAGGTGCGCGAGCCCGGCGAGGGCCGGGTGGACCTCGGCGGTCTGTTCGTGCCCGGCGTGGACGGCATGGAGCTCCGGGTCGAGGTCGCGGGCGACGCGATCGTCGCGGCGACCGTCGTGCTGCGCGACAGCGCGGTCCAGCTCCAGGCCTTCGCCGCGCCCAAGCGTGAGGGCATCTGGGGCGAGGTGCGCGAGGAGATCGGCTCCGGCATCACCCAGCAGGGCGGCATCGTCGACGAGGTCGAGGGTCCGCTGGGCTGGGAGCTGCGCGCCCAGGTGCCGGTGCAGTTGCCGGACGGCACCGGCGGCTTCCAGGTCGTCAGGTTCGTGGGTGTGGACGGCCCGCGCTGGTTCCTGCGCGGGGTGATCTCCGGGCAGGGCGCGGTGCAGCCGCAGGCCGCCGGTCTGCTGGAGCAGATCTTCCGGGACACCGTCGTGGTCCGCGGTGAGGGCCCGATGGCGCCCCGCGACCCGATCGTCCTGAAGCTGCCGAACGACGCCCAGATGGTGCCCGAAGGCGTCCAGCAGGAGGAGTCCTCGCGCTTCTCCGGCGGCATGGGCCAGCTCCAGCGCGGACCGGAGATCACCGAGGTCCGGTAGGCGCTCCACGGGAGAACGTTCGAGAGCCGCACCCTTCGGGGTGCGGCTCTTCTGCGTGCGCGACCCCTTGACGGCACATTGGTCTGTACCTACGGTCACGGCTCACGCGCCGTTCATAAAGGCGCCTCACGTTCACTCACATGAACGAAAGGCCTTCAGGTATGCGCAGAACCGGACTCCTCGTGGCCGTCGTCGCCCTTCTCGCCGGAGCCCTCTCCTGGCCGGCGCGGGCCGCCCCCAGCACCTTCGCGCACCCCGGAGTCACCGTCTCCAGGGCCCAGCTGGACTTCGCCCGCACCGAGGTGCTGGCCGGCGCCCAGCCCTGGAAAGCGGCCTACGACCAGATGATGGCGAGCAAGTACGCCGACCTGAACCGCACGCCCGCGCCCCGGGCGACGGTCGAGTGCGGGTCGTACTCGAACCCGAACTACGGCTGCACCGACGAGCGCGAGGACGCGATCGCCGCGTACACCGACGCCCTCGCCTGGTACATCACCAAGGACGCCCGGTACGCCCAGAAGGCCATCCAGATCATGGACGCCTGGTCGGCCACCATCACCAGCCACACCAACAGCAACGCGCCCCTGCAGACCGGCTGGGCCGGCTCCTCCTGGCCCAAGGCCGCCGAGATCATCAAGTACACGTACACCGGCACCTGGGCCAACCAGGCCCGCTTCGCCACCATGCTGCGCAACGTCTACCTCCCCACCGTCATCAAGGGCTCCAACTCCAACGGCAACTGGGAGCTGACGATGATGGAGGCCGCCGTCGGCATCTCCGTCTTCCTGGAGGACAAGACGTCGTACGACACGGCCATGGCCAAGTTCCGCACCCGCGCGGCCGCCTATGTCTACCTGGCCTCCGACGGGTCGGTGCCGAAGACCGTGCCCAGCCAGAACCTCGACACCACCGCCAAGATCGTCTCCTACTGGCAGGGCCAGTCCACCTTCGTCACCGGCCTCACCCAGGAGACCTGCCGGGACCTCACGCACACCGGGTACGGCATCTCCTCCATCTCGCACATCGCCGAGACCAGCCGGATCCAGGGCGAGGACCTGTACGGCACGGACGTCGGCGAGCGGCTGCGCCAGGCGCTCGGCTTCCAGGCCAAGTACCAGCTGGGCACCGCCGTCCCCGGCTGGCTCTGCGGCGGCTCCCTCACCCTCGGCCTCGGACCCGTCACCGAGGTCGGCTACAACGCCCTCCACAACCGGCTGGGCATCGCCATGACCAACACCCAGACACTCACCCGGAACAACCGCCCCGCGGGCACCAACAACCTCTTCGTCGCCTGGGAGACCCTCACCCACGGTGACAACCCCAACTGAGCCACCGGCAGGGCGCCGGACCTGCGGCACCGGCGCCCATCAGGGTTGTGTCAAAGATGCCCGCCACCCGGCTCCCCGCCCCGTCCACCGGGATTGTTGGCCGTAAGGTCGACGCTGCGTATACGGCAGTCACGGGAAGACAATGGGGCCATGGCACGCGGCAAGCTTCGGATCTACCTCGGCGCGGCACCGGGCGTGGGCAAGACCTACGCCATGCTGTCCGAGGCGCACCGGCGCGTGGAACGGGGCACCGACTGCGTGGTCGCCTTCGTGGAGCACCACGACCGGCCGCGCACCGAGGTGATGCTGCACGGCCTGGAACAGGTCACGCGCCGGGAACTGGAGTACCGGGGCGCCGCCTTCACCGAGATGGACGTGGACGCCGTACTGCGCCGCGCCCCCGCCGTCGCCCTGGTGGACGAACTCGCGCACACCAACATCCCGGGCTCCCGCAACGCCAAGCGCTGGCAGGACGTCGAGGAACTGCTCGCCGCCGGGATCGACGTGGTCTCGACCGTCAACATCCAGCACCTGGAGTCCCTCGGCGACGTGGTGGAGTCCATCACCGGCGTGCGCCAGCGCGAGACCGTGCCCGACGAGGTGGTCCGGCGCGCGGACCAGATCGAGCTGGTCGACATGTCGCCCCAGGCGCTGCGCCGGCGCATGGCGCACGGCAACATCTACACGTCCGACAAGGTCGACGCGGCCCTGTCCAACTACTTCCGCCCCGGCAACCTCACCGCCCTGCGCGAACTGGCCCTGCTCTGGGTCGCCGACCGGGTCGACGAGTACCTGAAGCAGTACCGCAGCGAACACCGGGTGTCCGCGATCTGGGGCTCACGGGAGCGGATCGTCGTCGGCCTGACCGGCGGTCCCGAGGGGCGGACGCTGATACGACGGGCCGCGCGGCTCGCCGAGAAGGGCGCCGGCGGCGAGGTGCTCGCCGTCTACATCTCCCGCAGCGACGGCCTGACCTCCGCCTCCCCGAAGGAACTCGCCGTCCAGCGCACCCTGGTCGAGGACCTCGGCGGCACCTTCCACCACGTCGTCGGCGAGGACATACCGGCGGCCCTGCTCGACTTCGCGCGCGGGGTCAACGCCACCCAGATCGTGCTCGGCTCCTCGCGCCGCAAGGCCTGGCAGTACGTCCTCGGGCCCGGCGTCGGCGCCACCGTCGCCCGCGAGTCGGGGCCGGACCTGGACGTCCACATCGTCACCCACGACGAGGCCGGGAAGGGGCGCGGGCTGCCCGTGACGCGGGGCGCACGGCTGGGGCGCGGCCGGATCATCGCGGGCTGGATCGTCGGCCTGGCCGGCCCGGCCGCCATGGCGGTGCTGCTGAACACCGTCGCCCTCGGCCTCGCCAACGACATGCTGCTGTTCCTGACCTTCACGGTCGCGGCCGCGCTGCTCGGCGGGCTCTTCCCGGCGCTGGCCTCGGCGGCCTTCGGGTCGCTGCTGCTGAACTACTTCTACACCCCGCCCCTGCACCGGCTGACCGTCGCCGACCCGAAGAACATCGTCGCCATCGTGATCTTCTTCGGGGTCGCGCTGTCCGTCGCCTCGGTCGTGGACCTCGCCGCCCGCCGCACCCACCAGGCGGCCCGGCTGCGCGCCGAGTCGGAGATCCTCTCCTTCCTCGCCGGCAACGTGCTCAGAGGCGAGACCAGCCTGGACGCGCTCCTCGAACGGGTCCGGGAGACCTTCGGCATGGAGTCCGCCGCCCTGCTGGAACGGGCGAGCGACGTGGACCCCTGGACCTGCGCGGGCCGGGCCGGCTTCGGACCCGCCCTCGGCCGGCCCGAGGACGCCGACGTCGACATGCCCGTCGGCGACCACATGGCCCTCGCGCTGACCGGCCGGGTGCTGCCCGCCGAGGACCGCAGGGTGCTCGCCGCCTTCGCCGCCCAGGCCGCCGTCGTACTGGACCGCAGACGCCTGCGGGAGGAGGCCGAGCAGGCCCGCGCCCTCGCCGAGGGCAACCGGATCCGCACGGCGCTGCTGGCCGCCGTCAGCCACGACCTGCGCACCCCGCTGGCCGGCATCAAGGCGGCCGTCACCTCGCTCCGCTCGGACGACGTGGACTGGTCCGAGGAGGACCGGGCGGAACTCCTGGAGGGCATCGAGGAGGGCGCCGACCGGCTCGACCACCTCGTGGGCAACCTCCTCGACATGTCCCGGCTGCAGACCGGCACCGTCGTCCCGATCGTCCGCGAGTTCGACCTCGACGAGGTGGTCCCGATGGCGCTGGTCGGGGTGCCGGACGGCAGCGTGGACCTCGACGTCCCCGAGAGCCTGCCGATGGTCGAGGCCGACGCCGGGCTCCTGGAGCGGGCGGTGGCCAACCTGGTCGAGAACGCCGTCAAGTACAGCCCGTCCGACCGGCCCGTGCTCGTCTCCGCGAGCGCCATCGCCGACCGGGTGGAGGTGCGGATCGTGGACCGCGGGCCCGGCGTGCCCGACGACGCCAAAGACCGCATATTCGAACCCTTCCAGCGCTACGGTGACGCTCCGCGCGGCGCCGGGGTCGGACTCGGGCTCGCGGTCGCCCGGGGCTTCGCGGAGGCGATGGGCGGCACCCTCAACGCCGAGGACACGCCCGGCGGCGGGCTCACCATGGTCCTCAGCCTCCGCGCGGCAGGATCGGTCACCGCGCCGCAGGCAACAGCAGAACCGGAAAGGCAGGCCTCATGACCCGGGTGCTCGTGGTCGACGACGAGCCGCAGATCGTGCGCGCCCTCGTGATCAACCTCAAGGCGCGCAAGTACGAGGTCGACGCGGCCCCCGACGGCCGTACCGCCCTCGAACTGGCCGCCTCCCGCCACCCCGACGTGGTCGTCCTCGACCTCGGCCTGCCCGACATGGACGGCGTCGAGGTGATCAGGGGGCTGCGCGGCTGGACCCGGGTGCCGATCCTGGTGCTGTCCGCCCGGCACTCCTCGGACGAGAAGGTCGAGGCGCTCGACGCGGGCGCCGACGACTACGTCACCAAGCCCTTCGGCATGGACGAGCTGCTGGCCCGGCTGCGGGCCTCCGTACGCCGTGCCGAGCCCGTCGCCGGGGGCGGCGAGGACGACGTCCTGGTGGAGACCGACGGGTTCACCGTCGACCTGGCCGCCAAGAAGGTCAACCGGGCCGGCAAGGACGTCCGGCTCACCCCGACCGAGTGGCACCTGCTGGAGGTGCTGGTCCGCAACACCGGCCGGCTGGTCAGCCAGAAACAGCTGCTGCAGGAGGTCTGGGGGCCGTCGTACGGGACGGAGACCAACTACCTGCGCGTGTACATGGCCCAGCTGCGCCGGAAGCTGGAGGCCGACCCTTCGCACCCGAAGCACTTCATCACCGAACCGGGTATGGGATACCGGTTCGAGAAGTGAGCCGGGTCGCGAAGTGAGCTTGACTACGGCGGTGTCGGCGGGTCCCGGTACGCTTCAGACATGAGTGCTGTTCCTCGTTCCGAAAAGCCGGCCGGCCGGTTCCGGCGCATGCTCGACCGGCTCTCCACCTCCCAGGAGGACCTGGAGTCGGAGGAGCTGCGCGAGGACGCCGACACGGCGGGCTGCACCAGGATCGGCGACTGCCACGACCGGCAGATCGTCACCGTTACTGGTACCTTGCGCACGGTCACCCTGCGGCCGCGTGCCGGAGTCCCGGCCCTGGAGGCCGAGCTGTTCGACGGCTCCGCCGCGCTGGACGTGGTGTGGCTCGGCAGGCGCTCCATCGTGGGCATAGAACCGGGGCGCAGGCTGATCGCATCTGGCCGGATCTCGATGAGCCGGGGCCGCCGGGTGCTGTTCAATCCCAAGTACGAACTGAGACCCCTCGGTAGGGAGTAGCCGGTGACGTCGCTCGACAAGCCGACCGAAGACACGCAGGCGCGGGACGATGCGCGGGCGGTGACCGAGGCCGCGCTGTTCGAGGCCTTCGGCGGCGTGCGCGGCATGGTCGAGACCGTCCTGCCGGGCCTGCTGTTCGTCACGATCTTCACCATCAACAAGGACCTGCACTGGTCGGCGATCGCCGCCCTCGCGGTCTCCGTGGTGCTGGTCGTGGTGCGCCTCGTCATGAGGGACACCGTGAAGCACGCCTTCAGCGGTGTCTTCGGCGTCGCCTTCGGTGTCGTGTTCGCGATGATGACCGGCAACGCCAAGGACTTCTACCTGCCCGGCATGCTCTACACGCTGGGCCTGGCGCTGGCGTACATCATCACGACCCTGTGCGGGGTGCCGCTGATCGGCCTGATCCTCGGCCCGGTCTTCAAGGAGAACCTCTCCTGGCGCACCCGCAACCCCGGCCGCAAGAAGGCCTACGCCAAGGCCAGCTGGGCGTGGGGCCTGATCCTGCTCGCCAAGTGCGCGATCCTCTTCCCGCTGTACTGGTGGGCCAACACCGCGCAGCTCGGCTGGGTGCTGGTCGCCCTGAAGATCCCGCCGTTCCTGCTCGCCGTCTGGCTCACCTGGGTCTTCCTGGCGAAGGCGCCGGCTCCGATCGACGTGTTCGCGGAGATGGAGGAGGCCGAGAAGGCCGAGGAGGAGCGCAAGGCGGCGCTGGCCACCGAGGGCGGCGAGGCCGCCGGCGGCCGCCACCGCAAGTAGCCACCGATACGACGGAAGGGGCGCTCTCCGCGCGGAGAGCGCCCCCTTTTGCACGCGCGGTACGTCAGACGTCTTCCCGCCGGACCGACAGCAGGTCCTCCAGCTGCTCCTCGCGGGCCTGGGCGGCGACGAAGAGCAGCTCGTCGCCCGCCTCCAGGGAGTCCTCGCGGGACGGGGTCAGGACCCGGGTGCCGCGGATGATCGTGACCAGCGAGGTGTCCTCGGGCCACTCCACGTCGCCGACCTGGGTGCCGGCCAGCGCCGACTCCTCGGGCAGGGTGAGCTCGACGAGGTTGGCGTCGCCGTGGCTGAAGCGGAGCAGCCGGACCAGGTCGCCGACGCTCACCGCCTCCTCGACCAGCGCCGACATCAGACGCGGGGTGGACACGGCCACGTCCACGCCCCAGGCCTCGTTGAACAGCCACTCGTTCTTGGGGTTGTTGACCCGGGCGACGACGCGCGGAACGCCGTACTCCGTCTTCGCGAGGAGCGAGACGACCAGGTTCACCTTGTCGTCGCCCGTCGCGGCGATCACGACGTTGCAGCGCTGCAGCGCCGCCTCGTCGAGGGAGGTGATCTCACAGGCGTCGGCGAGCAGCCACTCCGCCTGGGGGACCCGCTCCACCGAGATGGCGGTCGGGGCCTTGTCGATCAGCAGCACCTCGTGGCCGTTCTCCAGCAGCTCGCCCGCGATCGAGCGGCCGACGGCGCCGGCACCGGCAATGGCGACCCTCATCAGTGACCGCCCTCCTCTTCCGGACCCCCGGCGAAGGCGGCCTCGACCTTGTCGACGTCGTCCGTCCGCATCATCACGTGCACCAGATCGCCCTCCTGCAGCACCGTCTGCGAGGTGGGCAGCATCGCCTCGCCGAGCCGGGTGAGGAACGCGACCCGGACGCCGGTCTCCTCCTGCAGCTTGCTGATCTTGTGGCCGACCCACTTCGGGGAGACATGTACCTCGGCGAGCTGGACCCCGCCGGTGGGGTCGCGCCACAGCGGCTCCGCGCCCGAGGGCAGCAGCCGGCGCAGCATCTGGTCGGCGGTCCAGCGGACCGTGGCGACGGTCGGGATGCCGAGGCGCTGGTAGACCTCGGCGCGCCGCGGGTCGTAGATCCGGGCCGCGACGTTCTCCACGCCGAACATCTCGCGGGCCACCCGTGCGGAGATGATGTTCGAGTTGTCACCGCTGGAGACGGCGGCGAAGGCGCCCGCCTCCTCGATGCCGGCCTCGCGCAGGGTGTCCTGGTCGAAGCCGACCCCGGTGACCCGGCGGCCGCCGAACCCGGGGCCCAGCCTGCGGAAGGCGGTGGGGTCCTGGTCGATCACGGCGACCGTGTGCCCCTGTTGCTCCAGGGTCTGGGCGAGAGCGGAACCCACTCTGCCGCAGCCCATGATGACGATGTGCACGACCGTCCTTCCGGTGTCCAAAAGTTACTGCTCAGCCCCATCAGGGTCTCAGACCGAGCCCCAAGCTACACACGCACCGTCCCGGCCGGGCACCCCCTGGCGACGCTCATCGCCGAGTGATGCTGCGCACGCTCCAGGCAGTGAGGATTCCGAGGCCGACAAGGGCTACCGCTCCACCGATCAGCTCTGCGGTTGCGGGCACGGGACCTCCGAAGTGCGACGACAGGCGGGGTCTGCCATCTAGGCACGGATCGGGCGTAAGCTGCGGAATCCGCAGTTCCATACGTCATCTTTTTCACCCGTGAGGCAGATCCCGCACTGCGGCTGGAGACCTGCCAGGTGGAAGGCCTACGATCCTCTCTCGTGTCCAAACTGACCGACGTGCCCAAACGGATCCTGATCGGGCGCGCACTGCGCAGTGACCGGCTGGGCGAAACGCTCCTGCCGAAGCGCATCGCCCTCCCCGTCTTCGCCTCCGACCCGCTGTCCTCCGTCGCGTACGCGCCGGGGGAGGTCCTGCTGGTCCTGTCCATCGCGGGCGTGTCGGCCTACCACTTCAGCCCCTGGATCGCGGTCGCGGTCGTGGTGCTGATGTTCACGGTGGTCGCCTCCTACCGGCAGAACGTGCACGCCTACCCGAGCGGCGGCGGCGACTACGAGGTCGCCACCACCAACCTCGGCGCCAAGGCCGGCCTCACCGTCGCCAGCGCCCTGCTCGTCGACTACGTCCTGACCGTCGCCGTCTCCATCGCCTCCGGCATCGAGAACCTCGGCTCCGCGATCCCCTTCGTCGTCGAGCACAAGGTCCTCTGCGCGGTCACCGTGATCGTGCTGCTCACGCTGATGAACCTGCGCGGCGTGAAGGAGTCCGGCAAGCTCTTCGCGATCCCGACGTACGTGTTCGTCGGCGGCGTCTTCATCATGATCGCGTGGGGCGCGTTCCGGGGCCTGGTCCTCGGGGACACGATGCGCGCCCCGACCGCGGACTACCACATCAAGGCCGAGCACCAGGGCCTGGCGGGCTTCGCCCTGGTCTTCCTCCTGCTGCGCGCCTTCTCCTCCGGCTGTGCCGCGCTCACCGGTGTCGAGGCCATCTCCAACGGCGTGCCGGCCTTCCGCAAGCCGAAGTCCAAGAACGCGGCGACCACGCTGGCCATGATGGGTCTGCTGGCGGTCACGATGTTCTGCGGCATCATCGCGCTCGCCGCCGTCACCAAGGTCCGCATGGCCGAGAACCCGGCCAGCGACCTGCTCCGGGGCGGCGTCCCGATCGGCTCCGGCTACGTCCAGAACCCGGTGATCTCCCAGGTCGCCGAGGCCGTCTTCGGCAAGGGCAGCTTCCTGTTCGTGCTGCTCGCCGCCGCCACCGCCCTGGTCCTCTTCCTGGCCGCCAACACGGCCTACAACGGCTTCCCGCTCCTCGGCTCGATCCTCGCCCAGGACCGCTACCTGCCCCGCCAGCTGCACACCCGCGGCGACCGGCTCGCCTTCTCCAACGGCATCGTGCTGCTGGCCGGGGCCGCCGCCCTGCTGGTGGTCATCTACGGCGCCGACTCGACCCGGCTGATCCAGCTCTACATCGTCGGCGTGTTCGTGTCCTTCACGCTCAGCCAGACCGGCATGGTCCGGCACTGGAACCGCCACCTGGCGGTGGAGAAGGACCCGGCCAAGCGCAGCCACATGATCCGCTCCCGCGCGATCAACGCCTTCGGCGCCTTCTTCACCGGCCTGGTGCTGGTCGTCGTCCTGGTCACGAAGTTCACCCACGGCGCCTGGGTGGCGCTGCTCGGCATGTGCATCTTCTACGCCACGATGACCGCGATCCGTAAGCACTACGACCGCGTCTCCGAGGAGATCTCGGCCCCCGAGGAACCGGACGACGACCTCGTCCGCCCCTCCCGCGTCCACTCGGTCGTGCTGATCTCCAAGATCCACCGCCCCACCCTGCGCGCCCTGGCCTACGCCAAGCTGATGCGCTCGGACACCCTGGAGGCGCTCACCGTCAACGTCGACCCGGCCGAGACGAAGGCGCTGCGCGAGGAGTGGGAGCGGCGCGGGATAGACGTGCCGCTGAAGGTCCTCGACTCGCCCTACCGCGAGATCACCCGGCCGATCATCGAGTACGTGAAGGGCCTGCGCGCCCAGTCGCCGCGCGACGCGGTCTCCGTGATCATCCCCGAGTACGTCGTCGGCCGCTGGTACGAGCACATCCTGCACAACCAGAGCGCGCTGCGGCTGAAGGGCCGCCTGCTCTTCACCCCCGGCGTCATGGTGACCTCCGTGCCCTACCAGCTGGCCTCCTCCGAGGCGGCCAAGATCCGGGCCCGCAAGCGGCAGGACTGGAACGCGCCGGGTGCGGTACGGCGTGGTCCGGCGGAGGCGAGGCCGAAGGAGCCCAGCGGCAGCTGAGCGGGACGGGGGCGCCGGGAACCCGATGGGCGACGAAGGACGCCGGGAACGACGTAGACTGGTGGGCTGTCGTCGGCCCCCGCCCGGGCCGTTCCCCTCCCCTCTCTCTGGAGTCACCCCACTCATGCAGGCAGAACCGAAGAAATCGCTGGTGGGGACGGAGTACGAGGTCGAGGTCGGCCCGGTCGCGCACGGCGGGCACTGCATCGCCCGCACCGCCGAGGGCCAGGTGCTGTTCGTCCGGCACGCGCTGCCCGGCGAGCGGGTCGTGGCCCGGGTGACCGAGGGCGAGGAAGGGGCCCGCTTCCTGCGCGCCGACGCGGTCGACATCCTCGACGCGTCCAAGGACCGGGTCGAGGCCCCCTGCCCCTACGCCGGCCCCGGCCGCTGCGGCGGCTGCGACTGGCAGCACGCCAAGCCGGGTGTCCAGCGCCGGCTCAAGGGCGAGGTGATCGCCGAACAGCTGCGGCGGCTCGCGGGCCTCACGCCCGAGGAGGCCGGCTGGGACGGCACGGTGATGCCCGCCGAGGGCGACAAGCTGCCGGCCGGCGAGGTGCCGCAGTGGCGCACGCGCGTGCAGTACGCGGTCGACGCCGACGGCAACGCCGGACTGCGCCGGCACCGCTCGCACGAGGTGGAGCCGATCGAGCACTGCATGATCGCGGCGCCGGGCATCAGCGAGCTGGGCATCGAGGAGCGCGACTGGTCGGGCATGGTCTCGGTCGACGCGATCGCCGCGACGGGCTCCCAGGACCGCATGGTCATCCTGGAACCGCGCCCCGGCGCCCGCCTCCCCCTCGTCGAACTCGACCGGCCCGTCTCGGTCATGCGTGTCGACGAGCACGACGGCGGTATCCACCGCGTCCACGGCCGCGCCTTCGTCCGCGAGCGCGCCGACGGCCGCACCCACCGCGTCGGCAGCGGCGGCTTCTGGCAGGTCCACCCGAAGGCGGCGGACACCCTGGTCACGGCGGTCATGCAGGGCCTCCTCCCGCGCAAGGGCGAGATGGCCCTGGACCTCTACTGCGGCGTCGGCCTCTTCGCCGGCGCCCTCGCCGACCGCCTCGGCGAGAAGGGCGCGGTCCTCGGCATCGAGTCCGGCAAGCGCGCGGTGGAGGACGCCCGGCACAACCTCGCCGACTTCCCCCGCGTCCGTATCGAACAGGGCAAGGTCGAGTCCGTCCTCCCGCGCACCGGCATCACCGAGGTCGACCTCATCGTCCTCGACCCGCCCCGCGCGGGCGCCGGCCGCCAGACGGTCGCCCACCTGTCGTCCCTCGGCGCCCGCCGCATCGCCTACGTCGCCTGCGACCCGGCCGCCCTCGCCCGCGACCTGGCGTACTTCCGGGACGGGGGGTACCGGGTGCGGACACTGAGGGCGTTCGATCTGTTTCCGATGACTTCGCACGTGGAATGCGTGGCGATTTTGGAGCCTGCTGCAAAGGGGCTCTGACCTGCGACTTTCTTGGGTTTTTCAGGTGTAGCCGGAAGTGCTCGACCTGTTTCCGAAGTCCACCGCGTGGAGCAAGCTGCAGGTTCCCGACACGGGTTTCACGTGCGGTTTCGCAGCGGGGGCCTGGTCGAGAACGCTCTGCCTCAACTTCGTGAGGACGGGTTCGGGAAATGTCTTGACGCTCGTTCGACGCTCTTTCTGACGGAGCGTGAGGTGGTTGTCCTGAACCAGGCAGAATGCCGAGGGATTGTACGGGGACTCGCTCGTCGACCGCGGGACGCTCAAGATAGCAGCGGGTGACGGCAGAGCCGCTGACATACAGCTCGCCCCGGTTCAGGGCCTCAGGCCGATGGCCGATCGGTGAGCAGTTCCTGCCAGCGTTCTTTGAGGGTGTTGCGCAGGAGGTCGTGGAAGAGCCGGTAGACCGTGGTGCCCTCACTGCGGTCGGTCACCAGGTAGGCGCTCAGCCGTGTGCCGAGCAGCCACGCGATGTCGCTGTCACCGTAGTAGTCGCCGTCGTCGTCAACCGCATGCGCCATCAGCGGCCATATCCCGCGCCACGGAATGCCCGACCCGAAGGCGAACGCGACCGCTCATGGTGATCGCGTCGCGCACGTGGGTGCCGTCGGCGGTGTATCGATTGCCACGGGCTGTCCACTCGGGGCTCGGCAACCGCGCTGGCCGTGGAGGCAGCCGTCCGTGGGACTGCTCGATGCGCGTCGGGTGTGGCCCTGCTGGTCGCCTTGCCTCGCCCGGCATGGTCCGTCTCTCCGCAGGGTGCTGCATGTGCTGGTCCTGTTGCCAGTGGGTGGCTGGCGCCGTCGTCCTGGCATTCTCGATCAGCGGCCACCTCGGACGAGTGGTGAGCTGGGGCCTCGCCGACTTAGGGGACGTGCACCTGTGCCGGACGCAGGACTGAGCACTGTGGTGCGGTTCGGTCGAGTTCGCTCTGCTGCATGCCGGTGTACTCGCTGCCGTGGCCTATGTGACTCGGCGCGGGACGCTCCTCTATCTGTGCCTCTCCTGTGAGAGGTGACTCGTTTCAAGCCATGATCTGTCCCTGCCAATTTCGCCTGCTTGAAAGTGTTGACTCGACACGGGTGCGGCGACTTAGATCTTCAAATTGTAAAGATCTCATAAAGGTGGGGTGGGGGCTATGGGGTGGGGTGTGTCGCGCCGTCATGCCGGTGCGCACGGGGGGCACAGCAGTTCCGCTGGACACAGCAGGTGGAGCGTGAGACGAGTCCTCTCAGGCGCGGTGGCAACGGCACTATTGGCAGGACTCCCCGTGGTGGTCGTGTCGGCGCCGACGGCTCACGCGGATGCGATGTCGGAGGCGCAGGCCGCCGCGGCGCAGGCAGCTGAGTCCGGCGAGCAGGTTGAGGTGGTGGGCCAGCGCACCGAGTACTCGACAACCTATGCGAATCCTGACGGCTTGACGTTCAAGCTGGTGCAGTCGGTGGTTCCCGTGCGGGCCAGGGTCGCTGACGGTTCGTGGGCGACGCCGGACGCGACGCTGGAGCGGCGAGCTGATGGTTCGATCGGGCCGAAGGCCGCGGTGTTGGGTATCTCGCTGTCGGACGGTGGCGATGGCGATGCTCTGGTGAAGCTGTCCGAGGGCGGGGCGTCGCTGTCCTTGGGCTGGCCGGGGGAGCTTCCGCAGCCGACGCTGGACGGTGCGTCCGCGCTGTACGCGGACGTGCTGCCGGGTGTGGACCTGCGGATGACGGCTACCGTGGAGGGCGTTCGGCAGGTGCTGGTGGTCAAGAGCGCCCAGGCGGCTGCCAACCCGGAGTTGAAGAAGCTCGACTTCTCCATGCGGGCCGATGGACTCACTGTGCGGGACGGGGGTGGTGGCCTGTCGGCGGTGGACGCCGACGGCAACACGGTCTTCCGTGCCCCGGCTGCGCAGATGTGGGATTCCGCGGGTGATGCGACCGCCTCATCGGGGACCACCTCAACGGTGACCGCGTCGCAGGCTTCGTTCGGGTCGACGTCGGTGAGTGATGCATCGGGGTCAGCTCAGGATGCGCCGGCCGAGGACGGCTCCGGCGAGACATCGGCGGACCCCACGGCGGGCCCGAGCGACGGTGACACTTCTGTGGTGCTGCCCGTGTCGGCCGACACGGATTCGGTCACGGTGGTGCCGGACGCGAATCTGCTGACCGGCGCGGACACGGTGTACCCGCTGTACATCGACCCGGAGGTGTCGTGGGGCGAGTCGGAGCGCACCCTGCTGTCGTCCGACGGGGACACGTTCTACAACTTCTCCGGCGGTGACGACGGCAAGGGCGTCGGCTACTGCGGCACTTATGTGAGCGGCGGCTACGCCTACCCCTGCGGTTCGGGTTACAAGAACCGGATGTACTTCGAGTTCTCGCCGAGCAAGCTGGCAGGCAAGCAGGTGCTGGATGCCACCTTCAAGGTCACGGAGCGGTTCTCGATGTCGTGCGAGCCGTCCTGGGTGGATCTGGTGCGTACGGGGAACATCACTTCGTCCACCACCTGGCCCGGCCCGACGAAGAACTGGGACCTGATGGTCGACCGGTACGTCTCGGCCGGCCGGGGTTCCGCGTGCGAGCCCAGTCAGCCGGACAAGGCCATCGAGTTCAACGACAGCTCCACCGAGACCAATGAGAACCTCACCTCGACTGTGAAGAAGTTCGCTGCTGGTGATTTCTCCCGTCTCACTTTGATGTTGAAGGCTCACGACGAGTCCGATCCCAATGGCTGGAAGCGGTTCGACGACGACGCGGTGCTGGTCGTGGATTTCGTCGGTATCCCGGCCAAGCCGACCTCGATCGGTCTGGTGACGGGTGATGGCACTCAGTGCGAGACGAAGCAGAGTGACCCGCTGATCGTCTCGGACCCGACCCCGCAGCTGACCGCCACTGTGCAGACGGCCAAGGGCGGCGAGGACGACGCCCTTCTGCGCGCGGCTTTTGACCTCGACAAGTACACCGCCAGTAGCGACTCCTGGTCCCAGGCTGTCGATGAGATGGAGCGGCCCACCAGCGGCCATGCCTCCGACAACGACAAGCTCTACGCGACCACACCGACACTGACCGACGGCACCCTGTACCGATACCGCTCCTGGACCCGTTCCTACTACAACAGCTACGCCAGCCACCTCTCCTCTGCGTCCAACGCCTCCACCACCGGATGGTGCTACTTCAAAGTCGACTCAACACGTCCGAAGGCTCCGGGTATCGCGGTGGCCAGCCCGTATTCCCGGTGCACGGCCAACGCGTGCGAACCGGGGGGCGGCCCTGGTGTGAAGGCGACCTTCACCTTCACCCCTCACTCGGGGGACACCAACACTGCCTACCAGTACAAGCTCTCCACAGAGAGTTCCTGGTCCTCCGCGATCTCCGGCGCAACGGTGACCAGGGACATCACTCCGAGCACCTCAGGCACGTACACCATCTACGTGCGCGCCAAGGACACCATCGGCTGGGGTGCCCAGAACGCGATCGACTTCGTGGTCGCCGAGGGCGAAGGCCCCGTCGGGCAGTGGCATTTCGACGAGACCAGCGGCGCCGCGATCGACACCTCGACGACGGTGACGGCCGATCAGGACAACGCCGCTCTCTCCGCTTCGGGTGCCTCCCGCGACGCACGTGGTCGGCGCGGTGTCATCACCAAGGACGCCAGTGGCAACGACCTCGCCACCCCGGTCACCGACACCGGGCTGAGCCTGGACGGCTCCGCCGGCTATGCGGCTACCTCCGGCGCGGTACTGGAGACACGGGCCTCTTACACGGTGTCGGCCTGGGCCCGCATCGCTTCGGCTCCGGCACACAACTATGCCGTTGTGTCGCAGGTGGGTACGGATGCCACCGCGTCGGGGTTCTCGCTCTACTACTCGACCTCCTACAAGGGCTGGATCTTCAACTGGCACTGGCGTGACTCGGCCGGAACCTCGCACATCATCCGGTCGTACGCCAACCAGACGTCGATTCCGTTCGGGGTATGGACGCACCTAGCCGGCGTCTACGACTCGGACGCCAACACCATCCAGCTGTATGTCAACGGAAAGCCCCAGGGTTCCCCCGTCGCGCTGGACGCCGGGCAGCCCGCGGCCGCCAACGGCAGTTTCCTGATCGGCCGGACCCTCTACACGGCAGGGTCTCCCACCGATTACTTCGGCGGCCAGATCGACGAGGTCCGGGCCTGGCAGACCAAACTCAGCGACGACCTGGTCTCCCAGGACGCACGGCTGCTGAATTCCACCGGCTACGCGGGGGCCGAACTGGTGGCTTCCTGGAATCCGGCCGACGCCGCCGGCACCACCCTCGCGGACACCGACTCCGGCTACGGCCGCTCGCTCACCCTGTCGGGCGGCGCGTCCCTCGACGGTGAGGGGATCGTGCTCGACGGAACGGACGACGCAGCCACGGCCTCCGGACCACTGGTGGACGAGACCGGCTCTTTCACCGTGACCACCGCCGTACAGCTGGACAGCGATGCGCTCCTGACCAAGAGCGTGGGCTACACGGCTCAGGTGATCGGACAGCGTAGTGCCGACGGTTCCGCCTGGGGCTTCTGGTACGAGCTGAAGAGCATCGAGGACGACCCGGAGACGGAGACGACGGTGCCTGTCGGCGTGTGGCACTTCGGGCGCCTCAACGCGGACGGCACCTTCACCGGTGTCACGTCCAACGACGCCGCCACGCTGGGCAGTCCGGTGCGTATGACCGGTGTCTACGACGCTCAGTCCGGCACGATCAGCCTCTATCTCGGGCTCAACCAGAACGGTGACGACACTGCCTACACGGCTGTCGTCGGATCCGGTGACTTCGCGGTCGGCAAGGGCTTCGTGAGCTCCTCCTGGGGCCACTACCTCCCCGGATCCATCACCGACATCCGTGTCTGGGCCGGTGCCATGGCCAGCCAGGACCAGATCGCCAACACCGTCGGGGACTGATCCCGCCGCCAAACCGCTGGGGCGGGCGGCGACAGGCAACGCCCCCCGCCTCGCTTCACCATCACACGGCTTGCGGCTCGCGCCACCACCGACCCTGTCACGCCGAGGCGTTGACGTCCGTCGCAGCCTGTCCGCCCCGCTCTCGGACTTTCCGATCCTTCTTCACCTGGGGGTTTCGTGCGTTCCCGAATACCAACCCGCTGGGCGCCGCTAGTGGTGACCCTGTCCCTGGCCCTGACCGTCCCGGCCGCCCTGACACCGGTTGCGGCTGCCGCCACGAGCGGCCTCGGTAAGCCCGCGGTGGCCGATCAGCGCGTGAGCAAGGTCCGGACGGTGGCTGGGCTGGGAGCCAAGAAGGCCCGCGCCACGGTCGCCAAGGCCAAGGCAGCCAACGCAGCCCAAGCCAAGCGGGCAGCGGCAGAGCAGAAGACGACCTGGCCCACGGCAGCCGAGGACACAGCACAGATCCCGGCACACGGGAGAGCGAAGCTCACCGCCGGCGGACTGCCGGTGACGATCACCTGGGACGGCGGCAAGGACGCTGTCGGCGGCCAGGCGCGGGTGCGCGTCCTGAGTCACAAGGCCGCCGAGGCGGCCGGCATCAAGGGGATCCTGCTCACCGCGACCGCCGCCAGTCCCGGCAAAGCCGAAGTGAGCGTGGACTACTCAGCGTTCGCGTCCGCGTACGGTGGTGGCTGGTCGGGCCGCCTGAAACTGGTCCGGTTGCCCGCTTGCGCCCTGACCACGCCGAAGAAGGCGGCGTGCCGGGTGCAGACTCCGCTCGCTTCGCGCAATGACATCTCCGGCCAGGCCGTCTCGGCACGGGTGGGCCTTGCCTCCACTTCGGCTGCCACCACCAGCCTGAAGAGCGCTTCCGCGGTGTCGGCTGTCACCGCCTCGGCCACCGTCCTCGCGGTGACCGCTTCCGCGGGCGAGTCCGCCTCCGGCTCGGGCAACTACTCCGCCTCACCCCTGTCGTCCTCGTCCAGTTGGGAAGCAGGCGGCTCTTCCGGCGCCTTCACCTGGTCCTACCCGCTGAGCGCGCCCCCGGCCGCGGCCGGCCCCTCCCCGACGCTGTCGCTGTCCTACGACTCCGGCAGTTCGGACGGCAAGACGGCGTCCTCGAACAACCAGGCCACGCAGATCGGCGAAGGTTTCGACCTCACGTCCTCCTACGTCGAACGCTCCTACGGCTCCTGTGACGACGACGGCCAGGACACCACATACGACCAGTGCTGGAAGTACGACAACGCCTCGCTCGTCCTCAACGGCAAGTCCAGCGAACTGGTCAAGGACGACACCACCGGCGTGTGGCGGCTCAGCGACGACGACGCGTCCACCGTCACCCACTCCACCGGCGCCGACAACGGCGACAACGACGGCGAGTACTGGACGGTCATCACAGGTGACGGCACGAAATACGTCTTCGGCCTCAACAAGCTGAGCGGTGCCGACACCGAGCGGACCAACTCCGTATGGACGGTACCGGTCTACGGCGACGACTCCGGCGAGCCCGGCTACGACAACGGCGACTCCTTCTCCGGCCGCTCCCTCACCCAAGCCTGGCGCTGGAACCTGGACTACGTCCAGGACCCGGTCGGCAACGCGATGACCTACTGGTACACCGCCGAAACCAACTACTACGCCAAGAACGGCGCCGACACCGCCACCACCGCGTACACCCGGGGCGGCTACCTCACCAAGATCCTTTACGGGCAGAACAAGGACACCCTGTTCAGCGGGGTCACCTCGGACAAGGTCACCTTCTCCTACGACGAGCGCTGCACCGCCGCCGACTGCTCCTCGCTGACCGACTCCACCGCCGACAACTGGCCGGACGTCCCCTACGACTCCATCTGCGCCAAGGACGCCGACTGCGACGCCAAGAGCCCCGCGTTCTTCACCCGCAAGCGCCTGACCGGCATCGACACCTATGCATGGTCGGCCGCCTCCAGCGCCTTCACCGCCGTCGACGCCTGGGCCCTGACCCAGGCGTTCCTGGACGGCGGCGACATCGGTGACACCTCCGACCAGACCCTCGTGCTGAAGTCCATCAAACACACGGGCAAGAACGGCACCGACATCGCCCTGGACCCGGTCACCTTCGGCTACCAGATGCGGGCCAACCGGGTCGACTCCAACTCCGACGACATCCTCCCGCTGACCCGCCCGCGCATCGAGACGGTGACGTCCGAGACCGGCGCGATCACCACCGTCACCCTGTCCGACCCGGAATGCGTACGCGGCTCCAATATGCCGGCCGCCGAGGACAACGACACCAAGAGTTGCTACCCGAGCTACTGGCACATCAACGGCGCCAGCGAATCGTCGATCGACTGGTTCCACAAATACCGCGTGACGGCGGTCCTCTCCTCCGACCCGACCGGCCAGAACCTCGCGGTCGAGCATGCCTACAGCTACTCCGCCCCGGCCTGGCACTACAACGACGACCCGATCACCCCGGCCGACGAGCGCACCTGGTCCATCTGGCGCGGCTACGGCAAGGTCACCGACACCACAGGCGAATCCGACGGCACCCAGTCCAAGACGGTCTCGCTCTACCTGCAGGGCATGAACGGCGACAAGCAGAAGGACGGCACGACGCGCTCCGTCTCCGTCGCCGGAATCGACTTCACCGGCCTGGACGTGGCCGACCAGACCGACAGCGACCCCTACGTCGGCCAGCTACGCGAGCAGATCACCTACAACGGCTCGACGCCCGTGACGGTCAAGGTCAACGACCCCTGGCTGAAGAAGACGGCCACCCAGCACAAGTCGTACGCCGACACCGAGGCGTACTACGTCCGCACCGCGAAGACCTACACCCACACCTATCTCACCGCCACGGCGAAGTGGCGTACCAGCGCCACCTCGACCACCGACTTCGACGACTACGGCATGCCCACCAAGGTCTACGACGAAGGCGACACCGCCGTCACCGGCGACGAAACCTGCACCCGCACCTGGTACGCACGCAACGACACCCTGGGCATCAACTCCCTGGTCTCCCGCACCCGCAAGGTCGGAAAGGCGTGCTCGGTCGCCGAGACCTCCCTGTCGCTGCCGACCTCCTCCGCCACCCGCGGCGATGTCCTCTCCGACACGGCCACCGTCTACGACAACGCCATGGCCACCGCCTGGACCACCTCCCAGACACCAACCAAGGGCGAGATCACCTGGACCGGCCGCGCCTCCGCCTACCCGGCCACGGCCACCAGCGGCGAGCGCGCCCCGAGCACCTGGCAGACGCTCTCCAAGCTGACCTACGACACCCTCGGCCGCGTCCTCACCTCCACAGACGCCGGCAGCAACACCACGACCACGACCTACACCCCCACCGCAGCCGGCCCTCTGACCAGGACCAAGGTCACCAACCCCAAGTCCCAGAACATCTATACCTACGCCGACTACGCCCGGGGCACCCCCACCAAGGCTTACGACGTCAATAACAAGATCACCGAGAGCACGTACGACGCCCTCGGCCGTAAGACCGCCACATGGCTGCCCAACCGCTCACACTCGCTGTCACAGAGCGCCAACTACACCTACGACTACTCGGTCTCCAATGACGCACCGTCCTGGACGTCGGTGTCGACCCTCAAAGCCGATGGCACCACGTACAACACCACCTACACCCTCTACGACTCCCTGCTGCGTACCCTGCAGACGCAGTCGCCGACCGCGGTCGGGGGCAGGCTGCTGACGGACACCCGGTACGACAGCCGCGGCCTGGCCTACGAGACGTACGCCGACATCTTCGACTCCACGGCGGCCCCGTCCGGGACCTACACGCGGGCGGAGTACGGAGAAGCGCCCAAGCAGACCGAGGTCGTCTTCGACGGAGCCGAGCGCCCCACGTCGAACACCCTGCTCGTCTACGGCGTGCAGAAATGGTCCACGTCCAGCACCTACACGGGTGACTCCACTGCCACTACCGCTGTCGCCGGCGGTTCGGCGGTCCGCACCATCACCGACGCCCAGGGCCGGACGGTGGAACGCCGCGAGTACGCCGGCACCTCCCCGGCCGACACCGCCTACGGGGCCACCACCGGCGCCGCCTACACCTCCACCGCATACGCCTACACCCGCGACGGCAAGCAGTCCGCGATCACCGGCCCTGACGGCAACTGGTCCTACGTCTACGACCTCTTCGGCCGTCAGACCTCCGCCACCGACCCCGACAAGGGCACTGCTACCACCGGTTACACCACCCTCGACCAGACCTCCTGGACCAAGGACGGCGCGGGACGCGTCACTGTCTACGCCTACGACGTCCTCGGCCGCACCACCGACACCTGGAGCGCCGCCTCCAACGCCGACCTCGCCTCCACGCTGGAGGAACAGGTCGACGCCAACAAGCTCACCCACTACGCCTACGACACCCTGTACAAGGGCCAACTGGACTCCTCCACCCGCTACATCGGCGGAGTCTCCGGCAGTGCCTACACCAAGCAGGTCACGGCGTACGACAACCTCTACCGTGCCACAACCACGCAACTGACGCTGCCCGCAGCCGACAGCCTGGTCACCTCCGGCGCGATCTCGTCCTCGACGCTGACCTTCTCCACCAACTACAACCTCGACGGAACCCAGCAGTACACCTCCGAACCCGCAGCCGGCGGACTCAGCTCCGAAACCATCAACACCGACTACAGCAGCCTGGGCCTGCCCACGGCTGTCACCGGCTCCACCGGCTACCTCCTCGGCGCCAGCTACTCCGCTCTCGGCCAGACCGAACAGCTCACCCTGGGAACGTCGTCCGCGTCCGGCACCAAGAAGGCGTACATCACCAACAAGTACGAGGAAGGCACCGACCGGCTGAAGGAGTCCGCGGTCACCGACCAGACCCACAGCTACCAACTGCAGGACCTCAACTACACCTACGACGACGCCGGCAACGTCACCGCGATCAGTGACCCCACCACCCTGGGCGGCACGAGCGCGGCCGACTACCAGTGCTTCACCTACGACGGCTACCGCCGCCTGACCAACGCCTGGACCCCGTCCACCGCCGACTGCACCACCAGTAACCGAACCACCGCCAACCTCGGCGGCGCCAGCCCGTACTGGACCTCGTACACGTACACGGACTCAGGTCTGCGCAAGACCGAGACCACCCACACCACCAGCGTCACCACCACGAAGACCTACTGCTACAGCGCCACCAAGCCCCACCAACTCGCCGCCACCACCACAGGCAGCACCTGCACCGGAGTCACCGCCACCTACGGCTACGACGACACCGGCAACACCACCACCCGCCTCGATGGCACCTCCTCCCAGTCCCTGGCCTGGGACAACGAAAGCCGCCTGAGCAAACTGGTGGAGGGCACCAGCACCACCGGATACGTCTACGACGCCGAAGGCAACCTGCTCATCCGCCGCAACACCGCAGGTGAGACCGTCCTCTACCTCGGCGCCACCGAAGTCCACCTGGACACCAGCACCTCCACCACCAAGTACTGGGCCCAGCGCTACTACTCCGCCGGATCCACCACCATCGCGGTCCGCACCAACAAATCCGGCACCGCCACCCTCTCCTACCTCGCAGCGGACCAGCACGGCACCGCGACCCTGTCCCTGGACGCCACCACCCAGGCCGTGACCAAGCGCTACACCACCCCCTTCGGTACATCCCGCACTGGCGGCACCGGAACCTGGCCGGACGACAAGACCTTCCTCGGCAAGTCCGCCGACTCCTCCTCCGGCCTCGTCCACATCGGAGCCCGCGACTACGACCCGGTCATCGGGCGCTTCATCAGCGTCGACCCTCTCCTCAGCCTCGACCAGCACCAGTCCCTCAACGGTTACACCTACGGCAACAACAACCCCACCACCTTCGCCGACCCCACCGGCACGGAAGTCGGCTCCCGCCCCAACTCCTGCCAGTACGACCTCAAGTACTGCGACAAGCAGACGCAGAAAGAGGTCGGATACGACCCCTCCACCGGCCGCGCCAACGGCGGCACCGCCGCCACGAGCAACACCGGCAGCACAAAGAAGAGCAGTAACAGCAGCGGCGGAGGTGGTGGCGGGCTCCTGCACTGGGTGTCCAGCGCCGTGGACACCACCATCAACTACGGCACCGCCATCCTCACCAACACCGACATCCTGACCGGCGGCTTCGAGACAGCCCTCAGCATCTTCGCCATGAATTTCGGCGGCGATATAGCTGTCGGCGGAGCCCTGCTCTGCACCACCGTCGCCGGCTGCGTCATCGGCGCCCCCGCAGCAGCAGGCGGCGTCGCCCTCGCAGGCGCCGGCGCGATGGGCGCAGCGGACGGCATCAACCGCATCGACAGCGGGCTCAACAAGGCTCTGTCGGAAGCCAGCGGTGAATCGTCCTCCTCGGCCTCTGCCACGAACGGCGGAATGGGTAACCTGGTCAAGGTCAACAAGCCGGATGCCTCGGCTGACGCATTGGCAGATCGTCTCGGCGGTGAATCAAGAGTAAGGTTCGAGAACGACCCAGCGGGCAGAGAATTCGATGCCGTGAGTGATACATACGTGGCTCAGGCGAAGCCTGCGAATTTTGTTCTGGGGAAGGCATTCCGAAAGCAGGCCGCAGCCACGTTCCAGATGGCGAAAGACACCGGGCGGGTGCCGTACTTCCAGTTCGATGGCCCTCCTGGGTCGGGAGTTACCGACGCCATCAGGAGATATACTCAGCGTTACCAGATGCCGGCAGTGATCGACACCGAACCTCTGGTCGTTCCGTAAGGCGAGAATGGTATCGAAGGGTGGCGGAATCGTGGCCGTTTATGTGGCAGTGCGAGGTTGGCTGGAATGTGATCAAGCTCAGCTTTCCATGGTGAAGGAAATCATCGCGAAGCATGCTGGTGATCACTATTCCGGCGGGTGGGGGTTTCCGGCCCATCCGTTCAATTGGACGTCGTATGTTTTTTACGGCGGTGACATTCAAGAAGGGGACGTACCCTGGCTGCGCGACCAGTTGACGGAAATGGCTGTCCTGCCGCCCGCCGATGAGGCGGACTCCGAGGTGCAAGGACTGTTCATGCTCACGCATGAGGTCGAAGGGCTGACCGAGTGGCAGATTCGAGACAAGGGCGTCCATGGGTTCCCCGGTGACGAACGACATCAGTACTTGGGCCCCTCGTAGGAATTGTCCGTGAACTCATTGATCGCGTACCTGATACGAGGCCATCGAAGCGCTCGCGGTGAGCTGAGTGCATAGACGTCGTGGGGGCGAGTCGGGTGAACTCGCCCCCCCTGCGGAGAGGCTAAACGAGAAAAGGATCGCTCTTTAATAGGTGACGGTGCCCATTCCGTGGAAGCCGTGAGGTTGCAGGGATGGATTTCAGCCGGTTGCTTAGGGGCGTGCAAAAGAGTCCAGACGCCTACGGGCTCAACGGATGATATCGGGAGTTTGTCGCGTTCGTGATCGGCTGCAACTCGGCAACCGGTGGCCAGTTGCTGGACGGATTCTCCGTCTACCTGGCGCAGAGCCTCGGTAGCGGCGGAAATCTCTCCTGGGCGCTTCTAGTTGCCAAACTGGGAGTTGCTCCGAACGAGATCCGTCACGTGGATGATATCTCCGGAGCGGCTGAGATGCAGGTAGTGGCGCGGCTTTTCGTGGAGCTGCTCAAAATCCTAGAAAATCGCGAGGCGGTGGACATAGCGTCGAACTGATGGCCTGCGCCGGGCGGCTGTGCTAGCTGCCCGGCGCAGGTGATACCGCCGATTCAGGATTTCCGGATCGGCTTCATCAATCGATTGGGCTCTTCACCATCTTCGAGGCGATCAGTTCTGGCTGCCTGATACTGGCAACGCCAGCTGGCGGTCCAGGACCGGTGTTTCACCGGAGAAGTCAAGATCGAGGGCGGCGGGCGCCGCGTTCATCCGGTGTTCGTCGGTGGATGTCTTTGCGGCAAGTGGTGTGCATCCGGTGGCGGTAGGCGTGATGGTCGAGGCGCGGGACGTACGTCTCACCGTCTGATTACTCCAAGGACGACGACAGCGGCGGCGATGGATCGCGCAG
>NZ_JBICZD010000022.1:0-38073 GCF_043201555.1 Streptomyces sp. NPDC048288
CCCGCCCCGGGCCGGGGGTATTGCACCCCCCCCCCCCCCCCCCCCGCCGGCCGGGGAGGGGGGGTGGGCCTCCCCGGCGCCGGCCCGCCCAACCCGCGATCACTGCGCCTCCGCCTGCCGGGCCACCGCGTCGATCGCCGCCAGCGACTTCCGGACCTGGTTACGGTCCGTGGTGTACCAGAAGTCGGGCAGTGACGTCTTGAGATACCCGCCGTACCGCGCGGTGGCCAGCCGCTGATCGAGGACGGCGACCACGCCCCGGTCCCCCGACGCCCGGACCAGCCGACCGGCGCCCTGGGCCATCAGCAGCGCGGCATGGGTGGCGGCGACCGCCATGAAGCCGTTGCCGCCGGCGTCCTCGACCGCCTTCTGCCGGGCACTCATCAGCGGGTCGTCCGGACGCGGGAACGGGATCTTGTCCATGACGACCAGCTGGCAGCTGGGGCCGGGGACGTCCACGCCCTGCCACAGCGACAGCGTGCCGAACAGACAGGTCTTCGGGTCGGCCGCGAAGTTCTTGATCAGCTCGCCGAGGGTCTCCTCGCCCTGCAGCAGTATCGGGAACTCGGGGATCCGGACCCGCAGTTCCTCGGCGGCCTGCTGGGCGCCCCGCATCGAGGAGAAGAGACCGAGGGTACGGCCGCCGGCGGCCTGGATCAGTTCGGTCAGTTCGTCGAGCATGTCGGCGCGGTCGCCGTCCCGCGCGGGGCGGGACAGGTGCTTGGCGACATAGAGGATGCCCTGCTTCGGGTAGTCGAAGGGGGATCCGACGTCGAGGCCCTTCCACTGCGGGAGGTCCTCGCCCTCCGTGCCCTCCGGGGCGAGGCCCAGGGAGGCGCCGACGCCGTTGAAGTCGCCGCCGAGCTTGAGGGTCGCCGAGGTGAGGACGACCGAGCGGTCCGCGAAGAGCTTCTCCCTGAGCAGGCCCGACACGGACATCGGGGCGACGCGGACGGAGGCGCCGAAGCGGTCGTGACGCTCGTACCAGACGACGTCCCACTCGGAGCCGTTCACGATTCGCTCGGCCACGTCGTGCACGCTCTCCACGGAGGCCAGTGCCTGCTTGCGGACCGCGTCCTCGTCCTGGACCGACTTGTCGCGGGTGGTGCCGATCGCGGAGATCACGGTGCGGGCCGCGTCCCGCAGGGCCGCCAGCGCATAGCCGAGATCCTCCGGGATCTCCTCCAGACGGCCCGGCAGGGCCAGCTCCATCAGCCGCTCGAAGCCCTCGGCGGCGGTCTGGAGCTGATCGGCGGCCTTCTCGTCGATCAGCTTGGCGGCCCGCCGGACGGCGCGGTTGACCTGGCCCGGGGTGAGCTCGCCGGTGGCGACGCCGGTGACCCGGGAGACCAGCTCGTGTGCCTCGTCCACGATCAGCACCTCGTGCGGCGGGAGGACCGGGGCACCCTCGATGGCGTCGATGGCGAGCAGGGCGTGGTTGGTGACGACCACCTCGGCGAGCTTCGCTCGCTCGCGGGCCATCTCGGCGAAGCACTCCGCGCCGTAGGCGCACTTGGACGCGCCGAGGCACTCCCGGGAGGAGACCGACACCTGCGCCCAGGCCTTGTCGGAGACGCCCGGGGTGAGGTCGTCGCGGTCGCCGCTCTCGGTGTCGTCGGACCAGTCCCGCAGCCTCAGCAGGTCCTGGCCCAGCTTGCTGGTGGGCGCGGCCGCCTCGAACTGGTCGAAGAGGCCCTCCTCCTCGTCCTGCGGGACCCCTTCATGCAGACGGTGCAGGCACAGATAGTTCGACCTGCCCTTGAGCATCGCGAACTCGGGCCGCCGGCGCAGCAGCGGGTGCAGGGCGTCGACGGTCCGCGGGAGGTCCCGCTCCACGAGCTGTCTCTGCAGGGCCAGGGTCGCCGTCGCCACGACGACCCGCTCCCCGTGGGCGAGCGCGGGCACCAGATAGCCGAGCGACTTGCCGGTGCCGGTGCCGGCCTGGACCAGCAGATGGGATCCGTCGTCGATCGCTCCGGCGACCGATTCGGCCATGGTCACCTGGCCGGGGCGCTCCGTGCCGCCGACAGCTGTGACAGCGGCATGCAGGAGTTCAGGGAGTGAGGGCTTCGTCATAGCGCGACCACCCTACGACCCGGCACTGACAATCGGGCGATCAAGGCGGGGACGAGGGGTGGGATCACGCCGGGGCTCCTGGGCGGACGGGCCAAGGGGGAGAAGGGCAGGCCGGAGACCGGACCGGTCCGAATTCTTCCGGACGGCCGGGAACTTGATCGGTCGCCGCTTCGTACTACATGTGTACGCGCAATCACTCAGCGCTACATCAGATGACGTAGGGACCGGTCCCGGATCATGAGGGCGGCCCGTTTGGCAGGCAGGTCGATCTCGGCGGCGTAGCGGTAGCCGGCGTTGAGGAAGGCGGCCACGGAGGGGGTGTTGTGAAGATCGGGCTCCGCGACGACACGCGCACAGGCCGGGCGGCGGTCGAGTACGAGATCGGCCACGGCTCTGAGCAGGGCGGACCCCAGTCCCCGTCGCCGGTCGGCGACATCGCCGATGAGGAGGTGGATCCCGGTGTCGTGCGGGCGGGCCGGATAGTGGCGGGCGAGCGGGTCCAGGTCGGCCCGGTAGATCTCCCAGTAGCTCATCGGGGTGCCGTCGAGCAGGCCCAGACACGGCACGCTGCGCCCGTCTCCCGCGAGTTGGGCACGCAGATGGTCCTCGGTCTGCGTCAGTGAACCGGCCAGTTGCCAGAACACGGCCACGGCGGGGTCGTTCATCCAGCGGCTGATGACCGGCAGGTCGCGTTCGACACGGACCGGCTGGAGCCGGAAGGAGCCGACGGGCGTCTCGGTGGGGCCCCAGGTCCCGACCTGGTCGAGCAGGTCGACCGTGTCGAGCGCACCGGACGCGTCGGGTGCGTCAGGTGTGTCGGGTGTGTCGGGTGCCTGTCCGGCGAAGAGGGCGCGGAGTTCGGAGGGAAGGCGGAGGTCCAGGGTGTCCTCGCAGTCCCGGACGTCCTCGGCGGGTCCGGGGTGGCCGGAACGGCCGGGATGGACAGGGTGCACGGGGTGAACCGGGACGGGGCCTGCGTCGGCGCTCGCGTCGGTGGGAGGCACGGTGCGCTCCTCTCAGGAGACGAGGTGGGTCATGTTCCTCGGTCGGTGGATGAAGGGCGGTGCGGGAAAGGCGGTGCGGGAAAGGTCGTGCGAGGGTCGGGAAAGGTCGTGCAAGAGAGGTGGTGTGAGAAAGGCAGTGCGGCGTGCGGCCGGTGGTGAGTGGGTCGGTGGCGGGTAGGGCTGTGGCGAGTGGTGCGGTCCAGGCGTCGGTCGGTGGGATCGGAAGGGTCAGGAGTGGAGGGGGTTGGTGATGGTGACGTAGACGGACTGGGTGTCGACCGGGCCGACGAGTTCGTCGAGGCCGTGCAGCCGGGTCAGCAGGTTGGCCTTGCAGCGCAGGACGGGTGAGTCGAGCAGGCGGCCGGGCAGGGAGCTGCGCAGCCGGGCGGGACCGGAGGCCGCGTCGGTGAGGAACCGGCGGAACGCCGCGAGCAGCAGGTGTTCGTCGGCGAGCCGTTGGGAGCCGAACGCGCCGATCAGACCGAGCACGTTGTTGATGCCGAGGTAGTAGGCGAAGCGTTCGTCGGTGACCTCGTCGGAGACGAAGGTGTCGCTGTGCTCGCCGATGCCGGGCAGCCGGGCGTCCAGGTCGGCCCGCCGGGACTCGCGGAAGTAGTAGCCCTGGTTGTCGCGGTAGCGGCCGCCTGCGGGCCAGCCGTCGGCGTCCAGCAGGAGCAGGGTGTTCTGCTGGTGGGCCTCCAGGGCGATGCCGGCCTCGCCGTCGAGCCAGAGCACCGGGCGGACGACCTGCTCCAGGTAACGCAGGAACCACTCGGCACCGACGGCGCCGACAGGTCGGCCGGTGCGTTCGGCCAGCCGGGCGAGCAGCGTGGCGAGCCGTGACCGGTTCGGCCGGGGCCTGCCGGGCGCCGCCGGGGCGTCGAGGGGCCGGGGGGTGACCAGCCCTGCGACGCAGGACACGTCGTCGGCCGGGGTGAACGGGTTGTGCCGGATGACCACGTCGAGCCCGGGCACGGGGCGGCCGTCCTGGCCGTCGACGGCCAGCCAGGCGGGGTCACGGACGATGTCGAAGCCGGGGTGGGCGGCCTGCCAGTGCTTGCCGAGGCCGGTGCGGAGCAGGCGGTGCGCCTCGACGCCCCGGTGGAGTTCCTTGCGGAGGTTCTCCCGGCGGGAGTTGGTGATGCGCAGGCCCAGCGACAGTTTGAGCATCGCGGGGGCGCCGGTGCGGTGGACGGTTCGTACGGAGGAGGTGGGATGCCAGGGGGTGCCGAGCGGGCCCAGGTCCCGGAGGAGCCCGGCGTCGAGCAGGGCGGCGGTCTCCTCGCGGTGGCGGATCTCACGGGCCTGCCAGGGGTGCAGGGGCAGGGCGGCGGCGTAGCCGTCGGGAAGGGGCAGCGGCAGGGCCGTGCCGACCAGGCGTTGCACGAGGTCCGGTGCGGGGACGGGGCGGCCGCGCTCGGTCCAGGCCGAGTCGGTGGCGAGGAGGGAGGAGGCGACAGCCATCCAGTGCAGACGGAACGAGCCGCGCAGCTCCGGTGAGTAGAGGCGGGCTTCGGAGTCGGTGAGTCCCTCTCGGCTCTTCGGGGTCGGGTGCAGCGGGTGCCCGAGGAGGAGTGCCTGCTCGGCGCCGAGGAAGCGGTCGGGGCCGTCGGCGGGGTGGGCGCGCCGGTCCGCGACGAAGGTGACCGTACGGCGCAGGGAGTCGGCGACCCGGGCCACGAGATCACCGTCGTCCGGGGTGGCTCGGGCGGTCGGCAGGCCATCGGCGGGGGCGGCCGGGGCGACGGGGGCGGGGGCGGGGGCGGGGGCGTGCTCGGCGGCGCCGGGGGTGCCTTCGGTGGGACCGGGGCTGGCGTCGGCTCCGGCGCCCTCGGACCCGCCTCCAGCGACGGCCCCGCCTCCGGTTCCGGCTCCGGTTCCGACTCCGGTTCCGGCTCCGGTTCCGACTCCGGTTCCGGCTCCGGTTCCGGCTCCGCCGCCGGCGCCTCCGGCTCCCGCCGCCGTCTCGCGGGTGAGCAGGGCGGCGAGGGTGACCGCGTCGACCGGTGGCGCGGTGTGGGGGGCGTTGGTCAGGCGGGGTGGGCCGAAGCGGTGCCACCCGGTCGGGGACCAGTGGCGGACCGGGGTAAGCAGACCCGCGCCGCTGGCGGGCAGCGGGATGCGGAGGGTGCCGGTGTCGGGCGCGGGGAGGTTCGTCTCGCGTACCCAGCAGCGGAGCAGGTTCTCCACGGCGGCGGCCTGGGCGGCGGTGTGGGGATCGGGGTGTTCCAGGAGGTCCCCGGTGTCGTCGCGGGGGCTCTCGGGCGAGGAGGTACGGCCGCGTTGCTGGGGAACCGACTCGGCGAGCGGAACGGGGCGTCCCTGTGGGCCTTGGTCTCCGTGGTCGTCCGGGGTGGGGGTGGCGTTCAAGGGGGTTCCTCGGGGCTCGGGCGGTGCGGGTTCGTCCTCGTGCCGGGCGAACGGGGCTGGTCGGGAGGTGAGAGGTGGTGGGTGGAGTGCTGTCGGTCCGGAGGAGTGGGTGGGAGGGAGGGAAGGAAGCCGATGAAGGGGGTCGGGGGCGGGTCGGCCGATTCGCCCTGGTCGGGTCGGTCGGGTCGAGTCGAGGCGGGGCGAGGCGGGGACGGAGGGGCCGGCCACCGGTCTGGCCCTGGGGTTCCGGCGGAGGGCCAGGGATTCCGGACGGTCCGGCGGGCCGGTTGCCTCTCGGTGCCGACGGCGCCCCGGCCCTCCGGCTGCTCCGCGGCTCCGCGGCTCCGCTGCTCCCCTGCTCCGGGCGACCGGTCCGCCTCGGAGGCATCACCCGCGTCGTCCGGCCGGGCCGTCCCGGACGGGTCGAACGCGTCGGCCGCTCCCGGATCCGTCGGCTACCCAGCCGGCTCCTCGCGGCCGTCCGGGCGTCGGCGCCGGACGCCGTGGGCGGCCGGGTCGCGGGCCACTGCCGCGATGGCGTCGGCAAGGCGGTCCAGTACGGCGGTCGCCTGTTCGTCGGTGATGGTCAGCGGCGGCAGGAGTCGTACGACACCGGCGTGGCGGCCGCCGAGTTCGACGATCAGGCCTCGCTCCAGACAGGCGCGCTGCACGGCGGAGGCCAGTTCGGGAGCGGCGGGGTGCGGCCCGGATCGGGCCGCACCGTCCGACCAAGCGGCGTTCGCCTCGGCACCCGGCATCCCCGCCGAACCGACCGCACCACCCCGGCCACCACCACGCACCGCCTCACCCGCCATCCCCGCCGAACCGACCGCACCACCCCGGCCACCACCACGCACCGCCTCACCCGCCGTCTCCGCCGAACCGGCTCCACCACCCCGGCCGCCGCCACGCACCGCCCCACCCGCCATCCCCGCCGAACCGGCCCCACCGCCCCGCCGGCCCACGCACACCCCGTCACCCGCCGTCTCCGCCAAACCGGCCGCAGAATCGCCAAGCGCCAGCCCCAGCCCCAATCCCGGGGCCGGGGCCGGGGCCGAAGTCGGGACCGCCCGCTGCCCCGTACGGCCGTCGCCCTCGGGATCCACCAACTCCACGCCGATCATCAGCCCGCGGCCCCGCACATCCCCCACGCAGGCGAAGTCGGACTGGAGGGTGCGGAGTTGGGTGAGCATGTGGGAGCCGAGGAGGCGCGCACGGTCGGCGAGGGCGTTTTCGCGGACGTGGGCGAGGGTGGCGGTGCCGGCGGCCATGGCGAGTTGGTTGCCGCGGAAGGTACCGGCGTGGGCGCCGGGTTCCCAGACGTCGAGGTCGTCGCGGTAGACGACGACGGCGAGGGGGAGGCTGCCGCCGATGGCCTTGGAGAGGACCATCACGTCGGGGGTGACTCCGCTGTGTTCGACGGCCCAGAAGGCGCCGGTACGGCCCACCCCGGTCTGGACTTCGTCGGCGATGAGGGGGATGGACCGGTCGGCGGTGAGCCGGCGCATCCGGCGGAGCCAGTCGTCGGGGGCGGGGATGACCCCGCCTTCGCCCTGGACGGGTTCGAGGATCATTCCGGCGGGCAGGGGGACGCCGGACTTGGGGTCGTCGAGGACGGACTCGGTCCAGCGGGCGGCGAGTTCGGCGCCGCGCGGGCCGCCGACGCCGAACGGGCAGCGGTAGTCCTGGGGGTAGGGCAGCCGGGCGACGCGGACGTCGCCGGCCCCGCCCGAGGCGGCCAGGGCGCCGGTGGTCATCCCGTGGTAGGCGCCGGTGAAGGCGAGGATGCCGGTGCGGCCGGTCGCGGCCCGGACGAGTTTGAAGGCGGCTTCGACGGCGTCGGTGCCGGCGGGCCCGCAGAACTGGACGCGGGCACGGTCTGCGAGGCCGGGTGGCAGGGTGCGGAACAGTTCGGTGATGAAGGCGTCCTTGACGGGGGTGGCCAGGTCGAGGACGGAGAGCGGGGCGCCGGAGTCGAGGACCTTGCGGATGGCCTCCAGCACGACGGGGTGGTTGTGGCCGAGGGCGAGGGTGCCGGCGCCGGAGAGGCAGTCCAGGTAGCGGCGGCCGTCGGCGCCCTCGATGGTCAGGCCGCGGGCGCGCACCGGCACGATGGGGAGGGCGCGCGCGTAGGTGCGGGCGCGCGATTCGCGGGCGGACTGGCGTCTCAGGATCCCCTCGTGCGCCGCGTGCGCTCCCCCGGACGTCTCCCCGGTCACCGACTCCGTCACGGCCACGGCTCGCTGTCCTCCCCGCTGTCCAGAGGCGAGTTGATCGGCGGGCACCGGGCACAGGCAGCGGGCACCCCACCGCTACCAACCCCGGACCGGCCGACGGGTTACGGGTCACCTCAAGATCCTTGCCCCGGCCGGACCGGGCACCGCGTACGGACGGGAGCGAAGCCGACGGCCACCCCACGCGGCGAACTGTCGTACCCCCTCGCCCCGTTCGACTCGCCGAACGCGGCACAGCCTCCCCTGAAATCTTTTCGGCCATGTCTTGACATACGGATGAAACGATTCGTAGCTTGGCCCATCATTTAGATTCGTGAAAAGAGTTCACGGATATGAACTCGGAGGTGTCCATGGGCGTACGCCGACGACGTCGCCGCCTGGCAGCCGCCCTCGCCGCAGCGGGACTCGCCTTCGGAACGGCCGCCTGCGGCTCCGGTTCCGACACCGCGGGGTCGGGCGACCCGAACACGCTGGAGGTGTGGACCCGGAGCAACCCGGACCCCGCCGCCACCTACGAACGCGTCTTCGCCGCCTTCACCGAGAAGACCGGTATCAAGATCGACTATCAGCCGGTCATCAACTTCGACCAGCAGCTGCAGAGCCGGGCCTCCACCAAGGACCTGCCCGACGTGATGATCAACGACACCGCACTGATGGGCAGTTACCAGGCGCAGGGCCTGCTCAAGTCCGTCGACCCGGCATCGATCGCCGGGCACGACGAGATCAGCGCCAAGAGCTGGGCGTCGACCGTCGGACTGGACGGCCGGCACTACGGCATCCCCTACTCCCGTCAGGCCCAGACCCTGATGATCCGCAAGGACTGGCTCAAGAAGCTGGGCCTGAAGGCGCCCACGACCTGGGACGAGATGCTCGACGTCGCCAAGGCCTTCGCCGACCGCGACCCGGACGGGGACGGCAAGAAGGACACGTACGGCATCGTCGTCCCGGGCAGCGCGCAGAACGGGTACGTCGCCTGGTGGGCCTCCAGTTTCCTGTGGCAGGGCGGCGCACAGCTCATCGAGCCGGCCGGCAAGGGCACGTACCGCCCGGTCGCCGACTCGGCGGCGGCCGTACGGACCGTCACCTGGCTGAAGGACAACCTCTTCTGCGGTGACAACGGTGTCATCCAGCCCGGCGCGGTCAGCGCCGTCACCGGCACCGCCACCAACTTCCAGGACGGCAACGCCGGGATGTACATGACCGGTCCGTACAACATCGCCACCTACGACACCACGCCGGGCAAGGACACGTACGAGGTCGTGCCCGCGCCGGCCGGACCGGTGGGCTCCACCGTGCTGGCCGACGGCGAGAACATCTACTTCGGGGCGAAGACCGGGAAGAGCAAGCAGGAAGAGGCACTTGCCGCGTTCCTGGTCTCTGCGGAAGGGCAGCGGCTGGCCATGACCGGCAAGAACCAGCCGGTCGTCCGCATCCCCGTCAACTCCACCCTGGACGCCGCGCAGGTGCGCGGCGACGCCCGCTGGAGCGTCGTACAGAAGGCGTACGAGGACGACTCCGCGCAGTTCCCGAACGCGCCGGACTTCGCCCCGATCAAGCAGGACACCGCCGACAGCCTCAACGCGCTGTTCACCTACTGCGGCAGTGACGTCGGCGCCGGGCTCAAGGAGCTCGACGACACCCTCGCAGGCGACCTCAAGGACCAGGGGCTGCTGAAGTGACCGCGACCATCGACCCCCCGCCCCGGCGGCGCGGCCGTTCCGTCCGCAAGGCCCTCGTCCCCTGGCTGTTCCTCGCCCCCGGGCTGCTGCTCGCCCTGGTCTTCAAGTTCCTGCCGATGGGCAAGGGCATCTGGCTCAGCTTCTTCAAGGTGCGCCCGTTCCTCGGTGACCAGTGGGTGGGCCTCGACAACTACAGCCGGGTGCTCGGCGACCACCGCTTCCAGGACGCGGTCGGGCACACGCTCGTCCTGGGCATCGGGCAGTCGCTCGGCGCGATCGTCGTCGGCTTCGTGCTGGCGGTGCTGCTGGAGGGCCAGGCCCGGTCCCTGAAGATCATGCGGACCGCCGTCTTCCTGCCGGTCGTCACCGCGACCGCGGTGGTCGGCGAGATGTGGCGGCTGCTGTACTACCCGACCTCCGACGGCGTGATCAACAGCGCGCTGGGCTTCTTCGGCCTCGGTACCACGCAGTTCCTCGACAACCCGGACACCGCGCTGTGGTCGACGATGGCCATGGGCATCTGGATGGCCGCCCCCTACAACATGGTGATCATCCTGGCCGGACTCGCCGGCGTGGACCGGTCGCTGTACGAGGCGGCCGCGATGGACGGGGTCTCGCTTCGGCAGCGCCTGTGGTATGTCACATACCCCTCGATCCGGCCCGCGCTCGGCATCGTCCTCACCCTCGCCGCCATCCGCGGACTGCGGGTCTTCACCGAGGTGTACGTACTGACCTACGGCGGCCCCGCCGGGTCCACCGAGGTCTGGATGACCCGCGCCTACACCCTGGGCTTCACCCGCAACGACATCGGCGGCGCCTCCGCGGCCTCCGTCGTGCTGCTCTGCGTGACGCTGCTGCTCACCGTCACGGTCAACTACCTGCGCAAGAGGGGAGACGTGCGATGAGCGCGCCCGCCATCGACCCCGTCCGGACACCGGCGCCCGCGATCCCCGCCAGGGCGGCGAAGCAGCGGGCCACTCCCGCCCGGTTCGACACCGCCCTCGGCTGGAGCGACCGGCCGGGCGCCGGCTGGGCGCTGCGGATCCTGCTCTGCGTGATCGCCCTCGCCGTCTTCGCCGGGCCGTTCCTGACGATCCTCTCCGGCGCGCTCAGCAAGAACCCCAGCGGCTCCTCGCTGTCGTTCCTGCCGCACCACCCCACGCTGCTGAACATCAAGGTGGCGGGCGAGCGCGGGATCTGGGACTACTTCACCAACTCGCTGGTCATCGCGGGCGGCGCGCTGCTGCTCCAGCTCGCGGTGTCGGTGCTGGCCGCCTACGCCCTGGCCCGGCACAGGTTCCGCGGCCAGGCGCTGGTGCTGACCCTGTTCATGCTGACGATGATGCTGCCCGAGGAGGTCATCGCCATCCCGCTGTCCCTGGTCCTCGGCCATGTGCCGGTGGTCGGCATCGACCTCAAGGGCACGGTGTGGGGCGTGATCCTGCCGCTCGGCGCCTGGGGCTTCTCGGTGATGCTGCTGACCGAGTTCATGAAGGACATACCGGCCGAGATCGAGGAGGCGGCGCGGCTCGACGGCGTCGGCGAGTTCCGGATGCTGTGGCAGGTGATCCTGCCGCTGTGCAAGCCGGCGCTGGGCGTGGCCGGTGTCCTCGGGTTCGTCATGATCTGGGACCAGTACCTGCTCCCGCTGATCGCCTCGAAGGACCCCACCGACTACACGGTCACCGTCGCCCTCTCCATCCTGCGCACGGACCCCGAGGTCGGCTCCGGGGTGGTGCTGGCGGGCGCGGTCGTCGCGCTCGTGCCCAGCCTGATCGTCTATCTGCTCCTCCAGCGCTCGCTGGTCTCCGGCATCGCGGCCGGGGCCACCAAGGGCTGACAACCCCCCACGTCTGAGAGAGACATGAAGTTCCAAGGAGTGCTGTTCTTCCCGGTCACCCGGTTCGCGGCCGACGGCTCGCTGGACGAGGACCGGCTCGCCCTGCACATCGAGTCCGGGGTGGCGGCCGGGGCCGGGGGCGTGTTCGTGGCCTGCGGCACCGGTGAGTTCCACGCGCTGACCGCCGAGGAGATCGAGCGGGCCACCCGGGTCGCGGTCGCCGTCACCGCCGGCCGGGTGCCGGTGCTGGCGGCGGCGGGCGGCCCCGTCCCGGCCGCCCGCGACCAGGCCGCCCGGATCGGGAGAGCGGGCGCCGACGGCATCCTGCTGCTGCCGCCGTACCTGGTGAGCGCACCGCAGCAGGGCCTGGTGCGGTACGTCGAGGAGGTCACCGACGCCACCGACCTGCCGGTCGTCTTCTACCAGCGCGGCACGGCCCGGCTGACCGAGGACACGGCGGCCGCCATCGCCGCCCTGCCCCGGGTCGTCGGCCTCAAGGACGGCATCGGCGACATCGAGCTGATGCACCGCCTCGTCCGGGCGGTCCGGGCCGTCCCCGGCGGTGACCGGTTCGCCTTCTTCAACGGCCTGCCGACCGCCGAGATGACCGCGCCCGCCTACCGGGGCATCGGCGTCGGCCTGTACTCCTCGGCGGTGTTCGCCTTCGCCCCGGAGATCGCTCTCGCCTTCCACCGGGCACTCGAAGAGGGCGACGAGAGGGTCGTACGGACGCTGCTCGACGAGTTCTACGCTCCGCTCGTCCGGCTCCGTGACGAGGTGCCGGGGTATGCCGTGTCCCTGGTGAAGGCCGGGGTGACGATCCGCGGCCTGGACGTGGGCGGGGTGCGGGCGCCGCTGCTCGACCCCACGCCGGAGCATGTCGCCCGGCTCGCCGAACTCATCGATCACGGTCTGGAGGCCGTCACCGCATGAACACGAGAATCCGTGAGCTGATCATCACCCCGATCGCCTTCCGCGACCCGCCGCTGCTCAACTCCAACGGCGTCCACGAGCCTCTCGCCCTGCGGATCGTGCTCCAGCTCGTCCTGGAGGACGGCACGGTGGGCCTCGGCGAGTCGCCGGGCGGGACAGCACGCCTGGAGCGCCTGGAGGCCGCGGCGAAGGCGGTCGTCGGCATGGACGTCTTCGACACGACGGCCGTCGCGGCGGCGATCGACGCGGCGCTGCTGCCGGCCGTGCCCAGCTCGCACGAGCGCGGCTGGACCACGAGCGCGGTGGAGGTGGCCTGTCTCGACGCGCAGGGCAAGCTGCTCGGCCGCCCGGTCAGCGACCTGCTCGGCGGCGCGGTCCGGGACTCGGTGCCGTTCGCCGCGTACCTCTTCTACAAGTGGGCGGAGCACCCGGCCCTGGACGGCCGCCCGGCGGTCGGCGACGACTGGGGGGAGGCGCTGGACCCGGCCGGGGTCGTCGCGCAGGCGCGGCTGATGCAGGAGCGGTACGGGTTCCGGTCGTTCAAGCTGAAGGGGGGCGTGTTCCCGCCGGACGAGGAGATCGCGGCGATACGGGCGCTGGCGGAGGCGTTCCCCGGGCAGCCGCTGCGGCTCGACCCCAATGTGGCCTGGTCGGTGGAGACTTCCGAGTACGTGGCGCGTGAGCTCGCCGACGTCCTCGAATACCTGGAGGACCCGACCGCGACCATCGAGGGCATGGCGGCCGTGGCGAAGGAGTCGCCGCTTCCGCTCGCGACCAACATGTGCGTGATCACCTGGGAGCATCTGCGGCCCGCGATCGAGCAGAACGCGATCCAGGTGCTGCTGACCGACCACCACTACTGGGGCGGACTGCGTCGCACCCGTGAACTCGCCGCCGTCTGCGAGGCGTTCGGGCTCGCCCTGTCCATGCACTCCAACTCGCATCTGGGCATCAGCCTCGCGGCCATGACCCATGTCGCCGCGGCCATCCCGAACCTGGACCACTCCTGTGACACGCACTACCCGTGGAACAGCGCCGACGACGTGATCCGGCCCGGGGTACTGGAGTTCACGGACGGTGCCGTCCGGGTCCCCACCGGACCCGGGCTCGGCGTCGAACTCGATCACGAGGCGCTGGACCGGCTGCACCGGCTGTACCTGGAGTCGGGTGTACGCACCCGCGACGACACCGGCTACATGCGGCGCGTGGATCCCAGCTACGAACTGCGGTTGCCCCGCTGGTGAGTCCCGTAGCGAAACCGTTGCCCTTCCAGGGGAAGACCCCCACAGCGAGCGCATAGTGTGTGGCGCTGAAGTTCCTTACCAACAGGGGGAGTCACCACCATGCGATCCATCCGGCCGTCGTCCGCCCCGCGCCGGCGAAGGGGCGCGCCCCGCGCGCTGGCGGCCGTCGCCCTCGCCTCCACGCTGGCGCTGACCGCCACCGCCTGCAACGGCTCCGGCGACGACAACGCGGGGGGCCCGGCGTCCGCGTCCGCCACGGCCGACGCCGGCGACGGCAAGATCAAGATCCCGGACGACATCAAGAACAAGCTCAAAGAGCACGGGATCGACATCGACAAGTGGAAGAACGGCGCCTGGAAGAACTGGGACAAGGACGACTGGCTGCGCGAGGCCAACGACTTCATCAACCCCATCATCAAGGGGCTGTGGGACCCGAACCGGATGCGGGACGCCAACGACCCGGACAAGGACAAGGGTGTCGACGACAACGACATCTCCGGTGACCAGGGCGTGACCGACCCGACGCCGGAGCCGGTCCGGGCGAAGGCGGTCCGGCCGACGTACCACGGCAGCGCGGCCACCTCCGGGAAGGTGTTCTTCGACTCCCCCGAGGGCACGATGGTCTGCTCTGCGACGGTCGTCGAGGACCCCGCGCACCCGGGCAAGTCCAACCTGGTGTGGACGGCGGGGCACTGTGTGCACGCCGGCAAGAAGGGCGGCTGGTACCGGAACATCGCGTTCGTCCCGTCGTACAACGACCAGGGGCTGACGGGTGCGGCGCTGGCGAAGGCGACCCGGCCGGAGATCGCGCCGTACGGCGTCTGGTGGGGTGACGGGGCGCAGACCTCGCAGCAGTGGATCGACCAGGGCGGTGAGACGGGCGGCGACGGGGCGTCGTACGACTACGCCGTGATCCATGTGACGCCGGAGCAGGGAAGCGGCGGCAAGTCCCTTGAGGAGACGGTCGGTTCGGCGCTGCCGGTGAACTTCGACGCGCCCGCGGTGCCGAAGGTGTCGAGCATCACGGCCACCGGGTATCCGGCGGCCAAGCCGTACGACGGGTCGCTGCTGTACCAGTGCGCGGACAAGCCGGGGCGGCTGTCGGTCGACGCGGCGGCGCCGACGATGTACCGGATCGGGTGCACGATGACCGGCGGGGCGTCCGGTGGTGGCTGGGTGGAGACCGGGGCCGACGGCAAGCCGGCGCTGGTGTCCAACACGTCGATCGGGCCGGTGAGTTCGGGGTGGCTGGCCGGGCCTCGGTTCGGGGATGTGGCGAAGGGTGTGTATGAGGCGGTCAGCAAGGAGTTCGCTGATCAGTGAGGGCGGTGGTGGTCGCCTACTCGCCGTAGGGGAACTGTGCGTCTGCGGCTGATCCGCCATCGTGGTTGATCGCGCAGTTCCCCGCGCCCCTGAACGGGCGCGCAAAGGGCCGCCCCCTGAAAAGGGGGCGGCCCATTCGGTTACGAACTGTCACGCAGCCGGAGTCGGCACGTGCGGGGCGAGTTCCGCCGCCAGTTCCTCGTGCACCCGGACCTTGAGGAGGGTGCCCTCGGCGGTGTGTTCCTCGGAGAGGACCTCGCCCTCGTTGTGGGCGCGGGCGACCAGCTTGCCGTGGGTGTAGGGGATCAGGGCCTCGATCTCGACCGACGGGCGGGGCAGCTCGTTGTCGACCAGGGCCAGCAGTTCGTCGATGCCCAGGCCGGTGCGGGCCGAGACCGCGATCGAGCGCTTCTCGTTGCGCAGCAGCCGCTGGAGGACCAGCGGGTCGGCCGCGTCCGCCTTGTTGATCACGACGATCTCGGGTACGCCGGTGGCGCCGACGTCCCTGATCACCTCGCGCACGGCGGCCAGCTGCTCCTCCGGAACCGGGTGCGAGCCGTCGACCACGTGCAGGATCAGGTCGGCGTCGCCGACCTCCTCCATGGTGGAGCGGAAGGCCTCGACCAGGTGGTGGGGCAGATGGCGGACGAAACCGACCGTGTCCGCCAGGGTGTAGAGGCGGCCGCTCGGGGTCTCCGCGCGGCGGACGGTCGGGTCCAGGGTCGCGAACAGGGCGTTCTCGACCAGGACACCGGCGCCCGTGAGGCGGTTGAGCAGGGAGGACTTGCCGGCGTTGGTGTAGCCCGCGATGGCGACGGACGGCACCTTGTTGCGCCGGCGTTCCTGGCGCTTGATCTCGCGGCCGGTCTTCATCTCCGCGATCTCCCGGCGCATCTTCGCCATCTTCTCGCGGATCCGCCGCCGGTCCGTCTCGATCTTGGTCTCACCGGGACCACGGGTGGCGAGGCCGCCGCCCTTGCCGCCGCCCATCTGACGGGACAGCGACTGGCCCCAGCCGCGCAGCCTCGGCAGCATGTACTGCATCTGCGCGAGCGCGACCTGCGCCTTGCCCTCCCGGGACTTGGCGTGCTGGGCGAAGATGTCCAGGATCAGGGCGGTCCGGTCGATGACCTTGACCTTGACGACGTCCTCCAGCTGGATCAGCTGGCCCGGGCTCAGCTCACCGTCGCAGATGACGGTGTCGGCGCCCGTTTCGAGGACGATGTCGCGCAGCTCCAGGGCCTTGCCGGAGCCGATGTAGGTGGCCGGGTCGGGCTTGTCGCGGCGCTGGATGACGCCGTCGAGCACGAGCGCGCCCGCGGTCTCGGCGAGGGCGGCCAGCTCCGCGAGGGAGTTGTCCGCGTCCTGCACGGTGCCCGAGGTCCAGACCCCGACGAGCACGACCCGCTCCAGGCGGAGCTGTCGGTACTCGACCTCGGTGACGTCCTCGAGCTCGGTGGAGAGGCCCGCGACACGGCGCAGGGCCGCACGCTCGGAGCGGTCGAACTGGTCGCCGTCCCGCTCTCCGTCGATCTCGTGGCTCCAGGCGACGTCCTCTTCCATCAGGGCATCGGCCCGAAGACCGTCGGGGTAGTCCTGCGCGAGGCGCCTGGTGTCCTGGGAAGGGGAAGAAGAGGAGGTCATTGGGTCCTTTACGTCGATGGGGATGCCGAAACCGGCGCTCAGTGTGTCAACGTACGAGTACCCCGGGAGATTCCCCGCCACCCGTGCCGCGTGCCGCGCCGACCCCATGATGGTCGCACGGCACGCCCCGGCCCGGCACCGTGTTATTCCGGGGACCGTTGTTCCGGGGGCCGCCCCGCCGTCACTTGCGGGCCTTCTGCTTCGCCGGGGCCGGGGTCTGCTTCCAGTCCGGGTGGCCGGGCATCGGCGGGGTCTTCGCGCCGTACAGCCAGGCGTCGAAGAAGCCGGTCAGGTCGCGGTTCGCGACTGCGGAGGCCAGGTGGACGTAGTCGGCGGTGGTCGCCGTGCCGTCCTTGTGCCGCTGGACCCAGATCCGCTCCAGGCGCTCGAAGGCGGGCTTGCCGATCTCCTGGCGCAGGGCGTAGAGGGCGAGGGCGGCGCCGTCGTAGATGTTCGGGCGGAAGATGCCGATCTTCTCACCGGCCTTGGGGGGCTTCGGCAGACCGGGCGGACCGCCGGCGGCGCGCCAGCGGTCGGAGGCGCCGTACGCGGCCTTCATGCGGTTGATCATGGGCTGCTTGCCCTTCTCCTCCGCGTACAGCTCCTCGTACCAGGTGGCGTGGCCCTCGTTCAGCCAGACGTCCGACCAGACGCGCGGGCTGACGCTGTTGCCGAACCACTGGTGGGACAGCTCGTGCACCATGATCGACTCGATGTACCACTTGGGGTACGCGGGCTCGGTGAACAGGCTCTTCTCGAAGAGGGAGAGGGTCTGGGTCTCCAGCTCGAAGCCCGTGGACGCCTGTGCCATGAGCACGCCGTACGTCTCGAACGGGTACGTCCCGACCTTGCTCTCCAGCCAGGCGATCTGGTCCGGGGTCTTGGCCAGCCAGGGTTCGAGCTTCTTGGCGTCGGCGCTCGGGACGACGTCCCGGACGGGCAGGCCGTGCGGTCCCTTGCGGTGCAGTACGGCGGAGCGGCCGATGGAGACCTGGGCCAGCTCGGTGGCCATGGGGTGCTGGGTGCGGTAGGTCCAGGTGGTGGCGGCGCCGACCCGGGCGGATCCGGTGGGCAGTCCGTTGGCGACGACGGTGTAGCTGTTCGGAGCGGTGATGTGGAAGGTGAACATCGCCTTGTCGGACGGGTGGTCGTTGCACGGGAAGACCAGGTGGGCGGCGTCGGCCTGGTTGGCCATGGCGAGGCCGTCCGTGGTGCGCACCCAGCCGCCGTCCTGGTCCTTCGCGGACACCGGGTCGCTGGTGTGCCGCACCGTGATCCGGGTCCAGCTGCCCCGCCCCAGCGGCCTGTCGGGCGTGACGACCAGGTCCTCGCCTGCGCTGTCGAAGGCGGCGGGCCGCCCGTCGACCTCGACGGACTCCACCTTGCCGTGCGCGAAGTCCAGGTTGAGCCGGTCCAGGGCGGTGGTGGTCCAGGCGTCGATGGTGGTGACGGCCTGCAGCGGCTTGTCGTTGCTGCCGGGATAGGTGAAGGAGAGGTCGTACGACGCCACGTCGTACCCCGGGTTGCCGAGGTACGGGAAGAGCCGGTCGCCGAGGCCGAGCGGGACCGGCGGGGCGCTCGCGCCGAGCAGGGCGACGGAGACGGCGGAGGCGAGGAGGGCGCCGGCCCGCCGGTGGCGGAGCGGGCCGGTGCCGCGTCCGGACGGGCGGGCGCGGCGCTGTGACGGGCGGGTGCGCAGGGTGAGCGGCATGGACCACCGCTACCAGCGCACCCCGACCTCACGGCGGCGACATGCGACAAATCCACTCGAACGAGTAGGTCACTGGTGTTGCGCCCGGCCCACGTCGTACACACCGGCCACGTTGCGCATCGCGCGCATCAGGGCGGGCAGGTGGGCCGCGTCCGGGAGTTCGACCGTGTAGGTGTGCCGGACCCGCTGCTGACTGGGGGGTTCCACGGTCGCCGAGACGATCTCGGCGCCCTCCTGGGCCATCGCCTCGGTGAGGTCGGCGAGCAGATGGGGCCGGCCGAACGATTCGGCGACCAGGGTGACCCGGCAGGCGGTGCTGTCGCCCCAGCTCACGGCGGACTCCGGGCGTCCGGTGCCCTTCATGTGCGCCACCGCGGCGCACTCCACGCGGTGCACGGTGACCACTCCCCCGCGCACGGCGAAGCCGGTGACCTCGTCGGGCGGTACGGGCGTGCAGCAGCCGGCCAGCCGCACGGTCGCGTCGGGACGGTCGACGACCACGGCGCTGGCGGTGCGGGGGGTGGGGGCCAGGGGTTCCGGGACGGGCCGCGTGGGCGCGGCCGCGGGGGCCTGCGGCTCCTCGGCGGCGTCCGGGTGGGTGGCGAGCCAGCGCTGGATGGCGATCCGGGCGGCCGGGGTGTGGGCGTGCTCCAGCCACTCCCGGGAGGGCTCGGAGGCCGGGTCCTGGCCCATCAGGAGCTGGACGGTGTCGCCGTCCCTGAGGACCGTGCTGAGGGTGGCGAGCCGGCCGTTGACGCGGGCGCCGATGCAGGCGTGCGCGTCCTCGCCGTACTGGGCGTAGGCGGCGTCCACGCAGGTGGCGCCCTCGGGCAGGCCGAGGGTGCCGCCGTCGGGGCGGAAGACGGTGATCTCGCGGTCCTGGGCGAGGTCCTCGCGCAGGGTGGACCAGAAGGTGTCGGTGTCGGGCGCGGCCTTCTGCCAGTCGAGGAGCCGGGAGAGCCAGCCGGGGCGGGTGGGGTCGGCGCGCTCGCCGTCCGCCGGGTCCTCGGCGGTCTCCGCCGCGGGGGCGTCGGCGGCCGGGGCGTAGGGGTTGCCGAGGGCGACGACTCCGGCCTCGGCGACCTTGTGCATCTGGTGGGTGCGGACGAGGACTTCGACGACCTGGCCGTCGGCGCGGGCGACCGCCGTGTGCAGCGACTGGTACAGGTTGAACTTCGGTACGGCGATGAAGTCCTTGAACTCCGAGACCACCGGGGTCAGACAGGTGTGCAGCTCGCCGAGGACGGCGTAGCAGTCCGCGTCCTCGCCCACCAGCACCAGGAGCCGGCCGAAGTCGGCGCCGCGCAGTTCGCCGCGTTTGCGGCTGACGCGGTGCACGGAGACGAAGTGCCGGGGCCGGATGAGGACCTCGGCGGGGATGTCGGCCTCGCGCAGCACCCCGCGCACCTCGTCGGAGATCTCCGCGAGCGGGTCGTCGGCGCGGGCCGCGTTCTCGGCGATCAGCTCCCGGGTGTGCGCGTACTCCTCGGGGTGCAGGATGGCGAAGACCAGGTCCTCCAGCTCGGTCTTCAGGGCCTGCACGCCGAGCCGTTCGGCGAGCGGGATGAGGACGTCACGGGTGACCTTGGCGATGCGTTCCTGTTTCTCGGGGCGCATCACACCGAGGGTGCGCATGTTGTGCAGCCGGTCGGCGAGCTTGATCGACATCACCCGGACATCGCTGCCGGTGGCGACGAGCATCTTCCGGAACGTCTCGGGTTCGGCGGCGGCCCCGTAGTCGACCTTCTCGAGTTTCGTCACCCCGTCGACCAGATAACGGACCTCCTCGCCGAACTGTTCCCGTACCTGGTCGAGCGTCACCTCGGTGTCCTCGACGGTGTCATGGAGCAGGGACGCCGTCAGGGTGGTGGTCTCGGCGCCGAGTTCGGCGAGGATCAGGGTGACCGCGAGGGGATGCGTGATGTACGGCTCGCCGCTCTTGCGCATCTGGCCGCGGTGCGAGGATTCCGCCAGCACGTAGGCGCGGCGCAGCGGTTCGAGGTCGGCGTCGGGGTAGTGGGCGCGGTGCGCCTCGACGACATGGCCGATGGCGTCGGGCAGTCTGCCGCGCGCGGCGTTCCCGAGCAGCGCCGCGCGGCCGAGCCGGCGCAGGTCGATCCGGGGGCGGGCCTTCCTGCGGACCGCCGCCGTGGGCGCTGCAGGACCGGGCGTCGCAGGGTTCGTGGCCTCCGCACTCATGGGCACACCTCCGGCTCGTGGACCGGCGGACGGAGCCCCAGGGCATACGCGGCTCAGGGATTGGCGACGTTCCCCCGTCCGTGCCGGTGCTTGATGCTATCGAGCCCACCGCGCCCGATTGACCGCCTCCCGCCGAGCGTGAAACGGATCACCCAATCGAGCGACGGTTTGGAGGTTTACGATTTTGCGCCACCTGTTCGGGGGGTGGCCGACGTTTCTGGCCATCAAGGCCAACGCGGGCCGTGCATCCGGGTGTTCACAGCCACCCGGACGCAGGGATCACGCGTTCAGCGGACGGCGCTTTCCAGCCATTCGGCGTCGATCTCGCCCTCGGCCACGATCACCGCGGGACCGGTCATCTCGATCTCGCCGTCGGGGCGTTCCGTGATGACGAGGCGTCCGCCGGGCACGTCCACGGTGTACGTGGCCGGGTCTCCGGTGGCGGCGGGGTCGGCGCCGTCGCGGCGGGCGGTGGCCACGGCGACCGCGCAGGCGCCGGTGCCGCAGGAGCGGGTCTCGCCGGAGCCGCGTTCGTGCACGCGCATCGCGACGTGGCGGGGGCCGCGGTCGACGACGAACTCGACATTGACCCCTTCGGGGTAGGCCGACGCGGGGCTGAAGGGGGGCGCGGTGTGGAGGTCGCCGGCGTCGGCGAGGTCCGCGACGAAGGCGACGGCGTGCGGGTTGCCCATGTTCACGTTCCGCGCGGGCCAGGTGCGGTCGCCGACGCTCACGGTGACCTCGCCCTCGGGGAGGCGGGCGCGGCCCATGCCGACGGTGATGTCGCCGGCCTTGTCGATGTGCACGGTCTTGACGCCGCCACGGGTGGCGACGGTGAGATCGCCTTCCGTGACATGGCCGGCGTGCTGGAGGTAGCGGGCGAAGACGCGGACGCCGTTGCCGCACATCTCGGCGATCGAGCCGTCGCCGTTGCGGTAGTCCATGAACCACTCGGCGGCGGTGGCCATCCCCTTGGCCTCGGGGTGTGCGGCGGACCGTACGACGTGCAGCACGCCGTCGGCGCCGATGCCTGACCGGCGGTCGCACAGAGCGGCTACGGCGGCCGGGGTGAGGTCCAGGGTGTTCTCGGGGTCCGGGACGATCACGAAGTCGTTCTCGGTGCCGTGGCCCTTGAGGAAGGGGATGCTCATTCTTCGAGGGTACGGGAGGGTTACGTCGTGCCTTGGCCGCGGGCCGGTGGGGGTTGATCGCGCAGTTCCCCGCGCCCCTTTCGGGGCGCTCCAGTGAGGGGAGTTTTCCGCGCGGCCCTACTTCAGCGCAGGCGCGCCACTCGCCACACCGCCAGGACGACCACGATCGCCACAAGGATCACGTAACCGATCACCACGCGCCAGTCGGGCCTGCGGCCCGAACCCTTCTCCGGGAAGCCCGGCAGGGTGTAGCCGACCTTGCGGGCCGCCATCATGCCCCAGCCCGCCGCGCAGGAGCAGATCAGCAGGCCCAGCATGGCGATCACCGCGCCGCTGTCGCCGAAGTCGAAGGCGAGGGGGAAGGCGAACATCAGGGAGCCGACCGCGGCCAGGGCCACGATGGGGGCGAGCTGCCACAGGCGCAGTCGGCGCTGCGGGCGGAGTTCGACCTCGACCTCGGGGCCGCTCGCGAACATCTCCTCCGGCTCGGGGCCGTCGGCGGTCACACCGCCGCCCACCGTGTCGTCCGGACCGTCCGAGCTCAGCCTGTCCTCGGCCTCTTCTGCCTCACTGGGCCCGACTGCGACGTGCTCGGTGTCTTGTGCGGTGTCGCGAGGGCCGGCCTCCATCGCCACGCGCCCTCCCAACCTAGGACTCCACTTGCGATCGAAGCTCGATGATGGCACGGCGCCGGAGGCAGCGATGACCGGTGGCGCATCCCGATGCCATGACGTGATCAGGCTGTGACCGGTCGTTCGACCAACGCCAGGGCCAGCCGCGGAAGTTCCTCGCGGTCCGCCGCGGCCCCACTCAACCAGTGCACCCGCGGGTCGCGCCTGAACCATGAATCCTGGCGGCGCGCGAAGCGCTTGGTGGCACGGACGGTCTCGGCCCGCGCTTCCGCTTCCGTGCAGTCTCCGGCGAGCGCCGCCAGGACCTGCTGGTAGCCGAGGGCGCGCGACGCCGTGCGGCCCTCGCGCAGCCCGTGCGCCTCCAGTGCGCGGACCTCGTCGACGAGTCCGGCCTCCCACATCCGGTCGACGCGCAGCGCGATGCGCTCGTCGAGCTCGGGGCGGGCCACGTCGACACCGATCTGGAGGGTGTCGTACACCGAGTCGTGGCCGGGGAGGTTGGCGGTGAAGGGCTGGCCGGTGATCTCGATCACTTCGAGGGCGCGGACGATACGGCGGCCGTTGCTGGGCAGGATGGCCCGGCCGGCCTCGGGGTCGGCGGCGGCCAGTCGCGCGTGCAGTGCGCCGGAGCCGCGCAGCGCGAGTTCCTCCTCCAGGCGGGCCCTGACCTCGGGGTCGGTGCCGGGGAACTCCAGGTTGTCGACGGCGCCGCGGACGTACAGCCCGGAGCCCCCGACCAGGATCGGCCAGCGGCCCTCGGCGAGCAGGGCGTCGATGCGGGCGCGGGCGAGCCGCTGGTACTCGGCGACGGAGGCGGTGACGGTCACGTCCCAGATGTCGAGCAGGTGGTGGGGTACGCCGGCGCGCTCCTCGGTCGTCAGCTTGGCGGTCCCGATGTCCATCCCCTGGTACAGCTGCATGGAGTCGGCGTTGACGACCTCACCGCCGAGCCGTTGGGCCAGAAAGACACCGAGGTCGGACTTTCCGGCCGCGGTGGGGCCGACGACGGCGATGACACGGGGGGCGGGGGGTGCGCTGCTCACCGCACCAGTCTCGCAAACCTCGGCAGCGGCTCTCGAACGAGTTACGTGACAGTCCGTGTCCGGCTTCGTTGCCCGTTGCGAGGTCCCGCCGCCGCCGAGAGGCGGTGACCGGTTCTGACGCAATCGGACGCACCGGGTGACGCGGGATTTCGCTCGCACGAGTAACGTATGGAGTGGATATGGGCGTTTTTGCACGACTCCTCGGAAGGAAGCCGAAGGCGACGGAGGAGCCCGGCGTCGAGGCGCCGGCCGGCACCGAGCCGGACGGGTCCGAGGCGGCGAACGCGGCGGAGGAGGCGGCGGCCGAGGCGATGGCGGCGAAGGGGACGGACGAGGGCGACGACGGGAGCGTGGAAGCGGCGGCGGTGGCGACGGAGCCCGAGCCCGCCGCGGTGACCGCCGTCGCGAGCACCGAGATCCCCCGGCAGCAGTCCGCCAAGGAGGCCGCCGACAACGAGGCCGGCGAGGGCGCCCGCACATAACGGCCCGCGAGGGAAGCCATAGGGAAGGTAGCCATGGGTCTTTTGGACAGTTTGAAGGCCAAGCTCGCCCCGGCCAAGGACAAGGCCTCTCACCTCGCGCAGCAGCACGAGGACAAGATCGACAAGCTTCAGCACGGCATCGACAAGGCCGCGCGGGTCGTCGACGAGAAGACCAAGGGCAAGTACAGCGACAAGATCCAGACGGGTACGGGCAAGGCCAAGGTCGCCATGGACCGGTTCGTGCATCCGGACGCCACGGGCGGGACCGGGGCCGACCCCACCACCCCGACCCGGCCGGAGGGTCCGCCGTCGGCTTCCTGAGCGGGGCGGACCGCGAAGATCGGCGGACGGCCGAGAGTCACCCGACTCCCGGCCGTCCGCCGTTTCTGAAGAAGTGGAGGCGCTCAGGACCAGGTCGCCACGAGGTAGCAGACGCCGTACGGGGCGTCGTCGTGGAGGAGGGTGCCGGTGAGGTCCGCGTGTTCGGCTGCGCCGGCGAGGATCTGCCAGGGAGCGCGGCCGGCGGCCTTGAGGTCGCGGGCGAGCGCCGCGTCGAGGTTCTTGATGGCCGCGATGTCGGCCGCGCCGAGCGCCCGGGCGACCTCGGCGTCGAAGGGGGCCGCCCGCTCGTCGAGGTAGCCGGGGGCCTTGAGGGTGCGGCAGGCGCTGGCGTCGCCCATCACCAGCAGGGCCACGCGCGCGGCCCGGCCGGCGATGTCCCGGCCGGCCTCGACGCACCGCTCGGCCTCCAGGGGCTCGCCCACCCCCAGTCCCTCGACCGGCGCGTCGGCCCAGCCGGTGCGCTCCAGCAGCCAGGCGCCGACGGCGAGCGAGGTCGGCAGTTCCCGCTCCCCCGCCTCGCCGTCGCCCAGGCGTACGCCGACGTCGACGCCGAAACCGCGGAAGGAGCCCCGGCTGCCCTGCGGGAACACGCCCCGGCCGGACTGCTCGGCGGGCCCGACCACCACCAGGAGGTCGGGCCGGGCGGCGGCGAGCACCCCGAGCGCGTCGGTGCAGGCGGCACGCGCGCCGTCCAGTTCGGGGGCGGCGCCGGCGGCGACCTCGGGCACGAGGAGCGGCGGGCTGGGGCAGACTGCGGCGGCGACAAGCACGACCGGCAGCCTAGTGCGGGTACCTGCCCTCGGGATCACTGCTCCACGCCAGTTCCGCCAGGCGGTAGAAGACCCGGTGGGTGGACATCATGCCTTCGATGTGCACGTAGTACGCGTCGCCGTCCCCCGTCCGGAACACTTCACGGCGCTGCTGGCGCAGGCCCATGCGGGGGCGGTGGGTACACGCGATCTCGTACAGGCCGGCCCGGGCCCGCTCGGGGGTCGCCTCGAAACGGACGACCTCCTCGACCTTGTACTGCTCCCCGTGGCCGAACTGCACGACCACCACCCACCGCGCCATGGTCCGCCGCCCCTCGTGATCGGCGCCCGTGATCGGCACCCGTGATCGACGCGAGGAGTATGGCGCGCGCTCAGTGCGCCGCGCAGCCCCCGGTGGCCGCCGGCAGCGGTTCCGGCACGCCGATCTTCGGCAGGCCCAGCAGGACGCCCGCCGGCTTCGCGGCCTCCGTCGCGTTCCGCTTCTCCCAGGCGTCGCCCGCGCGGGTGTGCCGTACGCCGAGCACCTGGCCCTCGGCGAGGAGGTGGTGCGGGGCGGCGTAGGTGATCTCCACGGTGACGACGTCGCCGGGGCGAACGTCCTGCTCGGGCTTGGTGAAGTGGACGAGCCGGTTGTCGGGGGCGCGGCCGGACAGCCGGTGCGTGGCGCCGTCCTTGCGGCCCTCGCCCTCGGCGACCATCAGCTCCAGGGTGCGGCCGACCTGCTTCTTGTTCTCCTCCCAGGAGATCTCCTCCTGGAGGGCGACGAGGCGCTCGTAGCGCGCCTGGACGACCTCCTTGGGGATCTGGCCCTCCATGGTCGCGGCGGGGGTGCCGGGGCGCTTGGAGTACTGGAAGGTGAAGGCCTGGGTGAAGCGGGCCTCGCGCACGGCGTGCATCGTCTGCTCGAAGTCGGCCTCGGTCTCGCCGGGGAAGCCCACGATGATGTCGGTGGTGATGGCCGCGTGCGGGATGGCGGCGCGGACCTTCTCGATGATCCCGAGGTAGCGCTCCTGCCGGTAGGAGCGGCGCATGGCCTTGAGCACCGTGTCCGAGCCGGACTGGAGCGGCATGTGCAGCTGGGGCATCACGTTCGGAGTCTCGGCCATGGCCGCGATCACGTCGTCGGTGAAGTCGCGGGGGTGCGGGGAGGTGAACCGCACCCGCTCCAGGCCCTCGATTTTCCCGCACGCCCGCAGCAGCTTGCTGAAGGCCTCGCGGTCGCCGATGTCGGATCCGTACGCGTTGACGTTCTGCCCGAGCAGGGTGATCTCGGAGACGCCCTCGCCGACCAGCGCCTCGATCTCGGCGAGGATGTCGCCGGTGCGGCGGTCCTTCTCCTTGCCGCGCAGGGCCGGGACGATGCAGAAGGTGCAGGTGTTGTTGCAGCCGACGGAGATCGAGACCCAGGCGGCGTAGGCGCTCTCGCGGCGGGTCGGCAGCGTGGAGGGGAACGCCTCCAGCGACTCGGCGATCTCGACCTGGGCCTCTTCCTGGACCCGGGCGCGCTCCAGCAGGACCGGCAGCTTGCCGATGTTGTGCGTGCCGAAGACGACGTCGACCCAGGGGGCCTTCTTGACGATCGTGTCCTGGTCCTTCTGCGCCAGGCAGCCGCCGACCGCGATCTGCATCCCGGGCCGCGAGGCCTTCCTGGGCGCGAGCCGGCCCAGGTTGCCGTACAGCCGGTTGTCGGCGTTCTCACGGACCGCGCACGTGTTGAAGACGACGACGTCCGCGTCGCCGTCCGAGCCCTCGGGGGCGCGCACGTACCCGGCCTCCTCCAGCAGCCCGGACAATCGCTCCGAGTCGTGGACGTTCATCTGGCACCCGTAGGTACGGACTTCGTAGGTCTTGGGTGCCGCTACGTCCACTGCGGGGCTCCGGTCGCTGCTGATGGTCATGGGTCAAGGGTAGGCGCTCCGCCGGGACCCCCGTCCCCCAGTTGCGCCGGAGCCCGCCCGGCCCGCGTACGGCTAGCCGGGGCGGCCGAGGCCGAGTGCCGCGTGGACGGCGGTGTGGACCTGGGCGGCGACGGTCTCCGGGGTGGAGGTGTCGAGCTTGCCGTCGAGGTGGAGGAAGGCCAGGCCGTGGACCAGGGCCCAGACGGCCGTGGGCAGTCCGTCGTGGGCGCCGCCGGGGAAGGCGTCGCGGACGAGGGCGTCGACGTAGGCGGAGAGCGCGGCGGTCGCCTCGGCCCGTTCGGGGCTGTCCGGATCGCAGGGCTCCGCGAACATGGCCCGGAACAGCGCCGGGTGGTCGAGGGCGAACCGGACGTAGGCCACGGCGACGGTGACCAGGTCGTCGGGGGCCGCGGGCGCGGGATGCGCCGCCGTGAGGCAGCCGGCGAGTTCGCGGTAGCCCTCGGCGGCCACGGCGGACACGAGCGCGTCCCGGTCGGCGTAGTGGCGGTAGGGGGCCGTGGGCGAGACCCCGGCCCGGCGGGCCACCGCCCGCAGCGACAGCGCGCCGCTGCCGTCCTCCTCCAGCAGCTCGCGGGCCGCGCGCAGGCAGGCGGCCCGGAGATCGCCGTGATGGTACGAGTCACTCGACGGTGGCATGGGTCACCCTCCCGCATGTTTACAGTGCTGACATCGGTCGCCTAATGTGAGCGCCGTACACATTGTTGGCGCCGCGCACATTCTACGGCGGCCGGAGAGGAGACCCCGGATGACCAGCCCCTTGTTCTCGCCCCTGCGACTGCGCTCCGGGCAGGTGCTGCCCAACCGGATCGCGAAGGCGGCCATGGAGGAGGGGATGGCCGGCGCCGGGCAGCTCCCGGACGAACGGCTCCTCGCCCTGTACCGGCGGTGGGGCGGTGGCGGCGCCGGGCTGCTGATCACCGGCAATGTGATGGTGCACGCCGAGGCGCTGACCGGCCCGGGCGGTGTCGTCCTCGACGCGGCCACCCCGCTGGAGCCGTTCGCCGCGTGGGCCGAGGCCGGCCGGTCCGGGGGCGCGGCGATGTGGATGCAGATCAACCATCCCGGCCGCCAGGTCCAGGCCGAGATGCCCGGCGTGGTCTGGGGGCCGTCGGCGGTCGGCGTCGAGATGGGCCGGCACAGCAGGCGGTTCGGCCGCCCGAGCGCCATGACCCCGGACCAGATCGAGGCCACCGTGCGGCGGTTCGCGGTCACCGCGGAGCGGGCCGCGCGGGCGGGGTTCGACGGTGTGCAGATCCACGCGGCCCACGGCTACCTGCTGTCGCAGTTCCTCTCCCCGCTGGTCAACCGGCGCACCGACCGGTGGGGCGGTCCGCTGGAGAACCGGGCGCGGATGCTGCTGGACGTGGTGCGTGCCGTACGGGCCGCGGTGCCGCCGGAGTTCGCGGTCGCGGTGAAGCTGAACTCGGCCGACTTCCAGCGCGGCGGCTTCGACGTCGACGACGCCCGCCGGGTGATCGCCCTGCTCGGACCGCTCGGTGTCGACCTGGTGGAGCTGTCCGGCGGCAGTTACGAGAGCCCCGCCATGTCGGGCCGTCCGGCCGATGCCCGTACCCGGGCCCGCGAGGCCTACTTCCTGGACCTGGCGAAGGACCTGGCCGCCGTGAGCCCGCTCCCCCTCATGCTCACGGGCGGCATCACCCGGCGGGACACCGCCGAGCAGGTCCTGGCCGACGGCGTCGAGCTGGTCGGGATGGGCACCGCGCTGGCGGTGACCCCGGACCTGCCCGGCCAGTGGCGGCGGGGCGCGGAGGCGGACGCCCGGCTGCGGCAGGTGACCTGGTCGGACAAGACGCTCGCCGCGGCGGCCGGGATGGCCCTGGTCCGCCGCCGGCTGCGCCGGCTGGCCCGGGGCGGCGAACCGGCGCTCAACACCCGTCCGGCCTGCGCGCTCGTCTCCGAGCAGCTGGTGGCGCGCCGCCAGCTGCGCCGCTACCGCGCCTGGTTGCCGGACACGGCCTCACACCGCGAGCGCGCACACCACTGACGGCACGGACGCCGTGGCCACCGGCTCGCCCAGCACCCCGGAGTCCCGGACCGGCAGCACGGCCACGGTGCCGCTGTGCTGGTTGGCGACGAGGAGGTGGCCCGGGACCGGGGTCAGACCGCGCGGCCGGCCGCCACCGCAGGGGGTCTCGCCGAGCGGCACCAGGGTGGTGCCGTCGATCCGGAAGGCCGCCACCGTCTCGGCGCCCCGGTTGGTGACCCAGACGAAGCGGTCCGAGACGACGATCCCGCCGGGCTGGTTGGGCACCCCGGCGGCCGTCGCGGGCACCCGGGACAGCTCGACGAGGGTGCCGGTCGCCGCGTCGTACCGGTGGCAGGTCACCGTCGAGGAGAGTTCGTCGGCGCTGAACACCAGGTCGCCGGCGGGCGTGAAGGCGAGGTGGCGGGGCCCGGAGCCGGGGCGCAGCCGGTTCACCGCCGTGCGCTCCAGGGTGCCGTCGGCGGTGTCCAGGCGGTAGGCGAACACCGTGTCGGCGCCGAGATCGGTGGCGAGCACGAACCGGCCCGCCGGGTCGACCAGCACCTGGTGGGCGTGGCTGCCCTCCTGCCGTCCGACGACCGGACCCGACCCCTTGTGCTCGACGACGTCCGTGAGGTCCGCGATCCGGCCCGCCGCGTCCAGCCGGTGCACGGCGACCGTGCCGGGCAGGGTGTCGGTGCCGTAGTTGGCGGTCAGCAGCCAGTCGCCGTCCGGGTGGACGGTGAGGTAGCAGGGGTTGGCACCGCCGCTGGTGACCGGCGCGCCGAGGGCGGTCGGCGCGCCCGCCGCCGTACCGAAGGCTCCGACGGCGCCCTCGGTGGACTCGTGGGTGGTGTAGACGACGGGCAGGGCCGGGTGGGCGGCCAGGAAGGACGCACCGCTCGCGGGGACCGGCGACGCCTCGGTGGTCAGCACCGGCCCGTTCAGGAGCAGCGAGGTGAGACCGACCCCCTCGCCTCCGGTGTCGGGGGTGTAGGAGCCGGCGAGAACTGTGGGCATGGCGATTCCTCGGGTGCGGTCGGCACAACAGGTCGGCGGGTCGGCGGTCTGCGGGTCGGCGGTCGGTGCGGTACGTCAGGGGCAGGTCCAGCACGGCGTACGTCAGCGCAGCGCAGCGCGTCGTACGTCAGCGCAGCACGTCGTCATGGTGGTCCAGCAGGGCGAGTTCGGTGCGTCGGGGCAGGCCCTCCCAGTCCCCGGTGGTGGAGACGGCGAAGGCGCCGAGCCGGGCGGCGGTGCGCAGCCGGTGGTGCGGGGGCTCGCCGGCGAGGAGTTCGGCGAGGTAGCCGGCGACGAACGCGTCCCCGGCGCCCACCGGGTCGTGCACCCGCACGGGCAGCGCGGGCTGCCGGTAGGGCACTCCGTCGAGGAGGGCGTACGCACCGTCGGCGCCCAGCTTCACCACCGCCCCGCCCGGTCCCAGCTCGCAGAGTCCCTTGGCGAGTTCCTCGGGCTCGTGGAGGTCGGGCACCGCGAGCCGGGCCTCGTGCGGTCCGGCGAACACCAGGTCGCTGTCGCGCAGCAGCGGCAGTACGGCCCGCCGGGCGTCGGCCTCGCTCCACAGCAGGGAGCGGAAGTTGATGTCGAAGGAGACCAGGACACCCGCGTCCTTGGCGATCCGCACCGCCCGGCGGACCGCGCTCGCGGGGTCGTCGCCGAGGGCCGGGGTGATCCCGGTGATGTGCAGGACCGCGGCCCCCCCGACGACCTGCTCGGGGATGTCCTCGGGGGCGAGCCGGACCCCGGCCGTCGCGGTGCGGTAGTACCGCATGCGGTGGTGGCCGCTGGTGCGCCGCTCCTTGAGGAGCAGCGAGGTCGGGGCGGGGTCGCGGACGGCCAGCGCGGTGACGCCCTCGGCGCGCAGTTCGCGCAGCACGAGTTCGCCGAGCTGGTCCTCGCCGACCCGGCCGATCCAGGTGGCCCGGCCGCCGAGCCGGCTCACCCCGACGGCGACGTTGGACTCGGCCCCGGCGACCCCGAGGCGCAGCGCGGTGCCGAGGGCGAGGGGGCCCGGCTCGGCGGCGGCGAGGACGGCGAGGGTCTCGCCGACGGTGACGAGGTACGGCTGGCCGGCATCGGCAGAGGTGTTCACGCGTCGCCCTTCCCGGCCCGCGCCGCGGGCCTGACCGTCTCCAGCAGGTCGCGTGCTCTCCCGGTGAGCGCGGCGAGGGCCGCCGGGTCGCCGGGGGCCCGGTCCGCGCCGCGCAGCAGCGGGGAGCCGACGCCCACGGCACAGGCCCCGGCGGCCAGGTACTCCGCGGCCTCGGCGAGGTCCACGCCGCCGACCGCGACCAGCGGGATGTCCGGCAGCGGGGCGCGCAGTTGCCGCAGATACGCGGGTCCGCCGGTGCAGGCGGGGAAGAGCTTGACGGCGGCGGCGCCGGCCCGCCAGGCGGTGGCCACCTCGGTGGGGGTCCAGGCGCCCGGGTAGCAGGGGATGCCGAGGTCGGCGGCGGCCCGGATTACGTCGGGTTCGACGACGGGGGCGACCAGGAACTCGGCACCGGCGGCGACCGCGTCGCGCAGGTCGGCCGGGGTCATGACCGTACCCGCGCCGACCGCCGCGGACGGGCCGAGCTCCGCCCGGATCCGGGCGAGGGCGTCGAGGGCGCCCGTGGTGGTGAGGGTGATCTCCAGGCAGGTGACCCCGCCGGCGGCGAGGGCGCGGGCGACGGCGGGCAGCCCGGTGGCGTCGGCCGACCGCAGGATGGCCATCGCACGGGTGCGGACCAGCTGCGGGGTGAGGGCGGGGCGTACGGTCACTTGACCGCTCCCGCGGACATGCCGGCGACGACCTGGCGCTGGAAGAACACGAAGATGACCAGCAGCGGCAGCACGCCGAGCAGGGCGGCCGGGAACAGGGTGGTCGGCTGCACGGTGTGCGGGTCGATGAAGGAGTAGGCGTTCACCATGACGGTGCGCTTGTTCGGGTCCTGGAGGAAGACCAGCGGGACGAGCAGGTCGTTCCAGATCTGCAGGGCGACGAAGGTCAGCAGGGTGCTGGTCACCGGCCGCAGCAGCGGGAGGACGACGACGAAGAAGGTGCGGAACGCGCCGCAGCCGTCGAGCGCGGCGGCCTCCTCCAGGTCGACCGGGATGGAGCGGATGAAGCTGGTGTAGAAGAACACGGCCAGCGGCAGGTTGATCGCGGTGTAGATGAAGACCACGCCCGCGTAGGTGTCGAGCAGGTTCATGTCCCGCATCAGCAGGTACAGCGGCGCCACCACCACGAACACGGGGATGGAGGTGCCGAGGATGAACAGCCGGTACACGGTCGTGGACCAGCCCGCGGTGATCCGGGCCAGCGGGTACCCGGCCAGCGAGCCCAGCACGGTGATGCACACGCACGAGAGCCCGGTGATCAGCAGGGTGTTGAGGGTGCTCGGCCCGTAGTGGATCTGGCTGAAGGCGTCACTGAAGTTCTTCAGGGTGAAGGAGTGCGGGATCCCCAGCGGGGAGCGGGCGACGTCGGCCGCGGTGCGCAGCGAGGTGACGACCGTGAAGAGGAACGGCAGCACGAACAGCACGGTGCCCAGGCAGAGCAGGGCGGTGCCGAGGCCGTGGGCGATCAGCCGTCCCTTGGCGGATATGGAGGGTGGAGAGGTCATGGTGGCGATCCGTCCGAATCGATCAGGTGCGGTACGACGTCACAGGCGCCGACGTCAGATGCGCCGTTCGCGCAGCCTGAGCAGGGAGTTGGTCGCGCTGGACAGGACGACCACGGTCACCAGCAGCAGCACCGACAGCGCGACGCCGAGGGCGAACTTCCCGCCGCCGAAGATGTTCCGGTAGACCAGCAGGGTCAGGGTGTCGGTGGCGCCGGCCGGGCCGCCGTTGGTGAGGACGAGCGGGAACTCGAAGACCTTCAGCGAGCCGATCAGGCTGAGGGTGACGTTGACGGTCAGGGCGGGGGCGAGCAGCGGCCACTCGATGCTGCGGAAGCGCCGCCAGCCGCTCGCGCCGTCCAGCGCGGCCGCCTCCAGCAGTTCGGCCGGCATGCTCATGTAGCTGGCGAGGAAGATCGCGCAGGAGTAGCCGGTGAACATCCAGACGTTGACGGCGGCCACCGCGTACAGCGCGGTGTGCGGGTCGCCCAGCCAGACGTGTCGCAGACTGCCGAGGCCGATCGCGTCGAGCAGGCCGTTCAGCCCGCCGCCGGGTGCGAAGAGGTACGACCAGATGAACGCGGCCATCACCGGGGAGATCAGCGTCGGCGTCAGCAGCACGACGTTGAGCACCTTGCGGACCCCGGGCCGGCGGAACAGCATCGCGGCGAAGAGCAGGCCGAGCCCGTTCTGTACGACGACGACCACGACCGCGTAGAGCACGGTGTGCCACAGGGCGGCGGAGATGGCCGGGTCGTCCGCCATCGCCCGGTACTGGTCGAGCCCGACGAAGTTCGCCACCGGGCCGCCGAGGCTGTCGGTGAAGCTCAGATAGACGCCCCGGACCAGCGGATACAGCATGAAGACGCTGTACACGGCGATCGCCGGGAGCAGGAAGGCGGCCATGGTGGCGCGCCGGCGGTGGAACACGAGGATCGATCCTCCTTGGCCGGGGGCCGCGGTGAGGCGGGCTCAGGGGTGAAGCGGGGGCGGGGAAGCGGGCCGCACCCGCACCGCGGCGGTCCCGGGACGAAGACGGGCGGCCGGTGTTACTTGGCGGAGGCCGCCGTCTGGATGTCCTTCAGGGTCTGCGCCTCGGAGGCCTGGCCCAGCAGGAACGCCTGGATCTTGGAGCCGACGGTGGTCTCGGCGGTCGCGCCGTACCAGGAGTCGGACGGCAGGACGCGGTAACGGCCTTCCTTGAAGGCGGCGTTGAAGGTCTTGGTCTCCGTGGCGTCCGGGGTCGTACCGCCGGTGAAGGGGGACTCGGCGTGCTCGGCGTCCAGGTACTTGGCGAGGTTCTCGCTCTGGGACCAGAACTTCACGTACTCCTTGGCCGCGTCGGCGTGCTGCGACTGGGAGTTGACGCCCCACATGGTCCCGGAGAAGAGCATGGCGTTGGGCTTGGTGCCGGCGGCGCCGGCCGGCCAGGGGGTGAACTGGACCGGGAAGTCGGCCTTGGCGACGTTGGAGACCTGCCAGGCGCCCTGGTACCAGAAGGCGCTCTTGCCGGCGCTGAAGTCCTGCGGGCCCTGCGACCACTCGTCGACGCCGAGCTCGTTCTTCCAGCTGATGTACCCCTTGTCCTCAAGGGTCTTGAGCTGGTCCAGCGAGGTCTTCCAGTCGGTGCCGAAGGAGGCCTTGCCGGCCAGGAAGTCGGCGTCCCACTGCTTGTTCTTCTGGTAGACGAGGGTCGAGCCGATCGCCTGGAAGGTGGAGCTGCCGGTCCAGCCGGACTTGTCGGGCAGCGCGATCGGGGTGATGCCGGCCTTCTTGACCTTGGCGAGGTCGGCGAGGAACGTCGGCCAGTCGGCGGGGACCTCGGTGACACCGGCCTTCTTCAGCAGGTCCATGTTGGTGTAGAGGCCGATGCCGATCAGCTCCATCGGCATGGCGAGGACCTTGCCGTCGCTGGTCGCGAAGGGCTTGGCGGAGTCGGAGATGCGGCTCGCCCAGGACTCCTGGGAGAGGTCGGCGAGGTAGCCGGAGGCGCCCCACTTCTTCATCTTGTCCGTGTCGACCATGATCACGTCGCCGGCCTTGCCGCCGAGCAGCTCGGGCTGGAGCTTCTGGGTGTAGGTGTCGTTCGCGGTGATGTACTCGAAGTCGACCTTGATGTCCGGATGGGCCTTCTCGAAGGCCTTGTTGATCTCCGCGACGTTCGCGGGCTCCGCGCCGCCGCCCTTCCACGCCTCGACCTTGATGTGCACCTTCCCGTCCGCGGAGGACGAGCCGGAGCCACCGCCACAGGCGGCGAGCGTGGTCGCCAGGGCGGCGACCGTGGTGGCGACTGCGAGCAGTCTCCCGGAGCGCTTCATTGCACACCTCACCCATTCGTCGGCGCAGGCCGACATCTCGTGTTTGCGGGGATTGATTGCGGGATGCAGCTCGGTCGGTATCTCGAACCGAGTCTGGAATGACGAACACAGTGGGGGGAGCAGGGGGGCGGAGATTCGGAGGGATCGGGATCTCGAACAGTCGGGGCGGTCCGGATTGCGAACCGCTGCCACTGGCTGGTTTCAGTCCCGCCGTTTCGGCCGGGTCTGCATGGATATATCACTGATATCCACTTGAGGAAACCGGTTGACCAAGACTTCGGCGAACGCTAGGTTGCGGCGCCAGAAGGTGTCAAGAGGCCGAACACAATACCCCGCAGGGAGGAACCCCAGTGCCCGATCAGCCAGTACGGGCCAGGCTGGTGGATGTCGCCAGGGAGGCCGGCGTCTCCAAGGCGACCGTGTCCAAGGTGCTCAACGGACGGCAGGACCTGTCCGTCCGTCCCGAGACCAGAGCGCGCATCCACGAGGTGGCCGAGGCGCTCGGCTACCGCCCGCACTCCGGTGCCCGCGCGCTGGCCGGTGCGAGCACCCACGCCCTGGCCCTGCTGGTCCCGTCCCTCGGCAACCCGACGTACGTCACCATCTCCCGCGGCGCCTACCAGCGCGCCCGTGAGCTGGGCTATCTCTCCCTGCTCGCCGAGGACTTCGACGGGCAGGAGGCCGACGAGACCTTCAACGACCTGGTCAAGGAGGGCCGCGTGGACGGGCTGCTGATCGCCTCCGCCCGCCCCGGCCATCCGCTCCTGGAGACCCTGCGCCGCAGCCCCGTCCCGCATGTCTTCCTCAACCGCGCGGTCGAGGGCTCGGGGCGCAACGTCACCATGGACGTGGCCCGTTCCAGCGTCACCGCGCTCGACCACCTGCACGAGCTCGGCCACCGCGTGGTGGGCCATGTCGCGGGCCCGACCGGCATCAAGCCCAGCGAGGACCGCAGACAGGCGTTCCTCGACCGGGCCGGCGAGCTGGGACTGCTCGCCGCGCCGGTCGCCGCCGGCGAGTTCACCGAGGAGGGCGGTGCCACGGCCGCCCGCGCGCTGCTCGCCCCCACCGACACCCGCCCGCCGGTCACCGCGCTGTACACCAGCTCGCTGGCCCAGGCGATCGGCGCGCTGCACGCGATCGGCGAACTCGGCCTGCGGGTCCCCGAGGACGTCTCGCTGGTCGGCAACGACGACCTGCCGGTCGCCGGTTACCTCACCCCCTCCCTCACCACCGTCGCGATGCCCCTGTACGAGCTGGGCACCGCCGCCGTCGACGCCCTGGTCGCCGAGATCGAGGGCAAGTCACCCGGGGACGTGGTCGTCCCCACCGAGCCGCGCCTGGTCCTGCGCGGCTCCACCGCTCCCCCGGCCGATCCGGGCGAAAGACCCTGACCTAACGGGATGACCGAGCCGCCGGTCGCACCGAGAGGAACCCCATGAGCCGCACCATCCCCACCCGATTCGCCGGGCGCACCGCCCTGCTCACCGCCGCCGCCTCCGGCATCGGCGCGGCCACCGCCCACCGGCTGGCCGGTGAGGGCGCGTCCGTGCTGGTCACCGACGTGGACGAGGCGGGTGCCGCCCGGGTGGCCGAGGAGGTCCGCGCCAAGGGCGGGGACGCCCGCCACCGCGCCCTCGACGTGACCTCCGCCGAGGCCTGGCCGGAGGCGGTCCGGGCCGCCGAGGAGTGGACCGGCCGCATCGACCTCCTCCACCTCAACGCCGGCCGCAACCTGCCCGGCGCCGTCCACGAACTCTCCGACGCCTCCTGGCACAGCCATCTGCGCCTGGCCCTCGACTCGGTCTTCTACGGCTGCCGGGCGGCCGTACCCCTGCTGTCGGCCGCCCGGGGCGCGATCGTCATCACCTCGTCCGTGCACGCGGTCCTCGGCTTCAGCGGCTTCCCCGCGTACGCGGCCGCCAAGGGCGGGGTGACCGCGCTGGTACGGCAGTTGGCGGTGGAGTACGGCGGCCGGATCCGGGTCAACGCGGTGGTCCCCGGGGCCGTGGACACCGGCCTGTGGGTGGACGCCCCCGCCGAGTACCGCGCCCGGACCGCCGCCCGCACCCCGGTCGGCCGGATCGGCGAACCCGAGGACATCGCCGCGGCCGTCGCCTTCCTCGGCTCCGAGGACGCCGCGTTCATCACCGGCCAGAACCTGGTCGTGGACGGCGGCCGCAGCATCAGCGCGCAGGAGTAACGCACCTCTCCCCTTTTCGGTTCCACCGACTCTCACGTCACCGCCCCGGGCCGTCGTGCCCGCGGACCCGGAGGTCCCGCACCATGAAAATCACCGGATACGAGCTGTTCTTCGTCGAGCCGCGCTGGCTGTTCCTGCGCGTCGACACCGACGAGGGCGTTTCCGGCTGGGGAGAACCCGTCGTCGAGGGCAAGGCGCACACGACGGCGAAGGCCGTGGAGGAGATGTTCGACTACCTCCTCGGCCAGGACCCGGCCCGGATCGAGGAGCACTGGCAGTTGCTCGCCAAGGGCGGCTTCTACCGGGGCGGACCGGTGCTCAGCAGCGCCCTCGCCGGTATCGACCAGGCACTGTGGGACATCGCGGGCAAGACCCACGGCGTGCCCGTGCACCAGCTCCTGGGCGGCCATGTCCGCGACCGGGTCCGCATCTACGGCTGGCTGTACGGCGAGACCCCCGAGGAACTCGCCGAGTCGGCGGCGGGCCAGGTGGCCAAGGGCCTGACCGCCGTGAAGATGAACCCCTGCGGGCAGCTGGAGCCGCTGGCGACGCCGGCCGCGATCGCCGCGATCGTGGACCGGGTGACCGCGGTCCGCGAGGCGATCGGCCCCGACCGCGACCTGGCCCTCGACTTCCACGGCCGGTTCAGCGGGGCGATGTCGCGGCGGGTCCTGCCGTATCTGGAGCCGCTGCTGCCGATGTTCGTGGAGGAGCCGGTCCTGCCGGAGTTCACGCGCGACCTCGGCGAGGTCGTCCGCTCCACCTCCATCCCGATCGCCACGGGCGAACGCCTCTTCTCCCGCTGGGACTTCCGTGAGGTGCTGGCCGACGGCATCGCGGTCGCCCAGCCCGACATCAGCCACGCGGGCGGCATCTCGGAGACGCGGCGCATCGCGGCGATGGCCGAGGCGTACGACGTCCTGGTCGCCCCGCACTGCCCCCTCGGCCCCATCGCCCTCGCCGCGAGCCTCCAACTCGACTTCGCCATCCCGAACTTCCTGATCCAGGAGCAGTCGCTGGGGATCGGGTACGGGAACAGCAGCGGGTTGCTGGGGTATCTGGCCGACGCGTCGCCGTTCGAGGTGCGGGACGGCTACATCGAGCGGCTCACCGGTCCGGGGCTCGGCATCGAGATCGACGAGAAGGTGATCCGGGAGGCGGCGGAGAAGGGGCACCGCTGGCGCAACCCGGTGTGGCGGAACAGGGACGGGTCGCTGGCGTCCTGGTAGCGCCGGTGGTGCGTTGACTGCGGCCCGGTGGGGGCTGGTCGCGCAGTTCCCCGCGCCCCTTTCGGGGCACGACCGGTGGACCCACCTTCTTGGCTTGGGGGCGCGGGGAACTGCGCG
>NZ_JBICZD010000022.1:38080-97964 GCF_043201555.1 Streptomyces sp. NPDC048288
CCGGGGGGGGGGGGGGGGGGGGGGGGGGGGGGGGGGGGGGGGGGGGGGGGGGGGGGGGGGCGCGGGCGGGGCGGGCGGCCCCCCCCCCCCCCCCCCCCCCCCCCCCCCACGACGCACCCGCACCCGCAAACGGTCCCGCACCCCCTGCTTCTCTGCCCCCACCCCACAGATTCCGGACGGGCCCGCGGCAACGGACCCGCCCGGTTTTCGCAGGACACTCACTCTCACCAAGGAGCGTCGCAATGAAGCGTCGCAGATCACCGGCGAGTCCGGCCAGTCGAACAGCCCGCGTGCTGACTCTTCTGGCCACCCTCGCGGGCGCCCTGCTCGTCCCGGCGACCGCCGCCCACGCGGCCGGCACCGCCTACTACGTGAACTGCTCGGCCTCCAGCAACGGCACCGGCACCCAGTCCAGCCCCTGGAACGCGGTCAGCAGCGTAAACGCCACCACCTTCACCGCCGGCGACAGCATCCTCTTCGCCGCCGGCACCACCTGCACCGGCCAGCTCACCCCGGGCGGCTCGGGAGCCTCGGGCAGCAACATCTCGATCGGCGCCTACGGCTCCGGTGCCAAGCCGGTCATCGACGCGGCCGGCGCCACCGGCGCGGTCATCAAACTGCTCAACCAGCAGTACTGGGACATCGGCGGCCTGGAGCTGATCGACAACGCCTCCTCGCCCGCCTACCGCTCCGGCGTCCTCGCCGAGAACAGCTCCGGCGGCGTCCTGCACCACATCCGCGTGCACGACATGTACATCCACAACATCGCGGGCTACGGCGGCGGCTGGTACTCCACCAACGCAGGCGTCGGCGTCCAGACCGACCACACCACCCCGGTCTCCACCTGGGACGACGTCGTCGTCGAGAACAACACCTTCGACCACGTCGACCGGATCGCGGTCGCCGTCACCCCGGACGGCGACGGCCAGGGCACCGGCCTGACCACGAACACGGTCATCCGCAACAACACGATGACCTACGACGGCGCCGACGACATCCTCGTCGTGAAGAACGACGGCGCCCTGATCGACGGCAACAAGGCGGGCTACGGCGGCGCCAAGTCCACCTGCCCGCCGTCCGGCCAGTACTGCAACGGCGCCTCCGCCGGCATCTGGATGTCCGGCAGCAGCAACACCGTCGTCCAGAACAACGAGGTCTACTGCCACATCAACGGCGCCGACGGCACCGGCTTCGACGTGGACTGGGGCAACCACAACACCACGTTCCAGTACAACTACAGCCACCAGAACCTCGGCGGCTTCCTGCTGGTGATGCCCCCGTTCACCATCGCCAACGAGCCCACCTCCACCGTCCCCAGCGACGGCACGGTGGTCCGCTACAACATCAGCGAGAACGACGGCAGCAACTCCGGCTGCCCCACCTCCGGCACCCAGACCCACGGCGGCGGAGTCCTGCACTTCGTGGGCGGCGTCCCGAACCAGAGCGGCAGCTCCAGCGCGGTCCCGCTGTTCTACAACAACACCTTCTCCGTCCGGGACGGCCTGTCCACCCCGATCCTGTACTCCCGCTCCGGCACCTCCATCAGCGGCGCCCTGTCCTTCCAGAACAACGCCGTCTTCAACTACGGCTCCGGCAACTACTTCACCACCACCGGCACCTCGACCTACTCCAACAACCTCTTCTACGGCAACCACCCGTCCCGCGAGCCCGCCGATGCCGCGAAGGTGACCGCCGACCCCGAGTTCCGCAACCCGGGCAACGCGAGCACCTCGTCCTCGTACACCGGCAGGAACGCCTACCAGGTGCACGCCTCCTCCCCGGTGGTCCGGGCCGGCACGGTGATCAGCTCCAACGGCGGCCAGGACGCCTTCGGCAACGCCGTCTCCGCGACGGCCGCCCCCAACATCGGCGCCTACAACGGCACCGGCGGCAACCTGCTCTCCAACGCCGGTTTCGAGACGGGCTCGCTGAGCCCCTGGACGCAGGCCAGCGGCAACTCCTCCTCCGTGACCGCCGCCAACGCCCGCACCGGAAGCTACGCGCTCACCACCACCGCGAGCAGCAGCGGCGCCAACCAGGCCCTCACCGGCCTCAGCCCCGGCACCACCTACCTGCTGACCGGCTGGGCCAAGGTCGCCACCGCGGGCGAGACCCTCGCGATCGGCGTGAAGAACTTCGGCGGCACCGAGACCTACACCAACATCGCGACCACGGCGTACAGCCAGGCGGCCGTCCTGTTCACCACCGGGTCGACGAGCACCACGGCGACCGTCTACTGCTGGAAGAACGCCGGTGGCAGCGGCGCCGGTTACTGCGACGACCTCGCCGTGGAGCCCCTGTCCTCCGCCACCAACGCCGTCACCAACCCCGGCTACGAGACCGGCGCGCTGGCTCCGTGGGTCCAGTCCACCGGTACGGCGTCCGGTGTGGTCGCCTCCAACGCCCGCTCCGGCACCTACGCGCTCCAGACCGGGGTCAGTGCCAGCGGTGCCATCCAGACCGTCAGCGGTCTCACCTCCAGCGGCACCTATCTGCTGGTCGGCTGGGCCAAGGTGGCCACCGCCGGTGAGGAGGTCGCGGTGGGCGTGAAGAGCTTCGGCGGTACGGAGACGTACCTCAGGGCCTCGACCACGTCCTACGCCCAGCAGCCCCTCTTCTTCACCACGGGCGTCTCCACCACCTCCGCCGGTGTCTACTGCTACAAGAACTCCGGTTCGGCGGCCGGTTACTGCGACGACTACTCGCTGATCAAGCTGTCGTAACAGCGGATGCCGGGCGGGCGGGCCGGGTCACCGGCCCGCCCGTTCCGTCATCTCCCGAAGAGCTCGTCATCTCCCGAAGAGCTCGTCATCTCCCGAAGAGCTCGTTCAGGTCCGTCTGCGAGATCTGCTTCTCGGCGTAGGAGAAGGTGCCCCTTTCCGCCAGCTCCCGTGCCGCGCCCAGCAGCTGCGCGTACATCGCCCGCGCGATGCTGCCGCCGACCGTGACCCGGCGCACCCCGAGTTCACGCAGGTCGGCCAGGGACAGGGCAGCGCCCGTCAGTCCCATCACCACGTTCAGCGGCCCGTCGATCTCCTTCACCAGCGTGCCGATCGTCTCCGCGTCGGCCGCGCCCGGGACGAACGCGCAGTCCGCGCCCGCCGCGAGATAGGCGTTGGCCCGGCGCACGGCCTCCGTCAGCGGGCCGCCGGTGAGCAGCACGTCGGTGCGGCCGACCAGGACGAACGGCTCGCCGGCCGCGTCGACCACCTGGCGGGCGGCACGGATCCGGTCGGCCGAGAGTTCCGGGTCGTACAGCGGCCGGGAGCGCTCGCCGGTGAAGTCCTCGATGTTGCCGCCCGCGGCCCCGGCCCCGAGGGTCAGCGCGATCGTCTCGGCGACGGTCTCGGGCGTCTCGCCGAAGCCGTCCTCCAGGTCCGCGCTCACCGGAATCCCCACCCCGGCGACGATCTCGCCGACGCGGCCCACCATGGTGTCCCGGTCGACCCGGTCACCGCCGTAGTCGTGGTCCGGGCGGCCCAGCGAGAAGGCGACGCCCGCGCTGGTGGTGGCCACGGCCGGGAACCCGGCCGACTCCAGGATCCGGGCGCTTCCCGCGTCCCAGGCGTTGGGCAGCAGGAAGCAGCCTTCCCGGTGCAGTTCGACGAAGCGTGCGGCCAGTTCACGGCGTTCTGTGTCCACGCCGACCAGTCTGGCAGCCGCCACTGACAACCAGGCCTCAGCGGCTCCCGGCCAGGTCCAGGGCGATGTCCGTGATCATGTCCTCCTGTCCGCCGACCAGTTTGCGGCGCCCCGCCTCGACCAGGATCGCCCGGGTGTCCAGGCCGTGCCTGCGGGCGGCGGCCTCGGCGTGCCGCAGGAAGCTGGAGTACACGCCCGCGTAGCCGAGGGTGAGGGTCTCGCGGTCCACCCGCACCTCGCGGTCCTGCAGCGGTCGTACGACGTCGTCGGCCGCGTCCATCAGCGGGAACAGCTCGCAGCCGTGCTCCCAGCCCATCAGGTCGGCGACCGCGATGAACGCCTCCAGCGGGCAGTTGCCGGCCCCGGCGCCCTGGCCTGCGAGGGAGGCATCGACACGGGTGACGCCGTACTCGACGGCGGCGACGGAATTGGCCACGCCCAGGCCGAGGTTGTGATGGGCGTGGATGCCCAGCCCGGTGGCCGGGTCGATGTCGGCCATGGCGGCGATCTCCAGGCTCTCCGAGAGCCGGAGGACCTTGATCATCAGATCGGTGCCGATGTTCCCGGACCCGATCACGGCGACCTTCGTGGTCATGCGGGGTTTCCTTCCGTGGCGAAGACGGCCCCGACCGTGCCGAGGCCCTCGATGCGGGCGGTGAACTCGTCGCCCGCGGCGGCCGCCGCCATCGGGCCGAGCGCGCCGGTCAGGACGAGGTCGCCGGCCCGCAGCGGGTCGCCGAGCGCGGCGAGGGTGGCGGCGAGCCAGCGGGCGGCGGTGAGCGGGCTGCCCAGGCAGTCGGCGCCGGTGCCCCGCGAGACGGTCTCGCCGTTCCTGGTCAGCGTCATCCGGACGGTCCGCAGGTCGACGCGGTCCAGCGGGACGGGCGTGCCGCCGAGGACGAACAGGCCGCAGGAGGCGTTGTCGGCGACGGTGTCGACGACGGTGATGTCCCAGTCGGCGATCCGGCTGTCGACGACCTCCAGCGCGGGCAGCGCGAAGGCGGTGGCCCGGAGCAGGTCGGCGACGGTCGGGTCGCGGTGCGGCAGGTCCGCGCCCAGCACCAGGGCGACCTCGGCCTCGACCTTGGGCTGCAGCAGCCGTCCGGGGGCGACGGCCTCGCCCTCGCCGACCGCCATGTCCGCGAAGAGCGCCCCGAAGTCGGGCTGCCCGACCCCGAGCTGGCGCTGCACGGCGGGCGAGGTCAGCCCGATCTTGCGGCCCACCAGCCGGCGGCCGGCCGCCACCCCCCGTTCCACGTGCAGCCGCTGCACCGCGTAGGCGGTCTCGATGTCGCCCTCGGGGAGCAGGGTGCGAACGGGGGCGCAGGGGGTACCGGTGCGGGTGGCTTCGTCGAGGACGTCGGCCACCTTGGTGACGAGGTCGGGGCTCATGCCGACAGGTATAGGCGGGCTCCGCGAGGCCGGGCAAAATATGTTCCGTGACACGGAACAGCGTGCAGGGAAGCATGCTCGACAAGGCCGTGGCCGTCCTGGACTGCTACCGGCCGGACGGCGGCGCGTTCCGTCTGACGGAACTGGTCGAGCGGTCCGGGCTGCCCAAGACGACGGTGTTCCGGCTCTGCGCCGACCTGGTCCGGCTGGGTCTGCTGGAACGGGACGCGGAGACCTACCGGCTGGGCGGGGCCCTCTTCGAGCTGGGCTCGCTGGTGTCGCGCCGGCAGGATCTGCGGGAGGCCGCGCTGCCCTTCCTCCAGGACCTCTTCGAGGCCACGCGCGAGACCGTGCACCTGGGGGTGCGCGAGGGCCACGAGGTGGTCTACGTCGAGCGGATCCACGGCCACGACGTGCTGCGGCTGCCGTCCCGGATCGGCGGCCGGCTGCCCCTGAGCTGCACGGGGGTCGGCAAGGCGCTGCTGGCGTTCTCGGGCTCCGAGCTGGTGGAGGAGGTGCTGGCCGCGCCGCTCCCCCGGCTCACCCCGCACTCGATCACCGACCCGGGGCGGCTGCGCACCGCCGTCGAGCAGGCCCAGGTCGCGGGCCTGGCCTACGAGGAGGAAGAGGCCGCGCCGGGCGTCAGCTGCATCGCGGCGCCGGTCTTCGACGGTCCCACGGCGGTCGCGGCGCTCTCGGTCGCCGTGCCGTGCGGCCGGTTCCGCCCGGCACAGCTGGCCCCTGCGGTGCGGACGGCGGCGCTGGGGCTGTCGCGGTCGCTGCGGACGGTTCCCCGCACCCCTGACCGGTCGCGCCAGGCCGGCACCGCAGCTGGTTCGTCCCGTTCTCCCTCATAGCCCAAACGGCATGGAGGGACCCCCATGGCGGGACGTCGCAAGAGGGAACCCGGCGGGAATCCGGGACTGCCCCGCAGCGGTACGGGGGAACGAACGCCGAAGACCCGCGGCCGGCCCGAGGCGCGGGCCACCTTGGAGAATCTACTCGCGACGGCACGGTCGGTGCGCGTGGAGCTGTAGCCGGATCCCGCCGCGGGTGCCGGAGCGCGTACTGTCGGGCGCGTCCGGCACCCGCCGCAGACGGACGTCCAAGGAGGAACTCCCCGTGACCTGCCGAGTCATCCTGATAGCCCCGGCGATGACCCCCTCGCTGCGGCGGGCCCGCTTCGACGACGGCGACTCCATCGAGAACGCCGGAGCGGTGGCGCTGGACCTGCCCGTCGCCGGCCGCGCGGTCAGCTCGCCCAGCGTGCGGTGCCGGGAGACGGCGGTGGCGCTGGGCATCGACGCCTCGGCGGAGCCGGATCTGGCGGGCCTGGACGCGGGCCGCTGGCGGGGGCGGACGCTGGAGGAGGTCGGTGCCGCCGAGCCCGAGGCACTGGTCCGGTGGATGTCCGACCCGGGGGCCGCTCCGCACGGGGGCGAATCGGTACGGGAGTTCTGCGCGCGGGTCGCCAAGTGGCTGGAGTCGGCGGGCCGGACGGCCGGTCGGACGGTCGCCGTGGTGGAGCCGGAGGTGGTGCGGGCGGTGGTGCTGCACGTGCTCGGGGCACCCGAGGCCGCGTTCTGGCGCGTGGACGTCCCGCCGCTGGCGGCGACGGAGGTCACCGGCGGGCCCGGGCGCTGGAACCTGCGGCTCGGCCAGGCCGGCGGCTGACCCCCTCAGGCGATCGGCCTCCGGCAAGTGGCCTCCGGCGACCGGTCTCCGGTGCGGGAGCCGGAAAAGCGGTGGAGTGGCGGGCTCGGCCCTGCCTAGGGTCGCGCCATGACCACCCGCACCTTCCGCGTCACCGTCCGCGGCGTCTTCGACGGACTCGGCGCCGAACAGCGCGCCGAACTGCTGTCCCGGGCCGCCGACCACGATGTGCTGCACGCGGCCTTCACATCCGAGGGCCACCTCAGCTACGACATCGTCGCCCGCCCGGCCTTCACCTTCCGTTTCCAGGACGGCGGGGAGGAAGAGGAGGACATCCTGGCGGCGACCGAGCGCGCCGAGGAGGCGGCCCGGGCGTGGCTCGACGAGCGCGGGTACGGCTACAAGAACCTCCGGTCCAGCGCGGAGGACCTCTCCCAGGCGCCCCTGAGCAAGCGGCAGCGCAGGGCGGCCGCGCAGCAGCAGGGCTGACCTTCACGGAAACGGCCACGGCGGAAACGGCCACGGCGGCCTGAAGTCGCCGTGGTTCAGGTCACGTCGGGAGGTGGCCGAATTGTGGAGGGCAGGTGTCCACGGGCGTGGCATGCTCGGGGCCACACCGAGTTACCGGCCGGTACTACCCGCCGGTAGCCATGTTCGGTGTCTCTTCGTCACCCCCCACCACTCCCAGGACTGACCTTGCGCAGACGCACGAGGCCCGGGCATGCCCTGCTGCCCGCCTTCGCCGTGACCGCCCTCCTCCTCTCCGCCGGCTGCTCCGCCCCGCAACACCAGACCTCCGCCGGGGACCGCGCCCAGGAGACCGCCCGGGTCTCCGACGACGCCACCGCCGCCGCCCGCACGGACGGCCAGCCGCTCGCCGTCGCCGCCGCGCCGGCCGCCACCACGACCGCCGCCGCCGGTTCGGCGGGCTCGGGCCGGCCCGCCCACCGCACCACCCTCACCGTCAGCAGGTACGACAGCAAGACCCGCCGTGCCGTCATATCCAAGGCGGGCAAGGGCACTTCACCGGCCTCCTCCTCCCCGACCGTCTCCCCCAGCCCCACCCCCAACCCCTCGGCCTCCTCCCATCAGGCCGCCGTCGGCGACGTCATCGCCAGCGCCCCCGCGCCCGGCGCCCCGGACGGGTTGCTCGCCAAGGTCACCAAGGTGATCGGCGAGACCGGCGCGGGCACCGAGGTGCAGACCGAACCGGCCACCCTGGACGCCCTGCTCGGCGACGACACCGCGAAGGGCACCGTGCCGGTCGACCCGGCCGCCTTCGACGTCGACAAGCTGCTGCCCGACGTCAAGGTGTCCTGGTCCAAGTCGGGTGACGTGCAGGTCGGCCCCGAGGGCGCCACCGTGCCGCTCGGCAGCCTGCGCCTGGACGTCAGCGCCGAGGTGCCGACCGCCGAGGCCGCTCCGGCCTCCGCCTCGGCCTCGGTGTCGGGCTTCGTCCAGGTCGCCCCGCAGGTCGACTTCGCCTACGGCGGCGCGGGCACCGGCACCGCACCCGGCTCCGCCTACCTGGGCGTGTCCGGCGACTGGGACTCCGGCTGGGCGGTCAAGGGCCGGGTCGCGGCGGCCACGGCCACCCCGCTGCGCATCCCGTTCGCCAAGCTGCACGCCGATCCGGTCCTCCAGGTCGGCCCGGTCCCCGTCGTCGTCAACCTCGACCTCACCTGCTACCTCCAGGTCAGCGGCGACGGGAAGATCACCGTCGACGTGGAGCAGAGCCTCAAGGGCGACTTCAAGGCGGGCGGCACCTTCGGAACGGCCCAGGGCTGGACGCCGGTGAGCAGCTCCGACATGACGAGCACCCCGGTGCGCACCTCGGTGACCACCAGCGGGAACGTCAGGACCGCGCTGGGCGCCGAGGCCTCCGTCGGCCTCTACGGCAGCGTGGGCGTCACCGCCGACCTGGCCCCCTATCTGCGCGGCGAGGCCACCGGCACGGTCACCGCCACCTCGGCCACCCCGGGCGCGGACGCCCAGGGCGCCTGGAACCTCTACGGCGGAGTCGACCTCTCCGGTGCCCTGCGCCTCCAGCTGTCCATCTTCGGGACACCGGTGCTGGAGCGGACCGTGCCGCTGGGCGCCCTGCACCGCGAGTGGAAGCTGGCGGGCGGCTCGCTCTGACCCCTGCTCAGGCCGCGCCGCCGGGTATCCAGCCCTGGCGGCGCAGCTCCGCCGAGACGTCCGGCGCCCGGTAGTGCTCGCCCTTGAGGACCTTGCCGTCGGCCCGCCGGGCGACCTGCCCGTCGGGCCCCAGCTTGCTCATGTTGGAGCGGTGGACCTCGGCGATGACCGCGTCGAGGTCGATCCCGTGCACCAGCGCGGTGCCGTACGCCACATAGACCACGTCGGCCAGTTCGTGCGCGAGCCGGTCGAGGGGCCCCTCGACCGCCACCTCGGCGACCTCCGCGGCCTCCTCGGCGAGCAGCTCCCCCCGGTGCGCGGCCAGTTCGCCGGAGACCTCGGTCGGCGTGGTGCGGGCGTCCAGGCCGAAGGCGTGGTGGAACTCCCGGACGAGGTCGGCAGGCGAGGGGCTGGTCATGCAGACGACTCTATCGGCCGCCACCGACAATCCCGTCCCTCCGCCGCCCTGCCCTGGTCAGGACGGTGACCGGCTGGCAGGATCGCGCGCATGTCCAAGGTGTTCCCCGGTATCGGCAGGCGCCGCGCGCTCCAGGGCGCGGCCGCCTGCTTCGTCGCGTTCGGCCTGCTGCTGTGGTGGCTGCTGCCGCTGGGCGAGAAGCCGCCGACCGGGACGATCACCTTCAGCACCGGGACGCTGCGCGGGGTCTACCAGGAGTACGGCGAGCGGCTCCGCACCGAGCTGGGCAAGGACATGCCGGGGCTGAAGGTGAAGCTGGTCCAGAGCGCGGGGTCGTACGAGAACGTGCGGAAGGTCGCGACCGGCAAGGTGGACTTCACCATCGCGGCGGCCGACGCGGTGGAGACGTACAAGCTGAACCACGGCCGGGGCGCGGACCGGATGCGCGGGGTGGCCCGGCTCTACGACGACTACGTGCAGCTCGTCGTACCCCAGGGCTCCGGCATCACCAGCGTCGCGCAGTTGCGGCACAAGCGGGTGGCGATAGGACTGCCCAACTCGGGTGTGCGGCTCATCGCCAACCGCGTGCTCAGGGCGGCCGGGATAGACCCCACGCAGGACATCACGCCGATGGCCGACGGCATAGACACCGGACCGGACCGGCTGCGGCAGGGCAAGATCGACGCGTTCTTCTGGTCGGGCGGACTGCCCACCAAGGGGCTGCTGGACCTGGCGCAGAAGTTCCGTTTCGCGTTCGTGCCGATCGATGGGACCCTCGTCACCAAGCTGCACACCGAGAGCGAGGCCGCGCTCTACTACCGGGCCACCAACATGCCCGAGTCCGCGTACCCGTCCGTGCAGCAGGGCACGACCGTCGCGACCATCGCCGTCTCCAACCTCCTCATGACCCGCAAGGACATGGACCCGCGCCTCACCGAGTGGCTCACCCGCACGGTCATCAAGAGCCGCGACGACATCGGCGCCCACGTCCACTCCGCCCAACTCGTGGACCTGCGCACGGCCATCTACACGGACCCCCTGCCACTGCAGGAGGGCGCCCGCCGCTACTACCGCTCGGTCAAACCTTGAGACACACGCGCACTGCAGCGCCCCGTCAGGGGCGCGGGGAACCGCGCGAGAAGTCCCCACTCCGGGGCACCGAAACACTCACCCGCAGCCCCCTCTGCCCATCGTGGCCATCGTGCTCACGGTGCTCATAAGCGATCGCACCCCCACCCGCCGCCAGCAACGCCCGGCTGATCGACAACCCCAGCCCCGACCCCTTCACGTTCTGGTGCCGCCCGCTCCGCCAGAACCGGTCCCCCACCCGCGCCAGCTCCTCGTCGGTCAGCCCCGGCCCCGTGTCGGTCACCACGACCGTCGACAGATCCCCGTCGGCCGCCACGGACACCTCCACCGTGCCCCCCTCCGGCGTGAACTTCACCGCGTTGTCGATCACCGCGTCCAACGCGCTGGACAGCGTGATCGGATCGGCCCACCCGGTGACCGGCGGGCAGTCCCCGGTCAGCCGGACCCCCTTCGCCGTGGCCGCCGGCGCCCACGCGGCGACCCGCTCCGTCGCCAGCCGCCCGATGTCGGTCAGCATCAGGTCCGCCTCGGCGTGCTCGGCCAGCGCGAGGTCGAGCAGGTCGTCGAGGACCTGCGCGAGCCGCTTGCCCTCGGTCCGGACGGAGGCGATCTCCTCGTTGCCCTCGGGGAGTTCGAGGGCGAGCAGTTCGATGCGCAGCAGCAGCGCGGCGAGCGGGTTCCGCAACTGGTGCGAGGCGTCGGCGACGAAGGCACGCTGCTGCTCCAGCACGTCCTCGACGTTGTCCGCCATCTCGTTGAACGACCGGGCCAGCCGTCTGAGTTCCGGCGGCCCGCCGGCCGCCGCGACCCGGGACTTGAGGCGGCCGCTCGCGATCGCGTGGGTGGTGGCGTCCAGGACCCGGACCGGCCGCAGCACCCACCCGGTGAGCCGCAGTGCCGCGCCGACGGCGAGCAGCATCGCGGCGATCTCACCGGCGCCGATCAGCAGCCAGCCGCGCAGGGTCCGGGAACGCAGCTGCCCGGTGGGCGAGTCGGTGACGACGACGGCGACGACGTCACCGTCCCGGATCACCGGGGAGGCCACGACGAGCCGGGTGCGCTGCCAGGGCCACACCTGCGCGGGGTCGTGGCTGCGGCGGCTGAGCAGCGCCTCGTTGTAGGCCTCCCAGACCTCGCCCGTGCGCGGCAGCACCCAGTCGTCGGGGGCGTTGGCCATGGAGGACGCGTTGCGGTAGAAGACGCCCGCGCGGATGCCGTAGACGCCGTAGTAGCTGGCGAGTTCGCGGCGGAGGGTCTCCAGCCGGTCGTCCGTGCGCATGGGCCGCGCGGTGGTGGGTGTGTCGGTGACGAACTGGGCGAGGGCGGCGAACCGCGCGGTGTCGTCGATCCGGTCGACGACGACCTTCTGCTGCTGGGCGGCGGCCGTGCTGACGGCGAGCGGGACGCCGAGCGCGAGCAGCACGGCCGCCATCAGGACGATGAGCAGCGGGAGGAGACGTGTGCGCACCCGTCCCCGCTACGCGGCCGGGGCGACGAGCCGGTAGCCGACGCCGCGTACGGTCTCGATGAGCGCGGGCATGCGCAGCTTGGCGCGCAGGGAGGCGACATGCACCTCCAGGGTGCGGCCGGTGCCCTCCCAGCTGGTCTGCCAGACCTCGCTGATGATCTGTTCGCGGCGGAAGACCACGCCGGGCCGCTGGGCGAGCAGCGCCAGCAGGTCGAACTCCTTGCGGGTGAGCTGGACGACCGTGCCGTCCACGCTGACCTGCCGGGTGGGCAGTTCGATGTGGACGGGGCCGAGCCGGAGCGCGCCGTCGCCGCCGGCCGGGCCGTCCTCGTGGAGGGAGCGCCGGCTGACGGCGTGGATCCGGGCGAGCAGTTCCCCGGTGTCGTACGGCTTCACCACGTAGTCGTCGGCGCCGAGGTTGAGGCCGTGGATGCGGGAGCGGACGTCGGAGCGGGCGGTGACCATGATGACGGGGGTGCTGGTGCGCTTGCGGATCTTGCCGCAGACCTCGTAGCCGTCCTGGTCGGGCAGGCCGAGGTCGAGGAGGACGACGTCGTAGGCGTCGCTGTCGGGGACGAGGGCCTGGAGGGCCTCCTCGCCGCTGCGCGCGTGGGTGACGGAGAACCCGTGCCGGGCCAGGACCGCGGAGAGCGCGGCGGCGACGTGGTTGTCGTCCTCGACGAGCAGCAGTCTCATCCCGGCCCCCTCCGGTTCAGCGGTCGTACGCCCGCGCGTGCGTGCATGCATCAGGGCAGTCACGCTGATGGACGCCGATGGCGTCAAGTGGGTTCCGGCAGCGGGCCGGCTTCCGTTACCCGGCCGATATGCGGGCTGGTCACCACTGCTACGACACGTGTCCGAATGCTATCGGATCGTGATGCTCAGATCTCCCTCAGATGTAATGACGCAGGTCATCGGCTCTCATTACATTCCTCCGAAACCGAGGAGGACGGAGCCCGATAGCGATGACCGAAGTATCGGTGGCCGAGGAAGACATGGCCGCGACCGGCGAACTGGTCGTCCTGAAGAGCGTCAACAAGCACTTCGGCGCGTTGCACGTGCTCCAGGACATCGACCTGACGATCGCCCGCGGCGAGGTCGTCGTGGTGATCGGGCCCTCCGGGTCCGGCAAGTCCACTCTGTGCCGCACCATCAACCGGCTGGAGACCGTCGACTCCGGGACGATCACGATCGACGGCAAGCCGCTGCCCCAGGAGGGCAAGGAGCTGGCCCGGCTCCGTGCCGACGTCGGCATGGTCTTCCAGTCGTTCAATCTCTTCGCGCACAAGACGGTCCTCGAGAACGTGATGCTCGGTCAGCTCAAGGTCCGCAGGACCGAGCGGAAGCAGGTCGAGGAGAAGGCCCGCGCGCTGCTGGACCGGGTCGGCGTGGGCACCCAGGCCGACAAGTACCCCGCGCAGCTCTCCGGTGGCCAGCAGCAGCGCGTCGCGATCGCGCGGGCGCTGGCGATGGGCCCGAAGGTCATGCTCTTCGACGAGCCGACCTCGGCCCTCGACCCCGAGATGATCAACGAGGTCCTTGAGGTCATGCAGCAGCTGGCCCGGGACGGCATGACGATGATCGTCGTCACGCACGAGATGGGCTTCGCCCGGTCGGCCGCGAACCGGGTGGTCTTCATGGCCGACGGCCGGATCGTCGAACAGGCCGCGCCCGACCAGTTCTTCAGCAACCCGCGCAGCGACCGGGCCAAGGACTTCCTGTCGAAGATCCTGCACCACTGACCCGCACGGCGATCCAGCAACCTTTCACCACTCAAAGGATGTTCATCATGCAGCTCCGCAAGGTCACCGCCGCCTCGGCCGCCGTGCTCGCGCTCGCCCTGTCCGCCACGGCGTGCGGCGGCAACGACAAGGACGACAGCGGTTCGTCGGGCGGCGGCAAGAAGATCACCGTCGGCATCAAGTTCGACCAGCCCGGCATCGGCCAGAAGACCCCGCAGGGCTACTCCGGCTTCGACGTGGACGTCGCCACGTATGTCGCGAAGAAGCTCGGCTACAGCGCGGACCAGATCGAGTGGAAGGAGTCCAAGAGCGCCGACCGCGAGACCATGCTGCAGCGCGGTGACGTGGACTTCATCGCCGCGTCGTACTCGATCACCCCGGAGCGCCAGCAGAAGGTCGACTTCGCGGGTCCGTACCTGCTGGCCCACCAGGACGTGCTGATCCGCTCCGACGACACGTCCATCACGTCGGCGTCGGACCTCAACAGCAAGAAGCTGTGCTCGGTCACCGGCTCGACCTCGGCGCAGAACGTCAAGGACAAGCTGGCGCCCAAGGCGGACCTGCAGCAGTACCCGACGTACTCGGCCTGTCTGACCGGTCTGCAGAACAAGGCCATCGACGCGCTGACCACCGACGACTCGATCCTCGCCGGTTACGCCTCGCAGTCGCAGTTCAAGGGCAAGTTCAAGCTCGGCGGTCTCAAGATGACCAACGAGAACTACGGCATCGGCGTCAAGAAGGGCAGCGACCTCAAGGCGAAGATCAACACCGCCCTGGAGTCGATGGTCTCGGACGGTTCCTGGCAGAAGGCCGTGGACAAGAACTTCGGTCCGGCCGGCTACAAGAACGAGCCCGCGCCGAAGATCGGCGACGTCAAGAGCTGAAGCAGCGCCTGACGGGTGCGCCGTCGCCGGACGGCGGCGCGCCGGGGCCGACCACGAGCGGGAGCGCGGGACATCGTGTTCGACTTTCTTGAAGGTTACGACCTGCTGGGGGCCTTCTGGGTGACGGTTCAGCTCACCCTGCTCTCGGCCGCCGGTTCGCTGGTCTGGGGCACCCTGCTGGCCGGCATGCGCGTCGGGCCGGTGCCGCTGATGCGCGGCTTCGGCACCGCCTACGTCAACGTGGTGCGGAACATCCCGCTGACGGTGATCATCCTGTTCACCTCACTGGGCCTGAACCAGACCCTCAACATCAGCCTGGGCGCCGACAACTTCGACACCATCAACTTCCGGCTCGCCGTGCTCGGTCTGATCGCCTACACCTCGGCGTTCGTGTGCGAGGCGATCCGGTCCGGCATCAACACGGTGCCGGTCGGGCAGGCGGAGGCGGCCCGCGCCCTCGGGCTGAGCTTCACCCAGGTGCTGACCGTGGTGGTGCTGCCGCAGGCGTTCCGCTCCGTGATCGGCCCGCTCGCCAACGTACTGATCGCGCTCACCAAGAACACCACGGTGGCCGCCGCGATCGGGGTGGCCGAGGCGGCTCTGCTGATGAAGAAGATGATCGAGAACGAGGCACAACTCCTGCTGATCTCCGCGGTCTTCGCGTTCGGCTTCGTGTGCCTGACGCTGCCGACCGGTCTGATCCTCGGCTGGGTGGGCAAGAAGGTGGCGGTGAAGCGATGACCTCCGTGCTGTACGACGCCCAGGGCCCGCGGGCCAAGCGGCGCAACATCGTCTACTCCGCCGTGTTCCTGGTCGCCGCCGTGGCCGTGGTCTGGTGGGTCTACCGGAGCCTGGACGACAAGGGGCAGCTGGACTGGGAGAAGTGGAAGCCCTTCTTCGCCGGTTCCGAGGCCTGGACCACGTACATCCTGCCCGGTCTGAAGAACACCCTGATCGCGGCCGCCCTCTCCATGCTCATCGCGCTGCCGCTCGGCGCCGTCTTCGGCATCGCACGCCTGTCCGACCACGCCTGGGTGCGGATACCGGCCGGCGTGGTCGTGGAGTTCTTCCGCGCGATCCCGGTGCTGATCCTGATGATCTTCGGGGTCGCCCTGTTCGCCGAGTACACCGACGTCAGCTCCGACGACCGCCCGCTGTACGCGGTGGTCACCGGCCTGGTGCTGTACAACGCCTCGGTGCTCGCGGAGATCGTCCGGGCGGGCATCCTCGCCCTGCCGAAGGGCCAGACGGAGGCGGCGCAGGCGATCGGCCTGCGCAAGACCCAGATCATGACGTCGATCCTGCTCCCGCAGGCGGTCACCGCGATGCTCCCGGCGATCGTCAGCCAGCTCGTCGTGATCGTGAAGGACACGGCGCTCGGCGGCGCCGTCCTCACCTTCCCCGAGCTGCTGGCCTCGGTCTCCCCGATGAGCTCGTACTACGGTGCGAACACCATCGCCAGCTTCACGATCGTGGCGGTGATCTTCGTGGCGCTCAACTTCACCCTCACCACCTTCGCGAGCTGGCTGGAGGGCCGGCTGCGGCGCAGCAAGCGCGGCACCGGCGCGGTGCTGGGCGCGGGCGACGTCGAGGAACTCAACGCGGCCGAGGTCGGCGGCTCCTTCGGCACCGGAGCCTCCGCCTGACCCTCGGTCAACCCACGCGACACGCACGGAGGCAGCGGCCGTACGACCGCTGCCTCCGCCGTTTTCCCTTGCGCCACGGCACCCGCGCGCCCGCCATGCTGACGTGTCCCCGGGTGCGCCGCTTGACCGGGTGGCGCCCAGTCTGTTGCATACGTTCTGTGATCGTGCACCCTGCTCCAACCACTTGTTCATCCAGGGCCTGGCTTCCGGGTCTGCTCGCAGGGAAGCAACGGTGCCGGACAGTGCCGGTGAGCGGGGCTTGGTGCGTGCAGCTGCAAGGCGGAGGAGGGAGTCGACGCGGAGCGTCGGTGACCGACGACAACGCCGCTGGGGGTACCCCCTCTGGGGGAGGGCGTGCCAAGCCCCGCGTCTGCGAGACGATCCGGAAGCCAGGCCCTGGGTCCGTCGGGACTTGCGTACGGGCAGGGGGCGCCGCGCCGTGGACCCGGTGATCATCGTCGGAGCGGGGCCCGTCGGGCTCACGCTCGCCCTGGCGCTGGCCCGCCAGGAGGTGCCGTCCGTCGTCCTGGACGAGGGACCGGGCAAGGACGAGCCGCGCCCCGCGCGCACGGTGGTGCTGCGCGAGGACACCGCCGCCCTGGTGGCCCGGCTGAGCGGCGCCCCGCTGGACGACCTGGGCGCCCGCTGGACCGGCTGGCGGTCGATGCGGCGCCGGCAGGTGATGCGCGAGGTCGTCTTCGACGACGCCGCCGAACCGTCTCCGCTGCACCTCGCGCAGCATGTGCTGACCAACGCGCTGCGTGCCGCGATCGCCGACGAACCGCTGGTCAAGGTGGCCACGGACAGCCGCCTGGACACGATCGAGCAGGAGCGCTCCGGCGTCACCGCGCACACCCGCGGCCCCCGGGCCACCTGGTGGCGGGGCAGCTACCTGGTGGGCTGCGACGGCCCGCGCTCGACCGTGCGCAAGCTGCTGGACATCCGCTTCCCGGGCCGTACGGCGGTGGAGCGGCACGCGGTCGCCGCGCTGCGCGCGGAACTTCCGTGGCCCGGTCAGGCGTTGCTCCATCGGACCCCGCCGTGGCGGATGTCCGGGCCCCCGGCCGGGGAGGTGACCGCCCGCCCCCTCCCGGACGGCGTGTGGCGCCTGGACTGGCTGCTGCCGCCCGGCAAGGACCTGGTCACGCCCGAGCTCCTGGTGGCCCGGATCCGCGAGACCCTCGCGGGCTGGACGGGCGGCCCCACACCGCCGTACGACCTGCTCGACACCGGAGTCCACACCGTGCACCACCGCCTGGCCCGCCGCTGGCGGGTGGGCCGGGTCTTCGTCGCCGGGGACGCGGCGCACCTGCTCGGGGTGCTCGGGACGCACGGGCTGGACGAGGGGCTGCGGGACGTCGACAACCTCGCCTGGAAGCTGGCCCCGGCCTGGCACCACGGCCCGCACGAGGCGCTCCTCGACAGCTACCAGACCGAGCGGCGGGCCGTGGTCGCCGCCCGGCTGCGCGCCGCCGACCAGGTGCTGCCGGTGCTGCGCGGCGGCGGCGGGCTGCGCGGCTTCGTCCCCGGCGCGTCCCGGGGGCACGACGCGCTCCTCATCGACGGTCACCTGGGGCACGGCCCGCTCGGTGCGCCGGGGGCGTACGCCGACTCGCCCCTGGCGCCCCGGCACCTGGAGCACGAGCTCCCGGTCGACACCCCGCCCGGGTCACCGGTCACCGACGTCCGGGTCACCGCGGAGGACGGCACCTTCGTGCAGCTCCGCTCACGGCTCGGCCGGGGCGCGCTGCTCGTCGTCCTCATCGCGCCCGGCACCGGGGTGTGGGACCGCAAGCACTGGGTCTCCGCCGGGCTCATGCCCCGGCTCGCGGCGGCCGTGACCGCGCTGCCGCACCGCGCCGAACTGCTGGTCGCCGAGGCGTACCCGGGCGCACCGGCGCACACCGTGCTGCTCGTGCGCCCCGACGGCCACCTGGTCACCGCGCTCAACGGGGTCCGCCCGGCCGATCTGTACGCGGCGGCCGAGGCGACGCTGGGCGGGAAGGACACGGAGAAGACGGAGACGGAAGCGGAGGCAGAGGCGGAAGCGGAGGCGGAGGCGGAGGCCGGTTCCACCGCGCGGTGATCCCGCGCGGTGCCCCCTCGTGATGGCCGCGCGGTCCACATGCTGACGGTGAGTTGACCGGTGTGCACCGGCGTGGTGTACTCCGCAACGTGAACGACACCACTGTGCGCCTGTGGCGGAAGGTCCATGTGGACCTCGTCCGCTATGCGGGCTGCGTGTGTCTTCCGTCCTGCTGATTTCGCATCTCACCTCTCTGCGGGCGCCCTCTGCGCTCCTTTCTGCGAACCCTCATCAGGAACGGTGCACGTGTCTGCCTCTCTCTCCTCGTCCGTTTCTCCCTCCGCCTCCGCGCCCGGCGCCGCGCCCACCCAGGCGGACCTCCTCGACTTCGTGCGGCGTACGGCCGCCGACGCCGAGCTGATCTCCTCGCTCCCGCTCGACCCCGAGGGCCGCACCTGGGTACGGCTCGACGGCCCCGCCGGCAGCGAGGCCTGGCTGATCGGCTGGCCACCCGGCAGCGGCACCGGCTGGCACGACCACGCGGAGTCGGTCGGCGCCTTCCTCACCGCCGCGGGCGAGCTGCACGAGAACTCGCTCGCCACCCGGCTGCCCACCGACGGCTGGAAGACCCTGGAGCTCTCCGAGGGCGTCGACCGTGAGCGCCGACTGCCCGCCGGAAAGGGCCGCTCCTTCGGCCGCGACCATGTCCACGAGGTGTTCAACGAGTCCACCGAGCACCACGCGATCTCCGTCCACGCCTACTACCCGCCGCTGCCCCGGATCCGCCGCTACAGCCGCAGCGGCCCGGTGCTCCGCCTGGAGCAGGTCGAGCGCCCGGAGGACTGGCAGTGAGCGGCACGGAGCAGGCGGAGCAACAGCCGGTGGGCATCGACGAGTTGCTGGACCGGGTGCGCGCGGGCTACCGGCGCGTCGAGGCGCACGAGGCGCACGAAGCGGCGCGGACCGGGGACGCCCTGCTGGTCGACATCCGGTACGCGGCACTGCGCGAACGAGACGGGGTGATCCCGGGCGCCCTCGTCATAGAGCGCAACGAGCTGGAGTGGCGGCTCGACCCCCAGGGCAGCCACCGGACCCCCGAGGCCACCGGCCACGACCTCCAGGTCGTCGTGATCTGCAACGAGGGCTACGCCTCCAGCCTCGCCGCCGCCTCCCTGCACCAGCTGGGCCTGCACCGGGCGACGGACCTGATAGGCGGCTTCCAGGCATGGAAGGCAGCAGGACTACCGGTCACTCTCTAGCCGTCGGGTCCTCCGGCCGCCCTCCAGCCGTCAGGTCCTCCGGCCGCCCATGGGTTTACGGCGACTACGTCCGGCCTACGGCGCTCCGGGGCCGGTCGGGGCCGCGCGGTCGTCGATGAGGGCGGCGAGCCCGTCGAGCACCCGGCCGAGCCCGAACTCCCAGGCGTGCCCGGGGCTGTACGCGGCACCCTGCGCGGTGCCCGCCGCCGTGCCGACCCGGGCGGCGGTGGGATAGGCACGCGGGTCCAGCACCCTTTCCAGCAGCGGGGCGTTGGCCGCCCACCACTGCTCGTCGTCCATCGCGCTGTCCTGCCAGGCGGCGCGCGCCTCCGCCGCCGAGCGGGCGTTGGCCTGGACGAAGGTGAGCAGAAAGGTCAGGGCGGCGTCCATCTCGACGTCGTCGAGCCCGAGTCCGTCCAGCGCCGACAGTTCGTGCTCGTACTTGGCCATCATTCCCGGCCCCAACGGCGGACGGCCGGTGGAGACCGTCGCGGCCCAGGGGTGCGCGTCGAACAGCGCCTGGTTCTCCTCGGCCACCGCGGCCAGCCGGACCCGCCACGGCCGGCCGGCGGTGTCGGCCCGGGACATCCGCAGGTAGGCGCTGTCCAGCATGAGGTCCAGCAGCTCGGCCTTGCCCGGCACATAGGTGTAGAGCGTCATCGGGACCACGCCCAGCTGCTGCGCGACACGGCGCATGGTGACCGCGTCCAGGCCCTCGGCGTCCGCCAGCCCGACGGCCACGTCGACGACCGTGTCGATGTCCAGCCGCTGCCGCGGTCCGCGTCGCGGAGCGGCGGGGACCCGCCAGAGCAGTTCCAGGGAGCGGGCCGGATCACCGGCACCGCTTCGGTCGAGAGGCATTCCGTCATCCTCCCCCACGGATCGCCGCACCCTCGCCATTTACTCTGTACGCGGTACACTGTACTTCGTACAGAGTAATTTCCCCGACCAAGGAGTGCCTGTGCCGATCACCGCTTCCGCCGTCTCCCTGAACGTCGACGACGTCGTGGCCTCCAGCGCCTTCCTCACCGAACACTTCGGTTTCCGCGAGGAGACGGCCGCCGACGGGTTCGCGTCACTGGCCCGCGACGACGCCGGGATGAACGTCGTCTACCTGCGGCGCGGACTCGCCTCGCTCCCCGAGGACCAGCGCGAGGACCACGCCGACGGGGTGATCCTCGCCTTCGTCGTCGACAACCTCGAAGCCGAACTGGCCCGCCTGACCGCCGAGGGCGTCACGATCACGATGCCGCTGCGCGAGGAGCCCTGGGGCGAACGCGCCTTCCAGGTCACCGACCCCAACGGCGTCATCGTCCAACTCGTCGACTGGAACGCGTCCGACGGCCACTGAGCCGACCCGCCCCCGGCCCTTCAGCCCTTCGGTCCTTCAGCCCTTCAGTCCTTCGCCATCGCCACCGTGACGGCCGGCACCCGCAGCGCCACCCGCCCGGGAAGCGCCGCGGCCACCAGCGCGAGCAGCGCGGCGGTCGCGACGACGGTCACGTACAGCAAGGGCGTGACCGTCGGCGCGGCCCGGCCCGTCATGCCGACGCTGAACGCGGTCAGGACGGCGAGCGCGATGCCGCTGCCGAGGGCCGTGGCCAGCGTCAGCACCGAGAGCACCTCGGTGCGCAGCATCCGCAGCACCTGGCGGCGGGTGGCCCCGGCCAGCCTGAGCAGGGCGAACTCACGGACCCGCTCGGCGACCGACATCGCGAGCGTGTTGACGACCGCGATCGCGGTGAACGCCAGGACCAGCCCCATGGCCAGGTAGTTGACCTCGGCGTTGTCCTGCTGCCGGTCGGCCTGGAGGGAGTCGGCGGCGGCCGGCGAAAGAATCCGCAGCCCCGGGAACTCACGGAGCGTAGTCGCGAGTTGTGTCTGTGTACGGGCGGTGCTGACGAGGACGGAGGAGGCGAGCGGATTGTCCACGTGGTGTACGACGAGGTCGTGGGCGAAGGTGAGGTCGCCGAAGCCCAGACCCCGGGCGTAGACGGCGGCGACGGTGAGCGTGGCGGGCGTGCCGTCGCCGAGGGTGAGCCTCAGGGTGCTGCCCGGCCTCAAGTGGTGCTGATCGGCGGCGATTTCACTGACGGCGACGGTGCGGTCGGTGAGGCGGTCCAGGGAGCCGGCGGTGACCTCGGGGTCCCAGGTGCGGGCGAGGCCCTCGGGGGTGACGCCCTGGGCGGGGTACTTGTCGAGTCCGAGGCGGACGGTCGTGCGGACGACTTCGGTGACGGCGTCGTGGTCCGTGCGCAACCGCTGTGCCGCCGCGGCCGGTACGCCCGGCCCCTGGGCGGCGACGACCCAGTTGGCGGTGACTCCGGCGCGGGCCTGGGCGCGGGCGGCGTCGCCGAGGGTCGACTGGACGAACAGCACGGTGCAGGTCATGCCGATGAGCAGGGTGAGGGGGGTGACGACGGAGGCCATCCGGGCGGCGTTGCCGCGCAGGTTGGCGGTGGCGAGCCGGCCGCCGTGGCCGGTGAGCCGCAGCGGTCCGGCGAGCAGCAGCACGGCCGCCCTGACCAGTAGCGGGCCGAGCAGGGCGACGGAGGTGGAGAGGACCACGACGGCGAGGAAGGTGACGGGGGTCGACGCGGGCTCGGTACGCAGGGAGGTGAGCAGCACGACGAGCACGACCCCGCCGGCGAGCAGCAGCAGACCGGCGGCGATCCGTCCCCAGGCGACCCGGGCGGGCTCGACCCGCGATTCGGCCAGCGCCTCGGTCGGCCGGATCCGGGTGATGCGCCGGGAGGCGATCCGGGCGGCGGCCCAGGCACCGGCCAGGGTCGCGGCGAGCGCGGCGAACGGCGGGAAGACGCCGGTGGTGTGCTGAAGCGTGGCGGGCACCGCGCCCAGGGCGACGAACCTGCTCTGCAGCCAGGCACCGAGCGGCAGCCCGAGGAGCGCGCCCATCGTGCCGGCGACCGCGCCGACGATCAGCGCCTCTCGGCCGAGCAGCCGGCGGATCTGGCCGGGGGTGGCGGCGAGGGCACGCAGCAGGGCGAGTTCGCGGTGCCGCTGCTGGACGGTGAGCGCGAAGGTGCCGACGACCACCAGGATCGCCACGAGCAGCGAGGTCCCGCCCATGGCGGCGCCCATGCTGACCAGCCGGACCCGGGCGGCAGCGGCGTCCAGGAACTCGACGGGGCCGCGGGCGTCGCCGGTGGAGACCTGGGCGGTGGTGCCGCGCAGCGTCCGCGCCACGGCCTGCTTCAGCCGGTCCGGGTCGGTGCCGTGCTCGGGCAGCACACCGAACGCGGTGACCTGCCCGGGGTGCGCGGCCAGCCTGCGGGCCTCGGCGGCGGAGAAGAAGAGGGACGTCTGGTGGCTGACGCCGGTGGCCGGGGCGGCGATCCCGGTGATCCGGTAGGCGCGCGGGGCCCGCGTCGACTGCACGGTGAGCGTGTCACCGGGCGTCAGGTGGGCGCGGGCGGCGAGGTCGCGGTCGACGACCAGGTCGGTGGCGGCCCTCGGGGCGGCGCCGGAGACCAGCCGGTACGGGGTGAGCGGGGCGGACTCCCAGGCGTGCCCGTAGGCGGTACGGCCGCCGGTGCCGGCCGGGGTCGACGGCTGGGCGAGGAAGGTCAGTTCGGGCACGACCCGGGCGACTCCGGGGGTGCGGGCGAGTCTGCTCTCCAGCCCGGCCGGCAGCCAGGCGCGCTCGGCGATGGGTTTCGCCTTGTGCTTGACCTTGGTCTTGCCGTGCTTGTGCTTGACGGTGGTCCGGTGGACGTACTGGTCGGCGGAGACCACGACGGGGGCCGCCGCGTAGCGCTCGGTGCGGATCGTGCCGCGCAGGCCGGTGTCGAGGAGGGTGCCGCAGGCGGAGATCAGCGCGGCCGCGCACAGCAGGGCGACAAAGGCACCGAGGAACCCGGCCTTGCGGGCACGGACGGTCTTGAGGGCGTAGCGCAGCATCATGGCGTACACGGTCGTCCACCCGCCGATGTGCGGGCACTGTGGTGGTCCGGCGTCTTGGAAGGGGGTTATCCCCACCCTCGCCGTGACCGACCGCCCGGCCGACCGCCCGTCAGAAGTCGCCGCCGTCCAGGAATTCCGTGTCCTCGCCCTCTTCCTCCAGGGCCCGCCGGACGATCCTGAGCGCCATGCCCTCGGCGTATCCCTTGCGGGCGAGCATGCCGGCGAGGCGGCGGATGCGCCGGTCCCGGTCGAGGCCCCGGGTGGAGCGGAGCTTGCGGGCGACGAGTTCGCGCGCGGTCTCCTCCTCCTGCTCGGAGTCGAGCCGCCCGACGGCCTCGTCGATCAGCGAGGGGTCGACGCCCTTGGTCCGCAGTTCCCGGGCGAGGGCACGCCGGGCCAGCCCCCGGCCGTGGTGCCGGGACTCCACCCAGGCGTCCGCGAACGCGCTGTCGTTGATCAGCCCGACGTCCTCGAACCGCGACAGCACCTCCTCGGCGACCTCGTCCGGGATCTCCCGCTTGCGCAGGGCGTCCGCGAGCTGCTTCCGGGTGCGTGGCGTCCCGGTGAGCAGGCGCAGACAGATCGCCCGCGCCCGCTCAGCCGGGTCCGCCGGAGGCTCCCCCTGCTCGGCCCTCGACAAGGAGGAGGAACCCCCGTCCTCACCGGACGGCTCCCCGAAGCCACGCCGACGGCGCGTCCCGGACTTCCGCGGGCCACGGCCGGGTGATCCGTGTCCGCGGGGCCCGTCCGGGCCGTCGTGCGTGCCGTCTTCGTACACACCGCCGTACGAAGCGGGCAGACCGTCGTCCTCGTACGAGCCGTCACGCCCGTATGAGCTCTCGCTCCCCCGTGCGGCACCACCGCGGCGGCGCCTGCGCGCCCCCGGGTAGGCCTCGCCGTCCCGTCCGTACCCGTCGCCGCCCGTGCCGTGGGCCTCGCCGCCGTCCCCGGCGGAGCCCGGGTCGCCCCCGGCGCCCCTCCCCCGTGGGGCACCGGGGGTCGTGTACTCGTGGTCGGCCCAGTCGGTTCGTCGTGTCACGGCGTCAGCTCTTGGCGGTGGCGGCCTTGGGCTTGGTGACCTTGGCGACGGCCGGGGCCGGCACCGTCTTCGCCGCGTCGTCCGTGGCCGCGGCGGCGGTGGCCGCGTCCGCGCCCGGCTCGGCGGCGGGCTTCTCCGGGCGGACACCGACGCCCAGCTTCTCCTTGATCTTCTTCTCGATCTCGTTGGCCAGGTCGGGGTTGTCCTTGAGGAAGTTGCGCGCGTTCTCCTTGCCCTGGCCGAGCTGGTCGCCCTCGTACGTGTACCAGGCGCCGGCCTTGCGGACGAAGCCGTTCTCCACGCCCATGTCGATCAGGCCGCCCTCGCGGCTGATGCCCTGGCCGTAGAGGATGTCGAACTCGGCCTGCTTGAAGGGCGGTGCGACCTTGTTCTTGACGACCTTGACCCGGGTGCGGTTGCCGACCGCCTCCGTGCCGTCCTTCAGGGTCTCGATGCGGCGGATGTCGAGTCGCACCGAGGCGTAGAACTTCAGCGCGCGGCCACCGGTCGTGGTCTCCGGGGAGCCGAACATCACGCCGATCTTCTCGCGGAGCTGGTTGATGAAGATCGCGGTGGTCTTGGACTGGTTGAGCGCGCTGGTGATCTTCCGCAGCGCCTGGCTCATCAGACGGGCCTGGAGACCGACGTGGCTGTCGCCCATCTCGCCCTCGATCTCCGCGCGCGGGACGAGCGCGGCGACGGAGTCGATGACGATGAGGTCGAGGGCGCCGGAGCGGACCAGCATGTCCACGATCTCCAGGGCCTGCTCGCCGTTGTCCGGCTGGGAGAGGATCAGGTTGTCGATGTCGACGCCGAGCTTCTGCGCGTACTCGGGGTCGAGGGCGTGCTCCGCGTCCACGAACGCGACCTGGCCGCCCGCCTTCTGCGCGTTGGCCACGGCGTGCAGGGTCAGGGTCGTCTTACCGGAGGACTCCGGTCCGTAGATCTCCACGACGCGGCCGCGCGGCAGGCCACCGACACCGAGGGCGACGTCGAGCGCGGTCGACCCGGTCGAGATGACCTCGATGGGCTCCTTCGTCCGGTCGCCCATGCGCATGACCGCGCCCTTGCCGAATTGCCGTTCAATCTGTGCGAGCGCGGCGTCGAGCGCCTTCTCGCGGTCGGTTCCTGCCATGGGTTCCACCCGGTTTGCTTGAGTCGATCGCTTCACGTCAAAGACGCTAACGCCTGCCACTGACAATGCGCCCCGACGCCGGTCCGGCCTGTGGATAACTCGGGGATGTAACGGACGAAACCGTTCCCAACTACCGCTGGAATCCCCGTCGTGAGTACCGCCGGAGCCTCCATAAGAATGGATGTTCGATTTTCGTGTCAAGCGCACCACGCGGTACTCCCGTACTTCCCCGCACCGCGCACACCCGCCGCGCACTCCCCGGCGCACGGGTCGGGAGCGGGCGTTCACGGCGCACGGCACGGCAGCGTGCTCGCCACGTGCCCCGCGGTGTCCGAAACGGCGTTCACCCGATCGTGAGTTTCCGCGTGCCCGCGGCCTCCGTGCCGTGATGCTCGAAGAGGCGGCCGGTGAGCGGCGCCGCCGCCGGGTGCCGTGGGTGGGGAGAACGCATGACACGTGGGACGGGACGACGCGGCCTGGACGAGCAGGCCCTGCTGCTGGCGGCGGGGCTCGCCGACCTGGCGGTGAGCACGGTGGGCACCGCCTTCGGAACGTTGCGCGGGTTGCTGCGCCGCTCGGACACCGCCGCGCTGGCGGCGGAGGCCGAGCACGACCTCACCGCGCGGGGGCGCCTGGTCCTGGACCGGTACGCGAGCGTCCCCCCGGCCCATCTGGAGATCCTCGCCCGGCACGCCCTCGCCCGGCGGACCTCAGCCGATGACTGACCGGTGGGATCCGGCCGGCTTCAAGAACCGTGTCGACGAGGTACTGCGCCGGTTCGTCGCCGAGGAGGCCGACCGGTTCGCGGCGGTCGACCCGCTGCTGGGCCCGGTGGCCGAGCAGCTGGAGGCGGCGGTCGCGGACGGCAAACGGCTGCGGGCGGCGTTCTGCTACTGGGGCTGGCGTGCCGTGGGCCAGCCGGACAGCGACGCGCTGGTACGGGCGGCGGCCTCCATGGAACTCGTGCACGCCGCCGCCGTCGTACACGACGACCTCATCGACGACAGCCCACTGCGGCACGGCCGCCCCACCACACACATCGCCCTGCGCACCGCCGTACGCGGCCGCGCGGGCGCCGACGACACCGCGCGGGCGCTGGCGATGCTCGTGGGCGATCTGCTGATGTCGCTGGCCGGGCAGCTGTTCGCGGCCTGCGGGCTGCCCGCCGCCTACCTCGCCCGGGCCCGCCCCCTGTGGTCGGTGCTGGCCCGGGAGCTGATCGCGGGCGAGTGCCTGGAGATCCTGCGCACCGGGGCCGGTCCGGACACCACGGCCTCGCTGAAGGTGATCCGCTACAAGACCGCCAAGTACACCGTCGAGCAGCCCCTGTTGATCGGCGGCGCCCTGGCCGGGGCCGGCGACCGGCTGCGGGAGGGGTACTCCGCGTACGGGCTGCCGCTGGGCGAGGCGTTCCAGCTCCGCGACGACCTGCTGGGCCTGTTCGGGGCCCCGGAGCACACCGGCAAGGCCAACGCCGACGACGTGCGCGGCCACCGGCCCACCGCCCTGCTCGCGGAGACCTGGCGGCTCGCCCGTGACGACGACCGGGAGCGGCTGGGCGCGCTGCTCGGCAGCCGTGACCTGGACGCGGACGGCCTGGACGTGGTCCGCGAGGTGATGTGCCGGCTCGGGGCGCCCGACCGGATCGAGGCCATGATCGGCGCACGGGTGGCGACGGCGCTCGACGCCCTGCACGACCTGGACGTGCCGCCCCCGGCCGCCGGCGCCCTGACCGCACTGGCCCACTCGGCCACGGTCCGCCGGTCCTGACGCCGCTGCCCCTTCTCCCGCCCGCGTTCTCCCGCCCACGAAGACGAAGACAAGGAGCCCTGCCGTGATCCACACCGAGGCCTCGATGGACGCCCTGCGGGACGCCGGTGACGAACTCGCCGACGCCACGGTCGCCACCCTCTTCGAGCGCGGGGAGGTGGGCACGTTCAACACCCTGATGCGGTACGTCTCCACCGCCGGCGCGCCGCTGCCGGACGGGCTGCCCGACGTCGCGCGGGAGTACCTGGAGGCCACCCGGGTCCCGCCGTCCTGGGTCGACTGGGGCGAGATGGAGAAGGCCCGGCTGTTCTTCATCGACAACAACGTGCACATCTCGACCGCGCTCTCCTTCGCCTCCATGCCGGCCTGTTACGTCGTCCCGCGCGTGGCGAAGCTGCTGTCGGCCACCCACGGGCTGAAGTACCCCTCCAAGCGGATGGCGGAGACCGGCCAGTTCACCGTCTACCTGATGCGGCCCGACGCCTTCGAGGCCGGGAGCCGCTTCGTCCCGGCCGCCCAGAAGGTGCGGCTACTGCACGCCTCGATCCGGCATCACCTCAGGCGTGAGAACCGCTGGGACACCGAGGCGCTCGGCACGCCGATCTGCCAGGAGGACATGATCGGCGGGCAGATGTTCTTCTCCATGCTGGTCCTCGACAGCCTGCACCGGCTGGGCATCCACCTGTCCACGGAGGGCGCGGAGGCGTACTACTACGCGTGGCGGGTGGTGGGCGCCATGCTCGGCGTCGACCAGGAGGCCGTCCCGAAGACCCTCGACGAGGCGCGCGCCTTCCTCGATCTGTACATGGTCCGGTACATGGGCCCCTCCGAGGAGGGCGCGGTCCTGACCCGGCAGCTCATCGACCTCTACGAGGAGGTCGTCCCCGGCACCTTCTTCGACCCGATCGTCTCAGCGCTCATCCGCCACCTGGTCGGCGGCACCTGCGCGGACTGGCTGGAGGTGCCGCGCACCCCGTGGGACACCGTCGTCAAGGCCGTACCGCACCTCCTCGGCGTCCTGGAGACCATCGAGGACCGCTCCCCGCTGGGTGCCTGGGCCCTGGACCGCCTCGGCCACCTCACCACCGTCCTCGAACTGTCCTCCCTCACCCGCGGCCGTGTCATGCACTACGCCATCCCCGAACACCTCAAGAAGGACTACGGCGTCCCGGACACGGTGCCGCGCACCCGGCGCTGGACCCCGCCGGCCGCCACGGTCTCCTGATCGCCCCCGCTCCCGTACTCCTCAAGGCGTACGGCGGCTGTCTTCGGCCGGACGACGACCGCGCGGCCGGCTCCCGGGAGGCTGGGCGCATGCCCTCGCCCGTGCGGACACCGACCCGCAAACCACCGTCGAACGCCCTGCCCGGGGTCCGCCCCGCCGAGCGTCTCTGTCACGCGACCGGTGCGCTCCTCGTCCTCTCCGGCCTGGCGCACCTGGTGGTGTTCGCGGTGGACGGCGGCCCCTGGTACGGGCCGGTCTCCTGGCGCAAGCCGGTCACGTTCGGGCTCTCTTTCGGGCTGACCCTGATCGCGGTCACCTGGGTCACCTCGTATCTGAGGATCGGGGAGCGGCTGCGCACCGTGCTGCTCCTCGTGTTCGCCGCCGACTGCGTGGTGGAGGTCGGCGGGATCACCCTGCAGGCATGGCGGCGGGTGCCCTCGCATCTCGACATGGAGACACCGTTCGACACGGCGGTGTCGATGACGCTCGCGGTGGGCGGCGGGGTACTGGTGGTGCTGCTCACCGTCTTCGCCGTCGCGTCCTTCCGGCGGCGGCCGGCCGGTCCCGTCGGCATGGCGCTCGCGGTGCGGTCCGGGTTCGCGATCCTGCTGGTGGCGCTGGTCTCGGGGGCCGCGATGATCGCGCGCGGGGTCGTGCTCGTCCGGACCGGGCACCAGGAGGCGGCCTACGGCTCGACGGCCCCGCTCAAGCCGCTGCACGGGGTCAGCCTGCACGCGGTGCTGGTCCTGCCGGCGCTCGCCCGGCTGTTGTCCCGCACCCCATGGAGCGAACAGGTCCGGTGGCGGATCGTGGCCACGGCGGTGGGCTGCTACACGGCCGCCGTCGGCGCGGCCGGGGTATGGGCGGTGCTCACCTACTGATCGCGGCGGCCGTCAGACCGAGCTCTCCTCGGGTTCCTCGACCGGCCGCTGCCATATCAGCCGCCGCACGCGCGTACGCAGCCCGGGGCCGCCCGCGCCACGACGACGGTGCCCGTGCACCCGGGGGTCGTCCGTGACGTCGTACCGCTTCACATAGGCACCCAGGAACGCCTGGAGCGTGGCGACCGCCGGGATGGCGATCAGCGCGCCGACGGCGCCGAGGAGCGCGGTGCCCGCGATCACCGAGCCGAAGGCGACCGCCGGGTGGATGTCGACGGACTTGGAGGTCAGCTTGGGCTGGAGCATGTAGTTCTCGAACTGCTGGTAGATCACGACGAACACCAGCACCCACACCGCGTACAGCGGGTTGACGGTGAACGCGATCAGCATCGGCAGGGCGCCCGCGAGATAGGTGCCGATGGTGGGGATGAACTGCGAGACCAGGCCCACCCAGACGCCCAGCACGGGCGCGTACGGCACGCCCAGGGCCTCCAGCAGGATGTAGTGGGCGATGCCGGAGATCAGCGCCATCACACCGCGCGAGTACAGATAGCCGCCGGTCTTGTCGACGGCGATCTCCCAGGCGCGCAGCACCTCGGCCTGACGGGCGGGCGGCAGCACGGAGCACAGGGTGCGGCGCAGCCGGGGGCCGTCGGCGGCGAAGTAGAAGGCGAACAGCGTGATCGTCAGCAGCTGGAACAGGCCGCCGAGCACCTGCCCGGAGACGTCGAGCACCCCGGCCGCGCTGTTCTGCGCGTACTTGCGCAGCCAGTCGGAGTGCAGCAGTCCCTCCTGGACGTCGACCCGCCTCACTTGGCTGTGGAAGGTCTCGTTGACCCAGTTGATGACCGAGTCAAGGTAGTCCGGGAAGTCCTCGACGATCTTGTTGATCTGTCCGGCCAGCATCGAGCCGAGCAGGGTGACGAAGCCCGCGACGGCGATCGCCAGGCCGAGGAAGACCAGGAAGGTCGCGAACCCGCGGCGCATGCCGCGGGAGGCCATCCAGCTCACCGCGGGCTCGATGGCCAGCGCCAGGAAGAACGCGATGAGGATGTTGATCAGCAGGCCGGTGAGCTGGTGGAAGGCCCAGTTGCCCAGCTGGAACGCGGCGACGAGGGCGAGCGCCAGCACCATGGCGCGCGGCAGCCAGCGCGGCATGCGGGCACTCCCCGGCGCGGCGCCGGCGGCCGGGGGTGCGGCGGGCGGCGTCGTGTCGATCGGGGAGGTGTCCTGGGCGGTGCGCCCGTCGTCGTCAGTGGGTGCCACGGTGCAAGTCTCGCCCACGCCACTGACAACGCGTGGCCCGTATCCGATCTCCGTGCACGGTCAGCGCCTCTCTCCCGGAACGTTCATGACCGCGCAGACCACGCGCCACACGTCCTTGGCCTCCCAGCCCGAGTCCAGCGCCTCGTGCACCGTCAGCCCGCCGAGCTCCGTCATCACATGATCGCGCGCGAAGGTGTCGGCGTACCCGGAACCGAAGTGTTCCGCCATCCGCTGCCAGAAGACCGTCAACCGCATGACACCAGTATCCCGCCCCTGAGAGTGGGCCCTGCCCGGGAGCGCTTGCCGAGACCGCTTTCCGCCCTACGGTCTTTCGCATGGCCGAAACCGGAGCTTCCCCACTCCCCCCTGCGCCCCCGGCGCACTCCCCGCTGTTCCGCGCCGAGCAGTTCATGTGGCTCACCGCACGCGTGCTGGAGCAGCGGCTCTTCTCGTACCACTTCCTGAACGGCGGCCCCGATCCGGTGGAGACGGCACTGGACGCCTACCGCAACGAGGACGGCGGATACGGTCACGCGCTGGAGCCCGATCTGCGCGGTCCGGTGAGCCAGCCGCTGTCCACCGGGCACGCGCTGCGCGTCCTGGACGCCATCGGGCGCTGCGGCGGCCAGCGGGCGGAGCGCGTGTGCCGCTACCTCACGGCCGTCTCCACGGCGGACGGGGCCCTGCCGGCGATCCATCCGAGTCAGCGCGGCTATCCGGCCGCCCCGTTCATCCCGATCGTCGACGACCCGCCCAGCGAACTCCTGGCCACCGGTCCTGTGGTGGGTCTGCTGCACCGCAACGAGGTGTGGCACGCCTGGCTGTTCCGGGCCACCGACTTCTGCTGGGAGGCGGTGGATGCGCTGGAGAAGTCGCACCCCTACGAGGTCGAGGCCGCGGTCGCCTTCCTGGACACCGCACCCGACCGGCCGCGCGCGGAGGCGGCCGCCGACCGGCTGGGCCGCCTGGTGCGCGAGCACCGGCTGGCCGCGCTGGACCCGGCGCGGCTGGGCGCGTACCCGGTCGCGCCCGGCTACGCGCCCGGTGAACACCACTTCCCGCACGACTTCGCGAGGACCCCGAACTCGCTCGCGCGCGCGTGGTTCACCGACGAGGAGATGGACCGCTCGCTGGAGTTCCTCGCCGCGGAGCAGGCGGCGGACGGCGGCTGGCCCGTCCGCTGGCGGCAGTGGGCGCCGGCCGCCGTCCTGGAGGCCCGCCCCATGGTGACCATCGACGCCCTGCGCACCCTCAAGGCGTACGGCCGCTTCGTGGGGTGACGGATCTCTCAGCCGGTGAGGGCGCGCAGTCCCGCCGTGACCACCACGGCGACACCGACGACGACCAGGAAGGGCGCGCGCAGCACCAGCGCCACGGCGGCCGCCCCGAGCCCCGCGGCCCTGGCGTCCAGCACGAGCGCGTGCCCGTCGGCGAACGTCTGCTGAGCCGTGAGGGCGGCGAGCAGGGCCACCGGCAGCAGGGCGGCCAGCCGCCGCACCACCGGCCGCTCCAGGACGCCCGCGGGCACCAGCAGCCCGACGAGCTTGACCACGTAGCAGCCGAGGGCGGTCGCGCCGACCGCGATCCAGACGTTCATCGGGTCTCCTCGGGTGCGCCGTCGGGAACCTGGCCGGACGCTTGACCGGATGCGGGGTGGGGTGCCTGACCGGATACGCGACCGGATACGTCGTGGGGTGCCTGACCGGATGCCTCGCTGGATGCGTCGCCGGGCGCGTCGTCGAGCGCGCAGTCGTGGCTGGGGTCCGACCGGCGGCCGGAGACGAAGAGTGCGGCCGGCGCCGCCAGCGCGGCCACCAGGACCGGTACGCCCGCGGGCAGCACGGGCAGCAGCCCGAGGCCCAGGAGCACCGCGAGGGCGGCGACCGCGCGCTCCGTCGTGCCTCGCAGCATGGGGGCGAGCAGCGCCAGGAAGACGGCGGGGCCGGCCGCGTCCAGGCCCCAGGCGTCGGTGTCCCCGACGGCCTTGGCGCCGAGCGCGCCCAGCAGGGTGGTGAGGTTCCACAGCACGTACAGGCTGAGCCCGGTGACCGTGAAGCCGATCCGCGCAGCGCGCCGCGTCGGCTGGGCCAGGGTCACCGCGGTGGTCTCGTCGATCACCCACTGGGCGGCGAACGGCCGCACCGCGCGCGGGAGGGCGAGGACCTGCGACAGCCGCAGCCCGTAGAACGCGTTGCGCACCCCGAGGAAGAAGGCACCGGCCGCCGCGGTGAGCGGGCTGCCCCCGGCCGCGAGCGCGCCCACCAGGGCGAACTGGGAGGCTCCGGTGAACACCAGGAGGCTGAGCGCGCAGGTCTGGAGCAGGCCGAGCCCGCTGCCGGCCGAGGTCACCCCGAAGGCGAACCCGGAGAGTCCCACGGCGACCCCGACTCCGAGGGCGTCCCTGACGACGGCGGAGTCCGGCTTCGGCTCCCCTTCGCCACGTATGTCTGCGAGTGCTGCTGTCTGCTGTGCCACGCCCAGCACGCTACGGACGGGCGTCCCGCGCGTCTTGTACGTTCTTGCGCTCACGCTGGTAGGCCCCCGGCGGGACGCCGACGATCCGCGCGAAGTGCCGGTTGAGGTGCGGCTGGTCGGTGAAGCCGACGGCGACGGCCGCCTCGGCGGGTGCCGTGCCGGCGTCCAGCAGCAGCCGGGCGCGGCGCACCCGCGCGTCGGTCAGCCAGGTGTGCGGCGGCATGCCGTAGGCGTCCCGGAACGCCCGCAGCAGCGCGAACGGGCTGGTGCCGAGGTCGCGGGCGAGCCGTTCCAGGGTCGGCGGCTCGGCCATCCGCTCCTCCAGCACGGCACGCGCGCGTGCGGCGAGCCTGGCGCCGGCGGTGCGGACCTGCCGCTGCGGCAGCGGGCCGCCGTTCAGCCGGAGCAGCCGGGTCACCGCGACCCGCAGCAGGGTGTCGGCGGCGAGCGCGTTGCCCTCGTCGGCGGCGCGCAGCACCCGGTGCACGAGGGCGACGCTGTACGGGTCGTCGAGCACGGGGCTGACGAAGCCGGGGGTGCCCCGGATCGCGGTGGTCTCGGCGGCGATCCCCGCGACGAGGTCCGGCGCCGGGTAGACCGCCCCGTACCGCCAGCCCTCGGGCACCCCGGCCCGCCCGGTGTGCGGGGTGTCCGGGTTGACCAGCGCGAGCGCCCCCGCTCCCGCGGACACGTCGGAGCCCCGGTGGTGGAAGACCTCGACACCGTCCGCGATGGCGGCGATCACGAAGTGCTCATGGGTGTGCCGAACGAACGTCTTACGCACATACCGGGCACGCAACAGATCAACACCGGGCAACGCCTCATACCGCCAGTGCCGCGCCTGCTCGTCCGCTCCCGCCATACACCCATTGTCGACCGCACACCCCCGCGACCGCCCCCAACCACATCCCCCGCTCCTACCCGGCCTCCCTGAGCCCCCCCGCCCCCGCCCAGCCGCTTCTCCCCCACCCCCTTCTTCGCGCAGCCGCCGACGGCGTGTCCGCCCCACGGGGGCCACCCGCGCCCGACGACGAGACCGTCACGGGTGGTGCCGGTGGGAACACACAGCCCCGAAGGCGAAGCCGAGGACATCTCCGCAGGTCAGCCCCACTTGTCAGTGGCCGGGTGCAGGATGGACCCATGGCGAAATCCGCTCACCGAGCCCTCGACGGCTTCTCCCCCGCGACCCGCGGCTGGTTCACGGGGGCGTTTTCCGCGCCCACCGCGGCCCAGGCGGGCGCGTGGCAGGCCATCGGCGCGGGCTCGGACGTGCTGGTGGTCGCCCCGACCGGCTCCGGCAAGACGCTGGCCGCCTTCCTCGCCGCCCTGGACCAGCTGACCGCCACCCCGCCCCCGGCCGACCCGAGGAAGCGCTGCCGGGTGCTGTACGTGTCGCCGCTGAAAGCCCTCGCGGTCGACGTCGAGCGGAACCTGCGGAGCCCGCTGACCGGCATCCGCCAGGAGTCCGTCCGGCTCGGCCTGCCCGAGCCGGAGGTCAGGGTGGGTATCCGCTCCGGCGACACCCCGCCCGCCGAGCGCCGCGCCCTGTCCACCCGGCCGCCGGACATCCTGATCACCACCCCCGAGTCCCTGTTCCTGATGCTGACGTCGGCCACACGCGACGCGCTGACCGGCATCGAGACGGTGATCCTGGACGAGGTGCACGCGGTCGCCGGCACCAAGCGCGGCGCGCATCTCGCGCTCTCCCTGGAGCGGCTGGACGAACTGCTGCCGAAACCGGCCCGCCGTATCGGCCTCTCGGCGACGGTCCGCCCGGTCGACGAGGTGGCCCGTTATCTCTCGCCGCACCGCAAGGTGGAGATCGTCCAGCCCAGGTCCGGCAAGGAGTTCGACCTCTCCGTGGTCGTCCCGGTGCAGGACATGGGAGAGCTGGGCGGGTCCCCTGCCACCGACGGCGGCGAGGGCGCGGAGAAGCCGTCGATCTGGCCGCATGTGGAGGAGCGGATCGCCGACCTGGTCCAGGCGCACCGCTCCACGATCGTGTTCGCCAACTCGCGCCGGCTGGCGGAGCGGCTGTGCAACCGGCTCAACGAGATCGCCTACGAGCGCCTGACCGGCGAGCCCCTGGACGAACACCACTCGCCCGCCGAAATGATGGGCGGTTCGGGCGCGGCCCAGGGCGCCCCGCCGGTCATCGCCCGCGCGCACCACGGCTCGGTCTCCAAGGAGCAGCGTGCCCTGGTCGAGGAGGACCTGAAGGCCGGCCGGCTGCCCGCCGTGGTGGCCACCTCCAGCCTCGAACTGGGCATCGACATGGGCGCGGTGGACCTGGTCGTCCAGGTCGAGTCCCCGCCCTCGGTCGCCTCCGGCCTGCAGCGCGTCGGCCGCGCGGGACACCAGGTCGGCGCGGTCTCCACCGGCGTGGTCTTCCCCAAGTACCGCGGCGACCTGGTGCAGGCGGCCGTGGTCACCGAGCGGATGCGCACCGGCTCCATCGAGTCCCTGAGGGTCCCGGCCAACCCTCTCGACGTCCTCGCCCAGCAGCTGGTCGCGATGGTCTCGCTGGACACCTGGCAGGTCGACGACCTGCTCGCCATGGTCCGCCGCGCGGCCCCCTTCGCCGCGCTCCCGGAGTCGGCGTTCACGGCGGTCCTCGACATGCTCGCGGGCCGCTATCCGTCGGACGCGTTCGCGGAGCTGCGCCCGCGCGTGGTCTGGGACCGGGTCGCCGGGACCGTCACCGGCCGCCCGGGCGCCCAGCGCCTCGCCGTCACCTCCGGCGGCACCATCCCGGACCGCGGCCTCTTCGGCGTCTTCCTCGCCGGCGCCGACCCCAAGAAGGGCGGCGGCCGGGTCGGCGAGCTGGACGAGGAGATGGTGTACGAGTCCCGGGTGGGCGACGTCTTCACCCTGGGCACCAGTTCCTGGCGCATCGAGGACATCACCCGGGACCGCGTCCTGGTCTCCCCCGCCCCCGGCGTGCCCGGCCGCCTGCCCTTCTGGAAGGGCGACCAGCTGGGCCGTCCGCTCGAACTGGGCCGCGCGGTCGGTGCGTTCCTGCGCGAGGTCGGCGCGCTCCCCAAGGACGACGCCCGCCTGCGCCTGCTGGCGGCGGGCCTGGACGCGTGGGCGGCGGACAACGTGCTGTCGTACCTCGACGAACAGCGCGAGGCCTGCGGCCACATTCCCGACGACCGGACGATCGTCGTGGAGCGCTTCCGGGACGAGCTGGGCGACTGGCGGGTCGTCGTCCACTCCCCCTTCGGCGCCCAGGTCCACGCCCCCTGGGCGCTCGCCCTCGGTGCCCGGCTGTCCGAGCGGTACGGCATGGACGCCCAGGTCATGCACGCCGACGACGGCATCGTGCTGCGGCTGCCGGACGCCGACCTGATGGGCCTCGACCTGCTCGACCAGGCCCCGCTGAAGGCCGGCACGGAGTACGACGCCGAGCAGGCCCCCGTGGGCGCGGCCGACGTCGCCTTCGACAAGGGCGAGGTCGACCGGATCGTCACCGACCAGGTCGGCGGCTCGGCCCTGTTCGCCTCCCGCTTCCGGGAGTGCGCCGCTCGCGCGCTGCTGCTGCCGCGCCGCAACCCCGGCAAGCGCACCCCGCTGTGGCAGCAGCGCCAGCGCGCCGCGCAACTGCTCCAGGTGGCGAGCGAGTTCGGGTCCTTCCCGATCGTCCTGGAGGCCGTCCGCGAGTGCCTCCAGGACGTCTTCGACGTCCCGGGCCTGGTCGAGCTGATGGGCGACCTGGAGTCCCGCAAGGTCCGCCTGGTCGAGGTCACCACCCCGGAGCCGTCGCCCTTCGCCCGCTCCCTCCTCTTCGGTTACGTCGCCCAGTTCCTTTACGAGGGCGACTCCCCGCTCGCCGAGCGCCGCGCGGCCGCGCTCTCCCTGGACTCCCGGCTGCTGGCCGAGCTGCTGGGCCAGGCGGAGCTGCGCGAACTGCTCGACGCGGACGTCCTGACCGAGCTGGAGCGCGAACTCCAGTGGCTCAGCGAGGACCGGCGGATCAAGGACCCCGAGGGTGTCGCCGACGTGCTGCGGCTGCTCGGCCCGCTCACGGACGCCGAGCTGGTGGAGCGGGGCGCCGAGCCCCAGTGGGCCCAGGAGCTGGCGAGCGCCCGCCGGGCCATCAAGGTCCGGATCGCCGGCACCGACCACTGGGCGGCGATCGAGGACGCGGGCCGGCTGCGCGACGCCCTCGGCACCGCCCTGCCGGTAGGCGTCCCCGAGGCCTTCACCGAGCCCGTGAAGGATCCGCTCGGCGACCTCCTCGCCCGGTACGCGCGCACCCACGGCCCGTTCACGTCGGCCACCGCGGCCGCCCGCTTCGGCCTCGGGGCGGCGGTGACCGAGGGCGCCCTGCAACGGCTCGCCGCGGGCGGCCGGGTCGTACAGGGCGAGTTCCATCCGGCGGGCATCGGCCAGGAGTGGTGCGACGCGGCGGTCCTGCGCAGGCTGCGCCGCCGCTCCCTGGCCGCGCTCCGGCACGAGCTGGAGCCGGTGGCACCGGCGGCGCTCGCCCAGTTCCTGCCGCAGTGGCAGCACATCGGCAAGGGGCACGGGCTGCGCGGTGTCGACGGACTGGTGCGCGCCGTGGAGCAGTTGCAGGGCGCGTCGGTCCCGGCCTCGGCCCTGGAGAAGCTGGTCCTGCCGTCCCGCGTGGCGGGCTACACGCCCTCGATGCTCGACGAACTGACCGCCGCCGGAGAGGTCGTGTGGGCGGGCGCGGGTGCCCTGCCGGGCAAGGACGGCTGGGTCTCCCTGTACTTGGCGGACGCGGCGCCCGTGCTCCTGCCGCCCCCGCACCCCCTGGAACCGACCGCACTGCACCAGTCGGTCCTGGACGCCCTCTCCGGCGGCTACGGCCTGTTCTTCCGCCAGATCGCCGACCAGGTCCGTGCCACCACCCACCCCGACGCCACCGACCCCCAACTGGCCGACGCCCTCTGGGACCTGGCCTGGTCCGGCCGCCTCACCAACGACACCCTGGCCCCGATGCGCTCCCTGCTGGGCTCGGGCCGCACCGCGGGCTCCACGGCCCACCGCGCCAAGCGGACCGTCCCGCGCGGCCGCTACGGCTCCCTGACGGCCGCCGCCCGCACCGCCTCCCGGACCGGCCCGCCGACCGTCGCCGGACGCTGGTCGCTGCTGCCGCAGCGCGAGCCGGACACCACCGTGCGCGCCCACGCCCTGGCCCGCACCCTCCTCGACCGGCACGGCGTGGTCACCCGGGGGGCGGTCGCCGCGGAGGGCGTCGAGGGCGGCTTCTCGGCGGTGTACCGCATCCTGTCGGCGTTCGAGGAGAGCGGCCAGGCCCGCCGGGGTTATGTCGTCGAGGGCCTCGGCGCGGCCCAGTTCGCGATGGACGGCGCGGTCGACCGGCTGCGCGCGGTGTCCAACGCCCGCGACCGCGGCGAGGCCCTGCCCGGCACCGGCTTCGGAAACAACCGTCCTACGGCTTCCACGGCATCCACGACTCCCACCCCCTTCGACACCGAGGCGCCCTTCACACCCCTCGGTCCCTTCGACGGCGCCGACTTCCCCGAACTCACCGAACTCTCCGACCTCGACGGCGACTTCACCTGGCCCCCCGAGCCCCGCACCGCCCCCGGCGACTACGTCTCCCCCAAGGACCTCGCCCCCGCCGACCCCTTCACGCCCCCTGGCTACGGCGGTCCCCGAGGCGGCGGCCCGAGAGGCGGCGGTCCCGCCAACCCGTACGCCTACGGCGACCACCGCACCCGCACCCCCGCCGCCCCCGACCCCAGAGCCGTGGTCCTCGCCGCCGCCGACCCCGCGAACGCCTACGGCGCCGCCCTGTCCTGGCCCGAGCCCCCGACCGACGCCGGGCACAAGCCGGGCCGCAAGGCGGGCTCGCTGGTCGTCCTGGTGGACGGCGAGCTGACCCTCTACATGGAACGCGGCGGCAAGACCCTGCTGGCCTGGCCCTCCGCCCCGGACACGGCCGCCACCGACGACCCCCGGCTCCGCACGGCCGCCGAGGCCCTCGCGGCCGCCGCCCGCGCGGGCACCCTCGGCACCGTGACGGTGGAGCGGGTCAACGGCGCCTCCGCCCTGACCTCCCCCCTGGGCGTCCTCCTGGAAGGAGCGGGCTTCATCGCGACCCCGCGCGGCCTGCGCCTGCGGGCGTGAACCACGGCGGGAACCGCACCGCTCACCCCCGCATGCCACCCTTGACCCATGCCCGAAGGTGACACGGTCTGGCAGGCCGCGCGGCGCCTGCACGAAGCGCTCGCCGGCCAGGTGCTGACCCGCAGCGACTTCCGGGTGCCCCAGTACGCCACCGTCGACCTCACCGGCCGAACCGTCCTCGGCACCACCCCGCGCGGCAAGCACCTGCTCACCCGCTTCGAGGGCGGTCTGACCCTGCACACGCATCTGCGGATGGAGGGCGCGTGGAAGGTCTACGGCGGCGCCGAGCGCTGGAAGGGCGGCCCGGCGCACCAGATCCGGGCGATCCTCGGCACCGCCGACCGCACGGCCGTCGGATACCGCCTCCAGGTCCTGGAGTTCCTGCGCACCGGCGAGGAGGAACGCGCCGTGGGCCACCTCGGCCCCGACCTGCTGGGCCCCGACTGGAACCCCGACCGCGCCCTCGCCAACCTGCTCGCGGACCCCGCCCGCCCGCTCGGCGAGACCCTGCTCGACCAGCGCAACCTGGCCGGCATCGGCAACATCTACAAGAGCGAGCTCTGTTTCCTGATCGGCGCGACCCCCTGGCTCCCGGTCGGTGCGCTCCCCGCCGACCGCGCCGCGAAGCTCCCCGCCCTCGCCCAGCGGCTCCTGGAGGCCAACCGCGACCGCCCGGTGCGCCGGACCACCGGCCTGCGCGACCAGGACCTCTTCGTCTACGGCCGCGCACCCCGCCCCTGTCTGCGCTGCCACACCCCCATCCGCGTCGCCGACCAGGGCGACGGCTCCCGCGAGCGCCCCACCTACTGGTGCCCCGCCTGCCAGACCGGCCCCGGCCCGGCGCCGGGCCCGCCCCGTACCCGGAGAACCCGCACAACTAATTGACGACCCGTCAGAAACGCTCGTACCGTCCCCTCATGCCCCTCAAGGCGTACGACCTCACCGGACGCACGGCATTCGTCACCGGCGCCGCCGGCGGCATCGGCCGGGCCTCCGCCGTACTGCTCGCAGAGGCGGGCGCGACCGTGCACTGCGCCGACCGGGACGCGGACGGACTGCACGAGACCGCCACGCTGATCAAGGACCGGGGCGGCACCGCCCACACCCACACCCTCGACGTGACCGACCGCGCGCGGCTCGGGCAGGCCGTCCAGTCCTGCGGACGGCTCGACGTCATGGCGGCGATCGCCGGGATCATGCACCGAAGCCCGGTCCTGGAGACCAGGGACGAGGACCTCGACCGGGTCCTGGACGTCAACTTCAAGGGCGTCCTGCACGCCTGCCAGGAGGCGGCCCGCCTGATGCTGGCCGGGCGGACCGGGGGCAGCATCATCACGATGGCGTCCGGCGCGATCGACACCGGCGGTCCCGGCCTGCTCTGCTACGGCGCGGCCAAGGCGGCCGTGGTCCAGCTGACCAAGACGCTCGCCAACGAGGTCGGCCGGCAGGGCATCCGCGTCAACGCGGTCGCCCCCGGCTGGACCCGCACCCCCATGACCACCCGGGACGACGGCGAGGAACAGCGGCAGACCGAGGCGTGGATGACCCGGATGTCACCGCTGGGCCGGGTCGGTGAGGCGGAGGACATCGCGCACGCCGTGCTCTATCTGGCCTCCGACGCCTCCTCGTTCACGACGGGCCAGATCCTGCGTCCGAACGGAGGGGTGGCGATGCCCTGGTAGCCCCCTCGGCCCGCCAGGCCGTCCGCCACCGCCTCGGTCCCAGGGCGCCCGCCGCCCGGACCCTCGGCACACAGTTCACCGGCAGCAGGCTCAGTCCCCATCCCCCGGCGGCCACGGTCCCCTCCAGCGCCCCGGCGCCGTCGGCGAACACGAGCCGCAGCACGGCCCACCACCACACCGCCGCCAGCCCGAGGGCAACCCCCCAGCGCACTATCCGCCCCACCACCATGGCCGCCACCTCCAGCCGGACGCTAGAACGCCGCCCGGTCCGCCGGAAAGGCGCACCGAGGGCTCACCGATGCAACGGCCGTCGCCCCGCCCCGGCCACCGCTAGACGTTCTCCGCCTGGAACATCCAGTGATGTTTCTCCAGATCCGCCGTGATCCCGATGAAGATGTCCTGGGACACCGGATCGGCCTCCGCGGTCGACATCACCCGGTCGCGCATCCGGGTGATCACCGCGCCCAGCGCGTCCACCAGGGTGCCCACCGCGTCCGAGTCCTTGACCCAGCCCCCGGGAGCCGTGCCGATACCGCTGCCGGAGGCCACCGTGGCCGCCCGGCCGTCCGGTGAGACGCCGAGCGCCGAGGCGCGCTCCGCGACCGTGTCGGAGTGGGCCCGCGCCGTGTCCACGACCTCGTCGAGCTGAAGGTGGACGGAGCGGAAGCGGGGCCCGACCACGTTCCAGTGGATCTGCTTGGCGACCAGCGCCAGGTCCACCAGATCGACGAGGGCGCCCTGCAGCGCCTCGGCCACGGCCTTCAGATCCGCGTCGGACAGCGGGCTCTTCACGACGTACATGCTCTCTCCGGTGGTCGGTCGGCCCCCTGTCACGCCCCTCCCACCATGACCGCACCGCCGGACACCGGCAAATGGACGCACAGCGCCCGCGGACGCACGAAGACCCCGGCCGCACCTCCCCGGGTCTCCCCGGAGAGGCCCCGGCCGGGGCCTCGTACACTTCTTCGACGCCGGGTCGGCGCCGCATCGGTCTACGCTCGCGCAGGCGTCACGCGGCGACCACGTCCACTGCCTCGGCGGGTGCCTTGATGGTCACCCGTTCCGGTGGCACACCGGTCACCGAGACGGTACCCAGCATCGGCCGAACCGGCGTGGGAACGGACTCGGTGGCCTGGGCGGACTGGGCCAGCTCGGCGAGGGCGAGCTCGTCGCTCACTTCCCGCATGAGCTCGGACATCCGTACGTCCAGCGCGTCGCAGATGGCGGAGAGCAGCTCGGAGGATGCCTCCTTCTGCCCCCGCTCCACCTCGGAGAGATAGCCGAGTGAGACTCGGGCGGACGAGGAGACTTCGCGCAGAGTACGGCCCTGGCGCTGGCGCTGCCGACGCAGCACGTCACCCAGCAGGCGACGGAGCAGAATCATCGGTGGCTCCCTCCTCGGACCGCGTAGCCGCATCCTTCACGCCCCACCGTACCGCCTTGCGCCGCGGCCGTGCGGGGAGCGATGTCGTGTTCACTCAGGGCTGCAAACATCAAAACCCCCCGTTCTGTTCCGTATCCTGTGTCCGCTCATTCCCGGTCTGTTCGCTCGCAAGCTCCCTCAGGAGCAGTGCGAGTACGCTCCGTACACTCTCTCTACGAATTTCCTCGCGGTCGCCGTTCAACCGCAGGGCCTCCACTTTTCCGCCAGCGGCAGAACCGGAACCAGGGCCGAACGGCCCGTCCACGGCCACGAAAACGGTCCCGACCGGCCGGCCGTCCTGCGGTTCCGGACCGGCGACCCCGGTGGTCGCGAGGCCCCAGTCGGCGCCCAGCGCCTTCCGCACTCCGGCCGCCATCTGGGCCGCGACCTGCGGATCCACCGCTCCCCGCTGGGCCAGCAGGGTGGCGTCGACGTCCAGCAGGTCGTGCTTGAGTTCGGTGGCGTACGCGGTGACCGAGCCCCGAAACGCCTTGGACGCCCCCGGAACCGTGGTGATCTCGGCCGCCACCAGACCGCCGGTCAGCGACTCGGCGACAGCGAGGGTCTGGCCCCTCACTGTCAGTAGTCGCACCAGTTCGGCGGCCGTGGAATTCACGCTTCCGTCTCCTCCGACGCCGCCGCGCGCTCGGCGATTCCCTGCTGCCGCAGCACAATGGCCTGTCTCACATAGTCGAGGCCGGTGACCACGGTCAGGACGACGGCCGCGGCCATCACCCAGAACCTCAGAGTCGCCAGCCATCCCGTCAGTGCCAGCACGTACATCCCGACGGCCACGCCCTGGGTGAGGGTCTTGAGCTTGCCGCCGCGGCTGGCCGGGATCACGCCGTAGCGGATGACCACGAAACGCATGAGCGTGATGCCGAGTTCCCGGGCGAGGATCACGATCGTCACCCACCAGGGCAGATCGCCCAGCGCGGACAGACAGATCAGCGCCGCCCCCATGATCGCCTTGTCGGCGATGGGGTCGGCGATCTTCCCGAAGTCGGTGACGAGGTCGTAGGTGCGGGCCAGATGCCCGTCGAACAGGTCGGTGATCATCGCGATGGCGAAGGCGGCCCAGGCGAGCGAGCGCCACGCCGGGTCGTACCCGCCGCCGGCCAGCATCAGCGCGACGAAGCCGGGCACCAGGACCAGCCGGAGCATGGTCAGCAGATTGGCGACGTTCCACACGCTGGCCTGGTTGACGGCGGCGGCCGCGATCTTCCCGCCGCGCGGCGGCCGCTCGTCGTGCTGCGGGCCGGCCTGGGACTCGCTCTGCGGACCTCGCTGAGGACCGGAGGTGGCGGCGGAGCCCGGGGCGCCCTGCGCGCCGGAGGGTCCGCCCGCGGCGGACGCCGGGACTCCGGTCATCTGCCGTCCTCCTCGCTCCATGCGGCCGAGCCCTGCAGCGGCTCGGCCACCAGGTCGACACCTTCCGTACCGACCACCTTCGCCTCGACCATACGACCGACGGACAGCCCTTCGCCGCTCGTGAGCAGCACCTGTCCGTCCGTCTCGGGCGCCTGGTGGGCGCCGCGGCCGTAGACGCCCTCCTCGTCGTCCACCGACTCCACCAGGACGTGCACGGTCTCGCCGACGCGCTCCTCGGCGCGCTGCGAGACGAGTTCCTCGGCGAGCTGGGAGATGTGCGCGAGCCGCTCGGCGACGACGTCCTCGTCGAGCTTGTTCTCGTATGTCGCGGCCTCGGTGCCCTCCTCGTCGGAGTAGCCGAAGACACCGATGGCGTCGAGGCGGGCGCCGTTCAGGAAGCGCTCCAGCTCGCCGAGGTCGGACTCGGACTCACCCGGGAAGCCGACGATGAAGTTGGAGCGGACGCCGGCCTGCGGGGCCTTGCTCCGGATGGTGTCGAGCAGCTCCAGGAAGCGGTCGGTGTCGCCGAAGCGGCGCATGGAGCGCAGCACACCCGGCGCCGAGTGCTGGAAGGACAGGTCGAAGTACGGGACGACCTTCGGCGTGGAGGTCAGTACGTCGATCAGGCCGGGGCGCATCTCGGCGGGCTGGAGGTAGCTCACCCGCACCCGCTCGATGCCGTCGACCTCGGCGAGATCGGGCAGCAGGGACTCCAGGAGACGGATGTCACCCAGGTCCTTGCCGTAGGAGGTGTTGTTCTCGGAGACCAGCATCACCTCCTTCACCCCCTGCTCGGCCAGCCAGCGGGTCTCGTTCAGCACGTCGCTCGGGCGGCGGGAGATGAAGGAGCCGCGGAAGGACGGGATGGCACAGAAGGAGCAGCGGCGGTCGCAGCCGGAGGCGAGCTTCACCGAGGCGACCGGGGAGCCGTCCAGACGGCGGCGCAGGGGCGCACGCGGGCCGGAGGCGGGCGCGACGCCCTCGGGGAGGTCGGTCGGCCCGTGCCCCGGCAGCGCCACCGTCGCGGCCGAGTCCTGCCGCTCGGCCGGGCTGATGGGCAGCAGCTTGCGGCGGTCGCGCGGGGTGTGCGAGGCGTGGATGCCGCCGTTGAGGATGGTCTGCAGCCGGTCGGAGATGTCGGAGTAGTCGTCGAAGCCGAGCACGCCGTCCGCCTCGGGCAGCGCCTCGGCGAGCTCCTTGCCGTACCGCTCGGCCATGCAGCCCACCGCCACGACGGCCTGGGTTCTGCCGTGCCCCTTGAGGTCATTGGCCTCCAGGAGGGCGTCGACGGAGTCCTTCTTGGCGGCCTCGACGAAACCACAGGTGTTGACGACGGCGACATCCGCGTCCGATGCGTCCTCGACAAGCTGCCAGCCGTCCGCCTCCAAACGGCCTGCGAGCTCCTCCGAGTCCACCTCGTTACGGGCGCAGCCGAGAGTGACGAGTGCGACGGTACGGCGTTCAGGCATGGGCTCAAGACTACTTTGTCTCACTGACAGCCCACGTCGAAGGGGCTGGCCGATCATGGCCAACCCCTTGTGTACGCGCGTGAACCGAACAGTTATCCGACTTCGGGGTCGCCCTTGGTGTACGTCAGACGCTCCACGGCACCCGGCTGGAACTGGTCCTCGATCTTCTTCCCGTTGACGTAGAGCTGGATCGCTCCGGCGTCACCGAGGATCAGGTTGATCTTGGAGCTGTCCTGGAAGGTCTTGGAGTCGCCCTTCTTCAGGAGCCCGTCGAAGAGCATCCGGCCGTTGTGGTCCTTGGCCGAGATCCAGCTGCGTCCGTTGACCGCGCTGACCTGGACGGTGACCTTGTCCTGGGGCGCGGCGGCGATCGCGCTGTCGGAGGGCTCGGGGGTCTTGTCCGGCTTGCTCTCCTTCGGGGTCGGCGAGACCGGCTTGCTGGTCGTCGGGGCCGGGCCCTCGGCGACGGACTGCTTGGCGTCGTCGCCGTCGCCGCCCTTGAAGGCGGTGAAGCCGACGAAACCGATCACGACGACGATCGCGGCGACCATGGCCGCCGTCCAGTTGGGTCCGCGCCGCTCGGGACGGATGCGTTCCGCCTCGAACAGTGGTGCGGCGGGCGTCGGCGCGGGCCGCCCACCACCGTGCTCGGCCGCGAACTGCGCGAGCAGCGGCTCGGGGTCGAGGCCGACGGCCTTGGCCAGGGTCCGGATGTGCCCACGGGCATAGACATCGCCGCCGCACGGGGCGAAATCGTCCGCCTCGATGGCGTGCACGATGCCGATCCGGACCCGGGTGCTCCCGCTGATTTCGTCGACGGTCAGCCCGGCGGCGATGCGGGCCTGTTTGAGGGCTCGGCCTACGGAGGGGCGGTTTTCCTCGGACTCGTCTTGGAACGGACGCTCGTCTTCAGGGGAGTTGCTGCCGATGGACACGGGGGCGCCTTTCGAGCGTGTAGCCACCTGTGCTGGAGGTTCAGTCTATGGGGGGTGCAAAAGGGTGAGGCAACCGGGCGGTACGACTTTGTACGCCATCGGTATGGCCGGACATCCCGATGGCGGGTCAGGTGTGCGCCCCAGAATGGGGTGCACACCTTTCCTTTCGCTCAACTTGACGTGCGTCAAAGGGAAACGGTTGCCCGAGGATCTCTAACGAGTGGATCACGACCGTGACTCCACCCGGTCTACAGGCGCCCGTGCCCTGAGACAGACCTACCCCTCAGACTCCCCACGGATCACGGCAAGCACTCCATCCAGCTCATCGGGTTTCACCAGAACGTCGCGAGCCTTCGAACCCTCGCTCGGCCCGACCACCCCGCGGGACTCCATCAGGTCCATGAGCCGGCCGGCCTTGGCGAAGCCCACGCGCAGCTTGCGCTGGAGCATCGACGTGGAGCCGAACTGGGTGGAGACGACCAGTTCGGCCGCCTGGCAGAGCAGGTCGAGGTCGTCGCCGATGTCCTCGTCGATCTCCTTCTTCTGCTTGGTGCCCACGACGACGTCGTCCCGGAAGACCGGCGTCATCTGGTCCTTGCAGTGCTGGACGACGGCCGCGACCTCGTCCTCGGTGACGAACGCGCCCTGCATACGGGTCGGCTTGTTCTGCCCCATCGGCAGGTACAGCCCGTCGCCCTTGCCGATCAGCTTCTCGGCGCCCGGCTGGTCCAGGATGACGCGGCTGTCGGCCAGCGAGGAGGTGGCGAAGGCGAGCCGCGAGGGCACGTTCGCCTTGATGAGGCCGGTGACGACGTCGACGGACGGCCGCTGGGTGGCGAGCACCAGGTGGATGCCGGCCGCGCGCGCGAGCTGCGTGATACGCACGATCGAGTCCTCGACGTCCCGGGGCGCGACCATCATCAGGTCGGCGAGCTCGTCGACGATCACCAGCAGGTAGGGATACGTCTTGAGCTCGCGCTCGCTGCCCTCCGGCGTCTTGAGCTTGCCGTCGCGGATGGCCTGGTTGAAGTCGTCGATGTGCCGGTAGCCGAACGCCGCCAGGTCGTCGTAGCGCAGGTCCATCTCGCGTACGACCCACTGGAGTGCCTCGGCGGCCCGCTTCGGGTTGGTGATGATCGGTGTGATCAGGTGCGGGATGCCCTCGTAGGCGGTCAGTTCGACCCGCTTGGGGTCGACGAGGACCATGCGGACGTCCTCGGGGGTCGCGCGGACCATGATCGACGTGATCAGGCAGTTGATGCACGACGACTTACCTGAACCGGTGGCTCCGGCGACCAGTACGTGCGGCATCTTCGCCAGGTTGGCCATCACATAGCCGCCCTCGACGTCCTTGCCGAGCGCCACCAGCATGGGGTGATCGTCCTCGGCGGCGGCGGCCAGCCGGAGCACGTCACCGAGGTTGACCATCTCGCGGTCGGTGTTCGGGATCTCGATGCCGACCGCTGACTTGCCGGGGATCGGCGAGATGATCCGCACGTCGGGGCTGGCGACGGCGTACGCGATGTTCTTGGTCAGCGCGGTGATCCGCTCGACCTTCACGGCCGGGCCCAGCTCGACCTCGTAGCGCGTGACCGTCGGCCCGCGCGTGAAGCCGGTGACCGCCGCGTCGACCTTGAACTCGGAGAACACGTTGGTGAGCGAGGCGACGACCCGGTCGTTGGCCTCGCTGCGCGCCTTGCCGGGGCCTCCGCGCGTGAGGAGTTCCAGCGAGGGCAGCGAGTAGGTGATGTCGCCGGAGAGCTGGAGCTGTTCGGCACGCGGGGGCAGGTCGCGGGGTTCGTCGGGGGCCGGTTTGGTCAGGTCCGCGACGACGCCCTCGAGCTTCTCCTGCTTGGGCCGCGCGGCCGGGACCGGCCTGGGGCTCGGGGTCGCGGCGGGGCTCGGACTCGGCACGGGCGTGGGGGTGGTGTCCTCGCGGTCGCCGACGCTGACGCCCTGGGTGAGGTCGGCGACGAGCGGCGAGGGCGGCATGCCGTGCAGGACGGCCCCGTCGAGCGCGGCGGCGGCAGCGGCGGCGACGTCCACGGCGTCCATCTGGCGGCCCAGCTCGGGCTGCGGCACCGCGGAGCGCCTCGGGCGGCCGCGGCGCTTGGCCAGGGCCTGCTGCTCGGCGCTGTCGGGGTCGTAGTCGCCGGGGGCGTTCGCGCGCTTGCGGGGGCGTGCGGGCAGCGCCTCGCGCCACTGCTCGTCGTAGCGCTCGTCGTCCTCGCCGTACTCGCCGAACTCGTCCGGATCGGGGTCGTGCACCAGCCCGAGGCGCACGCCGAGCGCGCGCAGCCGTTGCGGGATGGCGTTCACCGGGGTCGCGGTGACGACGAGCAGCCCGAAGATCGTGAGCAGTGCCAGCAGCGGCACGGCGAGGACCTCGGTCATGGTGTAGGTCAGCGGGGTCGCCGCCGCCCAGCCGATGAGGCCGCCGGCGTCCCTTATGCCCTGCATGCCGTCGCTGCGCGCGGGCGAGCCGCAGGCGATGTGGACCTGCCCGAGCACGCCGATGATCAGCGCGGACAGGCCGATCACGATCCGGCCGTTGGCCTCCGGCTGCTCGGGGTGGCGCATGAACCGTACGGCGATCACCGCGAGCAGTATCGGCACCAGCAGGTCGAGGCGGCCGAAGGCGCCGGTGACGAGGATCTCGACCAGGTCGCCGACCGGACCGCGCAGATCGGCCCAGGTGCCGGCGGCGACGATCAGGGCGATGCCGAGCAGCAGCAGGGCGACGCCGTCCTTGCGGTGGGCGGGGTCCAGGTTCTTGGCTCCCTGTCCTATGCCGCGGAAGACGGCCCCGACGGCATGCGCGAGGCCCAGCCAGACGGCGCGCACCAGGCGGTACACGCCCCCGGTGGGGCTGGGCGCCGGTTTGGGCGCCGGCGCGGACTTCTTCGCCGCGGTCCTCTTGGCGGGCGCCTTCTTGGCCGGGGCTTTCTTCGCGGCGGCCTTCTTCGCCGGAGCCTTCGAGGGAGCGGCCTTCTTCGCGGGCTGCTTCTTGGCTGCCGAGGGACGTGAGGCCATGGGTGTGAGATTACCGGGGGATGCGGCAGGGGACACGTGTGCCCACTGCTTCACCCGTTCGTGTCGCCCTTGCCGGGGCGCGGAGCTGACGCGGACTCATGGGCAACTCCGGCCGCACTCGGGGTCAGTTCTGCGAAGGGAGCGCCGGGGCGCTGCCGCCCGTGCCCGGCTCCAGGGCGTCCAGCGCCCGGCGCAGCCCGGTCAGTTTGCGCTCCAGATGGGCCGCCGTGGCCACCGCCGCCGCGTCCGCGGACTCGTCGTCCAGTTGCTTGGACAGGGCCTCGGCCTGCTCCTCGACGGCCGCGAGCCGTGCGGAGAGCTCGGCGAGCAGCCCCGCGGACTCCTTGCCGGCGACCGCGCCGCCCTTGCCGCCGCCCTCCAACTGCAGCCGCAGCAGCGCCGCCTGCTCACGGAGCTGGCAGTTCTTCATGTACAGCTCGACGAAGACCGAGACCTTGGCGCGCAGCACCCACGGGTCGAAGGGCTTGGAGATGTAGTCGACCGCGCCCGCCGCATAGCCCCGGAAGGTGTGGTGCGGGCCATGGTTGATGGCGGTGAGGAAGATGATCGGGATGTCCCGGGTCCGCTCCCGGCGCTTGATGTGCGCCGCGGTCTCGAATCCATCCATGCCCGGCATCTGGACGTCCAGCAGAATGACCGCGAAGTCGTCCGTGAGCAGTGCCTTGAGCGCTTCCTCCCCGGACGATGCCCGCACCAGTGTCTGATCCAACGCAGAGAGGATCGCCTCCAGCGCCAGCAGATTCTCCGGCCGGTCATCGACCAGGAGGATCTTGGCCTTCTGCACCATGGCCCGCCCTCCTCGCCCCGGATGTGCACCGGGCGCCGCCCCAGGGGACGACTCCCTTTCGCCGCCCGTCCTTGTGCCGGTCATGGTAGCCGCACCCCGCCTGTCGCCACACCCTGTCACCGCGATGTCACTGTGCACGTAGCAGAAACGCAGCCGGAGACCAGAAGGTTCCCCCAATCCCGTACTTCTACACGGGTCCGGCCACCCTGAGTCAGCAACTCCCCGTGCACACGGAAGGTTCCCGTAACGTTCACATCACACCTGGTCGCTCCGGTCACTCCTCGCGCATCCACTGCTCCATCACCGCCAGCAGGTGATCGGGATCGACCGGCTTGGTGACATAGTCGGACGCGCCCGACTCGATCGCCTTCTCCCGGTCGCCCTTCATCGCCTTGGCGGTCAGCGCGATGATCGGCAGTCCGGCGAACTGCGGCATCCGGCGGATCGCCGTGGTCGTCGCATAGCCGTCCATCTCCGGCATCATGATGTCCATCAGGACGACCGCGACATCGTCGTGCTGTTCAAGCACCTCGATGCCCTCCCGGCCGTTCTCGGCGTACAGCACCGACAGACCGTGCTGCTCCAGGACGCTGGTGAGCGCGAAGACGTTACGGATGTCGTCGTCGACGATCAGCACCTTCTCCCCGGCGAACCGCACGCCCCGGCGCGGCTGCGGCGCCCGCGACTCCTGCTCGGCGAGGACCGGCCACGCCTCGGTCAGCTGCGGGACGCCCCGCCGCCGGCGCCGGAAGAGCGCGGCGGCACCGTTCTGGGTCTCCTGGTACGACTTCACCTCGGCCGGCGTCTCGATCTCCGCGCCGGACAGCTCCATGGAGTGGTTCTGGGAGGCGACCAGGTCCCCGGCCTCCAGCGCGGGCACGGACTGCTGGTAGCCCTGCGGCGGCAGCTCGCTGGGGTGCAGCGGCAGATACAGCGTGAACGTCGAGCCGCGGCCCGGTTCGCTCTGCGCGTGGATCTCGCCGCCCAGCAGCTGCGCGATCTCCCGCGAGATCGACAGTCCGAGACCCGTACCGCCGTACTTGCGGCTGGTCGTGCCGTCGGCCTGCTTGAACGCCTCGAAGATCACCCGCATCTTGCTGGCCGCGATCCCGATGCCGGTGTCGGTCACCGAGAACGCGATCAGCGGCGCGTCCGGATCACTGAGCGAACCGGCCTCCAGAAGCTGCTCCCTGATCCCCACCGGCACATCGCCGCTCGCCGGCCGGATCACCAGCTCCACCGACCCGGAGTCGGTGAACTTCACCGCGTTGGAGAGCAGGTTGCGCAGCACCTGGAGAAGCCGCTGTTCGTCGGTGTGCAGGGTGGCGGGCAGCTCCGGCGAGACCCGTACGGACAGGTCCAGGCCCTTCTCCGCGGTCAGCGGCCGGAAGGTGGCCTCCACGTAGTCCACGAGCTGGACCAGCGCGATACGCGTCGGGGAGACGTCCATCTTGCCCGCCTCGACCTTCGACAGGTCCAGGATGTCGTTGATCAGCTGCAGCAGGTCGGAACCGGCCCCGTGGATGGTCTCGGCGAACTCGACCTGCTTGGGCGAGAGATTGCCCTCCGCGTTGTCCGCGAGCAGCTTGGCCAGGATCAGCAGCGAGTTGAGCGGGGTGCGCAGCTCGTGCGACATGTTGGCGAGGAACTCGCTCTTGTAGCGCATGGAGACGGCGAGTTGCTCGGCGCGCTCCTCCAGGACCTGCCGGGCCTCCTCGATCTCGGTGTTCTTCACCTCGATGTCGCGGTTCTGCTGGGCCAGCAGCTCGGCCTTCTCCTCCAGTTCGGCGTTGGACGCCTGGAGGGCCTTCTGCCGGTTCTCCAGCTCGGCCGACCGCTCCTGCAGCTGTTCGGTCAGCTCCTGCGACTGCTTCAGCAGCACCTCGGTCTTGGTGTTGACGGAGATGGTGTTGACGCTGGTCGCGATCATCTCGGCGATCTGGTTCAGGAAGTCCTTCTGGATCTGCGTGAACGGCGTGAAGGACGCCAGCTCGATCACACCGAGCACCTTGCCCTCGAACAGCACCGGAAGCACGATCACCTGCGCCGGCGGGGCCTCGCCGAGCCCCGAGGAGATCTTCAGATAACCGGAGGGCGCCTTCTCCACGAGGATCGTCCGCTTCTCCTTGGCGGCCGTGCCGATCAGCGCCTCACCGGGCCGGAACGACGTCGGCATGGAGCCCATCGAGTAGCCGTACGACCCCAGCATGCGCAGCTCGTACGCGTCCTCGTTCTCGGTGCTCGCGTCCTTGCCGTCGACCAGCGGCATCCCCAGGAAGAACGCGCCGTGCTGCGCCGAGACCACGGGCGTCAGCTCGCTCATGATCAGCGAGGCCACGTCCGCCAGGTCGCGACGGCCCTGCATCAGCGCGGAGATCCGCGCCAGGTTGCCCTTCAGCCAGTCCTGCTCCTGGTTGGCGACGGTGGTGTCGCGCAGGTTGGCGATCATCTTGTTGGTGTAGTCCTGGAGTTCCTTGATCTCGCCGGACGCGTCCACGTCGATCTTCAGGTTCAGGTCGCCACGGGTCACCGCGGTCGCCACGCGCGCGATGGCACGCACCTGCCGGGTCAGGTTCCCGGCCATCTCGTTCACGGACTCGGTCAAGTCCCGCCAGGTGCCGTCGACGTCCCGCACGCGTGCCTGACCGCCCAGCTGCCCCTCGGTGCCCACCTCGCGGGCCACACGCGTGACCTCCTCGGCGAAACTGGACAGCTGATCAACCATGGTGTTGATCGTCGTCTTGAGTTCGAGGATCTCACCACGGGCGTCAATGTCGATCTTCTTGGTCAGGTCGCCCTTGGCGATGGCCGTGGTGACCATCGCGATGTTGCGCACCTGGCCGGTCAGGTTCGACGCCATCCCGTTCACCGACTCGGTGAGGTCCTTCCACGTGCCCGCCACACCCGGCACATGCGCCTGACCGCCCAGGATGCCGTCCGTACCCACCTCACGGGCCACCTTGGTGACCTGGTCCGCGAACGAACTCAGCGTCTTCACCATCGTGTTGATCGTGTCGGCGAGCTGGGCCACCTCACCGCTCGCCTCGATGGTGACCTGCCGGGTCAGGTCGCCGTTGGCGACCGCCGCCGAGACCTGGGAGATGTTCCGCACCTGTGTGGTCAGGTTGTTGGCCATCAGGTTCACGTTGTTGCTGAGGTCCTTCCAGATACCCGTGATACCCGGAACGTGCGCCTGACCGCCCAGGATGCCCTCGGTACCCACCTCACGGGCCACCCGGGTCACCTGCTCGGCGAAGCTGGACAGCTGGTCGACCATCGTGTTGACCGTCGTGACGAGTTCGAGGATCTCGCCCTTCGCGTCAACAGTGATCTTCTTCGACAGATCGCCCTTGGCGACGGCCGTCGTGACCTCGGCGATGTTGCGCACCTGGATCGTCAGGTTGTTCGCCATGAAGTTCACGGACTGGGTGAGGTCCTTCCAGGTGCCCGCCACCCCCTGCACCTCGGCCTGGCCGCCGAGGATGCCCTCGGTGCCCACCTCGCGCGCGACGCGCGTGACCTCCTGGGCGAACGACGACAGCTGATCCACCATCGTGTTCAGGGTGTTCTTCAGCTCCTGGATCTCCCCGCGCGCGTCCACGGTGATCTTCTGGGAGAGGTCACCGCGGGCCACCGCGGTCGCCACCTGCGCGATGTTGCGCACCTGGGCCGTCAGGTTGCCGGCCATGCCGTTCACGGAATCCGTCAGGTCCCGCCACACACCGGCCACACCGGGGACCTGCGCCTGACCGCCGAGGCGGCCCTCCGTGCCCACCTCACGGGCCACCTTGGTGACCTGGTCGGCGAAGGCGGAGAGTTGATCGACCATCGTGTTGATCGTGTTCTTCAGTTCCAGGATCTCGCCGCGCGCGTCGACGTCGATCTTCTGGGACAGGTCGCCCCGCGCCACCGCCGTCGTCACCTGGGCGATCTGCCGCACCTGCGAGGTCAGGTTGCCGGCCATGAAGTTGACGGAGTCCGTGAGCTCCTTCCAGGTGCCCGAGACGCCGTCCACCCGGGCCTGACCGCCCAGCCGCCCCTCGGTGCCCACGTCCCTGGCCATCCGCGTCACCTGGTCGGCGAAGCTGGAGAGCTGGTCCACCATCGTGTTCACGGTGTTCTTCAGCTTCAGCATCTCGCCGGAGACGTCGACCGTGACCTTCTGCGAGAGGTCGCCGTTGGCCACCGCCGTCGTCACCTGGGCGATATTGCGCACCTGGCCGGTGAGGTTGCGGAATGCGGTGTTGACGGAGTCCGTCAAGTCCTTCCACGTTCCCGCGGCTCCGGGCACCTGCGCCTGGCCGCCCAGCTCACCCTCGACGCCGATCTCCCGGGCCACCCGGGTGACCTCCGCACCGAACGACGACAGTTGATCAACCATGCCGTTGACGGTGTTCTTCAGCTCCAGCATCTCGCCGGCCACGTCGACCGTGACCTTCTGCGAGAGGTCACCGTTGGCCACCGACGTCGTCACCTGGGCGATGTCCCGCACCTGAATCGTCAGATTCCGGAACACCGTGTTGACGGAGTCCGTCAGGTCCTTCCACGTACCCGCCACACCCGGCACGTTCGCCTGACCGCCCAGCTGCCCGGCGGCACCGACCTCGTTGGCCACCCGGGTGACCTCGTCCGCGAAGATCCGCAGCGTCTCGGTCATCTGGTTGATCGTCTCGGCGAGCTGCGCGACCTCACCCCGCGCCGGGACGGTCACCTTGCGCGACAGGTCACCGTTGGCGACCGCGGTGGTCACCTCCGAGATCCCGCGCACCTGCGCCGTCAGGTTGCCGGCCATCGTGTTGACGGAGTCCGTGAGCTCCTTCCACGTACCCGCCACCCCCGGGACATGCGCCTGACCGCCCAGGATGCCGTCCGTACCCACCTCACGGGCGACCCGGGTCACCTCGGAGGAGAACGCGGACAGCTGGTCCACCATCGTGTTGACGGTTTCCTTCAGCTCCAGCATCTCGCCGGCGACCTGGACGGTGACCTTCCGCGACAGGTCACCCTTGGCGACCGCCGTCGTCACCAGCGCGATGTCCCGCACCTGCGCCGTCAGCCTGTTCGCCATCGTGTTGACGGAGTCGGTGAGATCCCGCCATGAACCGGACATACCGCGCACCCGGGCCTGACCGCCCAGCTTGCCCTCGGTGCCCACCTCGCTGGCCACACGCGTGACCTCGTCGGTGAACGTCGACAACTGGTCGACCAGGTTGTTGACGGTCCGCCCGACCTTCAGGAACTCACCGCGCAACGGATGCCCGGCCCCGTCCGCCGACTGCGTCCGCAGCTCCATCCGCGGCGACAGATCACCCTCCGCCACCGCCGTCAGGACCCGGCCCACCTCAGAGACCGGCCGGACGAGATCGTCCACCAGGGCATTGGAGTTGTCGACGGCGGCCGCCCAAGAGCCTTCACAGGCACCCGTTTCCAGCCGTTCCGTGAGTTTTCCCTCACGTCCGACGACACGCCGCACCCGGGACAACTCACCCGTGAGGTGGAGATTACGGTCGGCCACCTCGTTGAAGACCGCCGCGATCTCCGACATCACGCCGTCGCCCGACACCGTGAGCCGCTTACGGAAGTTGCCGTCCCGCATCGCCACCAGGGCCACCAGCAGCCGGTCCAGGGCCGCCGAGTCCACCTCCGTGGTCCCGCCGCCACCCCGCCGCCTGCTCAGGGAGGGTCCGCCTTTCGCGCGCGCCTTAGTGCCCCGCGTCGCTGCGCCAGACTCCACTGTGTCCCTCCCGCAGGGGTCGACCGTTACTGCTGTGCTCGGATACCGCCATACTCGGCGTACCGCTTACTTCGGCGTACCAGTTACTGCTGGGTATTTCTGCCAGATGAGATCCGGCCACACCAGGGGCTGCTGCCCGCCGTACACGGAACGCACTCAGGCTGACCGGACCTTCACCAGAAGCTTGCCCAGTGTTTCACCCTGTCCGAACCAGGCCATAACAGTTCGGCAGCTTCGCACATCGTCCGCACACCCTGGGGGCGTAAACACTGGCGACCGGCATCCGCTCGGACGGCGAAGGTAAGTAACCTTGCATGCGGCTGTCCAGCCGTACCGGTCCGTCCGGCCTGGGCGGTGGCACGAGAACGAGCGGGCATTCGGAGGGGCGGCCGCAGACCATGACCACCGGAGTGATCCCCGGGGGACACAACCCGGAGCCACGGCCCACGGGCGAGCGCATGCCGCAACAGCGGCACGAGCCGACCGGCCAGGGAAGCCCGCATGTCGAGACCCGGTCGAGGAGTTCTGTGATCACCGCGCGCGCGGCCTCCACCTTCGAGCCCGTCGGGCGATCGGTCGCGACCGCCCGCTCCTTCGTCCGCGACACGCTCCAGGGCTGGGGCTTCGCCGACGTCGTCGACGACGCCGTGGTCCTCACCAGCGAACTGGTGACCAACGCCGTGGTGCACGCGGGCACCCACGCCGACGTCCTGTGCCTGCGCACGGACGACGGCGTACGCATCGAGGTCGCCGACCGCTACCCGGAACGCGAGGTCCCGCTCCAGGGCTCCGCGATCAACATGGGCAGCCCCGACCGCGAGGGCGGCCGCGGACTCCAGCTGTGCGCGGCCCTCGCCGCCCGCTGGGGTGTCGAGTACACGCCCACCCACAAGAACGTCTGGTTCCAGCTCGATCTCCCCGAGCGCCCGGTGGGCACCCGCGCGGCGGGACCGTCCCTCCCTGCCGACCTCCTGCCCCTCGCCGACGGCAGGGTCCGGGTCGCGGTCGTCCAGATCGACCGAAAGGGCTCGGTCTCGGCCTGGAACGAGGACGCCGAGGAACTCTTCGGCCACGCCGCCGCCGAGGTCACCGGCAAGCCGCTCACCGACCTCGCCGCCTGGCCGCACACCCCCGGCACCGGCACCGGCATCGCCGAGGCCCTCCAGCTCTCCCGCTGGGAGGGCAGTTACGGCATCCGCGGCGCCGACGGCCGCGTCACCTCCGTCTACGCCTCGCACCTGAGGGTCCGTGACACCGGCGGCGAGCCCTCCACCGTCTGCCTGCTGGTCCGCGACCACGAACGCGCCGTCCTGCAGACCCCGTTGCGCGTCCCCTCCGCCGACGGCGTCGGCACCTCGGACGGCCAGAGCACCGACCCCTTCGAGGTGTTCATCGGCTCCCCGGCCCCGGACGACCTCGACGGCCTCCTCCAGCGCACCGTGGAACGCGCCCGCGACATGCTCGACGGCGACTCCGCCTTCCTGCTCCTCGCCACCGACGACGAGACCGAGTTGGAGGTCCGCGCCTCCACGGGCCTCCCGTCCGCCCGTCAGCGCTTCGCACGCGTCCCCGTGGAAGCCGGCCCCGGCCGCTACGGCTCGGCCCGTATGCCGGCCGTACACGACGATCTGACGGCCGTTCCGGGCGCGGTCCCCCTCCTGGGCGGCACCGGCATGCGTTCGGTCGTCACGGTCCCGCTGAAGGTCGAGGGCCGCCTCACGGGCTCCCTGGGCGTCGCGGCCGAGGCCCCGGGCAGATACTCCAACGAGGAGGCGCTGCGCCTCCAGTTCGCCGCCGACCGCATCGCCCTGGCCGTCGAGTCGGCCCGCCTGGGCGAGCTGGAGCGGCTGCGCCGCGGCTCGCTCAGCTTCCTGGTCGAGGCCTCCGACCTGCTCGCCGGCACCCTGGACCGCGACCAGACCCTCGCCCTGATGGCGCAGATGACGGTCCCCACCCTCGCCACCTGGTGCGCGGTCTACACGATCGCCGACCAGGCCTCCGAGCCGTACCTCTCCTACGTCCTGCACGAGGACGAGGAACTCATCGACGGCATCAAGTCGTTGCTCTCCAAGGTGCCGCCGCCGGACCCGGTACCCACCCCCGGCGCCCGGGTCTGGACCGCCCCCGGCGAGCACGCCCACCAGGCCGCCCTGCGCAGCTCCATGCGCACCCTCGGCCTGACCGGCGGCCCCGCCCGCCAGGTCTCCTCCGCCATCGGCCCCACCCTCGCCACGGCCTCCGCCGTCGGCGGCGAGACGGTCGTCCTCCCGCTCGTCGCCCGCAACCGCGTCATCGGCATGCTGACGCTCGGCAAGCCCACCGACGAGCACTTCCGCCAGGAGATCCTCGAACTGGCCGAGGACCTCTCCCGACGGGCCGCCCTGGCCCTCGACAACGCCCGCCTGTACTCGGAGCGCACGGCCATCAGCCAGGCCCTCCAGCGCAGCCTCCTGCCCCCGGGCACCCCGCACATCGACGGCATGGAGGTCGAGGTCATCTACCGCGCGGCCGGCGAGGGCAACGAGGTCGGCGGCGACTTCTACGACGTCTTCCCCATCTCCGACGGCGCCTACGGCTTCGCCATCGGCGACGTCTGCGGTACGGGCCCCAACGCGGCCGCCGTGACCGGCCTCGCCCGGCACGCCCTCCGCCTCCTGGCCCGGGAGGGCCTCAGCGGCCCCGCGGTCCTGGAGCGCCTCAACTCGGCCATCCTGGACGAGGGCGCCCGCAGCCGCTTCCTGACCCTCCTCTACGGCGAGATGCGCCCCCAGGAGGACGGCAGCGCCGAGATGAAGGTGGTCTGCGCCGGCCACCCGCTCCCGCTCCGCCTGCGTCAGGACGGCACGGTGGAGGCCGCCGCCGAACCCCAGCCGCTCCTCGGCGTCATCGAGGACCTGGAACTGTACGAGCAGACGGTCACCCTCGACCCGGGCGATGTCCTCCTCTGCGTCACGGACGGCGTGACCGAACGCCGCGAAGGCACCCGCATGCTCGGCGACGACGGCCTCGCGGACGTCCTCACGACCTGTACGGGCCTGACGGCAGGCGCGGTCGCCGCCCGCATCATGCGCGCGGTGGAGCGCTTCGCGTCCGACGCCCCGTCGGACGACATGGCGATTCTGGCGATGCGGGTCCCCGGCCTCCAGAAGGACTGAGGGCGGGGCCGGAAGGGAACGCGAAAAAGCCCCACCCGAAAGGGTGGGGCTTTTCTCGATGGAGCCCCCAAACGGAATCGAACCGTTGACCTTCTCCTTACCATGGAGACGCTCTGCCGACTGAGCTATGGGGGCCTGTCGCCTTTTCGAGGTTTCCCCCGCGGCAACGAAATAGATCATACCCCGAACAGACCCGAGTTCCCAAACCCGTTCAGAAGGCGGGCTGAAGCAGTCCGCCGAGGGCATTGCAGGCGGAGACGATCCGCTGCATCTCCCGCTTGGTCAACGAGGCGTCCACGGGCAGCGCCAGCGTCTCGTCGGCGGCCCGCTCGGTCTCCGGCAGGGACACGCACCGGCGGAACTCCGGCAGCCGGTGCACCGGCGTCTTCACCGGCACCCTGCAGTCAACTCCCTTGCCCCGCAGGGCACGAGCGAAGGCGTCCCGGTCGGGCCGGCCGTTCCCCGGCACCCGCACGACGTACTGCTGGTAGGTGTGCCCGTCACCACCGTCCGGCGTCCGCACCCCGCGCAGCTTCGCATCGAGATAGGTGGCCCGCTGCCGCCGCTGCGCGATCTCGTCGTACGGCGCCTCGGACTCCCCCTGCTCCAGCACCAGCAGCCCGTGCCGCTGGCCCAGCGCGCGCAACCCCCTGACGTCGGCCCACCGTCCAAACCGGTGTACGACAACGACAGCCGCGGAACGGGCGGTTACCGCCGCTTCCACCGCCGTCACGTCCAGGCAGTAGGTGACCGGATCTATGTCCGCGAACACCGGGAGCGCACAGGCCAGTGTCACGGCCTCGGCGACCTCGGCGTTCCCGAAGGCCGGCACGATGACCTCGTCACCGACTCCGACGCCGGCGGCCCTGAGCATTGCAGCAGTACCCATGCTTGGATGCTCGGTGCGCAACGTGAACTTTGCGTTACGCAAACCAAAAAAGGGTTGGACCCGGAACCGAAGTTCCAGATCCAACCCTTTCAAAATTTGTTCGGCGGCGTCCTACTCTCCCACAGGGTCCCCCCTGCAGTACCATCGGCGCTGTAAGGCTTAGCTTCCGGGTTCGGAATGTAACCGGGC
>NZ_JBICZD010000023.1:0-94166 GCF_043201555.1 Streptomyces sp. NPDC048288
GCGCCTTGGTGACGTTCGCCTGAGCCTCGGCCAGGGCTCGCTGCCGGTCGGCGACCTGCTGGTCGGTGTCCGCGACTTTCTGCTTCGCGTCCACCACAGCCTTGGCGCCCTCAACGCCCGCCTTGTTCGCGGACGCCGTGTCCTTCTCCAGGCGCTGGGTGGCCAGCTGCTGCTCGCTGAGGGACTGGACGGCCTGGTCCTTGGCGAGTTCGGCCTGCTGGATCTGCAGTTGGGTGGCGGAGGGGTCGGAGCGGACCCGGGCCAGGTCCTCCTCGGCCTGCTGCACGGCGAGCGTCGCGGCCTGCTCGGACAGCCGGGAGTCCGCCAGGCTGTTGTTCATGTCCTGCAGGTCCCGGGTGGCCTGCCGACGCGCCGCGGTCAGGTCGAGTTGGGCCTGCTTCGCGTCGCGCTGGGCGGCGGTCAGGTCCCGTTCGGATGCGGCGACCTGCTGCTGGGCCTGCTTGACCCGCTCGGCGGCCTGGACCTGGGCGTCCGTGAGGGACTGCTGGGCCTTGGCGAGGGAGCGCTGCGCGTTCTCGACCTGCCGGGTCGCGGAGGCCGCCTTGGTGGCTTCGCTGGCCGCGGGCTGGAACGCTGCCTTGATGGCGTCGCTCACCCCGGACGTGCCGACCTTGATGGCGGCGAACGCAGTCCCCAGCAGCGCCACGGCGGGCGCGGCGGTCGCGGCGAGCGGGCCCATCTGGGCGATCGCCGACGCGAGGGAAGCGACCGACGGGAACGCGGCGATCGCCGCGGCCGCGAGCCTGGCGATCCGGGAGGAGAAGACGCCGAGCCCGGAACCGCCACCACCGTCGCCACCCAGACCGTTCAACCCTGCGGCGAGCGCGGCCAGGCCGATGGAGCGGACCCGAACGTTGACCGTGCGATCGCGGGTGAGGAACCGCAGCGAGTTCGCGGCGCCTTCCGTGTCCGCGCGAGCCTGGATCGTCATCTGCCGGCGGCGGGTCAGGTTCGCGATCGAGTCGGCAGCGACGCGGGTATCGACGTCGGTTCCGATCCGGATGGTGCGCCGCTGGATCAGGTTCTTGATCTCGTTGGCTGCGACGCGGGTATCGACGGTCGCCCGGATGTTGACGACCCGGTCCGCGGTCAGCTTGTCGAGTTTCGCCTTGGCCCGGTTGTAGGCGGCCTCGTTGATGGTGGGCAGGATGTTGATGTTCCGCTGCCCCGTCAGCGCGTTGATCTGGCCGCGGGCCTTGCTGTCGTCCAGGACGACGGTGACCTTGACCCGGCGGTCCTGCGTGAGCCGGGCCAGGCTCGCAGTGGCGGCCTTGTCGTCGAGTTCGACCGTGACCTTGAGGGTGCGGTCCTCGGTGAGTTTCCGCAGCTGGGTGGTGACGGCCTTGTCGTCGAGGGTCGGCTTGATCCGTACCCCGATCGGCTTCGCGAGTTTCTTGCTGATCGCGTTCCGGATCAGGTCCCCGGCCAGATCACCGGCGGTCTTGGCGGGGTCCCGGATCGCGGAGGGCAGCTCGGTGCGCAGCCGGTCGCCGAACTGGCTCATGTCCGGGATCAGCGATACCCGTGTCGAGCCGACCAGCGTTGCGTCCGACATGCTGCCCTCCCTCCCCTACTGCGGCTGTTCCTGCTGCTGCCTGACTTGCTCGAGTTCGCGGATCCTGGCCATCCACTGGTCGATCTCCGCCTGCTGCGCCGCCTGGTTGACCGGCCCCTGCTGGGGGGCGAGGCGGTCCAGGACGGCCCGGTTGCGGGCGTTGCGGGCCTCGGTGAGTTGGTCGCGTTCCTCGTCCGCGGCGAGCTTCGGCGGCTCCACCGGGCTCATGGCGGGGGGTTCGCCCTTCAGGTGGGCCTTCCACTGGATCTGGGCCAGCAGCTGCAGCAGGTTCACCGTGGTGGCCTGCATGTAGCTGACCTGGTTCCAGCGGCGCCCCTCCCGGTCACCGGAGGCCGCGGCCTTGGTGGCGGAGTCCTCGGGGAGGGCGACGACCAGGTCCCGTAGTTCGGACCAGGTCATCGTTCCCTCACCCCAGGACATGGCCCAGAACTCCTCTAGGCGGCGGCCGGGGTAGTAGCGCTGGAGGTCGGCCCGGACGGCTCCCGCGTGCTCTCGGAGGAGGTGGAGGAGCCAGAGTCTTCCCCCGGCTCGCTCCCGGCCTCCTTCTGCAGCTCCTCGAGGAGTTCGACCAGTTCACCGACGGTCAGCTTGGCGACCTTGACGAGGTCGTCGAACGCGCCGGCCGGGGTGGCGATCTGCCGCAGTACGTGGATGTTCTGGTCGCCTTCGGCTTCCTCGACGCTCTCGACGATCTCCAGGGGCCAGTAGTCCCGGGTCAGGAACGAGCACACCCGCTCTTCGGGGACGACACCCTCGGGCTGGTCTCCGGCGAGGGGGATCTCGAAGACGACGTCGACGTACTTGATGCCAGCGGCCTGGGCGCGCTGGGCGCGCATCTGCTGCAGGCGGATGACCTTGCGGTTGGGCTTGGACACGGCGGGTTTTCCTCTTCTTGGGCAGGGGCCGGGCGGGGGTCTTGCAAAGGGGGTGGTGGCCCGCTCGTGCCGCCCCCGCCCAAGGGATGTGAGCGCGAGCGGGCCACCAGTTCAGGGGGGTCAGGTCAGGGAGACGTTGGTGAGGAACCGCTGGACGGCCTGGCCGCCGGACGGGGCGGCGAGCGGCTTGAAGGTGAGCTCGAAGCTGCTGGCGTCGTCCGCGCTGCGCTTGCGGTTGCCGCGGTCGGACACGTCGACGCGGGCGATCATGATGCGTTCGATCTCGTCGCCCTCGATGATGTCGATGCCGAGCGCCCGCTCGATCCCCGGGGAGGCCTGGCCGGTACCGAAGGACAGGAACTGGGGGACGGCCGGCGGGCCGACGGCGGCGGCGGTGCTGGTCATGTCGTCGGCCTCGACCGCGTAGTACAGCTGGAGGAGGTCCGCGGTGGTCTCCAGGAACGTGATCTTGAAGGATCCGTCGCGGGACTTCACCCGGGTCTTCACCGGGGCCTCCTCACCCCACGCCATGACCTCGGTGCGGTCCTCGCCCAGGGCCTCCTCGAGACCGTCCGGGTGCATGTACCCGAGGTCGACCCAGCCCGTGCCCCACGCGGCGACCGGCGTGGTGGGCATGGTCGTGCCGACGGGGGCGACGTAGCACTTGCCCTTTACGCCGATCTTGATGTTGTCTGCGTTGCCCACGACGGGCCTCCTAGCTCTGGGTTCGGGGTGGGCGCACGCTCATCCCCAGGGTCATGCCGACCCGGCGGACACCCGTGTTGGGTTCCTCCGGGCGGTCCTGCGGTCCGGTCTCCTCCGAGGTGCCGACGACGATCCCGTCGGCGGTGGACTGGCCAGCCAGCAACTCCCACTCCGCGCGCACCCGGAGCGCGAGCCGCGTGGCCGCACCGAGAGCGGGCTTGGCGGGGGCGTAGCAGTCGACTGAGAACCGGGGCTGGTCGATCGCGCTGCTGTCCGCCCAGCCGCGCAGGCCTGCGGGGCCGCCGATCCGCAGGATGCGGACGATCCCGCCACGCTCGGCCAGCATCTGGTCGAACTCCTCGCCCTCGGGGAGTTCACCCACCACGTACGCGGACGTGCCGAGGGCGGCCTGCAGGAGGTCGATACCGACCTGCTTGCCGTCGGGGAGCTGGACTGGCGTGGTCACGGGTCAGGCCTTCGTACGGGATGTCTTGGCCGGGCCGGTGGACGCCTCGGTGGACGGGGTGGTGTCGTCCGGCTTGCTGCTGGGGGTCTCCTGCTCGGCGGGCGTCTCGTCCTCGACGGGGACGGCGAAACCGCGCCAGGTGTGCAGGGTGTCCCGGCGGACCTCGACGATGTCCCCGGGCTTCTTCGTCCCGTGCCAGAACGTGAGCCTGAGCTTGACCAGCTCGGCGCCGTCAGCCATGGCGGTACTCCTTCATCAGTGGTCGCCCCCAGCTGCGTCGAGAGCGGTCGAAAGGGTGTAGTGGGGCGGGTGGATGGCCCGGCCGGTGCGGTCGGTCTGCCGGGTGCCGTGCTCCACGTAGATCGCGTACGGCACGTTGGCTTCCACGGAGACCTCGCCGTCCGGGCCCGGCTCGGGGACACGGTGGATGGACGCCTTGTACCGGCCGGTGTCCACCGGGGCGGTCGCCTGGGCGACCTGCACGACGCGGTCCATGCGCTGCTCGAGGTCGTCCTGCACCACCCGTGTGTGCGGCAGGTTGTGGATGGCGTCCTCGTCCAACTCGACCGTGATGCTGACCTCGGTGCCGCTCATCCGCCCTTCACCTCCAGCAGGTTCACGGCCTGCCCGGACAGCGGGCCGGCGCCTTCGGCGTGCGCGGGCGCCCCGTCGACCTCCCACGTCCGGCCGTCCCACTGCACGCGCATGCTGGTGGTGATCTCGATGGCGCGGCGGGGCATGAGGAGGACCGCGCGGGTGGTGGTCTGGTCTCCGGCCTGCCTGCTGCGGGAGTTGGAGGTGTAGTCGATGGTGCAGCCCGGCACCGGGGTGGATGTCGGGTGGTCCCAGTCGCGGACGGTGGTGTTGTAGTCGCCGGCCACGAGAGCGGCTTCGAGGACGGTGACCGTCTGGCGTCCGATCGGCCCGGGCATCAGCCCACCACCAGAGGCCACATGGTCAGCAGCCCGGAGTTCCGGAGGACGGTGACGGCCTGCGGGGCGATCCTGGGTGCGGCGCCGGCGCCTTCGCCGACGGTGCGACGGGTGAACGACCTCGAACCCGCGCTCATGGACTGGAGGTCGTTGTTCGCGCCGGTCTCGTCGTCGCGGTCCATCATCCAGTGGACCTGCCGGACACACGCTTTGCGCAGGACTTCCTGCACGTCGGCGTCGGTGGGGTCGTACATGGCGCCGATCAGCGCGCCGTCGAGCGCGTCGGAGGCCTGCTCGAGCAGGCGCAGCGCGTTCGCCGGGGCAGGCTCGGGGGCGAGCCATTCCTCGAGGTCGCTGATCGTCGCGTACGCCATGGCCCCTACTCCCCTGCCTCGGCGTCGTCGAGGACCTGGACGTAGTCCTGGCAGTCGGCCTTGGTGGCGGTCTCGGCCTGCTCCGGGTCCATGCCGCGGGTGGCCGCGTAGGCGCGCCAGTCGGCGACCGGGGCGTTCTTGGCCGGCCGCTCGAGATTCTCGCCGTCGGCGGGCAGTTCGTCCTGGGCGCTGTCGCCGAGGTCCTCCTGCGCGGCCACCCACTCACAGAGCTGGGTGAGCGACAGGGTGGACGCCTGGGTGGCGTTCAGGCCGAGCGCGACCGCGTAGGTCGCCCACTCCCCTGCTGACGCGTCCTCGCCCGGCTTCTCCCCGGGGCTACGCCGGTGCGTGCCGACCCGGTTGACGGTGTCCGCCTCGGAACCGTGCTGCACGACCAGGGACTTGTCCCCGGCCTCCACGTCGGCCGGCTCGCCGTCCGCCGGGTGCAGCTGCCCGGAGGCGACCTGCTTGGCCATCTGCGGGGAGAGCGGGTCGTCCAGGGTGAGCCGCAGCCCACCCGTGCCGATGTACTCGCGGGAGGCCACGTCAGTTCCAGGCCTTCGGCATCCGCAGCACGGTGATGCTGCCGGTGAAGCCGGCGTCGAAGTCGACGTACAGCTTCGAGCCGTCCTGCTGGAACCGGGCGCTCGTGAACGGGCCGATGAACTCCAGGCCGGTGGTCGCGGCCACCGAGACCGCCAGGTCGCCCTGGCCGGCCATCCAGGCCTGGGTGCCGGAACCGGCGCGGACGGTGACGTTGTGCGCGGCGGAGTGGGTGTTGGCGACCCGCAGGATCGTGTGCTCCGGGTCGACGACGTCGATCTCGACACCGTTGGTGACGAGGGTCGCGTCGATGGTCGTGCCGGCCGGGCTGGTGAGGTGGCTGTTGGGCACGAGGTTGCTGTAGCTGACGACGGTGCGCGCCATGGTGGGTCCTCCTAGGGGATCAGCGCACGAAGGGTTCGGTGCCCTAGGGGCTTAGGCGGGGTTGATGAACGCGACGGCGATGCCGGTGGGGCGCAGGAGCTTGCCGCCGTAGACGTGCAGGCCGCGGATCGCGTCGGCGATGGTGGACTGCAGGCGCAGGGCCTCGGTCTCGAGGATCTGCTCGGCGTAGGTGATGGCGCCCGGGTAGCCTGCCTGGACGACCTGGGTGTCGCCGGACGGGTTGGGGGTGTTGTTCGACTCGAGGATGTCGAAGCCGGCGGCGCGGCCGACCATGCCGTTGCGGAGGCCTTCCTCGGTGCCGGACTCGTTGACCTTGATGAACCGGGAGTCCTTCAGCAGGGAGCCGGAGAACTCGGGGCTGACGACGACGTAGCGGCCTTCCTTGGGGACGCTGGCGCGGTTGAGCTTGGTGCGCAGCGGGACCAGGACCTTGTCGTAGGCGTCGGTCGCGGTGGTGTAGGTGTCGATCGGGGAGCCGGTGGAGCCGATGACGTTGGCGGAGGCGGCGCCGGTGTAGAGGGAGGCGACGAAGGCGTCGGCCTTGTCGCGGAGGCCGTAGGCGGCGTTCTGGGCCATCTGCGCCATGGGGTTGAGGAGGGCCTGCGCCTTGTCGACGTCGTCGAGCTTGAACGCGAAGGCCTTGGCCTCGGTGATGACGAGGTCGGTGCCCGCGGTCTCGACGTCCTCATAGTTGAGGGTGTCACCGGCGTCGTAGTCGAAGATCGTCGGGTCGCCGATGGTGGTGATGTGCACGCTCTGGCCGTGAGAGCTGATCTCGCCCTCGTAGTTGCGGTTGACGAGCTGCGGCTGGGCGTAGACGAGGCTGTTGCGCAGAGCCATCAGGAGCTGCGCGCTCCAGATCTCCGGCTTGAAGTTGTTGATCGACACGGAGGCTCCTAATGCCTACCGGCCGCCACCCAGGTACGCAGTGAAGCGACCCTCTTCGACGGCCTTTGCGATTTGTTCGGGGGACATCCGCGCCGCGTCCTCCGCGCCCAACTGCTTCTTGCCGCCCGGTGCACCGCCCATCGGGGCCCCGCCCGCGGGGATGGCGGGCTTCGGCTCGGCCGCCGGCTTGGCGACGGCGAGCTTCGGGTTCGCGTCCACCGCGTCCTTGACGGCCTTCTCCACGTCGGCTCCGAAGCTGTCGGAGGCCGGGTCGAGCTTGGCGATCGCGGTGGCGAATCCCCGGGAGTCCAGGAGCGCGTCCGGGTCACCGCCGTGCTTGGCGGCCGACCGGTAGACGGCGAGCTCCACCTGGGTCTGGCGGGCGCGGTCGTCGGACGCCTTGGTCCGGGCCTGCTCCTCGGCCAGCTTGGCGGTGAGCTCTTCGGGGGTGGGCGGCTTCTCCTCGCCGGTGTCGAGGCCGAACGCGGCGGCGACCTTCTTCATGAAGGCGGCCTGGTCGTCCTGGGCCTTCTTCTCAGCGTCGGTCCGCTTCTGCTTCTCGTCGGCGACCTCGGTGCGGAGGTTTTCGACGAGCTTCTGGAAGCGGGCGGGGTCGAAGTCGCCGTCGAACTTCGGGGCCTTGCCCGAGGGTTCGGTGGTCGGCTCCGTGGCCGGGGCGGCGGCGGGAGACGCGGGTGTGGCGGGCTGCGCGGGGGGCGTTGCGGGTGCGGCCGGCTCTGGCGGAGTCGGGGCGTTGCCTTCGGGCTGCTGCGGGGCGGCCGGCTGGGTGCCGGGGTCTGCGGGCGTGCTCGACGGCTGGGCGGGGGTCGACATCAGAGCCTCCTTGGGCTGCCTGGACGTGGTTGATCGCGGTGCCTTGCCCGCGCACGTCTGGCATGGATGCTAACCCAAACCCTGGCACTATGCTGCACAATCAAAGGTCAGAACGCAAGCTAGCCTTTGAATCCAAGGAAGAGAGGGGGGTTGTAGTGACCGAGACGTCGAAGAACATCGCCGACCTGGCCCAGCGTCAGCCCGCCCAACTCCGCGCCCTCGAACACCGCCACGCCGCGATCGCGGCCCGCCCACTGGCCAAGGCCCTCACCGACGCCGAGACCGACGCCACCCACCGCTGGATGCTGGTGACCACGCCCACGCAGGCCATCCCGTCCGCGGCCAACCTCCAGGCGCTCATCGAGCACATCCGCAAGAGCCTCCAGGCCGCCTTCTACGGGCAAGGCGCGTACGCCATGCGCGAGGCACAGCGCGCCGCCTACACCGCAGCCGCCCTGGGTATCCAGCACGCCTCCAGGATCACCGCACTTCTGCGCGGCGTTCCCTCCCCTGCCAACGTGCCCGTGGAGACCGGGCCGGTCGCCGACCGTGCCGCCGGGAACATCGCGGCCGCCGTGCAGGAGGAGCACTCCCACGCCCTGGCCCTGCTCACCACAGCCGGGCTGACCGCGTACGGAATCGCCGGGGTGAAGGCCGTGTTCTCCAGAGCACGGCGCGCGGTCACCCGCATCACCGCAGGGGTCGCCGTCGCCATCACGTCGGCGGCCGCCAACGCCGCCCTCACGCTCGCCCGCTACCTCGGCCCCGGGGTGCGGCTGCTGTGGGTCGCCGAGCCCGGCGCCTGCCCGGCGTGCGCGGCGTACGCGGGCCGCTCCATCCGCCCGGGCGGCCACTTCCCCGGCGGCTTGTCCCTGGACCCGGCCCGGACCGTGTTCCTCACGTCGATCCCGGGCCCGCCACGGCATCCGCACTGCAGGTGCAGTGTGATCGTCTGGCACCCCAACTGGCGTACCCGCGGCACCGCGCTGCCGGTGCTGCTGCAGCAGTTGGCCCGTGCCGGCCACCGCCCTACTGTCCCCGCCCAAAGGACTGCATGACCATGCCTAGCGGAACCATCAGCGCGGACCGCTTCGACGAGTTCCGCGCTCTCCATGCTCTCGGCTTGGGCCGAAACGCCATCGCACGCGAGATGGACATCGCTCAGGCCTGCGCTTCCCGTACTGCCGCATACCTGGGACTGACCTTCGACCGGACACAGATCCAGGCCGCCACGGAAGCACGTCTGGCTGATCTCGCGGAGCGGCGTAGCCAGTTGGCCACGGATCTGATCGAGGACGCCGAGCGGCTCCGTGAGCAGATGTGGGAGCCAGCGATCATCTACAGCTTCGGTGGCAAGGACAACACGTACGCCGAGGAGCCCGTCTCGGAGCCGCCGGCCGCGGACAAGCGGGCGTTGATGTCGACCGCGGGTATGGCTATCGACCGGTCGCTGAAGCTGGTGCCTGCGCAGGGCGAGGCCGGTACGGACAACGCGGTGTCGATGCTCGACAACCTCGCTGCTGGGATCGCTGCCCTGGCCGCGCAGAACAGGCAGCAGGCTGCGGACGACGCCGGCTCGGCGGAGTAGCGGTGCTCGCGGCCCCCGCTCTGGGCATGTCGCCGAAGCAGATCGACTTCGTCGCACACAGCACCGCCCGCATCAACATCGCTTCGGGGTCGATCCGAGCGGGGAAGACCATCTCCACGCTGCTGCGGTGGCTGATCTACGTGGCTTCAGCACCGAAGGGCGGGGAACTCGCGGTCATCGCGAAGACCACGAACACCGCGGCATCGAACGTGTTCATCCCGCTGCAGGACCCGAACCTGTTCGGGGCGCTGGCGCAGCACGTGCACTACACGCGTGGCGCTCCGACGGCAACGATCCTGGGCCGCCCGGTCCGCGTGATCGGTGCGAACGACGTCCGGGCCGAGGAGCGGCTCCGCGGTATGACGTGCGCTGGTGCGCTCGTGGACGAGGCCACGCTCGTACCGCAGGAGTTCTGGACGCAGCTTCTGGGCCGTATGTCGGTGCCGGGGGCGAAGCTGTTTGCGTCGACGAATCCGGGCTCGCCGGCGCACTGGCTGAAGCGGGACTTCATCGACCGCCGCGACGAACTCGGTATCCGCTACTGGCATTACACGCTGGACGACAACCCGTCCCTGGCCACGGACTATGTCGAAGCGATCAAGGCCGAGTTCGTGGGCCTCTGGTATCGGCGGTTCGTCCTCGGTGAGTGGATCGCTGCCGAGGGCGCGGTCTTCGACATGTGGGACGACGCACGCCACATCACCAGCACGCTGCCGGAGATCGCCAGGTGGATCGGCGTGGGCGTCGACTACGGGCAGACCAACCCGTTCCATGCCACGCTCCTGGGCCTGGGCCGGGACCGGAAGCTGTACATCGCTTCGGAGTGGCGGTATGACGGCCGGCAGCAGCGCCGTCAGCTCACGGACCTGGAGTACTCGGAGCGGGTGCGGCACTGGCTCGCGGACGTTCCCGGGATCGGCCCGGTGCGCCCCCAGTTCGTCACCGTCGACCCGTCCGCCGCGTCGTTCTCGGCTCAGTTGCGTCGGGACAAGCTGACGCCGACGCCGGCGAACAACGCGGTGCTGGACGGGATCCGCACCATGTCCAGCCTGCTCTCGGCGGGGAAGCTCCTCGTCCACTCCTCGTGCAAGGGCCTGATCGCGGAGATGCCGGGCTACGCCTGGGACGACAAGGCCGCGGAGAAGGGCGAGGACAAGCCCATCAAGGTTGCCGATCACGGGATCGACTCCACCCGCTACGTCACGTACACCACTCGAGCGTTGTGGCAGCGCCAGCTGGCCATGGCCGCCTAGGAAGGAACCACGTTATGCCGCTGCCGCCGTCCGGGAAGACCGTGTGGCCGCCCGTTCAGTTCCATGAGCCGTTCGCCGACATGGATGTGTGGCGGGCCTGGTACTCGGGTGACACGAACCATCTGGCGCTCGTGTACGGGGGGCCGGGTTCGTACTCGCAGAACCCGCGCGCCCGGGAGTTCTTCGACCTGAACAAGCCGTCGCAGTTCCGGGGCGGTCTGGTGGGGAGTCTGGCGCGCATGTTCTGGGGGGAGCCGGTTACTCCGGGGCAGCCGCAGTCGAAGCTGCACGTGCCGCTCGCCGGCGACATCGCGGAGTTGTCGGCGAACCTGCTGTGGGCGGACGTTCCGTCGGTCACCGTGGACACGGACTCCGCGAAGGACACGGAGGTGGCGAAGTCGACGACGGATCAGATCAAGCGGTACCTGGACGACCGTGGGCACGCGACGATGCGGGAGGGCACGGAGAAGGCGTCCGCGCTGTCCGGGGTGTATGTGCGGGTGGTGTGGGACAAGACGCTGCGGCCGCGCCCGTGGTGGGACGTGCTGGGCCCGGACGCGGTGGTCCCGGAGTGGAAGTGGGGGATCCTGACCGCGGCGACGGTGTGGACCGTGCTGGAGTCGCCGACGGGCGGCTCGGAGGTGTGGCGGCTGCTGGAGCGGCACGAGCCCGGGACGATCGAGTACGGCCTGTACCGGGGGGATGCGGACACCCTGGGCATGTCGATGGGGTTGGCGGACCATCCGGACACCGAGTACCTGGTGGCCCGGGTCGACGCGCAGGGACGGATGGCGACCGACGTGGACCGGCTGCTGGTGCATTACCTGCCGAACATCCGGCCGCAGCGCATGTGGGATCACATCCCGGACGCCGAACCGTTCGGCCGCTCCGACTTCGCGGGGATCGAGCCGCTGATGGGGTCCCTGGATGAGGCGTGGACGTCGTGGATGCGGGATCTCCGCCTGGGGAAGGCGCGGATCATGCTGCCGCAGAGCATGTTGGAGACGGACGGGCCGGGCAAGGGAGGGTTCTTCGACCTGGACCGTGAGGTGTTCGTGCAGCTGAACATGCTGGACGAAGGCTCTGGTGCGTCGTCGATGGCGATGAACCAGTTCGCGATCCGTGTCGACGAGCATGAGCGGACGTGCACGGCGTTGCGGAAGCAGATCCTGTCGTCCGCCGGCTACTCGGCGCAGTCGTTCGGGGACGAGGGCACCGTCGCGGCGACCGCGACGGAGGTGGTGGCGCGGAAGGAGGAGTCGCTGACCACACGCGGCACGAAGATCCTGTACCAGCGGCCGACACTCCTGGATCTGGTGACGACGACGATGTGGGTGGACGTCAAGCACTGCGGCGCGAAGGGCGTCGACCCGACCGCCGAGTTGACCGCCTCGTGGCCGCAGGCCGTACAGCCCGACCCGGAAGCCGTCGGCAGGACCCTGTCGTTCCTGGAGACCGCGGGCGCCATCTCCACGTACATGAAGGTGAAGACGCTGCACCCGGAGTGGGACGAAGACGAGGTGCAGGAGGAGGTGGCGCGGATCCGGGACGACAAGGCGGTGGCAAACCCGCTCCCGGCCGGCGACCCGTTCGGCACCAGCGGCAGCCAGGCGGATCCCGCGGCGACAGCCCCGGAGGACGGCGCGCCCGAGGACCCGGCCGCCGGGCAGGAACCCGGCGACCCGAACGCCCCCCAAGCCCAGGACGGGAAGCAGGGGCAGCAGGCGACGGCCTGAGCGGGAGAATGACGGGCATGACCGTGAACCACAGCACGGACGCCATGCGCTACGCCTACGGTCCGCTGCTCGGCCGGGAGCCGCTGGAGCATGAGCACATCCTGGCCAAGGACCCGATGTGGCTGGGCTGGCGGTGCCAGCTGCTCGGCTGCGGGTTCTTCAAGCCGGCCGCCGAGTTCGACGGCGTGGCGGTCCTGACGGGCGAAGGAGCGGGCGGGGGCTCGTAGGGCTGTCAGCGGCGGCGGACGCCCTTACGCATCGGCAGGCGCCGGTAGCGCGTCACCGGCCCGCCCTTCGTGGCGTGGGCCTTCCGGTGGGCGAACTGGCGCAGTCTCGGCGACGCGAAGAACAGCCTCCACTGGGCCTTGCTCTTGAATCCGGCGTGTTTCCGTCCCGGCATGTGATCACCTCCCCTCCCTCACAGGATGCCCGCCCGTCCCGGGATCGTTCCGGCGGGAGGCCGTTGGGTGCCACGTTTCCGCAGGTCGCACCCGAACCAGCGGGTAACTTAGGAGATGAGCGGCTCTGAGGCGAGAAGCTCCCGCCCGCGCCGCGCGTACCACTCCCCCACCGCCGCCTCCACGGCCTCCCGCACTTCCAGCACGACATCGTCGGCGTACATCTGCTCCCCGTCCTTCACCGGCAGGTTGTCGGGGCTGTGCACGGTGAAGGCGACGTCGACGCCTCGGAGTTCCTTGCTCACGAAGACGCGCCTTCCTTCCAGCCATACGCCTCGGCCAGAGCCCGCACCGTCTCGCACGGGAACGGGACGAGGTACTGGTAGCCGTCCCCACCGTCCTCGCTGCACGTCGGGCACTGGAAGCTGTCGGGGAAGCCGGTACCGTCCTGCCGTGGCTTGTGGACCTCAAGGAGCTTCCGGTCTCCCGCGCACCGACGCAACACCCACGGCTCCCACCACTGCTTCCCCGGGATCCGAGCCAACGTCTCCTTGCCGCCGATCTGCTCGAGGATCCAGCCGTACAGGTCAGGCATCCCGTGCCCCTCTCTGCGGCTCACGCGCGCGAATCGGAAGAGAACCGGTCCCCGACATGGCGGGCCTGGAAGTCGGCGCATTGAGTGCAGTAGTCGCAGGTCTCGGGGCGTCCGCAGCAGCGTTGCTGGGGTGTCTGCGCTGTCTCGTAGGTGGCTTCGAAGATGTCGGGCTTGACGGGGTGGAACTCGCCTTGGATGCCCTTGACGATCCAGTCGCCGTCGCTGGCGCGCATCTCGCCTTCGAGGGTGTGGATGTGGAAGACGTCGTGGGTGCCGTCGGTTGGGTGGGTGTCGGTGCGGAATGTGCCGCCGCCGTTGGTGATGAACTGTGCTACCTGGACGCTGTTGCCGTTGGTGAACTGGATGGCGTCGACCTCGATGGGCTTCTTGCGGTAGCGGGGCATGTGGGTCTCCGGTGGGTGTGGGTCGGCCCCGCCACCGGACGGGGGAAGTCGGTGGCGGGGCCGTGGTGCCTGGGGGTGGGGCGGGGGGACGACCGGGCCCTCAGGCGGGGATGAGTTGATGGTGTCCTACGGGCGGGGGTTTGTCAGAGGCGCTTCCCCTGCGGGCCGGGGCCGAGGGCGACGCGGACGGTCTTGCCTTCCGTGACGCGGTGGATCTTCCGGTTGGCTTCGAGTTTCTTCAGGGTGTTCGCGAAGGTGGAGTCGACGAGACCGGTGGCGGCGTGGAGGGCGGGCCGGTCCGTGTAGGTGATCTCGAAGTCGTCCTCGTCGACGTCGGTGCTGCCGTCGAGATATTCGAGGTGGAGGGGGTCTGCAGCATCACGGAGGGCGGTCAGGACCTTGTCCTCGGCGGTCAGGTCCTTCTGGGCGGGGAGGTTGATGCCGGGGGCGATGACGGGGCCGTCGTGGTCTTCGTCGCCTGATCCCTTCTCCTCGAAGCCGGGGATGGGGGTGTTGGCGATCTCTTCCAGGGTGCTGTCGTCCCAGTCGGGGAAGTCTTCGGGGACGGCGATGTGGTCGTGCTGGATGTGGGGGGTGGCGTCTTCGAGGGTGTCGATGCGCATCATGCCGGGGCGTCCTCCGCCGGTGGCGAGGTAGCCGAGTCCGAAGGTGCGGGTGGGGTCGTCTTCGGGGAGGTCGGGGTCGTAGATGAGGGACTGTTCGCCGTGCGGCCAGACGGCGGGGATCATGCCGGGGTCGATGCCTTCGAATCCGGGGGGCAGGTCGCTGAGGTTGGCCTGGTCGGAGTCGGTGCGCAGGATGATCCAGGATCCGCCCTTGATGAGGTTGGCGCGGATGGCCTGTTCGCTTCCGAGCTGGTCGAGGTTGATGACCTGGTTGATGATGACCCAGGGCATGCCCATGGAGCGGCCGAGGGTGGCGCCGGCCTTGACGATGGCGACGGCTTCCTTGCGGTTGGGCATGTTGGGGGCGAGGAGTTGGCCGGCTTCGTCGAGGATGGTGGGGCACCAGGGGCGCATCTTGGATGCTTGGAAGTTCTTGAGTTCGAGGCGGGCGGATTCGGCGATGCGCCATTGGAGGATGGCGTAGGAGATGCGGAGGGTGCCCAGGGCTCCGTGTTGGGTGAGTCCGGAGTGGGCGGCCATTTTGGTGATGGCGGGGTTGGATGATCCTTTGGGGTCGGCGTAGAGGATCGCGGCGCCGTTGGCGTGGTAGCCGAGGGAGACGACTTGGGTGGCTCCGCCCTTCCCGGATCCGGTGGTGCCGGCGATGACGACGTGTTGGCCGCCGATTTGCGGGTCGAATGCGGGGAGCATGGCGGGGTGTCCGGAGATGATCCGGCCGATGGGGAACCGTCCTCCCTTGGTCATCTTCAGGGAGTCGAGGCCTTGGAAGTCGTGTCCCTTCTTGAGGGGGTTGGTGTCCATGACGCGGATGACGGCTTTGCGGACGTCGTTGGGGTTGGGTTCGTAGGAGATCAGGGCGGGGGATTTACGGAGGTCTCCGGCGAGGTCGGTGAGGTCGGGGGCGCGGAGGGCGCCGCGCATGTCGTCGTCGGCGACGACCCAGGCGGCTTGTCCTCCGGTGTTGGGGTCGTCGGTGACGTGTTCGAGGTGGGTTTTCGGCAGGGTGCCGCCGGGGCAGGCGACGCGTCGTTTCCAGGCGCCTTCGAGGGTGTTGGGGTCGAGTTCGGCGGGCGGCTGGTGGTTGACGGTGAGGCGGGCTTCGCCGGAGTGGTCGCCGTGGCTGAGGGTGATCCAGGCGGGGTTGCGGCGGTAGACGGAGGAGACGGTTTCCTTGGTGACGGTGACGGCGTTCCCGGCGGGGGCGATGATGCGGCCGGTCCAGCGGTCGGTGTAGACGACGACGTCGGTGAGGACTTGTCCCTTGTGGATGCCGGTGTCGGGGTTGCTGATGTGGCGGTGCCAGTCGGCGAGGATTTCGTCGGCGACGGTGACGGGCCCCAACGTGTGGTTGATCGCGGTGAGGGTTTCGGTGCTGGTGGTGGGGTGGGTGTGGTGGCGGCCGAAGATGCGGCGGAGTTTGAGGGGGATGAGGGCGACGGCGGCGCACCAGCCGAGGGAGAGGATGCCGGGGATGGGCTGGTGGGCGATGTCGAGCCAGCCGGCCATGAGGGCTTCGGCGGCTTGGGGGCCGCCGGTGAGGCCGAGGCCGAGGGCCATGCCGGTGGTGACGGTGGAGATGCCGAGGGTGTCGCGGTGGGCGCGGGCGATGTCGATGCCGGGGAGGTCGTTGGCCCAGGTGCCGAGCCGTCCGAGGTAGTTCGCGGCCACGAAGGTGGCGCCGGCCAGGTAGGTGCCTCCGGCGATGGTGGCGGCTGAGGGGTCGAGGAGGGGGGTGATGATGCCGGTGGCGATGGGGAGGAGGGCCTGGGTGATGGCGGCGGCCCGCTCCGCGGTGTCGGTGCGGGGTGCGGTGCGGGTGTTCGTGGACACGGGGTGTGCTCCTTGTCTGGGATGAGGGGTGGCCGGGTGGTGGGCGGTGGTGGGGTGGCGGGTTACTGCTGTTCGAACCAGTCGCGGGAGACGTTCTCGAGGCCGTCGACGGTGGAGCGGTCGAAGGCTTCCTGGAAGTTGCCGTGGGTGGTGCGGGCCTGGTCGGCGACCGTCTTGGCCTGGCGGGCGGTGTCCTGGCCCTTGACGGCGTAGGACAGGATGCCGTCGGAGACGCCCTGGATGACCTTGGACAGTTCGGAGGCGTCGGCGACGGAGTCCTTGTCGACGCTCTGGGCTGCCATCGCGTCGGATTCCTTGCGGGCGGCGGTGGCTTCGTCGTCGATGACCTTCGCTGCTGCCTGGATGTCGGTGGCGTTGCGGGTGACCTTCTTCTCGAGGGCGGCGACCGCGCGCTGGAGTGACTTGTAGGTGAGTTCGGTGGCCACAGGGGGGGCTCCTTGGGGGTGTCAGGCGGCGAGGGCGGTCTCGGTGGGGGTGACGCCGCGGTCGGTGTAGAACTTGAGCTCGGCGGGCTTGGTCTCGTCGCTGTCGACGACGGCCTGGTAGAGGGGCGCGTACCGGGTCTGGATGTTGGACAGGACGGCCTTGGCGAAGTCGTGGGCCTTGACGGCGGTCTTGTTGACTTCGTCGGCTTCCTCGGCCTGGGCCTTGGCGTTGTCGGCGAGCCGGGTGAGGGCGGCGACGAGTTTCTCTCCGCCCTTGACGTTCTTGGCCTGTTCGGCGAGGTTCTGGCATTCGGTGGCCTGGTCGCGGGCCTGCGCGGCGAGGGCGCGGGTGGCGTCGGCGACCTGGGCGAGGCCGGTGATGCGTGCCTCGAGGCGGCCTTCGTACTGCTTGAAGCGGCGGAGCTCGCCGCGGGAGACCTTGTTCTTGAGGAAGCCGTCTCCCAGGGTGATGGTGGTGGCGTCGATGCCCTGGGCTTGGATGGGAGTCGGCGTCTTCATGAGCGGGTCCTCCAGGGGGGCGTTGTCGTCGGTGATGGTGATGGGCTGGCCGTTCACGACCGTCTTGAGCGGGGGCCGGCCGTCGCCACCGGTGTTCTCGGTGCCGCTGGTGGGCTTGGCCGGATCCGTGGGCTTGGTGTTCCTCTCGGCGTCGGCCTTGGCGGTCTTGTGGTCCTCGTGGGCCTTGTCGAGGCGGTCGTGTTCCTTGGCGTTCTCGTCCTTCTTGTCGCGGTAGCCGTCGGCGACGCCGTCCTTGTAGGCCTTGACGTGGTCGACGACGTTGCGGACGCTGCCGCCGTCCTTGTGGCCGATCTCGCGGGACTTCTCCAGCGGGGTCCGGGTATCGGCGGAGGAGGTGCCGGTGTGCTTGCCCGACGCGCCCTGCCCGCCCGGGTGGCCGGCGCCTCCGGTCTTGCCGTCCTTGCCGTGCGCTCCGCTCTTCCCGTCGGCGCCCTGCTTGCCCGTTCCTCCGCTGCTGCCGGAGCCGGGGGCGTGGCCCGGCTTGTCGGTGGAGTGCTTGGGCGCCTTCGTCTTCGAATCGCGGCTGCCGTCCGTGTGCTTGCCGGAAGTACGGGACCCGTCGGCGCCCGCGGCCCCGGACGATCCCTTGCCGCCCTGACCGTGCTGGCCGCGGCCGCCCGACTGCTTCCTGGTGTCCGCTCCGGCAGGGCCGTGGCTTCCCGACCGGCCGCCGGACCCGTCCCGGCCGTGCGTGTTCGACCGGTTCCCGCTGGAATTCACGGGCCCCTTGCCGTGCGAATTGCCGCCCGACTTACTGCCGTTCTGCTTGGTTCCGCTACCGGATCCCATGGAATTCTTCACCAGGGCAGGTCCGGACCTGCTGAATGTGGTGGTGCGGTTTTCCTTGACCTGGTGGGAATTGGCTTTCGCTTTCCTCAGGTCGAGGCGCTTGTTGGCGGTGCCTCCGCCCTTTGCCCAGCGTTGCGCGCCGGCCAGCCACCACGCCTTCCAGATGGATCCCTGGGCTTTCCGCTGCCGTCCGTCGGGGTCGTTGGCGGTGGCCTGGTCGGCGTCCCGGTACGACGCGGAGGACACGCCCGGGGCGGAGCGGTCCAGGACCCCGTCAGCGCCTGCGGGGGTGTCGGTGCCGGTGGTGGGGACGATGTCGAAGGTGGCCCGGGCGGGTTCCACGGCGGACACCATCGACGCGAGGAACCCCTTGGACGGGGTCTGCCCGGTGGCCGCCGTGGTGGCCGGGGTGTTGGGGGGATCCGGTGGTCCGGGGGTTGCTGCGGGGACCGTGTCGGTCGCCATCTACCGCTCCTCGTGTGTGACTGAACGTGATTACTTACTCCCGGCCGTGGCAGTGAAGATCCCTTCCGCGTGATCACAGTGGAAGGCGTCTTCACTGCTCCACAGGGCCGGAAGCAAGGAGTAAGTAACCAGGGGCCGTTACTGTGTGTTAGTTCGCCTGGCGCGGCTGGCGGCCATGACGACGAGCAGACCGCCGCCGCCGGCGATGGCCAGCAGACCGGTGGAGTTGATGCCTACGCCCCCGCTGCCGGTGCTGGTGGAGGAGCCGGCCGCGGCCATGTCCGTGCCGTCGCTGTCGTCGGCGAACTGGCTCTGGCAGTCGGCCACCACGGACTTGTAGGTGACGCCCATCTGCTTGCCGACCAGACCCTTGTCGGCCTCGATGCAGGCGTTGACCGCCTTCTGCCGGGTGGCGTCCGCGGTGGCCTTCTCCTTGCTCTGCGCGACGGTCGCCTTGTTGATTTCCTTCAGCTTCTCCAGTTCCAGCTTCTTCATCTGGATCTCGAGCGCTGCAGTGTCCTTGGCGTCCTTCGCGGCCTGCGCCGCATTGGACTCGTACCAGAAGAATCCGGTACCGGCGACGGCGAGCGCAGCAACCGTGATCGCGATCTTTCCGCGCTTGGTCAGGCCGGGCTTTACCGGCCGCGTGTAATTCCCGTACGGGCTGGCCTGGGGAGCGGTGCTGGGGGCGAATTCGGGGCCGAATTCCTGGTCGAACTGCTCGGGGGTCACTGCTCATTCTCCGTTCTTGCGTGCGGTGCCGGCGGCGTGGGTGATCAGGTTGCTGACGTGCTGGACCGTGCGGTCCTGGTGGTCGTTCCAGGCGAAGAACGGCTGGTGGTAGCCGTGTTCCTGGAGGGTCTGCTGCAGGTAGTCGACGGCCCGGGCCCGCCCGGTCGGGGTGACGTGCCCGGTGCGTTCGAGGAAGGTCTGGGCGCCGCGGATGCACATCCGGCCGGTCGGGCTGAAGTCCAAGCTGCGGCCCCATCCGTAGCGGTCGAGGACCGCCAGGGTCTGGGCGAGGTGGTCGGACGGGATGAGAGGGGTGGGGTTCTGCCACAGGCCGAGGGCTTCCATCTGGTTGCGGAAGCCGGCGGGGATGAGCAGGTGCCAGCGCGACGGCCAGTCCGGTGCCGCGTGGACCGGGCCCGGGCGGGTGGCGGGGTGTGTCCGCGGGCCGAAGGGGGCGCGGCCGGGGGCCGCGGGCGGGGGCGCCGTCCGCAGCCTGGCGGTCGTGTGTCGGAGGCTCACAGGTAGCCTCCGTCGGTGGTGTTGCGCTGCTTGATACGGGACAGGACGGTCCGTACGTATCCGGCGTCCGCTTCGATGCCCTGCTGCGCGAGGCGCTTCACGATTTGCGGCGCTGATGCGGTGGGCTCCGCCGCACGGACGATACGGACCGCTTCAGCCTTCGATACGCCCTGAAGCGAGAGCGTCTCGCCGTCGTGCAGCAGGGGCGCCTCACGGATGATGCGGGGCGTCTCAGCGGGAATGAGTGGCACGCTGATCTGGTGCGCCTCATAGGTGTGATCTGCGGTTTCACCGTCCGCTTCAGTGCGCTGCGGGGCGTCGGGTGCGACGGTCAACTCCAGGGGGCGGCTCCTGTGTAGCTCCCGGGCGCGGTCCTGCCGCATCACTTCGATGTCGAAGTCGGTGGACACTTCCGCCATGAGGAGCTCGGCGCGCATCGTGCGGCGCCGCATCTCTGTGGCGTGCTGCGCCTCTTCGAACGCCAGACCGCGTTCCATTGCGGCGAGGGTGGTCTTCTCCGCGTCGGTCAGTGCGGCGGGGTCCCGCATGTCGGCGAGGGCGAGGGCCCAGACGACCTTCGATCCGACGGGCAGGAACGGTCCGGCGAAGGCCATGGCGAGGTTGCCGTTGGCAATGCCGTGCCAGACGAGGAAGAACCCGACGGCCAGGAGCGCGGTCCATCCGAAGAGGGCGACCGGCCACTTCTTCCCAGCGAGGCGTACGCCGCGGTATTCGGCGTAGATGACGGAGCCCCATACGGCGTCTGCGCATGCGGCAACGGTGATCCCGGCGGGGCCGGCTCCGAGCAGGTCGAACAGGCTCCACGTCGTCCAGATCAGGGAGCCGAAGGACAGGAGGGATGCGAGTTTGGTGAGGGGGGACTTCTTGCGGGCGGTGTTCACTGGTCCTCTTCCTTTCGGGCGATTCGGTTCTGGTCGGCGATGAAGTCGATGAGGGCGCCGTCGTAGGCGAACCACTCGGTGTTGCTGATGCGGAGGTCGGTGAACTGCTTGTGCAGTTCGCGTTCGAGGGACTGGCCTCCGTCGAGGAGCAGGACGACGTTTTCGGCGCGCAGCGCGAGGGTGCGGATTCGGCGCTTCAGGTCGGTGGTGGTGCCGATCTTCAAGCGGTTCCCGTTGCGGATGAAGTAGACGAGCGGCGCGTGCTTGCGCGCGGGGATGGTCCACCCCGTCTGTGCCGGGCTGTCCTGGCTCTGTGGTGTGGCTACGGGGTCGGGGTCGGTCAGTTGGTAGCCGAGGCTGGTAAGGACGGCGCTGAGTCGCTGCCGGCGGAGTTCCTTCTGGCTGGCGTCGTGGATGGCCGAGGCCTGCTCGTCTTCGCGTGCCTGGATGGCGTCGATGACGGCCTGGTCCTCGGCGGGCAGGAACCGGCTTCGCATCCACGCCGACCACGTGACCTTGGAGTAGAGGGCAGCCAGTCCCAGGAGCAACCAGATACCGATCCGGTTGGAGTGAACGGATGCTGCAAGCGACGCGACGAGTAGGACGGTGGCGTGCGCGAGGGAGCTGAGCTTTCGGTAGGTTCGCTGGGCTCGGCGGTCGTAGAAGACTTTCTGTTCTTCTCGCAGGCTTATGGGCCAGAGGATGGCCATGCCTATGGTTAGGGCCCCCAGGCAGGCCGTGGTGAACGGTTCGGAGGACCACATCCTGTGCCAGATGGGCGACTGCACCGTGATTGCGGTGTAGAAGCAGAGGCTGGCCGCCTGCGTGGTCCAGCAGAGACCGAGCAGGATTCGCTCCACGATGCGGGCGGCTTTGCCAGTGGGCCGCGGGATGGCGGTCATGGGGGCTTTGGTGTCCTTTCGGTTCAGGCGGCCTAGAGGGTGGTGGCCAGTCAGGTCAGAGCTGGTTGCGGTCGACGGTGAAGTACATGACGGACGCACCGGCCAGCTCGGGGTGCTGGCGGAGGATGCCGTCGTAGACCCACTGGAAGAAGTCACCGCGGGTCCAGTTGGCGGGCGGGGTGGTGGTGCCGCTGATGCAGTAGTCGGCGCTGACGCCGGGCCGGAGGGCCTTGGCGACGGTCATGGCGTAGAAGTGGCTGCCCTGCTGCTGGTCGGCCGTGCTGACGGCCTGTTCCTGGGTGACGGTCACGGGGATCGGTGTCCTTCCTGGTGGTCAGGCGGCGAGGTCGTGGTCGGTGGTGGTGGGCGGGCCGGGCTTGGCGACGGCCTGGAACACCTCGTATTCGGTGTCGTCCCAGTCGGCAGGGTTGCCGTGCTCGTCGCGGAACTCCTGGCCGGTCACCGCGCGGACCCGTTCTTGCGGGCGGCCGCGATGCCGCGAGCGAGGGTCTCGGCGCCCTGCTTGGCGCTGAACAGCACGGACAGGGCGACGGTGCTGGTGATGAGGACCGGCGTGTTGTGCTGGGCGACGGTCCAGGTGAGCCGGGCGGTGAGGATGATGGCGATGGCCCAGATGATGATCTGGGGGGTCTTCTGCTTCACGGTGGTCCTTTCGCTGGTCGGGTTGGGTGGTGGTTCTGGTCTGGCTCGGGGCCGCCCCACCTCGGGGGCGGTGGGTGGGGCGGCCTCGAGCCGGGCCAGGGGCCCGGGGTTGTGGTGGTCAGAAGGCGTTCGGGAGGTCCTTGCAGGAGTCGCAGGTGCCGCCGTTCCAGTCGTCGAACCAGGTGCCGCAGCGGTTGCACTGGCCGGCGTAGGCGATCAGGGCCCGTAACCGGGCCAGTAGACGGTTCACGGCTGGGAGCCCTTCGGGTGGTCGAGGGTGTGGTTGGCGGTGGCGGCGCTGTTCCTCAGGTCGGGGTCGGTGAGGTTGTGGGCGGTGAGCCAGCCCTGGTGGGCTGCCTGCTTCTGGATGTCGAGGGGCAGGTGGCGGAGGGCGGGGTTGGTGTCGGCGTTGGTAAGGCGTGCGATCAGGTGGCCGATGGCGGCGAGGACGTCGGTTCCGTCACCGGAGCCGGCCAGGGCGGCGATCAGGACCTGGGTGGTGTTGCGGTCGAGGCGGTCGTGGGCGATGAGGCGGATGCCATCCCGGATCAGGTCGACGCCCGGGTGGATGCCGGCGAGGTCGGTGCCGTCCACGGACGGGACGGCGTTGCCGCTGGTGCTGGGGAACGGGCCGGACATCAGACGTCGTCCTCGTCGGCCAGCGAGTCGTGGACGTTGTCGCCGAACGTGGCGTCCAGCGCGCGTATCACGTCCATCGGATCCGTGTCCGGGTTCGGGTCGTTCATGACGTCCGCGCTGATCTGTCGGACGTCGAAGGTGGCGAACGCGTCGTTGACCTGGTCCCAGATGTCGGTGTCGTTCTGAGCGACCGCGGCCGCCGACCACTCGCCGCCGGGGATGGTCTCCTTCTCCCAACCGGCGATTCGGGCATCGGCTACGGCGGCCATCCTGTCCATGAACTGCTGGTCGGTGTCGTCCGGCTGGGATGCGGCGTGCGCGGTCTTGGAGTCGATGGCGTCGGCCAGCGCCTCGATCTGCTTCGCGGTGAGGTCGATGCTGTGGCAGCGGCTGACGTTCTCACCGGTCGCGTGCGTCGGCCCGAGGTTCAGGCGGACGGTACGGGAGTCGGTGTCGTTGAACGTCGACGCCAGGAGCAGCGCCTCGTGCAGGTGGGCGATGGCCCGGTTCCGGGCCTCCTTCTGCGCGTCGCACAGCGGGCAGTCGGGCATGAAGTACGGGCTCGGGCCGTGGGAGTGGCCGACGAACGGATTCTGCATGGTCACCAGTCCTCCCCCGGGATCCGGCCCTCACGGAGCGCTTCGGCTTCCTCGAGGTACTCCTCCGCGTGGCGCAGGGCGATCGGGACGGTGGCAGCCGCCTGCTTCCGGAGGTTCTCGGAGAGCGCCGGGTCGGCGGCCGCCTCCCTGGCGGACTGCGCGTTCCGCGCGGACCGGGCGGCGCACTTCTCACGGTCTGCGGCGAGCTCGTTCATTTCGCGACGCGACATGCGGGCCATCAGCGGGCACCGTCCTTCCGGCCCAGGTGCCGGCGAAGCTGCGCGACCTGCTTCTCGCCGCCGCCGTGCCACCACACGTAGGTGTTCATCGCGGTGAAGCCCGCGTTGAGGGCAGCCCACTGGTACGAGGCGGCTGCGGTGTAGTTCAGGCCGGCGATGAAGGCGCTGACGGCGAGGAACCCGCAGGCCATCCACCGCTCCATGCGGCCGGACAGGATGCCGACGACGCCATACGCGGCGAACACGGCACCGACCGCGGTGACGATCCGGGTGGCGATGTCTACCATCACGCCGCCACCGCCTTCAGGACGCGGTCGGATCCGGTCCAGACGGCGCCGGTGTAGTGGCGGCCGGCGGTGTGCAGGTCCTCGACGAGGACGGCGAACTGGGCCGCGTTGCGCTTCAGCACGCGGCGCGCCTCGGACGCGTCGGTGACGACCTCGAGCACCCGGAACGTCCCGGACGCGTTGTCGTACACCGTGCCCTGGGCACGCGGACCGAGGTCCTCGGCCAGCTGCGCGGCCTCGTTCTCGGTCTGCTCGGCGTCGCCGCCAGCGCGACGGCACTGCGCGGAACGGGCGTACAGCTCGTCGACAGTCCACTGGCGGCCGTCACTGTCGATGCCGTCGTAGCGGCCCTCGACCATGTTCCGGGCGGCGGACGCGTACCGGCGGGCCTCCGCGAACAAGCTGCGGGACGTACGGCCGGCGAAGTCGGTAGTGGTCGGGGTGATTGTGCTGGTGGTGGCGTTCTGTGCGTCCACCGTCTGTCCGATACGGTTCCTCATGGCAGTCGCTCCTGTTGAGGCGGGTAGCGATCTGTCGGGTCCTTCGGGGCCCCTGAGCGGCCCGGGTGTGTCACCACCTGGGCCGTTTGGCGTTTCCAAGGGCCTTCGTCGTTGCCGACAACCTCAATGTAGACTACCCGCGCCATGGAGCGCTACTAGTAGCGCAGGAAGTTTTCTTCGACTAATCTCAGAGGTGCACCGCTGCACGCATGGAGTGCAGCGCATGACAGTGAGAGGAGGTCGACCATGGCCAAGAACACCGGGTACTCGGAGATTGCTGAGCACTTCCGTCGGCAGATCCGGGACGGGACGCTCAGGCCCGGCGACACCATGCCGAGCTACACGAAGGTCAGCGAACAGTTCAATGTCGCGCACACGACCGCGCATCGCGCCTTCAGGCAGCTCAAGATGGAGGGCCTGACGCTTTCAAAGCCTGGTGTAGGGACAGTCGTGGCGGCGCCTGCAAGCACCGCCATCAGCACCCGAGTCGCCTTGCACGCGGCTACCGGTAGCGCCATGGAGAGCGGCGAGCAGTCGCGGATTCTCGAAGTGGGCACTGTGGGTGCGGACGCTTTGGTCGCGCCACGGTTGGAGGTGGAGCCGGGCACACCCGTACAGGTTCGGCGCCGGCTCGTCAGCCGAGACGGCGCGCCAGTTCACCTCAGCAGCAGCTACTACCCCGCCTACGTGATCGCGGTGACTCCGGAACTCAGGGAGCCAGTGTCCACGGGGGCTTCCAGGGAGTTGGCTGCTTCGCGGCTTGGGTCCGCCCAGGCCGAGGTCCTCGAGGAGGTGACAAGCCGTCACGCGACGGCTGCGGAGAAGGATGCGTTGGGGCTGACCGCTGGTGAGGTCGTCGTAACGCAGGTGGTTCGCACGGTGGTTCTGGAAGACAGCCGGGTCGTGGAGGTGGCCGTCAAGGTCGCTGAAGGCTCCACGATCCTGCGTTGGACCACTTCGTTGCGTCCGCAGGAGTAGAACCTAATACGGCCGACCGCACCAGCGGCACGGCCGGCCGCCCTACATGCCGCTGCCCTGCGAAGACGTCGGCAGTAGGGAATCCCGCTAGGAGATTCGTCATGAGCGTATCGCCTTCGCTTCGCATGGTGCGAAGTGACGCGAGTTTGCGTGGACGCCGATGAGTCCGCGCAACCCCGAAAACGTCGGAGAGACCCGCCTTCCCCCTGCCGTGACCTTCGGCACGGGGGCAGAACTGCTGGTCAGACTGAACATCGTTCAAAAGATCACCCGCGAGGGCGTGCGCCACATTGCCACGTCCGAGCGGTATGAGAAGCACTGGCCGTTCGGGCCGGACAAGGACAACCCGTACGGGGAGGCCGCCGGCGCGCTGCTCATGGCCACCGGTCCGTTCCTCAAGTTCTTCCGGGACATCTACAACAACGTGGACGACGACGGGAACCTCATCCGCCCAGTCGCCAAGAAGCCGTGACCGTCTCGGCCCTGGGATCGCAGCCCCAGTGCCCGGATACGCGAACGGCCGGGTCATCGGAGCCGCAGCAGCTCCTCGCCGGCCGTTCATGCAAGTCACAGCGGGTTGCACCCCGCTGGTCCCAGAGATTCACCCCAGAGCAGAAGTGAGGGTCTCCTAATGCAGGAGGTTACCGGGTGCCACGCGCCATGTGGCAAGTCCCCCCACGTTGATCACTCCCACGGGGGTGCGCGGTGAACATCGAACGTGGCCCTCGGAAGGACCGCGGGTTCGTCATCCTCGACAACGCCCTGGTCCAGGACAACCGGCTCTCCTTCGGAGCCCGCGGTCTGGCGGAGTACCTGCTCAGCCTGCCGCCCGGGGCCAGGGTGGATATCCGATCGTTGGCTGCGGACAACCCTGAAGGCCGCGATGCGATCGCTGGCTACATGAACGAGTTGGAGACCGAGCGCTACCTGGTGCGGACGCGTACGCAGGGCGAGCGCGGGCGGTTCGTCACGACCACCACGATCTACGAGGAGCCGCAGGATCCATCCGCCCTGCCGGCCAGCCTGCCGAAGCCGTGGAGCAAGGCTAAGAAGGCCGATCGCGGTCATCTGGCTGCCGTGCCGGAAACTTCGGCTGCTCATGAGTTTTCGCAGGTGGGACCGAATCCCGCTCGACCGGACTTCGGTGGACCGGATGTCGGTCGACCGGGTCCCGGTGGACCGGATGTCGGAGGGACGGGAGTTAACCCCTACGGGGTTAAAGAACCCGGGGGAAGAACCTCCTCCTCCCCCGTGCGCGAGGACGATTCCGCCGAAGCGGTGGCAGAACCGGGAGGAGGGGGAGGGGTGGATGCTCCGCAGCAGGAAGAACAAGCTGCAGCAGCGGCCGCGTTTGTGGACCGGCTGCCGTACGGGGGTCGTCTTCCCGGTCCCCGGCAGCGCGACTACCTGATCACCGCGGTGGCCGCCGCCTTCGCAGCCGGCTGGCCGGAGTGGCAGCTGCGAGTGCAACTTACGGAGGAGACGGCGTCGGCGAAGTCGCTGGCGGCCGTTTACCGGCATCGTCTGGACCCGGGCAACCTGCCAGCTGCTCCCCCGCTCCCGAAGCCGCGTAACGGCGATGAGATCGATTCCGTGGCCGGTGTCGGTCAGTACGTGAAGTGCCTGGGTTCGGCGTGCGGGCATCGGAAGATGCTGCCAACACCGGACGGACTATGCCGGGACTGCCGAGAGGATGTGACCGCGTGAGCTCGGAGGGAACATCCGCAGCAAATCAGACCAGCATGAAGTGCCCCACTCGGACGCCCGAGGAGACGATCGTGTCAGCTCCGTACTACACCGCCGACGGCGTCACCCTGCACCTGGGGGACTGCCTGGACGTACTGCCCACCCTCGCCGACGCCTCCGTCGACGCGATCGTCACCGACCCGCCCTACGAGCTCGGCTTCATGGGCAGGTCGTGGGACGCCTCCGGCATCGCCTACAACGTGGACGTGTGGCGGCAGTGCTGGCGGGTGCTGAAGCCCGGCGGCCACCTGTTGGCGTTCGGTGGAACCCGCACCTACCACCGAATGACGTGCGCGGTCGAGGACGCCGGCTTCGAGATCCGCGACAGCCTTCACTGGATCTACGGCAGTGGCTTCCCCAAGGGCCAGGACATCGCGAAGTCCATCGACCGGCACCGTGACGACCGCGCCCAGATACTGCAGGTGACCGCCTGGCTTACCGCAGCACGCACCGCAGCCGGATGGACCGTGAAACAGATCGACGACCTGTTCGGCTTCAACGGCATGGCTAGCCACTGGACCGCGACTGCCAGCAAAGCAGCATCGGTCCCGACTCCCGAGCAGTGGGACCAGCTGCGCGACTCCATGGGTTTCGACGACACCGAGATCCGGCCGCTCGTCGCCGAACTGAACGCGCGCCGCGGCACCCTCGGCGAGACGTGGGGTCAGCGTGAGGTGATCGGGCAGGGCTTCCGCGTCCGCCGTGAATCCGACGTGCAGTTCACCGCGCTCAGTGACGGCGCCTACGACCTGACCGCACCCGCCACCGAGGCCGCCCGCCAGTGGCAAGGCTGGAACACCACGCTCAAGCCCGCGCACGAACCGATCGTCCTCGCCCGCAAGTCCACCGGCTTCAACACGACCGTCGCCAACGTCCTCGAACACGGTACCGGCGGGATCAACGTCGACGCCTGCCGAACGGGGGCTGGGCAGGACTACCGAGACAAGTGCGCCTCCGTTGTCGGCATCACCAGTCCCCGCAACGGCGACACGCTCGGCGACTGGACCGGCACTCGCGAAGACTCCGCACATCCCGCCGGCCGCTGGCCCACCAACATCCTCCTCGGCCACGGCCCGGACTGCGCTGACACCTGCAGCCCCGGCTGCCCAGTACCAGAGTTCGGCGCCGAGGCCCGTTTCTTCCCCGTCTTCCGTTACGAGGCCAAGGCCCCCGCCTCCGAACGACCCCGGCTCGCCGACGGCACCGCGCACACCACCGTCAAGCCGCTCGCCCTCATGTCTTGGATCGTTCGGCTCGTCACCCCGCCCGGCGGAACCGTCCTCGACCCGTTCGCCGGATCCGGGACGACCCTGGAAGCGTGCCTGGTTGAGGGCTTCACCGGCGTTGGAATCGAGCAGGACGAAAAGCACGCGGAACTGTGCCGTGTTCGGTTGGCGAAGCCGATAGAAGCCACGCTGTTCGGCACGGTGGCGTAGCCCGGCGCTGTACCTGGACGACGAACAGACCGGCAAGCATTGCGCGACAATGCTTTAGCGGATACGTTGTTCTGCATCGGGGGCACCGCCCGAACTACCAGGAACGTTCGGTGCCCCCGCGCACCCAGATTGTGGCCGGGTCACGCCATCATCACCGACCCGAAAGAACCCCAACACCCCATGACCGGCCACGATCTGACCCGTTTCTACGCCTTGCTGCCCCTGCTTGCCGTCCTGGCGGCTCTCCAGCCCACCGCGTTCACTTCCGTTGCCAACGCCCTGGGGATGCTCGCAGCGATCCAGCAGTTCACTAGGACTCCCCCTCATAGCTGAGGAGCACCACATGATCCGTACCACGTACCGGGGCCGTGCCATCAAGGTCCTGGCCGCCCGCGGTAAGCCGTACCACCGGAAGATGGTCATCAACGGTCGCACCGTCAACCATGCTTGGCAGGGTGACGACACCCAGGGCCTGAACTGGTTCAAGCAGGTCATCGACAAGCTGGACGCTGCCGGGCCGGGGAACAGCACCAGCCAGCCCCCGTACGAGCGGCACTGGTGGGAGCCCGGCACGTTCGACGTCAACCCCAACGGGCACGTCACCCGCCCCGGTGGGGTCTGCGTGTGTACGCGGTGCGTCATAGAACAGGGCCCTGACGTGCGAGAACACCGCTACCCCTCCGACATGAGCGATGCCGAGTGGGCACTCATCGCGCCGTTGCTGCCGCCGCCGGCCGCCACCCTGCCCACCGGCGGTCACCCCGAGGTCTACGAACGGCGCGACGTCGTCGACGCCGTACGCTACGTCAACCGCACGGGCTGCCAGTGGAGAGCGGTCCCGGCCGACTTCCCGCCCTGGGCCACGGTGTACCGGTGGTTCCGCAAGTGGCACGCCGCCGGCGTCACCACCCGGATCTGCGCCGAACTGTACGAACAAGTGCGGCTACGGGAGGGCAAGAACCCGCGGTCGGTGACCGTGGTCGTCGACTCCCAGACCGTCAAGGCCGACGCCACCGTCCCCAGGACGACGTCCGGGTATGACGCGGGGAAAAAGGCGACAGGCAGGAAGCGGCACCTCGCCGTGGACACGAGGGGCCTGCCGGTGATGATGATGGTCACCCCCGCCAACCTCCACGACGCGCACGCCGCCCGCGACTTCCTCTTCCGGCTCCGCCTGACCCACCCCGAAGTCACCCTCGTGTGGGCCGACTCCGCCTACGGCGGGGAGCTGGTCCCCTGGGCCAAGGACCGCCTCCGCCTCACCCTCAAGACCGTCAACCGGCCCAAGACCAAGGGATTCGTCTTGTTGCCCAAGAGATGGGTGGTAGAGCGCAGCATCAGTTGGATCATGAGGGCCCGCCGCAACTGCCGGGACTACGAAGCACTTCCCCAGCACGCCGAAGCCCACCTCGCCTGGACCGTCATGGCCCTGATGACACGCCGACTGACGAAACCGGTGGCCGACTGGCGTGAACCTAAGCCTCCACCGCCCCCACCGGCCCCGCCCCTGCGAGTTCGCCTGCACCCCTGGACTGTTCGCCTCGCCCCCTCACCCCGGTGACCACCAAGTACCGAGGGCGCTTTACTCCAGGCGGCGGGTTCGGCCCACGTGCCGCAGCGCCTCGTTCACCGCTCCCTCGGGCACGTCGACCAGCACACGGCTGACGACCTCCGGCAGCACCTCCCGGTACAGTTCCCGGCCCATCTCCCCCCGCTCACGCCAGACCTCATCCGAACCGTCGACGTCGGGCAGTGTCGTCCGGGCCGCCTCCACCAGAAGGTCCGCGAACGCTGTGCCGGTCATCGTCTGGCCGGCCGCCCCGGCCACCGCCTCACGCACGGGCTCCAGCCCGGCGCCCCGCACCGGGACCCGCGCCAGCAGCGTCTCCCGGTCCGGGAGCTCGAACACAGTGCCGGTGCGGGTGTCGTACGCCACGTGCGATGCGAACGTCCGGACCGCGTCCTGCTGCTCCCGGCTGACGCCCAGGGCCTCCTTGAGTCGCTGGGCGCGGGCCTTCGGATCCCCGAGTTCCTTGCAGGTCTCGGCATCTGCGAGGAGGGCACCCACCATCTCGCCCCGTTCCAGCAGGCCCGCCAGACCCGCGGCCGCGCACTCGACCTCGGTGTAACTGGCCGGGAAGGTCGTGTCATCGAGCGTTTGGCCCACGGCCGCACTGCACCAGCCCTGAACCGCCAACGGCCGGGCGTCACCGTAGAGCAGCACGCTCTTGTCCGCGAAGGTGATGTCGGCGATCCGGAAGTGGGAGCGCTGCGACAGCCACTGATGCAGTGCCTGGCGGTCGCCGGTGAACGTGTGCGTAGTGGGGCTGATGGTGGTCTCAGGCATGCCCCGATTGTTCCCTATCTGCCTCCGCCCGTAGGCCCGAACTCGGCACCTGAACCAGGTCCCCAGGGTCAGCGACCGCCCAGCACGCCACCAGCATCAGGGACTCGGCAGGACGTACTGGCCAGCCGTACTTGAAGAAGGACGGCGGCCCGCAGAAGCGCCACCCGAGTCGCAGAACGTCACCGATCAGGCAGAAGCACAACGGCTTCTGACGGATCTGAAGAAGCAGCGGTTGAAGCCGGCCGACGGGCAGAAGCCGGTCGCCATGCTGCGTGTGTACCGGCGTGGGCACGGCTGGGGCGAGTTCCCTCTGTACGATCCGGCGGCCGCGGCGGAGATGCGGCCGCTGTCGACGAAGCAGCAGGCGGCTATGGAGGCGCGGCGCATCTGTCCGAAGTGCGGGGAGGTGCGCAATCACGTCGTGTACGGGCAGTGTGGGCCGTGCCAGGTGAAGGAGCGCGAGGAGCACATGGCGTTGCAGGCCCGGACCTGCTGGAAGTGCCGGCGGGTGTCGGCGGCTCCGCTTCCCTCGGCGGCTGGGATTCGCGGGGTGCAGGATCGGTGTACGCCGTGTTGGGTGTGGTGGCGGCTGCAGAAGCAGTTCGAGGCCGAACGGGCGGCTGTGTGGCGGCGTACGTGCCCCGGGAAGGGCTGCGAGGTGGTGACGGCCACCGACGAGGAGATCGCCGCTGTGCGGGCCGACCGATCTCACCGGGTGGGCTGGGTGCCGCGCTGGTGCCCGCCGTGCGCCGAGCGGGACGAACGGGAGCGCGCCGAGCGGCAGCGGGCGTACGAGGAAGCCCAGGCGCGGGCCGTCGAGGATCGGCGCCGGCAGATCGCCGCACTGGAGGAATGGGCGCGAACCGTCCTCGCCGACCCGGACACCGTCATCCTGGACACGGAGACCACCGGCCTTCACGACGAAGCCCGCATCGTCGACCTCGGCGTATACAGCATCAACGACGACGTCCTGATGGACACGCTCATCAACCCGGGCGAGCCGATCCCCGCCGACGCCACCGGCATCCACGGCATCACCGACGGCCAGGTGGCTGGGGCGCCATCGTTCGGGGACACCCTCGCGCAGTTGGAGTCGGCACTGGCCGGCAAGCGGGTCCTGATCTACAACGAGCCGTACGACGTCGCCCGACTGCGGCACGAGTTGACCCTGCACTACCTTGAAGGCATTGCTCAGGATGCCGCGCGGCAGGTAGCCGAATCGGGTGTCGCGCCCGTGGAGTTGCGCGATCAGTCCGTGGCCGAGGCGATGAAGCAGGCAGATGCGTGGCTGGACCGGGTCCGTTTCGAAGACGCGATGATCCCGTACTCGGACTGGTACGGCGACTGGTCGGAGTACTGGGGCAACTACAGCTGGCAGCCCCTGTACGGCGGAGACCACCGGGCTATCTCGGACTGCCGTGCAGTCGTGGAACGGCTCCGCGAGATGGCGGCCGGGCCGGTCCCACTCGTGGGAAACGGCTGGGGTGGGGCGCGGGACGATGAGTCCGTGCCTCTCGCCCCAAGGAGCAGCCCGTGACCGAGCAGACCACCGACGCCAGCATCGTGGCGTGGACGGACCAGGCGATCGAGCGGCGCGAACTCGCGCTGAACAAGGTGCCGTCCGGCCGCCGCTGGTACGTCGACCCGGCTGACGGTCGGGTCGCGGAGCCGGACGGCACGTGGGCGGACGGCAGCGACCGGCTGCCCAACCGGCACGGCATCTGGACGCTCCTCCTGGACCCCGCCGAGATGCTGCGGCAGTGTGCTCGGGACCGCGGTCTGCTGGCCCTGCACGGTGGGCGTGGGCATTCCTGCCCTGCCTACGACTACGACGGCGACCTGGACGAGCAGGCCCGTTTCTACGACCACGAGGTTTGCCCCGTCGTGCAGAACCTGGCGGAGGCGTACGGCTGGAAGGCGAAGGCCAGCTAGTCGTCGGCCGGGGTCCACGGAGGGTCGTGGGGGACGCAGGTTCCCCCACACGCCCAGCAGTCGAAGTCGTAGACCCGATACTTGTCGGTCCACCAAGAGGCGACAGGTTCTCCCCAGACGACGTTCTCTTCGCCGCACCATCCGCAGGTGAACAGGAAGTTCACGGCTCTCCCTCGTGTGTCCCTGGGTACAGCATGGGGCGCGGGCGGGGCGTGCGGTAGAGGACGGCGGGCGGCTGGGGGAACATGCCGGGCCGGCGGGTGGAGGATGGTGGGGTGTTCCCGGGTGTCCGGGAGACTCCGTGAGAGCGCCTCCATGACCCGTTTCCTGTCCGGGTAGAGGCAAGCTGGTTGATCGCCCCCGGCCTTCGGGTCGGGGGCATCTTCATGTCCGGCCGCGGTGGGCGTGACGCTACAGGCAGACCACACCATCACCATCACGGGCATTGCTCGACAATGCTTCACGCGATACAATGGACGGGTTCAGTTCACCCTCCCCAAGCCAAGGGAACAGCCCGCGCCATCAGCGGGACGCTGGACCACTACACCCCGAACCGCCGGGAGACGGCATGTCCGACAGCCCCGAACGCCGCAAGGCCGAACGCCTCCAGCAGCGCGCCGACCAGTTGAACAAGACCGCCGAGCAGCAGAGTCAACGGGCCTTCGACGCCTACGGGCGGTTCGCCGGCGGACAGCCTCTCCTCACCGGCCACCACTCCTACCGCAGCGCCCGCCGCGCCAAGAACCGCGCCAACGCCGCCTCCGACCGCGCCATCGACACCTTCAAAGCAGCCCAGCAGGCCACCCGCGACGCGAAGTGGGCGACGGCGAAGGCCGACGCCAAGGACGCGATCACCGCCGTCACCAGCACCCGCACCCGCCCGTGGGAGCCGGCCGACTTCCAGGTTGGCGACATTGTCACCGTGCGGGTCTTCGAGACCAGCACCAGCACCTACCGCGTGAAGCGGGTCAACAAGAAGACGCTCACCCTCGACGGCGGTGGAGGCGGCTGGGACGACCCGAAGCGCGAGTACGACCGGGTGCTGTCCCGCACCCGGAACGGGGTCACCATCACCAACCCTGCCGACGGAGACACCGCATGATCCACGAGACCCGGTTCCTCATCAGCCGCAAGCAGTTCGCCATCGACCTCACCACCATCACCGGCAAGCAGCACCCCCGCGGCGACCTCCACGCCTACAGCGGCCGTGCCAACGCCGTCTGGTACCGGCGCAAGGACGGTGTCACCCGGGCCTGCATCGGCACGCTGATGCTGTTCAGTCACTACCTGCCCGAGCCCCTCGACCTCGAGGACCCGCACGCGGTCCTTTCCGCGGACCTGGACGGCCGGTACGGCGGGGACTGCGACGGGCGTTGGGACGGCGAACGCTACTGGGGCGCCCAGGAGCCGGCCGTGATGGAGCAGCACCTCGCGATCCTGCGGCCGATGCTCACCGACTACCCGTCCGCCCCCGCCTCGCACGACGGCTGGTGGACCTTCCAGGGGGCCTGAATGCCGCTGCCGACGATGCCCGGGCTCCTCGCCATGGCCGGCCTGCTGTGCGCCGCCGTGGCGGCCGTGTGCTTCGTCGGCTTCGCCATCACCGGACTCCACGCCCTCACCCGCCACCGGAACACGGAGCGCACATGACCACCGAACCGACCCCCGAGACCGCCCGCTTGCACGACGAGATCCTCGAAGGCAGGGCTGAGATCGCCAAGCTGCGCGACCTGCTTGGCAAGGAGAAGCAACGCGCGGACTCCGCCATCGCCCGCGAGGAAGCGGCCGAGGAGGCTGCCGCTGTCCCGGTTGCCACGCTGCCCGCAGACCGGGCCGCGCTTCGTGACCGCATCCGCCGCGTCCTCTGCGAGCGCGACGGCAAGGACTACCTGTGGGGCACCGACATGCTGGAGCCCGACGAGTACGGGGAGGACGCCGACGCGGTCCTGGCCGTGCTGCCCGTGTCCGGCCGGGCCACCACGCTCCGATGGGCCGCCGACTTCGCGAAGACCGTCGCAGAGAAGCTGCGCGCCCACCACGAGTTCGAGCGCAGCAACGGCGCCCTGGACGTGATGACCGAGCTGCGCCGTCTGACTGGCGAGGCGGAGCAGGACGAGCCCGTCGTCACCGTGCACGCCGCGGACAACCTCAGCCCGGCCGCGCAGGAAGCGCTCGGAGCCCTCGTCGCCGTCGCCAAGCGGCAGTTCGGGGAGGCGCGGCAGGACCCGACACCGGACACCGAGGCGCAAGCTCACGCCTGCACCGAGTACGACACCTGGTTCGACCGCACCGTCTGCGCCGAGCCCTGCGGGGCGATGCACACCCGGTGCAGCAACTGCGGCGCGGCCATCGACGGCTGCACCTGGTTCGACACCGCCGCCACCGCCGTCTCGTCTGGGCAGCCCGACACGAACCTGGAGACCTGACCGATGGCCACGACCTCTGGCGGTTTCACCGGGATCAGCCTCGCGGGCACCTGGCAATGCGGCAACTGCGGTGCGACCGGCGACGGCTGGTACGACCCGGAGGACGGCGAACTCGTCCTCCACGACGAGAACGGGCAGTCGTTCGAACCCGCCGACCACGTGTGCGGGGAGGCCTGACCGTGTCCGATCTCCTGCCTGAGGCCCTCGCCGAGTACCTCATCAACCGCGACGACCAGCGCGCCCGGCGGATCGAGGAGTTCCTCGCCAAGCTCACCCCGCGCGAACGCGGCCTGGTCCACGACGCCGCCGTCATGGGCTTCTTCCAAGGCCTGCAGCGCGACCGCGGCGACAGCATGCCGAAGGACCCGCAGACCGTGGCCCTGGTCATCGACGCCTGCTTCGCGTACGAGGACCTGTACGTGTACGTCAACGCCGACCTCGCACCATACCCAGCGACCAGCACATACACGGTGGAAACCCCACGCCGCGACGAGTGGGGCCGGTGGAGCCCGGTTATGGACGACACCGACTGGGCGCGTGACCGCTGGCAGACGGCGATCGAGCACTCATCCGGCCGTCGGTTCCGGATGGTCCGCGCGGACACCGTGTACACCGTGACCGCCGAACACAACCCCGACGAGGAGGCGTAATGCCGAAGCGAATCCAGCGCAAGCGCACCCGCGGGTGGCGTGCCCCTGAAGGCACCCTCTACGTCGGCCGTGGTACCCGCTACGGCAACCCATGGGCGGTCACCCTCGACCGCACCCGCGGCTGGCGTGTCCATCCCGCCGACGACACCTCGGTGCTGTCGCCCAACATCGTCGGCTGGTGGGAGTCCCGGCACCGCGCCCACGAAGTGGCCGTGGAGAAGTTCCGCGAGTACGCCGAGTCGACCGTCGGCTACGCCGCCCGGGCCCGAGCCGAACTCGCCGGACACGACCTGATGTGCTGGTGCCCCGAGACGCTTCCCTGCCACGTGGACGTTCTGCTGGAGGTGGCGAACCAGTGACCTCCCCGGACGATCCCGCGTGGCGGTGGGAGTTCCGCTGCGAGGACTTCGTGTACGCCCGCCTCGCCGACGCCCAGACCGCCGCCGAACAACTCCCGCCCGGGCCCGCCCGCGACACCGAACTCCACCGCGTCGACTCCCTGTACCTGATCGCCTCCCAGCACAACATCTGGGTCGACGCCCGCGGCCAGTCCGCCGGCCGCTGCATCACCTGCTTGATCGCCGACGGCGGCGTCCCCTGCCTCACCATGACCGGCCTCGCCCGCCTCTTCCACCAGCACCCCGACTACAAGCCCGGCTGGAACCGCATCATCGACGACCCCGGGAACCGCGCTGGCACGTACACCGAGTACAAGAAGCGGTCCACGATCTACGAGCGGCGCGCGGCCGTGCTGATCCCGTTCTACGAACTGTTCGACCTGCAGCGCGACCGGGACGGCGAGTACTGGCAGTGCCGTACCTGCCCGGCCCGCGGCAAGAGCCACCGGCCGCTCCTGCCCGGCGGCTACGACTATCCGTACGCGATCGACGACGCCACCCGCGACCACCCCGCCTGCCCCGAAAGGACGACCACGTGAGGGCACTGACCGTTAAGCAGCCGTGGGCGGCCGCCATCGCCCATGGCCCGAAGCGGATCGAGAACCGCAGCAAGCCCATCCCGCCCGCGCATCTCGGCACCACGATCCTCATCCACGCCGGCGCTGCCGAGGATACGAACGCGCTCCCCGCCGACATGGTTCGCCAGTGGCCCCGTCACTTCCGGGCGGTCGTCGCGGTCGCCACCCTCGTGTCCTGTCACGAGGCGGTCGGGCCGCTGTGCTGCGCGCCGTGGGGGTTCCCCGGCCAGTGGCACTGGGCCCTCGATGACGTTCGGCCTGTACCGCACCCGCCGCGGCCCGTGCGCGGCCAACTCGGCCTGTGGACCGTCGACGACGACGTCCTGGCCGCCGTCCAGCAGCAACTCGACCTTGAGAGGACCACCACGTGAGCCAGAAGACGCGGGCCCGAGACCTCCTCATCGCCCTGATCTCCCCCAAGAACGCCGACCTCGCCCGCACCAGCCCCGAAGACGCCGTCGACGCTGCCATCCACGAAGCCATCCTCAACCGGCCGGCGCTCCGCACCTGCCTCGTCCCCGGCTGCATGCGCCAGTACGACGCCGTGTCCTGCCTGAACGGCGACCAGCCGCCGAGGCCCGAATGGGACGGGCGCGGCTGGGCGACCCTCGGATCCGGCACCATCTTCCCCGCCGGCGGCCACATCTGCCCCGACCACCGCCAGCTCGTCACCGACCACCTGCCCCGCCGACTGAAGCTGCCGAACGACCGCTGGGGCGTGGAATGTGCCTGCGGCTGGACCACCACCCCGCAGACCTGGCACGGCGTCCTGCGCGCCCTGTGGGAGCAGCACCTCCTCACCGAGGACGGAAAGCTGCCCGCGATGCCTCCGCTCACCGACCCCGAGCACCGTACCCCGCTGGCCAAGCACACCGACGCAACGCTGACCGACCTGTACGACCGGCTGTGGGACGCCGAAGCCGACTACCAGGACCTGAAGGACTTCGCCCGTACCTGCTTCAACCTGTACACCACTGCCGTACCCGCGCTCCTCGGCGCGAAGACCTCCCTCGAGGCCCTCCGTACCCGCATCACCCTCGACTCCAGGGACTGGGCCCACGACAAGCTGGACGCCCTGCTGTACGCCGTCCTCGTCGGCTGGGACTGCGAGAACACCGACGAGGGCCACGTCCACGACGACGGCTGCGCCGGCGACCAGGGCCTGTGGGAGATCAGCAGCACGCACGGCATCCGCCCATGGAACAGACGATTCAGGCCGGTCAGCACCGGTGGTGGGTCGCCAACGCCATCACCACCGCCAAGCAGATCGAGGAAGGCGCCAAACGGCGGGAGGCTGACGGCAGCATGAGGGGCGGCGAGTGACCGATCCGGGCGTGTACGCGCGCCTGGACGGCCTGCAGGCGGCCCTGTCCCGGCCGACGCCGGCCCCGCTGGACGGGCAGGAGGCCATCGATCTGGACGACGCCGAGGCCGACCCTGCCGGGGACAGGGATGCTACGCAGGAGGTCCTGTGGTGACCGGGGTGTCGCTGTCGTCGACGAGCCGGTCCGGGGACAGCGCGTACTGATAGATCAACTCGTTCAGGGTGTGCACACCCCAGTGGGCTTTCAGGGCGGCGATCGTCTCCTCGAGTTTCCGCTTGGACACGCCGATCTTCTTCGCGGTGGCCGCCTGGGAGACACCCGAGCACACCAGCCGCATCACCTCCCGCTCCTCGCGGGTGGTCCGTACCCCTTCCGGGCGGGCCGGGGCCTCGTTGCGGGCGTGGCTTCTGCGGGACGGGCGGACTTCCCCGGTCCAGGGCTGGGCGCGGCGCCAGGTGTTGTCGTAGACGGCGGCGAGGACGGCGACGGCGGCCGGGTCGGTGACCATCCACGCGGAGTGGGGTGGGCTGCCGGCCACGATGTGGTCGGACACGAACGCCGCCCGCCGGTCCACGATGATCATTCGTTCGAAGTCGCCGACCAGCGTGCGGTACTGGGCGGGCCGGCCACCGGTCCGCGTCGACATGGTCCGCGCATACTCGGCGGTGATCGGGTGGTCCCGGACCGTGTCCCGGTAGATGGTCCGCATCTCCACCCCGCGGTCCAGGGCGGCGGTGTCGCGTTCCACCGCGATGCCGAGCAGCTCCTGCGAGCGGGGGCCGCCCGGCTGCGCGGCGAGGATCTCCCGGCGTGCACTGCCCACCACGTCCTTGATGCGGGCGTTCACCAGTGCCGGATCGGACAGGTATTCGCTGCCGCCCTGGCCGGCGGCCCGCAGGGTGACGGCCTTGTAGTCGCGGTGGAGGTCGTTGACGAGGTCGGGCATGCCGGACATCCAGTCCAGGCGGCGGCGGATCTCGTCGATCTGGTCCAGCACCTTGCGTTGCACGGCCCGCTGGGGATCGAGGGCGACGGGCCGGTTGGGGTCGGTGGCGTCGATGAACCCCCACGTGAGCAATTCCGTCCAGGACCGCTCATCGCGTGCTCGGAATTCATCGACAAATTCCCATTCCTGGCGGGCAATTGCCGCATACAGGCGGTAGGCGCCATCCGACAAACCCCAGCCATCACTACCGTGCGCACTAGGTATGGCCAACGCTCATTCCCCCGACGAAACCAGAAAGATCAACTGCGGATTCCCGCACCGCGACCACCCGCACGAAACACCAGTTGAAAGCGCACCCACCATACGACACCGTTGACGTGGGGCGTCCCCCGACGCTCGTACACCGCATCCTCCCCACACCCCCACGCGTCTAACTGCCAGGAACACAAAGGGGTTGGGGATCGCAGCAGGATGCGAATTACGAGAATCGGGTCAGACGCCCCGTTATCGTGCCCACACAAACCCACATCCACAAAAGGAAACCCACATGGCAAATACGCGACGCCACACCCGAGCACTCGCCGCCCTCGCCCTCACCGCCGGCCTCCTCACCACCGGCGCCATCGCGGCCGCCGACATCATCGCCACCCCCCAGGGCGACACCGCCTGGGGCGCACCCGCCGGCGAAGACCACGACCCCACCACCGCCACCGACACCACCACGGACACCGGCACAACCGTCACCCCGCTCGACACCGCCTGGGGATAGCCTCCCCCGCAGCCCGGCAGCCGTGCCCCCAGCACGCTGCCGGGCCCACACCAGGCCGAGGGAACAACCCGCCCGATCGGCGAGACCGTAGAGGCATGCCCAAGACTCTCGCCATCGACTTCGACGGTGTCATCCACGCCTACTCCAAGGGCTGGCAGGACGGCACCATCTACGACCCGCCACTCCCCGGCTCTCTCGAAGCCATCCGCAGCCTCATGGAGACGTACGCCGTCTTCATCCACACCACCCGCGACGCCGGCGCCGTAGCCGGATGGCTCGCCGACCACGGCTTCGACACCGTCCTGGACGTCGACGGGCCCACCCACCCCAAGCGCCAGTTCTGGAACGACCTCGGCGCTCTCCTCGTCACCGACCGGAAGCTGCCCGCCGTCGCCTACATTGACGACCGCGGCATCCGCTTCACCAACTGGGACCAGGCCCTCACCGACCTGCAGGACGCCACCCAGTGACCGAGCACCAGGAACCCGAGGACGGCCAGTACGCGATGGTGATGCCAATCGTGCTGGCCAAGAGCAACGGTGGCGCCTTCGACGATGCGGCCGTAGTCGCCGGCATGACCTGCGGCGCGCTGGAGCGGGAGCTCGCCATGACCGCGCTGCTGCGAGCGATACCGAACCAGCGGTACATCGACATGGCCCTGCTCCAGCAGGTCGATCTGATCGCGATGAAGCACGGGTACGTGACCAAGCCGGGCGACATCGACGAGGCGTCCGGCTGGCAGGTCGTGGCCTTCGACTGGGCGTAGCAGGACCAGATGTCAGTGGGCCGTGGCACGCTGTCTCCAGTACACCGCCCGCCTCGTAATCCCCCGTCGAGGCAAGCGGTTGCGTTCCCGAACCCCTTGCGGCTTCCAGATCTGGAAGCTACGTTGGTGTCATGAGGTCAGGGGAACAGCCCCAGACCCCACCGGAAGGAACCGGTCCATGCTCAACAGCATCTCCAGCAGCAGCGACCTCGCCACCGTCCTCAACGCCCAGCCCCTCACCGACCAGGACGCCCGCGAGACCCCGCGCGACTGGCTGGACGGGATCTGGGTCGCCGGTGAGGTCTACCCGCTGGACGCCGCTGCCACCACCGACACCCTCGCCGTCCTCGCCAACGGCACCGGCGCCGTCTCCTGGTCCCCCAAGGGCGCGTACTGCTCCGGAAGCCACCGCACCGCCGTCGAGTCCCAGGCCGGACACTGGTGCGCCGCCGACACCGACAGCGTCGCCTTCGGCGACGACGTCCGCGGCGTGACTCGCGACTGGCGGCAGGTCACCGTCTGGGACTCCAACGGCTACCTGGAGCACACCGTCTACGGCACCCTGGCCGAGGCCAAGGAGACCTTCGACCGTGAGAACGCGGAGATGAGCCACGACTGGAACGACCAGGAAGCCCTCACGGACGACGACGAGGAAGACGAGATCTACCCGTCCCTCCTGCACTGACCAGCCTGCGCCCCCGGTGCCTGCCGGGGGCTTCTTTCTGCCCGGAGACGCTATGCCCGAGACCACCTACACCGACCCGCCCGGCATGCCTGCGGACGAACGCATGTCGGCCGCCGAACTCCGCGTCGTCCGCGAGTTCCTCGGGCTCACCCCCGAGTGGCTGGCCAGCCACCTGAGCGTGTCTGCTCGGACCGTCCGCCACTGGGAGGCCGGCAAGTACGCCATCCCCGACGGCGTGCGTCTGGAGGTCGAGGACCTGGAGGCGCGCACCGGCGAGTTCGTGACCGGGGTTGTCGAGAAGCTGATGGACCTCCCCGACCCCGGCGTCATCACCTACCGGGACGATGCCGAGTACCACGCCGCGCACCCGGAGAGCGAGTTCCCGGCGTCCTGGCACCGCGCCGTCGTTGCCCGGATCGCGCAGGACGTCCCAGCCCTGGCCATCGCCTACGCAGGCTAAGGAAGAACGAAAACGGCCCGCTGCTCAGTGAAGAGCAGCGGGCCGTCACGGGTGCCCCCCCGGGTGGTCGCCCCACCGTACGCCTCACCCACCAGCAGGCACCAGAACCTGCGCAACCCGAGCAGCCACCGCCGCAGCGCGCGCCGGGTCCAGCACCTTCGGCGCCGTGGCCAGGGTCGGTACCAACCAGTCCGGGCCCAGCACATGGACCGTCCCCGACCATGCCGGCACCCGTACCTCCAGGCGGCCGCCCTCGATCGGGGAGCCGTGGACGACGAGCAGCGGCCACACCACCACCCCCGGCAACGCGAGCGCCTTGTGGAGCCGGGCCGCGTACTTCCCGACCGCCTCGACCTTCTCGTGCCGGTCCTCCTCCCCGCACCACACCCGGCCATCCACCAGACGCGTCCGCCACCCGGCGTGCCAGCGTTTCGAGTCCAGCACCACCACCGCGGTCCCGCACGGGGACACGAGGACGTGGTCCAGGTCGTGCCGGAACCCCGGTATCCGGAGGCCGTGCCAGACGCGCCAGCCGGCCGGTAATCGCGCCAGCAGCGCCGCGGTCCACTGCTCCCCCACCGCGCCGTGCGCGGCCCGGACGGCGAGCCGGTCGGCGCGCGCGGCCTCCGCGTTCAGCCCAACCCAGGCGAGGACCTTCCGGCGGACACCCTTCCGGGCCTTCTTCTGCCTCCGCGCCGCCCACTCCAATGGCGACTGCCCCGCGTTCACCGACCGCCTCCCTTCGTGTACTGGCCCGGGTTCGTCCACGACAGCTCGTACACACAGCCCTCCCGCGGGGCGTCGTAGTCCTCCGGCCCGCACACCCACACACGCTTCGGCCGTCCGTCACGGTCCACCATGGCGTGCACCGTCACACCGCCCACATTCATCCACCACACCGACGTGTCCAGCTGCTCGACGTGCAGCCACGACCCGACCACGAGTTCGTCGAACTCCGTGCCCTCGAGGACGTGGGTCCGCGCGTACTCGCTGTCCGGGTTCTTGCCGGCGTACGCGGGATCCGGGGTCACCGTGTGGGAGCGTCCTCCGACGCCTTCACGCTGCCCGGGGACCCGCCCGAGGTATTCGTAGACCAGGAGCCGCCACCGGCCGCCAGCACGTCGCAGTGTGCTGCTCAACTCTCCTCCCCGTCCTCGCTGAAGTAGCCCTCGGTATCCAGGCCGAGCTCGGCTCGGATACGGCCCATGCGCTCCCGGTTGTCGCCGCAGCAGTCGCACAGCAACTTCACCTCGGCGCGGATCCGCTCCAGCCGGGCCCGCAGCACTTCCGGGTCGTCATCCTCCGGCCGGTAGCCGGGGGCCAGCATCCGCTCGTACTTCGGCCAGTACGCCAGGCACGACGGGCACGTCACCTCCGTACCCTCCGGGAGCGGGCCCTGCATCATGGACTCCCCGCACAACCCCATCCCGGTCGCCCACGCATCGAACATCGGCAGCCAGCTGTACACCGACAGGTGCACGCCGTCCGGGTCGTCGGCGATCGGTGTGGCCCGCACGGGTCGCAGGTAGCGTCGGGTCTTGTCCAGTTCGGTGGTCTCGGTCACGATCGTCCTTCCCGGCGGCCCAGCCACCCCTGGTAGTAGTCGAAGCCCAGGGCGTCTGCGGTGCCGCCCATCACGTGGCCGCCGAGCACGATCCCGAGGGCACCCCGCAGCCCGACCAGCTCCCCGTGCAACTGCTCCTTGACGCCGTTGCACACGCCGGGGTCGGGCTGCAGTTCCTCCAGCCTCTGGGAACGCCGGTGCAACTCGGCGGCCAGCGCCTCCGCGGCCACCTTCACCGCGTCGGTCCTCTGCTTCCCCCGCACGACCAGCCGGACGCCCGGCCAGATCGGAACCCTCATCAGGGCGTCACCTCCCCGATCGTGAGGCGCATGCCGCAGCAGCGCAGGATCCTGGCCGCCCACCACAGGGTGATCTTCGCGTGGCCCTGCAGCATCTGGTTCAAGTACTTCGTGCTCACCTGCAACTCGCGCGCGACCGAGGCCTGCGAACGGCCCGACGCCTTCAGCGCCTTCCGAACCTCCAGGCGCAGTGCCTCCGTGAGGATCTCGGCGTCCTGCTCCGGACGGGTGGCCGGCACCAGGGTGGCGTCCACGGCGATCATGCGGGCACAGCGGGCGCCCTTCAGCCACTCCCGGACCTCTGCCGTCGACACCATCACTTCGGCCTCCGGGCCCTTCTCCCTGGCTTCCCGGATCGTGCACATCTCCCCGACGAAGCTGACCGCGTCCTGGGCGTAGTACAGCTCGGTGGACAGCCGGTCTACCTCGGCCCTGGCCTCGCTGGCCGTCAACTCGGCCGAGTCGGCGATCTCCTTGCGGAGCTGGTTCCGCTCCCGGATGAGCGCCTTGTTCTCGTCGGCGTAGCCGTTCCGGCAGGTCTCCCAGTACCGGACACGCGCATCCCGCTCCTTCAACTCCGGGCGGAGCACCTCGAGAACGAGGTCCGCTGCCCCTGGGTGTGCGTCCAGGGCTTCTCGGACGCGCCATTCGGTGTCGGTGCTGCTCATGCTGCCTTCCTGGTCTTGGCGGGGCGGGTCCGGAGACGGGTTCGGGGGCGGGCGTGGGCGCGTCGTAGCCGGCCGCGGCGGACCCGCGCCACCACCGCTTCCACGGCCAGTCCGGTGAGGACGGAGATGACCAGGCAGGAGAACAGGCCGGTCACGGTGAACGTGCGGGTACCGGTGGCGCGTAGCCACACATACGCGGTCACGGCGGCTATCCCGGCGACGAGGGCGCACTGCGCGAGGAGAACCCTGCGCTCGGCACGACCCGATACGGTTGATCGTTCTTTCCCGACGGCGGCCATGTCTAAGATGTCCGTTTCTTGGTGGTGAGTAGGCCGTGCCGCGCAGCCACCCGGACCGCGGCGGACCGCCGCTCGGCCACAGGCAGATGCGTGACACCGAGCCGCTGGTAGATCCGCGTCAGGTGCGACCCCACGGCCTGCGGCGACATCCCCAACCGAGCAGCCACGACAGCGATCGGCTCGCCCGCTTCGACTGCGGCCAGCACCCTGGCCTGCGACGACGTCAGCGACAGCCCGGACTCGGGCATCCGCCACCGGTCCGACAGCAGGTAGTCCATGTCGACGCGCAGGCCGGTGCAGACGCGCAGGAACGTGCGCAGTGAACCCACACCGTCCTGGACACGCCGTACCGTGGCCCGGTCCAACCCGGTCAGATCGGCCAGCGCGGCCTCGGACAGGCCGATCGCCTTGCGTTCCGCACGGACCCGGTCCCCGATGTCAGCGAGGACCTCCTCGAGATGACCGAGACCCAGATCAGCCAGTGACGGATGCGTCGTCATACGCCCTCCCAACATCCAGGGCCCGCGGGATGGTGATGGACTCGAGGTGGACCAGGCCGAGCCGCATCGCGACGGTGACGGCCTGCGTACGGTCGTCGACGTGGAGCCGTCGCATGATGACCGCCATCTGCGACTTGATCGTGTTCTCCTTGGTGCCCAACCGGGAGCCGATCAGCTTGTTGCTGTAGCCGTTCGCTGCCAGGCCGAGGATCTGCAGGTGCCGGTTCGTGAGACGCGGCTGATACGGGTCGGGCCCGCCGCACACAGGCGACGGGCCCGACTGAACCGGCGCGGTCACGATGCACCCTCGTACGGCTGCAGGACCGCGGCGCCGGGCACGTACAGCGGATGCCGCGGCTGCCCGGTCGCCGTCGTCCCCAGACACGACAGGGCGACACCCTGCGCGGCCAGAGCAGCGGTCACGGCGGTGCCGCGGTCGTGCTCGGCGCCGCCGGCACCCCACGCCGCGACCACACGGCCACCGGTACGGACGGCCTGCCGTATGAACGCGTCGTTGTACCGGCCCACCGGATCCTCGTGATGCCGCAGCACCCGCGGGTCGGTGGAGCGGACCGCGAACAGGTTCACGACCACGATCCCGCCGGCGCCCTCGCGCTGGGCGAAGGACAGGCAGCGGCGGATCGTCGGGTCCTCGACGAACGCGTCCGCCGTGGACGGGTTCAGCATCAGCCACACCATCGGCGCCTTGGCCGGGTCCCAGATCCGGGTGAGCAGGTACCGGTAGACGCGGGCCGGGTCGAACACGGCGGCCGCGGTCCCACCGGCCAGGTCCTCGCGCTGGTCAAGGGTGACGTCCAGGTCCATGCCGGTGGGCATCATCTCGAGAACGGTCACGCTGGCCGCTCCTCGGTCCACTCGCCGCCCGGCGCATCGCGGTGCAGCAGGGCCTCCGGCATCCGATACTTCGCCCGCCCGCCCTGGTTCGCCCGCAGGAACGCGTCGCTGTTGTCGCGATCCTCCTGCGAGGCGTAGTGGATGACGTATCCGTCGGTGCACCTGATGCCCCACAGGCAGGCGTCCTGGCGCCGTTGGCGTTCCTCGTCAACGTGCGCGTTGTGCAGGTCGCAAGCACGCTCGCCGCCGACGGTCTCGCGCCAGTCCTCGACCTTCTGCCTGTTCTCCCGGTACAGAGCGCGCAACTTCGCCGGATCGTCGGCGATGGCCTGCAACTTCGAGGACTCGAACCGCGGCCCGTAGTTCTCAACAGCGTAGCTGTACGAGCCCTCCCACTGGACCTTGTGGACGAAGCCCTCGAACTCCAGGAAGTCGTAGTCGGACCAGTCGGTGGGGTTCTGGATGTTGGTGGTCTGGGTCTCGGGTGTGGTGGTCATGGGCGGGTGGTCTCCTTGGTCAGTGGGCGTTGTACTGCTCGGATCCGTCCGGGACGTGGCCCTTGCCGCCGCACGCGGAGCAGGCCTTGACGGTCGCCGAGTGGACCAGGCCGAGCCAGAAGTCGATCTGGTCGTCCCACGCCTGCAGGGCCTGCTCGTAGTTGTCGGCGGGCACGTCGGCCGGGACGGGCAGGTTGAGGTTCCGGGTGACGGTCTGTCGTACATGGCGGCCCGTCTTCAGCGGCTTCCCGGTACGGGCGCTCAGGTCGGCCTGCCAGCGCGTTTGCGGCTGGTCGAAGTCGACGTTGATGACGACGTGGAGGCCGGTGTAGCCGTTGTAGCCGTCGAAGCAGTGCCGGACGTTCGGCATGGTCTTGATGGCGTCGTGCAGGTGGGCGCGCAGTCCTGGGAGGCGGCCGGGGAACAGGTGCCGGTACTCGGGCCGTCCTGCCAGGGCTTGCGGCAGGTTCGCGATCCACTTGGGCTCATCCGGTCCGGGCGGCTCGCGTCCCTCGAGGACCATGACCGGCCCGTCGTATACGTGCTCAACGGCCGGCTGGGCCTCCTGCACGTTCGTGTACAGCGTCCACAGGGTGTCGCTCTCCCGGTCCCGGCGCTCCTCCCACTCCTCCACGGTGAGCGTGGCCGGGTAGCGAACGGACTCGGCGTTCGGGTCGGTCAGCCGGTAGCCGACAGTCTTCGGGCTGGGCTGCGCGGTCAGGGTGAGACGGGACGCCTCCTGGGTGGTGACCCACCAGTCGCCGTGCAGTTCGGTCATGGGTTGGCCGTCGGCGAGCCGCTTGATGTCGGTGACGTACCGGATGCTGTGGGGCTGGGGCAGGTGGTAGAGCCAGCGGCCGTCGGGGGTCTTCAGGGCGTACACGGTCACGGTGGCGGGGGCCTTTCGTCGGGGTGCGTGGGGAAGGGTTCAGGCGGTGGGGTCGGTGAGGATCCGGTAGGCGTCGGCGCGGTAGCCGAAGCCGGCCCACCGGGCGGCGTGTTCGGCCGCGAGGTGCTTGAGGTCGGCCCGGGCCTGCGCTTCGTCCCCAGCCGGGACGGTGCGCAGGCCGTCGGGGACCGTGTACTGGTCCGGGTCGACGAGGCGGAGGGTCACCACGGCAGGACCGCAGTCCCGAACACCACGTAGGCGATACCGCCGAGCAGCACGCTGTCGGCCATGCGGGCCGCGTCGGCGATCCAGTCGAGGCGCTGGTTCTGGATCTCGGTCTCCCACTCCAGGATCGGGACCCGGCTGAGGAGGGTGCCCAGCTTCCCGTGGGTGTTGGTGCGGTGTTCCAGGCTGTAGAACCGGTCGGCCTTGACCTGTTCGGTGAGGGCCGCGATGTCAGCGTTCAGGGTGTCGAGTTCGGCCTGGTAGTCGCGGTCGATGCTGGTGTCGGGAATGAGCATGGGTGTCCCTCGGGAGATGGGTGGGTGGGACTCAATACCTACACAATATCGCGAGGGGCATTGTCATGCAATGCTTACGTGCGGCCATGAGAAAGGGGTCCAGCCCGAAGACCAGACCCCCGGCACACCACCAGCAGCTCAGAACGGCGGTTCCTCCGGCCACCCACCCGGGCCCTGCTGCCCGGACGCCGGCGAAGCACCCCACGGATCGTCCAACCCCTCCCGGGACGACGCCTGCCGCGCTGCCGCATACGCGTCCTGCTTCCCACGCCCCGAACCACCCGATGCCTTCGACACCTTCGCCGTCGCCGACCGCAGGCTGGGGCCGATCGCGTCGATCCGGACCGAGATCTTCGACCGCTTCTGCCCGGTCTGCTTGTCCTCCCACGACTCCTGGACCGCGCGGCCCACCGCCACGACCTCGAGGCCCTTGTCCAGGGACTCCACGATGTTCTCGGCGAGCTGCTTGAAGGCCTTGCAGTCCCAGTACGTCGTGTCCGCGTCGGTCCACTCGTTCGTGGCCTGGTCCTTCACCCGCCGCGAGGTGACGATCGTGAACGCCGCTACCGCCACCCCGGACGGGCTGAACCGAAGCTCAGGGGCCGCGGTGAGCCGGCCCGTCAACGTCATCGTGCTGCTCATGCCGCTTCCTCCATCTCGTCCTGCTTCAGGGTTCGTTCACGCGGTATGTACGCGCGCCGCCACAGGCGCCGTCCGTCCGTGGCCGCGCGCTCCTTGATGCGCTCCCACTGCCGCTCGGCAGCCGCCGGGGTCACACCGAGCCTCGCCGCGATCTCCGTCGTGGTGTCGTTCGTCCACTCGTACAGGTGCTGAAGAACCTCGCGCCGGTCCTCGATACGCACCAGGTCGACGGACTCGCCCATCAGCCATCGGGCCGGGATGTTCCCGCCTTCCGTCGTGACCGGCGCCAAGGCGTCCGTGACGGGTGCCACGGTCGGTTCGTCAATCGTGTCGTCGTCCCACGACAGCGGCCCGTGCCAGCCCTGCGACCGGGCGTAGACCCTGGTGTCCTCCGCCTCACCAGCGTCCACGCCAGCGTGCTCCGGCTGAAGGTTCCAGCACTCGTCGTACAAGGCCCGGATGCGCGCTTCCACAGCCTGCGTGACCCTGGTCTGGGCGCGGAAGCTGCGGCTGATCCAGGACTTGTGCACGCCTATCCGCTGCTCCAGGACCCCGGCTGGCCAGCCGATCCACATCAGGGCCCTCAACCGCCGGTGCGTTCCCGTCGCGTCCACCGCGGCGAGCGTGCGAATCTCCCGCAGCGAGGCGGGCGCCGGGACCGAAAGGATCTTCTGCTCGCTGGTCCGGGTCAGCGGCTCTCCCCGCATCACGCGGTAGAAGGTGTTCCTGCCGACCGGGAGCATGCTGACGATCTCCGGGTCCTGGAGGCCGGCCTGCCGGAACTTCGCCAGGTGAGCAGCAGCGCGCTGTGCCGACACCATGCCGGGCCGGCCCGTGGTGCGAAGCAGTTTGTTGCGCTTCTGCTTCCTGCGGCGGGCCTCCAGGCACTCCTGTCGCTTGCAGCCGTAGTCGGCGCACGACGGATCACCGTGCTGCACGCGACTGTTCGCGGGGCGCTCCTTCATGCGGTCTGCACCTCCCCGCCGACCGTGTCCTGGAACCGCCGGATAGCCCGGCTCAACACGCCGTGGTCCACACCCATCTCTCCGGCGATCGACTTCTGCGACCGCCCGGCGCCCAGCTGCTCCTCGATCCACGACTGCCGGTTCAGGCACATCGTCATCGTCGAATCCGGCACCCGGGTCAGGGCACGGCGCTCGTCTTCGTCGAGACCTCCCCACACGCCGGTGTTCTGGCCGCTGTCCAACGCCCACTCCAGGCAGGGGCCCTTGATGGGGCACCAGTCGCAGATCCGCTTGGCGTCCTTGATGGCGTTGGTGATTTGCGTGCCGCGGCCTTCGGGGAAGAAGACGCCGGGGTCGGTCTGGGCGCACAGGGCGAGGGTCCAGTCGGGCGCGGGCGTGGCGTTCTTTGTGGGGAGGCGGGTCGTGGCGGTCATGCGGTGGCTCCGGGAAGGGTGTAGAGGCGGATGATCGCGCCGGGCTCGGCGAGGGCTTCGGGGTGCTCGCCGGGGTAGACCTTGCGGACGTGGGACTCGATGACGCGGCCGTCGTCCTCCCATGCCTTGGCGGCGGTGATGGCGTCGAAAGTCGAGCGCTCGAGCTTGTCGATGTCGGGGCTGACGGCCGGGTAGGTGCGGCGTCGCTTCGGGGCGCTGGTGGGCTTCGGCATGGTGAAGGTGATGTCGGCGCGGACCGGGCCGGCGAGTCGCTGGGCGTCGCCGCGGAGGATGGCCGCGGTGATGGCTTCGGTGACTGCCTCCCGCCAGGGCTTGACCTTCTTGGAGGACTCCCGCATGAGGGGGATGGCCTTGCCGGTCTTCTTGCTGCGGCCCCAGCCGACGGGGGATTTGCTGCCCTGGGGGCCGGGGAGCCCGTGGACGGCGATGGCGAGGCGGGGTTCGGGCTCCCACTCGTACGCCTCGGATAGGACGGGGGCGGTCATCGTCATCGGATCTCCGGGGCGGGGAGTTGGAGGTCGCGGGCGAGGGCTTCGCGGGCGGCTCGGTCGTAGGTGGGGTCGTGGATGAAGCGGACGACGAGCGCGATGCGGGAGCGGAGGACGGCGAGGTCGTCTTCGGCGGTGGCCAGGAGCGCGGTGTGCCGGGTGCAGAGCTGGCCGGCGAGGTCGTCGACGTAGGCCTCGTTGGTGTCAGGCATCGGCTGCCTGCTTGGGGTACTCGCGGACGCGGAGGTGGGTGGGCCAGTAGTCGGGGTTGCCGCCCTTGGTGTCGCCGTGCGCGGCGACGGTCTTCCCGGCCACGGTGTGGTCGCGGGCCCAGACGGATCCGAGCTGCTTGACGAAGACCGCGGTCCCGGCGTCTTGGCACTGGCCTACGAGGTCGGAAGCCCAGGCGGTTTCCATCGGGCGTGCGCCGGGGCCGGACTCGCCGCCGACGATGACCCAGTCGATCCGGCTGGCGGTGCTCGCGTGCCACAGGCCGGGGATGCCGTACTGCTGGCGGAGCGCGTCGTAGACGATGTTGGTGCTCTGCCGGGAGGGCAGCGGGAGCCGGGTCAGCTCGACCGGGCCGAGGAGCGGCTCCATGGACAGGAACCGGATGGCGGCCGGCGCCTGGAGGAGCCCAGGGATGCGGAGGTCGGCGTACTTCTGCGACTCGATGCTGACGCCCAGCCACACGTTGGGAAGCGGTTCGGTGAGGCCGAGGTCGGCGTGGACCTTCGCGAGGACCGGAGTGAGACGAGAGGCCCGCTTGGTCAAGATCTGGTAGGTGTGCTGCGGGGTGGCCTGCATGGTCCGCCACACCTTCGTGATCAGGTCGGTGGTGACCCGGGCATGGAACAGGTCGGACATCGAGTTCACGAAGACGCGGCGGGGCTTCTTCCAGCGCAGCGGCTCACCGATCACGTCCGGGTGGCCGGTGATCCCGAACCCGGGGCCGCTGGTGCGCGGGTCGCCGTCGTTCTGGTACTTCGGGCGCTGCTCGCCCCGGGCCAGTTCCATGCCCTTCAGCCGCTTGGCCATGGTGAGCGCGTAACACCGGTCGCATCCGGGAGAGATCCGGTCGCAACCCGTTGTCGGGTTCCAGGTCTGCTCGGTCCATTCGATGTTGGTCACGGCTGGGGGTGCTCCTTGGCCTGTTCGGCGCGGGCGGTGAGGCCGGCGGCAATGTCGGTGAGGGTCATGGGCTGGGTTTCGGCGGTGGCGGATCGGGCGCGGGTGAGGTGGTCGCCGAGGGCGCGGGGCCGTACGGGGATGGGGACGGGGATGGTTTCGGTGATGGGGTCGCCGCCGGCGAGGTCGGGGCGCGCCCAGGTGGGCCCGGTCTGGATGCCGAGTTCGGCCCATTCCTCGGGGGTGAGGCGGGGGATGTGGGTGAAGGTGGCGTGGGTTTCGGTGCAGCGGTCGGTGTGGAGGCGGGCTGCGGTGGCGGTGGAGGGCCGGTCGAGGGTGTAGGTGTGGGTGGCGCCCATGGGGCAGATGGCGTGCCAGGTGAGGGTGCGGGTGGCCAGGACGTAGTGGAGGTGGCTGCCGTCGTGGAGGGGGCGGGTGGCGGTGCCGTTGCGGTGGTCGTTCCAGTCGCGGATGAGGGGTGTGGTGATGCCGGCGAGGCGGGAGGCGACGGTGGCGAAGGCCTGGATGTCGGTCATGAACGGCTTGTCGCGCTGCGGGAGCGGGGCAGCCGCGATCTTCTTGGCGGGGCGGCGGGTGGTCGGCTTCTTCGCCGGGGTCTTGCGTGCGGGTGCCTTCTTGGCGGCGTCTCGCTGGGCGGGGGTGGTCTTTTTCGCGGTGCGCTGGTTGGTGGCCATGGCGGGCCTCCGTCCTGGTTGGGGCTGGGTGGTGCTCCGTGGTGGGTGTGGGGGTGGGAAGGGTTGTGGGGCTGGGTTAGTCGTCCTCGTCTTCGCCTTGGCAGGCCCAGGGGGAGCAGCCCCGCTCATCGGCGTCTGCGGCTTCGGCGTCGGCGGCCTGGTCGAACACGTTGGTCTGCCGGGACTGCCACTCGTGGGCGGTGACTCGGTCGATCGGCGCCTGGGCGAGGGGGAGCCGGGAACGATGCAGGAACGCCTCGCCGTTCAGCGGGGTGCCGTTGGCGATGGCTCGCGCGTTGCCGTGCCGGATCTGCTGGTCGAAGGCGACGGCGTCCGCCCACTCCGGATTGCGGAACCCCGTGCAGTTGCAGACCTCCGCCGGGACGTCGTCGCCCGCGCCCGGGTTGTAGAGGTGTGCGCACGCCCAACCCGATGCGAAGCGGGAATGCTCGTCCTGGTGGTGGCCGCAGACGCAGGTGTCCCGCAGCCTGCGCCAGCGGGCGTTGCCGGTGTACGGGCACCCGATGCAGGCGCTCTTGGGGGTGTTCTGGAAGCCGAAGCTGGTCAGGTAGCGGATGCAGTCCGAGCGGGTCCAGCCGCCGCCGCGCGGGTTCGTACCGCCGTGGAGGAACAGCAGCGGGAACTGGCTGCGCATGTACTGGACGTCGTCGGACATGCGCGCGGCCCTGGACGCTTCGTCGACGCTGATTCCGATCCACTGCTCAACGAAGGTGCCGCCGGGGACGGGGGTGGGGTGCGGGTAGCCGAGCAGCTGCCGCACCTGCTCCTTGATCGGCTTCACCTTGTAATCGGCCGTACAGGCGCGCCGCAGCATCCCGTGGCCGCCACCGTGGCCGCGTACGTACAGCGGCATCTGCGCGAACCTGGCTTCCGGATCGATGGCGTCGTTGCGGATGTGCCCGCTGCTGACGCGGAGAACTGGTATGCCCGCGGGTTCGGCGACCTCCTTCTCCAGACGGTTGAGGTGGTCGTAGACGGAGCGCGGCTCCCAGCCGGTGTCGGCGAAGATCGCGGCGTCCAGCTTGGGCAGGACGCCCTCGGCGGACAGGAGGAGAAGGGTGGTGGACTGCACGCCAGCACCCAGCGAGAGGACACGCAGTGCGGGCTCAGGGCGGGCGCTCATGCGACGCCTTCCCGGGTGCGTCCGAGCCAGCGGTGGGCGACCTCGGTCTGGGCGTTGATCTGCGCGATGTGGCCGTTGAGGATGCCGCGGACGGTGTTGGCGTAGCCGCAGACGTACAGGTTCGCGGGGACTAGCCCGGTCGGGGCCGCGTCGAGCATCTCGTCGGCGCGGCGGGCCAGGGTGTGGATGTCCTCGCCGGCCTGGTGTTCGTCGTAGGCGTCGGCGATACCGAGCGTGTAGAAGGGGTCGCTGGCGAACGGGCTCGGCGTGGCCGTCTCGGAGAAGCTGATGGTCATGGCGGGTGGCCCTTTCAGGCGGCGCGGGGGGTGGGGGTCTGGGTGGCGAGGGTGTTGGCGGCGCGGAGGATGCGGCCGATGACCTCGGTGGCGGTGGGGGGCCGGGTTTCGCCGACGGGGGTGGTGCGGGCCCAGTTGGAGACGTGGGAGATGTAGTTCGGCACGAAGAAGCCGGGGGCGAGTTCTTCCTCGTCGACGTGGGTGTCGAGGACGTGGCTGATGGCCTTGATGGCGGCCATGGCGCCGGCGCTGGCTTCGATGAGGGTCATGGCGGCGAGTTCGTCGGTGAAGAACTCGGCGGGCGGGGTGCTGTAGCGGCCTTCGGCGACGCCGAAGGCGACGGCGCAGATGTCGAAGCGGTTGATGTAGCCGCGTACGGCGAGTTGTTCGCCGCGGTGGAGGCCGTCGATGTCGATGACGGCGGCCATGTCCTGGAGGACGTTGTAGGGGTCGCGCATCGTGTCTCCCGGGGGTTGGCGTCCCGGCCCCGCAGGGTGGTCATGCGGGGCCGGGAAGTCTGTGGTGGGTCAGTCGGCGATGGGCCGGGGGTGGTCGTGGCCGCAGGTGGGGCACTGGAGCTGGCTGAGGTTGCAGCCCGGGTCGTTGGTGGCGGTGACGATGGCGCCCTTGGCGTGGGCGTCGAAGATGAGGGAGCATCCGCAGCCTTCGGCGTCCGTGTAGCAGGAGCAGCGGGCGATGTCGTAGGCGGCCGGGATCGCGATGCCGACGGTCTGTGCAGCCCGGATCATGGCGATGAAGTAGGCGGAGTCGTTGACCGCGTTGTCGGCGTCTTCCATGTGCTGGTCGAATGCCGCCTGGGCCTGCTGGCTGAAGCTGCTGTAGTACGCCGCGACGGGGAAGGTGAGATGCGGGATCGGGGCATGCGTCATCACGGGCACGGTGGCTCCAGGAGAGGCAGGGGTGGGTCAACGAGCCCTGGTGGTGGGCTTGTTCCCTATCAACACCACCACAGTAACCCCATGAGCATTGTCACGCAATGCTTTAGCGGTGGCGGGTATGGAAAAGCCCCGCTCCCCAGGTCAGATCAGGGGCGGGGCTTCCTCAGGAGGCGGTCAGCGGCCGGGTGCCGGGTGCCGGGCGGCGTGCGCGACCAGCAGGTCGCTGTAGGAGGCGACCCAGGCGCGGCCGCGCCGGCTCAGCGGGATGCCGTCTTCCTTGGCCCAGCGCAGCAGGGAGCGTGCGGACACGGGCAGCCCGGTCTCGGCGAACAGCAGACTCGCCTCGTCGAAGGAGACGGGGTCTTGGATCCGGGCGGTGCTGGTGTCGGCGGTGAGGGTGGCTGTGGCCATAGGGGCCTCCCAGGATCGACGGCCATCGTTCGCAGCTCCGGCGGCCGATACGGGGTGAACCCCTTACTCGGGAAAGGGGTTCGCTTGTGGTGATGTTGTGCGGGCAGGACGGGTGTTGCTGAGTACGACTCGGGTACCCCGCCTCAGGTTGCACACTCGCGGAGACTTTTTTCGGCGGTCACGTGCTCGAGGGCGAGCCGGCCAAGGGTCCAGGAGCGGGAGTGGCCCTTGTTGCTGCGGGCGCAGTGCAGGTTGAGGCAGACCGCGCGCTGCCTCTCGGGCTGCCAGTGGAGGCCCAGGGTGCGGCAGGCGGGGCAGCGGTGGGGGCGGACGACGGAGAAGTCGCCGGCGTGGACGGCGTGTTCGAGGCGGTGCCGGTACTCGGTGATGTCCCGGTTCAGCTGGACGTCGGCGGGGGCGTTCTCGGTGTGTTCGCGGGCCCAGTCGTAGACGTCTTCGATGTGCTGCGGGAGTCCGGCGTCGGGGGCGGCGGTGCGGGTGTGCTGGACGACTTCGGTGACAGAGGCGCGGATGTGGTCGCAGACGCGCTGGTTGTAGGGCAGGCCGGGGGCGGTGGAGGCGGCGTGCCCGGTGCCGGGCCGGGTGTAGGAGTGGCCTTCGGGTCCGGTGACGGGATGCTCGCGGAAGTAGTGGTGGAGTTCGGCGAGTCGTTGTGAGGCGTTGTCGGTGTCCGTGTCGCCGGTGTCCGTGTTGGCCACGTGTGTCCCCGTCCCCTGCGCGGTTTCCGGGGCGCGGGGCATCCGTACATCCTGTGCAGGGGCGCGCGCCGGAGACCGGATGTTGTCACTCCGGGTGGTTCCGGACGCCCCATGATGGCACGAGTGTGGTCTTTGGTGAACGGTTTGTGAGAGTGGATCAACACTCTGTTGTGGAGATTGCCTGGGAGGCAACACCACAACGCGAATGATTCCCTGGCATATTCAGACAAGCCGGGGGGCTTGCCGCATCCCCTCCAGCGTCTGCAGCAGGTCAGCCAGCTGCGGTCCGGTGATGACGCCCCGCGCGCGGGTGCCTTCCAGGACCCGCTGCCACACGTCCAGGGTCCTCAGGTAGATGGCAACGGTGTCATCGTCCGTGAGCGTCCGGGGCGGTGACATCGCGTTGAAGGAGGTCTCGATGTCGGTCGCGAACAGTTCCAGCGGTGTCCGGTCACGGCCGTGACCGGCGCCCGCCGGGTCGGGAGGTGTCGCCATGGTCCACCGCCCCTGGGCTGCCTGCAGTGCACCACCCCGCCGGCGGTGCTTGGTGATATCGATTACGGCCCCGGCCGCCCCCGTGTTCACGTAGGAGCGTTCAGGGTTGTCGGCCGGCTCTGCTGCGGACATGCAGGGCTCCGCTCTCCGGCAGAAAGGGAAGGGTCTCGTACGGTCGCCGTGTCGGCTCGGCGGCCCCCGTCCCCGGGTACGGCTGCCAGTCCATGGCCCGGGACCCCTCACTGTGACACCGATTGATGTGAGTGGGCATGGCCGGGGTGAGTTTTAACTCTGCCGTGACCGGATCCATTACGCAGATGGCCGGTTCTGCTACCCAAGGTAAGTAGCCGGTGTGGGCGGGGCGGGATGCTCGGTCCGGGCCGGTGCGGCCGGTGGGCGTGCCCGTCAGGTTGACGGCAGTCTAGTCGCGGATCTCGTCACCGGGGAGGCCCGTTCCCCAACCCCGTGCGCCCGCCCTCCGGGGCGCGGGATGATGCGCGGGTGGCCTGGCCGCCGTGGGGCCGGGGTGAGGGCCTGGCGGGCTGCGAACCACACACGCCCCCGTACCCGGCCCGGGCGGCCGGCCACCCATCCCGTGGGGGCTGGCGGTCTCCACCCAAGTCCGCGATCTGCATTGTGGCCAGGGGATTCACAGCAGCCTCACACGATCTAGCGACACCAGACCAGGGCATCCCGCCAGTTATCGACTTTTAGTCAACAGGCTTCGGGGGTGCGCGCCGGGCCCCCGCCCCTCTTCGCCCGGTGCGCGTGTCGCAGGCCAACAGCCGCTACCTGAAGGCGAGTTCCGCACCTGCAGCCCAGGGCGTTCCGCCAGGTACGCCGAATCCCACCGATCGACTGGTAATTTGCTCCCCATGACCCACCCCAGCGCGGATTCAACACGCGAAAAATTGCTCGTCAATCTGACACCAGAGCTCCGGCGCGACCTTCGGATCCGCGCTGCCGAGCACGGCCTGAACATGCAGGACGCCGCCGCCTCCGCCATCAACCTGTGGCTGGAAACCCCCCAGGCAGAAGAAGTCGAGGTGGAGAAGGCCAAGTCGTGGGGCGTGTTCCTCCCGATCGGCCTGCCCGGACGGTTCACCGCCGAATGCGACGCGCGCCAGCTGACCAAGGTGCAGGGGATGGCGCAAGCCGTCACCGTGTGGCTGAACGCCTACCCGTCTCCGGACGCCCGCCTGACCGAGCAGCCGGTCCAGCGGATCCTGGGCGGCAACCAGAAGGGCGGCGTCGGCAAGACGTTCCTGTCCTCCGGGGTCGCGCAGGCCTGCGCCGAGGCCGGCAAGCGGGTACTCCTGATCGACTACGACCCCCAGGGCCACCTGTCCTCGCGTCTTCAGATCGACGGGCTGCCGCCGGGCGGGGAAAGCCTGCTGACGCACATGAAGGGGAAGGCCGAGCGGCACATCGCCCGCTCCCTGGTCTCGCTCCCCCACGAACGGTTCGGCGGCCGCCTGCACGTGCTGCCCGCAGACGTCGACGCGTTCCTCATGGACGCCGAGTTGGCCGTGATGCAGATCGGCCGTGACCGGGCTCTGGTGAACGCGCTCGCTCCCATCGAGGCCGACTACGACGTCATCATCCTGGACGGGCCGCCGAACCTGGGACTCGCGATGGACCTGGGCATCCACTACGTGCAGCGCCGGCCGGGTGAGCTCATCGAACGCTCGGGCATCCTGATCCCGGTCTGGACGGACAAGTCCAGCTTCAACGCCTACAACCTCCTCAACAGCCAGATCCAGGCGGTGGAGAAGCGCACCGGTGTGGTCGTCGACCAGCTGGGGTTCGTCGTGAACGCCTACGACTCCCGCAAGGGCACAGTCACCCGGTCGTTCTACGACGCGTGGAACGACCTGACGACACCGGGAACGCTGGCCACGCTGAAGGACTCGATCGAGGGCCGTGAGGCGTCCGACTACGAGATCCCGCTGCTGGAGTACGCACCGGACTGCGAGCAGTCGATGGTGCTGCGGACGCTGGCCAAGGAGCTGACGGCGTGAGCAGGAACCGGCCGAAGGACCTCCCCGTGGTTCCCGTCGTCGGCGGTCAGGTCGTCGGCAACGGCGGCGACCGTGAGGAGCAGTTGCGGCGGTGGGAAGCCGAGCAGGCCAAGCGCCTTGCTGCCGAACAGGGCATCCCGGCCCCTGCCGCTGAACCCGATCCCGGGCTCCCGCCGGCCACTCCCGTGGCTCACCTGGCCCCGGTCACCGGCACAGTCCCGGCGGCGGAACCGCCGGCTGCCACCTCGGCCGCCCCGGCTGCTGCGGCGGTCGTGGTGCGGGAAGTGACCGGCTATCTCGAGATGCCGGCCTTCACCGAGCCCGACAGCGACGACCCGGCCGAGCGGCTGGAGTTCTACTCCCGCGGCGTGTTCGCCGTGCAGTACGCGGCCAGCGCCAACCATGAGCGGGCCGAGCAGCAGAAGCTGATCGGGCTCGGGCTGCGGCTGAGGGCGATGAAGGAGGAGGAGCTCCACAAGGCCGGCGGGTTCGACACCTTCGGAGACCTGACCGATGCCCGGTTCGGCATCAAGAAGCACCAGGCCAACAACATCATCCGGGTGACGCCGGTGGCCCAGGCCCTCGAGGACCTGACCACGCAGGAGTTGAAGGAGCGCCCGCTGCGGGTCCTCGTGCCGGTCCTCGACACGCACGGCGAGGCAGCGGTCCGGGCGACGTGGGTGGAGGCGGCCCGGCACGGCAACGTCACCGACAAGAGCCTGCTCCAGGCGGCGAACTTCCTCGGCTACGCCCCGCCGAAGGAACTCACCGCAGGACCGGAGACCGAGTCGAAGCCGCAGGTGCTGCGGCCGAGTGAGTCGCTGAAGGCGGTGGAGCGGATCCGGATGCTGGCGGAGACGGACCTGGTCCGGGCCCGCCGTGAGGCCGAGGAGTTGGAGAGCGCGGTCCGTGAGCTGGTCGAGGAGCTGTCGGGGAACCTGCAGAGCTGACCGGGCCGGTCGACGTCTCAAGGTGGTGACCGCGTGGTCACCACCTTGTCGTCTATCTGACCCAAAGGTGGTGACCGCGTGGTCACCACCTACTCGCCGTCGTCGTCACCCGAGTCGTACGGCTCGCCGTCCGGGTAGACGGGTTCCTGGAAGAGCTCGGCGGTCAGGACCGTGATAGGCGGCCGCGGATAGACCGGCGCGGCCGGCAGAGTGGCGGCCATCAGCGGTTCCTGACCAGGTTGTCGAGCATCTTCCGCTCCACCTCGCACAGGTAGGCGTCGCGGGCTTCCGGCCCCTCAAGGTCTGTGTGGGCGAACTGCCAGTCCAGTGTGGTGGCCCAGCAGTCTTGGCCCATGACGTGGTAGTCACCGTGGAGGAGGCACATGGTGGGGGTGCCGAGAGTGGTGGGGGCTGGTGCGGTGGTCATGGCGGCTCCGATCGTGCTGGGTGATCGCGACCACGGTGCACCAGATTCGCCGCCCCGTTCCCCCGGCCGGCTACCGGCCGGAATCGCGCAGCAGCGTGAACAGGTCCTCGATCTCTACGACGTTCAGCCGGTCCCACTCGCCGAGCGCGTACCGCAGCCGGACGTCGATGTGCGCGGCGACCGCGGTCTGGGTCCAGTGGCTGGCCATCTCCCGGGCGGTGTCGGGGTCCATCTGCCGCTTCATGGAGCCGCGGCCGATGTTCACGTACGGCAGGCCGGTCTTCATGCCGGCGACGGCCTCGATGCGGAGCGCGGTCTTGCCCTGGGGCTTTGGCCGGCGCAGGCGGACGTCGCGCATGAGGCGGCCGATCATCGCGTCGTTCAGTTTGAGGACTTCCCGTCCGGTGCGGATCAGGGCGATGTCGGATTCGGCGGCGGCCGCGGCGGCCATCAGGTCCCGGGCGGTGGTCAGGGTGACCTCGGGGGTGAGGACGGTCTGGAGGGTTCCCCACTGCATGAGGACGGCGGCTTTTCCGTTGTCGTCGAGGGTGCTGCTGACGTAGACGACGTGGTCGGTGTCGGTCTGGTCGGTCACGGGCTGGCCTTTCCGGCTGCTTCGGGGGCGGTGTAGTCGTATCGTGCCCGGTCGCGGGAGCACTGTTCGGCCGCCTTCGCGGCGAGGATGAGGGGCCAGCGGGGCGTGTCCGGGGTGACGCCCTGGATCTGCCAGGAGCAGGAGAACGTCTCGTCGCCTTTCCAGTCGTGGTTGCGGACCGGGATGCCCTTCGCGCAGTCCCACTGGGCGAGCCAGTAGACGCGGGCGCGGCCGCGGGTGCGGCGGGTCTCCCACTTCTCGAGGTGGACGGTGACGTCGTAGGTATCGCCTTCGGGCATGCGGACGACGGCCGGCACCTTCTCGGTCTCCGACACCTGCCGGTTCTTCGCGGGGCCGAGGAGGAGGTCGCGAGGGTCGATGGGGATGCTGCCCTGCATCCACTTCGGATCCGCCTTGCGCCGCTCGTCGCGCTTGGCCCACACCTTCCAGGACAGGCGCCCGTGGTAGTAGGACAGGCCGGTCTCGCGGGACTGGTAGCCGGTGGGGTTGAGGCGGCGCTGAATCCGGCGGCCGTGGTCCTCGGTGTGGAGGTAGAGGGATCCGAGGGGGCCGAGGCGGAGGCTGGCGGCCATGACCTGTTCGCTGCCGCAGTTGCCGACCTTGAAGTCGATGCCGACGGTCCGCCACTTGGACTTGCCGATGTGGATTTCCCCGCCGACGGTTCCGACCGGCTGGGTGGGGATCGGTCCGGGGTTGCCGCTGTGTGACGGCTTGAGGCCGCGGCGGGCCAGCTGGTCGCGGACGGTCGAGGAGACCGGCTGGGTGGGGGTGAGGGGTTCGGTGTAGGGCTGGCCGATGTTCCACTGCTCGGGGTCGAGGTTGCCCTGGGGGTTGGCGCGGATGCCGCACCGGTCGCAGACGACCCACCGGCGCGGGGTGTCGGTGCCGTCCACGACGGGCTTGTGGCCAAGGAGCCGGCACAGGGGGATGAGGCGAGGGACGTCGCTGACCCAGAAGGTACGGCTGACGAGCAGCGCGGGCTGGCGGTCGTCGCCGCGGTTTCGGGCGATGCTGCGGAAACGCACGGCTACTCCAGTGGGCGGGAGGGGGCGGGGATGTTCACTGCGGTCCACGTTGCCGCAGATCTGACGGTGTGTTCCCTCCGCTCATGCGGCGCCGGCGGCGCGTTCGTGGCGTGCGCGGGCGATCGCGGCCCGCCTGCTGGCCTCGGCTGCGTTGGCCTGCTGGGCGGCGAGTCGGTCGGCTTCCCAGACGGCGTCGCGGTGTTCGGACTCAGGCTGCCGGTGAGCACGCAGTGCAGCCTCCTGTCGGCGTATGGCGGCGGCCAGGTAGGGGTCCGCGGTGGCGGGTTCGGGCCGGTGGGTGAGCGCGGCCTCCAGGGTGGCCCGGTATCCGGCGCTGGCGGCCTCCCGGGTCTTCACTGAGGTCTCCTCGGCTACGCGGCCGGTGGGCGTCTCGGGGGCGGTCGCGGGCTCCGGTGCGGCGCCGACAGGCAGGATCCTCAGCGAGCGCACCGACCGGCCCGCAGCAGTCCCCTGGACCCGCGCGAGGACCTGCTGCTGGTGGAGGCGGAGCTGGGTGGCGTACGCCGGGGACACCGGGCGCAGGTGCAGGATGCCGGTGTCGTGCTCGAAGCGGACCGCGGCGACCTTGGCAGCGAGTTCCGGGGCGATGGTGGGCCACTGGTCGAGGATGCTGCCGCCGTCCTCTGGGGGCTGCCAGCCGCGGTCGGTCATCAGCCGGTTGATGGCGGCGCCGAGTCCCATGGGGTCGCCGACACGGCGGGCGGCGGTGCGGCCGCTGGCGCGGTTCTTCCGCTGGGGTTGTGCGGGCCGGTTCTTCGCGCTGGCCCGGGCGGCGGCGAGAGCGGCGCGGGCGAGGTCGATCCCGGAGGACGGCTGGCTCATGAGCGGGCCCCCTCAACACCCCAAGGGGTGTAGCGGACGTCGCGGCACAGCAGGGTACGTCGTTCGCCGTCGGCAAGGGGTGCGTCCATGGCGGCGAAGGCGCGGTCCTGGTCGGTGCCGAAGACCGTGATGTAGCTCTGGGCGGGGAGTCGGGGTTCATAGCGGATGGCCCACTCGTTGAGCAGGAGCGGCTCTTCAGTGTTGAAGTCTGTGCCGAGGACTTGCGGGTCGGGGATCATGCGGGGCTCCCGTTGAGGAAGGCGAGGATGTCGGCTTCGGCGTCCCAGTCGCTGCTGGCGCCGGTGGAGAGGTCGTCGTGGCCATAGGCGCGCATCTGCTGCTGGTAACGGGCGAGGCCCTGCCGGTGGGCGGCCATCACGTCCAGGCGGGCGGCCACGGAGCCGTGGAAGGCGCCCTCGGCCGGGTTCTCCTGCTCCCACCGGTCGGCGGCAGCCTGCGCGGCCTGGGCCTGCTGCTGGTGCTCGGTCTCGGCGGTGACGCCGGCCTGGATGAACGCGGCCGGGTTGGTGGGCTTCCAGCGCATCCCGGAGCACATGCCGGTCAGGTCCGCGGCGATCTGGTAGGCGTCCTGCCCGCGGTCGGTCCACGGCCGCAGCACGTACTCGAGACGCCGCAGCGGCACCGACTGGGTCCAGTTCACCAGGGCCCGCACCAGCCGGACCGTCTTGCCAGCCGCCTGGACGTCGGCGGCGGTGCGGCGGCGGCCGTTGATCTGATTGCTCTGGTGGGGGATTCGCGGTTTCGGCGGCCGAGCCTGCGAGGTGTAGTTACTACCCCCCACCATCTTCAGCTTTCCCTCTTCCTTCACCCAGGTAAGGGAAGGGGTCTCACGCTCCTCGCAGACCGAGTTGTCCACAGGCGAGTTATCCACAGGGCCCGAGGACTGGGCGGGGATGCGGGTCTGGCTGCGCTGGTCGATGACGATCCGCGCCCCGTACCCGGTACCGACGATCGTGTGACCCATGGCGTGGTCGTAGACCGCGGGGATGACCGCGGCGTACACGGTCGCGGTGGCCGCGTAGCCCTTGAGACCCATCGGACGTCGCACGTTGACCCGGGACCCGTGCTGCGCCCAGGCCAGTGCCCCGAGCTCCCGGAGGTAGGAGACGTGGCGGGCGACCGAGGCCCGGCCGATACCGAGCCGGGCGGCCATCTCGTCGAGGCCGTAGCGGACGTGCCCGGTGCTGTAGTCCATGCGGTCGGCGAGGTCGTCGGCGACTTGCTGCGTGGTGGCGTTGGCGCGGGGGTGCAGGCCGGCTGCGATCAGCCACACCACCGCGCCACGCCACTTACGCGGGCCGCTCCACCGCGACCGGGTGTGGGTCACCTCCTGGGAGGTGCCGCGCACGAGGGCGGTCCGACCTGCACTGTAATCGATCGTCTGTTCGAAATCGTGGGGAGGGGTGTGGGTGTCGGGGGTGGGTGGGGGGCACTGGGTGTCGCCCGTGCGGGGGGAGATAAGCCGTGAATCGCCCGGCATTGGGTTGCCAAGCTGACAAGAGGTGTGCGCGTACGGCACTATGTACCTGCTTCCAGTAGGCGGACGGCACAAAAGGGCCCCCGCTTGGTGGTGAAGGTGGTTCCGCCCGGAACCTGATTCGCTCGACTTCTCGGGCCCGGTCGCCAAACCGGATCCCAGAATTCGGGCCTTAGCTCGGATGCCACTCCGAGCCGTTGCACGAGGCCGCGCACGGTGCGCCAACACCAGCGGCCAGGCGGTAGAGGCGAATGGACCTCCCGCCGGGAAGCGCTACATCATCTGATCTCCCTCAATGGGTGGGGTCTGTCCGTCAACCAGTTCGCCCTCTACGGCGACCAGTTGAAGCATGGGTACTTGCGGCCGTTCGGCAGTTTCGGCGCCGGGGGTCGGCCAACGCTCAGCGACGACCCCGTGTGAAGGCGGCGTCCATTCCGTGTGACGCCATGGGTCGGCTGTATGGGCGGCCCACCGGTAGTCCTGCACCCATCCATCAACGCCGTTCTTCCGGTGGAAGTAGCGGGGCAGGAGACCACCCAGGTTGGGGATCGGCTCGGGCGCCTGTTTCAGGAGTCGATCGCAGTCCTTGCCGAAGCCTTCGTGACGACGGCAGTACCAGAGGGGCGTGAGCCATCCGGTCTCTGGATCTGCGATGTACGAGTGGTCGCGTGCTTGCTGCCCGCAGACCCCGGAGCGGCGAATCATCGGCGCCATGCAGGTCTGCTCGAACCACTCATCGGTCGTCCGGTCCACCTCGTAGCGAGGAAGGTCGTCGGCCAGCAGGAGAGCTGCCACGGAGCGGCTGAAGCGGCCGTACTTCTCGAACCCGAGAGTGGCTTCGGCTCGCTTCCATACTCCAGCGCCGAACGGGTTGGAATCGCGGCAGATGAGCCACGCCATCAGAAGCCCGATCTCGCGGGTCTTCCTAGGCATTCGAGGGTCGCGGTACATCTCGGCGACGACATCGTCGTACTTATCTCGTCCTCGCCCGCCGGGTCCCTTCCCCTTGGTGCGGGGGCCACGTGGGACGGCGTGGATGGCGCGTGCAGCGCCAACCTGGTTCATACGACTGAGTGGGTAGTGGGGACAGTGGCCGAAACAGTCGACGCCGGTGTGATCTTCACGGCGGTGTCTCGGGTCTCACTGTCTGATCGGGGGAAACCCCGGGTACGCTTCGTCATGTCGACGCCTTCATTCGCTTGGTCGCGGTGTGGTGTCGTCAGCCCTCGCGTCCTGGCTTCGCAAACCGGGACCGCCACCACGGTGGCAGCGAGGGCTTCCGACTTTGTCGGAGTGCGCTTCCCGCTCAGCCTCGCAACTGACTGAACGTCTGGCGCGAGGCTAAGCCTACCCGTTGACGTGCCCATCTGTCCCAGTCCCTTCCCCTCGTGTCGTTCGTACGACTCATCACACAAACCGTGACGGCCCGTCAGTGCTCCCTCGCGATCGCACCATCCGCCGGATGACCCCCACCCGACCCGTTCACCAGCCGCGCCGACCGGCCCACAGCCCCGGCCATCGCATGGAACCCAGCCTCCGTCAACTGCCCTTGCAGAGCCTGCAAACGATCCCGGTGCAGCCACGGCGCAGCCGCGAACTGGGAGGCCCGCGTCGCCACCGCGCACGCCCGGTCCCAGATCTCCTGCACCACCACCGGATCCACCCCAGGCCACTCGTCGACCGGCAGCTTCCTCGGCGTGCCCGCCGTGTCCACCTCGGCGGCCGCCAGCAGCCCGGCCAGGTACTCGGCAGACGACATCGCCCGCCCGGTCAGCACCGCGTCCGTACGCATCCCGGCGAACCCGGCATCGTCGACGCCGGCTCCTTCGCCGGACGGGACCGGGGCGGTGGCGGGGAGTTCGGTGGTCATGCGGCAGCCTCCAGGGCACGGTCGGCGGGGAACAGAGCAGTGACAGGGGCCGGGGCGGGGGCGGCGGGGTTCGGCTGGAGGGCGAGGGCGTCGTCCAGCGTCTGCACAGGCTCGGGCCGCCCGCAGGAACGACCGTCGCCCCGGGACCGGCCCGGGCGGGCGGCCGGCACCGTCTCCGCCCGGTCAGCCTGGACCGGCAACTCCAACTGCGTCGGCTCGGCCGCCGGACCCGGTGCGACCTTCGTCGGAGGCGGCACCGCCGGCACAGTGCCGTCATCCACCACCAGGTCCACACCCTCCAACAGCCCCCGCTCCCGCGCCACCGCCAACGCCCGCATCCGCGACACGGTCTTCGGCAACCCCAGCAGCCGCACCAGAGAGGACCGCTGCCAGTTCGCCGTCCGCACATCCACCCCAGCCCGGGCCGCCACCTCGAACGGATCCCACGCGACCGCCAAAGCCCGCAGCACCGCCTGCTTCTGCACCGTCGCGAACCGCCGGTCCGGGGCCGCCGCCAGCGCATGCCGCGCCTTCACCAACGCCCTGTGCCGCTCCAGCGACCGCCGGCCACCCCACACCCCATCCGGCTCCGCCAACTTCCCGTCCGGCCGCACCGACGACGCGTACCGGTCGCAGGCCACCATCACCGGGCAGCCCAGGCACACCTCGATCGCCTGCTCTTCGCGGGCCCGCCGCGCCTTCTGCCCCTCCGGCCGCCAGGCGTCCGGCCCGTGATGCGCACCCACCGGGAGCTCCGGATTCCCCGCCATCCGCAACGGATTGGACGGGTCCGGCGCGCACCCCCGGTACCGGAAGAACCGGTGCTCCAGCCACACCCGACGCAACTGCTCCGACGACACCCCCGCCACCTCCATGGTTCCCGTCATCGCGGACCTCCCTCCACCGGCACCCCGGACTCGAAACGATCAACACAGTCATCGGCCAGCAGCGGCCCCAGCCGCCGCTCGAACCGCTCCACCTGAGCGGCCAGCGCGGCGTTGTCCCGATGCGCACACCCAGCCATCAGCCGGTGCGACACCGACTCCCGGCGCAGCCGGCGATCCCGGCGCACCAGCACACACAGCACGGCCGCCGCGGCAAGAACCGCGACGGCCGACAGAGACACAGCTCGAACCGCCAACGCGGTCTCACCTCCAACAGCAGGGATCAGGAACGGGCAGGGGGGCTCAGGGGTGGTACAAGGCGTTGATGGCGGCCGCCCGCTCGGCAGCGGCCTGCGCCGCATCCAGAACCGCGGTGTCGTACGCCTCCTGCTCCGACACCGACATCGACCGCCACACCGCCAGGCCGTCCGGCCGGCGCGTGAACGACGACGGCTCCAGCCGCTCCTGACGGCGCACCCACACGGCGCCGAGCACACCGATCAGCAGCAAGGTCAGGGGAACCGCGGCCCCGATCAGACGGGCAGCAGACATGACGAACCTCAATCCGGCCCTCGGCCGTAGACGGGATGATGCGATGCCCCAGGCTGGGGACTTGGTGGATCAGGCGGCAGCCGGGATACCGAAGGCCTCCAGGCCGAGCTGGGTAGCGCCCACGTCTAGGCCGCCAGGACCGGCGAACAGGTCGACGATCACGCCGCCACCTGCCACTCCTGGATCTGCACACCACTCACCGCAGACACGATGTGCGCGGCAAGCAGCGTGGGTATGGCGTTCCCGATCTGCTCGAACTTCTTCGTCCGCGTGCCCTGCCACGGATAGTCGGCGGGGAAGGACTGCAGGACGGCGGCCTCTTCGATGGTGATCCGTACCGTGTCCGGGCTGGCGAACTGCGACTCACCCTTCGGCGACCTGTCACGGTGTCCGGGCGGGGCGATCCGGTCGGTTGCGCACACCGTCGTCGCAGGCCGAGTGTTGATCCACTGGTACTCGTTTCGGGCATGTCCGAACGCCAAGGTTGCGGACGGCTCGTCGATCCTGCGTACCGTGGCATTGGCGCGGGCGTTGTGCTTGAGCACCCACTGCCCACCGGATTTGCTGGTAAGGGCCGGGGCCGGGGCCGTGTGCGGGTCGGTCGTCTGCCGCGAACCGTCCGGCTTCTGATCCCGGTTCGTGTGCAGAATCCACGACCGGGCCTTCTCCGTCAGCGCCCACGACGGCTCATCCACCGAGAAGTTGTTGCCCCCCGGCGTCTTCCGGTCCCCGCGCGTGTTCACCACATCCCGCGCGTCCAGGCCGAGCGCCTGGGCCATCGTCACCCACTCCTCGCCCCACAGCATCGCCCCGCGCTTCGGGTCGTAGTGCGTGGGCTCCGGCGGCACCACCTTCCGCACCCGGGACGCCATCAGAATCGCCCGCCGGCGGGTCTGCGGCACACCGAAGTCCGCCGCGTTCAACACACCCGTCCACACCGACCAACCCAGACGCCGCAACTCGACCGCGTACACCTCCCACAACGGCAGCACACCCGGCACCTGCTCGAACGCCGCCCACTCGAACGGCACCTCAGGATCCTCGGCACCCATCAGCGCCCACAGGAAACGGGCCGGCTCCAGCATCAGCACCGTCACGAACGCATCGTCACGCGCCGCCGCCTCCACCCGAGCCCGAGACCAGCGCCGCTCCTCCGCCCGCTCCGCGTTCGCCCGCTCCTGCTCCGCCAGAGCGACCGGATAGATCTCCTCCCGAAGCGCGGCACGCCGGTCCACGCCGCGCAGCATCGCCCGGATGCCGTCCGCCAGCAGGTCCATCACCAGATGCCCGAAGCCCTTACCGGCCGCCGAGAACTTCGTGCACGGCGGGGAGAACAGCAGCCCCCACACCCGGCCCACCACGGGGTCCAGGACGAAGCTGGAGACGTCCACACGAACCGTCGTGTGCCCGGCCGCCGCGCGCGTCTCACACGCCGACCGGTCCCACTCCAGACCCACATCGTGCAGACCCAGCCAGCGACGTATCCCCTCCGACCACCCGCCCGGGCCCGCGCAACCGTCCAGGACGATGCCCTTCTGCTGCGCGGACCATCCCGCCCAGGCGGCCATCAGGCGGCGCTCCTCTCGGCGTTCAGCTCGTTGATGCGGGTCTCCAGCAGCGCGTCGAACGTCGTCCACTCCGACTCCGGCGGCGGCCCCTGGCGGCGCTCATCGCTCAGCCCGAGCTGCTTGCCCTCGATCCGGATCTGGACCAGAGCGAGCGGGTTCGCCCAGCAGTTGCGGTACTGCTCCGTCAACCTGGCCAGCGCCTGCTCTTGGGACTCCTTGCTCTCCCGCTCCGAAGACGCGGGCCGGACCGCCTCCGGCTTGCCCCCGGTGTTCTGCTCCGGCGGCTGTTCACCAGACTCGACGATCTCCAGATCCGACGTGGTCCACAGATCCAACGCCATCCCGAACCGCATACCGGCGTTACGGATCGCGTCGCCGATGACCTCCTTGATGGCGTCACCGCCCGTCTTGTCACCGGCGTGCCCGTACCCGAGGCGCGTCATCCCGCACACGGTCAGCCGGATCCACAGCCCCTTGTAGCCGTCCGCCTGCGGCAGACCGCGCTCGTCGACCGTGAGCGGCTCCCAGTCCCAGAACGGGTCCACGTTCAGTAGCCGGTTCGTGGCCTCGGCGTGCCCGACGTACGGCAGATCGATGTGGCCGCCGGACGGCATCTTCTGCTTGCACTTCGGGCACTTGGCCATCTGGTGCTGGTTGCAGCCCTGGCCGCGGGAGTTCTTGCACGCTCCGCACCACACGCGCGGCAGGTGACGGATCTCCGTCTGCGGGAACGGCTCCCGCAGCTTGCGCAGGGCTTCGATCTGCTCCTCACGGCTGTAGCCGAAGGTGTTGGCCGGACGTACGGCCTGGAAAAGAGTGTGCGAGGTCGGGCCCTCCGCCATCGTGCCGGCGGGGGCCTCAATGCCTTCCGGCATGAGGTCTCCTAGCTATTCAGAATCGAACGGGCGGTCAGCAGCCAGACACCGCCAGCAGCGGCCGCCCCGTAGCCCTACACGGCCGGCGGCTCACCCAGCCGGTCCGTCAAAATCGCGCGGACGATCGTCCCCGGGAACACCCGGACACCCAGTCGCTCCGACAACACCGGCGCCATCTCATGCAGCGCCACACGGTCCGTCTCCGCGACCTGGACACTCAGCTTCTCCAGCGGAACATCCTCCCGCGTCCCCTTCGGCGCCCGGGACGGCCTCGGCAACTCCCACGTACCGGCCACCAGCTCACCGACACGCTCCGCCACCACAGCCTCCAGCGACACCCCGGACATCCGGGCTGCCTGGAAGTGATCCCGCAACGGCTTCGGCAGCACCAGCCCCATCGCCGACTCCAGGCCCTGGTCCACGCCGAGCTCCTCGCACATCCATGAAATCGCGATGCTCGACTCACTGACCCGGTACCCGACCTCCTCCGTCAGCCGCTCCAGCTGCTGCTGCACCCGATGGCGAAGATCCGCACTCATCTCGAAGTTGATCGTGGTCTTCTTGCCGCTGTTCACTGTCTTGCGCCGGCCCACCCGCGGCGGACGCCAGTCCGTCTCCAGCACGGCCCGGTAGCCCTCCTCGGTCAGACCCGGCAGCGGCATACCGAACTCCTTCGACGCCTCCTGCAGAGCCAGCTTCAGACTCTCCGGGACCGTGTACGAGATGTGACTCAGGCCCGTGCGCTCCTCGCTCTTCTGCAGGCCCCTCCAGCCACCACGCGCCAGCACCGCTTCGTTGGCAGCGGCCTCATCGTGGTGCCCGTACTTCTTCAGCAGCACAGCACCACGGGCCAAGCGGTCACGCAACGAGTCGGTCACGGGTCGGATCCTTCCGGCGGGGCGCCGGCCAGGTCCGGGGTGGCCCGGCGGACGCGTAGTGGGGGCATGTCGCACGCCAGTTTCCTCCAATCAGCATTGGAACGCCACGCCGGATCGGCGGTGCGGTCGGGGCGTCACCCCAACAACCACAAGAATACCTGCATGAGCATTGCTTGGCAATGCTCAATCCTCTATGGTGGAACCACCGCACCACACCAAGGGGGACCCCGTGAAGCTCGCCGCACGCCAGAGCAGCACCAAGACCATCGCCGACCTGTACCGAGCTCTGGACCGGCAGCACGCCGTCACCATCACCTACACCGACCAGGACGGCGAGACCACGGTCCGCACGGTTGAAGTGCACGAGATCCGGACCACCAAGAAGGGCGGCATCGTCATCGTCGCCATGTGCCGCAAGGCCCACGCCGAGCTCGTCGCCCGCCAGGCCGCCGGAGAAGACACCGGCAAGGAGACCCCCGAACGCCACTTCCAGTTGGCCGGCGTCCAGGCGTACACGCTGCACCGGATCGGCTTCGTCCTGGAGCGCACGGAGGCAACGACCCCCGCCAGCAAGGGCATCGTGGTCCGCAGCGAGAAGCAGCTCATCGCCCGCGAACTCGGCCGCGACTACCTCCCCCGCACCGCCGTCACCCGCCAGACCACCGCACTCGCCGCGTAAGGAGCGCCCCATGGACTTCAAGGACGCCATCAACATCGTCACAGCAGAACTCACCCCGCAGCCCTGGGACTACACCAGTAGTGACGGCACCACGCTCCGCGTCACCCCCGCTGGCCTGACCGCCGACCTGGGCGACGCCGAAGTCCTCGTGCGCATCACCCGCTCCGACGCAACCGGGCTCGGCGAGTTCGGAATCACCGGCCCGGACAGCCGAGGCGTCGCCGAGGTCGGCGTGACCACCACAGACCTGCCCAAGGTGATTAAGGCTCTCAACGAGCGAGGGTGGTGGGCCGACAACACGTTGGTATCGGGGGCCCTGCTGGTCGCGGCGGCTTCCGGAGGAGTAGTCGTGGGCGTCACAGAGAACCACGCCGCCGGACAGCACGTCGACGTCGGGATGGTCCTTCCGGAGTCCCAGCGCCTTCCGCTCGCCTCGGCGCTCGACCGGGCCCTGGACGTCGCCCGCAGCTGGGAGTGCTAACCCCGGAGACGATAAAGGCCACCGCCCGCACCGGGTAGTGGCCTTGACACTGATCGCGTGAGCGAAGTCTAGCCACGGAACTCGTCACGAGTACAGCCCGATCGCTGAACTGGGAGAATCCATCGCATGGAAGCCGACGAACACGCAGCAGACATCGCCCGCCTCCTGCTGTCCGCGCCGGTCCTGGACCAGGCTGCCGACGACGTCATCTGCTGGTGCGGGCAGGAGAAGCAGCCCGGCGAGGACCACTCCATGTGCTGGCCCGGCATGTGATGCCAGAGCAGCAGCAGGAGACCCTGACCGGACCCGTCCCGGGCCTGCGCCGGCGCGTGTGGTGCCGCGGCGTTGGCTGCCACCACGAACTCACCGACCCGGAGTCCCGGCGGCGAGGCTACGGGCCCGTCTGCGATCCCGACTACCGCACCACCACCCCCGACCACCACGTCGACCAGGACGCCATACCCGGCCTCTAGGAGGCAGCACGTGAAGATCCGCCGTATCGACCTCGACGACGACGAGGCACCTGAGACCGTCACCGTGGAGTTGTCCCACGACGAGGCGGTCTTCCTGGCTCTGTTCCTCGGGAAGCAGAACGGGATTGAGGAAGAAGAGGTCATGCGGGGTGGCAGCGTTCTGGGCGCCGGCATCTATGGAGCGCTGACCGGGGGCGTGTTCAACCGGTTCTACGAGGACGGCGTCGACGGCGCAGCGAAAGCCGCCCGTACCCGGAGTTGAGGAACCGCGGTGGACAGCTTCGACATGGGCTGGCTGATCACGCAGTTGTGGCCGGGTGGCAAGACGATCGGCGGTTACGTTCCGAGGGTTGGGGAGCACGTGTTCTGCTACCGGCCGGCGGACGGGAAGACGCACTGCGGGATTGTGGACGACAACCGTGGCGGGCTGTTCCTGACGACGTGCCACAGCGGCCGCGTGGTGCTGACCGCGGAGCGCTGGCAGGTGACGGCGCAGCCGTGGACCAGCACGTGCACGCCGCTGCGCGATGACCCCTGACAGGCCGGGGGAAGGATGCACGCTCAACGGCATAGCGTCCCTGAGGAGCCGACGATGAGGAGAGGCACGATGACGGAACAGCAGGGCAACGTCAGGGAGTGCGGGAAGACCGACGCGGTGTCCGGGGTCGTGTACCCGCCGTGCGTGCGGGAGGCCGACCACCCGGAAGCCTTCTGTCGCAGCGCCAACGGTGACCTGTTCATCGCTCCCATCGCGACGCCGCACCCGTAGGCGGGGCGCGCCCGGGGGAAGGCGTCTCAGACAGGCCCCCGGTTTCGTCATAGCGTGCTCTCACGATCCCGGTCCGGGCCCACACGGCCCACCGGGCACCTCATGATCGAGACGATTACAAAACTTCAGACGACCCCACCCTCTAACCCGCACACGCGCGGCCCCGCCCCGCACTCTCAGGTCGGCCGCAACCACCCCGCCATCGGGGATGAGGTAGGCCGGAAGTTTTGTAAATCGATCACTGGGGCGGGCACACTAAGGGGCATGGACGCCGAGGACCTGCTACACGACTGGCTCGAGGGATCCGCCCTGCGCCCCTCCACCCGCGCCGAATACACGCGCGAGATCACCAGCTTCCTCACCTGGTGCCGCACCCACTCCGTCGACGCCTACACCGCCCGCCCCAAGGACATCGCCGACTGGGCCCACGACTGCTTCCTGCAGCCCTACCTGGACGGCCGGCCCTTCGACGGCCCCGACGCGCTCGGCTACCTCGCCCAGCAGCATCCCGAAGCAGCCCGCTCCCACGACCGGCGTATCAGCGCGCTCACCCAGTTCTACGAGGCCGCCTACAGCCGCCACATCATCACCATCCCCCCGGACCTCGTCATGCTCCGTTCCGGCGCCACCCGACCCGCCGGCGCCAAGAACCGCCTCAACCGCATGGAACGCGCAACCCTGTTCGCCGTCATCGGCGGCTGGGGCCCGGCCCATTCCACCCACTACCAGCGCGACCGGCTCGCCGTCTGGCTCCTCCTCGAGGGCATGCGCCCCGCCCAGGTCGTCCGCCTCGACACCCGCCACCTCTACCCCCAGCCCGACAACACCTGGCAGGTCCGCTCCCCCGACGACCACGAAGCCGTCGGCAAACAGTTCATCCTCGAGCCGCTCACCGGCGCCGCAGTGAAGGACTACCTCAAGGTCCGCCCGGAGCCGGCCGACCCGGGCGAGTACCGGCTGCTCCTCAACCACACGCGCCGGCCGCTGCAGTCCCGCTGGGTGAACCTCCTCGTCGGGCAGATGGCCGCCACCCACCCCCTCCTCGCCGACCGCGAACCCCCGGTCACCGCGGACACGGTCGCCCACACCGGGTTCTGGGACACCCCCGCGCAGCGCTAACCGCCCCCAGAATCGGACATCTTAGACATCGCCATCGGCGGGCAAGCGGGCGCGGAACAATCCCAGACATGACCTGCGAAGACACCCCAGTGCGATTGACCTGGGAAATCGAGTTGTACGAGCCGTTCAGCAAGGTGTGGCTGTCCAAGGGCTACGGCCGGGCCACCACCAGCGCCGCGCCCGCGGATATCGCGCGGGCGGTGCTGGCCGGCTACCTGGCGGGGAATCCGGCCCGCGGTGGGGAAACGTTCCGGGCCACCGTGCGGACGGACACGGGGACGGTGGTGACGGCGACCGCCGACGAGTTGGCGGCCGCGGGATGGAAGGCGGGCCCGGACGTCCGCCAGGCACTCCCTCTCTACCTGCGGGACGCGCTCACGGCTGGGGCTGACACACCTCGCACGGAGTAGCCCAGTTCTCCCGCAGGAACAGCCGGGCCTGGGTGTTGTCGGGAACCGGGGTCAGGGCCCGCACGGCTGCGGTGCAGTCGCCGCGGTGCAGGATCCCCGGGCCCTCGCCGGGTGTGGCCGGCACCTCGAGCTGCCAGGGGTAGGTGTCCTGGATGACCGTGGGCACGCTGTCGTAGTCCTGGCCGGGCACGGGCTGTACGACGCTGGCGGGGATGTCGACGGTGGTCTGGTACCACCAGGTGCCGTCCGGGTCCCGGCGGCGGCCGCGGAGGACACCGTTGAGGACCTGGCCGTTGGGCAGGACCACCAGGATCCGTGGTTCCTCTTCTCCGTGGCGTTCTGTCACAGGCCGATACCGATCAGGGCGTTGTCGTTCTCGTCCCACTGGTCGACGATCTGCATGTAGCCGTCGAGGACCTTGGAGCCGGGCTTGTGGCCGGTGATCGCGGCGATGGCCTTGCGGTCCTTGCCCTTGCGGCGGGCTTCGGTGGCCATGCCGGAGCGTACGGAGTGGCCGGTGAAGAGGTTGGCGCATCCGGCGCGGAGGCCTGCGGCGGTGATGATGTCGCCGGCGCGCTGCGGGGTGAGGCCCTGGGGCTGGACGGAGCCGGTGTGGTGGATGCGGCGGAAGGCGTGCCGGTCCGGGTCGGTGATGTCGGCGGCGTTGGCCCAGGCCTGCCAGGCGCGGACGGGGCACGTGGCGGGGTGTCGGCCGTAGGGGACGGGGACGGTGCGGGGGTCGGTCTTGGAGACGGCGACGTGGACCAGGAGGCCGTTGTCGTCGGGGCGGATGTTGCGGAGGCGGAGGCCTGCGAGTTCGGCGCGGCGGGCGGCGATGGAGAAGCCGAGGAGGAGCATCGCTTGGTCGCGGAGGCCGAAGATGTCGGTGTCGCACTTGGAGACGATGAGCTGCAGGTCGACCAGGCGGAGGGCGGGGGCCTTGCCGCGTCCGCGTTCTGGCTCCTCGGCTTCGGCTGCCTTCTTGGCGTAGTCCTTGAGCAGCTGCCGGGCGGCTTCGGTGTCGTCGGGGTCGACGAGGACGCGGTACGGCGGCCGCCGGAGGGTGACGACGACGCCGGCGAGCTTGCGGTCGATGGTGGCGTACGCGCGCTTCTCCCGGTTCCACAGGTAGTCGACGAAGGCGCGCAACGTGCCGCGGGTGGCGGCGGTGGGTGGGATCTGGAGCTGGGCGCAGAAGGCTTCCCAGGTCTTCCAGTCGGATCGGTATGCGCGGGTGGTGTTGTCGGGGCGTTGGTCGTCGGCGTGGGTGTCGCTGGCCGCGTCGAGGGCGGCGAGGCGGGCGCGGAGGGCGTCGTCGAACTGATCGGGCAGGAGCGGGGGTTCGCCAGGCCTGGCGGGCAGGCTGTCGGTGCTCACGGACGCCACTCCGGCAGGAAGTCGGGGTGGTCGTTCCATTGGCTGGCCGCGATCGTCAGCTGGAAGTGCTGCATCGCCGGATCCGTGCCTCGCTCGATGTCTGACCGAGCGCTGGCCTTCAGCATGACCAGCAGGTCAAGGAGTGCCTGGAAGGACCGTTCCTGGTCGGACTTGAACGGGGCCGTGTCGCGCAGCGGATCGACGCGGGCCTTGATGAAGTCGGCGACCTTGCCGATGTCGTCCATAGTCTTGGCGGGCGGCGGGGTGTAGGCGTCGGCCTGAGTCATGGTCACATTCTAGCGATCTTCCCTGGCGATATGGGAGCTTATCGGGAACCATGGCGCGCGATCCCGCACCACCCGATGTTGTTCGATGCGTTCGATTCTTCGTCAGGAACGATCCTAAGCATGGCCGTTGACTGCGCCCGGCGCGGCGCCCCCATACCTCACCCCAAGCAATCCAAGGATTGTCAAGGATTCCAAGAGTTGCTAACCTGACGGCATGACAGACACTGCTCAGCCCACCGGGTTCTGCTACTGCGGATGCGGCAACGCCATCGGCTACGGCCGGTTCTTCGCCGCCGGCCACGACAAGATGGCCGAGGCCGCGTTCCTCGCCATCCACCACAGCGGCTCCGTCGCGCAGATGCTCCACACCCACGGCTACGGCCCGACCGACGCCACGTCCGTCACCAAGACGGCGGTCGACCAGGGACTGTGGCAGGTGTGCCCGCGCGGCTGCGGGTACCGGGGCACCCAGGAGAGCATCAACAACCACGTCAACCGGTACCACCTGCCCAAGGACATCCAGCAGGCAGCCCAGTCCGTGGAGGAATTCGGGCGAGCCATGCGAGGAGAGAAGTAGGGAAGTGAGGACACCAGCCATGGCTATTCCGAAGCCGACGAAGGCGCAGACCGACGCCCTCGCGCTCATCGCGAGGGGAGATGTCTACCGCTGGGAGCACAGCGGCTCCTGGTGGATCATCGCACCCGGCAACATGCCGATCCCGAAGGTGACCGCCGCATCCCTGGTGAAGCGAGGGTGGGCCGTCTACGGCGATCTCCTCGGCGTCAAGCGCCCGCTGACCATCACGGACGCAGGCCGCGCCCACCTGCCCAACGCCTCCACCACCGAGGAGTGAGGACGCCGACCATGCTGGCGACACCCGAGCGCACGCGTGACGACCACGATCGCCCGATCCAACTCTGGCACCTCCTCGGAGACGGGCATGTCTGCAACGGCGAGTGCGACTTCCACCCGATCGCGTGCAGCAACACGGAGGGCATCACCCTGCCGGCCGGAACGCGCGACGTGCCGGTCGACCTGGACGAGCCCGGACAGCGGTGGTGCGGCGACTGCCTAGTCATCGCGCAGAAGTGACCGCATACGACGGTGCGCCCGCCTGAGGAAAACAGGCGGGCGCACCGTCATGCAGGCTATCGGCTGTTCAGTTGTCAGAGGTCAGTGGCTTTCGTCCGCCGCTCTACGCTGCGCGTGGGGCAGTACGTTCCAGACAGCGATCCTAGCCGATCACTTGCGTCCTGCCCGCCACGCCTCCAGGTCGGCGGTGCACAGCACGCACAGCGGGTTCCCGCCCGGCCCGTACCGGTGGCACGGATGCTGACATGCCTGGCACGGGCCCACCAGGTTCGGCGGGCACTCCGGGGCGGGCGGCTTCGGTCTGTCAGCGGTCAGCATGCCGCCATCGTACGAGCGTGCGTGTCACGACCTGGTCACTCCCCTTCGTGATCCCTCCATATCCGTCTACGGTGCGTTCGTCGTACATCAACTGGGGGGAATCAGACATGCGCACCCGTACCGTCAGACCGGCCGCTGCCGTCACCGTCCTACTGCTCGCCGCGCTGACCGCGTGCAGCAGCACCGGCAAGGACACCGCCGCCGAGAGCGCCTCGAAGACGCCAGCCGTGCGCAGCGCGAGCACGCCGGCCGCCAGCCCGTCCGTGGACTGTGCCGACCAGAGCCTGGACCAGGCCACCTGGGTGAAGAACTGCGCTGGCGCGGCCGGTACGGGCGGGGACGGCACCACCGGCGCGCAGACTCTCGGTTGGGGGAAGACAGCGGCAACCGTCGGCGCGCAGTTCCCCGTGGACGGTGGCCCGGGCGGCGGGGCCCTCGAGGTCACGCCGTCGACCGTCGTCTACGCCAAGACCGCGATGGGAAACACTGCGGCGAACGGCGTGTACGCCATCATCACCGTTAAGGACCGCGCTACCGGGGCCACTGCGGCGGCGGAGTCCGCGCCGATCGAGGGCGGCGGCTGGCAGTGGATCGCCCCGGACGGGCAAGCTGTCGACGAGGGTGAGAACGACGCCTCGTCGATCACTCCCAACGGGTTCACCGGGGGCGGGATGGTGCAGGCGGGTACCTGGCACTGGCGGACCATCGCGTTCGACCTGGCCGAGACGCAGCGCGGCGGGACGATCGCCTACACCGACGGGGACGGCAGCGTGTACCGGTGGAAGGTTCCGGCCGCCGAATCCGGGCCCGAGCTCGCCGCGTTGAAGAAGGGCATGGAAGGCAACTACTAGGCGGACCGGCGGAGCGATCCGACGAGGAGGCGGGCGTCCAGGAGTCGGTCGATGTCCGGGTGCCCGCGGTGGTGCCGCAGGCTCTCGAGGTTGGCGTCGATCTGCTCCACGGTTCCGACGGCGTACGTGGATCCGTGAGCGCCGTCGATGACGATCTGGCTGTCGTGCTGCTTGCTGCGCCTCACGGTCCCCCGCCTTCCCTCGGCCTGCCCTTTCAGCCGAGTGTGGCCGGATTCCGCCCGAACGTTCCCTCCGCTCGGATCAGGCGGGTTCGGGCCCGAGGTTGGTGAGGAGCATGTACCACGGGTACGTCGTGCTGGAGTAGATCGTCTCTCCGCCCGAGCCCTGATAGGCCAGTGCGATCGTGGCCTTCCCGCTGCCGTCGACCTCGCCCGCGCCCACCACGATCTGCATGGTGCCGGGAACGCCGGGGAAGCTGGAGGCCTGCGGGTAGTACGACGGGTGCCCCTCGGTGAGAGGGGTGGCCGAGTCGGTGCCCAGGTAGCGGGAGATCGTGCCTGCGGACGTCAGGATGACGAGGTCGAGGAAGGACCCGCTGCCGGCGCGCATGAACGAGGGGCTGACCTGGATGCGGTCTCCGACGGCAGCTGTGATCGATGCCGACAGCGGTGTGCTGCCCGACGTCACGACCGTCCACGTTCCAGCGGAAGGGAGCGTCACGTCGCCGGGGGTCAGCCGCACGTCGGAGGTGCGGATGGTCGCGCTGTCGCCGGGGTCTCCCTTGTCGCCTTTCGGGCCCTGCGGTCCTGTGTCGCCCGTCGGGCCGGTGGCACCGGCCGCGCCATCGGCTCCTGCCGGGCCCTGAGCTCCGGTGGCACCGGTCGGCCCGGCCGGTCCCGTGTCGCCGGTGTCGCCCTTCGCTCCCTGGGCGCCGGTGGCCCCTGTCGCGCCGGCCGCACCAGTGGCGCCTGTCGCGCCGGCCGCACCAGTGGCGCCTGTCGGGCCTTGCGCTCCGTCGGCTCCAGCCGCGCCCGCAGGCCCGGTATCGCCCGTGTCGCCCTTGGGGCCCTGCGCGCCGGTGGCGCCAGTCGGTCCGGCCGGGCCCTGCGCGCCAGGGACGGTGACGTAGTGCGGGGTGCTCGGGTCGAGGACCAGCAGATCGGTCAGGTCGACCTCGTCGGGCGTGCCCGCGAGGGTGAAGTACCGGACGCTGGACTGGCCGCCGACGGTGGTGATGGCCTGCCATATCCAGCCCGTCGGGTTGGAGCCTGCCGCGCTGTTGTCCAGGAGCCGGACGCCCACGGTGGTGCCGTCGGTGTCGACGAGACGGCCCTGGGTGTCGAACCGGTAGACGCCTCCCCCGGTCCACTGCACCGGTGTGCCGTCGATGACGACCGCGGGCACGTTCGGCGACAGGCGGACCGTGCCGGTCGCTGCGGTGGCACCGGCGGGGCTGTTCACCGTCAGGTGGACCAGCTTCGTGGGGACGTCGTCAGGGAAGGTGGGCATCACGGCCTCCTAGGTGCGGCGCAGGGCGAGCAGGCCGAGCGGGAGCAGCGCCGTACCCGAGTCGCTCGGCGAGGGCGTAGGGGTGTCGGACGGGGTGGGGTCGGCGGTGGACGTCTGCGTGCACGTGTAGCGGGGGTTGTCCGGGTCGAAGTTGTCGACCGGCTCACACTCGTACTTGTTGCCGTACTGGTCGGTGTACGTCCACGACGACGGTGGGGATCCGTTGGAGCCGTTGGTCCCGTCTTTCCCGGGCGCGCCGGTGGCGTCTTGGCCGGCGGGCCCGGTCGGGCCTGACACGGTGGAGTCGGCGCCGGGCGCACCGGACGGCCCGGTGGCGCCTGCCGGTCCGGTGGGGCCCGGGCTGGGGGTGATGGTCGGGGCGTCCTTGCCGGGTTTCCCCGACGCCCCGGGAGCCCCGGACGGGCCGACCAGACCCGCGGTCCCTGCCGAGCCGCGCGGCCCGGCCACCGGTGTCCCACCCAGTGATTCCACCTGCGCCGCCAGCAGGTCGTTACGGCGGCGTTCGGCTGACAGGTCCTGTGACATCACCAGGAACCCGGTGACCACGGCGGCGAGCGCCGCGGCCGCGAGGACGATCGCCACAGCAGCGATCCAGTTGTCCCGGCGGTTCCGCCGGCGTCGTTCCACCCGGCTGCCAGGCCTCGGGGGAGTCACGTCTTGCCTCCTGCCATAAAGAGGATCACTGGGACGACCAGGCCGAGCAGTGAGATGACCGCCCCGACGAGCCAGCGCCGGGTCTGCGTGATCCGGTCAGCGTCTTGGATGCGCTGTTCCTGAACGGCTGCGATGTCCCGGTCGTGTTTGGCGGACATCTGCTGCACCGTCTTCTCCAGATCGGTGATGTCCTTGACCAGGGCGGCCTTTTCCACGGAGTACACGTCGATCGAGACCAGCCGGTCCAGGCGCTGGTTGATCTGTGCCATGTCCTCGCGGACGTCGCCCCGGAGGGCCTGGATGAGCCGCCCCAGTTCACCGAGAGACGGATCATCGTTCACTGGCTACTCCGGGGGTGGGGGGTGGCTAACGGGGCCACAGGGTCAGGCGGCCCTGACGAGGCTGGACTGCTCGACCTTCAGGGACGGGATCGGCGCGGTGACCTCGCGGCGCATGACAATGGCGACGCCGCCCTCGACGGCCAGCATCCACAGGGACTGGGTGTGCGCGGACATGTTGAGGCCGAAGCCCATGAACAGGGCGAGGCCGGCCTGGCCGAGGTTGACGATCGCGGCGAACGCGGCACCGTTCTTGAGGATGAGCGCGTTGGCGCCGGCCACGCAGCAGGACAGGAAGGCCATGATGAGGGCCTGCTGGCTGTCGGTGACGTGGACGCCGTAGGCGGCACTGAGCTTGAGGGCGACGGCGACGAACGCCAGGATGGCGACCGGTTCACGACCGAAGATCTTCACTGTGTTCTCTTCTCTCAGGTGGGTTGGGCGAGGGAGCGGCAGCCGATGACGGTGCCGTCGGAGGTGGTGACGTCGGTGTGCGTGACGAGGAGGTCCGTGCGGCGCGGGTGCAGCGCCAGGGCCACCTCAAGAGGGACGATGTAGAACACGCCGTCCCGGGCCGCGGGCAGGTTGTCGGCGTGCCCGTACTCGATCAGCTCCACCGGGACCTCGTCCTGGTAGATGGTGACCAGCTCGATCGGCTCCAGGTCCGCAGCCTGCGGAGCGGGGTCGATGACGTGCTCGAGACCGAGGTCGATGTCGTCGACGCTGTCGGGCCGGTCCGCGTTGTAGATGCGGACGACCCGAGGCGTCAGGTTGACGATGCTCACGCCGTGACCTGGAAGCCGTGCTTGGTGCCCAGCTTGGTCAGGCTGCTCTTACCGGGGATGCCGTCGGCGCCGGTGCCGCTGTAGCCGAGCTTCTTCTGCCAGGCCTTGTAGGCGTCCTTCGTCTTCGTGCCGAAGGAGCCGTCGACGTACGTGCCGGAGAGGAGTCCTTCGGCCTTCAGGGCGCGCTCGACCAGCAGGACCTCGCTCTTGTAGGTGGTGTGGCCCTGGGCGGCTGCCGGGTCGTGCTTGGCCGCGTACACCACGTGCGCGAGCGCCACCTTCGGCTTCGCGGGCGCCGGGGTCGGCTTGGCCGGGGTGACGGTCACGAACGCTGGCCACGTGCCCGGGTCCTGGTGGGTGTTCTCCGGGACCTGGGAGTGTCCGTACCAGCCGCCCTGCGACTCCCACACGGACTCCGAGCGGTGCGGGGTGAAGTCCGTGGGCCTGCCCATGGGCCAGGTGTTGGGGACGCCCCAGGAGTGCACCCAGTCCTGCAGTTGCTGCCAGCCCTTGCACGGGGTGTCGGACAGCTTGGCGTACACCTTCCCGTCAACCCTGCAGTACGGGAAGAACAGCGCTTCGATCTGGAGGACGACCTTGCCAGCGCGGTTGGTCCTGGTGCCGCCGGACAGGTCGACGACGGACTTGGAGCGGGAGTCGGCCGGGAAGAACTGGGCGAACTCGCCGGTGAACGGCGACCACAGGATGTGCGGGGCCATCCCGGCGCCGCCGCCGGTGAAGTACGCCTTGAGGTTCGCGAACGGCACCAGGTCGACGGGCTTTGCAGCCGAGGCGTTCTTGTCCCACGTGATGTGAGCGATGGCCTTGGCCGGGTACTGGGTGTCGCACGGGGCGTGGTCGCCGACGTCCGTCTTGACGGCGCCGGGCATCCACAGATCGGGCATGGTCAGACTCCGTTCTGGGTGAGCAGGTCGCGGATCTTTTCGCCGAGTTCGGCCCCCGTGACGGCGGGCGTCGGCGTGGGAGACGGTTCGGGGGTGGGCTGCGGCTGGGGCTCCGGGATCGGGTTCGCCTCGCCGGTCAGGGTCGCGAACTGGACGCCCAGGGCGTAGAAGGACGGCGCGCCGGTGAAGTACGAGGCGGCCTTGGTGAGTCCGTCGGCGTCCAGGACGACCCAGGCCTCGTCGACGTACTTCTTCCAGAACGCCTCGGTCATCTCGGTCTCGGCGCCCCAGGTGACGAGGCCGAACTTCTTGTTCCCGTAGGCGCCGACGATGACGCAGTGTCCGCCCTCGACCCGGGCGCCGCGCTTGACGTCCCAGGTCTCGCCCGCGTTGAACTGGTCCATCGCGCTGTCGGGGAAGCTCATTCCGACGTACACGGTGCCGAAGGTGGCGATGGCCTGCTTGACCTCGGTGAGGTCGGAGACGTCCAGGCTGGCGTAGGCCACGATCTTGTGACCCTCGAGGCCGGTCTTGCGCCAGTAGCCGAGGACGTCCTGGCAGTAGGCGCCGGTGTCCGAGTCGGGGTTCGTGGGGGTGTAGCCGGTGATGGCCGAGTACATGCCCAGGACGTTCTTCTCGGTCGGCTGGATCTCGGTGCCGGAGCCGTAGAAGGTGAGCTGGTTGACCATGTGGCCGACGCCGGCGCAGGTGCAGTCGCCCACGCTGTCGTTGGCGTACATGGGCCAGGTGATGATGTCGGACTGGTAGTCGCAGGAGGCCGGTGGGGCGGCGAGTCGTTCCTGCAGGACGGCGGACAGCCTGAGTTGCGGGCGCGCGGGTTGTGCGGGGAGCTTCCCGAGCGGGTACTGGGCGGGAGCGGACGTCGTCTCCACCAACCCCTCCTAGCCTTCAATTCGAAGAAATACAAGGATCTTTCGCGTCGAATCACAGGCTAGCCGCTATTGTGTGTGTTGTTTCCTCCGCTCAGAGGGACGGCCTGGCGGGCCACGGAGTGCGGACCCCGTGGCCCGTCGGCATGCTCACGCGGGGAACGATCCGGGCGGGTGTTCGTACGCTCGCGGTATGGCCCACAGCCCCGTCCGCACCGTCGTACTCGCCCGCAGCCTCGCCGAGTTCCACGCGTGGTGCCGCCAGACCCGCACCAGCCCCCGCGACCGCTCCGTCCTCTACGCCTCCGGCCCCCACGCCCTGGGCGGCCTGGATGGCGTGGAGATAGTCCGTCACGGCATGTGGCGTGACCGCCTGGACGAAGCCGCCTACACCCAGGCCGTCGCCTCCCTGGAGGCCCGCCAGTCCCCTCAGGCCGGCGCCACCTTCAGCTCGAGCGACTCCCCGTACGCGGCCCGGAACTGATCCGGCGTCCACGTCCGGGCGCCCGCCACGAACACCGGCTGCACCGTGCTCCCGCCCGGCTCCAGCAGGTTGGGGATGAGTGCCCACGCCACCACGTGGGACGGCGTGGGCACCGCGGAGATGTCGGTGCCGCGCGGTGCGTACGCGTTCACCCGCCAGCCGGGGGAAGCGGCCACCACGCCCGTGATCGGGCCCGGCTCGGGGTCTGCTGCGGTGTCTGGCGTGAGCATCGGCACGGCTTGCTCCTGTCCGTGGTGGGTCAGCTGACGCCGGCCCACATGGTGAAGGCGTTGGTGAGGCTGTTCGAACCCGGTGTGATCGAGCCGGGCAGCGCGGTGAGTCCGCTGCCGTTCGTGGCGAAGCGGTAGTTCGACGCGGTCAGGCCGCCGTTCGCGATGGTCAGGGACAGGCCCGAGGAGCGGCCCAGGGTGGCCGGGGTGGTGGCCACGTTGAGGAAGGCGACCCAGTACGTTCCCGCCGGTGCCGCATAGGGGGTGACCACCGCCTGGTTGAGGAGCCCGCTGGAGGCCAGGGCGGTGTCGATCGCTCCGGCCGCGGTGGCGGCGCGGATCGTGCCGGTGGAGTCGATCAGTGCCAGGAAGTTCTGGTTCGCCGTCACCCCGGAGGCTGCGGTGGCGATGGCCACGGCCAGTTTGCTGATGGTGGTGGCGTACCGCAGGGTGACCCGGGCCAGGTAGAGGGTCCCGGACACGGTCAGGGTGGTGTTGGAGGTGTTGGCCGGGTCGTAGTTGAAGGCCGCGAATCCGAGGTCGGACGCCATGAGCATGTTGGCGGGGACCTGGATGCCGTTGATGGAGAACTTGTCGGCGCCGGCCAGGCTGATGCGGCTGTAGCTGTTGCCGCCGCCGCTGTTGGGCCACGCGTTGAGGATGAACGCGCTGAGGGCGCCGTTGTCCTGGACGTTGGCGGTGGTGCCGGTCTGGTAGGTGCCGCCGATGACCGTCGGGGCGGTGACCCCCGAGCTGATCTTCAGGTTGATGTTGTTCTGCTCGCTGTAGGCGTTGAGGATCGTGGCGCTGTCCGCGCCGGTGTCCAGCCAGATGCCGTTGCCGGCCGCGTTCTCGACGTCGGGGTGGATGAGCGTGATGGAGTGGGCGTTACCCACGTAGATGCCCGAGCTCGCGGCGTCGTCGCCGGAGGGGACGAGGCGGCAGCCCTGGACGATGTTGGAGTGCGAGCCGCCGCTCAGGTACACGCCGGCGGAGGCGGTGCCGCCGTAGTTGATCCGGCACTCGCGGACGGTGTTGTAGTGGCAGGTGGCGGCGTTCAGCTTCACGCCGACCAGCGGGGCGACGCCGCTGCCGCCGGCGTCGATGAGGAGGCGTTCGACGACGGCGCCGTTGCAGTTGGAGATGTCCACGGCGGTACCGACGTGGGAGGCGTTGGTCTGGGAGATCCGCATGTCCCGGACGAAGAGGCGGATGTTCCCGGAGGCCTGGATGGCGGTGGTTGCGACGGAGCCGTCGAAGAGGATGCGGGAGGCGTGCCCGAGGCCGATGAGTTCGGTACCGGTGATGCTGGCCGTCAACGGAGAGGTGATCTTGAAGGTGGCGGTGGGGATGAGGACCGTCGCCCCGTTGGCGGGCACCGCGTTCAGGGCGGCCTGGATGGCGGCGGTGTCGTCGGTCGTGCCGTCGCCGACGGCGCCGTAGTCCTTGACGTTGATGAACGTCGTCTGGTTGCCCGTCCGGCCGCCGCCCACGTTCCCCAGGACCTGGGAGTTCTTCCCGCTCAGGTCGAGGGCGGCGTAGGACCAGGTACCGGTGGTGATGATCTGATTCTCGCTGATGATGTTGCCGCCGGAGCCTCCGTCGGAGGCTTCCCGGATGGCGGTGCGGGAGACCCCGTTGGTGGGGTCGGAGGTGATGACGTTGTCGGAGACGATGTTCCCGGCGGTGGCGTACTCCAGGTGGATCCCGGACGCCGCTCCCGCTGTCCCAGCGTGCCCGACTGAGAAGATCGTGCAGGACGTGACGACGCAGCGCTGCGCGGCAAGGAAGATAGCGGTCCCGGCGAGGCCGTCGAAGTTGCAGCCGGTGATCTTCGTGGACTTGGTGTCCTGCACCTTCACGCCGATGACGTCGTGGGCGCCGTTGACGAAGTTGCAGTCGGAGATGAACTGCGTGCCCGCCTGGTCGTAGACCATCGCCGGGTTGGTGCCGGCGCCGCCCAGGTACTCGAAGTCACAGGCCAGGATCTGGTTCTCGTCCGAGGAGTCCATGTGGATGCCGCGGCCCGGGCCGGTGGAGCTCATCGACTGGTCGAACAGGCAGCCGATCACCCGGTTGTTGTGGCCGAACGCGCCGCCGGTCTGCCCGCCGAGGTAGAGGGCATCGTCGCGGCAGGCGGTGAAGTGGATGTTGTCGAAGCAGGAGGCGACCGCTCCGGCGGCGTTGATGCCGCCGCTGCTGCCGGTGGTGCCCTGGCCGGTGCAGTTCCCGTCGATGGTCATGTCCCGCATGGTGATGCGGGTGTCGGCGGCGGTCATCGCGAAGACGTAGCAGTTGGAGGAGTTCTTCAGCTTGATCGAGGTACCCCAGCCGGAGCCGACGATGGCCATGCCCTCGCCGGCGGGGATGCTGATCGGCGTGGACACGATGTAGGTGCCCTTGGGGATGTAGAGGGTCTTCTGCGCGGCCGCGGCGGCGTTCACGGCGGCTTGCAGGGCCGCGGTGTCGTCGGTGGTGCCGTTGCCGGTCGCGCCGTAGGCGGCGTCGGTGGCGACGGCCCAGTCGAGCTGCTTGGTGAGCTGCGCCGGGTCGACCTTGCCGCTGCCGTCCAGGACCGCCCAGCCGCCCGGCGCTCCCCCTTCCGCGATGAACGCGGCCAGCGCGGCCCCGGTGTCGGTCGCGGCCATGACGTAGCGGCGCCCGTACCCGAAGTCCGTGTACACGCTGGTGACGCCGTCGGGGCCGTAGAACGTCACCGCGCCGTCGGTGTCTGCGGTCACCGTGGTGATGGGCGCGCCGGTGGTGTCGGTCAGGTCGGTGATCTGGGTGCCGCCGGTCAGGGAGTCCCACACGGTGCCTTCGGCGTCCGGCCGCAGCAGGAGCTGGTTGCCGACCTTCTCAGCCGCGTAGTCGGCCGGGCTGCCCCCGAACAGGTGACGGGCCACAGGAGTCTCGCTTTCTCGGCTCAGGTGAGCCAGTAGGAGCCGTCGACGGTGAAGACGTCACCCGAGCGGATGTTGAACGGCGTGTTGTTGGTGAGGCTGAAGGAGTTGGGCCGGTCTGAGGTGGTGGATCCGTTCGTCATCGAGTACCGGAACCGGGCGATCTTCGAGGTGGACTCGGTGGGGAAGCACATGGCGACGCCGACCGCGGAGCCCTCGCCGTTACCGGACGAGAAGTTCCACACGAACAGGGAGCGGTGGCCGCTGGTGCAGGGCAGCCCGGGCGGCAGGGACACCTGCAGGGGTGCGTCGATGCCGGCCGGGTTCCCGGTGGGCTGCAGTTCGATGGTGAAGTCGACGCGCTTGTTGACGACCTGGGCGCGGCCGATGTTCACGGACCCGCCGCCCCAGGTGACGATGTTGGTGTCGGCGTACCAGGTGGGGGTGAACGTGAAGTCCTTCACGCCCACGCTGGTGAGCCAGTTCCAGTTCGCGCCGTCGCCGACGTACAGGCCGGTCTCGTCGACGAGGAGGGTGTTCTTCGCGCTGGGCGGCCGGTTGCTGGACAGGGCGGGCAGTACGCCGCGGCTGGTGAAGTAGCGGCGGTCGACGACGTTCGCTGCGAGGACGACGGTGGAGGCGGCGGCCACGGTGCACTGGGCGAGGGGGATCTCCCACACGCCGGTCTCGTCCTGGGTGAGCGGCGGGGCGGTGGTGCCGCCGGTCTTGTACACGGCGGTCACGCTGTTCGCGGACTGGTCGGCGCGGAGCACGACCATGTCGACGCGGGCGGCGCCGCCGGCGTTCGCGGGCACGGCCAACGTCTTGGCGGCGTCCAGGTGGTAGAAGAACCCGTTGACGAACGCCATCCCGGGGGCGACCGACACGGTGGTGGTGCCGGAGCCGGTGACCTTCAGGACGGTGGTGGCCGGGTCCTCGGTGTGGGCGCCGTCGGAGCCCCAGCGGCGGGCCATCCGCGACCACTGGAGTTCGGTGCTGATGCTGGAGCCGTCGAACGGCGCGGAGAACTCGGTCATGTCAGGCTGCCTTCCTTGTCTTCAGGCGCCCGACGTCCTTCTTGACCTGGGCGATGTAGGCGTAGATCCGGGCAACGGTGGAGGTGCCGGTGGAGTCCCCGCCGACGGTGGCGGTGACCTTCGGGCCGTCCTGCGCGGTGCAGGTCAGGGAGACCTCGCGGACGACGTCCGTGTACCAGTCGCCGCGGATGTCGGCCGAGACGGTGTCCCCCACGCTGTAGTCGCGGCCGTAGCGGAGCTGGGGGATGTCGATCGGGGAGATGGACAGGGCGCCCTGCCCGGCCCCGTTGGTGAGGGCCTCGTCGCCGGCCTGGTCCATCTGCGCGGTCAGGTCCACGCTGGCGGTGTCCACGCTGGTCTGGTCGACGAACTGCTCGATGACCAGGCCCGGGTAGATGGGGTCGGTGCGGTCGTACGTCTTGCACACGCGGGGGCTGGTGCCGCCGCCGGCGACGACGATGGCGCGGGTGCAGGTGGGCGGGGTGGTGGTGTAGGAGGCGTCGGTCAGGTTCCCCAGCCCGAACGAGAATCGGGCCGCGGCCTGAGTGGCCGGGACGTACACCTGGAACTGCAGGCCCAGCCCGACCTGGACGACACGGAAGCCGAGGCCCGCGCTGCCCGCGATGTCGGCGAGAACGGTCAGGAGGTTGTCGAACTGGTTGACCTGACGGGTGATCGTGGCCCCGTGCAGGCCGTCCGCGGCGAGCGTGAGCAGCGGGTTCTTCCGGCTCGCGAGGGCGCCCGGTCCGGCGTTGACGTTGACCAGGGTCCGCATGCCCGTCTCTGCCTTGACCGCGGACAGTTTGTACACGGAGTCGGTCTGCGATCCGATGACCGCGGTGGGGGTGGGCCAGCACGTGTACTGGGCGAGGACGCTGGTGTCGTCGACGCCGCCGACCGTCAGCTTCCCCGAGCCGCCGTCGCTGGCCGAGCGGGACCAGTCGACCGACCGGATCGGCCCGGACATGACCGTGCTGCCGTCGGCGGTACGGACGATGAGCCCGTTCCCTTCGACGAGCAGGCCGGCCTTGTCGCTGTCGGCGGACACCTCGAGGGTGAACGCGCCGACCGCGTTGTAGCGGGGGATGACCGTGAGGGAGGTGTAGTCGGCGACCTGCCCGAGACGGTTCAGGCCGCTGTCGCGTACGTACACGCGCAGCGCGTTGGCATCCACGATGTGTCCTCCTCTCAGGCGGCCAGGTAGCGGGGCTGGTAGGTCATGCGGACACGGGTGTTCGAGGTGCTGCCGGTGACGGTGAGGGTGAGGTCGTTGATGCCGGGCTCGAGCGCCCACATGGTCGAGGCGTCCGTGAGGTCGCCCCACAGGTTCGTGGTGCCGTTGAGGACCGCGGTCTGCTGGCGTTCCCGGGTGTCGATGACGATGGTGTCGCCGACGGTGATGGTGTGGGTGAGGACGAGGACCTCACCGGTGGTGGTGTTGGTCAGGCTGATCGCGGTCGCCGGCCCGGTCACCGTCCACACCGGGAACGCGTCGTCGTCGCCGTCGTTGTCGACGGTCACCGCACCGAGGACCTGGGAGTTGCCGACGACCAGGGGCAGGAACGGGAAGAACGTCCCCGACACGGCGGCCCGCCACTCGGTGGTCGCCTCGGCGCCCAGCCAGAACGGGGACGGGCAGGCGAACGTGAGGACGCCCATGCACCAGCGGGTACCGGCCGCGTCCAGGGACTCGTCGCCCTCCAGGCCAGCCGAGTAGCGGGCGCCGATGGTGCGGGCGGTGCCGTCGGCCTGCACCACGGTCAGGGTGCCGTCGCCGCGCTTGGGGTTGAGGGAGCGGATCAGGGTGCGGCGGCGGGTGAGGTAGGCGGTGCGGGAGTCGTCGGCCCAGAACGCGATCGGCAGGGCGATCTCCTTGCCGCCGGCGCGGACCTGCCGGATGGCGTAGCCGTCGATGCCGGGGGACTCGTCCTGGGTGAATGCGTAGGTGGGCATGTCCAGGCCCTTGGCGCCGGGCTGGAGGACCCAGCCGTTGGCCCAGTCGGAGAAGTTGGTGACCGCGCCCGCGGGGTCGGTGAACGAGATGGTGGGCTGCTCGTTGACGCGGGTCGGCCAGGTGACGCCGGGCCCGGGTGGCGTGGTGATCGCGGGGACGAGGATGGGCATGTCACGCTCCGTTCACGACGGGCCGGTGGAGCATGTCGTCCATGGCAAGAGCGGCGAGCACGGACTGCCGGGAGGCGACCTCGCGGGTGGTGGCGCTGTAGTAGAGGTTCCGGTCGCCGTAGGTGGCCGCGGTGCTGTTGTTCTCGACGCGGGCGGTGGCGGCCGCAGCGGATCCGCGGACCAAATTGGCCATGCTCGCGGCTGCCTGGGCCGCTTCGGGGGCGGTGGCGTGGACGCCCTGGGCGAAGCCCTGCACGGTGTACTTGCCGAGTTCCGCGAACACCTTCGACGGCGACTTGATCTTCAGGGCCTTCTTGATCGCGGCCTGGATCTTCTTCGCCAGAGCGGACATGGCCTTGTCGATGGAGTCCTCCTGCGCCTTCAGGCCGGTCAGGTAGCCCTTCCCGGACTGGGCGCCGGCGTCGTACATGGCGTCCGCCGCGTACTTGCCGTAGGCCTCCGACGACTTCGCGATCGCGCTCTGGGTGGTGTTGATGTCCTTCAGCTGTTCCGGGGTGGCGTCGACCAGGGCCTGCGCGTAGGAGGCGCCCTGGTCCGGGCCCGCGCTGATGATCTGCTGCAGCAGCGTCTTGGACAGGCCGCGCTGTCCGAGGATGCGGATGTTCCCGGAGAACTTCCGGATCTGCGCGAGGCGGGTCTGCAGCCCGGACAGGATCCCGCCGGCGTCGAACGTGTTCCCGGCGCTGGGCAGGCTCGTCATCTGGGCGAAGCTGGTGGCCTGGCCGACGCTGTCCGCGCGGAGTTGTTCGGCGGCCGCCAGCTTGGCGGCGATCGCGTCGCGCTGCTTGGCCAGCGCGTCCAGCATCTTGTTCGTGCCCGCGATCTGGACGAGGAGCTTGTTGTCCAGGGACGTCTTGACGCCCTTGAACGCGTTCTTGACCGCGGTGGCGACCTTGGTCATGGCGGCGTCGATCTGCGCTGCCGTGCCGGCGAGTTGCTTGAGGAAGTCGGCGCCGACAGAGGAGGCGATCGGGCCGGTGTCGATCCGCTTTCCGCCGACGGTGATGACCCCGCCGGAGGCGTAGCCGCGGGGGCGGCCGCGGCCGATCCTGAGGCCGCCGATGAGGCCGCCGCGGGCGTAGCCGCCGGGCCGGTTGTACGCGGCCGCCAGGCTGCCGTAGCGGGCCAGCGCGTACTTCATGCTGGCGTAGATGTTCGCGATCGGGTTCGTGGAGACGCCGTACGAGAACGGGCCGGTGTTGCGGTACTTCCCGGCGTAGGCCCGGAACGTGGAGTCGATGACCTGCATGAGGCCGACGGAGGGGTGGCCGGCTTTCCAGTTGGAGTCGGTGCGGTTGACCGCGAGCGGGTTGCCGCCGGACTCCTGGTTCATGCGGCGCAGCGTGGTGTTGACCAGGCTGAGGGACTGGTGGACCTGACCGAGGGCCTGCTGGACGACACCCTTCCAGCGCTGGACGCCGCTGCCTCCGTCGCCGGTGCCGCTGCCGGTCAGGTACGGCATGGGGTCGACGGCCTTGCCGTGGACGCGGGCCTCGAGGTGGAGGTGGGGGCCGGTGACGTTGCCGGTGGCGCCGACCGAGCCGATTCGGGCGCCCTGCTTGATGCCGTAGCCGACCTTCGCTGCGATCGCCGACATGTGTGCGTACAGGGAGGCGAGGCCGCCGCCGTGGCTGACCATGACGTGCTTGCCGTACGGGCCGCCGGACACCGCGGACTGGACGGTGCCGTTGTCGACGGCCACGACCTTGCGCCCGACGGGGGCGGGGAAGTCCAGGCCGGTGTGCCGGCCCGAGCTCCACATGCTGCCCTTGACGCCGAACCGGGTGCCGTACGGGACGTTGACGGGTTTGATCCACTGCCCGGACGCCTCGGGGATGTCCTTGCCGCGGATGTAGTCGATCGCCCTGTCGATGAACATCAGCGGCGCGGAGGCGATCATCCCGGGGTAGGTGTTGACGTTGGAGCCCAACGCCTTGGTGAGGCCCTGCTTGACCGGTTTGAACGCCTTCTCGGCGAGGGCGCCGAAGGTGCCGCGGACGGCGTCGGTGCCCTTCTTCAGGACCCCGCCGACGCCGTCGGCGATGGATGAGCCGACGCTGCTGATGGCGTTGCCGATCGACCCGAAGATGCCACCTTCGGAGAATCCGTACTGGGCGCGGGCGACGGCCGGGTGCTGGCCGCGGATCGCGGCCTGGTTCATGGCGTGCAGGCGCTGACGCTCGTAGGGGTCGCGCATGACCTCGGAGACGTACACGCCTTCGCCGCGCCGCATGGGCACGAGTTGGTCGTCGCCGTCGCGCCAGGTGGACCAGCCGGGCAGGATCCCGCCGCGGGCGAGCCCCTTGGGCAGGCTGATCTTCGACAGGTTGGGGATGCCGGGGATCTTTCCGGCGGTGGCGTTCCACACGCCGACGATGCCCTTGTTGTAGACGACGTCGATCCAGAACTTGATCGGCGCGGACACCAGGGTCTTCAGGCCGGTCCAGACTTTCCCGATGCCGTCCCGGATGTTCTTGAATGCTGCGGTGAGGCCCTTCCCGAACGTGTCGAAGCCCTGCCGGGTGGTCTTCCACGTGTCGGAGGCGATCGACTGGACGCTGTTCCAGAAACCCGTCCAGACCTGGGTGGCGCCGGTCTTGAGGCCCTTGAACAGGTTGACGATGCCGTCCTTGAGGGCGGTGACGATCTCCTTCAGCCGCTTCCACATGCGGGAGAACCAGTCGATCGCGCCGTGCACGATGTCCGGGATGATCGAGTGGCCGAGGAGGACGTCGAACAGCCACTGGAATGCCTTCACGATCCACTTGACGGCCCAGTCGATGACCTTGACGAGGTCGGTGACCCAGCCGATCACCTTGGTGACGATCGGCACCAGGACCCGCAGCGCGCCCGCCAGGGCCCCGGTGATGACGCCGGCCACGAAGACGATGAGCGGGATCAGCGGGGTCAGGACGTTCACCGCGAGGAACAGCAGCTGAACGATCAGCTGGCTCAGGGACGGGAGGAGCGGGAGGAGCGCGGTCAGGATCTGCGGGAACAGCGGCGCCAGCTTCGCCAGCAGCACCCCGATCATGCTGACGGCGGGGATGAGGGCGTTGGCGACCGGGATGAGGGCCTGGACGAGCGCGTCGACCACGGTGATCAAGCTCTGCCCGAGGAGTGTCACCACCGGCGCCAGCGCGGTGATGACCGCGCCGATCAGCCGGCCGATGGGCAGCAGCAGCGGCATCAGGGACTGGACCAGGCCGACGATGACGCCCATCACGGTCTGGATGACCGGCAGGAGCGCGCGGACGATGGGCATCAGGGCGGTGGCGAGGGACTGAACAAGGCTGGTGATGACCGGCCCGAACACGTCGGCGAGCTGCTCGATGACGGGAGTGAGCGCGGAGATCAGGGGCAGAGCGGCCTGGATGGCCGCGCCCAGGGTGGTGGCGAGCAGGTTCGCGATCGCGTTGATGGCCTTGAACACGCTGGTGAGGGCGGCCTGCACCTCGGGGAGGGTGATGATGCGGCGGACCTCGGCGAGCGCGGCGCCGATCGTCCCAAAGAAGTCCCCGCCCGCCGCAGCCGCGGCCTTGAACAGGCCACCGATGATCCCCGCGATGTCGCCGAGGACGTGACCGAACTTCACCGCCACATCCAGGGCGGTGCTGATGGCGTCGGTCAGCTCACCGGACTTCAGGCCCGCCGACAGCTTGTCCATCACCCGGTCGATCACGCCGGCCGCGCCGTTGGTCATGCGGTCGAACGCGGGCTGCGCGGCCACCGACAGCTGCGCGAACCCGGTGACGAGCTGGCCGGGGACCCGGGCGAGGTTCCCCAGCGACTGGTGCACGCCGTCGAAGACCTTCTTGAGGGTGCCGGTCTTCTGCAAGTTGGACACCGCGGTCAGCGCGTTGCGGCCCATCAGGTTCAGGTCGCCCGCCGCGCCGACCAGGCCAGTGCGGACGGTCGGCAGGATCTGGCCGCCGACCCGGCCGAGGCGGGTGGCGATCCCGGAGAACAGACGGTCCTGGACGTCCAGCTTCATGTCCCGCCACGCCGGCGCCATCTCCTGCAGCTCGCCGACGAACGCCTTCGCGTTCGGGGACAGCTTGGCCAGGGTCTGGTCGAGCTTGGAGGACTGCGCGGCCGCCGACTGCTGGGCCTCGGCCACGCTGCGGGCGGCGTCGGCGACGGCCGCTTGCGCGTCCGCGATCTGCCGCTGCCCGTCCACCTGCGCCTTGGTGACGTTCGCCTGAGCCTCGGCCAGGGCTCGCTGCCGGTCGGCGACCTGCTGGTCGGTGTCCGCGACTTTCTGCTTCGCGTCCACC
>NZ_JBICZD010000024.1:0-83953 GCF_043201555.1 Streptomyces sp. NPDC048288
CCCAGGAGGTGACCCACACCCGGTCGCGGTGGAGCGGCCCGCGTAAGTGGCGTGGGGGGGGGGGGGGGGGGGGGGGGGGCGGGCGGCCCCCCCCCCCCCCCCCCCCCCCCCCCCCCCCGGCCGACGAGGGCCCCGCCCGACCAGTGCGCCCGGTTCCACGCCGTCCGTGGAACCGGGCGCACAGCTGCACCATCCTGACTAATCCGCTCATATCACTGGTGCGTCGTGACGGTGTCGGCCGGTGCGCCTCCTTACGGTGGCGTGCGTTGCCCTCGTACGGACCACAGAAGGAGTGAGCGTGAAGACTTGCCACGGGGTGAAGAGAAAGCTGGCGCTCGGGGCCACGGCGCTGGCCGCGGTCGCCGCCGCGGCCGTCCCGGCGTCGGCCTCGACCGGCCCAGACGGCGGCTGGGGACGCTCGGACCACTGGGGCGTCATCGCCCGCAACACGATCGGCTCCCCCGTCGCCGCGCTGCGGAGCGGCCCGTTCGTCACCCCCTCCGCCACCGTCCCGCCCGAGGCGGCGCATCCGCCCTACGGACGCGGCAGCCTCGGCATCGAGGTGGCGGACCACTCCACCTCTCTCGCCACACCCAGCGAGGCCGTCCACTTCGGCAACGAGGTCGACTTCTTCGGCGCCCCGGTGCTGGGACTGCACGAGGTCGGCTTCCACGTCTTCCAGACCGGCGAGAACGTCTCCTACGGCGGACCCGGGAACCTGCCGAACATCAAGTTCGAGATCAACCCGAACCTCACCGCGAACCCCACCACCTACTCCTCGATGGTGTGGAACCCGCCCGCTGTGACCGCCGTGAACCAGTGGAGTCCCTACCTGGACGCCACCACGACCGGCACGTGGTTCCTCACCGGCGCCGCCGGCACCGTCACCGGCTGCAACCTGACCACCCAGTGCTCCTTCCCGGCCCTGCTCACCGCGCTCAACGACGGCGGCGCGGGGCCGGTCATCTACACCGCCGGGGTGAGCAAGGGCCGCGACTATCTGTGGGCCGGGGCCGTCGACGGCCTGCGGATCAACCGTCGCGTCTACGACTTCGAACCCGACGGCGTCCGAGTCAGCCGCGCCCGCTGAGGACAGGGGACGCGGCCCCGGGCCGGGCTACCTCGGGTAGCGCGCCAGCCACCCCGGTGACGCGCCCACCGGACTGTGCAGGGCCGGCCCCTGGGTCATCTCCATCGCGAAGTCGTCGGCCAGTTCCAGGATCGTCTGGCGGCCCTCCAGTTCGGCCACCCAGGCCGGCGGGAGGGCCGTCTCGCCGTGCAGGGCGCCGAGCAGGCCGCCGGTGAGGGCCCCGGCTACGGCCGAGGGCCCGGCCTGGTTCACGGCCAGGCACAGCCCGTGCCGTACGTCCTCGCCGACCAGCGCGCAGTACACGGCCGCCGCCAGCATCCCGTCCGCCGCCCCGTCCCCGGTGAGTTCCTCCACCCGCCCCGGCGAGGGCATCCCCTGCCGTACGGCACCGAGCGCGTGCTGCAACGCGTCCGACACCGGCTGGTGCCCGGGCCGCGCGGCGAGCAGCGCCAGCGCCCGCTGCACCGCCCCGTCCAGCGAGTCCCCGCGGGCCAGCGCGTGCACGATCACCGCGTACGCGCCCGCCGACAGACAGGCGGTCGGATGCCCGTGCGTCTGCGCCGCGCACTCGATCGCCAGCTGTACGACGAGCTGCGGCTCCCACCCCACCAGCAGCCCGAACGGCGCGGACCGGGCCACGGCCTCCGCCCCCATGTCATCGGGGTTCTTCGGCGACTCCAGCGTCCCCATGTTCTCGTCCCCGAGCCCGAGCAGCAGCGAGCGCGTCGGATCCCGCCGCGCGTACAGCCACTCCTCCCGGGCCAGCCATCCGTCGTCCTTGCGCCGCTCGTCGGGCCCCCAGTCCCGCTGGGTGGCCGCCCACCGCAGATACGCCCGGTGCAGGTCGGTGGGCGGATGCCAGGCCCCCGTGTCCCTCCTCACCTGGGCTCTTATCAGCCCGTCCACGGTGAAGAGGGTCAGCTGCGTGTGGTGCGTCACCGTCCCGCGCCGCCCGTACCCGAACCCGAGATCGACCAGCCCCTCCGGTCCGTACGCCGCCCGGATCTCCTCCAGCGTCATCCCGTCCACCGGCCCGCCCAGCGCGTCCCCCACGGCCCCACCGAGCAGAGTCCCCCGCACCCTGCTCCGGAAGTCCTGCTGCTCGGCCCGGCCCCAGACGGCACCCGACGTCGTACTCACCACCATGACCTCCTCACGGGCACCGTCCGTACATACGAGCGCTCAGCACTGTAATCGACCGGGAACGGTCCGTTCAGGGGGCAGTTAGGTATGCGAAGTGTGGGTTGTGTGGCCCCGAGTGGGCGGCTTTCGGCCAGGTCGGGAGGTTGGTGCTGCCGTCGACTACTCCTAGGTGTCAGTGGCTTCTGCGATCGTGTGCCTCGTGGATGAGCTCGTGGAACGCGTCGACGCCCGGGACCACGTGTTGGGGGTGGTCAGTCGGCGGGAGGCCGTCCGGGAGGGCTGGCTGCACCGAGTTGCCGTAGTGGTGTGCCGTGATGGGCAAGACCGCTTTCTCGTCCATCGGCGTGCCGAGCAGCTGTCCCGTTTCCCAGGGCACTACGAAATCGGGGTCGGGGGCGCGGCCGGAGTCGGCGAGTCCTACGAGGCGGCAGCTGCTCGCGAGCTCCGTGAGGAGCTGGGAACGTCGGCGACCGTGGGCCTTCGGTTCAAGTTCCTCAACCGGGGCGGGCTCAGCCCTCACTGGCTCGGGGTGTGCGACGCCGTGCTTCCGGAGATCGTCGCCCCCGATCCGGGGGAGGTGGCCTGGCACGGGTGGCTGACCGAGTCCGAACTGCAGCGGACTCGGCACCAGTGGACCTTCACTCCTGACAGCCAGGAGGTTTTCGATCGGTATCTCGCTTGTCGAGTCAGCCGTGCCACGTGATGTTGCAGAGGCGCTCAATCTCGGCCACCACGCCTGGCGGCAGGCCGTCCGTTACGTACTCCGCGCTTGGGTTGTAGTCCCAGGCCCAGTCCGTCACAGCCCAGCCTCCGCTTCGGCTGTCTCCCAGATCACCCGGATCTCGACAATGGCATCTGTCGGATCCTGCTCCCCCTCGTCCACAAGCCGCTCCAGCTGGTGCAGGCGCGCGGCGCGCTCCGGGCGGCGCTCGATCGCCACGAATACGGCCCACGAGTGCACGAAGGCCCGTAGCGGCGCAAGACTCTGCGTCTGCTGCGCGTTGGTCGTGGCTTCGAAGAGGTGCTGGGTGAGGGCCGCAACCCGACTCGGGGCGATCCGTGCGACCGCCGCCCGCAGACCGTCCGGGGTGAGCTCGGGCATGGGGATCAGCGGTTCGAACGGACCGTCGGTCTGAGCGCTCACTGTGGCCTCCGGTGCCGGTGACTCGGTCCTCGTACGGTACCCGGGCGGGCGGCGGCGCTGCGCTTTGGCGGTGTTTGTCACGGAGTTCATTTCTGGCGTCCCGCCTTCCTAGGCCGCCGTACCGACGACCCGGCAGTCCCGGCACCGCCCCGGCCCAGGTGCGCGGAACGCACGCTCGCAGCCGTCGCAGGTCTGGAGCGGATCAGGGCGGGCCGGCGAGGAGGCACCGGGTGCGGCCGGGATCGGCAGCCGCGGGGGCAGGAGGGTGGTGAGGCGGTGCGCGAGGAAGGCCGCCGGGTGCTTGATCGGGTCCTGGGGCAGCCCGGTCGTCAGTGCCCGCTCCACGACGGTGGCGGGCACGCCCCGCTCCAGCCACACGGAGACCTCCGGCATCAGCCGCCGTACGTCACGTTCGGAGAGGAGGAGACGGGAGTCGTAGGTGCGCAGCCGGGTGAGGAGGCCGGCAGCCGGGGTCTTCGCCGGGGCAGGGGGCTTCGGTTCGACAACCGGAGCCGATGGCACGGGCAGTGGCCTGCTCGGCTTGTTGTACGAGGTCGTCCGGGTCCTCACCTGCCCCGATTGAAGACGCTCCCTGGCACGCGTGAGGTATCCGTGTTCCTCCAGCTCCCGCAGCGCGGCGGCGATCCGGATCTCGCCCTCCGGGAACCTCGCGGCCAGCGTCTTGATGCCGATCGGCGATCCGGCGCGCAGCGACTGGATGTGCACCGCGAGACCGATCGCCAGCAGGGACAACTCCGGATGCTGGAGGAGGTGATTGCCGACCACGGTGAAGTTCTCGGTGTGGGGTTCATTCACATGGATGACACCGGAGTGGGATTGCCGGGCCTTGCCGGACTTGGGCGCGCTAGGCTGCTGAGCAGTCATGGGGAAGGTACTGCTTCCTTGATGATCAGGCCCTCGCAGTGGGATGGCAGTCCCGGCGAGGGCCGAAGTATGTCTGGACTTGTCGCCGCAGACGCTGCCGCACAACTGCCCCTCCGCGCCAGTTGAGTTCGGCATATTCACTCCGGGGAGTGATCGCCGGGGACGGTAGGGGCGGGTTGGGTTCTTTCCCCGGTTCTTTGGTCTTTGGCGTCGGGAGCCGCCGGGTCATGGGCCGTCACGTTCCGGTGCCAGCTCGGCCCATACGACCTTCCCCCCGGCCGGAGCCTCCTCCACGCCCCAACGCTCCGCGTACGCCTCGACGATCAGCAGACCGCGCCCCGATTCCGCGTCGGCGGCCACCGGGTCGTGGACGCACGGGACGCGGTCGCCCCGGGCGTCGGTCACCTCGATACGGAGGGCTCCGCCGAGGTACAGCCGCAGCCCCAGCCGGAAGTCCCGGCCCGCGACACGTCCGTGCAGCACGGCGTTGGACGCCAGCTCGGCCACGACCCGCGTCGCTGCCTCGTGCGACAGTCCCCAGTCGTCCAGTTGGCGTTCCGTGAGCAGTCGCGCGAGCCGGGCGCCTCTGCGGGTCGCGGACAGCTGGACCGTGAAGTGGCGCGTGAGGGATTTCTGGGTCATGTCACCCAGCGTGGTCAACTCTCCCTACCCTGAACAGTGATGAATCCCGCACAGAGCGTGACTGTCCGGGTGGTGCGTCGGAGGGAGCGGGTGTGGAGGACGAGGAGGCCGAGGCCGTACTCAGGGCGGTCGGGCGGCAGATCAAGGTGTGGCGGGAGGCGGCCGGGATGCGGCAGGCGGAGCTCGGCGCCGCCATCGGGTACAGCGAGGAGATGGTGTCGGCCGTGGAGCGGGGACGGCGGATCCCCAAGCCGGACTTCCTGGAGAAGGCCGACGAGGTGCTGGAGGCCGGCGGAAAGCTCGCGTTCATGAAGGAGGACGTGGAACGGGCCCGGTATCCGAAGAAGGTTCGGGATCTGGCCAAGCTGGAAGACGAGGCGGTCGAACTCGGGGCGTACGCCAACCACAACATGCACGGCCTGCTCCAGACGGAGGAGTACGCGAGGGCGTTGTTCGCCATGCGGCGGCCCGCGTACCCCGAGGATGAGATCGAACGTCAGGTTTCCGCGCGCATGGCACGGCAGAGCGTCTTCGAGCGAGTGCCCCCGCCGCTCCTCACCTTTGTCCAGGAAGAGGTGACGCTACGTCGGCCGATCGGGGGGAGAATGGTGCTTCGCCGCCAGCTCGAACATCTGCTGGAGCTGGGTAAGTCGAGGAACGTGGAAATCCAGGTGATGCCCACGGACCGTGAGGACCACGCCGGCATGGCCGGACCGATTCGGCTGCTCAAGCTCCAGGACGGCAAGACCCTCGGGCACTCAGAAGCCCAGTTGCACAGTCGTGTGATCAGTGATCCCCGGGAAGTCCAGATCCTGGATATGCGCTATGGAATGATCCGGGCGCAAGCTCTCCCGCCACGGGAGTCACTGGCCTTCATCGAGAAAGTGCTGGGAGAAGAAGCATGACCCCCAACGCGCTGAACTGGTTCAAGAGCACCTACAGCAGCAATGACGGTCCTGATTGCGTCGAGATCGCGGTAGCCCCCGCCACCGTCCACGTCCGCGACTCCAAGGACAAGGACAGGGCGACGCTCACCTTCGCCGACGCCTCGTGGGCCGACTTCGTGGCGTTCGCCGGGCGCTGAGCGCGGCGCGCGAAACGGCTGGTATGACTGGTGCATGTAGGAAAAGACCGCACAGTCCGCGATCGACACGTTCAACTCCGCGTTCAACGTCTCGGACGACGCCTACGTGACCGCGCTGCTCTCCCAGGCCCTGACATCGGACGTGATCTTCTGGGGGCCGCTGGGCCGTAGTGAGGGGATCGAGGCGGTCGAGCGGTTCGTGCTGGACATCCGGCGCCATCCGGCGGGGACCGGCACGATGGTGCGCTGCTCGGCGGTGGACATGCCCGACGAGTGGGCCCGGTACCGGTGGGTGTTCACCACCCCGGACGGCGGCCCCCGCCTGGCCGGCACGGCCGTCGTCCACCTGCGACGCAGCCTCATCGACCAGGTCATCGTCTTCGCCGGGGAGATCAAGTCCGCCTCCTGAGTCACCCCTCTGCGGCGTCGGCCCTGCGCTGCCGGACCGCGGTCCGCTGTTCCCGGGCCCACGGGTATTCGGGGTTGAGCGCGAGGGCGCGGTCCAGGTCGGTGAGGGCCTCCTCGTGGCGGCCCAAGTGGGACAGGGAGACGCCCCGGCTCGCGTATGCCGACGCGTAGCCGGGGTCGAGTTCGAGGGCGCGGTCGTAGTCGGCCAGGGCCTGCGCGTCGCGGCCGGCGACGCGCAGGGCGTCTCCGCGTTCGCAGCGGCCCCAGGCCCAGTCGGGTTGCAGGGCGAGGGCACGGTCGAGGTCGGCGAGGCGGCGGGGCTGGTCGCCGAGGCCGCGCCAGACGCGGGCGCGGCGGGCGAGGGCCCAGGCGTAGTCGGGCTTGAGTTCCAGGGCGTGGTCGAAGTCGGCGAGGGCAGCGTCGAGGTCGCCGTTGCGTTCGTGGGCGGCGCCGCGGGAGGCCCAGGCGAACTCGCTGGTGGGGTCGCGGACGAGGCCCTCGCTCAGGTCGGCGACCGCCGCGTCGTGGTGGCGGGCCAGCCGGTGGTGCTCGCCGCGCAGGATGACGTTCCACGGGTTGTGCGGCTCCAGTTCGACCACGCGGTCGAGGCCGGCGAGCGCACCTTCGTAGTCGCCCGCCGCGCCCCGGGTTACGGCGCGGCCCCGGTGGGCCCGCACCAGCACCGGGTCCAGGGCGAGGGCGCGGTCGTAGTCCGCCAGGGCCCGTTCGTGGGCGCCGTCCCGCGCGAGCGCGTCGGCCCGCAGCGCCCAGGCCGTCGCCCGCCACGGCTCGTCGCCACGGGCGCCGCCGAGCAGCAGCCGGATCAGTTCGGCGAGGCCGCCCCCGGCGAGCGCCTGCGAGAGTTCGCCGCCCCGGGTCCGTACGGCCTCGGCGTCCGCGTCCTGGCCCGCCTCGGCCAGCAGCCGCACCCAGCGCCGTACGACGTCGTCGCCGTGGGCACAGGCCGTGACGACGTCTGCGAGGACGGCCGGGAGCGCGGCGCGGGGTCTCGCGCACAGCAGGTGGTACGACTCGCCGAGCCGCAGCTCCCGCCACCCCTCGTCGGCCCACGACTCGTCGGGCGGCAACCCGGCTTCGGTCTCCGTGCGCCGTCTGCCGTAGGCCTCCGCGAGCCGGGTGTGCCGGTCGGTCCAGCCCTGGGGTGAGCGCAGTCGCTGGAGGCGGAGCATCGGCGCCCGTACGACGTCGTGGTACTGCAACCGGCCGCCGCGCTCGCTGACGAACGGCATGCTCCTCAGCCAGGCGAAGAGCGTGCCCGCGCGGTCCTCGGGACCGTCCACGACCGCCCGGAACGCGTCCTCGTCGAGTTGTCGGGGCAGCGCGGCCGCCAGCGCGGCATCTCTTCGCACCGGGTCCCGCTCCCATTTCAGGAAACGGTCGACGGCCGTGGCGCTCGGATCCCCCACGTCCTCGGGGCCGACGGGCCCGGACTCGGCCAGGGTGGAGACGAGCACCGGAAGCCCGCCCGTCAGGCGCAGCACCTCGGCGACCACCGGTTCGTCCCGTACTCCCTTGTCCGCGAGCAGGCCCCGGGCCTCCGCCTCGGTGAACGGGCCGAGCGGCAGGTCGGTCCTGAAGTCGGCGAAGCTGCCCCAGCGGGCCGTGTCGAAGGGGTGCTGGCCGGAGGTGACCACGACGACGTTGGCGGGGAGGGCGCCGTAGCGGTCGGTGGTCATCACGTCGTGCAGCCAGGGGGCGAGGAACGGGCCGGTGCGCTCGTAGGTGTCGAGGAGGACGACGATCCAGGGGGCGGTGTCGGCCGCGCCGGCCAGCTCGTTCAGCAGTACCGGCGTCAGTACCCGCTCCGGGGACAGCACCAGTTGGGCGTCCTCCTGGCTGCGGAAGCGGGCCCGGAGCCGGTCGGTGCCCTGGGCGAGGCGGTCCGGGTCCAGGGCGACCGCGAAGGCACCGGCCACCGGCACCATCCCCAGCCCCACCTGCGCGGCCCGTGCCACGGCCAGGCTCCCCGCCGACGGCCCCTCCCGGTCCGCCGGTCCGACCGTCGCCAGGGCGGCCTCCGCCTCGTGCCGCCGCTCCCGGTGCGCGGCCAGCAGCCGCTCCAGCTCCTTGAACCGCCGTCCCTGCGCGGCGAACTGCCGGGCCAGCACCGCCAGCGCCTCGGGCACACCGGCCACGCCCTCGTCGACGTAACCGGTCAGCGCCCCGGCCTCCCGGGCGATCTGCTCCAACTCCCCTACCAGACGGGTCTTCCCGACACCGGCGTCACCGTGCACGTGGAAGAGGAACCGGTGCCGCTCGTCCTCGGGCGCCAGGTCCAGGTTGCGCCGGAACGCCGCCCGCTCCTCGGCCCGGCCGACGAATCCGGCCCTCCGCCGCCGCGCGATCAGCTCCTGCATCGACGGCCGTGTCGACCCCATCAGCCGCACCCTCCGTAGCCGGTCCGTGCCAAGTCTGGCAGAGGCCCCGGCATCCGGCCCGTCACCCCTGTGATTGACTTCGGAATACGTTCCGAAGTACCGTTGGGTCATGTCCACTCCCACGGTCGCCTTCTCCGAACTCTCGAAGAACTCGAAGCGGGTCGCGGAGACCCTCGACCGGGCCCAGCGAGTGCACATCACCCGCAGGGACGGCGAGGATCTCTATCTGACGACGGCCCGTCACGACCAGCAGCGCGAGGAGACCGCGGACATCACGGCCCGCCTTCTTGCCGCGCTGGTACGCAGCGACACCGGCGAGCGAGCCATACAGCGCGCGCTCCCGTCCGTCTTCCCGTGGGTCCGCCACCTGTCGGTGGACGAGCTGAAGCAGTTCGTGGCGGAACTCATCGACGCCACCTACGACGCGGCCCAGCTCGACGTCCACACCAACCTGCACCGGGCCGTCGTCGAATGGCATGCGACGGCCCGCGTCCTCGCCGACCCCGAGCTCACCGCCCAGCTCACCCGTCGGCTGCCGGACGAGGACCATGGCGAGGTGACCTCCCCGTGACTCCCAAGCGCGGTGACGACACCGCCCCACCGCCGGTGGGCGACGAATGGCGCCTGCGCTTCGCGACGAACGAAGCGGCGAAAGGCTGGGGTGAGCTGGGCGCGGAGGCACCGGGGAACACGCGACGCTGCTTCGAGGCCCTGCGGAGCAACCCCGAGTCCCGGGCGGACCCCGACCGGCAGCACCGGCTGCGGGGCCGGCTGGCCTCGGGCAACCTCGGCGGTCGCGAGTACCCGCAATGGGAGTACGAGGTGACGGCAGGCGGTCGCGTGCGCTACCTCGTCGACGAAGCCCGCCGCACCGTCCATCTCGTGTACGCGTCCACCCGCCACCCCAAGGACACCGAGTAGTCCCGCGATTCCGGAACTCCCCCGCTTCCCCTTCGGTTTCGGACCACCGCCCGGCCGGGGCCCTGGGTGGCCCCCACCTGACATGCTGCCCCCATGCCGATACCGCCCCTGCACCCCAACGTGTCCGCCGAGGCGCCCCGTTCGCCCGTCAACGGCCTGCGGCTGCGGGCGCGTCGGGTGAGCCGGGAGGTTCGGGGGGCGGGGCGGGTGCTGAGCGATGTGTCGGTGGAGGTCGTTCCGGGGCGGGTGACGGCGATCGCGGGCAGCAGCGGGGCGGGCAAGACCGTGCTGTTGCAGACGCTGGCGGGGCTGGTCGCGCCGACCGGGGGCGAGGTGCTGCACGATGGGGCGCGACCCGGGCCGCCGGGGCCGGAGTTCGGGTTCGTGCCGCAGGAGGACATCATCCACCGCGAGCTGCCGCTGCGCCGCACGCTGGTGTACGCGGCGGGGCTGCGGATGGCGCCGGGGACGTCCGCCGGGGACGTGGGCGACGCCGTCGACCGGGTGCTGGAGACGCTCGGGCTGGCGGACCGGGCCCGGACCCCGGTGCGGGCGCTGAGCGGCGGGGAGCGCAAACGGGCCAGTATCGCGGTCGAGTTGCTCACCCGGCCCCGGGTGCTCTTCCTCGACGAGCCGACGTCCGGGCTGGACCCGGTCACCGGCGCGGCCCTGCTGCGCACCCTGCGGACGCTGGCCGAGGACGGCACCACGGTCGTACTGACCACGCATGTGCTCGCCGATCTGCTCCGCGCCGATCAGGTCGTGTTCCTGTCCACGGGCGGCGAGGTCGCGTACGCGGGTGAACCGGGCACGCTGTGCGAGGCGTTCGGGGTCGGCACGGTGGAGGAGGTGTACGAGGCGGTGGCGGGCGGTGCGCGCGCCGAGCGGGGCGTGCCCGAGGCCGTATCCCGGTCCGGCGGAGCGTCACCGTCACCGCGTCCGGCGCGGGTCGGCGCCGTCCGCCAGTGGGCGCTGCTGACCCGGCGCGGTACGGCGCTGCTGCTGCACAACCGGCTCTCGGTGGCCGTCCTCGCGGGCTCGCCGGTGATGATCGTCGCGATGTTCGCGGTGCTGTTCCGGGCCGGCGCGTTCGATCCGGCGGCACCGGATCCGGGCTCCTCGGCGATGATCATGTTCTGGATCGCGTTCGGCGCGTTCTTCTTCGGGCTGACCTACGGCCTGCTGCAGGTCTGCACCGAGCTGCCGGTCCTGCGCCGGGAGTGGCTCGCGGGGCTGCGGATCGGCCCCTACGTCGCCTCGAAGCTGACGACCATGCTGCCGGTGCTCGCGGTCGCGGACGCGCTGTTGCTGGTGGTGCTGCGCGCCCTCGACCGGCTGCCCGCGGCGGGCTGGGACACGTACGGATCGCTGTTCGTGTCGAGTGTGCTGGCCTCGGCGGCCGCCCTCGCGCTCGGGCTGCTCGCGTCGGCGGCCGTGTCGGAGCCGGGGCAGGCGACGCTGATGCTGCCGTTGCTCTGCTTCCCCCAGGTGCTGTTCTCGGGCGCCTTCGTGCCGGTGCCCCGGATGACGGTGGCCGGGAAGGCGATCAGCTGGGCGATGACCAACCGCTGGGCGTTCGAGGCGCTGGGCAGCGGGGTCGGTCTTGAGCCGCTGTGGCGGGCGGGCCGCTCACCGCTCGGCCCGCCGCTGCTGGCGTCGTACGGGGATTCGTTCGGGCATCCGGCGCGGCGCGGCTGGGTGATCCTGGCGGGCTTCACGCTGGTGTTCCTGGCCTGGACCTGGGTGGTCCTGCTGCGCAAGTGCCGGGACGGCGCGGAGCGGAGCCGGGCGGGGCGGTGAACCCCGGCGGGACGAGCGGGACGGCACCGGCTCAGCAGCTCTCCCGCGCGGCCAGCCCGGCCGCCGTCGGCACCCGGTCCCGGTAGGTCTCCGTCAGGAACGCGAGGAACGTCTCGATGTCCCGGGGCTGGGACGCCACGCCCAGGGAGACCCGGACGGCACCCGCCGACGGCAGCTCAAGCAGCTCCAAGTACTCCTCCAGTGAAGCGACTTGGGCGCCGGCCGCCGAGCGCAGCCGGGTCAGCGGCAGGTCGAACGCCTCCTCTCCGGCGCCCGGATTGCAGAAGCAGCCCGTGCGCAGGGATATGCCGTGGGCGGCGCTGTCGCGCGTGACGACACGTTCGTCGACGATCCGGCCGTCCGCCCCGAGCACGTTCAGCGCGACTGTGCCGCCACGGTCCGCGTCGGTACCCTCCACGGCGGCGGCCGCGGCGCGGTCGGTGCCGTACACGCGCACCAGCGGGGAGCCGTCGCTGTGCCGCAACGCATCCAGGCCGGTGAGCAGTCGGGCGGTGAGCGCGGTGACGTGGGCGTGTACGCGGTCCATGCCGATGCCGTCGATCCAGGCGAGTCCGGCGGTCACGTCGGGCAGGGAGAGGAAGTTGACGGTGCCGTCCTCGAAGGCGGCCTCGTCGGCGGCGAGGACGTGCCACTCGGCCTGGGCGCTGACGGCGTGGACGGTGCCGCCCGAGAACCACGGGCGGCGCAGCCTGGCGAGGGCCGGCCGGCGGGCGATCAGGCTGCCGACGCCGGTGGGGTGCCCGAAGACCTTGTACCAGCTGACGGCGGTGAAGTCCGGGTGGTGGCGGCTCAGGTCCAGGACGTTGGCCGGCGCGAAGGCCGCCGCGTCCAGCAGCACGTCGTAGCCGCGCGCCTGGGCGGCGGCGATCCAGTCCAGCGAGTGCCGGACACCCGTGAAGTTGCTCTGCGCGGGATACGCGAACAGGCCGCCGGTGCCCCCGCTGGGGCCGGCCTCGGACAGGGCGGCGAACAGCCGCCTCTCGTCGATGCGCAGACCGGGTACGTACACGGTCGCGGCTCCCCGTGCCCGCGCGTACTCCCGCAGCCCGTTGACCGAGTTGTGGTTGTCGAGCGACATCACGAGCCTGCTGCCCGGGCTGAACGGGTACGCCTCGCCGACCAGGCGCAGGGCGCCGGTGGCGTTGGACGTGAAGATCACGGCGTATTCGCCGGGGTCGGCGTTGAAGTGGCGGAGCACCGCCTGCCGGGCCTCGGCCAGCAGGAGTCCGGAGGCGCGGGAGGCCGGGCTCTCGGAGTGCGGGTTGCCGAACAGTCCGCCGGTGATCCGCCGGGCGCTGCCCATGACGAGGGAGCGCGGCGGAAGTCCGGCACCGGTGTGGTCCAGGTAGGTGTGCCCGCCCTCGTCGAGATAGCCGAACTCGCGCGTCCGCAACTCCGCGAAGTCGTCGTCCACGAGGCCCCCTTCGCACCGCACACTTCGCACGAGACATCGACCAAGGTACCCGTGTACGAGCGGTCGGCCACGGCGGCAGGCCGCGCGGCGACCCGTGAACAGGGGGTGTAGACGGCCGAGTTGGGGAAGGACGGTGGCATGTCCACCTCCCACGCGCCTCGTGCGCTCTCGCTTGCCGCTGCCGTTCTGACCGGAACGGTCGCTCTCTACATCGCCCTCGTCGCTTTCGGGAACATCACCGACTTCGGCACCAACCAGGCCTTCGTCCAGCACGTGCTGGCCATGGACACGACGTTCAAGGACGACGACCTGATGTGGCGGGCCGTCACGAACAAGGGACTGGAGAACACCGCCTACGTCCTCATCATCGCGTGGGAGACGCTGGCCGCGCTCGTGCTGATCGCCGGGACCGTGCTGTGGTTCCGGCGCGACGACGCGCGGGCGCGTCGGCTCTCCACCTACGGTCTGCTGATGCTCGTGCTGCTCTTCGGCGCCGGGTTCATCGGGATCGGCGGCGAGTGGTTCTCCATGTGGCAGTCCAAGACCTGGAACGGGCTGGACGCCGCGACCCGGGTGCTGGTGCTGACCGGGATCGCCCTGGTGGTCGTCCAGTTGACCCACTCGGACGATCAACACGCCGACGGCTGAAGCCTGTTCATTCGTGCGCCTCGACCAGTTCCTGGCTCCCGGTCACCGTGTCGTCGGCGTGCTCGGTCAGCCGGACCACCAGGAGATGGCCGGTGTCGGCGGGCGCGGTCACCGCGTACGCCCGGCCCCCGTTCAGCCCCGGCGCCTTGAAGACCACGCGGGACCCGAACGCCCCGGCGGCGCGATCGCACCCCAGGGCCTTGGTGCGGCCGAACGGGTCCCGGTCGTGGCCGCTGGCGTCGACCTCGTAGTCGACCTTCCGGTTGTCGGGTCTGCTCTCGGTTCCGATGTTCATGGTGACCCACGCATGGACCGGCACATCCGTGCAGACGGCGATCTCGCTCACCGCTTCGGGATCGGGATCGCCGTTGCCCACGGAGCACGCGGCCAGCGTGGCAAGCCCCCCGAGCACGGCGGCGGCCACCGTCGCCACCGACCGGCGCGGGCGCACGAGTGGAACCATGAAGACCTCCCGGTACGTGAACGGCACCGCACGCCGCACGGGAGGGAAGACGCCGTGGAGGGGCTTGGGGTTTCCGTTGCGATGCCCGACGACGGCGGGCCACGGCTACTTGACGACGGTCACCTTGGTGTCCGGCTCCGTGCCGAACGTCCACAGGGCCGCCCCGTCCGCCTTGGGCATGCGGATGCCGCTGGTCTGCTTGCCGGCGGCGGGCGGCGGGGAGGAGCCGTCGACCGCGTTGGAGAAGGCGACCGACAGGCCCGACTTCGAGGCGAAGTACAGGACGTGCTCGATCTGGACGCCGTCCGAGCCCGTCGTGGACGCGCGGGTCTGGGAGATCACGTAGGTGCCGGGGTCGGGGCTCACCGTCCCCGGCCACACCGTGAACGTGCGGGTCGCCTTGCCGGTCGCGTCGACCAGCCACACCCGCTTGTCGCCGAGCGCGTAGACGACCCGGCGGCCGGTGCCGGAGGCCGCGGGTACGGCGGGGGCCTTCGCCGGGGACGGCGACGCGGAGGCGTGGGCGCCCGCCGACGCGCCCGCCGACGCGCTCGCCGACGGGCGGACCGCCGCGGCCGTGGGGTGCGGCCCCTTGTCGGCCTGGAGGGCGAGGAGGACGACGGCCACCGTCGCCCCCGCCGTCAGACCGGTGACCCAGACCCAGGAGGGCAGCAGTCGGGCAGCCACGGGTTCGCATCTCCTCCGCTATGGGCCCCCTGTACAGATGACAGAGGTCGGATCATCGTACCGGGCCGCGCCCCGCCGCCCTCCCGCTCCGAGCGGCTAGTCCAGCACCGGCAGCAGCTCCGGAAGGTGCCCGTCGGAGGCCTCCGCCGCGCGCTGCCGCTCCTCGGAGACCGGCCCGTACAGCGTCGTACGCGGCCGTGCCGGACGCCCCGCCGCCTCGGCCACGGCGACCAGGTCCCGGACCGACTTGTACGAGCCGTACGACGAGCCCGCCATCCGCGAGATCGTCTCCTCCATCAGCGTCCCGCCCAGGTCGTTCGCCCCCGAGCGGAGCATCTCCGCCGCACCCTCCGAGCCCAGTTTCACCCAGCTTGTCTGGATGTTCGGGATGTAGGGGTGGAGGAGGAGACGGGCCATCGCCGTCACCGCCCGGTTGTCCCGCATGGTCGGGCCCGGGCGGGAGATGCCGGCCAGGTAGACGGGCGCGTTGGTGTGGATGAAGGGCAGCGTCACGAACTCCGTGAAGCCGCCGGTGCGCTGCTGGATGCCGGCCAGGGTGCGCAGGTGGCCCAGCCAGTGGCGGGGCTGGTCGACATGGCCGTACATCATGGTGGAGGAGGACCGGATGCCCAGCTCGTGGGCGGTGGTGACCACCTCGATCCAGGTGGCGGCGGGCAGCTTGCCCTTGGTGAGGATCCAGCGGACCTCGTCGTCGAGGATCTCGGCCGCCGTCCCCGGGATGGTGTCCAGGCCCGCCTCCTTCGCCGCGCTCAGCCACTCCCGGATCGACAGGCCGGTGCGGGTCGCGCCGTTGACGACCTCCATCGGCGAGAAGGCGTGCACGTGCATGCCGGGGACGCGTTCCTTCACCGCCTTCGCGATGTCGAAGTACGCCGTGCCGGGCAGGTCCGGGTGGATGCCGCCCTGCATGCAGACCTCGACCGCGCCGACGTCCCAGGCCTGCTGGGCGCGGTCGGCGACCTGGTCCAGGGAGAGGGTGTAGGCGTCCGCGTCGGTGCGGCGCTGCGCGAAGGCGCAGAAACGGCAGCCGGTGTAGCAGACGTTGGTGAAGTTGATGTTGCGGGTGACGATGTAGGTGACGTCGTCGCCGACCGCCGACTTCCGCACGTCGTCGGCGATCCGGGTCAGCGCGTCCAGCGCCGGGCCGTCCGCGTGGAAGAGCGCGAGGGCCTCGGCGTCCGTCAGCTTCGTCGGGTCGTCGGCGGCGGTCGCCAGGGCCTGGCGTACGTCCGTGTCGATGCGCTCCGGCGCCATGCCGGGGGCCGCCGCCTCCCGCAGGGCGCCCCAGTCGCCGTACACCTCGTCGAAGTCGTCGCGCCGGTCGGTCGTACGGCCCTCGGTGTCGATGGCGGTGTGCAGATCGGTACGGCCGCTCGCGACGAAGACCTCCTCCGGCTCCTGCCACGGACGCCCCTCGACGACCGCGTCCGCGACCGCGAGGCCCGTCTCCGGGTCGGCCAGCGCGGCCACGTGCGGGCGCAGCCGGGGGTCCAGCCAGGGCTCGCCCCTGCGGACGAACTCCGGGTACACGCAGAGCCGTTCCCGCAGCTCGAAGCCCGCCGCGGCCGACCTCTGGGCGAGTTCCTCGATCTGCGGCCAGGGGCGCTCGGGATTCACGTGGTCGATGGTGAGCGGGGAGACCCCGCCCCAGTCGTCGATCCCGGCCGCGATCAGCCGCTCGTACTCGCCGGCGACCAGGTTCGGCGGCGCCTGGATGTTGCCGGCCGGGCCCATGACCAGCCGCGCCACCGCCACGGCGGCCACCAGTTCGTCCAGCTCGGCGTCCGGCATGCCGCGCATCGCCGTGTCCGGCTTGGCGCGGAAGTTCTGGATGATCAGTTCCTGGACGCCGTGGTACGACCGGGCCACGCGCCGCAGCGCGAAGAGCGACTCGGCGCGCTCCTCGTACGTCTCGCCGATGCCGATCAGGATCCCGGAGGTGAAGGGCACGGACGACCGGCCCGCGTCCTCGAGGACCCGCAGCCGGACGGCGGGCTCCTTGTCCGGGGAGCCGTGGTGCGGGCCGCCGGGCTCGGACCACAGCCGGGTGGCCGTCGTCTCCAGCATCATCCCCATGCTCGGCGCGACGGACTTCAGGCGCTGGAAGTCCGTCCAGGACATCACGCCGGGGTTGAGGTGGGGCAGCAGCCCCGTCTCCTCCAGGATGCGGACGGAGATGGCCCGGACGTAGGCGATCGTGTCGTCGTAACCGTGCGCGTCGAGCCACTCGCGCGCCTCCGGCCAGCGGTCCTCCGGCTTGTCGCCGAGGGTGATCAGGGCTTCCTTGCAGCCGAGGGCCGCACCCTTGCGGGCGACGTCGAGCACCTCGTCGGGGGACATGAACATCCCGTGCCCGGCCCGGCGCAGCTTGCCGGGCACGGTGACGAACGTGCAGTAGTGGCACTTGTCACGGCACAGGCGGGTGAGGGGGATGAAGACGCTCTTCGAGTACGTGATGACACCGGGGCGGCCCGCCTCCGCGAGGCCCGCGTCCCGGACCCGGGCGGCGGAGGCGGCGAGATCGGTCAGCGCCTCACCGCGCGCCTGAAGCAGGACGGCGGCCTCGGCGACGTCGAGGGCGACGCCGTCCCGGGCGCGTTTGAGGGCGCGACGCATGGAGTTCTCGGTGGGGCCGGTTCCGGAGGTCCCGGACGTTCCAGAAGTCGCGGAAGTCGTCATTCTTTGAGCATACGGAGGGACTCCGCCTGTTCAGCCGGGGCGGGGGTGGCCTTGGGGACTGCCGGTGCGTTGCCGGGTGCGGGTGAGCGGGGGTTGGTCGCGCAGTTCCCCGCGACCCTCTCTCTTCGCTGCGCAGGGTCCTGCCTGCCACGACGTGACATGAGATTGATCAGTCCGGTAACGCCGGGTAATCAGCTGGCAGCATTTTGGTTCGTCGACTGGCGGTCATCGGCCGGAGAGCGACATAAGTCGGACACCTGGATTCCTGGCACTTGGAAGCCGGGAACAGTCAGGGCATGGCATCGCAGGGGTTCCGGGGGAAAGCACGTGGCGGCATCGGTATCGGGCAGCCATTTGGCGATCTCTACGTCTTGGCTGCGCGGATTGAGAACCGGACCATGTCCGAGAGCGCCGCTGTCAGGTTGGTGCAAGAAGGTTCCCTCCCGATTTGGCCGCCGGGTGCTCTGGACGAGTGCATGGAGGAGGCTCTCGCACTCGTGCACAGTGCGCCGGAACTCGCCTACTACTGGAGCCGGTTGATTCTGGCTTTGAGTGAGATCGTGTGCGAGCCCGGTCGCCGGTCCGAGTGGTGGGTCGCGGCAGCCGGGTTCGTAGAGATCACTCGCAGATCTCTCTACGCAAAGCCGTGGGGCGGCAGGCTGCTTGAGGCGCTGCGGGTGGCCGACCTCCAGGCAGAGGTACTTGAGCGTCGGATCACCGAGTTGACCAGGTATTCCAGTCTAGCGGGCGGCCGTGCTGCCGCTACCGCGACGGCACGCAAAGAGCTCACTGAGGCCCGCGTGGCGGCGGCATGGGTACTGGCCGGGCCATACTGCAGCGCACTGGACCCTGACGACATCAGGGGCTCATTCCAACGATGGTCGAATCCATTTCACTTGGATATCGGCATGACGTTTGGGGTCTTCCCTGCCGAGGAGACAGAGGAGATCGAGGAGGTGCAGGCCGACACTGAGCGGTGGAGCTTCAACCCGAACGAGGCCCTGCCGCCTCCGCAGTACCTGCTCGAACAGGCACTCGCCCGGTTGGATCTGGCTCTGCATGACGCGCCGCCAGCCCTGCGGGGACTCTGTCAAGTCAAGCGCGCCTGCATCCTGCCCTTACTTGCCCGACTCGATCCCGAACGGGAGGGCGAATACTGGGAGGCTGCACGTGCTGTCGTCCACGAGGTCTGGTGGACGTCGGATCAGTCGCTGCCACTGGCAGACTTCTTCCAGGCCGTCGCACCCGTGGCTCACCGCCTGGGCATAGGCAAGCCGACGCGGCTCAAGACCCTGCTGCGAATCCCGCTGTCACAGCTGAGCCGCCAGATGCCCGGTCCTGCCCTTCTCAGACTACTGGCGAATGTCTTGGTGTTCGTTGAAGATGCTCGCGATCTCCGGGACATCTGGACAGTTATTCTCACGATCCTCAAGGAGAACGCCGGACTGCCCGGCGTCCCCACGTGGGTGTGGCGCGACCTCGCCCATCATCTCCCCGGGAATCAGCTGCGATGCCCACCTCATCCGGTTCCCCTCAGCGACCTCACGGCCTCGGTCGAGAAGTTGTGCCGCCGGAAACGTCCGCCCTCCACAGAACGTGCCGCCACGTTGGTGCACGCGACGATGCACGTCCTCAATGAGGACCTGGCCGACGCGGTGAACCTCCTCCATTCGATCTACGAAGTCAATGAGCCGTTCCGCGACGCGCATGCATGGATGCTCAGCCGGCTGGCGGGCTTTCACCGGCAGCAGTACGCGGTCTGGCTGCGTGGGCAAGGACGCCACCAGGAGGCGCTCTTGGAATACGTGAATGTGGCAGAAGGACTCGTCCCGTTCGCAGCACGTCACCACGCACCAGGGCTCCTCACCCAACTGGCCAACGATGCACTGACCGCCGCGAAGCAGTCGGAATGTGAGGACGTCGACGCTCTGATGCTCATCAAGATCGTCGATCCGGTCGTATCGGCTCTCATCAGCCCTGGGGACGACCACAGCAGTGTCGTTCGCGAACTGGGGCAGGAAGTCGCCCGCCTTGTTCACGACTCGAGGGTGCCAGAGCTGTACACCGCGCATCACTTGCTGTTCAAGGGCTACGCATTCCGGCTGCTGATGGAGCAACCGGGGCCCCGCCCACCGACGGAGTGGGTCCAGCTACTCAACCAGCTGATAGCGATGGCGGAGAGCGAGGCCGGCCCCTACGCGCCGGACCGGGGCAAGGACAACACGGCTGCGCCTCTGGGTCTGATGTTCCTCAACTCTGCGGAATTTACGGCGGAGCCGGGGGCAGAAGAGTCGCCCGGACACCTCCGTCAGGTTGCCGACCTGTCGATCAGCACGGACTTGATCCACGGCCCCCACCAGCCCAAATACGAAGAAATGGACAGGCCGGATCCGCTGCAGGCCACTGCGCTCATGCGCAACGCCCTCGATGACGAGACAGTCGTCATTTCCCTCTACCTCGCCGAGCGCCTGCGGGACTCACGAGGCGAGAGCGTTGACGCTGCACAACTGCTTTCCTGCCACGTGACAAGCGAGACCCAGGAGATCGTCGCGGCCTCTCTGAAAGTGCCCACCGGTCTCCTGAGGGCCATCGACCACGAACGGAACATCATCCATTCATTTTCCTTTGCGGTGTTCCCCATCGCGCGGATACGCGAGGAGGTGAACGCCGACCCAGGGGCCAGTCCGGTGACGCTGTACGGCGCGGACCTGCTGGAGCGGCACTTCGGGCTGAGCGGTCTGACCGTCGAGCAACTTGACCGATGGCGAGCTGCGGGCAAGCGCCACCTCTGCTTCTGGCCGCACGGCCCCCTGCACTATCTGCCTCTCCACCTGCTTCATGCGGACGGACGTCCTCTCGCCGACGACTGGATCGTCACCACCGTCGCGAACAGCGTGCAGTACCTGCCCCGGCGGACAGGCGCCGCAGACCGACGGCACCGCCTGCTGATCGCCGGTTCCGCCGCAGGCGGCTCCCGGTACGGACTGCGCAAGCAGCCGGAGATCGAGACACATGTGAATGATCTGACCGTACAGATCCCCCACGCGCGGAAGTTGAAATCAGGAGCGACGACGCCGCACGCCCTCATGGAGGCTGTCACGGAGGTGGATTATCTGCACGTCGCAGCCCACGGCTCACACGACGCCGAGGCTCCCTGGTACCAGTGCCTCTACCTCGATCCGGACGACAGCGGGGAAGGGCGTCTGTTCGCTCACCAGATTCTGAGTCTTGACCTCCGGGGCGTGGACCTGGTGACGCTCAGCGCCTGCGAATCGGCCCTGGGCCGGTATGACCTCAACGACAATCTGCGCGGGCTGCCGGCAGCTTTCATCCTGGCGGGCGCATCGACGGTCATTGGTGTGCTGTGGCCGGTGACCGCCCCAGTCGCCACACTGTTCTACGAGGAGCTCTACCTGAGCCTGCTAGCTGACAGCACAAAGAGGGACGCCTTCCGCCAGGCCCAGCAGGCCACTCGTGCCGCTTTCCCGCAGTACCGGGATTGGGGGGCCTTCACACTGATCGGCGACTGGCAATGATCAACGGCACGGAACGACGGAGCGGTCTCTAGGGAGCAGGGCCCTGTATGGGATGATCCCGAGCCGCTTGCGGCGAATGCTCACCGCCGCCGACAGGTGGAAACTGCCCGTCACACCGACCGGAAGCTCCACCGTAGCCTTCAACAAGTGGGAGCCGTCCAGTTCCTGACCGCTCGTGTGCCGGAACTCCCATTGCACACACGTCGTGTCGAGACCACGGGCGACGAGAAAGGCGTCCTCGTCCTCACGCTGGGTTCCAACCTGGGCTTCCGGCCCCGCCACTCCGCCTGCTCCGCCCTTGATAGTCAGTGTGGCTGTGCGGGTGACGGCCCGGGTGAGCAGTAGCGGGGAAGCGTCCCGTAGCAACAACTCTTCGCGGTCGTCGGGAGGAACGGTCAGCACGGTCATACGTGCGTTGTGGATGGGCTCCCCGGATTTCGGGGACAACGACAAGTTCATCACGAGCTGGCGGAACTCTACCTGCCCTTGACGCTCTGCCGCGTAGGCGCGGATGTGTGAGGGTGCGCTTTCCATGTCCAGCGGACACGTGATGGGCTTACCGAAGAAGAACACCCCTCGTTCAGGCTCATCGTCCTGAACACCGTGAAGCACCGGCCGGGGAACCAGGTCAACAGCCGCCAGATCACGATTCGACTCCGCCATCGCTCCCCCTACGCCAACAGAATTGCCACCTATGGTAACGACTTCCGTACTGAGCGGAGTTGGCTTGCCTGCGCTCCTCTGGACACGGCCGGCCGTTCACCGAGTGAGGGCCCCGACACTGGCCGGCCATGGGGCAGCTCCTCCCGGAGACACCTGTCCGCAGGGCAGCCCGAGTCGAACCGGGAAGCCAAGCCAAGCAACCCTGAGGCCACCCGATCAAAAAAGGCGGGCGATTCAGATATCGGCGTCAACGCACCGGCCGGCTGCCCACGCGCCCCAGCCCGCCCAGCCAAGTCGACACCCACTCACAGATACTCCCCGTACCCGTCCAGCACCCCCAGCACCTCCGCCTCCCCCGCCGGAGGCAACTGCACCACGACCTCCTCGATGCCCAAATCGGCATAGTGCGCGAGCTTTCCGGCGCTCGGGAAGACCGCGTACGGCACCACCTGGAGCGCCTCCGCGTCCCGGCCCGCGTCGGCCCACACGCCCCGCAGCACGGGCAACGACTCGGTCAGCCCACGCCCCCCGATCGGCATCCACCCGTCCGCGTACTCGGCGATGTGGCTGAACAGCTTCGGCCCCGCCGCCCCGCCGACCAGCGTGCGGGGGCCGGTGACCGGACCGCGCGGCTTCTGGACGGGCTTGGGGAAGGCGGAGGAGGCGCGGACGCTCCCGAACTCCCCTTCGTAGGCGGTCGGTTCCTCGGCCCACAGCGCCCGCATCAGGGCCATCCGGTCCCGGCCCAGCTCGCGCCGGGTCCGCCACCGCACCCCGTGGTCGGCGGCCTCCTCGACGTTCCAGCCGAAGCCGACGCCGAGGGTGAAGCGGCCGTCGGAGAGGTGGTCGAGGGTGGCGATCTGCTTGGCGAGGTCGATCGGGTCGTGCTGGGCGACCAGGGTGATGCCGGTGCCGAGGCCGAGGCGCTCGGTGACGGCGGCGGCCTGGCCGAGGGCGACGAAGGGGTCGAGGGTACGGCCGTACTCGCGCGGCAGGTCGCCGCCCGCCGGATACGGGGTGGTCCGCTCGACGGGGATGTGGGTGTGCTCGGGCAGGTACAGGCCGGCGAAACCGCGCGCCTCCAGCTCACGGGCGAGTCGGACGGGGGCGATGGTCTCGTCGGTGAGGAAGATCGTGACGGCGATACGCATGACCCATCTGTACCGGGGGTGGCGCGATATGTCCATACCGACTGGTCGGCATCACGCGCCCCGCCTTTCACACCGCTATGCACATGACATACGGACGCCTGTGGATTCCCTGTCCTTCCGGGGGAGTTCACGTCCAGAGAGGAGAGTGAGCGGCATGTGTGAGGACACGCACGGCATCGGCAGACGCGCGCTGATCGTGACGGGCGCCGCCACAGCACTTACGTGGGGAACCGTGAGCTTCGCGGCGGCGGACGGCCAGGGCCAGGAGACCCGCACGCTGAGCGGCACACTGCCGCCCGGCTGCCCGGACTTCGTGTACGTACCGGTCGAAGTCCCCACCGGTGTACGGGAGATCAAGGTCTCCTACACCTACGACAGACCGAGCGTACCGGCCGGCACCACCGGCAACGCGCTCGACATCGGCCTCTTCGACCAGCACGGCACCCAACTGGGCGGCAAGGGCTTCCGGGGCTGGTCCGGCGGCGCCCGCACCGAGTTCTTCGTCCGCGCCGACGACGCGACCCCCGGCTACCTGCCCGGCCCGGTCGGCGCCGGCACCTGGCACATCGCGCTGGGCCCCTACACGGTCGCCCCGCAGGGCCTGACGTACCAGCTGACGGTCACGCTGACGTACGGCGAGCCGGGCGCCGTCGTCCCGCCCGTCTACCCCCCGGAGCGGGCGCGCGGCCGGGGCCGGGACTGGTACCGCGGCGACTGCCACCTGCACTCCTGGTACTCCGACGGCCGCCGCACCCCCGCCGAGATCGCGGCCCTCGCCCGCGCGGCCGGCCTGGACTTCATCAACTCCTCCGAGCACAACACGCACGCCGCGCACGCGCACTGGGCGGACCAGGCCGGCGACGACCTGCTGATCATGCTGGGCGAGGAGATCACCACCCGCAACGGCCATGTCGTGGCCCTCGGCACCGAACCCGGGACCTTCGTCGACTGGCGCTACCGGGCCCGCGACAACCGCTTCGGCCGTTTCGCCCACCAGATCCACCGGGCCGGCGGTCTGGTCGTACCGGCGCATCCGCACGCGACCTGCGTGGGCTGCGCCTGGAAGTTCGGCTTCGGGGACGCGGACGCGGTCGAGGTCTGGAACGGGCCGTACACCCCCGACGACGAGGTGGCCCTCAACGCCTGGGACGCCACCCTGGTCGCCTCGGTGCGCGACAACAGGCAGTGGCTGCCGGCCATGGGCAACAGCGACGCGCACCGCGACCCGGACGCGGTGGGCCTGCCCCAGACCGTCGTCCTCGCCGACGACCTGAGCCGCGGGGCCATCCAGGACGGGCTGCGCGCGGGCCGCTCCTACATCGCCGAGTCGAAGAACGTGACGCTGAGCTTCACGGCCACCGGCAGCCGCGGCGAGCGGGCCGGGATCGGCGAGCGGCTGGAGGTGGCGGCCGACAGCACGGTGACCCTGCGCCTGGAGGCCTCGGGCGTACCGCGCTGCACGATCCGGCTCGTCACCGACGAGGGCGTCCTGCTGACCAGCGACCCGCTCCCGGTGACCGGCTCGGGCGCGGTGGAGTGGCGCACGACCCCGTCGTACGCCGCCTACGTACGCGCCGAACTCCGCCACGAGACCGCGGCGGGCCCCCTCCCCGGCGCCCTGGCGGCCCTGACCAACCCGATCTTCCTGGGCCGGGCCGCCGACCGCGGCTGAGGGCGAACCACCGGGAGGTTCGCCTGGGCGAACCTCCCGAACCGGCCCTGTCACGTCCGGTCCTGTCACGTCCGGTGCCGAACGGGCTCCCAAACCAGGCCCGTAGGCACCTGCGGCTACCTGCCGCCGTCTCGCTTGCGCTCCGTGCGCCGCAGGGCTCGGCGCTGTTTTCCCGGCAGGGTGGCGGCCAGCTCGCCGACCGGGGCGACGTCATGGCTCGCGCCGTCGCGGCCGCCCCGGCACCACCACACCGGCGGGCCGCCCGCGTCCGTCCCGTCCGCGTACCAGTCGCCGGCGGTGCCCGCGGGACGGGCGTGCATGCCGAGCTTGTGCTCCCCGCAGACCGGCCAGACCTGCCAGAGCAGCTCCGTGACGGTCTCCTGCGCCGCGTCCGCGACCACCCTCAGCACCGTCATCTCGTCGTCCGGCTCCAGCGGGTCGCCCTCCTCGGGGTCCCACGCGTTGACCTGGTTGCCGTGCCAACGGCCGTCGGGCATCGCCACGTAGACCTGCCCCCGGTCGATTCCGCCCGGGGGCAGGGACGGTCGAGGGTCGACCATCAGTACCAGCGCGTCCTGACCCGGCAGGGTGGCCGTCAGGTCCCGGTTGACCACGGCGAGCGCGGCCTCCAGCTTCGGCCACTCACCGGGCTCGACCGGCCGCGGCTCCGGGACAGGCTGCCGGTCATGACCAGGACCGATGCGCTCGTACGAGAAGTAGCTCACCGGGGCATCGTGCCATCCGCGCTGTCCTGGTCGTCGCCGTCCCTCACGGACCCGCCCCGCCGTGCCACAGGTCGGTGCTGTGCGCGTCGACGAGGGTGCCGATGCGGGTCAGGACGTCGCCGGCCGGCTGCGGGTCGAGTCGGCGTCCGTCGCGCAGCCGCAGTGCGACGAGGCCGTCAGCGGCTTCCCTGGCGCCGATGACGGCCTGGTAGGGAACCAGGCGGGCCGCCCGGACGCGTGCGCCCAGACTGCCGTGTTCCGGGCCGGAGATCTCGGCCCGCAGCCCGAGGTCGGCGCAGCGGCGGGCGAGCGCCTCGGCGCCCGGCAGTTCGGTGCCGGAGACCGGGAGGATCACCAGCTGGGTGGGGGCGAGCCAGGCGGGGAAGGCCCCGCCGTGTTGTTCGACGAGATGGGCGACGGCTCGCTCCACACTGCCGATGATGCTGCGGTGGACCATGACCGGGCGGTGTCTGGCGCCGTCCGCGCCGATGTAGTGCAGGTCGAACCGCTCGGGCTGGTGGAAGTCGACCTGGACGGTGGACAGGGTGGACTCCCGGCCTGCCCCGTCGGTGACCTGGACGTCGATCTTGGGGCCGTAGAACGCGGCCTCTCCCTCGGCCGCCTCGTAGGGCAGGCCGGAACGGTCGAGGACGTCGGTCAGCAGGGCGGTGGACCGTCGCCACTTCTCGGGTGCGGCCACGTACTTGCCGCCGGGGCCCGGCAGAGAGAGCCGGTAGCGGGTCGCGGGGATGCCGAGCGCCTCGTAGGCCCGGCGGATCATCTCCAGCGCCGCCCGCGCCTCCCCGGCGACCTGGTCCAGGGTGCAGAAGATGTGCGCGTCGTTGAGCTGGATGGCCCGTACCCGGGTCAGCCCGCCGAGCACACCGGAGAGTTCGGAGCGGTACATACCGCCGAGTTCGGCCATCCGCAGGGGCAGTTCGCGGTAGCTGTGGGAACGGGAACGGTAGATCACCGCATGGTGCGGACACAGGCTCGGCCGCAGGACGACCTGCTCACCGCCGAGTTCCATCGGCGGGAACATGTCGTCGCTGTAGTGCGCCCAGTGCCCCGAGATCTCGTACAGCTCCCGTTTGCCGAGCACCGGCGAGTACACGTGCCGGTAGCCCGCCCGGCGCTCGGCGGCGCGGATGTACTCCTCCAGGGTGTGCCGCACGACGGCGCCGTCGGGCAGCCAGTACGGCAGGCCCGCGCCGATCAGCGGGTCGGTGTCGAACAGGTTCAGTTCGCGGCCGAGTCTGCGGTGGTCGTGCACGGTGGTCATCACGGTCTCCCTCGCTGGTTGCGGAGCAGGGGACCGGGCCTACGACGAAGCCCCGGGGCACCTGCCCCGGGGCTTCGCGTCAGATCGTCTGTCAGCGCGCCGGGACACTCTCCGGCGTCGTCGTCATGGCAGCGCGCTTCATACCGGTCACGGTAGCAAGGGCGCCGGCCGTCCGCCCGTCGTTTTCGGTGCCCGCGCCGGCCGCCCAGGGCACGCGGCGCGCTGCCGCGAAAAACAACGTGCCGCGGCCGGGCGCGCCTCCCTACGCTTCCGTCATGGACAGCACCTGGACCGCAGGTCTCGTCAACGTCGTGGACGTCGAAGCGACCTGCTGGGCCGGGTCCCCGCCGCCCGGCGAGGTCAGCGAGATCATCGAGATCGGGCTGACCGTCGTCGACCTGGCGGCCGGTGAGCGCCTGGCCCGGCACCGGATCCTGGTGCGGCCCGCCCGGTCCACGGTCAGCGGGTTCTGCACGGAGCTGACCGGCCTCACCCGGTCCGAGGTCGACCAGGGGGTTGTGAGCAGGTGGTGATCGACGGGACTTGAGTGTGTTCTGGCATGGATGAGTGAGCCTCCCGGCAGTGCCGGGCGCACTCTCCCCGGTGGGGAACGGGAGTTCTTGCGTCGAATGCGTGACCTTCGGCGGTGGTGGTCGTTGGGTTGGTGACGGATTTCTGCGGCGCCGGATCGGGGGTGAATGGGGTGGGTGGACTGCGGGAGGTGGCGGCGTCGTTCGTGGCGCCCGGCCCCTCGGGGGTCGCGGTCCGTGCCCGGCTCAAGGGACTGACCGGCGGGGACGAGAAGGTGCTGTGTCTGGTCGGCGACCTGCTCGGCATGCTGGCTTCCCGTGATCTGAAGGTGCGGTGTGCGGCCGGACTGTCGCACGACAGTGAGCAGTGGGCCGAGCGCAAGCGCGGGCTGACCGAGGTGTCCTCCTCGCGCTGGGCCGGGGCGGTCACGAAGGCCACCCACGATCAGTGGGCGCTCGCCCGGCGCGGCCAGCTCGCGCACATCCAGACTCTTCAGGCCGGGATCGAGACGATCACGCGCCGGCTGTCCGTGCCCGTGGGCGAGAAGGGCACCAAGCGGGCGCCGGGCGGCTACCGCAGCAGCAAGGAGTGGTTCGCCAAGTCCCGCCGCCTGCAGGTGCTCGAAGACCGGCTTCAGGAGGTCCGGGCGCACCGGGAGGCCGGGGTCGTGCGCGTGGTGCGCGGCGGCAAGCGACTGCTCAACACCCGCCACCACCTCCAGACGGCCCAGCTCACCGAGACCGAGTGGCGCGCCCGGTGGCAGGCCGAGCGCCGGTTCCTGCAGGCCGATGGCGAGTCCGGCAAGCGCTACGGCAACGAGACCATCCGCGTCACCCCCGACGGCGAGGTCTCCCTCAAGCTCCCCGCGCCGCTGGCACACCTGGCCAACGCTCCGCACGGCCGGTACGTCCTCGCCGCCCGCGCGAGCTTCGCGCACCGGGGCGAGCAGTGGGCCGACCGCGTCAGCGCCAACCGGGCCGTGGCCTACCGCATCCACGAGGACGTGGGCCGGGGCCGCTGGTACCTGACCGCGTCCTGGACGATTCCGCTGGTCCAGAGCGTGCCGCTGGAGACGGCCCGTACGAACGGCCTGGTGGGTGTCGACACCAACGCCGACCACCTCGCCGCCTGGCGCCTTGACCGGCACGGCAACCCCGTCGGCGAACCACTCCGGTTCGGCTACGACCTCACCGGCACCGCTTCGCATCGTGACGCGCAGGTCCGGCATGCCCTGATCCGCCTGCTGCACTGGGCCAGGCGCCACGGCCTCGCCATCGCGGTCGAAGACCTCGACTTCACCGCAGAGACCACCCGCGAGAAGCACGGCCGCCGCAAACGCTTCCGCAAACTCATCTCCGGCATGCCCACCTCCCGGCTGCGGGCCCGGCTGGTGAGTATGGCGGCCGAACTCGGCATCCCCGTCATCGCCGTCGACCCCGCCTACACCAGCAGGTGGGGCGCCCAGCACTGGCAGAAGCCTCTCACCGGCGAGAACAGGAAGACCACTCGCCACGACGCGGCAGCGGTGGCGATCGGAAGGCGCGCCCTGGGACACCCGATCCGGCGACGGACGGCACCGCCCCCACACGACCGGAGCGATCGTGCGGGGCATCGGACCGTCCAGGCCGAACCGGGCAGCCCGGGGCGTGAGGGAAACCGCCCCCGCATCCCCGGACCACGGACACGATCCGTGCCGCCCGGTTGCGGAGTGAAAGCGGTGGACCAGAACGCCCAACACCGTTCGGGGCGTTCGGCTGAGCATGAGGCCTGGCAACAGGACTCACTCCCGCTCAGTATTTAGGAACGGTCACCTTCACCGAGGCGTGCCGGCTGCTGGCCGCCGAGCACCACGCGGGCGCCCGGCCCTGGATCAGCTGGGGCGACTACGACCGCCACCAGTTCACCCGGCAGTGCCGGGCGACCCGGACCGCCTACCCCTTCAACCGCCGCCACACCAACGCCAAGGCCGCATTCACCGACGCGTACGGCCTGCGCAAGCGCCCCGGCATGGCCCAGGCCCTGCAGCTCGCCGGGCTACGGCTCGAAGGCCGCCACCATCGCGGCGAGGACGACGCCTGGAACATCGCGGGTCTCGTGCTGCACCTCTCCGAGCGGGGCCTTTGGCCGGCACCGACAGCAGACCTCGTCTGACGCCTTGGGCGAACTCGCGGTGCCTGCAGAGTGGGTCGAGCCGATCGACGCGTGCGTCGAGCGCATCGCGAGGAGGCCGGTGGATCTCACCGGCCCCGACTGAGTGCGAAAGACGCGGTAGGGCCCGCATCCGCCCGACGAGGCGGGGGTCCGGCCGGAGGCCGAGGCGGCACTGCGGGACGTGCTCTCCCGCTACAAGGAGGGCGGCGACGCCGCCCTCCGAGCCGGCAGGATGTCGTTCACATACCGCCGACTCCGGCTCGCGCGTCCTCCAGCGCAGTCATGATCTCGGGCGAGTTCCTGATCAGGACACGGTGCAGGTAGGTCCGGACGACTGCTGCGGCGCCGGCGAAGTCGTCGGTCGGGGAGGCTCCCATGGCGGCCGCCAGCTCCTCCTCGAAGCGCTCGCGGTCGCCCGGGAAGCCATAGCGGCTGAGCGCGCTGCGCAGGTCGTCCACGGTCCGGATCTCCGGGAGGGGCATCGCTCCCCGGCCGTGCTCGGGCTGTGCGCTCATGATCGGCTCCTGATGAACGGACATCGCTCCATTTGCCAGTATGGGACCTGGTCACCACGCCGCCGCCCCGCGTCCGCGCCGGCCCGCACCAGGGGCAGTCCGCGGCCATGCTCGGCGTCGGGCGGAGGCGGCGGGGCGGGGCAGGCTCGGTCGATGGCTCAAAGCGGTGACGCCTCGAAGTGTCGGACCACCGAGGAGAGGGAATCGTACGGGCGCACGATGGTTCACCCCGGTCGGGTGTGCGTGAGGGCAGTGTGGGGAGCCGTGCGACGTGATGTCGGAGAGACCGAGACCCGGGAACAGCGCGACCAGCCGCTTCGCGCGTATGCGGCGGTCGGCGGCTCGGCGCACGCGGGACAGCACGGGCACCACGGGCACCACGGGCACCACGGGGAGGCGGTTACGGATCTGGGGGACCGCCACCGTGGTGTCGGCTCTGGCGGGCGCCGTGGGCGCGGTCGTCAGCGACCTGGCGACCACGGTCGAGCACGGAGCCACCGATGCCATCTACCGGAGTGTGTACGGGAACAGCGGTGACTCGGCGCAGCAGAACGGTCCCGAGCTCGCGCTGGGATACGACCAGGGCATGGGGTGTGACGAAGCGGGCTGGGTGTTCCCGTTTCCCGCCGCTCGGGCCACCGTGCAGCCGCAGCAGGGAACGCGCCACGGCGGGCACACCTGGGACGAGGATCCGGCCGCGTTCGGCGCGGTCACGGCGGATCCGGTGGTTCTCAACATCTCGGCGACGGGGAAACTCGACCACGCGGTGCTGCTGACAGCTCTGAAGTTCCATGTGACGAGCCGAAGACCGCCGCTCAGGGGTGTGGTCCAGAACTACGGCTCAGGGTGTGGGGGCGGAGGCACCTACCGCTACGGGGATGTCGACCTCGGTTCGGCGGCACCGTACTGGGTCCCCGGCGCCGGGTTGCCGAAGGACGTCCGGGCCAGCGCGATCGAGTTTCCCTACAAGGTGACGGCGAACGACCCGGAAATCCTCATGATCACCGTGCGCACCAGCGGCTGCGACTGCACCTGGTACGCGGAACTGGACTGGGTGGACGGGACGCACGTCGGTCGCACCCTGATCAAAGACCACGGCAGGTACTTCCGTACGACGTCGACGGCAGGACTGACCAGCGTAAGGTGGCCGGACCCGACCAGCAGCCCCGAGATCTCCACCGTTCCCTCGGCGTCGAGGTGAGCGTCGGTGCCGACCACCGCCCGCCGCGGCCCCCGCCCATGGCTCCTCGTCCTGTTCTGCCTGTCGGTGGCCACAGCCGTGTTCGTCGGCGTGCGTGTGCTGTTGTCCCCACCGAATCCGCCGGCCTCGTCGTCACCCGCTCCGACGTCACCCGCTCCGACGTCGGCCGCTCCCATGCCGACGGCTCCGGCGTCGACGGCCCCCACGACGACCGCTCCGGCCCTACGGAGACATTTCAGCTTCGTCGGGACCTGGGAGAGACATACCGCCTCGCTCGACATCAAACCCGACCACAGCTTCACCATCGAGACGGAGGACTACAACGACTGCTCGTCGGAGTCCACAGCATGCCCAGCGAAAACGCCGGACACGACCGTGACCGGCATGCTCACCCGGATCTCCGGCAGCACCGCGACAGGGCGCATCACACATACGAACAAGCCAAGGCGAATCCCGGTGGGACCCGTCTCGATGCGGTACGACAAAGCGCATGATGCAATCGTCGTGGACGGCATCGGCGACTACTACGGCCCCGCTGAGCCCTTCTGCGGCGCATACGTCAACCCGCCGGGCTGGTGCGGGGCGTAGGCACCACCCGCAGAGAACAGTAGAACGGCCGAGGAGCACCATGTCGGATCGCAGATTCCGGATCACCACCGCCTTCCAGCGGCACGTCGCCAACCCCCTGACCCGGCTGCTGCCCTTCCAGACGCTGCTGGAGACCACCGGGCGGGTCTCCGGGCGGCCGCGGCGGACGCCGTTGGGCGGGAAGCGGGTCGGGGACTCGTTCTGGCTGGTGTCGGAGTTCGGGACGAGGTCGCAGTACGTGCGGAACATCCAGGCCGATCCGCGGGTGCGGGTGCGGATCGGCGGGCGGTGGCATCACGGCACCGCCCACCTGCTGCCCGACGACGACCCGGTCGCCCGCCTGCGCACCCTGCCCAAGGGCAACAGCGCGGCCGTGAAGATGCTGGGGACGCGGCTGCTGACGATCCGGGTCGATCTCACCGACTAGTTCAGCTGGCGGCCTTGTAGAACGCGTACGTCGCCGAGTACGGCACCGAGATCTGGTCGGTGCCGGTGCAGGCCGCCGCGGGGGCCACGCCGCCCTCGGTGTCCAGGCGCTGGATGTAGGTGACGCCCTCGAACGTCCCGGCGCCGCGGGTGGCCGTGGCCTTCAGGAGCAGCTCGGGGACGGCGCCGTCCTTGGCGGAGTTGGCGACCGCCGAGGCGTTGACCGCGCTGCCGTCGACCGTGGAGACCCAGACCGGGCCACGGGAGTGCAGGGCGACCGGGCGGTGGGCGCGGTCCCGCTTGTCGGAGAGGGTGGCGGCGGGCTCCAGGAGCTTCCAGGCGCCGTCGGCGCAGGTGTAGGTCTGCACACCGTGCGCGGAGTAGACGCCGGTCAGCTTGTTGCCGTCGGGCACGGCGAGCGCGGCGGGGGCGTGCACGGCCGGGAGGCGGGCGGGCTGCGCGGAGTAGGCCTGGACGGCGGTCGTACCCAGCAGGGTGGCGGCGCCCGCGGCGGCGACGGCCGTGGTGGTCAGGGCGATTCTCTTGGCGAGCTTCATGGAGTGGGCTCCAAGGATGTCGTGCGTGTTCCGGGAAGGGAGCGGCCGGACATCGACGATTCGGAAACCGGCCGTCCCCCTTGTCGAGTCCGGACGTTACGGATCCGCCACCGCTTCCGGAACCGGTTTCACGATCTCTGCCCGCACGGGACTCCTCACCGATCCCCAAAGGGCAGGCAAGGAGCCCCCGTTGGCCTCTCACCCCGGCCAGACGATCGCCTGCACCTCGCTGTAGGCGTGCAGCGCGTACGAGCCCACGTCCCGGCCCACCCCGCTCTTCTTGAACCCGCCGAACGGCGCCTCCATGTTCCGCCCCACCGTGTTGATCCCGACCCCGCCGGCCCGCAGCCGCCGCGCCACCCGGAAGGCGCGGGCGACATCGCCCGACCAGACGTAGTCGATGAGGCCGAAGTCGGAGTCGTTGGCGAGGGCGATGCCCTCCTCCTCGTCGTCGAAGGGGACCACGGAGACGACCGGGCCGAAGATCTCCTCCCGGGCCGCGCGCATGTCGTTCGTGCAGTCGGCGAGGAGGGTGGGGGTCACGTAGAAACCCCGTTCCAGCGGCGGGCGTTCGCCTCCCGCGACCACCGTCGCCCCTTCCTTGCGGCCGAGTTCGACGTACGACTCGACGCGCGCCCGGTGCTCGGCGGTGATCACGGGTCCCACCACCGTGCCGGGTTCCGCCGGGGCGCCGACCTTCAACCGGCCCGCGTACGCGGCCAGTTCCGTCACCAGCCGGTCGTACAGCGCGCGCTGCACCAGCACCCGGGTCGGCGCCGTGCAGATCTGCCCGCTGTAGAAGGAGAAGGTGGTGCCGATCCCGGCCACCGCCGACCCGACGTCCGCGTCCGCGAGGACGACCGCCGCGCCCTTGCCGCCCAGCTCCATCAACTGGCGTTTCATGTCCCGCCCGCAGGCCTCGGCGATGCGCTGCCCGACGGCGGTGGAGCCGGTGAAGCTCACCATGTCGACGTCGGCCGAGGCCACGGCCGCCTCGCCGACCCCGGTCGACCGGCCGGAGACGACGTTCACCACCCCCGGCGGGGCACCCGCCTCCTCCAGCGCCTGTGCCATCCGGTACACGGACAGCGGATCCTGCGGGGCGGGCTTCACGACCACCGTGTTGCCCATCGCCAGCGCGGGCGCGACCTTGCCCGCCGGGTTGGCCCACGGGTTGTTGTACGACGTGATGCAGCTGACGACCCCGACCGGGTGGCGTACCGCCAGCGCGCCCATCACACCGGCCCTGCCCATCGGCCCGGCCTCGTTGATCTGCGGCGGGATCGCCCACTCGGCCGGTTCGACGGTGGCGTACCGGCGGAACCGGGCCGCCGCCACCCCCACCTGCATCGCCCGGGCGGTGGCCGTGGTCGCGCCCGTCTCGGCGCGGGCGAGGTCCGCGTACTCGGGCAGCCGCCCCCGGATGAGGTCGGCGGCCCGCCCGAGGACCGCGGCCCGCTCCCCCGCAGGGGTCCGCGACCACGCCTCGAACGCCTCCCGGGCGGCGGCGCACGCGGCCAGCACCTGGGCTTCGGAGGCCTCCGGAGCCCAGCCGACGGTCTCCTCGGTCGCCGGGTCGACGACCGCGTAGTGCCCGCCGTCGGGCTCCACCCAGGCACCGCCCACGAACAGCCGCTGCGCGTCCGGCACGTCGCTCACCGGGTGCTCACCGTCCTGGTGTCCCGCCCGGACCGCAGCACCTTCCCCGGTACGGCCCCGCTCACCACGTCGTCCCGGATGGCCTCGACGCCGTTCACCCAGACCGCCCGCACCCCGATCGCCTTCGAGTCCAGCCGGGGACTGTCTCCCGGCAGGTCGTGCACCAGGGTGGCCTGGCCGGCGGCGATCCGCTCCGGGTCGAAGAGCACGAGGTCCGCGTGCCAGCCCTCCGCGATCCGCCCCCGCTCCCGCAGCCCGAAGAGCCGGGCGGGATCGTCGGTCAGCATCTTCACGGCCTGTTCGAGGCCGAGCAGCTTCCGGCCGCGCAGGCAGTCCCCGAGGAACCGGGTGGTGTACGGCGCCCCGCACATCCGGTCCAGATGCGCGCCCGCGTCCGACCCGCCGAGCAGCACGTCCTCGTGCTGCCAGGTCTCGGCGCGCAGCGCCCAGGAGGCGGGGTCATTGTCGGTGGGCATCGGCCACAGGACGGTACGGAGTCCATCGGCGGCGCAGATCTCGACCAGGCAGTGGAAGGGGTCCTGGCCGCGCTCCTGTGCTATGTCACGCACCACTCGCCCCGACAGCCCGGCGTTCGCCTCGCTGTACGTGTCCCCGATGACATACCGCCCGAAGTTCGCCAGCCGCCGGAACACCCCGGCCTCCTTGGACTGGGCGCGCTCCAGCAGCTCCGCCCGTACCTCCGGGTCCCGGAGCCGGGCGATCCGCTCGGGCACGGGCAGCCCGAGGACCGGCCCCCACCCCGGTATCAGGTTCAGCGCGCAGAAGGTCCCCAGCGACATGTTCATCGGCGTGAGGATCGGCATGGTCAGCGCCACCACCCGGCCGCCCGCCTTCCGCGCCCGCTCACTGGCCTGCAGCTGTCTCGGCACCCGCTCCGGCACGGCCGCGTCCACCGTCAGCACGTTCCAGTTCAGGGGCCGCCCGGCCGCCGCGCTCATCTCGGCGAACAGCTCGATCTCGGCGTCGCTGAACTGGTCGAGGCACCCGGCGACGATCGCCTCGATCTGCGTCCCCTCGTGCTCGCCGACGGCCCGGGACATGGCCAGCAGCTCGGCCGGCCGCGCATGCCGGGAGGCGACCGGCTGCCCGTCCCCGTCCGAGTGCGTACTGGACTGGGTGGTGGAGAACCCCCACGCACCCGCGTCCATCGCCTCGTGCAACAGCCTTACGATCTCGCCGAGTTGCTCCTCGCTCGGCTGCCCGCCCACCGCGTCCGCCCCCATCACGTACCGGCGCAGCGCGCAATGCCCCACCATGAAACCGGCGTTGACGGCGATCCGCCCTTCGAGCGCGTCCAGATACTCCCCGAACGAGCTCCAGCTCCACGGCGCCCCCTCCTCCAGGGCGACCAGCGACATCCCCTCGACCTTGGACATCATGCGCCGCGTGTAGTCGGCGTCGCCGGGGCGGGACGGGTTGAGGGGCGCGAGCGTGAACCCGCAGTTCCCGGCGGCCACGGTCGTGACCCCGTGGTTCAACGAGGGAACCGCGTACGGGTCCCAGAAGAGCTGCGCGTCGTAGTGCGTGTGCGGATCGACGAACCCGGGGGCGAGGACGAGCCCGGCCGCGTCCTCGGCCGTACGCGATTCCTCGGTGACCGCGCCGACGACGGCGATACGACCGTCGCGGATGCCGACGTCGGCGGTGAAGGCGGGTGCGCCGGTGCCGTCCACGACGGTCGCACCCTTGATGACATGATCAAGCATGGGGCTCCCTTTCCAAGGCGGGCACCTGCCCTACCTGAAGGGGCGCGGGGAACTGCGCGACCAGCCACAACGCACCCGCACCCCGCAACGGCGACTACGCGGCACCCCGGAATCGGGTCGTCCGGTGCACGGGATCCGTATCGATCTTCGGAATCACGTGCTCCCCGATCAACCGGATCGTCTGCAGCGTCTCCTCCTTCGGCACCCCCACCGGCAGCCCGAAGCTCAACTGGTCCGCCCCCGCCTGCTCCCACCGCTTGCACTGCCGCAGCACCTCGTCCGGGTCCCCGCAGATCAGCAGCTCCTCCTCGACCAGCAGCTCCACGAACTCCGGCGTGTACTCCGGCAGCGTCTCCGGCCACTCCGGGAAGCCCTCGGGCCGCGGGAACGTGTCGTGGTACCGGAACACCAGCGAGGGCAGATAGTGCAGCCCGCCGCTCGCCGCGATGCGGATCGCCTCGTCGTGGGTCGGCGCGCAGATCGCCGTCGTCGTCACCATGACGTTGTCGTTGACGAAGTCCCCGACCGGCTCGGCGTTCACGATCGCGGTCTTGTACTGCTCAAGGACCCACTCCATGTCGGAGACCTTCTGGATGCTGAACCCGAGCACCCCGAGCCCCTTCTTGGCCGCCATGGCGTACGACGGCGGCGACCCGGCCGCGTACCACATCGCGGGGTGCGACTTGCCGTACGGCTTCGGCAGCACCTTGCGCGGCGGCAGCTGCCAGTGCTTGCCCTGGAAGCCGACGTACTCGTCCTGGAGCCACATCTTGGGGAACTCGGCGATCGTCTCCTCCCAGATCTCCTTGGTGTAGTTCATGTCGGTCACCCCGGGGATGAACCCGAGGATCTCGTGCGAGCCGGCCCCGCGCCCGCTGCCGAACTCGAAGCGGTTGCCGGTGAGGTGGTCGAGCATGGCGACCTTCTCGGCGACCTTCACGGGGTGGTTGACCTGGGCGAGGGGGTTGAAGATCCCGGAGCCCAGGTGGATCCGCTCCGTCGCGTGGGCCAGGTAGCCCAGGTAGACGTCGTTGGCGGACAGGTGCGAGTACTCGTCGAGGAAGTGGTGCTCGGAGGCCCAGGCGTACTTGAAGCCGGACTGGTCCGCCTGGATGACGTACTCGGTCTCCTCCATCAGTGCCTTGTGCTCGGCCAGCGGGTCGGTCTCGGCTCGCTTGCCCACGTATCCCTGTACAAAGAGCCCGAATTCCAAGGCGGTTCACCGTCCCAAGTCCAGGTGGTCCCTATGAGTCCTGCTGAGTCCTACGACTTTCTGACGTAGCGTCAGAAAAATCAATAGCTGACGAACCGTCAGATGACACTGACCCCCGCCAGCCACCCGCCGTCGATCACGAACGGCTGCCCGGTGATGTACGACGAGTCGTCCGAGGTCAGGAAGAGCGCCAGCCGGGCCACCTCCTCCGCCCGCCCGATCCGGCCCAGCGGCACGAGCTTGCGGTACAGCTCGTCCAGGGCCCGGGTCATCTCCTCCGGGTCGACGGTGGGGTCGAGCCGCGCCGGGTTGGACATCGCGGTGTCGATGGCGCCCGGGCAGATCGCGTTGACGCGTATCCCCCGGTCGGCCAGCTCCAGCGCGGCGACCCGGGTGAGCCCGAGCACCGCGTGCTTGGTGGCGGCGTAGGTCCCCACGGCCGCCATCCCGGTCAGGGCCGTGTAGGAGGCCGTGTTCACGATGGTCCCGCCGTCGGCCAGCTCCGGCGCGGCCGTCTTCATCCCCAGGAAGCAGCCGACCTGGTTGACCTGCACGACCTGCATGAACTCGTCGAGGGGGGTGTCCACGAGCGCGTTGAACCGCAGGATGCCCGCGTTGTTCACCAGCCCGTCGAGCCGCCCGTACGCCTCCTTCGCGGCGGCGACGGCGGCCCGCCACTCCTCCTCCACGCCCACGTCCAGGTGGACGTACTTCGCCCCGATCTCCTTGGCGAGCGCCTCGCCCTGGTCGTCCAGCACGTCCGCCACGACCACGCGCGCGCCCTCCGCCACGAAGAGCCGCGCCTCCTGCTCACCCTGTCCGCGCGCCGCCCCGGTGATGATGACGACGCGCCCGTCCAGCTTGCCCATGCCGATCGCTCCTCAGTTCAGAAGGGGCGCGACGGACGCCCCGAACGCGGTGATCTGGTCGATGAGTTCGGCCCGGCTCCGGCTGCGGAACCGCACCTGGATCTGGTGCACGCCCATCGCGCCGTAGGCGCGCAGCGACTCGGCGAGGGCGTCCGGGGCGCCGCTGAGCGTGCGGCGGCCCACCTCCCACTCCGGTGTGCCGACGTAGAGCGGCTCGGTGATGGCGCCGACGGTGATCGGTTCCCCGACTCCCCCGTCCTCGCGCAATCGCAGCAGCTTGTCGATCTGGGCGGGCAGCCGGTCGCGCGGGTCGCCCTGCGGCAGCCAGCCGTCGCCCTTGAGGGCGGCCCGGCGTACGGCGGCGGGCGAGGATCCGCCGACCCACACCGGCACCCGGTCCTGGGCCGGCCGGGGCCGCTGGCCGAGCCCCTCGAAGTCGTAGAACTTCCCGTGGTGGGAGGGGAACTCGTCCGCCCCCAGGGCGGCCCGCAGCGCGTCGATCGCCTCGTCGAGCAGTGGCCCCCGCTGCGCGAAGTCGACCCCGAGCACCTCGAACTCCTCCCGCACGTGCCCGGCGCCGACGCCGAGGATCAGGCGGCCGCCGGAGAGGTGGTCGAGGGTCGCGTACTGCTTGGCGGTCAGGAGGGGGTGGCGCAGCCCGACGACGGCGACATGGCTGAGCAGCCGGACCCGCCCGGTCACGGCGGCCAGGTGGGCGAGGGTGGCGACCGGGTCGTACCAGACCGTGCTCATGGCGGGGGCGAGCCGGTGCGGGATCGCCACGTGGTCGCAGACGGCGAGGTAGGCGAAGCCGGCCCGGTCCACGGCGCGGGCGATCTCGACGAGGTCCGCGGCGCCCGCCCCGTCCTCCCAGCCCTCGGCGTAGATCGTGGACTGGGACTGGACGGGGAGCTGGATGCCGTAGGCGAGGCTCACCGCGGACCGCCCCACAGGCCGTCCTCGGTCAGGCCCAGCAGCTCGATCGCGTTGCCGCGGACGATCCGCTCGACCACGTCCTCGGCCAGGTGGCCCATCTGGGCCTCGCCGACCTCGCGGGACTTCGGCCAGGTGGAGTCGGAGTGCGGGTAGTCGGTCTCGTAGAGGACGTTGCCGAGGCCGATCGCGTCGAGGTTCTTCAGGCCGAAGGCGTCGTCGAAGAAGCAGCCGTAGACGTGCTCGGCGAAGAGTTCGGACGGCGGGCGGTGCACCTTGTCGGCGACTCCGCCCCAGCCCCGGTTCTCCTCCCACACCACGTCGGCGCGTTCCAGGATGTAGGGGATCCAGCCGATCTGGCCCTCCGCGTACATCACCCTCAGGTTCGGGAAGCGTTCGAACTTGCCGCTCATCAGCCAGTCGACCATCGAGAAGCAGCAGTTGGCGAAGGTGATGGTGGAGCCGACGGCGGGTGGCGCGTCGGCGGAGGTGGAGGGCATCCGGCTGCTGGAGCCGATGTGCATGGCGACGACCGTGCCGGTCTCGTCGCAGGCGGCGAGGAAGGGGTCCCAGTCGTCGGTGTGGACGGAGGGCAGCCCCAGGTGCGGGGGTATCTCGGAGAAGGCGACGGCGCGCACCCCGCGGGCCGCGTTGCGGCGGACCTCGGCGGCGGCCAGCTCCGCGTCCCAGAGGGGGATGAGGATGAGGGGTATCAGGCGGCCCTGCGCGAGCGGGCCGCACCACTCCTCCACCATCCAGTCGTTGTAGGCCTGGACGCAGAGCAGGGCCAGTTCGCGGTCCTTGGCCTCGGTGAAGGTCTGCCCGCAGAAGCGCGGGAAGGTGGGGAAGCAGAGGGCGGACTGGACGTGGTTGACGTCCATGTCGGCGAGCCGCTGCGGCACGTCGAACGATCCGGGCCGCATCTGCTCGTACGTGATCACTTCGAGCTTGATCTCGTCCCTGCTGTAGCCCACGGCGGTGTCGAGGCGGGTGAGGGGGCGGTGCAGGTCCTCGTAGATCCACCAGTCGCCGACGGGACCGTCCTCGCCGGGCCTGCCCATGACCGGCTTGAAGCGGCCGCCGAGGAAGCTCATCTCCCTCAGCGGGGCCCGGACGATGCGTGGCCCGGTGTCGAGGTACTTCTTCGGGAGCCGGGACTGCCAGACGTCCGGCGGCTCCACGGTGTGGTCGTCGACGGAGATGATCAGCGGAAAGGTGCCGTCCGTGGTGTCCATGGCGCTCACGGTAGCGCCGATCTGACGAACCGTCAGCTATTGGGATGACGGTTCGTCAGCAGTCGCAGGCCGCGTGTCCGGCCAGCACGGCCAGTTCGTCGTCCTCCAGCCTGCGGGTGCGGCGGGCGGTGGGGTCGTAGGCGACACAGGTGCTCACACAGGTGCAGAACACCCGGTCGCCGCGGGTGATCCGGCTGGTCAGCAGGAAGGAGGTACGGCGGACCGCGCTGACGGTGGTGCTGATGACGGCCGGTTCCGGGGTGAGGTCGAGCGCCTCGGTGTAGTCGAGTTCGTGGCGGGCGTAGATGACCCGGACCCGGACCTCCTGGCCGGGGTGGCCGCGCTGGAGGTAGAAGAGGTCCACGTGGGCGTCCTGGATCATCTCCAGCAGCCGCACGTTGTTCACGTGGTTCATCAGGTCCAGGTCGCTCATCCGGACCGGGCGGCTGTAGAGGTGGGGGCGGTGCGGCGGGTGGTGGTGCTGGTGCTGCGCGGGGACGGCCGCCAGGGCCGCCAGGGTCGCCCGGCTCACCGCAGGGCTCCGAGGGCGTGCTCGGCCAGGTCGGCGGCGGCGGCCGCCCCGCCCGACGTCTCGATCTCCGCGCGCAGGGCGGTGAGCCCGGCACGGACCGCCGGGTCCCCCGCCACCCGCAGCACGGCCGCGCGCAGCGACTCGGCGGTGACCTCGGCACGGGGAAGGTGGGTGCCGAGCCCCAGGTCCTCGATCCGGCCGGCGTTGACGCGCTGCTCGGCCATCTGCGGGATCGCCACCATCGGCACCCTGTGCTGGACGGCCTCCATGGTGCCGCCCATCCCGGCGTGGGTCACGAAGACGTCCGCGTGGGCGAGCACGGCCAGCTGCGGTACGTGCGCGTGCACCTCGAAGTGGGCGGGGAGCGGGCCGAGTTCGTCCGGGGTGACGTCCGGGCCGACGGCCATCACCACGTGGTGCGGGAGGTCGGCGAAGGCCTCGGCGCACGCCCGGTAGAACTCCGGGCGCCGGGTGAACTGGGAGCCCAGGGAGACGAGCAGGACCGGCGCGTCGGGGCGGGGCGGCTGCCAGGACCCCTGGTAGGAGCGGTCGCCGAGGGCGGGTCCGACGTAGGCGACCCGGCCGGCGGCGACCGTGTCGGCCCGGCGCTGGAAGGAGCGGGGCAGGAAGGCGACGGCCTGCCCGGGCCGCTCCACCTCGTGGATGCGCGCGGGGTCCAGGCCGTGCTCGGCGAAGGCGGCGGCGAGGGCGTCGTACCCGGGGAGTTCGGCGAGGCCGCCGGCGCCGTCGAAGAACTCGGGGAACAGGCCGTCGTAGGCGAGGTGCGTGGGCGAGCACAGGACGGTCGGCACGCCCCACCGCGCGCCCAGCAGCAGCCCCGCGAAGCCGTAGACGTCGTAGAGGACCAGGTCGGGGCGGTCGTCCTGGTACGCCCGGGTCAGCGCGGGCAGGGAGCCGAGCGAGGCGTGCACGGCGCGGGCGAAGCCCTCGGAGAGGCGCTCGGGCGCGTCCGAGCCGTCGCTCTCGACCGGGTAGACGACGGGCTCGGCGCCGGCCGCCTTCACGGCGGGCGTGAAGTCCTCGGTGATGGCGTACGTGACCCGGTGGCCCCGGCGCACCAGTTCCTCCACCACACCCAGGGTCGGGTTCACGTGCCCCTGCATCGGCAGGTTCACCACGGCGATGTGCGCCGGGCGCCGGAGCGGGGGCGGGACGGGGGCGGAGGCGGCGGCGGGGCTGGTGCCAGGCACGATGAGCGGTTCCTGTTCCTGTACGGCGCGTCGGGGCGCCCGTCGGTCGTCGCGGGGGCCGTGCGTGCGGTCGTCGGGTGGGTGAGGGGCCGTGCGTGGGGGGAGACGGGCATCGGTACAACGACACCGGTCCGTCCGACGCGACTGCCGAGGAGGGTGAAACAACTCCTTCGTGGTGACTTGCGGAACGTTTCGTTGACCCGGCGGACGCGGGCGGTGGGGGTCGTGTACGGAGACGGCCGGGGGCCGCGCACGCGGACGGCCGGGGATCGCGGGCGGGCGTGACCGAGGATCGTGGGCGGGCGTTGGGCGGCGTAAGGGGAACCTTCGCCCGCCACCACAGGAGCCGCCTCATGTCCGGAACGCAGCTGCCCTTCATGGAGGAGGGGATGGCCCGCTGGCCGTTCGGTCCGCCCAACGCCGGGATCGCGCTGGACTTCACGGGGTCCCCTCTGCAACTCGGCGAGGTCCGGACGCTGGTGCGGGATCGGTGGGCCGATCTGCCGCGCCTGGAGAGGCAGTTGGTACGAGAAGAGCGGCGGGCCCGGTCCGGCTGGTCGCGCCGGCACCGCTGGGAGGCGCGGACCGGTCACGATCCGGCCGCCCAGGTCCGGGACGCGGGCGCGGACACCCTCCGGGACGCGGTGGACGACTGGTTCCACAGCCCGTTCCCCGGGGACGAACCGCCCTGGAACCTGCACCTGCTGCGCGGCCCGTCGGCGGGCGAGTCCACCCTCCTCTTCCGGATGCACCACAGCCTGCTCGACGGACGCTCGCTGACCACCCTGCTCCGCGCCCTCCTCGACGGCTGCGCCCCGGTGGACGCCGGGGCCTCCACGGCCGGGCCGGGCGAGCTGCGCCGGACGCCCGTGCCCGGCACCCAGCCGGGGCTGCTGGCGACGGGCCTGGCCGTACCGCTGCCGGGCAAGGGCGAGCGGCGGATGGGGTATGCGGTGGTACGACTGCCCCCGGACCTCCTGCGGACCGTGCGGGAACGTTCCGGGGCGACCACCAACACGATCTTCCTGGCGGCCGTCTCGGGCGTACTGCGCTCCTGCCTGCTGACCTCGGGCGCCGGTGCCGGCGTCGACACCGGCGTCGGCACCGGCGCCGGATCCGCGGCCGGACGGGTCTGGCTGTCCGTTCCGGTGGACCAACGCCCCGCCGACCGGGGCGACTTCCTCGGCAACGCGTTCTGCAACGTCCGGCTGCCCGCGCCGGTGGACGTGTCCGACCCCGCCGCCCGGCTGCGGGCCTGCGCCGGCCTGCTGACGACCGTCACCCGTCCCCCGGGCCGGGCGGAGAAACTCCTCGAAGCGGCCGTCACCGCCCTGCCGGGCCCCGCCCAGGCGCTGGCCCGCGGCCGCCTCTTCGCCCCGGCCTACGCACCCGCCGCCTGCACCTACGTCCACCTCCGCGAGACCGGCCGGACGCTGGCCGGACGTCCGCTGCGCCGGGTCACCCTGATCCCCATGGTGCCGCCGGACGACACGGTCACCTTCGCCCTCGGCGGCTGCGGCCGCGGCCACACCGTGAGCGTGTGCACCAACTCCGGTGCCGAGGACGCCGACCTGCTCGCGGAGTCCTTCCGGCACGAACTCGCCCTGCTCGCGGAGACCGTCCCTGTGTGAAGAGTGTGTGGACCGCCGCGTGTCGGTCTGTGATCGGTGTCTCGCCCGGCTGACGCAACCCCCGCGAACAAGGCAGACTGACGGGGTGAATCGGGATGTCTAGGGGGACGGGCATGGACGGTGGAGCGCGGGTACCGGAACAGCGGCGCCCCGACTCCTCGGCGGACGCGGCGGCGTTGCGTTTCAGCGTGCTCGGTCCGGTGCGCGCCTGGCGCGAGGAGGAGCCGCTCAACACCGGCTCCCCGCAGCAACGCGCGCTGCTCGCGGCCCTGTTGCTGCGCGAGGGCCGGACGGCGACCGCGGCCGAGCTGATCGACGCGCTGTGGGGCGCCGAGCCGCCGTCGCAGGCGCTGGCGGCGGTACGGACGTACGCCTCCCGGCTGCGCAAGGTGCTGGACTCCGGGGTGCTGGTCAGCGAGTCCGGCGGGTACGCGGTGCGGGGGCTGCGCGAGGACGCCCTGGACCTGGCGGTGGCCCAGGAGCTGGCGGCGGAGGCGGAGAAGGCGAAGAGCGCCGGGATCCTGCGCCAGGCCCGGGACGTGCTGAACCGGGCCCTGGCCCTGTGGGACGGCGAACCGCTGGCCGGGGTGCCGGGCCCGTTCGCGGACACCCAGCGGGTCCGCCTGGAGGAATGGCGGCTCCAACTCCTCGAATCCCGCCTGGACATGGACCTGGAACAGGGCTACCACGCGGAAGCCGTCTCGGAACTCACGGCGCTGACCGCGGCCCACCCGCTGCGCGAACTCCTGCGCGAGCTGCTGATGCTGGCCCTGTACCGCAGCGGCCGTCAGGCGGAGGCGCTCGCGGTGTACGCGGACACCCGCCGGCTGCTGGCGGAGGAGCTGGGCGTGGACCCGCGCCCGGAACTCCGTGAACTCCAGCAGCGGATCCTGCAGGCGGACCCCTCGCTGGCGGAGCCGTCCGCCCCGGCGCCGGAACCGGTGGCGGTCCCGGTGCGCCCGGCCCAGCTCCCGGCCACCGTCCCGGACTTCACCGGCCGCGCCTCCTTCGTCGCGGAGCTGGGCGAGGTGCTGGCGTCGGCGGAGGGCCGGGTGATGGCCGTGTCGGCGCTCGCGGGCATCGGGGGCGTCGGCAAGACGACCCTCGCGGTCCATGTCGCCCACCAGGCCCGGTCGGCCTTCCCCGACGGCCAGCTGTACGTCGACCTCCAGGGCGCGGGCGCCCGGGCGGCGGAGCCGGAGACGGTCCTCGCCTCCTTCCTGCGGGCGCTGGGCACGGCGGACTCGGCGATCCCCGACTCCCTGGAGGAGCGGGCGGCCCTGTACCGCTCGCTCCTGGACGGCCGCCGGGTGCTGGTCCTCCTGGACAACGCCCGGGACGCGGCCCAGGTCCGCCCGCTGCTGCCGGGCACCGAGGGCTGCGCGGCGCTGATCACGTCCCGGGTGCGGATGGTGGACCTGGCCGGGGCCCATCTGGTGGACCTGGACGTGATGTCCCCGGACGAGGCGCTCGCGCTCTTCGTCAGGATCGTCGGCGTGGAGCGGGTGGCGTCCGAGCGGGAGGCCGCCCTGGACGTGGTGGCCGCCTGCGGCTTCCTGCCGCTGGCCATCCGCATCGCCGCGTCCCGGCTGGCGGCCCGCCGCACCTGGACGGTCTCGGTGCTGGCGGCGAAGCTCGCCGACGAACGCCGCCGGCTGGACGAGCTGCAGGCCGGGGACCTGGCGGTGAAGGCGACCTTCGAACTGGGCTACGGCGCCCTGGAGCCGGCCCAGGCACGGGCGTTCCGGCTGCTGGGTCTCGCGGACGGCCCGGACATCTCCCTGGCGGCGGCCGCGGCGGTCCTCGGTCTCCCCTCGGAGGAGACGGAGGACCTCCTGGAGGCCCTGGTCGACACGTCGTTGCTGGAATCGGCGGCGCCGGGCCGCTACCGCTTCCACGACCTCGTACGGCTCTACGCGCGTGCATGCGCGGAACGGGACGAGGAGCCGCCGAGTGAGCGGGCGGCGGCGCTGTCGCGCCTGCTGGACTTCTATCTGGCGACGGCGGTGGAGGTGTACGCGATCGAGCGGCCGGGGGAGCGCGCGCTGGACCACCTGAGCCCTAGCACCTACCCCGGCCTCGCCTTCTCCGACCGGGACAAGGCGCTGGACTGGCTGTTCACCGAGGCGAGCGGGCTGCTGGCGGCGGTGCAGCAGGCCGGTACGGCGGACCGGCTGCGGCGGGCGGCCGACCTCCTCTTCGCGGCCGTGGACCTCGGGGAGTCCGGGATCGGCGCACGGCAGTACGTCCGGGCGGCCACCGCGGTGATCTCGGCGGCCCAGCGGCACGGCGACGCCTACGCCGAGGGCCGGGCCCGCCTCATGCACAGCCATCTGCTGGGTGTCTCCGGCCAGTTCGCGGAGTCGGACCGGGAGGCGGGGGCGGCACTGCGGCTCGGTCTCACCGCCGAGGACCCCGTGGTGTGCGCCCAGGCGCCCAACCAGCAGGGCATCATCGCGCTTTACGCGGGGCGCCACGAGGAGGCCGAGCAGCACCTCACCCAGGCCCTGGCCGCCTTCCGGGCGGACCGCAACACGCCCGGTGAGGCCAGCGCCCTGTGCAACCTGTCCCGGGTGCACCTCGCGACCGGCCGTACCGAGAGCGCGGTCTCCCTGGCCCGCCAAGGGGTCACCAGCTACGAACGCGACGACAACGGGATGGCGCTGCGCCTGGCCAACGGCAAGTACGCGCTGGGTCTTGCGCTGACCAGCGCGGGCGAGACCCGGCTGGCCCTGGAGACCCTCACGGACGCGCTGGCCATGTTCCAGGACGCCCGGCAGCAGCTGTGGCACGGCATGACGCTCTTCCGGATCGCCGAGCTGCACCTGGCCGACGACAGTCCGGCCCAGGCGGCGGCCTGCGCGGAACAGGCGCTGGCCGTGCTGCACGGCATCGGCGGGGAGTGGCGGCGCGCCAACATCCTCACCGCGCTGGGCAGCGCCCTGCACGGCATCGGCCAGACCGACCGCGCGAAGGTCTGCTGGCAGGAGGCCCTGTCGGTGTACGAGGCGGCGGGCTCGCCGGAGGCGGCGGACGTACGGAAGCTGCTGGCGGGCGCCCTCGTGGTCTAGGGCGGGCCGGGGGCCTCGGGGGCGTTCATCGTTCGTTTATCGCCGACCGGCACTCTCAGTGGTGCCGGATCGTCGCGTCGGGGGGCAGACGGCTCGGTGCGATGGCCGCACCACTAGGGTGAACGGCCGTGCGAAGCCCGCCCGGGGACCCACGGGGGAGTCACCGGGCGGGCATTCCCCGCACAGTTCCGTCCCGTTCTCAAGGAGTCATCCCATGGCCGACACCACCGGCACCGTCACACCCGACGACTTCCACGCCACGAGCGAGCCGGCCGCCGCCGACGCGGAGGCCGCCGCGCACGCCGCCTCTCTCATCGTCGGCGAGAAGCCGGCCTCGGACGCCGCGGCCGCCGACGCCGAACCGGCCGCGGACGCGGCCACCGGTGACATCACCACCAAGGACTTCCACGCCACGGCGGAGCCGCTCGTCACGCCCGACGACTTCCACGCGACGGGCGAGAAGGCCTGACCCAGGACCACACCCGGACGGGGACGGCCGCGGCGGCGCGGAGGGGGAGCCGCCGCGGCCGAGGTGTGTTCAAGGAGAGGTTCAGGTCAATGCGTGGCGAGAACTGTTCGATTTACTCGAACTTTTGATCCTTTCAACTAGCGTCGGGAGCGTTCGGATCTCCCCTCCTGACAGGAGTCGAAGTGACCCGCACCAAGAAGATCGTCGCCACTGTCGCTCTCGTGCTCGGCGCCACCGCGGCCGCCGCGAGCCCGGCCCTGGCCGAGAACCACGCCACCGTCACGCCGCAGAACAGCCACGCCACGGTGGTCACCCCGGCCGACAACCACGCCTCCGTGGTCACCCCGGCGGAGAACCACGCCACGGTGGTCACCCCGGCGGAGAACCACGCGACGGTGGTCACCCCGGCGGAGAACCACGCGACGTCCCTCGCGGTGTAAGGCCACGCGGGTGCCGCACTGAATCGTTCCACGGGGCCGGGCTCTCGCCCGGCCCCGCTGCGTCGGCGCCCTCACCCGCGCCACCGGGATCCCGCAGCATCCGCGAACGCGCTCCGTCCCGTTCGCCCCGCCGCCACCCGGGCGTCGCGGCCGGGGGCCAGGGTCGGGTGTCATGGGTTCCGACCGGAAAGCACCCGCTGTGGTAGTGAAGGTCGTTCAGTTCGTGCCGCTCGCCGCGCTCGCGGTGCTGCTGCTCGACTCGGCCACCGACTTCTTCCCCGACGACCCGATCGCGGGGATCCTCACGCCGACCCGGCTCACGCTGCTGCTCGGGCTGGTGGCGCTGCTCGTCCCGCCGGAGCGGGCCCGGTTGCGGGACTTCCGGACGCGGCTGGACCTGCCGGTGGCGCTGCTCGTCGCGGCCGCGGTGGCGGCGACGTACGGCGGCGGGCATCCAACGGCCCCGCTGCGCGGGCTGCTGACGGTCGTGGCGACGTACTACCTCGTCGTGGGCGTGCGCCGCACCCGGCCGGAGTCCTGGCGCGCGGTCGGGCTGCTCGCCCTCGCCGGGGTCACCGCGGCGAGCACCAGCGCGTTCTCGCAGGTCACCAACGGCACCTCGACCGGGTTCTGCCGGACCGGCCTGCTCACCGACGTCGCCTGTGACGCGGGCGGCGGCGATGTGCTGATCCGCGCCACCGGCACCTTCGCCAACCCCAACCTGCTCGGCGCCTGCCTGGTGCTGCTGCTGCCGTTCGCGCTGCTCGCCGCGGTCGCCGTGGACGAGCGCACGGCACGGACGGCGATCGTCGTGATGGTCCTCATCGGGTACGGGGCGCTGGTCACCACCTTCTCCCGGGCCGAGTACGTCGCGGCCGCCGCCGGGCTGCTCGTGCTCGGCGGCGCCTACTGGCTGGCGCCCCGGCTCGCCGACCGGGCACAGCGGCGGGTGCTCGCGGTGGTGGGCGGGCTGGGTCTGCTCGCCGCCGCCGGGGTGATCTGGGGAGTGTCCCGGGCCGGGGACTCGCTGGGGGTGCGGGGGCAGGCCTGGCGGGCCGCGCTGCGGGTGGCCCGGCAGAATCCGCTGGGGGTGGGGCTCGGGCGGTCCGGTGACGCCATCTCCGCCGCGGCGCCCGGCGAGCGGGTGTTCGTGCACGCGCACAACCTGTGGCTCAACTGGCTGGTGGAGACCGGGCCTCTCGGGCTGCTGGCCGTCGTCGCGGTGACCGTCGTCGCCTGGGCGAGCGCGGGCCGGGCCGCGCGCGAGAAGTCCGTGCTCGGTACGTTCGGACTGGCCTCGCTGACCGGGTTCTTCCTCGCCGGCATGCTGGACGACCCGGCCAACCTGGACCGGATCAGCATGCTGTTCTGGCTGGTGCTGGGTGTGGTGATGGCCGAGGCCCCGGCGGGGTGGCGTCGGCGTCCCGCCGCGCCCGTGGTCCTGGACGACGACACCATCGTCCTCACCGTGCCCCGGCAGCCCCGCCCCGGCCGGCGCCCGGTGGCCGCGCGCACGGGACCGGCCCGGGGCCTGTCCTAGCCCGTCCGCCCGCGCAGCTCCCCCTTCACCACCTTCCCGCTCGCGTTGCGCGGCAGCTCCGCCACGAACTCCACCGTGCGCGGCACCTTGTAGTTGGCCATCTCGCGGCGGGCCCAGGCGATCAGGTCGTCCCCCGTGAGGACCGAGGCCGGCCGGCGCACCACGTACGCCTTGCCGACCTCGCCCAGCCGGGCGTCCGGGACGCCGATCACCGCGACGTCGGCCACCTCCGGGTGCAGGCCGAGCAGTTGCTCGATCTCCGCCGGGTAGGCGTTGAAGCCGCCGACGATGAACATGTCCTTCAGCCGGTCGGTGATCCGGAGGTTCCCGGCCTGGTCCAGGACGCCGACGTCGCCGGTGCGCAGCCAGCCGTCCGGGGTCACGGCGCCGGCCGTCGCCGCCGGGTCCTCGTAGTAGCCGCGCATCACGTTGAAGCCCCGGACCAGCACCTCCCCGCTCTCGTCCACGCGCACCTCGGTCCCGGGTATCGCCCGCCCCGACGTCGACGCGATCACCGTCGGGTCGTCGCCCCGGCGGCACATGGTCACGATCCCGCTCGCCTCCGAGAGGCCGTAGGCGGTGAGGACCGTCTCGACGCCGAGTTCGCCGCGCAGGCGTTCCACGAGCCGCAGGGGTACGACGGCGGCTCCCGTCACCACCAGGCGCAGCGCGGACAGGTCGTGGGCGTCGCGCGCCGGGTGGTCCAGGAGGGACTGGTGGAGGGTCGGGGGGCCGGGGAGCACCGACACCCGCTCCGCCGCCACGTTGGCCAGCACCGTCGCCACGTTGAACACCGGCTGCGGGATCATCGTCGCGCCCCGCATCAGGCAGGCGATCACCCCGGCCTTGTAGCCGAAGGTGTGGAAGAAGGGGTTGACGATCAGATAGCGGTCGTCGCCGCGCAGGCCCGCGAGGTCGGCCCAGACCTCGTAGGCGCGCAGGGTCTGGGCGTGCGTGATCACCGCGCCCTTGGGGCGGCCGGTGGTGCCCGAGGTGAAGACGATGTCGGAGAGGCAGTCGCCGTCCAGCCCGGCCGCGCGGGCGGCGACCTCCCGTGCCCCGACCCCTTCCCCGGCCGCCAGGAAGTCCTTCCAGGTGCGGAAGTCGACCGGTGCGTCCTCCGAGAGCACCACCACGTCCCGCAGCGCGGGCAGCCCGGGCAGCGGCCCCGGGCCGTCCCCGTCGCCGTCCCCGGTCCCCTCCCCCGCCGCCCTGCGCAGCGACGCCACGTACGAGGTCCCCAGGAAGGTGCCCGTGACGAACAGCAGCCGGGCCCCGCTCCGGCGCAGCACGTCCGCCGCCTCCGCCCCCTTGAAGCGGGTGTTCAGCGGGACCAGCACCCCGCCCGCGGAGACCGCGCCCAGCGCCGCGACGATCCAGTCCAGGGAGTTGGGCGCCCAGATCCCCACCCGGTCGCCCGTCTCCACGCCCGCGGCCAGGCAGGCGGCCGCGGCCCGTTCCACCCGGGCGCCCAGTTCGGCGTATGTGATCCGGGTACGGCCGTCCACCACCGCCTCGGCGTCCGCGTACCGCGCCGCCGCCGACCGCACCAGTCCCGGAACGGTCCCCCACTCCATGTCACCGCGCACAACCGGCCTCCCCTCACGCATAGCTGACTGTCCGTCAGATTAGCTGTAGCCTGACGACCTGTCAGCAAGCCGCGAGAGCCGTGGAGGTGCGGGCGCATGGCCGGTCCGAAGGGCTTCAAGGGCATCAAGGACGCCACCGCCATCGTCGGGATCGGACAGACCCGCTTCGCGAAACGGCTCGACGAGGACGAGAAGACCCTGGCCTGCCGGGCCGTCCTCGCCGCCCTCGACGACGCCGGGATCGCCCCCGGCGAGGTCGACGCGCTCGCCTCCTTCACCATGGAGGAGACGGACGAGGTGGAGCTGGCGAAGGCGGTCGGCCTCGGGGACCTCACCTTCTTCAGCAAGGTGGGGTACGGCGGGGGCGGCTCCTGTGCCACGGTCGCGCACCTCGCCGGCGCGATAGCGAGCGGGCAGGCGACCGTGGGCATCGCGTGGCGGTCCCGGAAGCGCGGCAGCGGCCCCCGCCCCTGGACCAACACCGCCGTCCAACTGCCCACCCCCGCCCAGTGGACCCGCCCCTACGGCCTCCTCCGCCCCGCCGACGAGATCGCCATGCTCACCCGCCGCTACATGCACGAGTACGGCGCCACCCGCGACCACCTCTTCAACGTCGCCCTCGCCTGCCGCAACCGCGCCAACCAGAACCCGGCCGCCGTCATGTACGACCGCCCCCTCACCCGCGAGATGTACATGAACGCGCGCTGGATCAGCGAACCCCTCTGCCTCTTCGACAACTGCCTGGAGACGGACGGCGCGCTGGCCTGCGTGATCGTCAGCAGCGAGCGCGCCCGCGACTGCCGGCGGACCCCCGTCTACGTCCACTCCGCCGCCCAGGGCCTGCCCGCCCAGCACCACGGCATGGTCAACTACTGGAACGACGACCCCCTCACCGGCCCCGCCTGGACCGCCGCCCGGCACCTGTGGAAGCACGCCGACCTCACCCCGGAGGACATCGACGTCGCCCAGATCTACGACGCCTTCACCGCCCTGGTCCCGCTCTCCCTGGAGGGGTACGGCTTCTGCGGCCGGGGCGAGGGCGGGGCGTTCACCGAGCAGGGGGCGCTGGAGACCGGTGGGCGGCTGCCGATCAACACCGGGGGCGGCGGGCTCAGCGAGGCCTACGTGCACGGCTTCAACCTCATCACCGAGGGCGTCAAGCAGCTGCGCGGCACCAGTACCGCCCAGGTTCCCGGTGCCGCCAGCTGCCTGGTCACCGCCGGCGAGGGCGTCCCGACCTCCGCCCTCCTCCTCACCAACCGGAGCTGAGATGCTGCGACCGGCCATCGACACCGACGGCGCCCCCTTCTGGGAGTACGCGGCGCTCGGCGAACTCCGCGTCCAGGCCTGCGCCGACTGCCGTGAACCCCGCTTCCCGCCCCGCCCCTGCTGCCCGCACTGCCAGTCCTTCGCGAGCGAGTGGCGGCCGACGAACGGGCGCGGCCGGATCTGGTCGTACGTCGTCCCGCACCCGCCGCTGCTGCCCGACTACGCCGCCCAGGCGCCGTACAACGTCGTCGTCGTGGAACTCGACGACGCGCCCCGGGTGCGGCTTGTGGGCAATGTCGTCGCCGCGGCCGGGGCGCCGCTCGACTCGACCGGGCCCGAGCGGATCCGGATCGGGGCGCGGGTGCAGGCCGTCTTCTCGGACGGTCTTGTGCAGTGGGTCCTGGAGCGGCCGTGAGTCCGCGCCTGGACGTGGACAAGGAGACCGGGGTCGCCGTCGTCACCCTCGACCGGCCCGAGCGGCTCAACGCGATCGACCTGGCGACGGCGGCCGAACTGACCTCCCTCTGGCGGGCGTTGCGCTTCGACGACACCGTGCGGGCCGTCGTCCTCACCGGAGCCGGCAGCCGCGCCTTCAGCACCGGCCTGGACCGGGACGCCGTGGTGCCGCAGCCCTCCTCGCCGTACAGCCAGGACGATCCGCTGATCGCCGTGGGACCCAAGGCGAACGACCTGTGGAAGCCGGTGATCGCCGCGGTGGCCGGGATGGCCTGCGGCGGCGCCTTCTACCTCCTCGGCGAGGCGGACTTCGTCATCGCCGAGGAGGACGCGACCTTCTTCGACCCGCACACCTCGTACGGCATGGTCAGCGCCTACGAGTCGGTGCTGCTGGCCCAGCGGATGCCGTACGGCGAGGTGGCCCGGATGGTGCTCATGGGCAACGCCGAGCGGGTCTCCGCCCGGCGGGCGTACGAGGTGGGGCTGGTGTCCGAAGTGACCGGGCCCGGGCGGGCGTTGGAGGCCGCCGTGCGCTGCGCGACCGTCATCGCCGGGTATCCGGCGGAGGGGGTGCAGGGCAGCGTACGGGCCCTGTGGGCGGCGAAGGAGGCGACGCGGGAGCGGGGCTGGGCACAGGCACCGCACCTGATCGCCCTGGGCAACCTGCCCGACGACCGCCAGGCGGAACTCTTCGGCAACCGCACCCGCACCGCCCCCCGCGTCCGCTGAGCCACGCGTGGCGGCGCGCACCACTCGGGCGTAACGTTCGCTGCGGGAGCCGACTCCCACCCCGAACGACGGCCGCCGTGCACAGCCCTTCCGTGCGAGTGCTACGACGGCCGTCCCGGTTGTCCGCGGCCCGGTGGGGGCTGGTCGCGCAGTTCCCCGCGCCCCTTACGGGGCGCTGCACTCACGTCGTGCGGGCCGTCCCCGTTCCCTTCTCCGCGTCCAGCGCGTACACGCAGCGGTCCTTGCTGCAGGCGTACACGACGCCGTCCCGTACCACCGGTGACCCGGTGATCTCCCCGCCAGTGGCCAGCTTCCACCGCAGCCGGCCGTCGTCGGCCTTCAGCGTGTACAGCAGATGGTCGGTGGAGCCGAAGTGGATGCGGCCCTCGGCCACGGCCGGCGCCCCCACCACGTCGCCGCCCGCCTGGAAGCGCCACTTGGGCGTCCCGGTGACCGCGTCGAGGGTGTACAGCCCCTTGCCGCTGCCGACGTGGACATGGCCCGCGGCCACCAGCACCGGCTCGATCGACGCGCGGGCCTCGGTCGCGATGCGCCAGCGGTCGCGGCCGTCGGTGGCGTCGAGGGCGTAGACCGTGCCGAGGTAGTCGGCGAGGTAGATGCCGCCGCCGGTGACCGCGGGTCCCGGCACGAAGGCCGGCGGGGAGAGGAACACCGCCGGTGCCTCGAAGTGCCAGCGCACGCGCCCCGTCGCGGTGTCGAGGGCGATGACCCGGGTGCCCGCGGAGGCGTACACGAAGCCGTCGTCCGCGTGGGTGAGGCGGACCGGGACGCCGCCGCAGGAGGCCGCGTCGCCGATGGGGTAGGACCAGCGTTCGTCGCCGGTCCGGGCGTCCAGCGCGCGCAGCCGCGCGTCCTGCCAGACGAAGACCGTGCCGTCGTGCAGGGACGGCCCGGACTCGGGGGACTCGAAGTCGGTCTGGGCGCCGGACAGCTCCCAGAGTCTCTGCCCGTTGGATGCCTCCCAGGCCTGGACCCCGCCGCCCCGGGTACCGGTGACGAGCGTGCCGCGGCCGGCCTTGAGGGAGTACACCCAGGCGTCGGTGGACAGCCGCCACAGGTCGCCGCCCTCACGGGCCTCCAGGGCGAACAGGGTGGGGCCGTCGGAGGCGTGGATGCGGCCGTCGGCGACCGCCATGGACCAGGCGACGTCCCGGGTCTTGAAGCGGCGCCGGCCGGTGGCCACGTCGAGGGCGTGCACCTCGAAGGAGGTGACGTAGACGAGGTCGCCGTCGACGGACGGGGTGCCCCAGACGTCGTTGGACATCCGGAACCGCCAGGGGCGCCAGCCGGACGCCGTCTCCGGCGGCAGGGCGGGCACCGGCGGTACGGCGGGGTCGACGCCGTTGACGCCGGGGTGCGGGCGGGACCAGCTGGCCACCAGGCCGGCCTCGGGCGGCGGCGCCTTGACGGCGGCGGCGCGGGTGTCGGAGACGCGCGGGCCGGGCCCGATGGGCACCTGGGCGCCGGCCAGGCGGACCGGGCCGGTGTCGGGGGCGGGGCCGGGCGCGCCGACGGGGACCGGGGCCGGGACGACGGGGTCGTAGGAGGGCGGCGGGGGGACGGCGGGACGGCCGCCGCCGCGCCCGCCGGAGGGGTGCGCGGAGGGTTTCACGGCCGGCCGGCCGCCGCGGCGGGACTCGATCAGCCCGACCGCCTTCTCGGGCAGCCAGGCCGAGGCCGTACCGCTGTCGTCGGAGCCGGAACCGAACAGGTGCGGGGCCAGCTGGGCCTGGAGGTCGGCCGGGTTGGGGCGGGCGGTGGCCTCCATCTGCATACAGGACTCGATGAGCGGACGCAGTTCGTCCGGGAGCCCTTCGAGGTCGGGTCCCTCGCGGAGCAGCATGAAGACGGTCTCGACCGGGTTGGCGCCGTGGAACGGCGGGTGGCCGGTGGCGGCGAAGACGAGCATGGAGCCGAGCGAGAACACGTCGCTCGCGCCGGTCACCGACCGGGAGTCCTTGGCCTGCTCCGGCGACATGTAGGCGGGCGTACCGACGGCGACGTTCGTCATCGTCAAACGCGTGTTCGACACGCCAGACGCGATACCGAAGTCGATGACCCGGGGGCCGTCCTCGACGACGAGGACGTTGGAGGGCTTGAGGTCCCGGTGGACCAGTCCGGCGCCGTGGATCGACTGGAGCGCCTCGGCGACGCCCGCCGCGAGCCAGCGCACCGCCTGGGCCGGCATCGGCCCGCAGTCGTTCACTATCTCTTCGAGGGACGGCGCGGGCACGTACGCGGTCGCGAGCCACGGCACGGCGGCACGCGGGTCGGCGTCGACGACGGCGGCCGTGTAGAAGCCGGAGACCGCCCGGGCCGCCTCCACCTCGCGCGTGAAGCGGACCCGGAACAGCTGGTCCTCGGCGAGCTCGGTCCGGACCGTCTTGATCGCCACGCGCCGGCCGGACGCCGAGCGCGCGAGATAGACCAGCCCCATGCCGCCGGCCCCCAGCCGTCCCAGCACCTCGAACGGCCCGATCCGCCGCGGATCGTGCTGCGTCAGCTGATCCACCACTTGCCTGCCACCTCCCCGTACGGGCCCCGTCCACCCACATATGTACGCGACCCCGTGCAGCGTCTCACCACCGGCACCGCCGTGGCGGCACGCACCCCGATTCTTCCTGGCCCGGGCACAGGTTGCGAACCCGGAGATCAATCGGGGTGTCTTATGACAAAGCGAGACATTTACTCGCCGACAGCCGTGGTTTCGTGGCTTCTGAGCCGTTGTTCCCTGGCTTCTAGCGTTGCAGCAGCGCGAAGGACGCCCCTTGATTGTCGGTGACGACGGCCACTTTTCCGTACGACGTCTCGAAAGGCGCCGCCTGGACCCGGCCGCCGAGCTCCTGTACGGCGCCGACCGCGGCCGTCACGTCCCCGGTACGGAAGTGGACGACGAACTGCGGCGGCATCCCGGGGTGGAAGACGTCGGAGACGGGGGCCCGGCCGAAGTCCGGGTCGGCGTCCGCGCCGAAGAGGGCCTCGGTGAAGAGGTGCCCGTAGAAGGTGTTGGCCGCGTCGATGTCCGTGGTGTACAGCTGCGCCCAGGCGAAGCCGCCGGGGGCGTGCCGGACGCCGAAGCCGGGGTGGCCCGCGGCCTGCCAGAGGCCGAAGACGGCGCCCTGGGGGTCGGCGACGAGCGCGGCGGTGCCGAGGTCGCGGACCGGCGCGGGCTCGCTGACCACCTGCCCGCCGGCCGCGAGGACGCGCCGGGTGAGCTCCCGGGCGTCCGGGGTCGCGAAGTACACCGTCCAGACGGTGGGCATCCGGCCGTCCCGCTTCCGCGCCAGCCTGGCCACCGCCGCGCCGCCGAGCCGGGCCCACACGGAGCCGGGGCCGCCGCCGGCGTCCTCGAAGGTCCACCCGAAGAGCCCGCCGTAGAACCGCTTGCCCGCCTCGACGTCGGGCAGCTGCACGTCCACCCAGCACGGGACGCCCTCGGTGTATCCGGATGCCCTGTTTTCGGCCATGTCGTCAAAGTAACCGCCCGGCCCGCACCGCGCAGACCGTCCGCGCTCCGGGAGTGACCGGCGCTTTCCCCTCCGGGCAGGCGCCTCGCACATCCGTGCACCCCATTTGCAGTCGGCCGAATCGCGCTCCGATCACCCCTCGGTAAGCTGACGGCATGACAGGACAAGTGCGTACCGTCGACGGCCGCGTGGCCGGCCGGCGTGGGCAGGCGACCCGGCAGAAGCTGCTCGACTGCCTCAGCGAGATGCTCAGCTCCTCCCCTTACCGGGACGTCAAGGTCATCGATGTCGCCCGGAAGGCGGGTACTTCGCCCGCGACCTTCTACCAGTACTTCCCGGACGTCGAGGGCGCCGTCCTGGAGATCGCCGAGCACATGGCCACCGAGGGCGGTCAGTTGACCGAACTGGTCGCCGGGCGCTCCTGGGTCGGCAAGGCCGGCTGGGCGACCGCCCAGGAACTCGTCGACGGTTTCCTGGAGTTCTGGCGGAAGAACGACGCGATTCTCCGCGTGGTCGACCTCGGCGCGGCCGAGGGGGACAAACGGTTCTACAAGATCCGTATGAAGATCCTGAACTCGGTGAACAACTCCCTGTCCGATTCCATCGCGGAGTTGCAGTCCAAGGGCAAGATCGACAAGGACGTGAACCCGGCGGCCGTCGCCGGTTCGCTGGTAGCGATGCTCGCGGCGGTCGCCGGACACCAGAAGGGCTTCCAGACCTGGGGTGTGAAGCAGGCCGAACTCAAGCCGAACCTCGCGCTGTTGGTGCACCTGGGTGTGACCGGGAAGAAACCCACGAAGTAACCCGCACGGCAACACACCCTCCGGGTCCTGTCTGGCAGGCGGCGGTTCACACGCAGCGGTGAACCACCGCCTGTCGTGCTACGCCGGCAGCGGCCGGTCCCGCACCACGTGCTTCATCACCAGCGTCGAGTTGAGGCGCTGCACCCCCGGCAAGGTCGCGAGCCGTTCGTCGTACAGCCGCTGGAAGGCGGCGAGGTCGGCGGTGGCCACCCGCAGCAGGTAGTCGGGCTCGCCGAACAGCCGCTGCGCGTCCAGCACATGGGGGATCTCCGCGAGCTCCCGCTCGAAGTCGGCGACCGTGTCCCGGTCCTCCTGCCGCATGGACACGAAGACCAGCGCCTCGAAGGTCAGCCCGACGGCGGCCGGGTCCACCACCGCCCGGTACCCGCTGATCGCCCCCGACCGCTCCAGCTCGCGCAGCCGCCGGTGACAGGGCGAGACACTCAGCCGCACCCGCCCGGCCAGCTCGGTCACGGTCAGCCGCCCGTCCTGCTGGAGCTCGGCAAGAATTTTCCGGTCCACGTCGTCCATGGGGTAGATCTTCCCCCGGAACCGTGGTCTTCGAGCAAATTTCGACAACACCTTCGGGCCATTCGCGCCTAATGTCCCTTCCATGAACACCGGACCCCTGATCTCCTTCCTCGCCGTCGACCTGCTGCTGGTGTGCGTACCGGGTGCCGACTGGGCGTACGTGATCGCCGCCGGAGTGCGCGGCCGCTCGGTGACCCGGGCGGTGGCGGGCCTGATGACCGGGTACGCGCTGCACACCGCGCTGGCGGTGGCGGGTCTCGCGGTGCTGGTGGCGGGCTCGCCCGCGCTGCTCACGGTCCTGACGGCGGCCGGCGCCGGCTACCTGATCCGGCTGGGCTGGACCGTGCTGCGCCGCCCGGCGGTACCGCAGGAGGCGGCCGCCGCCCCGGAGGGCTTCTGGCGGGGCGCGGCGATCAGCGGCCTGAACCCCAAGGCGCTGCTGCTCTACCTGTCCGTGCTCCCGCAGTTCCTGGTCACCCGGGGCGACCACCCGCCCATAGCCCTCCAGACGGCCGTGCTCGGCGCCCTCCACATGGCCTGCTGCACCGCCGTCTACCTGACCGTCGGCACCCTCGCCCGCCGCTTGCTCGCGGCCCGCCCGAGGGCGGCGCGGGCGGTCACCCGCACCTCGGGGGCGGCGATGCTGGGCATCGGCGCGCTGCTGCTGGCGCAGCACGCCCTGTGATCACCGCGGGTCGAGCCGGAAGACCCGCAGCTCCCGTTCCACCCGCTCCTGGTAGGTGGCGTACGGCGGCCAGAACACCAGCAGCTCCCGCCAGGCGGCCGCCCGCTCCTCCCCCGCCAGCAACCGCGCGGCGACCGGGACGTCCCGCCCCTTCCAGCTGATCTCGGCGTCGGGATGCCTGAGCAGGTTGTAGGTCCAGGCCGGGTGGTCGGGCCGGCCGTAGTTGGACCCCACGAGGAACCAGCCGTCGCCGTCGGGCATGCACGCGAGGGGCGTACGGCGCGGCCGCCCGCTGCGCGCCCCGGTGGACGTGAGGATCACGCCCGGCAGCATCTGGGCGCTGAGCAGCACCTTGCCCCGGCTGAGCCGGTGGACGGCCCGGTCCATGGCCGGGACCACGTGCGGGGCGACCTTCAGGAACCCGCGGGTGCCCGCCACCTTCCGCACCAGCCGTTCGCCGATCACATCGCCACCGCCCCTCGCTCGAACAGCCCCGCCGAGGCGGCCGCGTGGCCGCGCAGCCGGTGCACGGGCCCGAAGAGCAGCTCGTCCCCGGCCGCGCGCTTGAAGTACAGATGCACCTCGTGCTCCCAGGTGAACCCGACCCCGCCGTGCAGCTGGATCCCCTCCCCCGCGGCGGCCCGCAGGGCCTCCAGCGCCTGCGCGAGGGCCAGCCCGCCCACCTGCTCCCCGTGCGCGGTCGCCCAGGCCGCGTAGTAGGCGGCCGACCTGGCCGCCCGCACCGCCACGTACACATCGGCCAGCCGGTGCTTGACGGCCTGGAAGGACCCGATCGCCCGCCCGAACTGCTCGCGCTGCTTCACGTACTCCACGGTCCGCTCCAGCGCCCGGCCGGCCGCTCCCACGGCCTCGCCCGCGAGCACGGCGGCGACGGAGTCGCCGAGGGCGGCGAGGGCGGGGCGGATGTCGGTGTCCTGGTCCGCCCCGAGCAACTCGGCGGGAACGTGCCGTAGTTGGATCCGGGCCTGGCCGCGCGTGGTGTCGAGGGCGGTCCGCCGGGTCCGTACGACCCCGGCCGCGTCGCCCGCCACCAGGAAGAGGAGGACGCGCGAGCGGGCGTACCCGCCCGCGTGGGCCGGGACGAGCAGCAGTCCGGCGCTGTGCCCGTCGAGGACCTGGTCGGCCTCGCCGTACAGCCGCCATCCGTCGTCCCCGTGCCTGGCCTGGATCCCGCCGGACCGCCCGCCGCCGGCCCAGTCGCCGCCGTGCGCGTCGGTCAGGGCGAGGGCGGCGCCGAGCCGGGTGCCGGGGACGGCGAGGGCGGCGGTGCGGCTGCCGTCGGCGATCCCCGGGAGCAGTGCCGCGCGCTGGGCCTCGGTGCCGAGGGCGAGCAGCAGCGGAGCGGCGAGGACGGCGGTGGCCAGGAACGGGGAGGGGGCGAGGGCCCGCCCCAACTCCTCCGCCGCCAGCGCGACTTCGGTGACGGAGCAGCCGACGCCGCCGTACGCCTCGGGGAGCGCGAGCCCGGCCAGGCCGAGTTGTTCGCTCAGGGCGGTCCACAGGCCAGGGTTGTGGCCCTCCGGCCGGTCGACGGCGGCCCGCACGTCCTCCGTACCGCATCGCTTGTGGAGCAGTTCACGCAGGGCGCGCCGGATCTCGTCCTGCTCGTCGGTGAAGCGGGCGTCCATGACCGGACCTCCTGACGATCTGACGGCCCGTCATGCTAGGCGTACCGGATGCAGATGCACAGAGGCGGAGTCCGGCGGATCTGATGTACCGTCAGATTCATGACTGGACCCCGCAAGGTCGCCGTCGTCGGTGTCGCCCTCTCGGACTGCGGTCGCGTGGACGACGCCACCCCCTACGCCCTGCACGCCCAGGCGGCCCGCCGCGCGCTGGCCGACGCGGGCCTCGGCCGGGAGGTGGTCGACGGCTTCGCGTCGGCGGGCCTCGGCACCCTGGCCCCGGTGGAGGTCGCCGAGTACCTGGGCCTGCGCCCCACCTGGGTGGACTCCACCTCCGTCGGCGGCTCGACCTGGGAGGTCATGGCGGCGCACGCGGCGGACGCGATCGCGGCGGGCCGGGCGAACGCGGTCCTGCTGGTGTACGGCTCGACGGCCCGCGCCGACATCAGGGCGGGCCGCCGGACCGGGAACCTGTCCTTCGGCGCCCGCGGCCCCCTGCAGTTCGAGGTCCCCTACGGCCACACCCTCATCGCCAAGTACGCGATGGCGGCCCGCCGCCACATGATCGAACACGGCACGACCATCGAGCAGTTGGCCGAGGTGGCGGTCCAGGCGCGGGCGAACGCGGCACTGAACCCGGAGGCGATGTTCCGCACCCCGGTCACGGTCGACGAGGTCCTGTCCGGGCCGATGATCGCCGACCCCTTCACCAAGCTGCACTGCTGCATCCGCTCGGACGGCGGCGCCGCGGTGCTGCTGGCCGCCGAGGAGTACGCGCGGGACTGCCGCACGGCGCCGGTGTGGGTGCTCGGCAGCGGTGAGTGCGTCTCCCACGCGACGATGTCGGAGTGGCCGGACTTCACGGTCTCCCCGGCGAAGGTCAGCGGCGAACTGGCCTTCCGGCGGGCCGGGGTCGACCCCTCCGACATCGACTTCGCCGAGATCTACGACGCGTTCACCTACATGACGCTGGTGACCCTGGAGGACCTGGGCTTCTGCGCCAAGGGCGAGGGCGGGGCGTTCGTGGAGAAGGGGCGGCTGCGCGTGGCCGGAGGGGAGCTTCCCGTGAACACGGACGGGGGCGGGCTCTCGGCCCAGCATCCGGGGATGCGGGGGCTGTTCCTGCTGGTGGAGGCGGTACGGCAGCTGCGCGGGGAGGCCGGTGACCGGCAGGTGCGGCGGGCCGGCGGCGGACTGCCGGAGCTGGGGGTGGCCTCGGGCACGGGCGGCTGGTTCTGCTCGTCCGGCACGGTGGTGCTGGGGCGGGACTGATCCGGGGCGCGACCGATCCGGGGGCGGAACCGATCCGGGGGCGGCGGCAACCTTTCGCGCGACGGCGGCAACCTTTCCGGCTTCGGCGGCAACTACCCACCGGAAGCTTCGAAGTTCATTCGTTCGAAGGACGTGCACCGCCGACATCGCGTAAGGATTCCTCCGTGGCCTCCTCCTCACATCGCCGACGCCCGCGCCCGGAACCGGACTTCCAGTGGCGACCGGTCCGCGGCCCGCTGCTCGCGGTGGCGGCCGTCGCCGCCGTCGCCCTGGTCGTCACGCTGATCGTGGCCTTCCGGCCGGGCGACACGTCCGGCGGCGGACAGGACCGGGCGGTGTCCGACGTCGGGGCGGTGACGAGCGCGACGCCGACCGTGCCGGACTCGGCGTCCCCGACCTCGCCGAAGCCCTCGGCGACGGCATCGACCCCCGCGGCGGGCAAGCGCACCGCCCCGCCCGCGTCCGCGACCCCGTCCACCACGGCCACCCCCGCCCCCACCCGGCGGGCGACGAGCGGCACGGCCCGCACCCCGTCCACCACCACGGCCCCGGCGGCCGGCCGGATCCGCCCCGGGACGACGTACGACGGGGTCGCCACCTCCTACGACGTCGGCAACGGCGACGGCGCCTGCTCGTTCGGCCCGACCTCCGACGTGATGACCGCGGCCATGAACACCGCGGACTACGAAACGGCGAAGGCCTGCGGGGCGTACGTCTCCGTCCGCGCGGCGAGCGGCAAGTCCATCACCGTACGGATCACCAACGAGTGCCCGGCGCCCTGCGCGGTCGGCCAACTCGACCTCAGCCGACAGGCGTTCGCGAAGCTCGCGCCCCTGTCGGCGGGCCGGATCGCGATCACCTGGAGCCTGCTCAGCCCGGCCACCTCCGACACCGTCTCGATCCGCTACAAGACCGGATCCACCCAGTACTGGTGCGGCATCCAGGCGATCGGCCACCGCAACCCGCTGGCCCGCCTCGAAGTCCGCACCGGCGGCGGCTGGCTGGCGCTGACCCGGACCGAGTACAACTACTTCCTCTCCGAACAGGGCACCGGCTGCGGCACCGAGCTCCGGCTCACCGACATCTACGGGGAGCAACTCGTCGTCCCCGCGCTCGCGGTACGCGCGGACGTGGTCCAGCGGACCGGGGTGCAGTTCGCCCGGCACTGAGCGGAAACGGGGGTTTCCTGCACGCGGCGGCCCGGGTTTCAAGAGCACTGTCGTCACGCATGACCCACCTGCCGCACAGTTCGAAGCCTCGGGTGTACTGGGCGATGACCGCGGTGATACTGCGCCGGCCGATCGGGGGCCACCACTGCGGCCTGGCGCAGAACATGACCGGCGGGAAGCTGACCCTCGGGGCAGTGCTGCACGGCTGGAGGAGTGGGAACGGGACATCACCGCACAGGCCGAGGCACCGCTGCGGGCACGGCAGATGTGCGAGGCGACGGACCTGGAGACCGCGCCCAACACCCAGGAGACCGCGGCATCCTGCCTCTGGCCGACGAACGCTACGGATCAGGCGCTGATGTCCGTGGCAGCTCCGGCGGGCAGCCAGCGGAACCGGTTGCGGATGTCGTCGGGTGCACGGGCGAGTTCAAGTTCGATGGCCTCGCGGCCTTCGTGAAAGTGGTGCCAGCCCTCGTAGTGGACGGGGATGGCGGTGACGGGCCGTAGCAGACCACAGAGATCCACAGCCTGGGCGGCGGTCATGGTGTAGCGGACGGGGCCGGTGATAGGGAAGCGCACGCCACCGAGATGCAGCAGCGCGGTGCCCACGGTCAGTCGCCGGGCCACCTCGCGCACACCGCCGTACAGGACGGTGTCCCCGGAGATCCACAGCGCACCGTGCTGCTGGCCTTCCCAGGTGAGGGCGAAGCCGGTCACCTGTCCGGTCAGGGGCCGGGACAGGGGTGGGCCGTGGCGGCCCGGGGTGGCCGTGACGTCGATGGTGGGGCGCCCGGGGGCGTGCAGGCGGGTCACCGTCCAGGGGGCGAGGCCGTGGGCGTTCGAGCCGAGACGGCGGGCGCCGGCCGGGGTGGTGAGGACGGTCCGGGCGATGCGCAGGACATCACGTCCGGTGCGGTCGAGGTTGTCGCCGTGGTGGTCGTGGCTGAGCAGGACGGCGTCGATCGGCGGCAGGTCCGCCGCGGCGAGGGCAGGGCCTGTCGACTTGTGGGACGAGGTGCCCCACCCGAAGGTGTAGCGCTCTCCGGGCGGGTCGAAGGTGGGGTCGGTCAGCAGCCGCCAGCCGCCGGTCTCGATGAGGATGGTCGGGCCGCCGATGTGGGTGATGTGCAGGTCGCTCATGCGGGTTCCTCCCCTGGGCCCGGGACGACGGCCGTCGCCCCGGGCCTGGCGCGTGCCGCGGGTACGTGGTCAGGCGTGGGCGAGGGCCCAGTCCAGGGCGTGGTCGGCTACCTCTTCCCAGCCGTCCTGGGCGGGCATCAGATGGGAGCGGCCCTCGAACGTCTTGACCTCCGTGACCGTGCCTTCTGCCTTGTAGTGCTTGGCGTTGGACTGCTGCACCTTGGGCGGCATGAGATGGTCGTGCTCGCCCGAGAGGAACAGCAGTGGAGCCCGGCGGGCGTTGTGGTAGTCGACGTGGGTGTCGGTGTGGCCCGGGTGGACGTTGGCCAGCGCGCTGCCCCACACGATGCGGCCGGGTGCGGGGATGTGATAGCGCCGGTAGGTGGCCTGGGCTTGCTCCTCGGGGAAGGTGTTGGTGAAGGCATAGCGCCAGTGGTCGTAGTCGAAGCCGACGGCGCGATGGCGGTTGGCCGGGTTCTTCAGGACCGGGAAGGTGGAGCGGACCTGGGACAGGGGGACGACGGGCACGCCCTCGGTGGGCGCGGAGTTGATCGCGACTCCGGCCGCGCCGAAGCCGCGGTCAAGGAGGATCTGGGTGAACGCGCCGCCGGCGGAGTGCCCCATGATGACCGGTGGACGGTCCAGTTCGGTGATGGCCTTCTCCAGGGCGGAGATGATGGCGGGGACGGTCACGGTCTCGACGGGGGTCGGGTCGGCGTTGAGGGCCTCGACCTCCACCTCGAATCCGGGGTAGGGCGGGGCGATGACGCGGAAGCCCTTGTTCTGGTAGTGGGTGATCCAGTTCTCCCAGGCGCGTGGCGTCACCCAGAAGCCGTGGACGAGGACGATCGTGTCGGGTTGCATCGTGTGCTCCTCAGCGGGTGGCCTGATAGGCGGCTTGGACCTGGCGGACCACGGTGTCCGGGTGGGACATCATCACGACGTGGGACGAGCCCTTGACCTCGACGGTGCGGCTGTGGGCGCGCTCGGCCATGAAGCGCTGGGCGGCGGCCGGGATGACGTTGTCGTCGGTGGGGATGACGTACCAGGACGGCAGGTCCTTCCAGGCAGGTGCGCCGCTCAGGCCGGCCAGTCCGCCGACGCTGCCGGGACGTTGGGCGGCGGCCATCAGCCGCGTCTGGGCGGCGGGCAGGTCGGCGGCGAACACCTCGCGGAACTTCGCCGGGTCGATGTAGCCGTCCGTGCCGGTGCCTCCGTCGGGCAGTGGGTAATCGCGGGTGATCAGCGCGTCCCGTAGTTTGCTGCCGGGGAACTTCCCCGCCAGTTGCAGCGCGCTTTCGCCCTGGTCGGGGGCGAAAGCGGCGACGTACACGAGTGCCTTGACGTTGGTGTGGCCGCGGGCCGCGTTGGTGATGACCTCGCCGCCGTAGGAGTGCCCGACCAGGATGACCGGGCCGTCGATCGACGCGAGGACGCTGGAGACGTAGTCCGAGTCGCCGCTCAGGTCGCGCAGCGGATTGGCGACGGCGATGACCGGGTAGCCCGCCTTCTGCAAGCGGGCGATGGTCGGATACCAGCCGGAGGCGTCGGCGAAGACACCGTGCACGAGCACCACGGTGGGTTGGGGGCCGGGGTGAGCGGGCGTCGCGGAGACCGGGGCGAGGGTACCGCCAGTGCCGAGGACGAGGGCCGCCGCGGCCAGTGCGGTGCCGAGCACGCGCCGGCGGGCCGGACGAGGGGTGGAGTTCATCTCGTGGCTCCTGAGATCGGGCGTCCCGGCGAGGGCGTCGCCGGGGACGCGGGACGCGGGCTGCTCAGGTGGTGAGGAAGTCCACCAGGTCGGCGGCGAGCTGTTCCTTGTGCGTGTCGGTGATGCCGTGCGGGGCGCCGGGGTACACCTTCAGGGTCGCGTTCTTGATCCGCTCGGCCGATGCCTTGCCGCCGACCTCGAACGGGACGACCTGGTCGTCGTCGCCGTGGATGACCAGCGTGGGTACGTCGATGGCGTCCAGGTCGGCGCGGAAGTCGGTGGCGGAGAACGCGGCGACGCACTCGTAGGCGCCACGGTGGCCGGCCTCGAGACCCTGGCGCCAGAACGCGTCCCGGATGCCGGGCGAGACGTCCGTGCCGGGGCGGTTGTTGCCGAAGAACGGCCCGTCGGCGAGATCGCGGTAGAGCTGTGAACGGTCGGCGAGCGAGCCGGCGCGGATCGCGTCGAAGGTCTCCACCGGTACGCCGCCGGGGTTGTCGTCGGTCTTGAGCATGAACGGCGGTACGGCGGAGACGAGGACGACCTGGGCGAGGCGGGAGGTGCCGTGTCGGCCGACGTACCGGGCGACCTCGCCGCCACCGGTGGAGAAGCCGACCAGGGTGGCGTCGCGCAGGTCGAGGGCCTCGATCAGGGCGGCGAGGTCGTCGGCGTAGGTGTCCATCTCGTTGCCGTCCCACATCTGCTCGGACCGGCCGTGTCCGCGCCGGTCGTGGGCGATGGCCCGGAAGCCGTGGGTGGCCAGGAACAGCTGCTGCGACTCCCAGCTGTCGGAATTCAGCGGCCAGCCGTGACTCAGCACGACCGGGCGGCCGCTCCCCCAGTCCTTGTAGTAGATCTGCGCTCCGTCGGATGCGGTGACAAATGGCATGGAAATCCTCCCGGCTGAAGGGCTTTCTGTTCCGGATGCGACGAGCCCGGCGACGGCGAGTTCCCGCGCCGCTCGCGCGGCATCCCCAGCAACTCCCGAGGCGGCGTGCCGGCCGGATTTCTTCTCACCGCGACCGGCCGGTTGTGAAGCAGTTGTGAGGGAGCGTGGCACGGACTGGTGGCATCGGCTTGCCCCTGGGCGTCAAGGTCTTGTCTCTGCCCGCCGGGCCTCACACCGCCAAGATCCCTTGGCTCGTGAACGCACATTTGTCACCGCAACGCCCCGTGCCGACAATGAGCTGCGCGCAAAGCGGTACTGGTAGTGGCGATCCGGTAGGGGGAACCGTTGTGCTCGTCCTGGACACGAACGACCTTCCGGTGGGCGAACGCATCGCCGCCTATCGTGCGGTGGCCATCGGAGAAGGCGGCGTCGACGCCGTCGAGGAGGAGGAGCCCGAGGCCAGAATCTGGCGAAGGATCGAGCTGTGGGAGCTGGGAACGCTCACCCTGTTCTCCAGCCAGGGCACCGGCATGCAGATCTCCCGGTCCCTCCGTCAGGCGCGACGAGACGGGATGGACACCGTAGCGATCAACGTTCATCTTCAGGGCAACGGCGGATTCGCCTGGAACGGCCATCAGCAGCGCATGGAGCCGGAGAGCCTGTCCCTGGCGCACATGCCCAGCGGATACGAATACTCCTGGTCCGGCACCGGATCCACGCTGGCCTTCATGTTCGACACCGAACGCCTCACTCTGCGGACGGACACGGTGCGCGCGTCGATTCCCTTCCTTCACCACAGCCCCATCGGCAGGCTGCTGGCGCATCATGTCCGGGGTCTGCACGGTATCGCCGACCAGATCGGTGACGGCCTGGAAGCCGAGGCCCTCGCCAATGCCACGGCGGAACTCACCCGCGCCTGGATCGTGTCCGCCGCGGGCAGCGATCGCATCCGCGCCCAGGTCGCCCGGGAGACGCTCCTCACACGCGTTCTGGCGTACGTCCGCGCCCACCTCAGGGAGCCCGACCTCACTCCCCAGCGCATCGCCTGGGCCCACAACACGTCCGTCCGGACCCTGTACCGGCTCTGCGAGAGTGGTGGGCTCAGCCTCGAAAAGTGGATCATCCGACGCCGGCTCGAAGGCGCCCGCAACGACCTGGCCGCACCCGCCCTTCAGCACCGCACGATCGAGTCCGTCGCCCGCTCCTGGGGCTTCACCAGCGCGGCGTATTTCTCCCGCCGGTTCCGCGAAACCTACGGCACGACTCCCAGCGAATGGCGCCGACTGTCCAGCACGCCGACGACACTTTCCCCGATTTCCCCCGCGACTGGGAAAAGCCGCCCCACCGCATGAACGCCGCACCTACCCGTCCGGCCTGCTGAGCACCACGAGCGAACGCACCTCATTCAAAAGTGAGCACATTGGCAAACCCCGCCGGTCATGTGCCGCGCCAGGCCGCAGTGGTGGCCCCGGTCAGCCGGCGCAGTGTCACCGCGGTCACCGCCCGCTACACCCGCGACTCCGAACCGCGGGTACTCGTACCGTCAGCGTGTCCAGAGCGACAGCTGTGGTGGTCGGGGCGTCGTTTCCGCTGCGGGAAGACGCGCGGGAGGCAAGTGCTAACCGCGTACCGGCACGATCCGGTGGCCGCGGCGGGGGCCGGGGGCGTCGAGGAGGGTGACGCCGAGGTGGCCGCGGCCGATCAGCCAGGCGGCGGGGGCGACGACCAGGGTCACACAGGCCGCGACCACGCTGACCGGGAGGAGCAGCGGCGGCGACTGCCCCGCCGGGAGGGCCCGGCCGCCCTCGTGGACGGCGTAGGCGAGCGAGACGGCGAAGACCGCGAGGGAGACCAGGGAGACGGCCCGCCAGGTCGTGCGGACCCGCCGGGTGCGGCCGTGGTCGCGGACCTCGGCGAGGACCGCGACCGCGCAGACGGGGCACTCCAGTTCGACCCGGTCGCGGCCCACGGCCGGCCGGACCAGCCGGAAGTCACGGGTGGCCCAGGCGGCGGACCGCGTCCTGGGTCGCCCGGTATCGCCCGCCCTATGGCGTACGGCCACTTTCACGGTCCTGGGTCCCTTCATGCCGGACAGTGTGGTGCCGGGGCACAGGTGTGCGCAGCGGTTTGCCCGGTCGGGTTTGCGACCGGGTCCGGCGGGGAAGGCCCGGCCGCCGTGCGACCCCTGATGACACGGTTGCCGGAGGTGCCCGAGTGATACTCGGCACATGGCAGCCACGGATCTCCACACGCTCCTGAAGTCGCTCCGCGTCTGGTCCCCCGGGACCACGGAGCTACGGCCGTTCGACCCGGCGTCGGCACCCGACGCCCCGCTCCCGCTCTTCACCACCTGGTTCGCGGAGGCGGTGGCGGCCGGGCAGCCCGAGCCGCACACCATGTCGCTGGCGACGACGGACAAGGAGGGCCGGGCGGACGTACGGATCGTGATGCTGCACGGCGCGGACCCGGACGGCTGGTCCTTCGGGTCCCACGTGACCAGCCGCAAGGGACACCAGCTGAACGCCCGCCCGTACGCGGCCCTCGTCTTCTACTGGCCGGTGCTGGGCCGCCAGATCCGGCTCCGCGGCCCGGTCACCGCCGCCCCCTCCGAGGAGAGCCAGGCAGACCTCCACGCCCGCTCGACCGGCGCCCTGGCCGCCGCGCTCACCGGTCTGCAGAGCGGCCCCCTGTCCTCGCTGCAGGAACTGCGCGAGGCCTCCGACGCAGCCTGGGAACGCGCCCGCACCGACCCCGCCGCCCTCTCCCCGACCTGGACGCTCTACCGGCTCCGCCCGGAAGAGGCCGAGTTCTTCCAGGGCGACCCGGAACGACGACACGTACGCCTGCGATACGACGCGCAGGAGGACGGGACCTGGCAGCGGCAGCTGCTGTGGCCGTGAGCGGACACAGTCGCCATGGCCGTGAGCGGACGCGGTTGCCCTGGCCGTGAGCGGACGCGGCCGCAGCGGCTCTGAGCAGGCGCGGCTGCAGCGGCTCTGAGCAGACGCAGCCACCGCGACCGGGAACAGACGCAGCTTCCACGACCACGAGCAGACGCGACCGCCATGGCCGCGAGCAGACGCGACCGCCATGGCCGCGAGCAGACGCGGTCGCCATGGCCGCGAGCAGGCGCGGTCGCCATGGCCGCGAGCAGGCGCGGTCGCCATGGCTGTGAGCGGCGGCGCTCACCCCGCCCGTTCTCCGAACGCGTACTCCGCCCAGTCGGCCACCCGCCGGTAGCCGATGCGCTGGTACAGGGCGTTGCTCGTCGGGTTGGCGAGGTCCGTGAAGAGCAGGAGCTCGCCGACCCCCGAGGCCAGCGCCGCGCGGCTGACCTGCGCCGTCACCGCCCCCGCGTAGCCGCGGCCGCGCAACTCCCGCGGGGTGTAGACGGGTGCGATCCGGGCCTGTCCGGCGACCGTCGGGGTGACGCCGGCCATGGAGACGGGGGTGCCGTCGGGCGTCTCCCAGAGGGTGACACCGCCGTACGAGAGCCGGAAGTCGGCCCAGTCCGCGCCGCCCCGGCCGCCGTGCGTGCCCGCGTCCTCGACGAACCCGTCGTGCCAGCGGACCAGCAACTCCCGGTCGGCCTCGCCCGCGACCCGGGCCCGGCCCTCGGGCATCGGCGACGGGTTCGTCAACTCGGCCAGCCGGTAGAGCCGGTGCCGGTCGTGGAGCCGCGCGGACACCCCGGTCCGCCGCTGCCACGCCGCCGCGAACGCCTCCGCCGTGGCCCGCTCGGAGGCGAAGCCGGTGACGGGACGGCCCAGATCCACGAGAACGGCGGCCAGGGTCTCGGCCTCGTCGGCGGTGAGCCGGGTGGCGCCCACGGCGTACGGCGGGGTGTGCAGCAGCGTGGCGCCGACACCGCCGTCCTCCCGGACGAGGCACCCGAGGAGCGCCGGCCGGTCGCCGTAGGCCCGCGGGCCGCTCCGCCGGAGCCGCTCCGTCACCGTCAGCTGGACGGTGTGCAGATCAGGGCGCGAGTGGAGGAAGTCCCGTGTGCGGGCGAGGAATTCGTCGACGTCGGTGGTGAAGTGCCAGCCGGCCGCGTGCCGGTCGGCTGCTTGGGTTCCGGGTTCCATGGTCGATGGTCCCCTCCGGCCGCCCCGCCCGGCATCCGAATTAGGCGCCGTCGGCGGCCCCCGGATCCGTCGCGAGGCGGGCGTGCAGGTGGACGTCGCGGAACGCGTTCTGGCGGCCCGCCTCGAACATCGCGCCGCGCAGTGTGCCCTCGTAGGGGAAGCCGCACGTCTGCGCGACGCGGCAGGACACCTCGTGGCCGAGGGCGTGGCCCAGCTCCAGGCGGTACAGGCCGAGTTCGGCGAAGGTCCAGTCGGTGGCCAGGGCGAGGGCGCGGGTGGCGACCCGGCGGCCGCGCGCCTCGGGCAGCACCCAGTAGCCGACCCGGGCCGACCGGAACACCCGGTCGATCACGTTGATGCCGACATGGCCGAGGGTCGTACCGCTCTGCGCGTCCGCGATCCGGAACGGCGCGCAGGTGCCGTCGGCCGCCTGTGCCAGCTGCCTGACCATGGCGGCCCGGGCGCCGGCGAGGTCGATGTCCGGGGTGAGCGGGGTGTTCCAGCGGAGGAAGTCCGGGTCGGCCCGGCCGCGCCACCAGGCCTCGACATGGGACTCCTGGTCCGGGTCCCAGCGGTCCAGCCGCAGGCCGTGTCCGTGGGGGACGGCGTCGGGGCGGTGGCCGGCGGGCTGTTCGTGGGTCTGGGCCATGAGGCCATTGAAACTCCTGTGCCGGGTGACGGCCCAGCGTGTTTCAGCGCACCTCGGGGCGGAACACCGGCACGCCCTCCCGGAAGGCGACCGTCAGCCGGAGCCCGGCGTCCGGCTCGGGGGCGTCCACCAGCTCGGTCATCATGCGCGGGCCCTCCGCCAGGTCGACCACGGCGGCCACGTAGGGGACCCGGTCGCCGAACGGCGGGAGGTCGTTGCGGTGCACGACGGACCAGGTGTAGAGGGTCGCCCGGCCGGTCGCGGGCTCCCAGTCGACGTCCTCGCTCCAGCAGTGCGGGCAGAACTCCCGGGGGTAGTGGTGGGCCCGGCCGCAGGCACGGCAGCGGCGCAACAGCAGCCGCCCCTCGGCCGCGGCCTCCCAGTAGGGGCGGGTGAAGGCGTCCGGTTCGGGGAGGTCGAAGCGGGGGGCATCCATGGATCTGACGGTACGTCAGGCGCCTTGGAAAGCCGAGAGCCGGATCGGAAAAGCCTGTGCACTTCCCGTGGGGCTGTGCGCCGCCCATGAATCCCGGCGAATTGTTGACGATTTTGTCGGCGGTCACCTACGTTCGCAGACGCAAGGCCAAGGAGTCCGAAGACGAGGGGCAGCACGGTGAAGCACAGGTCAGTGAAGCGCAGGACGGTCGTCATGGGTATCGGCGCCACGGCCGGTGTCGCGGCGGTCGGCGGCATCGCGCTCAGCGCGCAGGCGTCGAGCGACTCGTCGTCGGGCTCGGCGGGTGCGGCGGGCTCCCTGGCGTTCGACCCGGACGGGTATTCCAAGCTGACCACGACCGTCACGGACACGGCGGGCACCGAGCACAATGTGACATACCACTTCTGGAAGGCGATCACCTACGTCGCCAACCCGGTGGACGAGACCTACCAGTCCCTGATCGTCAGCGCCCCCGTCGAGATCGACGGTACGGCCGTCGACCCGACCGACGCCCCGATCCTGCTCGCCAACTCCATCGGCGGCTACATGCCCTCCTCCGTTGCGGACGCCACCGAGGTCGGCGGCGGCGGTTCGGCGATGGGCGGCGGCGCGGCCCCCAGCGGGGCGGCCCCCAGCTCCTCCACGAGCGCGGCCCCCAACGCGAACGCCAACACCAACGCCACCGGCGGCGCCACGGCGAGCAACCAGCTCCTCGCGCTCGCCGCCGGGTACGTCGTGATCGAGCCCGGCGCCCGCGGTCGTACCCTCAAGAACTCCGACGGCGAGTACTACGGCACCGCGCCCGCCGCGATCGTCGACCTCAAGGCGGCCGTCCGCTACATCAAGGCCAACAAGGGCCTGATCCCCGGTGACGTCGACAAGATCGTCTCCGCCGGTACGAGTGCCGGTGGCGCCCTGTCCTCGCTGCTCGGCGCGTCCGGCGACAGCCCGATCTACGAGAAGTACCTGAAGGAGCTGGGCGCGGCCGACGCCTCCGACGCGATCTTCGCGGTCGGCGCCTGGTGCCCGATCACCGACCTGGAGCACGCCGACGGCGCCTACGAGTGGAACTGGGGCACCAACGACCTCTCCACCGGCAAGCAGGTCGACCAGACCGTCTCCAAGCAGCTCAAGGCGCAGTTCGCCGAGTACCAGGCGGGTCTGAAGCTGCGCGGCCTGGACGGCTTCGGCCCGCTGAACGCCCGCAACTACGACGACTACCTGGTCGAGCAGTACCTCCAGCCGTCGGCCACCACGTACCTCGCCGCCCTCTCGGACGCGGACCGCGCGACGTATCTCGCCGCCAACACCTTCATCACCTGGTCCGCCGGCAAGGCCACCTTCGGCTGGGACGACTTCCTCACCCACGTCGGCGCCCGCAAGAAGGACACCCCGGCCTTCGACGCCTTCGACCTGTCGGCGGGCGAGAACAATGAATTCGGAGCCGGTACGACGGAGAACCGTCACTTCACGGCGTTCGGCGCGAAGAATGACACCACCGGCCTCAGCAGCAGGCGGGTCGCCGCCGACATCCCCGAGAAGCTGAACCTGATGAACCCGATGTACCACCTGGTGGAGAAGGTCAACGACCGCCGCTCCAAGCACTGGTGGATCCGCCTCGGCACCAGCGACTCCGACACCTCGCACGTCATCTCCGCGAACCTGGCCGCCCGCCTGGACAACCTCGGCGACGACGTGAACCACCTCTACTACTGGGACCAGGGCCACGGTGCCAACACCGACCCGGGCGACTTCATCACCTGGATCGCCGATGTCACCTCCTTCGGCAAGGACAAGGGCGCGGACAAGAAGGGCAAGCGGAATTAACAGGCCGCCGCGGAAGTAAGAAGCTCTCACAATCGAGATAGAGCTCTCACGGCCGCGATAGCCTCCCCGAACGCGGTGTTCTTTCCCGTCTGTCTAAGGACACCGCCCACCCGTGACGTCGGGCCCCAGCGCACCGGGGCCCGACGTCACGGGCCTTTCTTTTTCGGCCGGATGCGGACCGGATGAGGTGGGCTACGCCACAAGTCCCACCCACTTCTCCTACCGGTGTGATCAATCCGCAACCAATTCCGGTCTTGACCGAGACCCATCAACGTGAAGCGTGATTACGCTCGCGCTCATGGCCGTGTTTCCCCCCACCGTTTCCCCCGTCTACGTCATCGGCGCAGGCCCCGGAGGGCTCGCCGCCGCGTATGCGCTGCGGGCCCGGGGCGTCCGCGCCGTAGTCCTGGAGAAGTCGGACGAGGTCGGCGCGTCCTGGCGCCGGCACTACGACCGGCTCCACCTGCACACCACCCGCCGGCTCTCCGCGCTCCCCGGCCTGCCCATGCCGCGCCGCTTCGGCCGCTGGGTCTCCCGCGACAACGTGGTGCGGTACCTGGAGAAGTACGCCGAGCACCATGAACTGGAGATCGTCACCGGGGTCGAGGTCTCCCGCGTGGAGCGCTCGGCCGACGGCGAGGGCTGGCTGCTGCACGCCACCGGCGGCCGGGAGCTGACCGGCTCGGCGGTGGTGGTCGCCACCGGCTTCAACCACACGCCCCGCATCCCCGACTGGCCCGGCCGGGACGGTTTCGGCGGCGAGTTCCTGCACGCCGGCCAGTACCGGGACGCCGGGCCCTTCGCGGGCCGGGACGTCCTGGTCGTCGGCCCCGGCAACACCGGTGCCGAGATCGCCGTCGACCTGGTGGAGGGCGGCGCGGCCCGGGTCCGGCTGGCCGTCCGCACGGTCCCGCACATCGTGCGCCGCTCCACCGCCGGCTGGGCCGCCCAGTACAACTCCATCCTGGTACGACGGCTGCCGACCGGCCTGGTCGACCGGCTCGCCCGCACCATGGCCAAGGTCAGCGTGCCCGACCTGGCCGCCCAGGGCCTGCCCCGCCCCGGCAGCGGGCTCTACAGCCGGGTCAAGCAGGGTGCCATCCCGATCCTGGACGTCGGCCTGATCGACGCGGTGCGCCAGGGCAGGGTCGAGATCACGGCCGCCGTCGAGGGCTTCGAGGACGGCAAGGTCGTCCTCGCCGACGGCACCCTCCTCTCCCCCGACGCGGTGATCGCCGCGACCGGGTACGTCCGCGGCCTTGAGGGCCTGGTCGGCCATCTCGACGTCCTCGACGAGCGCGGCCGTCCCACCGCCCACGGCCCCCGCGCCCCGAAGAACGCACCCGGCCTCTACTTCACCGGGTACACCAACCCCATCAGCGGCATGTTCCGCGAGATGGCGATCGACGCGGAGAAGATCGCCAAGGCGGTCGCCAAGCGGCAGCGCGTGGCGTAGAAAACCTCAACCTCCTTACGTACGACCTCTGTTACGCATGTGACCGATGCGACGAGAGTTCTTTGTTACCTGCGGTAGCACTGTGCCCCCGTGCGAGACCAGAATGTGAGCCCTGCTCAACTTTCCGGCTCCACCCCTCTCGCTCATGACGGAGGACGCACGTGGCACGTGAAAGACAGCTCTCCCCCCGGCCCGCCCCCGCCCAGCCCCTGTCCCGCCGCTCCCTGCTCGGCGGTGCCGCCGCCGGGGCCGTGGGTCTCACCGCGGTCACCGCGGGCACCGCGTCCGCGGCGAGCTCCCGGACCGTCGACGTCGCGATCGTCGGCGGCGGCCTCGCCGGGCTCACCGCGGCCCGCGACCTGGTGGCGGGCGGAAAGTCGGTCGCCGTCCTGGAGGCCCGGGACCGGGTCGGCGGCCGGGTGGTGAACCTGAAGCTGGCCAACGGCGGATTCACCGAGGGCGGCGGCGAGTTCATCGGCCCCACCCAGGACCGCATCAAGGCGCTGGCCGACTCCCTGGGCGTGGCGACCTTCACCACCTACAACACGGGCGACAACCTCCTCTACAAGGACGGCACCCGCACCCCGTACGACACCAGCGGCCTGCTCGGCTCGGTCCCGCCGGTGGACGCGGCCGGGCTCGCCAACGCGGCGATCGTGCAGTCCGAGCTGGACAGCATGGCCACGAAGGTGCCGGTGGACGCGCCCTGGACCGCCGCCAAGGCCGCCGAGTGGGACAAGCAGACCTTCGAGAGCTGGCTGAACGCCCACGCGATCGTGCCCTCCGCCAAGTTCCTGCTGGACCTGGCCTGTACGTCGATCTTCTCGGCCCAGCCCCGCGAACTCTCCCTTCTCTACGTCCTCTACTACATCGCCGCCGCCGGCAACGCCTCCACCGCCGGCACCCTGGAACGCCTCACCGACACGGCGAACGGCGCCCAGGAGTCCCGCTTCGTCGGCGGCTCCCAGCAGGTCCCGATCAAGCTCGCGGCGACCCTCGGCGACCGGGTGGTGCTGAGCGCCCCCGTCCACTCCATCACCAGGTCCGGCGGTTCCTACGTCGTCACCGCGGACGGCATCACGGTCACCGCGACCCGGGTCGTCGTCGCCGTACCGCCCCCGCTGGCCGCCCGCATCACCTACGACCCGCTGCTGCCGGCCGCCCGCGACCAGCTCACCCAGCGGATGCCGATGGGCTCGATCGGCAAGGCCATCGCCGTCTACGACACCCCCTTCTGGCGGGCCGACGGCCTCAACGGGCAGGCCGTCAGCGACTCCGGCGTGGTCCGCTCCACCTTCGACAACTCCCCGCCGGACGCCTCCTACGGCGCCCTGATGGGCTTCATCGAGGCCGACGAGATGCGGGCCTACGACGCGGCGAGCACCGACGACGTCAAGGCCGCCGTCCTGGCCGACTACGTCAACTACTTCGGGGACAAGGCCAAATCCCCCACCTCCTTCGTGCTGCAACGCTGGGACAATGAAGGCTTCTCCCGGGGCGGCCCGGTGGCCTACGCGCCGCCCGGTGTGCTGACCGAGTACGGTGCCGCGCTGCGCGAACCGGCGGGCGGCATCCACTGGGCCGGCACGGAGACCTCGACGTTCTGGACGGGCTTCATGGACGGAGCGGTGCGCTCGGGCGAACGGGTGGCGAAGGAGGTACTGACGGCGCTGGGGTGACAGCGCGGGCACCTCCGGCTGTTTTCGGCCTCAACTTTGCGTGCACACCCGTTCCTGACGCAGTGTCAGTTCAGTAATCTGACACTGCGTCAGTTAATTGTGCTGTCACACAGGAGCGGGCGGAACGATGCTTGGATCAACCCACGGCACCCTCACCACCGACTCCCGCCGGGCCAGGGCCATCGCCTGCGGTGAGCAGCGTCCCGGGCCCGCCGTCCACGGACGGGCGGCCGATTCGGACGAGCTGGACGTCAGCGGACGGCCGCTGTACGCGGACGTACCGGATCTGGACAGGTTCTTCCGGCCGGAGTCCGTCGCCGTGGTCGGCGCCTCGGACGCCGACGGACGGCCCAACACCGGCATCACCCGGCAGATTCTCGACTGGGCCGGGCGGGTCGGGGCCCGGGTGCACCCGGTGCATCCGACCCGGCCGTCGGTCTTCGGCATCCCCTGTGCTCCTTCCGTCGCCGACCTGCCGGAGCAGGTCGATCTCGCGGTACTCCTGGTCGCCGACCCCCTTCCGGTGATCGAGGAACTGGCCGAGGCCAAGGTGAAGTTCGCCGTCGCCTTCGCCTCCGGGTTCGCGGAGACCGGCGAGGAGGGCGCGGCCGCCCAGACCCGGCTCGCGGCCGCCGTCCGCCGCTCCGGTCTCCGCCTGCTCGGCCCGAACACCAACCTCAACGCCTTCGAGCGGTTCCGGGACGACCTGGACGGCCCGGCGATCGCCCTGATCACCCAGTCCGGACACCAGGGCCGGCCGGTCTTCGCCGCGCAGGAACTCGGCATCCGCCTCTCGCACTGGGCCCCCACCGGCAACGAGGCCGACCTGGAGACCGCCGACTTCATCTCCTACTTCGCCGAACGCCCCGAGGTCGGCGCCATCGCCTGCTACGTCGAGGGCCTGAAGGACGGCCGCGCCTTCCTGCTCGCCGCCGACCGCGCGGCCCGCCGCCAGGTGCCGGTGGTCGCCGTGAAGGTCGGCCGCACCGAGGCCGGCGCCCGCACCGCCGCCTCCCACACCGGCAAGCTGACCGGCGCGGACGACGTGGTCGACGCGGCGCTACGGCAGTACGGGGTGATCCGCGTCGACGGCCTCGACGAACTCCAGGACACCGCCGCCCTGCTGGCCCGGGCCCGGGCACCGCGCGCCGACGGGGTCGTGGTCTATTCGATCTCGGGCGGCACGGGGGCGCACGCCGCCGACCTGGCGTCCGGCCTGGGGCTGCGGCTGCCGGTGCTGTCCGAGGCGCGCCAGGCCGAACTGCACCAGTGGATACCGGAGTACCTGAGCGTGGCCAACCCGGTGGACAACGGCGGGCACCCGGTGGGCGACTGGCGCGGCCGGAAGATCATCGACTCGATTCTCGCGGACCCGGAGGTCGGGGTGCTGATCTGCCCGATCACCGGTCCCTTCCCGCCGCTGAGCGACAAGCTCGTCCAGGACCTGGTCGACGCGGCCGAGGCCAGCGACAAGCTGGTGTGCGTGGTGTGGGGCTCGCCGGTCGGCACCGAAGCCGCCTACCGCGAGGTCCTGCTCGGCTCCTCCCGGGTGGCCACCTTCCGCACGGTCGGCAACTGCCTCACCGCCGTCCGCGCCTACCTCGACCACCACCGCTTCGTGAGCGCCTACCGCTCCCCCTTCGACGAGGCCCCGCGCACCCCCTCGCCCTCCTACCGCAAGGCGCTCGCGCTGATGCGGCCGGGGCAGCAGCTGAGCGAGCACGCGGCGAAGCAGCTGCTGCGCGCGTACGGCATACGGGTGCCGCGCGAGCAGCTGGTGACCAGCGCGGCGGCGGCGGTGCGCGCGGCGGGGCTGGTCGGCTACCCGGTGGTGATGAAGGCGTCCGGCGGGCAGATCGCCCACAAGACCGAGCTGGGCCTGGTGAAGATCGGGCTGACCTCCGCCAGCCAGGTCCGCGACGCTTACCGGGAGCTGACCGACATCGCCCGCTACGAGGGGGTGACCCTCGACGGGGTGCTGGTCTGCCAGATGGTCGAGCGGGGCGTGGAGATGGTCGTCGGGGTCACGCACGACGACCTGTTCGGGCCGACGGTGACCGTGGGCCTCGGCGGAGTGCTGGTCGAGGTTCTGCACGACGCCGCCGTACGCGTCCCGCCCTTCGGCGAGGAGCAGGCCCGGGACATGCTCGCCGAGCTGCGCGGGCGGGCCCTGCTGGACGGGGTCCGGGGGCGGCCGCCGGCCGATCTCGAAGCCCTCGTCGAGGTGATCCTCCGCGTGCAGCGCATGGCCCTGGAACTCGGTGACCAGCTCGCCGAGCTCGACATCAACCCGCTGATGGTGCTGGAACAGGGGCAGGGCGCGGTGGCGCTGGACGCGTTGGCGGTGTGTCGCTGAGATGAACATGACCAAATCCCCCGAAGAGCCGGAAATATCCGTTGAGTCATTGGTACTGCACGCCACTGACAACCGGGTCGCCCAGCTCACCCTCAACCGTCCCGAATCCCTCAACGCCATCACCCCTGACCAGCGGGAACGTCTCATCCAACTGTTTTCCGCGGCCTCCGCCGACCCGGAGATCGGAGCCGTCGTCCTCACGGGAACGGGCCGGGGCTTCTGCGCCGGCGCCGACCTCCGCGGCGGCGCCGGCGCGGCCGAACGCGTCCCCGGTGACGTGGCCCGCACCATCCGCCTCGGCGCCCAGCGGCTGGTCGCCGCCGTCCTCGACTGCGAGAAACCGGTGATCGCGGCGGTCAACGGCACCGCCGCCGGCCTCGGCGCCCATCTCGCGCTCGCCTGCGACCTGGTCCTGGCCGCCGAATCGGCCCGCTTCATCGAGGTGTTCGTCCGCCGCGCCCTGGTCCCCGACGGCGGCGGCGCCTACCTCCTCCCGCGCCTGATCGGCCCGCACCGCGCCAAGGAGCTGATGTTCTTCGGCGACGCCCTCTCGGCGCCGGACGCGGAGCGGCTGGGCCTGGTCAACCGCGTCGTACCGGACGAGGAGCTGGCGAAGACTGCCCGGGCGTGGGCGGAGCGCCTCGCCACCGGCCCCACCCGCACCCTCGCTCTGACGAAGCAGCTGGTCAACACGTCGATGGACAGCGACCGGGCGACCGCTTTCGCCGCCGAGGCCGCCGCCCAGGAGATCAACATGACGACGCGGGACGCCCAGGAGGGCCTGCGGGCCTTCGTGGAACGCAGAAGCCCGGACTTCCGGGGCCGTTGAGACCGCACGGGCCGGCCGCGCGGGCCCGCCGTACGGCGGGCCCGGTCAGCCGTCGGCCGGTTCGAGGATGCGGAGCGTGCCCGCGTCCGGGTCGCCGAAGAGTACGAACAGCTGGGGGGACTTCTCGCTGCCGCCGATGGACCAGTGGGTGTTCTCGCCGCAGTCGGCGTCGAGGCTGAGCAGCACGCCGTCGCGGCCGGTGCCGGAGCTGTCGGCGTCGGGCTTCCAGGTACCGGACCCCTCGCACACGACGTAGTCACGGAACTCGACGTCGCCGACGGGAGGCTGGGCGGGCAGCCCGACGGCCTCGGCGCTGCCGTCCGCGCGCAGCCGCAGCTCGGCCCCGTCGTCGCCACGCCAGACCCCGGTCAGCCGGGCGACGGTCAGCTTCGGTGGCTCGTACTGCCGGATCAGGCCCGCCTCGGTGGCCACCACGCCGCCGCCGAAGGCCAGGAGGAACAGGGCGACCGAGCCGGGCACCGCCCACCGCCAGACGGCCGCCGGCCGCCAGGAACGCCTGCGGCCGTACGCGACGCCGAGGGCGGGCAGCAGGCCCAGTGCGGCCAGGACCGGAACCGTCGTGGTGAGCGGCCAGGACCACAGCAGCGCGGCCAGTCCGCCCCAGAGGACGGCCGGTGCCAACGGGGCCGCCAGATGCCACGCCCAGGACGGGCCGCCCGGGCGCCGGGCCGCGAGCCGGGCGAGCACCACCGCGGGCCGGGTCAGGACGAACGCCTGCACCACGCCCAGCACCGGCAGCAGCAGCCAGCCGAAGACCAGGAAGCACGCGGCACCCAGGGCACCGCCGGAGCCGGCGCCGTAGTCGTCGCCGCCGCTGCTCCCGGCCCACCACAGCACCGCCGCCGCGGGCAGCTGGGCCGCGCCCATCGCCGCGGCCACGCCCAGATCGTCGCGCGACCAGGACACCTCGCCGCCGCGCAGTCGTTCACGTATGTTTCCCCACCCCATAGGCGCAGCGTAAGTGTGTGCCCGCATCGCGCCGCTCACCACCCTTCCCATCTGACGATGCGTCAGCTTCAATGAAAAGGTGATGGGACACGCAGGGGCGGCCGCCGCCGCCGTCCGTTATCTCAGGTCGGCTCCCGGGCCGGGCCCCGTGGAGGCGCTGCCGCGCCCGGAGTTGCGGTGCGTACGCGCCGACGAGCGGGCCCCGGTCGACCAGACGGAGTTCCGGCGCGTCCTCGGGAACTTCGCGACCGGGGTGACCGTTGTCACCGCACCGGCCGCCGAAGGCGAGTCCTCCCCCGCCGGTTTCGCCTGCCAGTCCTTCTCCTCCCTCTCCCTCGACCCGCCCCTGATCTGCTTCATGGTCGGCCGCACGTCGGCCACCTGGCCGCGCATCGCCCGCGCGGGCGTCTTCTGCGTCAACGTCCTCGGCGCGGACCAGGGCGCGCTCTGCCGCGCCTTCGCGGTGAGCGGCGCGGACAAGTTCGCGGGCGTGGACTACGACGCGGCCCCGGTCTCGGGCGCGCCCCGGCTGACCGGCGCCGCCGCCTGGATCGACTGCGCGATCCACGCCGTGCACACGGGCGGCGACCACCTGATCGTCGTCGGCCGGGTCGACGCCCTGGGCACGGACGCCGACCCGGACCGGGCCCCGCTGCTGTTCCACCGGGGGCGGTTCGGCAGGCTGGAGAGCTAAAACGCAGACCTTATGCGGTTGGGGGGCCTTGCGCGGGCTCGGAAATCCGGGGCATTGTCCCGAGACGTCGCCGTACGATGCCCGGCATGACCATGGACGCCGCTCCCCGGGAGCGGATCCTCTTCCTCGAAGCCGTCGGCCGCGTCACCATCGCCGGCGCCGAACTCGAAATCGCCCTCAAGGCCCTGCTCGGCTCAATCGCTCACGAACCGACGCTGATCAGGTACGCCAACAACCAGAACACCAGCAAGCTCATCGAATTCTGCAAGCTGGCCCTGACCGTGGGGCACCTGGCGCCCGAGGACGTCACCGAGATCTCCGCCTGCCTGACTCGCGCGGACAAGTGCCGCGACCGCCGGAACACCATCGTCCACGCCATCTACGCGCCGGACGAGGCCGGTGTCGGCGTCGAGGCGATGAATCCCGTGCGGAAGAACCTGGGCTATCGCGTCTCCTCGATCTCCGCCGAGGAGATGGACGCGCTGGCCGACGAGGTCGCGGTCCTGCGCGACGACATGTTCCGCGCCGGCTGGAACGCGACCGCGGCCAAGATGCCTGGCATGGCCCCAATCCCGCCGCGTAAGCCGGGCGACACGGTGAACGGCGTACCCACCTGACGCCCGGTTGCGCGCAACCATCAGGCGCCAACCCCGGTCCGCAATCTGCCGCAATCCTCCGGCGCCCGGGCGCCATCGCCCGCATTCTGGACGTTCAAGCACCAGGCGACGGAGGCGGGATGACACTCAGGTTCCTTGGCACGACCAGTGACGGCGGGGACTGCCCCACCTTGTACGAGATCGAGGGCACCGACGAGATCCTCGTCCAGGGCGACCGCGAGACCGACCCCGCCCACCTCGTCCAGCTGCGGGACGTCAAGCCGTCCGAGACGTTCGTACGCGTCCCCCGCGACCTCCTCACCCGGTTCGCGCCGCGTCACGATTCCGCGGGCGTGATCCCGTTCCCCGAAGTCGCCAACGTCTTCTCTGACTTCAAGCACACCGCATGGCGGCTGGAGACTCGCCGCGGCTACGCCGCCGACCGGCACAGCGAGACGTGGGCACGCTGGCAGGCCGGCGAGGACGTCGCCCACGACGCCCCCGACGGGTGGCGGCGCAATGTCGCCGAGCAGACCGCGCGCGGCAAGACGTTCGGCCGGGTCCGACTCTTCGACGACCCGCCCACCGAGGGACAGCGGTTCCTGCTGACCCGGGCGCCGAGCAACGTGGCCGTCGGCGACGAGATCCACTACCTGTGGCGTACCGAGGCCGAACGGCTCGGCCTGCCTGACTTCGACTTCTGGCTCATCGATTCCCGCACCCTGCTGCGGTTCGTGTTCGACGAGGACGACACCACCCTCGGCGTGATCCGCTCCGAGGACCCAGCCGAGGTGCTCGCCGCCTGCCAGGCCCGCGATGCTGCCTGGCATCACGCTCTCCCTGCCGCCGACTTCGCCGAGCAGGTACGTTCCATGACGTGAGCACGGACTACCAATCCGGGCGCGTCTCCCTCGGCGCACGCATGCGGGAGCTGCGCACCGAGGCCGGGTACGACGGCAAGGGCATCGCCGAGCGGCTCGGCTGGCAGCGCTCCAAGGTCTCGCGGCTGGAGAACGGCAAGCAAACGCCCAGCCGCGAAGATCTGGAGCAGTGGGCCGAAGCCGTGGACCGGCCCGACGCAGCCGCCGAACTCGCCGGGCGCCTGGCCGGGCTGGAAACCCGGTACCGGTCGCTACGCCGGCAGTACGCCAACGGGCACCGCGCCCGCCAAGAGCAGGGCTTGGTGGAGACCGAGCGGACCACACTGCTCCGCGCCGTCGAAGTCATCCGGATCCCGGGCCTGCTCCAGACCCCGGAGTACGCGCGCGCCGTGTTCGCCGCAAACGCCCGCTTTCGCGATGTCCCGGGCGCAGACATCGAGGACGCCGTGCGAGCACGCATGCGCCGCCAGCAGGCCCTGTACGAGCCGGAGCAGTCATTCCGCATCCTGCTGTGGGAGGGCGCCCTGTACGCACTGAACGCACCGCGCGAGGTCATGGCAGCCCAACTGGACCGGCTCCGCTCGATGATCGGCATGAACACCGTGGAACTCGGGATCATCCCGTTCGCCGCCGAGCTGAAGCGTTCCCCGTCCCACGGGTTCTGGATCTACGACCGGCGGCTCGTCATCGTCGAGACCCTGTCGACGGAGATGTGGCTGGACGACGAGGAGTCCATCGCTCTGTACGAGAAGGCGTGGGACTGGCTCGCCGAGTCCGCGGTCCACGGGCCGACCGCACACCGGCTGATCGGCCGCGCGAGCGCCGCCCTGCACCTGTCGTAGCAACCTGCGGCAACCGCAATTCCCGTGCGCGCAATCCGACGCAATCGCTCTGCGGCCGCGCAATCGCCCTGCATACCGTCCTGCGTATGCCCCAACCGACCAGCTCCGTCATGCGGTACGAAGCCGGGGATGAGTGGCTCGCCGACTCCTCCGCGGATCCGAAACTCCTACGCCGCGCATGGGACACCAGCGCCCTCGCCCCCTTAGACGCCATTTCAGTTGGCGTGATCTTGCGGCAGTCTGGGGTGATGACTGCTGCGCTTGTCGAGCGGATGGCGCCGGAAGAGCTGTGGACGTTGT
>NZ_JBICZD010000025.1:0-82814 GCF_043201555.1 Streptomyces sp. NPDC048288
GACCACTTCAGCGTCCTGCGCCTCGGCACCCTCGAACTGAGCGCCGAACGCAGCGAGATCACCCTGGAGGAACTGACCAACCACATGGCCGGCGGTGCCGAGCTCGCGGCCCTCAAGCACGAGCTGTCCCAGGTCCGCGGCGTAGACACCGAGGAACTCCCCGAAGAGGAGGACCTCACCGCACCCGTGGCGACCGGTCCGGAAGGAAAGTCCTGACATGGCCACCCCGCTCGACCGCATCCGGGTCGGCTCCGCTCCCGACTCCTGGGGCGTCTGGTTCCCGGACGACCCCCAGCAGGTCCCCTGGGAACGCTTCCTGGACGAGGTCGCCGAGGCCGGCTACTCCTGGATCGAACTCGGCCCCTACGGCTACCTCCCCACCGACCCCGCCCGCCTGACCGACGAGATCGCCAGGCGCGACCTCAAGGTCTCCGCCGGCACCGTCTTCACCGGCATGCACCGGGGGCCCGCCGTCTGGGAGTCCACCTGGGAGCACGTCAGCCAGGTCGCCGCGCTCACCCAGGCGATGGGCGCCGAGCACCTGGTGGTCATCCCCTCCTTCTGGCGGGACGACAAGACCGCCGAGATCCTGGAGCCGCAGGAGCTGACCGGCGAGCAGTGGGCCCACCTCACCAAGGGCATGGAACGGCTCGGCCACGAGGTGAAGGAGACGTACGGCCTGGACATCGTCGTCCACCCGCACGCCGACACCCACATCGACACCGAGGCACACGTCGAGCGCTTCCTCGACTCGACCGACGCCGACCTGGTCAACCTCTGCCTGGACACCGGTCACTACGCCTACTGCGGCGGCGACAGCGTCAAGCTGATCGAGACGTACGGCGAGCGGATCGGCTACCTCCACCTCAAGCAGGTGGACCCGGCGATCCTGGCCGACGTCCAGGCCAAGGGGACCCCGTTCGGGCCGGCCGTGGCCCAGGGCGTGATGTGCGAACCGCCGGCCGGCGTACCGGAGCTGGGGCCGGTGCTGACGGCGGCGCAGCAGCTGGGCGTGGACCTGTTCGCCATCGTCGAGCAGGACATGTACCCCTGCGAGCCGGACCGGCCGCTGCCCATCGCGGTGCGCACCCGGAAGTTCCTGCGGTCCTGCGGCGCCTGAAGGCCGCATCCCCGGGCCGGACGGAGCGATCCGCACGGCCCCGCGCGCCCCGGCGGGTTCGGGAACACCCGCCGGGGCGCGCGCGTTCCCAAAGCGACGGGTTACGTCCGTGACCACGGGGAGGCCAGCATGACCCACGAGGAGACCTCGACCGACGCGGTGCTCCGCAAGGCGCGCTTCGGCGCACTGCCGGAGCGGATCCGCCCCGAGGAGATGATCGAAACCCGGCCGGCCGTCCCACACGACCCGGACCGCGACACCTACGACCCGAACGAGTTCGCGGTCCGCTACGGCCTCTGAGGCGCCGGGGTCCGGACCCGGGGCCCGTGGTCGGCGGCGCTTTGCCGGGTGACGGGATCCGCACGCGTCCATGGTCGGCGGCGGACCGCGATTAGCCGGGGCTTGCAGCGGGGCGTGGTCGGCGGTTTCCGAGGCCCTTGAGTCCGGTCGGGGCGGCGTTCGCTACGGCCTCCGACAGGCCGGGGTCCGGACCCGGGGCCCGTGGTCGCAGGTGGTTTGCCGGGTGTCGGGATCCGCACGCGTCCATGGTCGGTGGCGGCCTGCGATCGCCGGGGCTCGCGGCGGGGCGTGGTCGGTGGTTTCCGAGGCGCTTGAGTCCGGTCGGGGCGGCGGTTCGCTACGGCCTCTGTAGCGCCGGGGTCCGGACGGGGCCTTGGCTGGGGTCCGCTTCCGAACCATCGAGGCCTCGGGCGGGGCGCGGTCGGCAGCGGGGTGTGGGGTGCCCGGATCCGGAGGGATCTGCGGTGCGCCGCGGCCTCTGAGGCGCGCGGGTCCGGGGGAGTCCGCGGTTTGTGGCGGCTCCGGACCGGTGCCCTGTTCGCGCGCCCGCTATGGCCTAGGCCGCCGGTAGTTCGACCGCGCCATGGGCGAGGAGGCTTTCGGCGCAGGCCAGGACTGTTTCCTGGGCGGGGCGGGGTTGCCAGTCGAGGAGGCGGGCGGCCTTCTCGGTGCTGTGGCGGTTGCGGCGGCTGAGGGCGGGGGTGATCTCGCGCAGCGCGGGGTCGCGGAAGCGGGCCGCGAGCCGTACGGCGAAGTCGGGCAGCCGGCGGGTGGACACGTGCCGGCCGCGCTCGCCGAGCCCCTCCCGCAGCACCCGCGCCATGTCGGCCATCCACACGAACTCACCAGTGGCGAGGAAGCGTTCGCCCGCGGCGGCCGGTGCGGTCATCGCCCTGAGGTGGATGTCGACCAGGTCCCGGACGTCCACCACCTCCAGCCCGATCCGCGGCACCCCCGGCATCGCCCCGGAGAGCATCCGGGCGACGATCCCCACGGAACCGGCGGTCTCCGCCGCCAGCACCGGCCCGAACACGGCCCCCGGCAGCACGGTGGTCAGCTCGGTCGGCCCGTCGTACCCGCGCATGAACTCCCAGGCCGCCAGCTCGGCCAGGGTCTTCGACCGCCGGTAGGGGATCAGCGTCGGATCCTCCGGATCGGTCCACAGCGTCTCGTCGGTGACCCCCTCCGAGGCGTACGACGACGGGCTCGCGGCGTTCGCGGCCGACGTCATCACCACCCGCCGCACCCCCTCCCCGGTCGCCGCGCGCAGCACGCGCAGGGTGCCGTCCCGGGCCGGGGTGACCAGGTCGGACGAGCCCGCGGTCACGCCCAGCGGCGAGGCCACGTGGAGCACCCGGTCGACGCCCTTCATGGCCTCCTCCCAGCCGTCGTCGGCGGTGAGGTCGGCGACGGCGAAACCCAGCCGCCCGGCCGGGTCGACGACGGTCGAGACGGCGTCGACGACCGCCCGCTCACGGCCCGGCGCCCGCACGGTCGTCCGGACGTCGTAACCGCGCTTCAGCAGTTCGGCGACGCACCAGCCGGCGATGTACCCGGTGCCACCGGTCACCAGAACGAGTTCGGGCATGACTGACCTCCACGGATGCTCAGGGATGTGCCAGAATCGGCAAAGAAACGGAGACCCCTCCGCTACGTCCTCCAACGTACCGGAGGGGTCTCCGGATAGCAATCGACTTCGGACGGACGCCTGACACCGTGAACCCGCAGCCCTCGAAGCCGGTCCGGAAGGACGCTCGCGACAACCGGGACCGGATCCTCTCCGTCGCCCGCGCGGAGCTCGCCGTCTCCGCCACGGCCTCGCTCTCCGCCATCGCCCGCAAGGCCGGCGTCGGCATCGGCACGCTCTACCGCCACTTCCCGACCCGGGAAGCGCTGATCATGGAGCTGTACCGGCACGATCTCCAGCACCTCATCGACCTGGCGCCGGAGCTGCTGGCGGCCCATCCGCCGCTGGAGGCCCTGCGCCGCTGGTTCGACGAGGTCGCCCGCTACGGCCGGCTCAAGTTCGGCGTCTCCGAGATCATCCACGCGGCGACCGGCGGCGGCGCCGACGACCCGATGTACGGGCCGTTCGTGCAGGCCATCTCCGTGCTGCTCGACGCGGGCGCGGCGGACGGCACGGTCAAGCCCGGCATCGATCCGGAGGACGTCCTCCTCCAGCTCAGCGTGTTGTGGCGGATCGACCCGGCGCGCGGCGACGCCACGGCGCGGGCGGCGCGGATCCTCGGGCTGATCGTGGACGGGCTGCGGGCCGTGTGACGAAAAAGGGCGGCGGGGCGGGACGCCGGGACCGCGTGCTCGGTCCCGGCGGCCCGCCCCGCCGCCGTGCGCGGGGTCAGGCTCCGCGCACCTCCGCGATCGTCACCGGACGGTGCTCGCGCAGGGACAGGGTGCAGGCCTCGGCGATCCAGCCCGCTTCCAGGGCGTCCTCGACCGTGCAGGGGGAGGGCCGGGTACCGGCGACGACCTCGGTGAACGCGGTCAGCTCGGCGCGGTAGGCGGCCGTGAAGCGGTCCATGAAGAAGTCGTGCGGGGTGCCCGCGGGGAAGGTCACGCCCGGCTCGACCGAGCGCAGCGGAAGCTTGTCCTCCAGGCCGACGGCGATCGAGTCCTGGAAACCGTGGATCTCCATCCGGACGTCGTAACCCCGGGCGTTGTGCCGGGAGTTGGAGACCACCGCGATGGTGCCGTCGTCCAGGGTGAGGATCGCGCCGGTGGTGTCGGCGTCGCCCGCCTCCTTGATGTAGTCGGCGCCCCGGTTGCCGCCGACCGCGTACACCTCGGTGACCTCACGGCCGGTCACCCAGCGGATGATGTCGAAGTCGTGCACGGAACAGTCCCGGAAGATGCCACCGGAGACGGCCACGTACGCGGCCGGCGGCGGGGCCGGGTCCAGGGTCGTGGAGCGCACGGTGTGCAGCTTGCCGAGCTCACCGCTCCGCACGGCGTCCCGCGCGGCGACGAAGCCCGCGTCGAAGCGCCGGTTGTAACCGATCTGGATCGGCACGCCCCTGCCCTGGACGGCCTTCAGCACCTCGACGCCGTCACTCATGTGCTTGGCGACGGGCTTCTCGCAGAACACCGGGATGCCCGCCTCGACACCGGCCAGGATCAGCGCGGGATGGGCGTCGGTCGCGGCGGCCACCACGATGCCGTCCACCCCGGCCGCCAGCAGCGCCTCCGGCGAGTCCACGACCTCGGCCCCGAACTTCTCGGCGGCGGCCTTGGCCGCGTCCGCGAACGGATCGGTGAAGACGAGCGACTCGACGGAGTCGAGTCCGGAGAGGGTCTCGGCGTGGAAGGCACCGATGCGCCCGAGACCAAGAATTCCCATACGCATAGGGGTGTAACTCCTTGAGATTGACGTGCCCCGAAGGGGCGCGGGGAACTGCGCGACCAGCCACGAAGCAGTCGCAGACGACTGACAACAAACCGCGGCAAATACTTAGTCGAGACCCCCCAACACGTTCTGATCCCAGTCGATCACCGACCCGGTCACCACCCCCGACCGCTCCGACAGCAGAAAGACCACGAAGTCGGCGATCTCGTCCGGCTGCCCCAGCTTCCCCATCGGCAACCTGGCGGCCGCCTCCTCCCGCCAGCCGTCCCCCGCCCCGTGGAACGCCCGCTGTGTCGCGTCCTCCCCCTCCGTCGCCGTCCAGCCGATGTTCAGGCCGTTGATCCGCACCCGGTCCCACCGGTGGGCGTGCGCGGCGTTGCGGGTCAGGCCGATCAGCCCGGCCTTCGCGGCGACGTACGGCGCGAGGAACGGCTGCCCGCCGTGCGCCGACGAGGTGATGATGTTGACGATCGTGCCGGGCTCCTTGCGCGCGACCATGTCGGCGACCGCCGCCTGCATCGCGAAGAACGGCCCCTTGAGGTTGATCGCGATGTGCTCGTCGAACAGCTCGGGCGTGGTGTCCAGCAGGGTGCCCCGGGAGGTGAGCCCCGCCGAGTTGACCAGGCAGTCGATCCGGCCGTACGCCTCGATCACCTCGGCCACCGAGGACCTGGCCTGCTCGGCGTCGGAGAGGTCGGCCCGGACGTACCGCGCGGTGCCGCCGGCCGCGGCCAGCTCCGCCACCAGCGCCTCGCCCGGCTCCGGGCGGCGGCCGGTCACGGCCACGGTCGCGCCCTCGCGGGCCGCGGCCCGCGCGATGGCCGCGCCGACGCCCTGGCTGCCGCCGTTGACGAGGACGACCTTGCCGTCGAGAAGTCCCATGGAAGACCCGGCCCTTCAGCTCTCACGCCGGGCGGCGGCCGCCCGCAGCTCGTCCCGCAGCGTTCGCGTCTGCCAGCCCTCGCGCAGCGCCCGCCGCACCAGGTCCGCCTGGGAGGGCGGCGCCATGCCGTCGACCGGCGGGTCGCTGTCCAGGTTGGTCGGGAACGGGTAGCCCTCGGCGCTCGCGGCGATGACGTGCTCCAGCCACGCCTCGGCCGCCCCCTCCGACCGGCGCCGGCGCAGCACCGGGTAGACCGCGTTGGCCACCGCCTCCCGGTCCACGCTCTCCATCGCCCGCCCGAAGGCCGAGGACACCTGGAGCAGGTTGGCCATCCGGCGGACGTCGACGGTCCGGTTGGTGCCGGCGCCGTGGAACACCGCCGGGTTGAAGAAGGCCGCGTCCCCCTTGGCGAGGGGCAGCTGCACGTGCCGGGCCTTGAAGTAGTCCCGGAACTCCGGCCGCCGCCAGGCGAGATAGCCCGGCTCGTAGGTCTGCGAGTACGGCAGGTACATCGTCGGGCCCGACTCCACCGGCATGTCGCTGTGCGCGACCGCGCCCTGCAGGGTCAGCACGGGGGAGAGGCGGTGCACATGCGCCGGGTAGGCCGCCGCCGTCTCGTCGGAGAGGAAGCCGAGGTGGTAGTCGCGGTGCGGGAGCTGGGCCGCGCCGCCCGGGTTGACCACGTTGACCTGCGAGGTGATCTGGTAGCCGGGGCCCAGCCAGGCGTGCGAGACCAGGGCCACGATGTCGTTGGCGTAGTAGTCGGCGAACGCCTCCGGGTCGTAGAGCGCGGCCTTCTCCAGGGCGTTCCAGACCCGTTCGTTGGCGCCCGGCTTCGCGAAGTGGTCGCCGGCCTTCGCACCGGACTCGTTCTGCTCCTTGATCAGCGCCTCGAACACCGCGGTGGCCCGGTCGACGACCTTCGGGTCCGGGAACGCGCCCTTGAAGACGACGACACCGGGGCCGTCGGTGAGGGCACGGACGAGTTCGGTGCGCACCGCGTGGGGCGCCTCGGCGGTGCGCAGCCGCTCGCTGTCGTAGACGAGGACGTTCTCCTCGACGGACGTGGCGTGCGGGTAGTCGGCCGGGTCGGTGGTCCGCTCGACCAGTGCGCGGAAGGTGTCGAGGTCGCAGTCCTGCTGCGAGAGCCAGGCACGGCCCTGTTCGGCGGCGAGGGACATCGGTGTCCTTCTTTCGGTCACGGTCACGGCCACGGTCAAGGCCGGGGGGCACGGCCACGTGAGCGGCCGGGCTCTGTCATTCTTGTCAGCACAAACCCCTCGAACAACCAGCAGCGAGCCATCAAAAACCCCTCAAGGAGCCAGGCCGTGGGCCATCCCTTCCCGATCCGTGAGATCGCACGACAGGCAGGTCTCAGCGAGGCCACCGTGGACCGTGTGCTGAACGGGCGGGGCGGGGTGCGGGAGAGCACCGTGCGCGAGGTGCGGCAGGCGATCGCCGATCTGGACCGGCAGCGCACCCAGGTCCGGCTGGTGGGCCGTACCTTCATGGTCGACATCGTGATGCAGGCGCCCGACCGGTTCACCACGGCCGTGCGCGGCGCGCTGGAGGCCGAGCTGCCCTCGCTGCACCCGGCGGTGGTGCGCTCCCGGTTCCACTTCCGGGAGACCGGTCCGGTGGAGGAACTGGTGGGGACCCTGGACCGGATCGCCCGGCGGGGCTCGCAGGGGGTGATCCTCAAGGCGCCGGACGTCCCCGAGGTCACCGCCGCCGTCGGCCGCCTGCGCTCGGCGGAGATACCGGTCGTCACCCTGGTCACCGACCTGCCCGCCAGCGGCCGGCTCGCCTACGTCGGCAGCGACAACCGGGCGGCCGGCGCCACCGCCGCCTATCTCATGGGCCAGTGGCTCGGCGACCGGCCCGGCAACGTCCTCACCAGCCTCAGCAGCGGCTTCTTCCGCAACGAGGAGGAGCGCGAGATGGGCTTCCGCAGCGTCATGCGGGCCACCCACCCCGAACGCGCGCTGGTGGAGATCGCGGAGGGGCAGGGGCTGGACGCCACCCAGTACGACCTGGTCCGCGCCGCCCTGGAACGCGACCCGGAGATCCGCGCGGTCTACTCGATCGGCGGCGGCAACATCGCCACCCTGCGCGCCTTCGCCGAACTGGGCCGGGAGTGCGCCGTGTTCGTCGCCCACGACCTCGACCACGACAACACCCGGCTGCTGCGCGAGCACCGCCTGTCCGCCGTCCTCCACCACGACCTGCGCCAGGACATGCGGGAGGCGTGCCACCTGGTGATGCGCGCCCAGGGCGCGCTGCCCCCGGCGGGCCCGAGCCTGCCGTCGGCGATCCAGGTGGTCACGCCGTACAACATGCCAACGGCACGCTGAAGACGGTCCTGGTCCGGCGGTCCCGGTCCGGCGGTTCTGGTCCCGCGGTTCTGGTCCGGCGGTCCCGGTCCGGCGGTTCTGGTCCCGCGGTTCTGGTCCGGCGGTCCCGGTCCGGCGGTTCTGGTCCCGCGGTCCCGGTCCGGCGGTCCCGATCTAGCGGTCCCGGTCCCGCGGTCCCGGTCCGGAGGTCACAGGTCGGCGCTCACGGGCCCGCGGTCACAGGTTGATCGCGTACGCCTTGCGCAGCGTCTCGTGTACCGTCCAGGTCGTACGGTCGCCCGCGCGCAGGACGGCCATGTCGCCGGGGCCCACCGTGAACGTCGGCCCGCCCTCGACCTCGATCGTCGCCGAGCCGCTGACCACCACGAACAGCTCGTCCGCCTCGGTGTCGGTGACCACCCCCGGGGTGATCTGCCAGATCCCGCGGAGCTGCTTCCCGTCGGCCGACTCCCACACCACCTTCCCGGTGACCTCGGGCGTGCCGGAGACGATCTGCGCCGGGTCGAGCGGGTCGGGTTCGAGCTCGGCGTCGGGGATGTGCAGGGCGAAGCTGTGCGTCGTCATACGGCGACCCTAGCGATCCCGGCGGGCCCTCGGCCGTGGACAGTGTGTGCGGCATCCGGCCTGGTCGGAGGACACTTCGTCGGGCCGCCCGGACTGGCGGGCGGGCCCGCCCGGGGTGATCGTGGAGGGCATGGCCGACTCCACGGCGACCGTCGCCCAGCCACGCGCGCACGACACCCGTGAGGCCGTCCTGTTCGGCGGGGTCTACGGCGCCGTGCTGGCCTGCTCGATGGTGGCCGCGCTCACCCAGTACGGCCACACCTCCGCCGCCAGCCGCCGCTACGACGCCCTCTGGCTGGTGGTCACCGCCTGCGCCTCCGCCCTGGCACACGGCTACGCCCACTACATCGCCGAGCGCGCCCCGCACCGCCGCTGGGACGTGCTGCGCACCCTGGCCGACGAATGGCCGCTGGTGGTGGCCGTCCTGCCCACCGTCTTCCTGCTCGCGGGCGCCGGCTGGGGCTGGTGGCCGCCGAAGGGCGTCGAGTACCCGGCGTTCGCCCTGAACATCGTCATCCTGTTCGGCCTCGGGCTGGTCACCGCCCGCTGGTCCAGACGGAGTTGGCCGGCCGCCGTACTCATCGGCATGGTGGACGCGTGTCTCGGGGTGATCGTGGTGATCGCCAACGCGCTCATCAAGTAGAACCGGCGGCGGTTCCGGCGATTGATCCGGTTCATTGAACGGTGAACGGGTTTACGATCACTCATGGTCACTGTTCCTCCGGGCAAGGAGCCGGTATGACAACCGAAGACGCGGTCACCGCGGAGGCCGTCGGCAGTCTGGGCGGTACCGACGACCCCCGGCTGCGCGAACTCCTCACCTCGCTCATCCGCCATCTGCACGCCTTCGCGCGGGAGACCCGGCTGACCCAGCGCGAGTGGGAGACGGCGGTCGAGTTCCTCACCGCGACCGGCCAGACCTGCACGGACACCCGGCAGGAGTTCATCCTGCTCTCCGACGTCCTCGGGCTGTCGATGCTCGTCGAGACCGTCAACGGGCACAGCGACCCCGGCAGCACCGAGTCGACCGTGCTCGGCCCCTTCCACATGACCGAGTCCCCGGTGCGCGCGCTCGGCGCCGACATCGACCTGGTGGGCGGCGGCGAACCCTGCGTGGTCAGCGGTGTCGTCCGCGCCGCCGACGGCACCCCGCTGCCCGGCGCGGCCTTGGACGTGTGGCAGGCCGACCCGCGGGGCTTCTACGACGTGCAGCAGCCCGACGTCCAGCCGCCGGGCAACGGCCGCGGCCTGTTCACGGCCGACGCCGAGGGCCGCTTCTGGTTCCGCACCTGCGTACCCAGCGCCTATCCGATCCCCACCGACGGCCCGGTGGGCGCCCTGCTGAAGGCCACCGGCCGGCATCCCTACCGGCCCGCCCACATCCACTTCATCGTCTCCGCCGAGGGACACCAGCCGGTCACCACGCACATCTTCGTGGCCGGCGGCGACTACCTGGACTCGGACGCGGTGTTCGCGGTCAAGGAGAGCCTGGTGAAGGACTTCGCACCGACCGACGACCCGTCCCTGGCCGCGGAGTTCGGCGTGCCGAACCCGTTCCGGCACGCCCGCTTCGATCTCGTACTGGAGCGCTCGTGAGCCCCTCCGACCTCTCCGACCTCTCCGCCCTCTCCGGCTTCGACTTCGTTCACGAGACGAGGCCCGCCAGGGTCGTCTTCCGCCCCGGTGCCGCGCTGACCGCGACCGCCGAGGAGGCCCGGCACCTCGGGCTGCGGCGGCTGCTGGTGCTCAGCGGCGAGCGCGGCGCGGACACCGCGCGGGCGGTCGCCGACTCGCTCGGCCCGGACTGCGCGGGCCTGCACACCGGGGCCCGGATGCACGTTCCCGTCGAGGTCGCCGAGCGGGGCGTCGAGGCGGCCCGGGCCGCGGGCGCCGACGGCTGCGTCGCCGTGGGCGGCGGCTCGGCCATCGGCCTCGGCAAGGCCATCGCCCTGCGCACCGGCCTGCCGCTGATCGCGGTGCCCTCCACCTACGCCGGTTCCGAGATGACCCCGGTCTGGGGCCTGACCGAGCACGGCGCCAAACGCACCGGCCGCGACCCCGTCGTACTGCCCCGCAGCGTCGTCTACGACCCCGAGCTCACCCTCTCCCTGCCGGTCCCGCTCTCGGTGACCAGCGGGATCAACGCCCTCGCCCACGCCGTCGAGGCGCTGTACGCCCCCGACGGCTCGCCGCTGGTCGCCCTGATGGCCGAGGAGGGCGTCCGGGCGATGGCGGGCGCGCTGCCCGAGATCGCCGCCGCGCCCGAGGCCGTACCGGCCCGCGCCCGCGCCCTGTACGGCGCCTGGCTGTGCGGGGCCTGCCTCGGCGCCACCACCATGGGCCTGCACCACAAGCTCTGCCATGTCCTCGGCGGCACGTTCGGGCTGCCGCACGCTGAGACGCACACCGTCGTGCTGCCGTACGCGCTCGCCTTCAACGCGGCGGCCGTGCCGGAGGCTGCCGCCGCGGTGGCGCGTGCGCTGGGGGCGGACTGGGCGCCGGGTGCGCTGCAGGAGTTGGCCGGTGGGCTCGGTGCACCCCGTTCGCTGGCCGAACTCGGTCTGAAGGAAGCGGACTTGGCTGTGGCCGCTGGGCAGGTTGCGGGGCAGGCGTATGCCAATCCGAGGGCCGTCACGGAGGCGGACGCGTTGGGTGTGCTGCGGGCGGCTCATGAGGGCAGGTCTGTTCAGTGCGGTGACTTCGGCTGAGTGGTGAGCCGAGGGGCGGCGGGGGCTGGTCGCGCCCACGCGGCGGAGCCGCGTATTGATACAGCCCCGCGCCCCTGAAGGGGCGCTACCGCACCGTTCGTACGCCGTCGAGGGCGATGCCCATCACGCGGTCGCGCTGGGTGGTGTCCTCGAAGGCCGTCGCCGCGATGCCCGAGACCATCCGCAGCAGGTCGCCGATCTCCATGTCGGTGCGGACCACGCCCTCCTTCTGGGCCCGCTCCAGCAGTGGGCCGCCGGCCGCGTACATCGAGTCCCGGCAGGCCGAGAAGATCTCCGACTCGTCGTTGAGGGCCTCGCGGACCGCGCGCTTGGTGACCATGTAGCCGGTGAAGCGGTTGAGCCAGGATGTCAGCGCCTCCCACGGCTCCAGCGCGGACAGCTCCACGGCCGCCGCGCACAGGGCGTTGACCTCGTCCGCGTAGACGCTCTCGAAGAGGTCGCGGCGGGTCGGGAAGTTCCGGTAGAGGGTGCCGATGCCGACCCCCGCGCGGCGGGCGACGTCCTCCAGGGAGACGTCCGCGCCGTGCTCGGCGAAGGCCTCGCGGGCGGCCGTGATCAGCGCGTCGTAGTTGCGGGCCGCGTCCTTACGGTGCGGTCTGCGGGACGCGACGATCTCACTGACGGGGAAAGGGCCGGCGGTCGTCACTGCTGCCTCCTGGGGGACCGAGGTGAACCGGAGGGGTTCCTCGACTTCGGTTGAAGCGGAGGGTTGCCTCCAGTAGAGTGGAGGGGTACCTCCACTTTAGCAGTGCGGAGCGGCACCGCCATGGCCGGACGCGGCCGGGTGTCCCCTCCCCGCACGCTCACCGACATCTCCCTCGCCCTTCCCTCCGTTCCGATCTCGGAGAGGTCCTTCATGCCCCGGAAGTCCACCCGCCTCACCTTCGCGGTCCTCGCGACCGGTGCCGGCGTGTTCTCCATGCTCCAGTCGCTGGTCGCACCGGCCCTGCCGACCGTCCAGCACGCCCTGCACACCTCGCAGTCCACCGCGACCTGGGTGATGACGGCATACCTGCTGTCCGCCTCGGTCTTCACCCCGATACTCGGCCGCGTCGGCGACCTGGTCGGCAAGAAGCGCACCCTGGTCGCCGTCCTGCTGGCCGTCCTGGCCGGCTGCCTGGTCGCCGCCCTCGCGCCGAACATCGGCGTCCTGATCGTCGCCCGGGTCGTCCAGGGCATCGGCGGTGCCCTGTTCCCGCTCTCCTTCGGCATCATCCGGGACGAGTTCGCCCCGGGCGAGGTCAGCGGCAGCATCAGCAACCTGTCCGCGGTGATCGCGGCCGGCGGCGGCGTCGGCATCGTGGCCGCCGGTCCCATCGTCTCGGCGCTCGACTACCGCTGGCTGTTCTGGATCCCGGTCGCCGTCGTCGCCCTGACCGTCCTCATCGCCGCGCGCTACGTCCCCGAGTCGCCCAAGAGGGCCGAGGGCAGCGTCAGTTGGCTCGGCGCCGGGCTGCTCTCCGCCTGGCTGGTGGCGCTGCTGCTGCCGCTGAGCCAGGCCGGGCAGTGGGGCTGGGGCTCGGCGAAGGTGCTCGGCCTGTTCGGCCTCGCCGTCGTCCTGTTCGCCGTCTGGCTGCTGACCGAGTCCCGCTCGGCCAACCCGCTGATCGACCTGCGCGTGATGCGGCTGCCCGCCGTCTGGACCACCAACGCGGCCGCCCTGCTCTTCGGCGCCGGCATGTACGCGATCTGGTCCTTCCTGCCCGGCTTCGTCCAGACCCCCGGCTCGGCCGGTTACGGCTTCGGCGCGACCGTCACCGAGTCCGGCCTGCTCATGCTGCCGATGCTCATCGCCATGTTCCTCTCCGGCATCCTCGGCGGCCGCCTCGAACCCCGCGTCGGCGCCAAGGCGCAGCTCACCGCGGGCGCCGCGCTCGGTGCACTGGCCTGCGGCTTCCTGACCCTCTGGCATGACGAGCGGTGGCAGATCGGTGTCGTCGCGGGCCTGTTCGGCCTCGGCATCGGCCTGGCCTTCGCCTCGATGGCCAACCTCATCGTCGGCAGCGTGCCGCCCGAGCAGACCGGCGCCGCGACCGGTATGAACGCCAACATCCGCACCATCGGCGGCTCCATCGGTGCCGCGCTCACCAGCGTCCTGGTCACCGGCCGGCTCCAGCCCTCCGGACTGCCCTACGCCTCCGGCTACACCCACGCCTGGGCCCTGCTCACCCTGTTCTGCCTGACCGCCGCCGGAGCCGCGCTCCTCGTCCCGGTCCGCCGCACGAACCGCGTCACCACCCCGGCCACGGAGCGGCCGGCGGCAGCACCCGTACGCGTGCGGTAGTGTTGACCTGCGTGATCACGCGGAAACCCACCGCGTGACTCCGCAGCGGGACGTGGCGCAGCTTGGTAGCGCACTTGACTGGGGGTCAAGGGGTCGCAGGTTCAAATCCTGTCGTCCCGACGCTGCGAAGGGCCTTCGCGGACGAGAGTCCGTGAAGGCCCTTTTCGTGTGCCGCACCGGACGCCGTCAGGACCGTACGAACTCCAGGATGTCGGGGTTGAGGACCTCGGGGCGGGTGGTGAGCATGCCGTGGGGAAGGCCCTCGTAGCTCTTGAGGGTGCCGTTCTTGAGGAGTTGCACGGTCAGCGGCGCCGAGTCCTCGTACGGGACGACCTGGTCGTCGGTGCCGTGGGCGACGAGGACCGGTACCTCGATCTGCCGGAGGTCCTCGGTGAAGTCGGTCTCGGAGAACGCCTTGACGCATTCGTAGTGGGCGTTGGCCGCGCCCATCATGCCCTGCCGCCACCAGTTGTCGATCATGCCCTGGGACACCTGCGCGCCGGGGCGGTTGAAGCCGTAGAACGGTCCCGAGGGCACGTCGATGAAGAACTGGGAGCGATTGCCGGCCACTCCGGCGCGGAAGCCGTCGAAGACCTCCATGGGCAGGCCGCCCGGGTTGGCGTCCGTCTTGAGCATGAGGGGCGGTACGGCGCCGACCAGCACGGCCTTGGCGACCCGGCCCGGTTCGGCGCGGGCCACGTAGCGGGTGACCTCGCCGCCGCCGGTGGAGTGGCCGATGTGCACGGCGTCCCGCAGATCGAGCGCCGCCGCGAGCGCGATCACGTCGTCGCTGTAGGTGTCCATGTCGTGGCCGCCGGCGGTCTGGGTGGAGCGGCCGTGGCCACGGCGGTCGTGGGCGATGACGCGGTAGCCGTGCGACAGGAAGAACAACATCTGGTTGTCCCAGTCGTCGGCGCTCAGCGGCCATCCGTGGTGGAAGACGATCGGCTGCCCGTCGCGCGGGCCCCAGTCCTTGTAGAAGAGAGTGGTGCCGTCGCCCGTGGTGACTGTCCCCATCGCTTGTCCTCCGCTCGCTCGGGGTGCGCCCCGGCGACACAGAGGTCCGGGCACGCGGGACCGACGAATGCACGCCCTCGGGGCGCGGTCCGGAAGTACCCGCCCAGCCTACGCCCGGACCGCGCGCGGCACATCCGGGCGCGGCACATGTGGGCGGGGCACATCCGGGCGCGGCTCAGCCGCGGCTGTCGGCGGACACCGGCCGGACGTGCGCGTCGGCCTGCCGCAGTTCGGCGAGCAGGACGTTCTGCCCGTCCAGCAGTTCGGTGAGGATGCGGCGGGCCGCGCGCAGGAGTTCCGCGACATCGCCGCCGGCCAGGGCGTAGCTGACGGTGGATCCCTCCCGGATGGAGACCACGATGCCGGACCGGCGCAGCACGGCCAGTTGCTGGGAGAGGCTGGACGGCTCGATCTCGATGTCGGCGAGCAGGTCCCGCACCGGGACCGGTCCGTGCTGGAGCAGTTCCAGGACCCTGATCCGTACAGGGTGCCCGAGCATGCGGAAGAAGTCCGCCTTGGCCTGGTACAGGGGGACTTGCATGACAGCTCGCTCTCTGCCGGGTCGGGTGGGGTGGGGCCGCCGGGGTGCGGCGGCGCCTCGCGACACCGCCGCATCGGCCCTGCACAGCCGATCCTTGCCGCCCGTGGCCCGGTGCAGGCATGAATTGGGATCATGCTGATGTGGTCACTTGAAGAAGTTTTCACATCGTGGGCGCAGGAAGTCCCGGGCGCCGCGTCGTCGCTAGACCTCGAGTTGTTCCTCGACCCGCTTGAGCTGGTGGCGGGCCATCGCCAGGTTCGAGCGGGCCTTGTCGAGCACCAGGTAGAGGAAGAGGCCGTTACCGCTGCGCCCGGTGATCAGGCGGATGAGGTGGTACTGCTTCTCCAGCGTGATCAGGATGTCCTCGATCCGGCCCTTGAGGCCCAGCTCCTCCATGGTGCGCACCTTGGCCCGGATGACGTCCGTGTTCCCGGCCGCGGCGATCGTCAGGTCGAGGTCCTTGCCCCCGCCCAGCGTTCCCAGCGCCATCCCGCTGGTGTAGTCGACGACGGCGGCGCCCATCGCCCCCTCGACCCCGGCCATCATTTCCTTCAGTGACACTTCCACGCTCGCCATGGCGGCGTCCTCCCCTTCGGTAGCCGTTGCGACGGACCGGCCCCGGCCGGTCCGTCCGATGCATGGACCGTAGGGGCGGGCGGGGTTCGCGGGGTCGGCGTGTCCGGGGCTGACCCATGATGGTCGAAGAGCCGCGCTGTCTGTCCGTTCGGGTGACGTCAACTGTTGTGTGAGTGACCGAGGTTGACGTTCTCCGAGGAAGCGGTGTCGAAGGGTGCAAAAGGGTCGCTCACCCCGATTCCGGTCAGGGGGTCGGCGGGGGAGTGTCACCAGGGAATCGTTTCGGCAAGTGAAGGTTCCGTTTCCGTGGTGATCTGATTACGTCACATAGGGGTCTGTGGCGTAGGGTTGCTGGCCTGATAACTGTCCACTTCTGGACGGGAGTTGACAGTTTGTTTGCGCTGCACGCTGTGTCTCCGAACTGGTTCATCGAGAGGGCTCCATGTCCGAAACCGCGACTCATGCAGGGCGTTCGGGACCTGGTCGGATGACCGTGCCGGGCTCGGTTCACAACAGGCACGCCAGGCCTCCCGCGCAGGACGAACCGACAGAATCGGCCACTCGGTCCCGTACGGTTCGCCTCGCGGTCCTTCCCGCGCTGTCCATGGCGGTCCTCGCCGCCGTCCTGCTCGTCTTCGTCCTCAAGGCCCAGCGGGGCACCGCCGACGCGGCCACCTGGACGGTGCTCGTCGTCGGCGCCGTGATCGGCTGCGGGGTGCTGGCCGCGGCCGTGCGGGCCGGCCGCACGGCGGACCGGACGGCGTCCCGGCAGTACGCGGCGCTGCGCCGTACCGTCACCGCGAGCCAGGCCGGCCTGCAGGACGCCCTGCAGCGGCTGGAGCGGGGCGAGCCGGTGGAGCAGGTCGCGTTCACCCTCCCCGCGCCGTCCCGGAACGACCGGCTCGGGACGCTCGGGTACGAGATGAGCGTCGCCCTCTGGCAGGCCCGCACCGCCGTGGTGCAGCGCGCGCAGTACGCCCCGACGAGTGCGCAGGAGAGCGAGGAGCGGGTCGAGGTCTTCGTCAACCTCGCCCGGCGTCTGCAGTCGCTCGTCCACCGGGCCATCAACATGCTCGACCAGCTGGAGAACGAGGTCGAGGACCCGGAGCTGCTCAAGGGCCTGTTCCACGTCGACCACCTGGCCACCCGTATCCGCCGCCACGCGGAGAACGTCGCCGTGCTCGGTGGCTCGGTCTCCCGCCGCCAGTGGACCCGTCCGGTGACCCTGACCGAGGTGCTGCGCTCCTCGATCGCCGAGGTCGAGCACTACTCCCGGGTCAAGCTGGTGCCGCCGATCGAGGGGACGCTGCGCGGCCACGCCGTCGCCGACGTCATCCACCTGCTCGCCGAACTGGTCGAGAACGCCACGACGTTCTCCGAGCCCGGCACCCAGGTCCTGCTGCGCGCCCAGCGGGTGACCGCCGGGCTCGCCATCGAGGTCGAGGACCGCGGTCTGGGCATGCCCCTGGACGAGCAGACCCGGATCAACTCGCTGCTCGCCGAGCCCGACCACATCGACCTCAGCAAGCTGCTCGCCGACGGCCGTATCGGCCTGTACGTGGTGTCCGCGCTGGCCCGCCGGCACAGCATCGCGGTCCGGCTGCAGAGCAACATCTACGGCGGTGTCCAGGCGATCCTGGTCGTGCCGCGCGCCCTGCTGGGCGACGAGGCCGACGGCCCGTCCGACCAGTACCAGGTCGCCGACCTGCCCCAGCAGGCCCGGATGCCCTCGGTCCCGCAGCCGCCCGCGCAGGCCTCCCACGGACGCCCCGTGGCCCCGCCGCAGGCCCTGCGCCAGCCGCTGCCGCCGGCGCAGACGCAGACCGCGGCCGGACCGGCGCCCGCGCCGCAGCAGTACGGCCACGGCGCCGGAGCGCCGCCGGCGTACGTACCCGCTCCCCAGCTCGGCGGCCCGCCCCGCGACGACCGGCCGCAGCTCCCGCAGCGCCACGCCCAGGAGCACCTGGCGCCCGAACTGCGCAACGGTCCCGCGGTGCGCACGGGCGACGAGAAGGAGACGGAGCACGACCCGGGACTGATGGCCATGTTCCAGCGAGGGGTCCGCCTCGCCGACAACGAACCCGACGAGCCCCCCACCAACAGCGCTCGCTGATGCAGGCCCTGGACTCGCAACACAAGGAGAAGAACGCCACCGTGAGCGACATGCATGCCGGCCAGTCGCAGAACCTCGACTGGCTCCTGTCGGGACTCATCCAGAGGGTCCCCTTCACCCGCAGTGCCCTGCTGCTGTCCTCCGACGGACTGGCGAAGGCGTACGACGGGCTCGAAACAGTGGCCGAGGCGGAGCACCTGGCCGCCCTCGCGTCGGGTCTCCACTCGCTGGCGCGCAGCGCGGGCATGCAGTTCGCCCACGGTGCCGACGTACGGCAGGTGGTGGTGGAGCTGGACACGGCTCTGCTGTTCGTCTGCGCGGCCGGCTCGGGCGCCTGTCTGGCCGTGCTGGCCGACCGCGAGGCCGACGCGGCCGTGCTGGGCTACGAGATGGCCATGCTGGTCAAGAGCGTCCGCCCGTACCTGGCGACCCCCGTCCGGCAGCAGGCGGCCGGCGCGTCGCTCGATCCGGGGCGCTGACCATGTCGGACGCGGAGGACGGGGCCTGGCTCGACGACGACGCGGGCCGGCTGATCCGGCCCTACACCGTCAGCAACGGACGTACCCGCCCCTCGTCGCAGTTCGACCTGCTCACCCTGGTCATGGCGACGGGTGAACGGCCGAAGACCTATCTCGGCCCCGACCACGACCAGGTGCTGGCCCTGTGCGGCGTGCCGCTGTCCGTCGCCGAGGTGGCCGCGCACCTGAAGCTGCCGGCCGTCATCACCAAAGTCCTGCTGTCCGACCTCGTCACACACCGCGCGGTGACCACGAGTGCCCCGCGCGCCATCCTGGCGGGTTCCCCCACCGACCGACACCTTCTGGAGACGGTGCTGCATGGCCTTCGCAAGCGGCTCTGACCCCTTTCCCACCGCGCTGAAGATCCTCATCGCCGGTGGCTTCGGGGTCGGCAAGACCACGTTCGTAGGAGCTGTCAGCGAGATCGAGCCGCTGAGCACCGAGGAGCTGCTGACCCAGGTCAGCGCCCGTACCGACAGCCTGGTGGGCATCGAGGGGAAGTCGACCACCACCGTGGCGATGGACTTCGGCCGGATGTCCCTGGACCGCGACCACGTCCTGTACCTGTTCGGCACGCCCGGGCAGGAGCGGTTCTGGTTCATGTGGGACGAGCTGTCCAACGGCGCCCTGGGCGCGGTCGTGCTCGCCGACACCCGCCGGCTGGACCACTGTTTCGCCGCGGTCGACTTCTTCGAACGGCGGGGCATCGGATTCATCGTCGCCGTCAACGAGTTCGACGGCTCCTACCGCTACACGTCCGACGAGATCCGCTCGGCTCTCGACCTCAAGCCCGACGTACCCGTGGTGGCGTGCGACGCACGCCAGTGCAACTCCGGAACGCGTGTGTTGATCGCGCTCCTCCAGCACCTTCTCGCCTCGACTCCCGGCACACCGCCCGCGGAGCTTGACCCGCTGCGCTGAGGCATCCTCAGCGCGGCCGAATGGAGCCTGCATGTCTGCCCCGGTTCCCTACCAGACGCCCCAGTACGACCCGACCCGCCATCTGCTGCTCACGCCGGACGACCGGGACGCCCCCGCCCGGGTCGCCAGGCTGCGCGAGCTCGGCATCGGCGACGTCCCGATCCCGGAGTTCGACGAGTTCGCGCGCAATCTCGCGCAGGTCACCGGCGCACCGTTCTCGATGGTCAACTTCATCGACGAGAACCGCCAGTACTTCGCCGGCCTGTACGCGGCCGGCCGGCCCGGGGTGCAGCTGGAGCCGCAGGAGAACCAGGTCGGCCGGACCATGACACGTGACCAGGGCTACTGCCCGCACGTCGTCGTGCGGAAGAAGGCCCTGGTGCTCGAGGACGTCTGCGACTACCCGCGGTTCGCGGGCAACCGGGTCGTGGACGAGATCGGTATCCGCTCGTACATGGGCGCTCCCCTGATCGACTGGAAGACCGGGATGGCCCTGGGAACGATCTGCGTGGTGGACACGGAGACCCACCCGTGGGGGCGCGAGGGGCTGGCGACCATCAAGTCACTGGCGCAGCAACTGGTCGACCGTATCCATGAGATGGAGGAGCGGGGAGGGATCTGAGCCGGTGCGCGCTGGGGGTTCAGCCCGCGTGCCCGGCCGGTTCCAGCTGCTCTTCGCGCGGCCGCGGCGCCACGCTGCGCACGAGGTCGGCCAGGCGCTCGGACCACTGGCCCTTGGCCGTGCCGAGCGCGGTCTCGCCCAGGCGCAGCAACTGGATGTCGGAGGTGCCTGCGGGCGCGTAGATGTGATGGGCGTCGCGCAGGTAGCGCTCCACCGGGCGGTCGGTGAACAGGCCGCTGGCGGCGTGGATCTCCATGCCGTCACGGGCGGACTCGATGGCTGCCTCGACGTTGAGGAGCTTGGCGTTCATCAGCTCGGTGTCGCAGGACAGTCCCTGGTCGAGCAGGTGTACGGCGTGGTAGGCGGCCAGTCTGGCGGTCATCAGCCGCGACTTCATCCGGCCGAGCCGGAGCTTGATGTTGGTGAGTTCGCCCAGGGGCGCGCCGTAGCGTTCCCGTTCGATGCACAGGGCGGTCGTCTCCTCGAACACGGCCTGGTGGATGCCGAGGGAGACCGCGGTCAGGTTGGGCCGGCCGTACAGGATGCTCGACGAGTAGGCGACGGCCAGGCCCTTGCCCTCCGCGCCGAGCAGGTTCGCGGCCGGCACCCGGCAGTTGTCGAAGATCAGCTCGCCGAAGCTGAAGCCGTGCAGCCCCATGGCCGGCTGGTGCTCGCCGAGCGAGAAGCCGGGGCGGTCGGCCTCGACCAGGAAGGCCGACAGCCCTCTCGATCCCTCGCCGGTCCTGACGACCACCCCGTGCAGGTCGCCGACATGGCTGTTGCCGACGAAGACCTTGCGGCCGTTGAGGACGTAGTCGTCGCCGTCGCGGACCGCGGTGCTGCCCATGCCCAGCACATGGCCGCCCGACTCCGGTTCCGTGACGGCGATGGTCGGCAGGCAGTCGCCCGCGGCGATACGCGGCAGCCACGTGCTCTTCTGCTGTGCGTCGCCGAAATGAATGATCTTGGCGACGCCGAGCTGGGAGGCCTGCACCATGGCTCCCATGGCGCCGCTGACGCGGGCAAGTTCCTCGATGATGATCGTCTTGGCGAGATGTCCGGCGCCCATCCCGCCGTACTCGGTGCCGATGGTGACGCCGATCCAGCCCTGCCGGGCGATGAGGGCGGAGAGCTCGTGGGCCACGGCCCGCGAACGCTCCATCTCCGCTATCCGCGGACGCACCTCCCGCTCGGCGAACTCGCGCACTCGATGTCGCAAGCCGTCGTGCCACTCACTAGTGAAATAGCGTTCCACAACCCCTCCTGCGCGCTGCCTCCGGGTCGGTACGGAACCGGAGGTGGTTCGTCGGGCAGTGGCTCTTTGTTCCCCCAGGTCGTTCGCCCAATTTATTGTCTACTTATCGACCGATCTCAGCCAAGATCGCAACGCGACTTTGACTGAAACGCGGCACCTTGCATTCCGCTTCGACTGTGCGATATGAGGCGCAAGTTGCCCTCATTACGGCATGTCACGGAGGGATTCGGCTCAAGTACGAACAGGATCCGTCCGGTCTGGACATGCGTCTGCCCATCAGGCAATTGCCCGACGGGCAGACGGCGTTCCATGATGACAACCAGTCACGTTCTGTCTGGCCGATATGAGCGCCGCGTCGGAACGGTCGTGGCGGTCGACCGATAGGGATTCGGCCACCGCCGACGACGGCGAACCCGAGGCAGTCGCCCCACGCGTCACCTGCGTCACTCCGGTCTAGTACACCGCTTCGAGGATCCCGAGGATCTGCTCCTCGGTCGGCTGCCGCGGGGCGTTGCGGGTCACCGCGTCCGCCAGCGCGCCCGCGGCGATCGGGCGCAGCAGGTCCGGGCGGACGCCGAGTTCGCGCAGGGGCTGCTTGATGCCCAGCGCGCCGGAGATCTTCCGGACGGCGTCGATCGCGGCCCGGGCCCAGTCGCCGTCGGCGGGCGGGTCCAGGCGCAGGGCGCGGGCCGTCTGCTCGTAGGCGTCCCGGGCGGCGGGCGCGCCGAACTCCAGGACCTCCTCCAGGACGGCGGCCAGCGCGACACCGTGCGGGGTGCCGGTGTGCGCGGTCAGGGCGTGCCCGATGCCGTGCACGAGACCCAGCCCGGACAGGGTGAGCGCTTGGCCCGCCAGATGGGCGCCGAGCATCAGCCCGGCGCGGGCCTCCAGGTCCGAACCGTCGGCGTGGGCGACGGGCAGCCAGCGGCCGACCATGGCCACCGCCTGCGCCGCGTACGCCGCCGAGACCGGGTTCGCGCCCCGCGAGGCCAGCGACTCGATGCCGTGCACCAGCGCGTCGATGCCGGTGGCGGCCGTGATCCGGGCGGGCAGGCCGAGCGTCAGCTCCGGGTCGAGCAGCGCGATCCGCGGCTTGACCGACGGATGCCCCAGATACACCTTGCGACGGGCTTCGGTGTCCTCGACGACACCGAAGCCGTTGGTCTCCGCGCCCGTGCCCGAGGTGGTCGGGATCGCGATCAGCGGCAGCCCGTCGAGCGCCTCCCACAGCGCGTCCGCGTCGGCCGCCGCCGCGTCCGCGTTGCCGACGAGGAGCGAGATGCCCTTGGCCGCGTCGAGCACCGAGCCCCCGCCGAGGGCGACGACCACCGCGGGCCCGAACTCCCGTGCCCGGGCGGCCCCTTCGTCGACGTTTCCGGTCGACGGGTTGGCGCCGACCCCGTCGTACACCCCGTGCTCGACGCCCGCCGCGTCCAGCACCTTGAGCACCCGGCCGACGATGCCGGCGTCCCGCAGCCCGCGGTCGGTGACCACGAACGCACGGCTCGCCCCGAGGGAGGAGACCAGGTCCGGGAGGTGCGCGAGGCGGCCGGGGCCGAACTCGATACGGCAGGTGGGGTCGACGGTCAGCTGGCTGGTGAGGGACTCGCCCATGGCGTACGGCTCCTGGGGACGCGAGGAAAGAGGGACGACGGGGACCGGCTCAGACCGGGGTGTTCAACAGGGCCTCCTCCGGGCGCGGCAGCCGGAACTCCCGCCCGGCCATGGCCTCGTAGAGCCGGACCGGGCTCATCTCCCCGGCCAGATCGCCGTGTTGCGCCTTGGAACGGCGGTAGATCTGCTCCACGAGCGCCGACAGCTCGGTGGGGACGCCCAGGTCACGCCCGAGGTCCACGGCCAGACCGAGGTCCTTGCAGGCCAGGACCATCGCGAACGAGTCGTCGTAGTCGCCGTCGACCAGCACGGAGAGCAGGTCCTGCTCCAGGAAGTGCGAGGCGGCCGGGCTGGCCAGCAGCGAGCCGCGCAGCACCCCGAGGTCCACGCCCGCCTTGGTGCCCATGGCCAGCACCTCGGAGGTGGCGACGAGATGCGTGAACCACAGCAGGTTGATCATCAGCTTGACCGTGTAGCCGGCCCCGAGCGGGCCCACGTGCAGCACCTTGTCGGGGTCGCCCATCGCCTCGAGGACCGGCAGGCACATCCGGAAGTCGTCCGCCTCGCCGCCGACGAATATCTGCAGCCGCCCGGCCTCGGCACCGCGCGCCATCCCGCTGACGGGGGCGTCCAGGCGGCGCACCCCGCGCCGGTCCAGGACGTCGGCCGCGATCCGGTCCGCCACCGCCGGGGTGGAGGTCGACATGTCGATCCACAGGGCGCCCTCGGGCAGCGCCTCGGCGGCCCCGCCGCGCAGCAGCACGCTCTCCACGACGCGCGGGTTCGGCACCATCGTGATCAGCAGTTCGGCGTCGGCCACGCACGCGGCCGGGGTGTCGGCCCAGCGCGCGCCGAGCGCCAGATGCTCCACGGCGGCCTCGGGCCGGCTGTCGTGCACGGTGACCAGGTGTCCCGCGTGGATCAGATGGCGGGCCATGTGGCGTCCCATGTTGCCCAGGCCGATGAAACCGATCCTCATCGATGTCCTCGCTATGTCCAGGTGAGGTGGGGGAAGCAGGTGAAGCGGGGGAGGGGCCGTTCAGGCCAGGTTGATCCAGGTGGTCTTGAGTGCCGTGTACGCGTCCAGCGCGTGCAGCGACTTGTCGCGTCCCGCCCCGGTGGCCTTGAAGCCGCCGAACGGGGTGATGACATCACTGGCGTCGAAGGTGTTGATCCACACCGTGCCGGCCCGCAGCCGCTTCGCGGTGCGGTGGGCGACCGTCACGTCCCGGGTCCAGACCGAGGCGACGAGCCCGAAGTCGCTCTCGTTCGCGAGCCGTACGCCTTCGTCGGTGTCCCCGTCGTACGACACGACGGCCAGCACCGGGCCGAAGATCTCCTCCTGGCCGACCGCGGACGTGTTCACCACGCCGTCCAGCACGGTCGGTTCGACGAAGGTGCCGCCGCTGTCGGTGAGTGTGCGCCCGCCGCCGAGCAGGATCCGCGCCCCGTCGGCCGTGCCGCGCTCGATGTAGCCCAGGATCTTCGCCAGTTGGGACTCGTCCACGATCGGCCCCATCACGGTGGCCGGGTCCAGTGGGTCGCCGACGCGGAAGGTGTCGGCGGTGATCCGCCGTACCGCGTCCAGGAGTTCGTCCTTGACCGAGGCGTGCACGACGACCCGGGAACCCGCGTTGCAGGTCTGCCCCGCGTTGTAGAAGATCCCCCAGGCCACGGCGGACGCGGCCGCCTCGATGTCGGCGTCGGCCAGCACGAGCTGCGGCGACTTGCCGCCCGCCTCCACGGCGACCTGCTTGCCGTTGGACTCGCCCGCGTACACCTGGAAGAGCCGGGCCACCTCCGCCGAACCGGTGAAGGCGATCTTGTCGACCCCGGGATGCCGGCCGAGCGCCTGACCGGCGACCTCGCCCCGGCCCGGGACGACATTGAGCACGCCGTCGGGCAGCCCCGCCTCGGTGGCCAGCGCCGCGAGCCGGAGCGTGGCCAGCGAGGTCTGCTCGGCGGGCTTGAGGACCACGCTGTTGCCGGTGGCGAGCGCCGGGCCCAGCTTCCAACTGGCGATCAGCAGCGCGTAGTTCCACGGCACGACCGCGCCGATCACGCCCAGCGGCTCGCGGGTGATCAGCGCCAGCGCGTCACCGGGGGTCGGGGCCACCTCGTCGTACGTCTTGTCGATGGTCTCGGCGTACCAGGCGAGGGTCTCCGCCGTCCTGGCCACGTCGATCCGCACCGACTCGGTGATGGGCTTGCCCATCTCCAGGGTGTCGAGCAGCGCGAGTTCCTCGGCGTTCGCGAGGATCAGCTCCGCCCAGCGCAGCAGGATCCGCTTGCGTTCCTTCGGCGCGAGGTCGCGCCAGCGGCCGTCCTCGAAGGCGGCCCGGGCGGACCGTACCGCCCGGTCGACGTCCTCGGCCCCCGCCGCCGCCACCCGGGCCAGTACCGCGCCGTCGCGGGGCGAGACGCTGGTGAAGGAGTCGCCGGAGGTCGCGTCGGTGAAGGCGCCGTCGATGAACAGCCGCGTCTCGAAGGCGAGTTTGCCCGCCGCGGCCTGCCAGTCCTCGTACGACCGCGTCAGCAACTCTTCGATCGGGTACGTCACTTGATCCTCCAGCGGTCGATCGCGTCCTCGTCCAGCTCGATACCGAGGCCGGGCAGGTCCGGGACCTCCAGGTCGCCCTCGGCGTTCACCCGGACGGGCTCGGCGAGCATGAAGTCGCGGCGCTCGGGGGTCCAGCCGGGCGGGTCGTAGGGGTACTCGAAGAACGGGCCGCCGCCGACGCCCGCCGCGACATGGAGGTTGGCGAGCACGCCGATGCCGTTGGTCCAGCTGTGCGGGGTGAACTGACGGTGCTTCAGCTGGGCGAGTTCGGCCAGGGTGCGGGCGCGGTGCATGCCGATCGCCAGCACCACGTCCATCTGGTAGATGTCCAGGGCGTCCTCTTCGAGGTAGCGCAGCAGCTCGGTGGGGGAGTGGTGCATCTCGCCGGCGGCGATCCGCACCCCCGGGTTCTCGGCCCGCAGCCGCTTGAAGCCGTTCAGGTCCGCGTACGGCAGCGGCTCCTCGACCCAGAACACGTCGAGTTCGGCGAGGCGGGCCACGGTCCTGCGGGTCCCGGCCAGGTCGGAGGCGTTCGCCGTGTCGCCGGCCATCCGCCAGGACTGGTTGAGGTCGACCATGATCTCGAAGCCGGGGCCGAGTTCCTCGCGCACCGCGCGCACGGCGGCGACGCCCTCGTCGATTCGGTTGCGGTCGATGCGGATCTTCAGGGCGCGGAAACCGGCCTCGCGCACCTTCAGGGCGGTCTCGACCCGCTCCTCGGGCGACTTGAGCTCGCCCGAGGAGGCGTAGGCGGGCAGCTTCTTCGCCGCGTTGCCGAAGAGTTCGGCCACCGGGCGGCCGTGCACCTTGCCGATGACGTCCCAGAGCGCGGCCTCCAGCGGCCAGTAGTGCGCGCCGTGGAAGTTGGCGGTCTCGATCGCCCGGACATGGCGGGTGATGTCGAGCGGGTCCTCGCCGACGAACAGGTGCTTGTAGGTCTCGAAGCCGTCCATCAGGTCGCCGGAGCCGATGCCGGTGATGCCCTCGTCGGTGTGGACGCGCACGATCGTCGCGTCGAAGGCACGGCGCGGCTCCGGGTCCCAGGCGGCCCGGAACGGCGGGTCCAGCTCCAGCCGCAGCCGGTCCAGGGTGATGTCGGTGATCTTCATCGGGCGAGCACCTCGGGGGTCGGCGTGTAGAACGGGTTGGCCGGGCCCTCCTGCGCGGCCGCCAGCACGTCGGAGACGGTCGGCGTACCGGTCACCGCGGCCCGCACCGCGCCGTACGCGGCGGCGCGCTGGTTCTGGAAGGAGGCGTCCAGGTCGCCGACCGCGGGGTTGACCCACACCGCGGCGACGATCAGCAGGTCGTCTGCGTCCGCCGCCGGGATCAGCCCGTCCGCCACCGCGTCCGCGATCCCCTGCGCGAGCCCGGCCTGGGCGGAACCCCAGGTCGCGCGCTCGTGCAGGTCGCCAACCGCGGCGGCCTTGGTCACGAACAGGGTCAGCGGCTTCACCGGCACGGACGGCCGCAGCACCGTCACGAACGGCACATGGCCGGCGCTCGGGGTGGCCAGCGCCGTCGCCCACGCGGTCTCTACCGGGCCGCCCTTGCGTCCGATCACGAGGTTCGTGTGCGCGGCATCGGCGCCCGCACCGACGAAGGACTCGCCGATGAGCGCGGTCGGGGCGAAGGGCGATGGCATGGGTTCTCCTGGAACTCCGGGAGCGGGTGGCGGCAGCGGGCCGGGGCGACCACGAGGTGAGCGCAAAGCTCGCATACCGCGCAGTTCATCCGGCCCGATGCGGCGAATCTAGGTCCGTCACCACCCCCTCGCAAGGCGGTGACGGGAATCGAAATGCCGGTTGCTCTGCTGACAACTTCGGCGCTGACCTGGGGGTTCCACCGCCCTTCTCCGTGCATACGATGACCCGGTGACCGACTCCTCCGCGGCCTCCCGCGGCCACGGCCTGCGCCGCGACATCGACCTCCTCGAAGCCCTCGCCTCCGACGAGGCCCAGGACGCCGGCGGCCTCGGCGTCGTACGCCTGGCCCAGCTGGTGGGCCGGGAGAAGACCCAGATCTCCCGGGCGCTGAAGGCGCTGGCCGCCGAGGGCATCGTCGAGCGCGACCCGGACACCCTGGAGTACCGCCTCGGCTGGCGGCTGTTCTCGCTGGTCGCCCGCACCTCAGAGAGCCGCCTGGTACGGGTGGCCGAGCCGGTCATGCACGCCCTGTCCGCGGACCTGGAGGAGACCAGCCACCTGTGCGTGCTCAGCGACCGTGACGTCCTCACCCTGCTCTCGGTCTCCGGGCACTCCTTCCGCGTGCACGGCTGGGAGGGGCGCGGGGTGCCCGCCTGGCGGCTCTCGGCGGGGCGGGTGCTGCTCGCCGACGCGACCCCCGACGAGCTGTACGTGCGCTTCGGGACCAGCGGCGAGATGCCGGTCCAGGACCTGTGGTCGCTCATCCAGGACGCCCGGCGGCGGGGCTACGCGCGGGTGAGCGAGGAGTTCGAGGAGGGGCTGGTCGGGGTGTCGGCGCCGGTCAGGGACTTCCGGGGGCGGGTCGTCGCCGCGATCAACATCTCCGCCCCGAAGGCCCGGCTGGGCGAGCGCCTGGACGAGGCGGGGCGGACGACGGCCCGGGCGGCGGCGCGGGTGTCGTCGCTGCTGGGCTGGGAGCCCCGGCACACCCCGCTCACCAGGGCGCGCCTCACCTGAGCGCCGGGGCGCGGGACGGACTCCCGCCCAAGATCGGGGAGTTGCCCTCACAGCAACCCCCATTGCGATCCGCCGAGGTTGCCTTGTCGGCCCCATGACGCGCTCGTAAATTCACCGCGCATCGGACGAGCACCGTCCGAAACGGAGAAAAGAGCAGCTCATGAACCTCGCCGGCATCGACCTCCTGGCCAAGGCGCCGCTCGCGGAAGGCGATGTGTTCCTCGGCGGCCGCTGGCTCCCGGCCGCCGACGGGCGGACCTACCCCGTGTCCGACCCGGCCACCGGCGAACCGGTCAGGGAGGTGTCCGCGGCGGGACCCGAGGACGCCCGGGCGGCGGTCGAGGCGGCGCAGGCGGCCGCGGCCGGCTGGCGGGCGACACCGGCCCGGCGCCGTTCGGAGATCCTGCACGACACCTTCGAGCTGATGCGCGAGCACACCGGCACCCTGGCCCGGCTCATCGTGCGGGAGAACGGCAAGGCCCACCGGGACGCGGTGGCCGAGGTCGGCTACGCCGCCGAGTTCTTCCGCTGGTTCGCCGAGGAGGCGGTCCGGATCGGCTCCTCCTTCGGGGACGCCCCGGCCGGCGGCTACCGGCACGTCGTGCGCAGACACCCCGTCGGTGTCTCGGCGTTCGTCACCCCCTGGAACTTCCCGGCCGCCATGGCCACCCGCAAGATCGCCCCGGCGCTCGCGGCCGGCTGCCCGGTGCTGCTCAAGCCCGCCCCCGAGACCCCGCTCACCGCGCTCGCCGTCGCCGCGCTGCTCACCGAAGCGGGCCTGCCCGCGGGCCTGGTGAACGTCCTGCCCACCGACCGCGCCCCCGAGGTCGTCTCCGTCTGGCTCGGCGACGAACGGGTCCGCAAGTTCTCCTTCACCGGCTCCACCGCCACCGGCAGGCTGCTCCTGGAGCAGGCCGCGGCGAACGTCGTCAACGTCACCATGGAACTGGGCGGCAACGCCCCCTTCGTGGTGTGCGCGGACGCCGACGTCGACGCCGCCGTGCGCGGGGCGATGGACGCCAAGATGCGCGGCGGCGGCGAGGTCTGCATCGCCGCCAACCGGTTCTACGTCCACGCCTCCGTGGCCGAGGAGTTCACCGAGAAGTTCGGCGCCGCCATGGCCGCCGTACGCGTCGGGCCGGGCATGGCGGAGGGCGTCACCCTCGGCCCGATGATCAACCGGGCGGCCGTGGACAAGATCCGTTCCCTGGTCGACGACGCGCTGGCGCGCGGTGCCCGCGTCGCCGCGCAGGGCCAAGTCCCGGACGGACCCGGCCACTTCCACCCCGCGACCGTCCTCACCGACGTCCCCGACGACGCCCGCATCCTGCACGAGGAGGTCTTCGGCCCCGTCGCGCCGCTGACCACCTTCACCGACGAGGACGAGATGCTGGCCCGCGCCAACGCCACCGTCCACGGCCTGGCCTCCTACGTCTACTCCCGTGACGTCGGCCGCGCGCTGCGCGTCGCCGAACGTCTGCAGGCCGGCATGGTCGGCGTCAACCGCGGCCTGCTGTCCGACCCGGCCGCGCCCTTCGGCGGCGTCAAGCAGTCCGGCCTCGGCCGGGAAGGCGGCCGCGAAGGCATCGAGGCCTTCCTGGAGACGCAGTACATCGCCCTCGACTGGCCCCTCTGAACCCCTCTGAACCCCTCCCGAACCGCTGCCCGTCCCCGCTCGCCCACACCCGCTCACCCGCTCACCCGCTCACCCCAAGGACCGCTCATGGCAATGACGCCTGCGACCCAGCAACCGCCCGGCACCCCGGAGGTGCCCGCCGACCGCGCCCGTGAACGCCGCCGCCTGCACACGAAGTTGAAGCTCGCCACCCAGATAGGCGAGGGCATCGACGGCTACATCATCGGCGGCATCGGCATGGCGATGACCGCCCTCACCGCCGATCTGCACCTCTCCACCCTCATGGAGGGCCTGGTCGGGGCGTCCCCGCTGATCGGCATCTTCGTGGGCGGCCCGCTCTTCGGCCGCCTCGCCGACCGCCTCGGCCGCCGCCCGGTGTTCCTCGCCGACATGCTGATCTTCCTGGTCGGCTCGGTGCTCCAGTTCTTCGTCACCGACGGACTGCAACTCTTCCTGATCCGGCTGCTGATGGGCGTGGCCATCGGCGGCGAGTACGCCATCGGCGCCCCGCTGCTCTCCGAGTACGCCCCGAGACAGGGCCGCGGCCGGCTGCTGGCCAGCCTGGAGATCAGCTGGTACGTCGGCTACGCGCTGGCCACGGTCGTCGGCGCGCTGTTCGCGGACGTCGACGGCGGCTGGCGCTGGTCCCTGGCCAGCAGCGCGGTCATCGCCGTGGTGTGCGTGTCGCTGCGGGGCGGCATCCCCGAGTCGGCCCGCTGGCTGCTGAGCAAGGGGCGCCGGGAGGAGGCCGAGGCGCTGATCGAGCGGTACGGCATCGAGATCGACGTCGACGCGGAACTCGACGAGCGGAGCGCGACCGGACAGGCCGGGTTCTGGGCGCTGTTCAGCAAGGAGCACCTGCGCAGCACGGTGTTCGCGAGCGTCTTCTGGGCGGCGCTGGTGCTGCCGTACTTCGCCATCGGGACCTTCTGGACGCAGGTCTTCGACGCCCTGAACATGGGGGACAACGCGGTCGCGGCGCTGCTCGTCTACTCGTTCACCGCGGTCGCCGGGGTCACGGTCGGCTGTCTGGTCGTGGACCGCATCGGCCGTCGGAGGCTGCTGATCCCGCCGTTCTGGATCACCGCGGGCTGCCTGGCGCTGGTCGCGGTGTGGCCGCACTCCACGCCCGTCATCGTGGGCGGCTTCCTCTTCTTCATCTTCCTCAACGCGGCCTCCAGCGCGCTCACCGCCGTCTACCCGCTGGAGGTGTTCCCCACCGCGCTGCGCGCCACCGGCGTCGGCTTCGCCACCGCGATGAGCAGGGTCGGCGCGGCCATCGGCACCTTCCTGCTGCCGATGGGCCTCGACCGGTTCGGCGTCGAGTTCGTCCTGCTCGTCGGCGCGGGCGTGCTCGCCCTCGGCGGCCTGGTCTCCCAGTTCCTCGCCCCCGAGACCACCGACCTCGACCTCGCCAGGGCGGCCCGCAAGGCACGCGGCCCGGCGGGCGCCTGACCGCCCCGGCCGCCGGAAAGGCCCCGCGGGCCCGAACCCGCGGGGCCGGTCGCGGTTTGCGCTGGTGAAAGGTGCGCTGTCGTGAGCGTGCACGGGCCGAGGGCATAGCTTGCGGATCCCGCCGGGGCACCCCGGCCCGCGTCCCGACGTAGCGTGGGCCCGTCGACGTACGCCCGCCGCTACCCCGGGAGTCCTGGATGGCCCGCTCCGAAGCCCGTGTCCCCACCGACCGCCCCGCCCGCTACGCCAAGCAGCTCGCCTCGCATCTGGGCCGCCGTTCCCGGACCGACTGGGACGAGGAGAGCGGCACCGGCACCCTCGCCTTCGACAACGGCGGCACCGGCACCCTCACCGCCGCCGACGGCGCGCTACTGCTCGCCGTGGAGGCGGAGCCGGCCCACCTCGACCTCCTGGAGGGTGTCGTCGGCCGGCACCTGGTCCGCTTCGGCGCCCGGGACGAACTCGTCGTCGAGTGGCACCGCGACAACGGCGAAGCGGGCACCGCGCAGCGCAACTCCGGGGAGCCCATGTCCCACTGAACACCGAACACTGAACCGACGCCGTACCGGCCAGGAATAGCCCCGGTTGCGCCGCGTGTTGCCGGGATCATGACGACGAACGCGCCGCGGCCCGAGGTCCTGCGATACACCGCCTTCTCCAGCACCCCCGACGGGGGAAACCCCGCCGGTGTCGTCCTGGACGCCTCCGCCCTGGACGACAGCGACATGCTGGCCATCGCCGCCGACCTCGGATACTCCGAGTCCGCGTTCCTGACGGCGCCCCCGGAGGGCCTCGGCGGACCGGCGGGGCGGGCGTTCACCATCCGCTACTTCAGCCCCAAGGCGGAGGTGCCGTTCTGCGGGCACGCCACCATCGCGACCGCCGTCGCGCTCGCCGAGCGGACCGGCCCCGGGGAGCTGGTGTTCGCGACGCGCGCCGGCACCGTGCCGGTGGAGGTGACCGAGGCGGACGGGACGGTCCGGGCCACGCTCACCAGCGTCGAGCCGCACACCGAGGAGATCGCCGAGGCCGACCTCGCCGAGGCGCTGGCCGCGCTCGACTGGCCGGCCGCCGACCTGGACCCGGACTTCCCGCCGCGGATCGCGTTCGCCGGCGCCCGCCATCTCGTGCTCGCGGCGGCGACCCGCGCCCGGCTCGCCGATCTCGCCTACGACTTCGCGCGCCTCGAAGCCCTGATGCACCGCCTGGACCTGACCACGCTGCAGCTGGTGTGGCGGGAGTCGGCGGCCGTCTTCCACGTCCGGGACCCGTTCCCCGTCGGCGGCGTCGTCGAGGACCCGGCGACCGGCGCCGCGGCCGCCGCGTTCGGCGTGTACGTCCGTGAGCTGGGCCTGGTTCCCGAGGACGCCGTCCTCACCCTGCACCAGGGCGAGGACCTGGGCCGTCCCGGCGAACTCACGGTGACCCTGCGCACCGGCGACCTGCGCATCCGGGTCAGCGGCACCGGGGCCCGGATCGGCTGACGCGGATCACTCCCGCCGACTCGGTCCCGCCGACTCGGTCCCGCCTGCTCAGTCCCACTGACTGGGCAGCGGGGCCGGGGTCTTGCCGGACAGCACGTCCTTCAGGCGCTGGGCGCCGGCCTGTACGGCGCGGTCGGTGCTGTCGTGGTCGACGGCGGAGAGGCCGCCGTTGGTGACCGCCGCCCCGGAGGCGCCGACGCGCAGGACCGCGACGTCCGTGCTGAAGGTGGACGGCTGACCCGCGGCGGTGCCCTGGACGGTCACCGTCAGGGCCTCCCGGGCGTCGCCCGCCTTCGGCACCTCCAACGCCACGACCTGCACGGTCCGCTTGCCGCCGTCCTGGCCGGTCGCCGTGAACTGGTTGCACTTCTCCGGCAGGGTCTTCATCCAGTCCAGGGTGGCGTCGACGTCCGCCGAGCCGTAGTCCCCGACCTGGTACAGCATCCGGGAGTCCTCCGAGGTGAAGCCGCGCAGCGCGGAGGCGCCGGTGGCGCGGCCGAGGAGGCTGTCGGAGTAGAGGCCGTCCAGCAGCCGCTGGCAGTCGGCGGCGTCGGACTTGGCGGTGAGGAAGCCGGCCACGTCGACCTTGCCGATCAGCATGGAGTTGCGCCAGGTCGCGGCGTCGGTGGCGACCTGCCAGTCGTTCTCGATGTCGGCCGGCGTGATCAGCGCGGCCTGCGCGCCGGCCCCGGTCAGGGCGGGCGTCGCCGACGGGGAGGGGGAGCGCTCGGCGGCGGCCGAGACGGACACGGCCTCGGGGGCGCCGCTCTCGTCCGCACAGGCCGCCGTGGCGAGCAGGAATCCCGCCGCCAGGGCCGAGGCGAGAACACGCGCGGGTCGGGACGGACGGGTCATCGCGACTGCCTCCTCGGGAACGCGGTAGCTCCCTCCACGCCACCATCCGCCGGGACCACGGACCACCCGCACGGGCCATTCGGGTGAGTGCCGGGCCGGGACGCGGGAGCGTCATGTTCCGGGGGCGGTGATCCGCACCCGGCGGCTGCCGCAGCGCGGGCACACCGCGTCCGCGAGCGGTGAGCGGACCGCCCGGCCGGCCTCGTCGACGTACTCCTGGGTGCTCTGCAGGTCCGGGTCGGCGATCGGGTCGATGAAGAACACCGCCTGGAAGGTGGCCTCCCAGGCCTTGCCGCACCGCCCGCAGGCGAACGCGAAGGTCTCGGGCACGGCCCCGGGGACGGGCCCGGGGCCCGGGGGCTCGGTCATCGGATCCGGCTCCTGTCACTCGGCCTGCGTCCCAAGCGGACCGCCCCCGCCGTCCGGCGGCAACCCGGGGCCGGGTGTCCCAGGCGTGGACGCCCTCTTGACGTGGGGCGGAGGCGGATCGACACTCCAGATGGGAATCCTAGTGAAAAGGTAGGGAAAGATGGGTCGCGTGCGCACGCTCACCGGCAGACCGCGCCGAGAGAGCCGTACGTCCTGGGCGGCCCCCCTGCTCACCTCCCGCCTGCACATCGATCTGCAGCGCGTGTGCAGCGCCATCAGCCTCGGCACCACCGGCCTCGGCGCCACCGGCCTCGGCACCACCGACCGCAGAGTCCTCGGCCGCAGAGCCCTCCGCCGCAGAGGCTGAGCGCCCGCTCGCCCCGTACGAGCCGGGCCCCCGCCCACCGACGAACGCTTCCGCCGCGCGTACGTCCGCGCGCCCGCATCTGGGGAGACGCATGTCCATCACTCCGCTCGCCGCCCTGCCGTCCGTCCGCACCGCCCCCGCCTTCCGGGGCCGCATCGGCCGCGACGCGCGCAGCGGCCACTACGCGGTGCCGCGCCGCTACCGGCTCCATCTGGCCACCGCCTGCGCCGACGGCCTGCGCATCGCCGTCGGCCACAGCCTGCTCGGCCTCGACGACTGTTGTCCGGTCACCTTCCTGCCCGCGGTCCCCGACTGTCCCGACGGCAGCCACACGGCGCTGCGCCCGCTGTACGAGGCGAGCGCCCACCGCTACGTGGGACCGGCCCTGGCGCCCGTGCTCAGCGACGACTGGTCCGGCCGGATCGTCAGCACCCACAGCCGGGACATCCTGCGCGACCTGGACCGGCACTTCGGCGACGGCGTCACCCGGCTCCACCCGCGCGGCGCCGAGGCCGAGATCGAGGCCGTCGAGCGGCTCTGCGCGGAGGGCGTCGAACAGGCCGCACAGCGCGCCGGGCGCGAGGGCGGCGACCCGGAGGCACTGGAGACCCTGCTCGCCACCCTGGACGAGCTGGAGCGCCGGCTGACCGGAGCGGAGTTCCTGATCGGCGGTCAGCTCACCGCCGCGGACATCGAGTTGTGGGTGGCGCTGGTGCAACTCGACACCGTGCACCGCACCCACCTGGACGCCTCCGCCGTGCACCGCATCGCCGACCACCCGGCGCTGTGGGCCTACGCCCGGCGGCTGGCCGCGCATCCGGCCTTCGGCGCCCACCTCGACCTCGACGGCATCGCCCGTCGCCACCACGGCCGTTGCCAGGGCCTGGAAGCCGCCGGCGCGGCCGTCCAGATCCTGGACTGGGCCGGCCACGCGGCGGACGTCTCCCGCAGGTGAGAGCGGCCCGAACCGTTCCGCCGGCTGGACAGGCGTTGACATTCGATCGGGCAACTGCGTTACTTACGGACCAGAACGGTCAAGAGCGTCAGCATCAAGCCCTGGCTTGCTGACCGGCAACCCTCGCACCGCGGTGGGGTGCCCCAGGTGACGACCGGACCGGATGACGACGTTCGGTAAGCGCGAGGCCCCGCCCCGGGGCCATCACACAAGACAGGTGACGGACATGTACGCAGCCTCCAGGACGGCCGAGCGCCGTGCCCAGGGCTGCGTACAGCCGTATCCGAGCCCGCTCGTCGCCGACCGTGCCGTCGACCTGCTCCGCGTCAACAGCGCCCTGTGTAGCGCGTGTACCGCACCGGGCCGCGCCCGCTGTCGGGTCTGACCAGGCACTTCCGCCTGCGCCCCGCGGTTCTCGCGACTCGGCTTCCCTGACGTGGACACCGCTTCTCTGACGTAGACACCGGCCGCCCGGTGTGACGCCGTCCGCCCACCCCCGCATCCCGCGCGCCCCGCGTGCCGTGCCGTGCCCGAACACGGCGCGGCAGCGCGTTCCCGGCCGTGGGACCAGGGGTGTCCGACTCCGCCGGAGCCCGCCATGAGTGAACCCCCAGGCGCCACCATCACCGCGCCTGCCGCACCCCCCGCTGACAAACCGTCAAAACCGTTGGCTCCACAGCGAGTTCTCCCGCTGCGCCGACCCGGACGGTGGATCGCCACCGCCGTCGTCCTGGTCCTGGTCGCCCAGTTCGCCCACGGGCTGGTGACCAACCCCTTCTACCAGTGGGACCGCTTCGGCTACTGGTTCCTGCGGCCGACCCTCCTCGACGGACTGGTCATCACCCTCGAAGTCACCGCCTACAGCGCGGTGTTGGGCCTGCTCGGCGGCATCCTGCTCGCCCTGGCCCGGCTCTCGAAGAGCCCGGTGCTGCGCGCGGTCAGCTGGACCTACGTCTGGGCACTGCGCTCCATCCCGCTCATCGTCGTCCTGCTCTTCCTCTACAACTTCAGCGCCCTGTACCAGACGTTGAGCGTCGGCGTCCCCTTCGGGCCGGCCTTCTTCTCCTTCGACGAGTCGAAGCTCGCCACCGACATGGTGATCGCCGTCATCGGCCTCAGCCTCAACGAGGCCGCCTACGCGGCCGAGGTGGTCCGCGGCGGCATCCTCTCCGTGGACCAGGGCCAGCACGAGGCCGCCGCCGCGCTCGGCCTGCCCAAGGGCTACCAGTTCCGCAGGATCGTCTTCCCGCAGGCCCTCAGGTCGATCACCCCGAACTACGTCAACCAGCTGATCGGCCTGATCAAGAGCACCTCGCTGGTCTTCTACGTCTCCCTGCTCGACCTCTTCGGCACCGCGCAGAGCATGGGCTCCACCTACCCCGGCGACATCGTGCCGCTGCTCCTGGTGGTGACCGTCTGGTACCTGATCCTGACCAGCGTCGTCTCCGTGATCCAGTTCTACGTCGAGCGGTACTACGCCCGCGGCGCCACCCGCGCGCTGCCGCCGACGCCCCTGCAGAAGCTCCGGGGCGGCCTCACCGACCTGCGGGCCCGCATCCGCCGGGAGGCCGCCGTATGAGCAGCACCGACACCCTGGAGACGGCCCCCGCCGCCCTGGAGATCCACGACGTCCACAAGTGGTACGGCGCCCACCGCGTCCTCGACGGCATCGACCTGACCATCCGCCCCGGCGAGGTCACCGTCGTCCTCGGCCCGTCCGGCTCGGGCAAGTCCACGCTCCTCAGGGTCATCAACCACCTGGAGAAGCCCGAGATCGGCCATGTCAGCATCAACGGCGAACCGATCGGGGTGAAGCGGCAGGGCGACCGGCTCAAGGAGCTGAGCGAGCGCGCCATCCTGGCCCAGCGCGGCCGGATCGGCTTCGTCTTCCAGAACTTCAACCTCTTCCCGCACCTGACCGTCCTTGACAACGTGGCCGCCGCCCCCGTCGCCACCGGGAAGCTCACCAAGCCCGAGGCACAGGCCCTGGCCAAGGAACTCCTGGAGCGGGTCGGCCTCGGCGAGCGCGTCGGCGCCTACCCCCGCCAGCTCTCCGGCGGCCAGCAGCAGCGCGTCGCCATCGCCCGCGCCCTCGCCCTGCGCCCCGGCGTGATCCTCTTCGACGAGCCCACCTCCGCCCTGGACCCGGAACTGGTCGGCGAGGTCCTCGCCGTCATCAAGGACCTGGCCACCAGCGGCACCACGCTCGTCATCGTCACCCACGAGATCGGCTTCGCCCGCGAGATCGCCGACCGGGTCGTCTTCATCGACGAGGGCCGGATCGTCGAGCAGGGCCCGCCCTCCGAGGTCCTCGACAGACCGCGGCACGAACGGACCAGGGACTTCCTCAGCAAGGTCCTGTGAGCCGCACCCCCCGGATTTCCCCCCACGCCCACCCTCAGCACCCTCTTCCTCTTCCAGCGACAAGGAACGGCCATGCCCACCCACCTCACCCGACGCAGCCTGCTCAGAGGCATCACCGCGGCCACCGCCGTCGCCACCCTCGCCACCGGGCTCGCCGCCTGCGGGGGCGACAGCGACGCGGCCACCACCACCGCCGGCGCCAAGTCCGGCGAGGTCGTCGTCGGACGGGTCTCCAACGGCGCCGGCACCCAGACCACCATCAAGGTCTCCGAGGTCAAGTCCATCAGCGCCGAACTGCCGGCGGCCGTCCGCAAGAGCGGCAGGCTCGTCATCGGCGAGGGCGCCCTGCCCGCCGGATTCCCGCCGCTGGCCTACGTCGGCAGCGACCAGAAGACCCTCACCGGCTCCGAGCCCGACCTCGCCCGCCTGATCGCCGCCGTCTTCGGACTCACGCCGGAGGTCAAGAACGCCACCTGGGAGAACATGTTCGTCGGCATCGACAGCGGCAAGGTCGATGTGGCCCTCTCCAACATCACGATCACCGAAGAGCGCAAGAAGAAGTACGAGTTCGCCTCCTACCGGCAGGACAACCTCGCCTTCATCGTGCCGAAGAAGAGCACCTGGAACTTCGACGGCGACTACGAGAACCTCGCCGGCAGGACGATCGCCGTCGGCTCCGGCACCAACCAGGAGAAGATCCTCCTGGAGTGGCAGGCGAAGCTGGCCAAGGAGGGCAAGAAGCTCACCGTCAAGTACTTCCAGGACAGCACCAGCACCTTCCTGGCCCTCAACAGCGGGAAGATCGACGCCTCCTTCGGTCCCAACCCCGGCTTCGCCTACCACAACAAGCAGACCGCGAACACGCCCAACGCCACCCGCACCGCGGGCACCTACTCCGGCGCCGGCGCCAGTCTGCAGGGCCTGATCGCGGCCACCGCCAAGAAGGACAGCGGACTCGCCAAGCCCCTTGCGGACGCCATCAACTACCTGATCAAGAACGGCCAGTACGCCGAGTGGCTCAAGGCCTACAACCTCTCCGACGAGGCCGTCGCCAAGTCCGAGGTCAACCCGCCCGGACTGCCCCTCGACAACTCGTGACCGCCCGCACCAGCACGCCCGTCGGCTCCTGAGGAAGGACTCCGCCTCCGTGACCGTCCAGACCGACCTCCGCGGCGGCGGAGCCCCCCTCACACCCGACACCACACCGCTCGACAACCCCGTCTGGCCCGCCCTCACCGGCCCACACGCCCACCTCGCCGAGCGAAGCGAGATGGGGGTCCCCCCGGCCGAAGGCTGGGGGAGGTTGCGGCCGCTGGGCTGGACGGAGATCAGCGCCGTCTGCACCGACCCGGACCACCGGGGCCTGGGGCTGGCCACCCGCCTGGTGGGCGCGGTCGCCGTCGGCATCCGGGACCGTGGCGACACCCCGTTCCTGCACGCGGTACCGGGCAACGCCACGGCGATCCGGCTCTACGAGTCGATCGGCTTCACCGAGCGACTGCGCGGCCGCATTCTGCTGCTGCGCACCCCGGGAACATCCACGAACGCCGGTCAGTTGTGAGTCACGACGGGATCCACGCCGAGCAGGCCGGGAGGTGCGGGACGTGACACGTGTCCTCAGCCCCAGCCGCCGGACCGTCCTGCACTCCCGGCCGCACATCGACCTCCAGCGCGTGGCCGCCGCGCTCTGTTGCTCCTGACCCGTTCCCACCCCGCCACGCCCCCGCACCGGCGTGCCCTCGTACGGATCTTCAGGAAGGCACCTCCGTGTCCTCAGCACCCGTTTCTCCCCTGCACCTCGCCGTCGCCCTCGACGGCACCGGCTGGCACCCCGCCTCCTGGCGCGAGCCGGCCGCCCGCCCCCGCGACCTGTTCACCGCCGGATACTGGGCCGACCTGGTCGCCGAGGCCGAGCGCGGACTGCTCGACTTCGTCACCTTCGAGGACGGCCTCGGCCTGCAGTCCTCGCACTTCGGCGAGCCGGACGGCCGCACCGACCAGGTCCGGGGCCGCCTGGACGCCGTCCTGACCGCCTCCCGGGTCGCGCCCCTGTCCCGCCACATCGGCCTGGTGCCGACGGTGATCACCACCCACACCGAGCCGTTCCACATCTCCAAGGCGATCGCCACCCTGGACTACGTGAGCACCGGCCGCGCCGGGCTGCGGGTGCAGATCTCCGCCCGCCCGCACGAGGCGGACCACTTCGGCCGGCGTACCTTCCCGCCGATCGACCTGGCCGAACTGCGGTCCCCGGCCGGGCAGGAGCGGCTCAACGACCACTTCGACGAGGCCGCCGACTACGTCGAGGTCGTGCGCCGGCTCTGGGACAGCTGGGAGGACGACGCCGAGATCCGGGACGCCGCCACGGGCCGCTTCGTCGACCGCGACAAGCTGCACTACATCGACTTCGAGGGCCGCCACTTCAGCGTCAAGGGCCCCTCCATCACCCCGCGCCCGCCGCAGGGCCAGCCGCTCGTCACCGCCCTCGGCCACCAGAGCGTCCCCTACCGACTGATCGCCCGCCAGACCGACGTCGGCTACATCACCCCGCACGACACCGCCGAGGCCCGTGCGATCGTCGCCGAGATCCGCGCCGAGCAGGAGGCCGCCGGACGCGCCGGCGACACCGTGCACGTCTTCGGCGACCTCGTGGTCTTCCTGGACGACGACCCGGCCACCGCCGCCGCCCGCAAGGAACGCCTGGACGCCCTGGACGGCGGAGCGCTCACCAGCGACACCCGGATCTTCACCGGCACGGCCGCCCAACTCGCCGATCTCCTGGAGGAGTTCGCGGCCGAGGGGCTGACCGGCTTCCGGCTCCGGCCCGCCGTCCTCGGCCACGACCTGCCGCGTATCACGGCGGACCTGGTCCCCGAACTCCAGCGCCGCGGCCGCTTCCGGACCGCCTACGAGGCCGACACCCTGCGCGGCCTGCTCGGGCTCGCCCGCCCCGCCAACCGCTACGCCGCCGCCTGAGCCGGAAGGACCGCACCCCGTCATGAGCAAGCCGCTGAAGCAGATCCACCTGGCCGCCCACTTCCCGGGCGTCAACAACACCACCGTGTGGAGCGACCCGGCCGCCGGCAGCCACATCGAGTTCAGCTCCTTCGCGCACTTCGCGAGGACCGCCGAACGCGCAAAGTTCGACTTCCTGTTCCTCGCCGAGGGCCTGAGGCTGCGCGAACAGGGCGGCAAAATATACGACTTGGACGTGGTCGGCCGGCCCGACACCTTCACGATCCTCGCCGCGCTCGCCGCCGTGACCGAGCACCTCGGCCTGACCGGCACCATCAACTCCACCTTCAACGAGCCCTACGAGGTGGCCCGCCAGTTCGCCAGCCTCGACCACCTCTCCGGCGGCCGGGCCGCCTGGAACGTGGTCACCTCCTGGGACGCCTTCACCGGCGAGAACTTCCGCCGCGGCGGCTTCCTCCCGCAGGACGAGCGCTACTCCCGCGCCAAGGAGTTCCTCGCCACCGCGAACGAGCTCTTCGACTCCTGGCACGGCGACGAGATCCTCGCCGACCAGGCCACCGGCACCTTCCTGCGGGACGCGGGCGCGGGCTCCTTCGTGCACAAGGGCGCCCAGTTCGACATCCACGGCCAGTTCGACGTGCCGCGCTCCCCGCAGGGCCGCCCGGTGATCTTCCAGGCCGGCGAGTCCGACGAGGGCCGCGAGTTCGCCGCCTCCGGTGCCGACGCGATCTTCAGCCGGTACGCCACCCTCGACGCCGGCCAGGCCTTCTACACGGACGTGAAGTCCCGCCTCGCCAAGTACGGCCGGGCCCCCGGCGACCTGCTCATCCTGCCCGCCGCCAGCTTCGTCCTCGGCGACACCGACGAGGAGGCCGAGGAGATCGCCCACCAGGTGCGCCGGCAGCAGGTCAGCGGGGCGACGGCCCTCAAGCACCTGGAGTTCGTCTGGAACCGGGACCTGTCGTCGTACGACCCGGAGGGCCCGCTGCCGGACGTCGACCCGCTGGTCGGCGAGGAGCACATCTCCCGGGGCCGGGCCCAGGTCAGGATGTACCGCGACCCGCTCGCCATCGCCCGTGAGTGGCGGGAGCTGGCCGAGGCCAACAAGTGGTCCATCCGCGACCTCGTGATCAACACCGGCAACCGGCAGACCTTCGTAGGCTCCCCGGACACCGTCGCGAAGACGATCAACGACTTCGTGCAGGCCGACGTCTCCGACGGCTTCATCCTGGTCCCGCACATCACCCCCGGCGGCCTCGACGTCTTCGCCGACACGGTCGTACCGCTGCTCCAGGAACAGGGCGTGTACCGCACCGAGTACGAGGGCACCACGCTCCGCGACCACCTGGGCCTCACCCACCCCGACCGGGCGCGCACCGAACGGGCCGCGTCGTGAAGTTCCTGGCGATCACCCTGATCGTGCACCGCCCGGACCCGCTCACCGGCATCCGGAAGCCGACCCACGACCGGTTCCGGGAGGTCCTCGACAACGCGGTGCTCGCCGAGGAACTGGGCTTCGACGGCTTCGGCGTGGGGGAGCGGCACGAGCGGCCGTTCCTCTCCTCCTCCCCGACCGTCGTCCTCGGCCATGTCGCCGCCCGCACCCGGCGCATCCGGCTCTTCACCGCCGTCACCACGCTCAGCCTGCTGGACCCGGTCCGGGCGTACGAGGACTACGCGACCCTCGACCACCTCTCCGAGGGCCGCCTGGACCTGATCATCGGCAAGGGCAACGGCGCCGCCCAGCGCGAGCTGTTCCATGTCACCCCCGAGGACCAGTGGGACCGCAACGCCGAGAGCTACGAGGTGTTCCGGCGGATCTGGCGGCAGGACAAGGTCACCGCGGACACGCGTTTCCGCCCGCCGCTGACCGACGCGGAGGTCTGGCCGCGCCCCTACCAGCAGCCGGTCCGGGTCTGGCACGGCAGCGCCACCAGCAAGGAGTCCGTGGACCTCGCCGCCCGCTACGGCGACCCGCTGTTCTCCGCGAACGTCACCAACCCCATAGAGCCGTACGCCGAGTTGATCCGGTACTACCGGGAGCGCTGGGAGCACCACGGCCACGACCCGGCGGCCATCGCCGTCGGCGCGGGCAGCGCGGGCCTGTACGCGGCGCCCACCTCGCAGGAGGCGGTGGAGGTGTACCGGCCGATCTTCGAGAGCAACCTCGCGTTCCAGAGGAAGGCCGGTCTGCCGGTGGTCTTCGAGACGGTCGAGGACTTCGTCGAGCGCAGCTCGGCGCTGATCGGCAGCCCCCAGCAGATCATCGACAAGGTCCACCGCTACCACGAGCGGTTCGGGCACACCGTCCTGCATCTGCACGCGGACGCGGGCGGTCTGACGGACACTCAGCACCGCGCCTCCCTCGAACTGTTCCAGTCCGCGGTCGCGCCCGTGCTCCGTGAGGAGATCCCGGACCCGCCGTTCGCCTGGGCCCCCGTGCTGCCGGCCGTCGAGGAGCCCGCGCGTGTCTGACATCCCCCTCGGCGTCCTCGACCTGGTGCCGATCCCGAGCGGCGCCACCGCCGCCGACGCCCTGCGCAACTCCATCGAACTCGCCCGGCGGGCCGAGGAGTTCGGCTACGCCCGCTACTGGTTCGCCGAGCACCACCTCAACCCGGGCGTCGCCGGCACCTCCCCGGCGGTCGTGCTCGCGCTGACCGCCGCCGCGACCTCCAGGATCCGGCTCGGCTCCGGCGCCGTACAGCTGGGCCACCGCACCGCGCTGTCCACGGTGGAGGAGTTCGGCCTGATCGACGCCCTGCACCCGGGCCGCCTCGACCTGGGCCTGGGCCGCTCCGCCGGCCGGCCACCGGGGGAGCGGACCACCCCGCCGGCCACCGCGACCCCCGTGGTCGACGGCCGGGCACCGGGCGGCCTCCTCATCCCGCCCCGCTTCTCCTTCGCCCACCTCCTCGGCTCCCCGCGCATCGCCCTCCAGCGCCGGCTGCTCCTGCTCCCGAACGCCGAGTCCCCGGAGTACGCCCAGCAGCTCGACGACATCCTCGCGCTGCTCGCCGGCACCTACCGCACCGAGGACGGCACTGAGGCCCATGTCGTCCCCGGGGAGGGCGCCGACATCGAGGTGTGGATCCTGGGCAGCAGCGGCGGCGAGAGCGCCGAGGCCGCGGGCGCCCGGGGCCTGCCCTTCGCCGCCAACTACCACGTCAGTCCGGCCACCGTCCTGGAGGCGGTCGACGGCTACCGCTCCTTCTTCCAGCCCTCCGACCGCCTCGGCAAGCCCTACGTCAGCGTCTCCGCCGACGTGGTGGTCGCCGAGGACGACACCACCGCCCGCGAACTCGCCACCGGCTACGGCCCCTGGGTCCGCAGCATCCGTACGGCCGAGGGCGCCATTCCCTTCCCCACGCCCGAGGAGGCCCGCGCCCATGTCTGGACGGCCGAGGACCGCGCCCTGGTCCAGGACCGCCTCGACACCCAGTTCGCCGGCAGCCCCCAGCACGTCGCCGACCGCCTGGAACAGCTCCAGGAGGCCACCGGCGCCGACGAGTTGCTCATCACGACGATCACCCACGACCCACGCGACCGCGTCCGCTCCTACGAACTCCTCGCCCAGGAATGGGCGAGACGGTGAGCCGCACCCGGCCCACTCCGCCCGTACTCGTCCCCGGCCGGGTATGGCTGCGGGACGTCTCCCTCCCCCGAAGGTGACGTCCCGCAGCCGCTTCCCCCGGCGCCGGACAGTGGTCCGACCTCCGCGTCGCGGGTCTGTGCCGGTCTCACCAGCACATGACCGCTGTCTCCCCCGACCCCCATGTGGAATGGAGACGGACGCGGACGAAGTAACGGCGGCCCTTGACGAGCCGGACCCTGATCCTCGTGTTGTGCGGGGTGCCTCCGTCGTCGTGGCCGACGAGGTAGCGCGGTTCCCCGTCGCGCTCCTCGAAGACCACGACGACGCAGTCGCTCTCGCCGAAGGTCCCCACGTTGTAGACGCGGGTCTCCGACGGCTCCACGGCGAAGTCCGCCTGCTCGCCCGGGCCCAGCCGGAACGGCGCCGAGCGGAACGGCACCAGCGCGGCCGGGGCGTCGGCGGGCGGGTACCAGCGGAGCACGAACTCCTTGTCCGCCGGGGACAGCGACCCCGGCGGGTACAGACCGTTGTGGTACTGCTCCGGTTCCAGGATCAGCCCCGGACCGAACGGATACTGCATCACCGACTGCGGATCCCACACCGAGCCGTTGGCCTCCGAAGGCTCCAGCGTGCGCAGGATGTTGAAGTGCGTCTTGTCCCGGCTCCAGTGGTTCGGCGGGCCGAAGAGATCGGTGTACACCGCCTCGTCGTCCCAGTGCAGACCGGCGAACGGGCTCTGGTGCTCGTGCCGCATGCCCAGCGCGTGCCCGATCTCGTGCAGCGCCGTCCACCGCCCGCCGGGCTCCGTCAGATCCCAGCCCAGGTTCATGGTGCGCTCGCCCCGGCCGACCGAGAGCGCGTCCCGGCCCACCGCCGACCAGGAGCCGTCACCCAGCTGGAAACCGATCCGCAGCTCGGCCTCGCGCCGGTCCGCGACCTCGGCGAACCGCACCCCGATGCCCAGGTCCTGCCACTCCCGGAAGCACTCGCGCACCAGGTCCCGCTGCTCCTTCGCACCGGCCCACGGCACCGGCCGGGTCTCCGCGGTCCCCGGGACCGGGATCACCGACGTGTCGGTGTCGGCGTCGAAGAAGTAGTAGTGCAGCACCGTGCCGTTGACCCACATCCGCCGCCCGCCCACGAGCGCGCCGAGCCGCTCGGCGGCCAGGCCCGGCGCGAACACCGGGTCCGACTGCTGCGGAAGCGAGCAGTAGCGTCGGGTCATGCGCCCCAGACTGCCGTTTCACCCGGCCGGGCGCCTGAGTCGGAAGCTACTCAAGTCCCCCTGTATCAGAGCTGAGTAACCCGACTCATACTCGTGTGACGACTTACGAACAGGACGCACGGACCCTCGAACTGCCCTGGCCGTTCACCGGCCGGGAGGACGAACTGGAGCTGGTCAGGCGGTCGTCGGTGGCCGGCCGGCAGGGCGTCGTGGTGACCGGCCCGGCGGGCAGCGGCAAGACCCGGCTGATCACCGAGGCCGTCCGCGGCACCGACTGCGCCCGGGTGACCGGCACCCCCGCGACCAGCACCCTCCCGTTCGCCGCGTTCGCGCACCTGCTCCCCGACGGGGTCTCGCTGCCCGGCGCGCTCCGTCACCTGTCCGGGGTACGGCTCCTGGCCGTCGACGACGCCCACCTCCTCGACGAGGCCTCGGCCGCCCTCGTCCACCAGCTCGCCGTACACGGCCGCACCCGCCTCCTGGTGACCGCCGCCGACCCGGCCCCCCTGCCCGACGCGGTCTCCCGGCTCTGGACCGGCGAACTCCTCACCCGTCTCGCCCTGGAGCCACTGCCGTACGACGAGACGGCCCGGCTGCTGGCCGGCGCCGACCTGGACCCGCTCACCGTGCGCCGGCTGCACCGGGTGTGCCGGGGCGATCTGCGGCTGCTGCGCGACCTGCTCGGCGCCCTGCGCGAGTCCGGCCCGCTGACCCGGGTGCCGGACACCGGCGAATGGGCCTGGCGCGGCCCGCTGCCGCTCACCGCGACCGTACGGGACCGCATCGCACCGCTGCTGGACCGGCCGGACCCCGCCGAGCGCGACACCCTCGAACGGCTCGCCTTCGCCGAACCCCTGCCACCCCACCTCGACGACGACCTGGACCTCGGCACCCTCGAACGGCTGGAGACGGACGGCCTGATCCACGTCGACGAACACGGCCTGGTCCGCCTCGCCCACCCCCTGCACGGCCCCGCGCTGCGCGCCCGCGCCGGCCGGCTCCGGGCCCGGCGGCTGGCCCGCACCCCCGACCAGTGCGAGCCCGCTCTCAAGGACGAGGAACAGCGACTGGCGGAACACATCGAGCAGTTGGACGTACGGGAGGTGCCGGCCCCGGTGGGGGAGTGGCTGGCGTCGGGAGACCTGCCCGTACCGGCCGGGTACGCGGCCGTGCGTGCCCGGTACTCGCGGCTTCGGGGGGAGCTGCGAGAGGCGGCGGCGTGGGCGAGGGAGGGACTGCGGACGGCGCCGGGCGACGCCTCCTGCCGTGCCGAACTCGCCCGGGCCGCCGCCGAGACGGGGGAAGGCTCCGTAGTGCGCGAGGACGGGGGTCTCGCGCACTACGGAGCCGTACGGCTCGGGGCGCCCGAGGAGGCCGCGGGGCGACTGGACGGGGTGCTCGCACGGCACGCCGAGGCCCTCGCCCGCGGCGACGGACCCGCCCTCGACCGGGCCGCCGAGACCCTGGCGGAACGCGGTCTGCTGCTGTTCGCGGCGGAGGCCCACGCCCAGGCCGGCCGCGCCCACCGAGACCCGCGCGCCGCCCGGATGGCCCGCACCCGCGCGGTCGCCCTCGCCCGCCGCTGCCAGGGCGCCCGCACCCCGGCCCTGTCCGGCCTGGTCCTCGGCGAACTCACCGCCCGCCAGCGCCAGATCGTCACCCTCGCCGCCGCCGGCCTCAGCAACCGCCAGATCGCCGACCGCCTCACCCTCTCCGTCCGCACCGTGGGCAACCACCTCTACAGCGCCTACACCCGCCTCGGCACCACCGACCGCACCGCCCTGCCCTGGCTGCTGGACCAGCCGGACCGGAAGTCGGCGTAACCGGAGCCGGCCGTTCGGGGCGGGGGCGGCCGGAGGCGCTCAGGCCGCCCCGAACGCCGCGAACGCCCAGCCCGTGGCCTGGTGGAGGGCGTCGCCCGGGAGGGCCGACCGGGCGTCGCGGAGGGCCTCCGCCAGGGAGAGGCCCGCGCCCAGGCCCTTGTGGAGGGCGAGCATCAGGGGGACGACGGCGGCGTCGTTGACGGGGGCGCTGCTCGCGACCACCCCGGCCGTGCCCAGCGGCAGCAACGCCGTGACGAGGCCGAGGAGTTCGTCGGCGCCGACCGTGGCCAGACGGGCGGTGTCGCAGCTGGACAGGATGATCCGGTACGGGCTGCGGGCGAGGCGCTCGAAGTCGTGCACGATCAGCGGGCCGTCGGCCATCCGCAGGGAGGAGAAGAGCGGACTGTCCGCACGGAAGGTGCCGTGCGCGGCGATGTGCGCGAGCGCGGCCCCGTCCAGCTCCTCCAGGACCCGGGGCACCTGGACGTCGTCGTGCTCCAGGATCGTGGCCGTCGCGTAGTGGCCCGCCACCTCGGGCACCTCCGCACCCTCGGTCGCCAGCCCCGGCCCGCGGACCAGCACATGCCGGCCGCCCGGCGGCGGCTCGGTCTCCCGGGCCCGCAGCCAGCTGCCCGCCGACGGCGACACGCTCAGCACCCGCTCCCGCAGCGAGGGAAGCAGCGCCCAGGGCACCCGGTGCAGCGTGCTCGGCGGCACGATCACCACCGGCCCCGAGCCCAGCTGGTCCGCCGCCGCGCCCAGCAGCAACTCCTCCAGCCGCCGCCCCGCCGCCTCGACCACCGCCAGCCGCCCCTCCGCCCCGGGATGCGCGAGCCGCCGCAGCCCCGCCTGGACGTGCTCGGCCTCGGCGGCCGCCTCCGCCAGCAGACCGCCCTCGAACCGCCGTACCCGCCCCTGCCCGCACAGCAGGATGTGCACCCGGCCGTCCAGGACCGCGAGTTCGATCAGCCGGGCCTCACCGAGCCGGTCCAGGAGACGCACCGGATCGAAGCGGTCGCCCCCGCCGGGCGCGCCGCCGCCGATGTGGTGGGTGCGGGAGCGGATCTCCCGTTCCAGGCGCCGCTGTTCACGCTCCAGGGCGGGCACCGGACGGCCCTGCCGGCGGGCGTCCTCCGCGCGGGAGGCGATCTCGCGGAACGCGGTGAGCGAGGCGAGCAGCCCCGGATCCGCGGGCGGCCGGGTCGGCGGCGCGGAGAGGACCGTGGCCCGCCAGCGCTCACTCCACTCCAGGAGGCGGCGCGGCCCGCCGTGCGCCAGACTCGCCTGCTGGGCCAGCGCCGCCAGTTCCGCGCCCTGCGCGGTGGCCCGGGCCCGCAACTCCGAGGCGCCCAGCGTCATCCGGTGGTCGTCCAGGACGTCCAGACCGCGCCGGCAGGCCTCCAGCACACCCCGCCGCGAACCGGCCGCCCGGGCCCGCAGCGCCTGCGCGGCCCACCCGGTCATCCGGGCCAGCGGCGGCCCGACGTGCCGGCTGCGCGCGGCCACCGCCAGATGCCGTTCCGCGTCCGCCGTCCAGCCCAGCGCCAGCGCGATCCGCCCCGCGAGCAGCGAGGCCTCCGGCGCGGCCGGCGCACCGAACGACGCCAGCTTGTCGGCGACCGCCGACGCGTCCTGCACCAGCCGCCCCGACGCGGCCCCGCCCGCCACCCGCGCCTCGATCAGCACCAGCCGGGCATGCGTCTCCCACCAGGACCGCCGCTGCCCCGAGAACAGCCGCACCGCGACGGCGGCACGCGCGATCGCGGTCTGCGCGTCCCCGGTCGAGAGCGCGGACCGGGCGGCGGTCAGCAGCAGTTCGGCCTTGCGGGTGGACTGCCCGCCGATCCGGTCCAGGGTGACGATCGCCTCGTCCGCCTCGGCCAGCGCCTCCGGGGCCAGCCCGGCCGCCATCAGCACGTCGCAGCGCGCGATGTACAGCATGAACGAGGGCGTGCCCAGCTCGTCGTACCGCTCCTTGGCCTCGGCCAGCAGCCGCAGCGCCGCCGGGATGTCGCCGGACCGGTACGCGGCCAGGCCCCGGTTCTCCACGGCGACCGCCTTGTCGTGCTCCTGGCCCGTCGTCTCCCACAGCAGCTCCGCCGCCGTGAAGTCCGCGTCGGCCCGCTCCACCGCGCCCATCGCCAGATGCACCGTGGCCCGCACGCTCAGCGCCCGCGCGGTCCAGATGACGTCGTCGGCCTGCCGCAGCACCGGTATCGCCCGCCGCAGATCCTCCAGGGACTCCCGGTGCCGGCCCAGCACCCACCCGGCGAACGCCCGCCGGTACAGCACCCGCGCCCGGGTGTGCCCGGTGCCCCGGGCCACCCCGCGGTCCAGCGCGGCCAGCCCCTGCCGGGTACGCCCCGCATGCACCAGGGCGACCCCGAGAGCGGCGAGGACGTCCGCCTCCCGGTCCGCCGAGTCCGCCCGGGCCGCGAAGTCCCGGGCGCGCCGCAGATGGTCGAGGGCCACGGCCAGGTCTCCGAAGTCCCGCTGCCAGATACCGATGACCTGGTGCGCGACGGACGCGTCGAGCGGCGACGGATCGGACCGCAGGACGTTCTCCGCCCGCGCCAGGGCCTCGCCGGGGGCGGCGAACACCATCGGCAGGAGTTCCGTAACCGAATCGCTTCGCGCACTCACCCCTCGGATGGTAGTGGCCTGGGCAGACATGCCCCACAGGTTTGACGCTGTATCAAGCAGCGGCCTGGCGAGTCTGACTGAAGTACGCCGTTTCTGGGGGAGGAGACAGGCCATGGCACCTCAGCGATTCCATGAGCAGTTCGATCAGATCCAGCGCTCCATGCCGGACGTTCCACTGGCGATGGGGCCCGACGACGCGGGCGAGTTCCTGTACGAGAAGGGGGTCGTCCTCGCCCGCGACGGCGCCGAGGCACGGGTCGTCGAGGACACCGTGCGCGCCCACTTCACCGCCACCGCCGACCTGGTCGAGGACCACGTGCGCAGGGCGGGACCGGAGACCAACCGCACCGGCGTCACCCGCATCCAGGTCGGCGACCCGAACCAGGGCGACCGCAGCGGCGACCGCGCCGTCCGCCACGCGCTGCGCGCCCTGCGGGAGGCGGAGGGCCGCACCGGGCGCCGCATGGTCAGCCGCAACCACATCGTGTCCACCACCGGCAACGCCAACTCCTGCAACCCGTGCGAACCGCTCCCCGCCCTGCTCACCCAGACCCCCAACCCCGAGGCCGTGGCGGGGAGCTACGACCCGGACACCGCCGTCAGCGTCCTGGTGATGGACACCGGCCTGGTGCACGACTACCGCTCCTACCCGCTCCTCGCCCGCGTCCAGGGCGACCTGCAGATCGCCGAGACCGACGCCGAGGGCATCCTCCAGCAGTACGTCGGCCACGGCACGTTCATCGCCGGACTCATCGCCGCCCTCGCCCCGAACACCGACATCACCGTCACCAACACCCTCAACGACGCGGGCGCCATCCTGGAGTCCGAGTTCGGCGCCAAGCTCTTCGAGGCGGTCGACCAGCACGGCTGGCCCGACATCATCAGCCTCTCCGCCGGCACCTCGAACGGCAGCGCCGACGGACTGCTCGCCGTCGAGGCCTTCATGGACGCGATGCGCGACCAGTCCACGCTGCTCGTCGCCGCCGCCGGCAACAACGGCAGCGCCACCAACTTCTGGCCCGCCGCCTGCGCCGACCTGACCGGCTACGAGGACACGGTGCTCTCGGTCGGCGCGCTGCGCAGCGACGGCGACTACGGCGCCTGCTTCACCAACCACGGCAGCTGGGTCAAGGTCTACGCCCCCGGCGAGCAGCTGATCGGGGCCATGGCCGGCTTCGACGCCCCCGTGCCCTACGTCTACCAGCACACCACCTACGAAGCCTGCCGGTTCGGCTTCACCTACGCCTGCACCTGCCAGTACCCGCGCCACACCGGCGTGTTGACCGACACCGGGACGACCGGCCCCGGCAAACCGGACCAAGTGATGTTCGAAGGGTTCGCACAGTGGAGCGGAACGTCGTTCGCCACCCCCATCACCGCCGGCCTCGTCGCCGATCGGATGACCACGACCCAGGAGGCCGACCCGCGCACGGCAGGCGCCCAACTCCTGCAGAGCATCACGGAGTACGCCGAAGTGCGGGGGGCGACCGTCCCGGCGCTCCGCCCGGCGAGCTGGCAGCCGGTCCCGGTCGTACAACTGGCACCGACGCCCTGAGGTCCGGAACACTCCCTTCCACGGCGTACGATGACTTGCCGTACACGAGGGGTGGGGCCGTGGACCGAGCAGAGGTCGGCGCGTTGGTCCAGTCCGCCGTCGACGGCGACGCGGCGGCCTGGAAGGCGCTCGTGGAAGGGCTGAGCCCACTGGTGTGGTCGGTGGTGCGCGCACACCGGCTCTCCGACGCCGACGGGCACGAGGTGTACCAGACCGTGTGGTTCCGGTTCGCCCAGCACCTGGGCCGTATCCGGGAGCCCGACAAGGCGGGCTCCTGGCTGGCCAGCACGGCACGCAACGAGTCCCTGAAGGTGATCCGCGGACTGACCAGGCTGCTGCCGACCGACGACCCCCAGGTCCTCGACCGGGTCAGCGACGACCGCACGCCCGAACAGTCCCTGATCGACGCCGAGGACGAGGCGGACCACACCGAGCGGGTCCGCCTGCTGTGGCAGGAGTTCGAGGAACTCGGCGACCGCTGCCGGCAGTTGCTGCGCGTCCTGATGACCTCGCCGCCGCCCAGCTACGTCGAGGTGTCCGTCGCGCTGGGCATCGCCGTGGGCAGCATCGGCCCGCTGCGCCAGCGCTGTCTGCGCCGGCTGCGGGCCCGGCTCGACGCGAGGGGAGCGGTGTGAGATGACCGACGACGACGGTTTCCCGGACGACGAAGGTCTCGACGACGCCGATTTCGGCGCCGATCTCCTGGAGGAGGAACTGCGCCAGGCGGCCGCCGTCCTCGACCCGCTCCCCGCCGGGCTGCTCCAACTGGCCATGGACGCCTACGCGCTGCACGACCTGGACGCCCGGATCGCCGAGCTGACCTTCGACTCCCTCGTCGACGCCATCCCGGTCAGAGGCGTCGAGGACCCGCCCCGGATGCTGACCTTCCGGGCGGGCGAACTCACCGTGGACGTCGAGGTCACCGACGACGGGCTGCTCGGGCAGGTGCTGCCCCCGCAGTCGGCGCACATCGAGGTGCTCGGCGGCCCCGCCGCCACCCACCCGCTCACGGTCGACGGCATGGGCCGCTTCACCGCCACCACCCCACCGTCCGGCCCGTTCGCACTGCGGTTGCGGGCCGGGGGCGAGGTGATCGTGACGGAGTGGCTGCGGGCCTGAACCGGGCCCGGTGGTATGTCACATAGCGGTGGGGGTGGTATGTGACATACCACCCTCCCGTCACCACACGACAGGCAACGTCACCGGCCCCCGGATCATCGTCTTGCGCCGCCACTCCACCTCCCCGGCCGGCGCCGCGAGCCGCAGCCCCGGCAGCCGGTCGAGGAGGGTGTCGACCAGCAGTTCGGTCTGCAGCCGGGCCAGGACCGCGCCGGTGCAGTAGTGCGAGCCGTTGCCGAAGGCCAGGTGCGGGTTGGGCTCGCGGTCCGGGAGGATGCGGTCCGGGTCGGGGAAGACGGCCGGATCGCGGTTGGCGGCGAGATAGGAGACGTACACCGGGTCGCCGGCCGCGATCCGGGTGCCGTCGCTCAACTCGACGTCCTCCAGGGCGATCCTGGCCAGCCCGACCGTGCTGCGGTGCGGGATCCAGCGCAGCAGCTCGTCCAGGACCGGACCGCGCTCCACCGGCCGGTCCCGCATCCGCGCCATCAGCTCCGGCCGGGTCAGTATCAGGAACAGCATCTGGCCGCAGTTGTGGGTGACCGCCTCGCCGCCGATCTGCAGCGGGCCCGCCAGCCCCACGGCCTCCTCCAGGCCGATCTCGCCACCGGCCACGGCACGCCCGAGCAGCGTGTACACGTCGTCGCCGGACCCGTCGCCCCGCGCGCGGACCGCCTCGGTGATCCACCCGTACAGGCCCTGCTTGGCCCGGTCCGCGCCCTCCACCCCGCCGGACGTGGAGATGATCTGCCGGGTCCAGGCGTGCACCCGCTCCCGGTCGGCCGCCGGCACCCCCATCACCTCGCTGACCACGGTGATCGGGAACGGTTCGAGGACCCGCTCGATCAGGTCGGCGGGCGGCCCGTCCCGCAGGACCCCGTCGACCAGTTCGTCGAGGATCTGCTGCGCCCGGGGCCGCAGCCGCTTGATCGCGCCCACCGTGAAGGCACCGGCGAGCGGTTTGCGCAGCCGGTTGTGGTCGGGCTGGTCGGCCCAGGCCAGCGAGCCCGGCCGGGGCTTGAAGTGCGGGGCGAGCCGGGTCACCTGGCGCCGGGTGACCTCGGCGCGGCTGAACCTCGGGTCGTTGGTGACGGTCCGGACGTCCTCGTACCGGGTGGCGAGCCACGCCCAGCCCTCGCCGAACGGCAGCCGGATCCGGGTCACCGGCGCTTCCGTCATCAGGGAGGCGAGGACCGGGTCGAAGTCCGTCCCCTCCAGGTCGAGCGCGGGCCAGTCCCGCACCGGCGGCTCGACCGGCGGCGCGGTCTCGCGGACGGGCGCGAGCGGCTCCGTGGTGGCCGGCTCGGCCGTCTCCGTGGTGGTGGGCGCGGTTATCTCCGTGGTCATGCCTCCACGGTCGTACGGCCCGCACCCGGTGTCCTGCCGGAATGCTCCAGCCGGAGGGTCAGCGGCCGGCGGCGTCCACGAGCGCGGCGAGGGCGGCGGCCGCCCGCTGCAGCCCCGCGCCCGCCGGACCGCCCGGCTCGGTCATGTAGAGGTCCCGGCGGATCTCCACCATCAGCGCGCCGACCCGCGCGTCCGTCCCGTAGAACTCCAGCGGTACGTAGGTCCCGCCGAACGGGCTGTCCAGTCCCGTCTCCCCGCACTCCGCGAAGGCCTCGCGGGCCGCCGCCGTCAGCTCGGCCGGCGTGTGGAAGGCGTCCGTGCCCAGGCACACCGGCGGCCGGGGCCCGGCCGCGTGCAGCTCGTAGGGCAGCGCCCGGCTCGGGTAGGAGTGCACGTCGATGACCACGGCCCGCCCGGTCGCGGCCAGCCGCCCGGCGACAGTCCCGGTCATCGCCCGCGCGTACGGCCGGAAGTACCGCTCGACCAGCGGCTCGGGGGCGCAGGACGCGTCCCGCAGCACCTCCCGGTGCGTGGTCCGCGTGTACACGGCCCCCATCCCGACGGCGAGCATCTCCTCCCGCTCGTCCGGGAACCGCTCGGGATCGACCACCAGCCGCGACAGCCGGTTGACGAACCGCCAGGGGGTCACCCCGGCCAGCCCGGCCGCGGCCTCCGCGAGCCCGGCGGTGTGCGCGTCCGTGATGTGGTCCAGCTCCCGCTCCAGCGCCTCGTCGCCGAGCACGATGTCCGCCCGGACGGCGGCCGGGATCGTCCGTGCGGAGTGCGGGACGTGCAGGATCACGGGCGATTCGTCGGCGCCGGGCAGGAGCGCGTACGACGGCTGGGACACGGGCGGCTCCGGGGCGTTGTCAGTGGCGGGGTGCAGGATCAAGGTGTCACATCGACCACGGACGAGGGCGGGGCGGCACCATGCCGATCAGCAATCCCCGGATCACCGGGCACGCTTTTCTCGCAGGGCTGTACGAGGACGGGTACTTCCCCGACCGGGTGGTGGACCGGGGCCGGGACATCCTCCTGAGGCTGTGCGAGCGCATCGAGGCGGACCGTCCCGCCGACCTGCCCGCGCTCTACGTCCTCACTCACGCGGCCACCGAGGAGTTCAACGCCCTGGAGGCCGAGTTCGAGGCGGCCGGCAGCGAGATCGAGACGGTGGCCCGCGAGAAGATAGGCGGGGACTTCTGGGTCGTCGCCCAGGCCTACGGCTTCGCGGACGCCGACGTCGAGGAGCTGATCGCGCCCCGGGAGTGGTGAGCGGTCGGCCGGGACACCGCCGGCCGCGGTGGCGGCGGGACGGGGCCTGGGGGCCGGGGGCCGGACATGGCTCCGCCCCGGCGGGCGGGTGGCCTGCCGGGGCGGAGACTTCAGGACTTCAGGAGGCGGCTGTGGCTCGGAGGGCCGCGAGCGCCGCGTTCCAGGTGGCCGACGGGCGCATGACCGCGTCCGCCTTGGCCTTCTCGGGCTGGTAGTAGCCGCCGATGTCGGCGGGGGAGCCCTGGACGGCGAGCAGCTCGTCGACGATCTTCTGCTCGTCGGCGGCGAGCGACTCGGCGAACGGCGCGAACGCCTTGGCCAGGTCGGCGTCGTCGGTCTGCGCGGCCAGCTCCTGCGCCCAGTACAGGGACAGGTAGAAGTGGCTGCCGCGGTTGTCGATGCCGCCGACGCGACGGGTCGGGGACTTGTCCTCGTTGAGGAAGGTCGCCGTGGCGCGGTCGAGGGTGTCGGCCAGCACCTTGGCGCGGGCGTTGCCGGTGAAGTCGGCGTACTGCTCGAAGGAGGGGACGAGCGCGAAGAACTCGCCGAGCGAGTCCCAGCGCAGGTAGTTCTCCTTGACCAGCTGCTGGACGTGCTTCGGGGCGGAGCCGCCGGCGCCCGTCTCGAAGAGGCCGCCGCCCGCCATCAGCGGGACGACCGACAGCATCTTGGCGCTGGTGCCCAGCTCCAGGATCGGGAAGAGGTCGGTCAGGTAGTCACGGAGCACGTTGCCGGTGACGGAGATGGTGTTCTCGCCGCGGCGGATGCGCTCGACCGACAGCTTGGTGGCCTCGACGGGGGACAGGATCCGGATGTCCAGGCCCTCGGTGTCGTGCTCCGCCAGGTACTGCTCGACCTTGGCGATCAGCTGCGCGTCGTGGGCGCGGCCCTCGTCCAGCCAGAAGACGGCCGGGTCGCCGGTGGCGCGGGCGCGGGTGACGGCCAGCTTCACCCAGTCCTTGATCGGCGCGTCCTTGGTCTGGCAGGCGCGGAAGATGTCACCGGCGGCGACGGGCTGCTCGATCACGACGTTGCCGGCCGCGTCGACCAGGCGGACCGTGCCGGCGGTGGCGATCTCGAAGGTCTTGTCGTGGGAGCCGTACTCCTCGGCCTTCTGCGCCATCAGGCCCACGTTCGGGACCGAGCCCATGGTGGACGGGTCGAAGGCGCCGTGGGCGCGGCAGTCCTCGATCACGGCCTGGTAGACACCGGCGTAGGAGGAGTCCGGGATGACGGCGAGGGTGTCGGCCTCCTGGCCGTCCGGGCCCCACATGTGGCCGGAGGTGCGGATCATGGCCGGCATCGAGGCGTCGATGATGACGTCGGAGGGCACGTGCAGGTTGGTGATGCCCTTGTCCGAGTCGACCATGGCGAGGGCCGGGCCCTCGGCGATCTCGGCGTCGAAGGAGGCCTTGATCTCGGCGCCCTCGGGCAGGTTCTCCAGGCCCTTGAGGATGCCGCCCAGACCGTCGTTCGGGGACAGACCGGCCGTCTTGAGCGTCTCGCCGTACTTCGCGAACGTCTTCGGGAAGAAGATGCGCACCACGTGACCGAAGATGATCGGGTCGGAGACCTTCATCATCGTGGCCTTCAGGTGCACGGAGAACAGGACGCCCTCCTGCTTGGCGCGCGCGACCTGCGCGGCCAGGAAGTCGTTGAGCTGCGCGACGTGCAGCACGGAGGCGTCGACGACCTCGCCCGCGAGTACCGGTACGGACTCCTTGAGGACCGTGGTGGTGCCGTCCTCGGCGACCAGCTCGATCTTCAGCTTGCCGGCCTCGGAGATCACGGCGGACTTCTCGGTGGAGCGGAAGTCGTTCTCACCCATGGTGACCACGTTGGTCTGGGACTCGGAGGTCCAGGCGCCCATGCGGTGCGGGTGGGTCTTGGCGTAGTTCTTGACGGAGGCGGGGGCGCGGCGGTCCGAGTTGCCCTCACGCAGGACCGGGTTCACGGCGGAACCCTTGACCTTGTCGTAGCGGGCGCGGATCTCGCGCTCCTCGTCGGACTTCGGGTCGTCCGGGTAGTCCGGGAGGGCGTAGCCCTTGCCCTGGAGTTCGGCGACGGCGGCCTTGAGCTGCGGGATCGACGCCGAGATGTTCGGCAGCTTGACGATGTTGGCCTCGGGGGTCTTGGCCAGGTCGCCCAGCTCGGCCAGCGCGTCGGGGATGCGCTGGTCCTCGTTCAGGTACTCCGGGAAGTGGGCGATGATGCGTCCGGCCAGCGAGATGTCGCGGGTGTCCACGGCGACACCGGCCTGCGAGGCGTACGCCTGGACCACCGGCAGGAACGAATGCGTCGCCAGGGCCGGGGCCTCGTCTGTGTAGGTGTAGATGATGGTCGAGTCAGTCACCGGGTGCTCCGCTCCACGTCTGCAACATTGCTCGACATCAAGATATCTCGTGAGCGACCCGCGCTCGACAGGGGTCCGCGACTCGGAAGATCCGGTTGTCCGGTTGTCATACGCCGGGCAACCGGATCGGTCAAAGGGGTGGTCAAGAAGAACGAGCCACCATCGACCGGCGGCCGGACCGACCACCCGGCCGCCCGAGCGAAAGCGGACCATGAGATATCGCACCAGAGTGACGGCCCCGGCGGCCGCCCTGCTCGGCACCGCGACCGTACTGGCCACGGGGGCCCCGGCCCTCGCGCGTCCCTTCTCCACGGGGGAGAAAAGCGGCGCCGCGAGGACCGGGGGCAACACGCCCGCCCCGGGCCCGGAGACCCTCGGCGACCCGGTCTACCCGGCCCTCGGCAACGACGGCTACCGGGTCCTCGCCTACGACCTCGATCTCGCCTACGACGCCACCACCCGCCTGGTCGACGCCACCGCGACCCTGCGCGTCCGCACCACCCAGGACCTGTCCCGGTTCTCCCTGGACGCCCTGGGCCTGGACATATCCGACGTGCGGGTCGACGGCCGCGACGCGGCCCACGAGCAGGCCGACGAGAAGCTGCGGATCACACCCGCCCGGCCGCTGTGCGAGGGGGACGCGGTCACCGTGTGCGTGACGTACACGGCCGACCCGCGCCGCACCCTCCCGTACACCGCCTGGGTGCCCACCGCCGACGGCTTCGCGATCTGCCCGCAGCCGAACGCCGCGCACACCGTCTTCCCGTGCAACGACCACCCCTCGGACAAGGCGGACCTCACCTTCCGCATCACCGTCCCGAACGGCGTGCGCGGTGTCGCGAACGGCCTGCTCACCCGCACCGAGAACCTCCCGGGCGACCGTACGGCGTACTCGTACCGCTCCCGGTCCCCGATCGCCACGGAACTCGTCCAGATCACCGTCGGCGACTATGTGATCAGGGACCGGCAGGGCCCGCACGGACTGCCGCTGCGGGACGTCGTCCCGGCGGCCCGGGCCGCCGCCCTGGAACCGGCGCTCGCCCTCACCCCGGGCCAGGTGGCCTGGCTGGAGGACCGGCTCGGCACGGCCTTCCCGTTCGAGACGTACGGCCTGCTGCCGTGCAACTCCGACGACCCGGAGGCCTTCGACTTCACCGGCCTGGAGACCCAGACCCTCACCCTCTACAAGCCGAACTTCCTGCTCCAGGCGGAGCCGAAGATCGGCTCGCACATGATGCACGAGCTGGTCCACTCCTACTTCGGCAACCTGGTCTCCCCGGCCACCTGGGCCGACCTGTGGCTGAACGAGGGCCACGCCGACTTCTACGGGCTGCTCTACCGCTACGAACGCGGCTGGCCGGACTCCCTGGGCCTGACCACCCTGGAAGCCCGGATGAAGGACACCTACGCCCGCGGCGACCAGTGGCGCCACGACTCCGGCCCGGTGGCCGCCCCGAACGCGGTCGACCTGTTCGACAGCCAGCGCTACCTCGGCGGCGTCCTGGTCCTGTACGCCCTCCGCGAGCTGGTCGGCGAGGACGCCTTCCACGCGGTCGAGCGCACCTTCCTGAACCGCTTCCGGCGCCGCTCGGCCTCGACGGCGGACTACATCGCGGTGGCCTCGGAGGTCACCGGCCAGGACCTGACCGGCTTCCTCCGCGACTGGCTCTACGGCACGACGACCCCGCGCATGCCCGGCCACCCCGACTGGACGGTCACCCCGGTCACCCCGTCCCCGGCCACCCCGCACAGCCTGCGCGGCGGCCACCACCACGACAACTCCGCGACCCTCTGACGGGCCGGCAGGGGGCTAGTCGGTGTGCGGCAGACCGGACGGCAGGTCGTCCGTGACGCGCTGCTGCGGGATCACCACGGCCCCCTGCTGGAGCGCCACCGTACGGGCCGGGGACGGGATGCGGATGCCCTCCTCGCGGTAGCGGCGGTGCAGGCGCTTGATGAACTCGTGCTTGATGCGGAACTGGTCGCTGAACTCGCCGACGCCCAGGATCACCGTGAAGCCGATCCGGGAGTCCCCGAAGGTGTGGAAGCGGATGGCGGGCTCGTGGTCCGGGACCGCGCCGGTGATCTCGGTCATGGTCTCGGCGATGACCTCGTGCGTGACCCGCTCGACATGGTCCAGATCGCTGTCGTAGCCCACGCCCACCTGCACCAGGATCGTCAACTGCTGCTCGGGACGCGTGTAGTTGGTCATGTTGGTCTTCGCCAGCTGTCCGTTGGGGATGACCACCAGGTTGTTGGAGAGCTGGCGGACCGTCGTCTGCCGCCAGTTGATGTCCACGACATAGCCCTCCTCGCCGCTGCTCAGCTGGATGTAGTCACCCGGCTGGACGGTCTTGGAGGCGAGGATGTGGATGCCCGCGAACAGGTTCGCCAGGGTGTCCTGGAGGGCCAGCGCGACCGCCAGACCGCCCACGCCCAGGGCGGTGAGCAGGGGCGCTATGGAGATGCCCAGCGTCTGCAGCACCACCAGGAAACCGATCGCCAGGACCAGCACCCGGGTGATGTTCACGAAGATCGTGGCGGAACCGGCGACCCCCGAGCGGGACTGGGTGACCGACTGCACCAGTCCGGCGATCACCCGCGCGGCCGACACCGTCACCGCGAAGATGAGCACCACTTGAAGGCACTGGTTGGTGTGGTGCTGGACCGACCTGGTCAGCGGCAGCACCGCCGCCGCGGCGGCCGCGCCGGCCGTGATCGCCGCCCACGGGATCGCCGTGCGCAGCGCGTCCACGATGACGTCGTCACCGCTCCAACGGGTCCGCTTGGCGTGCTTGGCCAGCCAGCGCAGCATCCCGCGCGACAGAAAGGCCAGCAACAGGCCCGCCGCGAGGGCGATTCCGGCCAGTACCAGGTCATCGACGGTGAGCGCTCGGTTCACCGGTTACCTCCCATTCGATTGTGCAACCGCTCATCCTGCCGTATCCGCACGCGGGTTCGTACCGGGTGGACCCGTGCGCGCTTGTGCTGCCCGCGCCCCTGCGGCAGGCTGTCGAGCAGTGATCGTCAGGGAGGCTCGATGACAGGTCCGGTGCTCGCCGTCGACCAGGGCACGTCCGGCACCAAGGCCCTGGTGATCTGCCCCGAACGGGGCGTCATCGGCACCGGCTTCGCCGCCGTACGGACCCGGCACCTGCCCGGCGGCCTGGTGGAGGCGGACCCCGAGGAGCTCTACCACTCGGTGCTCGTCGCCGGTCGCCGGGCGCTCGCCGAGGCCGGTGAACCGGTGACCACGCTGGGCCTGGCCAACCAGGGCGAGACGGTCCTCGCCTGGGACCCCGGCACCGGGCGCCCGCTCACCGACGCAATCGTCTGGCAGGACCGCCGGGCGGAGACCGTCTGCGCCGGACTCGAAGAGCACGCCGAGGAGTTACGCGCCCTCACCGGCCTGCCCCTCGACCCCTACTTCGCCGCACCCAAGATGGCCTGGATCCGCCGCCACCTCACCACCGAGGGGGTCGTCACCACCACCGACGCCTGGCTGGTCCACCGGCTCACCGGCGCCTATGTCACCGACGCCGCAACCGCGAGCCGCACCCAGCTCCTCGACCTGGACCGGGTGGAGTGGTCCTCCCGCGCCCTCGACCTCTACGGGCTGTCCGCCGAACGCCTCCCCGAGATCGTCGACAACGCCCAACTGGTCGGCACGACCAAGGAGTTCGGCGACAAGATCCCGCTCACCGGACTCGCCGTCGACCAGCAGGCCGCCCTCCTCGCCCACCGCATCACCGAACCCGGCGGCGCCAAGTGCACCTACGGCACCGGCGCGTTCCTGCTCGCGCACACCGGTGACACCCCCCGGCGCTCCACCTCCGGCCTGGTCGGCTGTGTCGCCTGGCGGCTCGGCGGACAGCCCGGCTACTGCCTGGACGGCCAGGTGTACACGGCCGCCTCCGCCGTGCGCTGGCTCACCGACCTGGGCGTCATCTCCGGCGCCGCCGACCTGGACCGGGTGGGCGGCGGCGTCCCCGACACCGGCGGGGTCACCTTCGTGCCCGCACTGGCCGGGCTCGCCGCTCCCTGGTGGCGCGGCGACCTGCGCGGCTCGCTCACCGGACTGGGCCTCGGCACCGGCCCCGGGCATCTGGTGCGCGCCCTGTGCGAGGGCCTCGCCGCCCAGGTGGTGGAGCTCGCCGAAGCCGCCCGCACCGACCTCGGCACCCCGCTCACCGCGCTCCGCGTCGACGGCGGCCTGACCCGCTCGGCGCTGCTCATGCAGACCCAGGCCGACCTGCTGCAACGCCCGGTCGAGGTGTCCACCCTGCCCGACGCCACCGCCCTGGGCGTGGGCGCCCTGGCCCATCTCGGCACCGACCCCGTCGACTTCCTCCCCGACGACATGCCCTCCGCCGTCTACGAACCGCGCATCTCCGCCGCCGAGGCCGCCGACCGCCTGGGCGTCTTCCGGGCCGCCGTCGCCGCGCTGATCGAAGGAGCGGGAGCGGGAGCCGGATCGGGAGCCCCGGTATGACGGTCACCGCCGAAGGGCCGCTGCCCGCCGCCCCGTACGACGTGACGGTCGTCGGCGCCGGAGTCGTCGGCAGCGCGATCGCCCGCGAACTCGCCGCCCGACCACACCTGCGGGCCGCCCTGGTGGAGGCCCAGGACGATGTCGGCCAGGGCACCTCGAAGGCCAACACCGCCATCCTGCACACCGGTTTCGACGCCCACCCCGGCACCCTGGAGGCCCGCCTGGTCCGCGAGGGCTCCCGGCTCCTCGCCGGCTACGCCGCCGCCTCCGGCATCCCGGTCGAGCCGGTCGGCGCCCTCCTGGTCGCCTGGGACCAGGAGCAACTCGCCGCGCTCCCGGACCTCGCGCGCAAGGCCGTACGCAACGACTACCAGGACGCCCGCCCGCTGGACGCGCGCGAGCTGTACGCCCGCGAACCGCACCTCGGCCCCGGCGCGCTCGGCGCCCTCCACATCCCCGGCGAGAGCATCGTCTGCCCCTGGAGCACCACCCTGGCCTACGCCACCCAGGCCGTCCGGGGCGGTGTCGACCTGCACCTCAACTCCCGGGTGGAGCGCGCGGTACGCCACGACGGCCTGCACACCCTGACCACCTCGCGCGGCCCGCTGCGCACCCGTCACCTGGTCAACGCGGCCGGCCTGCACGCCGACACCCTCGACCGGCTGCTCGGCCACCGCGCCTTCACCGTCACCCCGCGCCGGGGCCAGCTGATCGTCTACGACAAGCCCGCCCGCGACCTGGTCCGGCACATCCTGCTGCCCGTCCCCACCGCCCTCGGCAAGGGCGTCCTGGTCGCCCCCACGGTCTACGGCAACGTCCTGCTCGGCCCCACCGCCGAGGACCTGGACGACAGGTCCGCCACCGAGTCGACCGCCGACGGGCTGGCCGCGCTGCGCGAGAAGGGCCGCCGGATCCTGCCCGCACTCCTCGACGAGGAGGTCACCGCCGTCTACGCCGGACTGCGCGCGGCCACCGAGCACGACGACTACCGCATCTGCGCCCACCCCGGCCAGGCGTACGTCACCGTCGGCGGCATCCGCTCCACCGGCCTCACCGCCTCCCTCGCCGTCGCCGCCCATGTCATGGGCCTCCTGCGGGACTCGGGGCTGGACCTGAGGGACCCGGTCGAGCTGCCACCGGTCCGGATGCCGAACCTCGGCGAGGCCTTCCCCCGCCCCTACCAGCGGGGCGGTGACGTCATCGTCTGCCACTGCGAGCGGGTCACCCTCGGCGAGATCCGCGACGCCCTCACCGGCCCGGTCCCGCCGCGCGCCCTGGCCGGCCTGCGCCGCCGTACCCGGGCCGGGGCGGGACGGTGCCAGGGCTTCCACTGCGGGGCGACCGTACGCGACCTGTTCGAGCAGAAGGCCGGGCACACCCGATGACGACCGCCGAACGCCACGTCGACGTCCTCGTGGTCGGCGCGGGGCCCGCCGGTCTCGCGGCCGCCGCCCGGCTCGCCGCAGGCGGAGCGGGCCGGGTGGAGGTGCTGGAGCGGGAACCGCGGGCCGGGGGAGTGGCCCGGCACTGCGCCCACGGCGGATTCGGCACCTGGACCCGGCCGCTGACCGGACCGGCCTACGCCCGCCTGCTCGTCGAGGCCGCCGCGGCGGCGGGCGTGGTGGTCCGTACCGGGGTCACCGCCCTGGACTGGGCCGGACCGCTCGCCCTCGCCACCGTCGGCGAGCGGGGTCCGGAGACGGTCACCGCACGGGCCGTGGTCCTCGCCACCGGCGCCTACGAACGCCCCCGCGCGGCACGGCTCATCCCGGGCACCCGGCCCGCCGGGGTCCGCACCGGCGGCGAACTCCAGCAGGCGGTCCACCGCTACCGGCAGCCGATCGGCGAGCGGGTGGTGGTGGTCGGCGCGGAGGACGTGTCCTACGCGGCCGCCGGGACGGTACGGGCGGCGGGCGCCGAACTCGTCGCGATGGTCACCGACCGGCCGCGCGCCGGCTCGCTGCGCGCGCTGGACGCCCGGCTGCGCGCCCGCGTCCCCCTCCTCACCGGCACGACCGTCACCGAGATCCTCGGCCGCGAACAGCTGTCCGGCGTCCGCATCCGCCACCTCGACGGCCGCACCGGCGTCCTGCCCTGCGACACGGTCGTCTTCACCGGCGACTTCGCCCCCGAGAACCAACTCGCCCGCCGCGCCCGCCTCACCCTCACCGACGGCCCCTTCACCGACCGCCCCGGCGTCTTCACAGCAGGCGGCCTACGACAGCCGGGCCAGGACGCCCGGACAGCGTCCCGAGAAGGGTCCAGAACCGGCCGAGCGGCACTGGAGTGGCTGGCCGACCGCCCGTGACGGACCTGCGCGGGTGGTTGGGCGGTTGTCCGTGGCGGACCCGTGCGGGTGGTTGGGCGGTTGTCCGTGGCGGACCCGTGCGGGTGGTTGGGCGGTTGTCCGTGACGGACCCCTGCGGGTGGTCGTTCCGTTGGCGGTGACGGGACCCGTGCGGGTGGTTGCTCCGTTGCCGGTGACGGGACCCGGGCGGTTGGCCGGTCGGCCGGTCGGCCGCCGGTGGCGGACCCCGGGCGCGTGCCCGCTCAGTCGCCCGGAAAGGATCCGTGGCGCCCGGCCCCCGACGCGAACCGCGTTGCCCCCTCCAGGCCTTCCGCGAGGACGCCCATGCCGTGGCGGATCTCGGTGCGCATCGCCGTCTCTACGTCCAGCCCCTCCTGGTCCAGTACCGAGGCGCGGTCGCTGCGCAGGCAGGCCTGGGGGAAGTCCGCGATGGAGGCGGCCAGTTCCTCGGCGGCCTCGCGGGAGCGGCCGGGCGGGACGAGCCGGTCGGCAAGGCCCATGGCGTGGGCCTCGGCGGCCGGGACCGGGCGGCCGGTGAGGATGAGGTCCATCGCCCGGCCGGTGCCGATCAGCCGGGGCAGCCGTACCGTGCCGCCGTCGATGAGCGGCACGCCCCAGCGGCGGCAGAAGACGCCGAACACCGCGTCCTCCTCGGCGACCCGCAGATCGCACCAGAGGGCCAGTTCGAGGCCGCCGGCCACAGCGTGCCCGGCGATCGCGGCGATCACCGGCTTGGACAGCCGCAGCCGGGTCGGGCCCATCGGGCCGTCACCGTCCTCCGCCACCCGGTTGCGGTTCCCGCCGCCCATCGCCTTCAGATCCGCGCCCGCGCAGAAGGTGCCGCCCTCGCCCCACAGCACGGCCACCCGGGCGGTGTCGTCCGCCTCGAACTCCCGGAAGGCGGCGGCCAGTTCCGCCGCCGTAGGCCCGTCCACCGCGTTGCGCGCCTCGGGCCGGGAGAGCACGACCGTACTGACGTGACCCTTGCGTTCCAGGCGGACCGGCATGTGGTGTCTCCTCCGCGGCGAGTTCAGATGACCTTCAGTCGTACCAGCGCTCCCAGTGTCAGGGCTCCCGGCAGCAACGGCACCCACACGGTGATGATCCGGTAGGCGAGGACCACGGCCGTCACGACGGCCACCGGGCCGCCCGCCGCCACCAGCGCCACGATCAGCGCCGCCTCCACCGAACCCAGGCCGCCCGGCGTGGGGATCAGCGCGACGGCGACCGTCGCGGCCAGGTACGCCAGCGCCATGTGCGCGGGCGGCACCGACAGACCCAGCGCCCGGCCCACCGCCACCAGCCCGGCGGCCTGCAGCGCGGGGAAGGCCAGCGAGCCGCCCCACAGCGCCAGCGCGCGCGTCGGACGCGTGTGCACCGAGCGGGCCTCGCTCAGCGCGGTCCGCACGAACCGGAACACCGGCTCGCGCACCCGTCGTACGAGGAACAGCACGCCCACCGCGGCGGCCAGCAGCGCGCCCGCCACGGCCAGGACCGGCCCGACGTCCCCGTCGGGGAGCAGGCCGTCGAGCCGCAGCGCGTCCGGGAAGGCCACGAACAGGACGGCCATCAGGCCCACCCGGGCGATCGACTCGGCGAGCAGGTAGAGGGCGAGGGCGGCCGAGGAGGTGGCGAGCGGCACCCCGCACACCGTCATGAACCGCAGGTTGACCGCGCCCGAGCCGAGGCCCGTCGGCAGCAGGTGGTTGGCCGAGCCCGCCGCGAGTTGCGTGGCCAGCAGCCGCCACCGGGGCAGCGGCTGGATCACCGCGCCCTGCCGGGTGAAGGCCGCGGCCACCCAGGTCAGACAGGTGGCGGCGCCCGCCGCCAGCAGCCAGGGCCAGGAGGCGTCGCGGAGATGGCCGAAGCCCTCGACGAGGACCGGCCAGTGCTGCACCGCGATCACCGCGACCAGCGCGAGCGGAATCAGGGTCAGGATGTGCCGCCAGGGGATGCGGCGGATGAGCCGGAGGAGACGGCCCGCACGGAAGCCGGGGATTCTTACCGCTGTCACACCGGGAGAGGTTTTCCGCGCCGACCCAACTGCGGGTGGCGGAAGAGGAGACACCGGATGACGGCCGGGAAGCGGGTGAGCGAGGAGGCTCACCTGGGGCTTCGCGGGGCCGGGCGGGACCTTCGGAGGGCTCATCGGGTCCTTCGTACGGGGGGTCGGCGAGCGGACATTGACCTCAACGATGGTTGAGGTCCTACGTTCTCTCCCATGAGTATGGAGACCACCGCCTGGATGCAGCTGCACAGCGTGATGACCGCCCAGCAGGAGCGGCGCCCGTTCGACCGGGCCACACTGCGCCGTATCGCCGTCTTCGCCCGCCCGCACCGGGCGGGCATAGTCCGTTTCGTCCTGCTCGGGGTGGTCACCGCCCTGCTCGCCGTCGCCACCCCCGTGCTCGCCGGCCATGTCGTCGACGCGATCGTGGCGGGGCACGACACCGGCACGGTCGTACGCCTGTCGCTGCTGATCGCGCTCGTCGCGTTCGCGGAGGCGGCGCTCGGGGTGCTCGGGCGGCGGCTCTCGGCGACGCTCGGGGAGGGGCTCATCCTCGACCTGCGTACGGCTGTGTTCGATCATGTGCAGCGCATGCCCGTCGCGTTCTTCACACGCACTCGTACGGGAGCGCTGGTCAGTCGTCTCAACAACGACGTCATCGGCGCCCAGCGCGCCTTCGCCGGCACCCTGTCCGGCGTGGTCAGCAACCTGGTCACGCTGGTGCTCACCCTCGCCGTGATGCTCACCCTGTCCTGGCAGATCACCCTGCTCGCGCTGGTGCTGCTGCCGGTGTTCGTGGTGCCCGCCCGCCGGATGGGCGGCCGGATGGCCCGGATGCAGCGCGAGGCCGCCGCCCTCAACGCCGACATGGGCACCCGGATGACCGAGCGGTTCTCCGCCCCCGGCGCCACCCTGATCAAGCTCTTCGGACGCCCCGAGGAGGAGTCGGCCGAGTTCGCCGCCCGCGCCTCCCGGGTCCGGGACATCGGCGTGCGCACCGCCACCTCCCAGTCGGTGTTCATGACCTCGCTGACCCTGGTCTCCTCGCTGGCCCTCGCCCTGGTCTACGGCCTCGGCGGCTGGTTCACCCTGCGCGGCACCCTGGAGGCGGGCTCCGTCGTCTCCCTCGCCCTGCTGCTCACCCGGCTGTACGCCCCGCTCACCGCTCTCGCCGGGGCCCGCGTCGAGGTGATGAGCGCGCTGGTCAGCTTCGAGCGGGTCTTCGAAGTGCTCGACCTGAAGCCGCTGATCGAGGAGAAACCGGACGCCCGCGAGGTCCCCGAGGGGCCGGCCGCCGTCGAGTTCGAGGACGTACGCTTCGCCTACCCGGCCGCCGACCAGGTCTCCCTCGCCTCCCTCGAAGAGGTCGCGGTCCTCGACTCGCGCGGCGGCGCCGAGGTCCTGCACGGCATCTCCTTCCGCGCCGAACCCGGCCAGACCGTCGCCCTCGTGGGTTCCTCCGGCGCCGGCAAGTCCACCATCGCGCAACTGCTGCCGCGGCTGTACGACATCGACGAGGGCGCCGTCCGCATCGGCGGCGTCGACGTCCGCGACCTGACCGCCGGCTCGCTGCGCGCCACCCTGGGCATGGTCACCCAGGACGGCCACCTCTTCCACGACACCGTCCGCGCCAACCTCCTCCTGGCCCGGCCGGCCGCCACCGACGAGGAGCTGTGGGCCGCCCTCGGCCGGGCCCGGCTCGACGAGGTCGTACGGTCGCTGCCCGACGGCCTGGACACGGTGGTCGGCGAGCGCGGCTACCGGCTCTCCGGCGGCGAGCGCCAGCGCATGACCATCGCCCGGCTGCTGCTGGCCCGCCAGCGCGTGGTCATCCTCGACGAGGCCACCGCCCATCTCGACAACACCTCGGAGGCGGCCGTCCAGGAGGCCCTCGCCGAGGCGCTGGAGGGGCGTACGGCCGTGGTGATCGCCCACCGGCTGTCCACCGTCCGGGCCGCCGACCAGATCCTGGTGGTGGAGGCCGGGCGGATCGTGGAGCGCGGTACGCATGAGTCGCTGCTGGCGGTGGAGGGGCGGTATGCGGAGCTGTACCGGACGCAGTTTGCGGAGGTGGGGTCGGTTTGAGGGGGCGTCGTAGGGGTGCGGGCCGTTTTCGGGTGCGCGTTCGCCGTGGCTGGTCGCGCAGTTCCCCGCGCCCCTTCGGGGCGCACCCCTTGACGCCGGTGGTCCGGACCTTTAGTTTCACGCCTTAAACAAAGCCTCGCGGATGTGCTCAAGGCCCAGGCTCGACAGGGGCGTTGAGCACAGACCGTGCTGCATCCCCCCGCGTGAAAGGCCACCCCCCGCAATGGCCAGACCTCTCCCCACGGCTGTCTCCATAGCCGCGCTGACGCTCTCCGCAGGCCTGCTCACCGTCGCTCCGGCGCAGGCCGCCACCGGCACCGTCACCGGCCTCGCCGGCAAGTGTCTCGACGTCGCCGGCGCCAACTCCGCCGATGGCACCGCCGTTCAGCTCTACGACTGCAACGGGACCTCCGCCCAGCAGTGGACCCGCGGCAGCGACGGCACCCTCCGCGCGCTCGGCAAGTGTCTCGACGTGACCGGCAATTCGACCGCCGACGGCGCCAAGCTGCAGCTGTGGACGTGTTCCGGCGGCGCGAACCAGCAGTGGACCGTGTCGTCGGCGAACGACATCGTCAACCCGCAGGCGAACAAGTGCATGGATGTCACCGGCAACAGCTCCGCCAACGGCACCCGGATACAGATCTGGACCTGCGCGGGCACCGCCAACCAGAAGTGGGCGGCCCCCGCGGCCGACGGCGGCGGCACCACCCCGTCCGCGCCGATGGCCGTGGCGCCGTACCTCTACAACGGCTGGGGCGACCCGCCGAGCCCGACCACCATCACCAACGCGACCGGCGTGAAGTACTACACGCTCGCGTTCGTCCTCAGCAACGGCTACTGCAACCCGCAGTGGGACGGCAGCCGGGCGCTGACCGGCGGCGTCGACCAGAGCACCGTCAACACGGTGCGCGCCAACGGCGGTGACGTCATCCCGTCGTTCGGCGGCTACAGCGGCAACAAGCTGGAGGGCTCCTGCTCCAGCGCGAGCGAGCTGGCGGCGGCGTACCAGAAGGTCATCAACGCCTACGGCGGGCTCAAGGCGATCGACATCGACCTGGAGGCCGACGCCTACAGCAGCGGGACCGTGCAGCAGCGGACCGTGGACGCGCTGAAGACGGTGAAGGCCAACAATCCCGGTCTCAAGGTGTACATCACCATCGGCACCGGCCAGAGCGGCCCGGACACCAGCCTGATCAACCGGGCCGCGTCCTCCGGGCTGACCGTCGACGCCTGGGCCATCATGCCCTTCGACTTCGGCGGCGCCGGGCAGAACATGGGCAACCTCACCACCCAGGCGGCCGAGGGCCTGAAGAACGCGCTGAAGTCCGCGTACGGCTACAGCGACGACACCGCCTACCGGGACATGGGCATCTCGTCCATGAACGGCGTCACCGACAACAGCGAGACCGTCACGGTGGCCGACTTCCGGACCGTCCTCGCCTACGCCCAGCAGCACCACCTGGCCCGGCTCACCTTCTGGTCCGCCAACCGCGACCGGCCCTGCACCGGCGGCTCCGCCGACAGCTGCTCGGGCGTGAGCCAGTCGAACTGGGACTACACGCGGGTCTTCGCCGGGTACACGGGCTGACCTCCCACCCTTCCCGCACCTCTCGTGCATTCTCGTCCCTAGGAGAACCCGTGCTTCGCCTTCTCCGGCGGCGCAGAGCAACGGCCGCCGCCGCGGTGGCCGTTGTCGCCGCCTCCCTGCTGACCGCGGCGGGCGCCTCCTCGCCCGCGTCGGCCGCCACGCTGCCCACCGGCAACGTCACGCTGCTCAACGCGGCGAGCGGCAAGTGCGTGGACGCCAAGGCCGCCGCCACCGCCGACGGCACCGTCGTCCAGCAGTACACCTGCAACAACACCACCGCCCAGCAGTGGAGCCTCACCTCCACCAGCGGCGGCTACGTCCGGATCAACAACGCCAACAACACCAACGAGGTGCTGGACGTCACCGGCGTCTCCACCGCCGACAGCGCGGCCGTCCAGCTGTGGACCTACGGCGGCGGCAGCAACCAGCAGTGGCTGCCCGTCGACGACGGCGGCGGCGCCTACCACTTCGTCAACCGCAACAGCGGCAAGTGCCTGGACGATCCCGGCGCCTCGACCGCCGACAGCGTGCAGTTCGTGCAGTACACCTGCAACGGCACCGCAGCCCAGCGTTTCCAGGTCGTGCCCGTGGCTCAGACGAGCAACCCTGACCTCGGCTCCAACGTGGTCGTCTTCGACCCGTCGATGTCCGCCGCGACGATCCAGAGCAAGCTGGACTCGATCTTCCAGCAGCAGCAGACCAACCAGTTCGGCTCCCAGCGCTACGCGGTGATGTTCAAGCCGGGCGCCTACAGCGCGGACGTCAACGTCGGCTTCTACACCCAGGTGCTCGGCCTCGGCCTGTCGCCCGACGCGGTCTCCATCAACGGCGCGGTGCACGCGGAGGCCGACTGGTTCCAGGGCAACGCCACCCAGAACTTCTGGCGCGGCGCCGAGAACCTCTCCGTCAACCCGGCCTCGGGCAGCGACCGTTGGGCTGTTTCGCAGGCGGCCGCCTACCGCCGGATGCATCTGCGCGGCAACCTCGCCCTGGACGACGGCGGCTGGTCCAGCGGCGGCCTGATCGCCGACAGCCAGATCAACGGGCAGGTCGACTCCGGCAGCCAGCAGCAGTGGCTGACCCGCAACTCCCAGCTCGGCAGCTGGACCGGCGCCAACTGGAACATGGTGTTCACCGGCAGCACCGGGGTCCCCGCCACCAGCTTCCCCAGCCCGCCGTACACCACGGTGGCGCAGAGCCCGGTGACCCGCGAGAAGCCGTTCCTGTACGTCGACGGCGCCGGCGCCTACCAGGTGTTCGTGCCGGGCACCCGCACCAACTCCACCGGCACCAGCTGGAGTTCCGGGACCACGGCGGGCACCTCGCTCTCCCTGGACACCTTCTACGTCGTGAAGCCGGGCGCGACCGCCGCGCAGATCAACGCGGCCCTGACGGCGGGCAAGAACCTCCTGGTCACCCCGGGCGTCTACCACCTCGACCAGACCCTGCAGATCAACCGCGCCGACACCGTCGTGCTGGGCCTGGGGCTCGCGACCCTCGTCCCGGACAACGGCGTCACCGCCATGAAGGTCGCCGACGTCGACGGCGTCCAGGTCGCCGGGCTGCTCTTCGACGCCGGCACCACCAACTCCAGCACCCTGATGGAGGTCGGCCCCAGTGGTTCCTCGGCCTCGCACGCGGCCGACCCGACCTCGCTGCACGACGTGTACTTCCGCGTCGGCGGGGCGGGCGTCGGCAAGGCCACCACGAGCCTGGTCGTCAACAGCGGCAACGTCATCGGTGACCACATGTGGATCTGGCGCGCCGACCACGGCACCGGAGTCGGCTGGACCACGAACACGGCCGACACCGGACTGGTCGTCAACGGCAACAACGTGACCATGTACGGCCTGTTCGTCGAGCACTTCCAGAAGTACCAGACCATCTGGAACGGCAACGGCGGCCGCACGTACTTCTACCAGAACGAGATGCCCTACGACCCGCCCAACCAGTCGTCCTGGATGAACGGCTCGACGCAGGGCTACGCGGCCTACAAGGTCGCCGACTCGGTCACCAGCCACCAGGCGTACGGCCTCGGCAGCTACTGCTATTTCAACGTCAACCCGAGCGTGGTCGCGGCGCACGCCATCGAGGCACCGAACAACGCCAACGTGCGCTTCACCGACATGGTGACGGTCTCCCTCGGCGGCACCGGCACCATCAGCCACGTCGTCAACAACACCGGAGGACCGTCGAACTCGTCCACCAACGTGGCGAACCTGACCTCCTACCCGTGACCGGAGCCCGTGTGGCGGGGCTGCGGTGACCGTGTAGAGGGCCGGTCCTCGGGTTTCTCGGGGGCCGGCCCGGCCCGGTGGCCGCCGCGCAGCGCGGAGGCCACGGCGGAGACCAGCGCCATGCCCGCGGCCACGCCGAAGACGATGCCCAGGCCGTGGTGGAAGGGGCCGGAGACCAGTCGCGGGAAGAAGCTGTGCCCGGTCAGCACGGCACGCTGGGCCGCCGACACATGGTCGAGGACGCCCTCGGAGGCGAGCAGGTGCTCGATCGGGTTGTTGCCGAGGAACGTCGCGAACAGCGTGCTCACCGGCGGCAGCGACGCGGCGTGCGCGGCGGAGCCGGCCGGCACGCCGTGCGCCATGAGCCCGCTCTTCAGGGTCTCCGGCAGCGAGGACGCGAGCCCCGAGACCATCAGCGAGAAGAACACGCCGATCGACAGCGCCGTACCCGAGTTCTGGAACGTCGAGCGCATGCCCGAGGCGACGCCCCGGTACTCGGCCGGCACGCTCCCCATGATCGAGGAGGTGTTGGGCGCCGAGAACATGCCCTGGCCGAGCCCGTTGAGCAGCAGCAGCGCCGCGAACAGCCCGTAGTCGAAGTCCACGGGCAGTGCCAGCAGCCCCAGGAAGGAGAGCATCACGACGACCAGCCCGGCCGTGGAGAAGAACCGGGCGCCGAACCGGTCCGAGAGATAGCCGGAGACCGGCCCCGCGATCAGGAAGCCCAGGGTCAGCGGAAGCATGAAGATGCCGGCCCACAGCGGGGTGTCCTCGAAGTCGTAGCCGTGCAGCGGCAGCCAGATGCCCTGCAGCCAGATGATCAGCATGAACTGCAGCCCGCCGCGCGCGATCGCGGTGAGCAGGGCGGCCAGGTTGCCCGCGGCGAACGCCCGGACCTTGAACAGGGCCAGGTCGAACATGGGCTCGGCGACGCGCCTCTCGATGACGCAGAAGGCCAGCAGCAGGGCGACGCCCCCGATCAGGCCGCCGAGCACCCACGGGTTGCCCCAGCCGGTGGCGCTGTCGCCGTAGGGCTGGATGCCGTAGGTGATACCGGCCAGCAGGATGCCGGCGCCGGCCGCGAACGTGATGTTCCCCAGCCAGTCGATCCGGCCGGGGCGGCCCGTCGAGGTCTCCCGCAGGCTCAGGTACGACCAGACGGTCCCCGTGATGCTGACCGGAACGCTCACCCAGAACACCGCCCGCCAGTCGACGGCGGCGAGCAGGCCGCCCGCGAGCAGGCCGAGGAACTGGCCGGCCAGAGCCGTGATCTGGTTGATGCCCAGGGCCATGCCGCGCTGCCGGGCCGGGAACGCGTCGGTGAGGATCGCGGCCGAGTTGGCGGTCAGCATGGACCCGCCGAAGGCCTGCACGATCCGCCAGAGGATCAGCCACAGGGCACCCGCCCCGGCCCGGAACGGATCGAGCGACAGCGCGACCGAGGCGCACGCGAAGATCAGGAAGCCCAGGTTGTAGATCTTCACCCGCCCGAACATGTCGCCGAGCCGTCCGAGCACGACCACCAGCACCGCGGAGACCAGCAGGTATCCGAGGATCATCCAGAGCAGATAGCCGATGTTGCCCGGCGCGAGCGGGTCGAGGCCGATCCCGCGGAAGATCGCCGGCAGCGAGATGATCACGATCGACGCGTCCATCGTGGCGATCAGCACCCCGAGGGTGGTGTTCGACAGCGCGACCCACTTGTAGCCGGGCCCGGCCGGAAGGTCGGTGCGGCGGGCCGAGCGCAGTGAGCCGAGCCGCTCGCGGGCGCTCACAGCCGGGCCGCCAGCCGGTCGAGCAGCGGCAGGGCCGAGGCGAGCGCGGCCCGCTCCGCGGCGGAGAACTCGTCCAGGACGGCCGCGAGCCGCCGTACCGATTCCGAGCGCCGCTCGGCGAGCACGGCCCGCCCCTCCTCGGTGACGGCCACGATGCTCCGGCGGCCGTCCGCGGCATCGGGGCTGCGGCGGACCAGACCGCGCTGTTCGAGCTGGGCGAGGGTGCTGGCCATGGCCTGCGGCCGTACCCGTTCCATCTCGGCGAGGGCGGTCGGGGAGTCCGGCCCGTCGGCGGCGAGCCGCGCGAGCACGGACACCCCCGACAGTGACATGTCGCCCACCGCGTGCGCCTGCCGCAGCCGCCGCGTGACACGGCCCACCGCCAGCCGCAGGTCGGACGCGAGCCGGTTGGCCTCGCTCAGGTCGCGTATGCCGCCGTCATCGGCGGCCATGCCTGTCTTCACATCTACTAACAGTAGGTTTATCAGTCTGGACTGCTCAACCCGTCTTTAGTAAATACGGCAGGGGCGGCGCGGATTCAGTACCGCATCAGCTCGTGCTGCCAGGCGCTCGCGGGCTGCCGGTGCAGGTCGAGGTAGGCCTGGGCGAGCACCTCGGGGTCGAAGCGCGCTTCGCCGCCGCCGATGTCCCGCGTGATCGTGACGCTCGTCGCGTGCACTCCCGTGCCCGACAGCTGGTCGTGGAGTACGCGCACGTACGCCCGCAGCGCGGCCTTGCCCACGGAGAGGGAGGCGTGTTCCTTGGAGGGCGACAGCGCGTAGCCGCCGCCCGTGAACAGCAGGCTCCCGCGGCCGTCACGGAGTTCGGGGAGCACGGCGTCGGCCGCGACCCTGGCGCCCAGGACATTGACGGCCGTGACATCGGCCCAGTCCTGGTCGTCACCGCCCAGCGGCGAGTCCCGGCGCCGCACCCCGGCGTTGTACACGAGCACGTCGGGAGCGCCCAGCTCCGTGATCGCACGGTGGATCGCGCCCCGCAGGTCATCGGGGTCGCCGGCGTCCGCGACGTAGCCGCGGGCCTCGTGTCCGGCGGAGGCGAGTCCGGCGGCGTAGGCACCCAGCCTCGCCTCGTCACGGGCGAGCAGGGCGACCGGGTGCCCGGCACGGGCGAACGTGCGGGCGATCGCGAGGCCGATGCCGGGTCCGACACCGACGATCACAGCGGTTCCGAGAGTCATGACGGTCCTTTCAGACGTGGTCCTGCTGGTCATGACCTCAAGGCAACCAACAGCGCGGTCGATGCGGCAGGACGTGTCGAAGGGGGCACTGGCAGGCCCTCTTTAACCGCCGCACCCGTGCCTACTGTGGAGGTATGGACCAGCGCAGCCAGATTCGGGAGTTCCTGGCCTCCCGCCGGGCGCGGATCACCCCCCAGTCGGTGGGGCTGCCCGTGGCCGGACGCAAGCGCCGGGTGCCCGGGCTGCGCCGTGAGGAGGTCGCCGCCCTGGCCGGGCTCAGCGTCGACTACTACGTCCGGCTGGAACGCGGTGCGCTCACCAACGCCTCCGACAGCGTCCTGCGGGCCATCGCCCGGGCGCTGCGCCTCGACGCCGCGGAGCAGGCCCACCTGACCGACCTCGCCCGCGCGGGCCGCCCGTCCGCCGCGGCCCGCTCTCACCGCAGCTCGCCCGCGGCGATCGCCCCGCAGCTGCAGACGGTCCTGGACGCCCTCGTCGGCGTCCCCGCGCTGGTCCGCAGCCCCACCCTCGACATGATCGCCGCCAACTCCCTCGGCCGCGCCCTGTACAGCGTGCTCCCCATCGGTGCGCGCACCGCTCCGAACCTCGCCCGCTTCACGTTCGTCGACCCCCGCGCCCGCCAGTTCTGGCGTGACTGGGACGAGGTCGCCGACGACCTCACCGCCCAACTGCGGGCCGCCGCCGGCGCGAGCCCGTCGGACCGCGCCCTCACCGATCTCGCCGGCGAACTGTCCACCCGCAGCGACACCTTCCGCGAGCTGTGGGCCCGCCACGACGTACGCGCCCACGGGCGGGGCACCAAACGATTCCGGCACCCGGTCGTGGGCGCGCTCGAACTGCGCTACGACCTCCTCCACCTGGCCGCCGAACCCGGCCTGACGATGATCGCCTACACCGCCGAACCGGGCACGGCCTCGCACGACAGCCTGTCGCTCCTCGCCTCCTGGGCGGCGGCCCAGGACCAGGAGACCGACCAGAACCAGACCACGCGCTGACACTCGGAGACGCGCCGGCGCCCCTCACCCTCGGATGCTGTCCCGGAACCCACCGCTAGGACGCGGTGCTTGCCCTGCCGTAGAACTCGGCCGCGGTGACGGTGGCGGGAACACCGAGTTCGGCGGCGACCGCGGTGATCGCGGCGTCACCGGTGGGCAGGTCGACTCGGCCGTCGATGGTGAAATGCGGTGCGATGAACGTCTCGTAGTGAGCGCGGACCTCGTCCGCCGTGTGCCCGCCGAGGAACGTCCGCATGTGCCGCACCGTGGTGTCGGGGTCGTCGTGGATCACTTCCAGGGCGCGCCGGTGCGCCCGGAGGACGGCCTGGACCGCCGGGCCGTCCGGGTCGGTGTAGGTGGGGTCGACGGCCAGGCCCACGGTGGGGATCCGGAAGTGGTCTCCGACCCAGGCCGGCACGTTCCAGCCGTGTTCGGCGGCCACTGCCTCCGGCGCCATGGTGCTGCCGACCAGGGCGGTGTCGATCTCGCCCGCGCGTAGTCGGCGCAGGTCCATGCCGTAGTCGCCGGGCGGGCGGACGACGGTCTTGACGTCACGGTCCGGGTCCAGGCCTGCCCGGCGCAGCACGATCCTGGTGAAGCAGCCCGGCGCGGTGTGCGGGGCGTGCACCGCCAGCCGTCGGCCGGCCAGGTCGGACAGCGAGGTCAGGCCGGAGCGGGCGAGGAACCAGAACAGCGGCCGGTGGGTGTTGACGTTGAGCCCGACCCAGGGAGTGCCGTCCGTCAGCCGGGACAGCAGCGCCCGGCCCAGCCCGATGGTGGCGCACCGGCGCAGCCGCTCCTCGTCCCAGGCGCAGCCGTCGCGCAGCGAGACGTGGACGCCCTCGTCGGCGTAGAAGCCCTCCTGGTCGGCGATGTAGGCGGCCAGTTCCTCGTGCAGGCCCCGCCCGACGTAGGCGAGATCGATCGTGTGCATGAGCGCTTGTCCTTGATCGTGCCGCCGCCGTGCGCCGGGGCGTCGGCGAGGCGTCGGCGAGGCGTCAGTACATGGCCATGCCGCCGTTGACCGCGGCTGTGGTGCCCGTCATGAAGGCGTTGTCCTCGGCGGCGTAGAAGGCGACCGCCTGGGCCACATCCGCCGGGTGCGCCAGGCGGCCCAGGGGAGTGGCCGCCACCTGCTGCCGCCGTGTCGCGTCGTCGAGCACGTCGTCGGCGGTGCGGGTCTCCACCGGGCCGGGTGCGACGACATTGACCGTGATGCCCTGTGGTCCCAGTTCCTGGGCGAGGTACCGGGCGAACTGCTCCAGTGCGGCCTTGGCCGTCCCCAGCGCGATCATGCCCTTCCGGGGCCGACGGCTGAGGCCGGTACCGAGGTAGACGATGCGTCCCCAGCCCTGTTCGGTCATGGCGGGCAGGACGGCTCTGGTGACCGCGAAAGCGGCGTGCATCTCGGCGTCGAGCTTGCCGCCCAGTTCTTCCCATGTCATGTCCTGGAACGACTTGACCGCGTACGGGATCAGCGCGTTGTGCACCAGCACGTCGATGCCGCCCCATGCGGCCCCGACCCGCTCCACCAGGCTCTCGACCGCTGCCACCTCGCGTACGTCGGCCTGCACGGCCATGGCCCGGCCACCGGCGGCCTCGATGCCGGCCACCACCTCATCGGCCGCCTTGGCGTTGCTGAGGTAGTTGACGACGACGCGCATCCCGCGCGCCGCCAGAAGGCGTGCGGTGGCCGCGCCGATTCCGCTGCTGGCTCCTGTCACCAGTGCCACCCTGCCGGGTGTCCCGGTCATGGGCTCACCTCCTCCTCGTCGTCGCGGGCCGTCGGAATCACCGTCCCGAGCCGTTCGCCGTCGATCGCTGGACCGGCGGAGCGGATCGCCCCGTGCAGCACCGTGTCGACGGTCGCCCGCAGCAGATCCGCCGCGGTCCATTCCAGTTCGTACGGCAGCCGGGAGGTGAACAGCCGCTCCAGGGCGCCGCGCGTGATCTCCCCGAGCAGCTCGGGCGGCACCGACAGCAGTCCCCGCCGGTGACCGTCCCGGAACAACTCGTCGATGCGCCGGTAGATCACCGCGTCCACCCGCTGTTCCACATACCGGCGCAGCATCGCGTCGCCGCCGCGCCCCGTGGCGAGCTGTGCCGCGCCGATCCGCCCGAGCTCGGTGCCCGCCGCGACCAGGAACCGCTGGACCCGCGCGTCGAACGGCTGCCCCTCGGCGTCCTCGGCAGCCGTCACCAGAGTGCGCTCCACCGCCGCGAACCGCCGGTCCAGCACCGCGGCCAGCAGGCTGTTCCGGTCCGGGAAGCAACGGTAGATCGTCTTCTTGCTCATCCCCAGCTCACGGGCGAGATCATCCATGCTCACCCGCGCGGAGCCCGGTGCGAGGAACAACCGGCCGGCCGTCTCGACGATCACCTCGGCACGTTGTTCGTCGGCTGCGGAAACGATCGAAACGGAAACAGTTTCCATGGTTTTCATCGTGAGCACCTCTCCGCGCGCTGTCAATGTCCTGTTCTCACGCGGTTGAGCGTGCCGGGGGTGCTGGATGGCCGTACCGCCTGGGGTGGTGTATGTGCGCTTCGTCGATGTTCGTGCGGACGGGCTGATCCGCAGGACGCCGAGACGTTCGAAGTGACGCTTCTGCTCTGCGCCCAGGCCGGAGAGTCACACGGCGAGGGCGCCGCCGACGAACGTACGTTCTGGCGGTGACGCCACGAGTTCGACCATGGTGCCGGCGCGCAGGCCATCACCGATGACGCGCGTGATCGCGTCGGTGAGCGCGGTGCCGAGGCGCGCGGTGATCTGGGCGGCGTCGGGGCGATCGAAGACGCCGGCGCCGACACCCAGGATCACCGAGGCACGCGTGTCCACGGCCTTGCCGCCTTGCGCGAAACGGCCTGCGCGGAACGCGCCACAGTCATCACCGCCCTGCACGCCTACGAGGCCGCCTTGGAGCAGGCGGGCGACCGGCATCGGAACGCGCAGCCGCGTTAGCGGACTTGCCGGAGTCGGCATGGCGCGGCCTGCTGACCCAGCCTGACGGCCCGACCAGCACAGCGGAAGCCCGACCTGAGACCGGAAATCTCAGTCGATCTGGCGATGGGAGACCGGATCCGGAGACGGTCTCAGTCGATCTGGTCCGGCTCCGCCATTCCGAACTGATGCCGAGCCAGATGGTCACGCACGACTGGTAGCGTCATCCCGGGCCAGGTCGCCGGGGGGCGGGGGAGCGATGAAGGACTGGATACCCTTTCTGCAGGCTTTGATCTGGCCAGGCGTCGTGCTGACGCTCGCCCTCACGTTCCGCGCCAGGCTGGGGCGACTCATCGAAGCGATCAACAGCCGAGTCGAGCGCGGCGACTCCTTCGAAGCGGGGGCGTCAGGTATAAGACTCGGTCCCTCGGCTCCGCAGACTCCAACCGGGGTCGAGCCACAGCCAGGCGCGCAGCCCGTCCTTGAAGTACCGCCGCCGCTGGCCGAACTGACCGAGGGCTCGAACGATGCCGCTCCCAGGGTTCATCTGGTTCACACGGCGCACCGCGACAGCGGGCTCGACAAAGACGGCTACCGGTACTTCCGGCTTCGCATTGGCCTTGAGGGCGACAGGGACTCCGATCTCGACCGTGTCGCCAAGGTCGTCTACCACCTGCACCCGACGTTTCGGGATCCCGACCGCACCGTCACGAATCGCTCGACAGGCTTCGAGTTGACCACGGCGGCGTGGGGGAATTTCAGCCTGACCGCCGATGTCTACGTGAAGGGCGACGCCGAGCCCATCCGGCTGGAGCGGTACCTGGATTTCTGACCGGCGTGCATCGGTGTGCTTCTGCCCGATCTCCGGCCGGCGCGTCTCCCCTCCAACGTGCCGCGGGCCACAACGCTACGGTTCTCCGACAACGCCTCGACCGGTCCCCACGTCTCACCCCATGTAGTCCACGCAGATCAACGGGGTGCGGGCGACCAACTTTGCTGAGACAGGCCAGTCAAGGCGTGCGGTGCGGGCAGACCGAGCCGCAAGACGCCGCCCCCGGCAGCCGAGTCGGTGGACGACGGTCGGACTCGGACCGACACGCGGCCGCACAGTTCCAGCGCGGGCAGAGCCTCGGCCGTGTGACCCGGCCACGGGCGCAGGCGCCGCCCTTGCTCAGGATCCGTGTCCCGCGTGATCGAGATCGGGATCGAGAACGAGGCGTTGCGGGGCTGCGGGAGCTGACGTCCCGTTGCGCCGGGCGCGCAGGGCGAAGTCGGCCCGGACGGCCACTCCGGACTGCAGGAACCTCTGGTGGACCAGTGGATCTCGGCCGGGGTGGGAGACCACCACGCTGATGCAGCCCTCGGGCAGGCCGGTCACGGCGTACTCGCCGCGCGAGTTCGTCGTGGTCCGCACCAGCTGTCGGCCGCCGGTGTCCATGACGGTCACCGCGGCATGGTGAACGGGCTGCCTTTCGAGGTCGCGGACGGTGCCCTCCAGCATCGGCAACGGCTCGCCGAAGTGGTGCGGATGGACCGGAAGCGCGGTCGGCGCGGGCGCCTCCACGGACGGGTCCTCCACCGGCGGCTCCGGAACCTCCTCCTGTTCGGCCGCCGCTCCCCGCCGCCCGGCCGTGCGGTGGTGCCGCCAGGCGTCGAGGCCCAGCAGCGCCGAACCCGCGATGATCCACGCGCACAGGACGACGACCGGCCTCAGCACCCCCGCATCGTCGAAGTACATGACTCCTCGCAGGCCGTCGACCGCGTTGCCCAGCGGCATGACGGCGTACAGGCCCTGGAAGAACCTCGGCAGCAGTGGGACGGGGACGAGACCGCTGGAGGGCACGCTCAGTACGACGTACAGCCCCAGACCCACCAGCGGGAAGAAGTGCTTGACGAAAGGTGCCATGCCGAGAGAGAACGTGGCCACCGCCGTGGTGAGCAGGAACGAGATCGCCAGGGCCGCGGGGGCGTCGGGGAGGAAGCCCAGCCCCACTCCGACGTAGAAACCCGTGACGCTGAAGAGGGCGGCGACGCCCACGATCGTCATCAGTTTCCTGCGCCGGTCGAAGGTCACCGCCCGCAGCAGGGTGGTGGCGAGTATGTAGCCGGGGACGTTCCAGGCGATTCCGAAGTACACCAGGGTCGTGCCGGACCCGTCCTTGCGCATCGTGGGTGCCACGTCCGTGACCGTGAGCCGCTGGTGGTTGTGCGCCGCGAGCTGGGTGAAGCCCTTGGTCAGCGCCTGCTCAAGGGCCACCCCGTTGGCCTTGGCCACATACAGGACGGCGTGTCTGCCCTGTGCGGCGAAGCCGGCGACCGCGTCCCGGTCCAGCACGGCCCGGCGGGCCGCTCGGGCGTCCGTCACGGTGGTGACGTCGAACCGGCCGGGATGCTGACCCTGCAGAGCGGTGTCGACCCTGCGCTCCACCGTGCGGCCGGCGATCGCGAGTTTCGCGTGGTCGGGCTGCGGCTGGTGAAAGGCCGTGGGGAAGCAGAACAGCAGGCCGAGGAAGAGTATCGCCGGGATGGTGACGGTCTCGGCCAGGACTCTGGCCGCGGAGATGCCCCGCGGATGCTCGATCCGGTGCTTCACAGGACCACTCCGACCAGTTGCACGATGCTCCTCTCGGCTGCCCGTGCCCGGCCGGCGGGATGGCATCGTTCGATGAATGTACCGATCGGTACGTCTACGTCGGTTGGACCATACTCGTACCGATCGGTACAGTCAAAGCCGTGCCTCGTCCCGTCAATGCCGAGAAGCGTTCCGAGCTGCTGAAGCAGGTGGTGCACCATCTCCAGCGCGACGGTGTCGCGCAGATGTCGTTGAGTCCGCTCGCCGAGTCGATCGGAACCACCAAGCGCATGCTTCTCTACTACTTCGGCAGCCGCGAGAACCTGCTGGCCCAGGCGCTCGCCACCAGCCGACCCGATGTTCACGCGATGTTCGACGACGTCAGCGACAGCGCCGGACTGCACGCGGCGGCCCATGCCCTGTGGGAAGCGATGACGGTCGGGGAGCAGTCGGGGCCGATCCGTATGCTGCTGCAGCTGCTCAGCCTGGCCGCCACCGATCCGGCCCAGTACGGCGAGATCGCGGCCGAGACCGTGGACGTCATGGTCGGCCCCATCGTCGCGGCCTACGTCAGGCTCGGGCACTCGCCCCAGCAGGCGCGGGCCGGGGCCACGCTCCTCGTCTCCGGCCTGCGCGGCCTGTGCCAGGACCGCCTGGTGACGCACGACATCGCCCGCACCGACGAGGCCGCCCGCCGCCTCATCAGCAGCGCGGTCGCGGAACCCGGCACCCGTCCGGCGTGACAGTCCGGCCGCCGCCCGGCGGCCGGGAAACGTCGGTGTGCGTCTCTCCCCTCGCGATCTGCCGGACCGTCCGGAAAGCCTTCGGCTCAAAGGCGTGCCGATGTACAGTGACGAACGCCCCTGACCTGCAGAAAGCTGGCGGGGAGCCGTCTTCCAGGAGCTGCGAATGCTGCGCACCATGTTCAAGTCCAAGATCTAGCGTTTGGGTATTTGTGCAGGTCAGTGGCGCGATAGCCCCGCTCGGGTCAGTAAACTGTCAGCATCGGGCGCTGGAGCGTCCCAGCTTGCTGACCAGCTGGCCGCCGTGGCGGGGACCGGCCACAGGTGCCTGGCCCGACAGCTCGTTCGCTACATGGGTACTGAGTGAGTGGCTTAGACGCCATTTCAGTTGGCGTGATCTTGCGGCAGTCTGGGGTGATGACTGCTGCGCTTGTCGAGCGGATGGCGCCGGAAGAGCTGTGGACGT
>NZ_JBICZD010000026.1:0-81369 GCF_043201555.1 Streptomyces sp. NPDC048288
ACGTCCACAGCTCTTCCGGCGCCATCCGCTCGACAAGCGCAGCAGTCATCACCCCAGACTGCCGCAAGATCACGCCAACTGAAATGGCGTCTTAGCCGGCGAACGGCCCACACGGCCGAAACGGCTGATCACATCTGCCAGCATCGTGACCCGCGGCAGCCAGTGGGTATGGCGTCACCGTTTTTGATCCTTCAGGACAACGATTCGGACCCGCTGACAGGTCGGCCGCATGTGAAATAAAAAGTCCAAATAATGGAGTTGGTCATGTTCAAAACCTGGAGGCCGGGCAAGGCTCCGGAGGGTGAAGCGACGGAGTCGGAACCCCGGGTTTCCGGGAGTTTCGCGCGTCGCGGGTAGGCAGGCTCTCTCGCCCTGGCCTTCTCCCTGGCGTTCTCGCTCTTCAGCGCCAGCCCGGCATCGGCGTGGTCGACCATGGGGCCGAACTTCATACGCAACTGGAACTACGGCGTATGCCTGGACAGCAACGCGGCTGGGGATCTTTACACAAACCCCTGCCAAGAGGGAAACAATTATCAGAAATGGGTCATCGTCTACGACAGTCACGTAAATTACGGCCAGGTCAAAATTTACAATGTGGCGACCGGGAGATACCTCTGGTGGGCGCAAACCACCCCGTTCACTCAGGTGTACTTCCCTTCCACTGACCCGTACTATCAACAGCAGATCTGGGAAGCAGTAGGGTCGAGCTGGGACAAGTTCCAACTCAAGGACCCGGACTGGTCGTACGGGGCGCATTGGTGCCTTTATGCCGACGGGAACGGTGATGCCCATGCGACCGGCTGCAACCCCAACGGCACTAACTTGTGGAAGTTCGGCTACTGAGCCCTTTCCACCTCAGCATGACTGCTGACTCGGCTCGCCCCCGGTTGAGCCTGGTGGAGGCACTGAGGGCAGGATGCATCCGTGCCCACCATGGTTGTTGAGATCCACGTGCCGTTGCTGCCGACGCCCGACCCGCTGGACGGTTCCTACCCGTTTCCCTGGATCGAGGAGGTCGAGGACTTCCTGTCCGATCTCGAAGACCAGGGTGACGTGGAAGTATTCGATGAGGGAGACGAGGACGGGAACGTCTACGTCTTCTTCGTCACCGGAGCCGGCGAGAGGGATCTCCTGGCAGTGGCGTCCCGCGTGGCCACGCTGCCCGGCGTCCCTGCGGGAGCAGTTGCGTTCGTCAGTAACGACGAGGCCGAGGAATGCGGTCTGGGACGACGGGTGACGCTTCCGCTTCCTGCACTCTGAAGACCGATGCGAAGCCCCCGGCCCAGGTCAGGTCGCACGGCAGCAAGGCTCCGCGTGCGTGAAAATGTGAAGCTCCTGGTAGACGAGTCGTCGACCAAGATCAACCTGACCTCGACGTCGATGTCCAGCAGGGCGCCGTGGATGAGGATCTCGTCCTTGAAGCCCTGGTCCGCCAGGGCCTTCTCCAGACGCATCCCGCACCGCTCGGCCGCCTGATCGAGGGGGGGTGGTGCCGGCGGCGTTGTCATGGCCGGAAGCGGCCGGCACCACGACGCCGATGACCAGCCCCGGAGCGTCGAGGGCCGGTCCCCGCTTGCGCCCCGACCCCTTTTTGCCGGCATGTTCTTGCCGGCGTGGCGTCCAGTCCCGTCGCGGCCTTCGGGACACCCGCGACCGCGCGGACGGACTGGGTGCCGATGATCACCAGGGACGGGTCATCCGATTGCCGGGCCCTCTCCCGTACCTGGCAGTGCAGGAGTTCCCGGACCCGCTGGTCAAGACCGTCTTCGCGCCACAGGCCGAAGCAGTAGAACACCGCTGACCAGGCCGGGAAGTCGTGGGGCGGACAGCACTGCTGACGGCCCGTCCGGTTCTTGCAGAAGATCACGTTCCCGACCCCGCAGATCGCAGGACCCGGGATCTCCGGTCGCCGACCGTGCCACCCTGTCCTGCTTCCAGGCTGTGATCATCGGCTCGATCAATGCCCACCGCTCGTCCGGCAAGTGGCTGGGGTACGGCTCGAGTGATCACGAACCAAGGAAGAAAGGAAGAAAGGAAGATGGGACTTGACGTCCACTCAGCCCGCGGCAGCGACGGAGAACGCTGTCCGCGCTAGGAAGCTCGTGCGTCGTGACTCTCGCGATTGACGAGGACTTGTCCCATGTGGGTCTGGGCCCACTGCCTGAGCCCGCGTGTCAGGTGGTGGAGTGAGAGGCCGAGGTCGGTCAGCTCGTACGTGACCGTGACGGGGACCGTGGGGGTCACGGTACGGATGAGCAGGCCGTCGCGTTCGAGAGCCCGTAGGGTCTGGGTCAACATCTTCTGGCTGACGCCGGCCAGTAGCCGGGCGAGCTCGGAGTACCGCATCGCCTTGGGGGCATGGGACGCGCCGGGCCGCTCGGGTGCGTCACCGCCCAGTGCGCACAGGATCAGGACGACCCACTTGTCCGAGATCCGGTCAAGGAGCTGGCGGCTGGGGCACACCGCCAGGAACGCGTTGTATTCCGCCTTGGCCTGCGCCTTCTTGTCGGCCCTCGTCGTCGTCACTGATCTCGCCTCTCACCTTCTGGGTCGTTACGCACCTCAGGGTGCCTACTTCCCGACATGAAGTTCCTCTCCAACACTGGTGCAAGGGGGCTGGAGACACCACCCCTGGCACGAAACCCCTGGCACGAAGTGAAAGGCGCCACGATGAACACGCCCTCCGCACCCCTTCCCGGCGGAACCTGGACGCTGGGTGACTCCTCCGTCACCCGGTTCGGCTACGGCGCAATGCAGCTCGCCGGCCCGTGGGTCATGGGGCCGCCCGCGGACCACGACGGTGCCCTGGCCGTGCTGCGCACGGCGGTCAACCTCGGGATCACCCACATCGACACCAGCGACGCCTACGGACCGCGCGTCACCAATGAGTTGATCCGTGAAGCGCTGCACCCCTACCCGGAGCCGCTGTTCATCGCCACCAAAGTGGGTGCGACCCGCGACGCGCAGGGCGGCTGGCCCACGGCCCGGCGCCCCGAAGACCTGCGCAAACAGGTCCATGAGAACCTCGAATCCCTCGGCGTCGAGACCCTCGACCTGGTCAACATGCGCATGGGCGACGCTCAAGGCCCCCGGCCCTGCTCGATCACCGAAGCATTCGAGACGCTCGTCGACCTTCAGAACGAGGGCCTGATCCGCCACCTCGGCGTCAGCAATGTCACCGCGGAGCAGGTCGCCGAGGCGCGCGGCATCGCCCCGATCGTGTGCGTGCAGAACATGTACAACCTCGCCCACCGCCACGACGACGACCTCGTGGACCACCTCGCCGCCGACGGCATCGCCTACGTGCCGTTCTTCCCCCTGGGAGGCTTCACGCCGCTCCAGTCCGAGGCCCTCTCGCAGGTCGCGAACCGACTGGGGGCGACGCCCATGTCGATCGCGCTGGCCTGGCTGGTGCAACGCTCACCGAACATCCTGCTCATCCCCGGTACTTCGTCCACCGCCCACCTCTACGAGAACATCGCAGGCGCCCGTCTCTCCCTCGCAGACGAAGATCTGGGCGAACTGAACAGCATCGGCCGCTGAACGACAGGTCATCGACCGAGGACAGTGTCAACGGCCACTTCGTTCTCCCTATAGGCGGCGAGGAGTTCGCCCAGTCAGCCCAGGCAGACTCGTTCGGGTCGTCGGGCGGACCAGAAGGAGACGTCCGCGATGTGCAATCCGGCGCCGGTGGCCCAACACTTGGGCTGCCGCGGCGAAGCCGGTGTCCGCGTAGGTCAGCGGCGACGGGGATCACTGCCCGGATGCCGCGCTTGCGCAGGTGCTCGCGGATCGCGGGGGAGGAGTACGCCTAATAGGCACTGTGGGTTGGCCGTTGGGTCAGTCCGGGCAGGGGCCAGAGCGAGACGTCTGGGATATACGCGGCGCGAGGAGTGCTTCGACAAGACGGACGCGGTTCAGGCCCCTGCCATGTCGACTCCTGTCGCCGTACCGTGCCGTGATTCGAGCCGTTCCCGGAGCCACCTCCCAATTGGCCAGAGCCTTCGAGCTCTTCACGAGAGCGAGGACTCTGGGCAGGGCTGGGACCACGGACGGCTGATGGGGTGTCTTGTCGGCCAGGACCAGGTCCGGCCTGGTGCGTGGTCGCCCTCGCCTACGGGGTACGCGCAGGCGGACCACGACATCCCCGAAGGCAGGCGCGTCACCGGTCTGGCCTGCGGTGAGAACGAACGCGAGGGGTCGGCAGCGGGCCTCGGCAGCGGGGTGGATCTTTGTTGTCGGTCCCCTGCGGAACCGGCCGATGACATGGTCGTCCGGTGCGCCGGCCGGGGCTCCCTTCTGCAGGCCCCGGCCGCGTGCTGGTGAGCACGTACGATCGTGGAGTCCATCGAGACGGCCCAGTCGAGATCCTCGTCGCGTCGGCCTGGGCCACCAGGGCGGTGAACACCCGCATCCAGGTGCCGTCGACAGCCCCCGTCCGCAGCTGGCTATGGACACCTCGCCAGTTGCCGTACTTCTCCGACGGCCGTACTTCGTCATGACCTACGCCGACGGCGGAACGTCGGCCGACCTGCACGCGGTCGGCATCGTGCACCGTGGCATCAAACCGCCGTCCAACATGCACGTCGCCCCTGTCGTGTCGGCTTCGGTGCTCGCGGCGGTCGGCTGCGGCGCTACCGCGGGTAGTGACTGGCCTCTGCTCCCAGGACGTTCAGCAGGGCGAGGGCCTCGGCGCCAGGGGATCCCGGCGGAGCGGTGAAGAGCACGAGGTACTGGTCGCGGTCGGTGAGCGTGAGGGTGTCGCAGTCGACGGTGACGTCGCCGACGGTCGGGTGGCGGAAGGTCTTAGTGAGCATCGGCGCGGCCTGCACGTCGTGTCGTTCCCAGAGCCGAGCGAAGTCGGGGCTGGTGTCGCGGAGTTCGTTGACGAGGCCGGTCACCGTGGGATCGGTGGGGTAGCGGGCGAGGGTGACGTGGAGCTGCATCACGACGCCCAGCCGGAAGTCGGCGGCGTCGGAGATCCCGTAGAGCGCCGTATCGGTGCGCTGCGGGCCGGGGAAGGCCCGGCGTGCGAGGTTACGGTCCGTGGGGGCCAGCGCGGCGAAGTCCTCCATGAGCGCGGCGGCGAGGTCGTTCCAGGCGAGGACCTCGCACGCGGCGGACATCACGAAGCCGGCCGTCTGCGGCAGCCGCTGCAGGAGCGCGTGGATGCTGGGGCGGACGTCGCGCCGGTGGAGCCCGGTGCGGTTCGGCGCGGTGCCCGCGAGGACGTGCAGGTGGGCGGATTCGGCGTCGGTGAGCCGCAGCGCGCCCGCGATCGCGGCCAGGACGTCGCCTGAGGGGCGTGGCGCCCTGCCCTGTTCGAGGCGGATGTAGTACTCGGTGGAGATGTGCGCGAGGACGGCCACTTCCTCGCGGCGAAGACCTGGTGTGCGGCGACGCGGTCCGGTGGGGAGGCCGACGTCCTGCGGGCGGAGCCGCTCGCGGCGGCTGCGGAGGAACACCCCGAGTTCCTGCTTGTCCATACGCCCAGTGTGCGCGAGGCGCCGCGGCGGATCCTGGTACAGCCTGTGCCTGTATCCGGTCCGGGGCCGGCCGGACGCTGGGTCTCATGACGAACAACACGCACACCATCGACAGCGCACCCGTCGGCCTGCTCAGCGGCAAGGTCGTCTTCATCACCGGCGCCAGCCGCGGCATCGGCGCGGCCGCGGCCCGGCTCTTCGCCGCCGAGGGCGCCGCGGTCGTGCTCGCCGCCCGCAGCACCGACGCCCTCGACCGCCTGGTGAAGGAGATCCGCGCGGACGGCGGCGTCGCCGACGCCGTCACCCTGGATCTGGCCGACCGTGCGAGCATCCGCGCTGCGGTCGACCGTGTCGAGGAACTGCACGGCCGACTGGACGGTGCCTTCAACAACGGCGCCGTGATCCAGCGGCCCGGTCCGGTCGACGCCACCAGCGATGAGGACATCGACGAGCAGTTCACCGTGAACTTCCGCTCGCACTGGACCGCCATGAACGCCGAGGTCGCGCTCATGCGGCAGGGCGGCGGCGGGGCCATCGTCAACACCTCCAGCATCGGTAGCCGCCGCGCCAATTCCGGCCTGCCCGCCTACGGGGCAATGAAGCGCGCACTCAACAGCCTCACCGAGACCGCCGCGGTCGATCTGGCTCCCGCCAACATCCGGGTGAACGGCATCACCCCCGGCGGCACCGCCACCGAAATGATCGACGAATGGGAAGCGGCGACTCCCGGAATCATCGAAGGGATGAGCGCCAGGATCCCGATGGGCCGGATGGGCGAGCCCCGGGAGATCGCCGAGGCCGCCGCGTGGCTGCTCAGCGACCGAGCCTCGTACGTGACCGGCGCGATCGTCCCCGTCGACGGCGGCGCCGGCGCCTGAAACAGGAGCGGCCCGGACCCCGGGCCGCTCCCGCACCCGCACGGAAGCGGCGGGACGCCGAAAACGAGGAGCGCAGGGGAATCAGCCATGACGGATCTCACGGGCAAGGCAGCCGTCGTCACCGGCGCCGGCCGGGGGATCGGGCAGGCGGTCGCGATCCGCCAGGGCCGCCTCGGCGCAAGCGCGATGGTCAACTACGCGCGGGGCGCGTCCGGCGCCGCAGCAACGGTCGCGGCGATCGAAGACGCGGGCCCCAAGGCCATCGCCGTTCAGGCGTACGTGCCGAAGCCGGACGACATCGAGGCGCTCCTGGACACGGCGCGCAGCCGGTTCGGCCGGCTGGACATCGTCATGGCGAACGCCGGCCTTGACGAGGGCCTCGGCCCGGTGCTGGACGTCACGGAAGCCGAATACGACTCGTCCACATCGGCTCCAGTTCCACCCTCCACCCTCCACCCTCCGCCCGACCGCCGGCTTCGGCCTCTGCACCTCCAGCAAGCTGCCCGCGAGCTTCCTGGCCGGAATGCGTGCCCAGGAGATCGGCGAACGAGGGGTCACGGTCAACGTAGTCGTTCCGACCGTGACGGACGGCGCGGGCTACTTCACCGAGAGCAAGGTCGACGCCCCGCTCCGCCGGCTCGTGCAGAACGCCAGCCCCCTCGGCTCGCGCAGGGGAACGGCCGACGACGTCGCGGACGCAGCCGAGTCCTTCACCGGCAAGCTGGCCCGCCGCTCCGGCGAGAGGGGAGTGGTCACGCTGCTACGGTCGGCCGTAGTGAACGGCGGCCGACCTCAGCTTCCCGGCTTCGGCCCAAGGTGGGGAAGCACGCGGGCGACCGCCGACTTCGACACCCCGAACAGCGGGGCCGGCTGCCGTAGCGTGAGATTCCTCCGCCCCCACACAGCCACCAGCAGCACCCGGTCCTCCAGCGGCAGCTTCCACGGCCGGCCCCGGTCCGGCCTGTCCACACCCTCTCGTCGCAGCTGCCCCACCAACTTGCCGAACGTGCGCTCGCTCAGCCCGGTGAACGGGGCTGTCCAGGACGGTTCCGACGCCGTGATCACACCAGCCACGGCAAGATCGTTCCACTGTCGGCCAGTCGGCCGAGCCTTGCCTGCACCATGGAAATCAGGCGACCTGCCTCGGCGCATCATCGAGGATGACCCCATGAGCCAAGACCTGGTGACGTTCCTCCAAGCACGCCTGGATGAGGAGGCCGAGCTGGCCCGGCGCTGTGACGGTGACGGTTGCGGGGAGTGGACCGCTCACGGGCACACAGTCGACTTCTGCCAGGGAGAGCTTCCCGGCTTCCACTCTACGATCGCCATACATGTGGCGTTGCATGACCCGGCTCGCGTTCTGCGGGAGGTCGAAGCCAAGCGACGCGTGCTCGCCCGCCATGTACTCAGTCCGGCTACGGGTGACCCGGAAATGCCGTGGGACAACCGCGATGACTGCCAGTACGACGGCGAGACCTGGCCATGCGACGACCTGCTCGACCTCGCCTCGCCCTACGCCGATCACCCTGACTACCCGCGACGACCCTGAGAGGGAGATCGTTTGCGGGACAGCCCTAGGGAAGCCACACTCACCTTGGACGAGCACGCGCTGAACCTCGCCAAGCGGCCCTACGACCTGCGCCACGCCGGAATTTCCTTCTGGCCGGCCTCCGGTATGGATCCCGCCGAGTGCGCTCGCAGGGCGGGCCAGAGCATCCAGGTTCTCTTCCGCTGCTACGCGAAGTTCCTGGCCGGGACCCGAGACCATGCCAACTAGTTGATCGAGGAGTCGATGGTCCGGAAGGATTCCGGACCAGGTGGGAAACGCTGGGGCATCGGTGGGGCAGATCGGGAGCAAGGCATCGCTTCGCTTTGCTGTCTGAGGCCGTTGCCGAGAAGGGCGCCTGACGGGTGATTTCCCAGTTCAGGCGCCCTTTTCACGTGCGTCTAGAAGAAGCCCAGTTTCTTCGGCGAGTACGACACGAGTAGGTTCTTGGTCTGCTGGTGGTACAGCCGTTGCATGCCCTTGAGCAGGGTGGATGCGTGATTCGCGGAGGAGCCGGCGGATTTTGGTCCGCGTATGGTCCGGATCTTGGTCGTGGATCTGTGAGGGCGGACATTAGCCAGCGTGCGTGCGCCCGGATCGGAGGTAAGGGACCGGCCGAGAAGCAATGCCAGAAGGCGAATTCCTGGTAGCTGCCCTGCGGCGACAGCGGCGAGACAGAGGAGCCTCCTGAGGCCGGTTGGCCTCGGAGACGGGCATCGTTGCCCTCTTCGAATGGCGCGGTGCTACAGGGCGAACCTTGGTTGATGCGGCACTAGCACGTGTCTCTGGTCCGTTGAGGCCCGCTGCCGCGCACGGTGCGCACGGTAACCGGCGGCGGGTGCGGTCGGATCGGAATCCTGAACGTCCGTAATCCTGTTGACTGGCGCGTCAGTGCGTTGTGGCGCCGCTAGCGGACTCCTGGCACGCCGCCTCGCTCCACCTGGCCGAGCGTGACTTGCCGCGCCGCCACGGTCGTGCCGGACCGGATTGCCGCGACGGAGCCGTCAACAAGAAGACCCAGCGGGGTCGGGAGAAACGCGCCCGGCGAAGAGAAGCCGCCCGCGAACTCGATTCTGACGACCAGCCCACGTGACAGCGCCCCTGCGCCTGCCGCCTCCGGGCGGGGGAGTGGGGGCGCTGTTTGTCGTGTCTAGCTCCAGCCGCCGAGGAAGTCGCTGCTGAGCTGCGCGTTGCATATGTTGTAGCCGCCCGAGGCGTGCGCGGTCTTCGTCTCACCGTCCACGGTCACACTGCAGCTGATGTCGCCCGAACCCTGAAGCTGCGCCATCACGTTGAAGTACATGGCGTCATCCTTCAGCTGCAGGGTCGCCTGGAACTTGCCGTTCCGGAATGTGCCCTTGCGGTTGTCCGTGTCGGAGCCGTAGGTGATGTCGAGGCCGCCGAGCGCGCCGGCCGGCGCGGTGCCCCACACCTTGAACACGACCTTGCCGGCGGCGTCCACCGTGCCGCTCGTGTCGCTGTCGGCCTTCTTCGGCGTGGCCTTGGCCACCTTGGCCTTCGCGGTCTTCGTGACGGTCACCGTCGGCGCGGGCTCGGCCTTGGCCTTGGCGGTCTCGGTGACGGTGGCCCGCGGCGCCGGCTTGGCGTCGGCGGTCGTCTTCTGGTCGCTGCCGGAGGAGCCGATGCCGACACCGATGAAGAACAGCAGCACGGCGGCGGGGATGACGATCCTCTTGCGGGCCCACTTCGGGCGGCCGTCCGGCTGGACCGGCATCTGCGGCGGCATCGGGGGCGGCGGCACCTGCCCCCAAGAAGGCCCCTGTGGCGGCGGCTGGTTGTACGACATAAGTCCCCCCTGAGGTGTTCGTGGAGGGATGACCGTAACGGTGCAGGTGAGAGCGCTGTAAGAGTTGTGGGGATCTGGTGATTAAAACGTGACGGAGCATGAAGCTTCAACGAGTACGATCCGTTTGACCGCTGAGAGCTACTTGTCAATTCGTCGCAGCCTCGGGAGAACCGGGCCTCGGCGTACGGAATGGGAACCCCCACGGGCGCGGGGATGGTCCCCACGCTGCCTGCCGGGCGACGGCTTGGCCAGCTGCTCCCCGCTCCTGCGGCGATGGTGCGGCCGGCCGCTCAAGCAGGTCCGGGACTTCCTCGGGTCCGACCTGCGGATGCCCGCGAGGCGTAGAGAACTCCATGGTCTGTTCCGGGAGCGCCGTTGAGCTGGCGGTTCGCCACGAACCGGGCACCGCGCGGCTTACGCCGAGCCTGCTCCTCTGCCCTGTTCGCTTACACCATGTACCCGATTGATCCGTCGGGCTGAACGCCAGTCACCACCTTCGGGAAATGGGGACTCACGGAGACAGGGGTGAGCAGTGCTGCTGCGGCAGCCACAAAGGCGGGATTCATTCTGGTGTAGCTGCTGTGCCCATACTTTTGGTGACGATGTGTGTCCACAGCGACGAAGACGTTGTCGCGGATGCCCTTCCGCCATGCGTTGCGCACATCGCCCCGCTGACAGGCGCTCGCACCCTGATAGATCTTGCCGTCGGAGGTGACGGCCCAGCCCAGACCGCGGGTCCCGATGCGGCTGAAGGCGGCTGCAGCAACGCACATCTCACCGGTACGGGTGTAACGGTAGTCGCCGACACTGTGCCGACTCGCGTGAGCGTCGTAGCGGCGCATCAGGCTGGCTCCATGGCCGTGGGCGAAGACGAAAAACTCTCGGGCCCGCTCACGCAGGAGCGCGGCGTCCTGCTGCTCTGCTCGTTCTGCCTCGGCATTACGGGTTGCTTCGGATTCGGCGGCTTGGAGCTGCCGGCGCGCGAATGCGGCTGCGGCTTCCTCTAAGTCGGACATGCGCTCCCCCTTCGGGATGGACCCCTAATGCGCCTTCCAGTGAAGCAAGTCGACGCCCACCAGGCCAAGCCTTGAGGTCTGAGAGGAAGCTGCGAGAGCGTGCTCGCTGGTGCCGACCACAGCCGCGTCTCGGTCCACGACCTGCAAGGGCATATCCCGGCCCGCCGGATCAGCATCGTCCACCGCCGCAGGCCGACCGTATTCGTCGGGGAACTGACTGCCTTCCTGCACATCGCCGCGAGCGCCGTCAATCAGCACGGTCCGCCCACGCCGACGTAGTCGCGCGAATCGTCCTGCATGGAACTGCACAGAGCTCGCCAGACATTGAGGGCGGCCGCTGTGGGGTTCACCGCGAACGGTGACCGCGTCCGGCTGATGACGCTACGGCGCGGCACTGCGGCCGGGAGCGCCCGGCACGCGCTGATGCGTCGGCTGGACGAGATCCTCCCGATCGACGATTCGAGCACTTACTACCAGTGACGTTGTGGTGCGGTTCGCGACTGCGGAACGACCTTGGTCAGTTGTTGTCGGTCGGTTCCGAGGCGCCGAGGCGTCCAGCCGCGCGCAGGTAGTCGACGACGCAGGTGGCCAGTGTCTCGGGAGGGAGCGGGCCACTTGCGTCGAGTCGCAGCTCCGGGTGGTGCGGTGTCTCGTAGGGGGAGTCGATGCCGGTGAAGTGGGGGAGTTCGCCGCGGCGGGCCTTGGTGTAGAGGCCCTTGGGGTCGCGGGACTCGGCGACCGCTAGCGGTGTGTCGACGTGGATCTCGATGAATTCGCCGTCCGGGAGCAGGGAGCGGACCAGGTCGCGTTCGGCGCGGAACGGGGAGATGAACGAGGCGAGGACGATGAGGCCCGCGTCCGTCATCAGCCGGGCGACCTCGGCGGCACGCCGGATGTTCTCGACGCGGTCCGCGTCGGTGAATCCGAGGTCGTGGCACAGACCATGCCGCAGGTTGTCACCGTCGAGGAGAAAGGTGTGGAACCCTTCGTCGTGCAGGCGGCGTTCGACCAGATCGGCGATGGTCGACTTGCCGGCGCCGGACAGTCCGGTGAACCAGACGACTGCCGGCCGTTGGCCCTTGCGCTCCGCACGGGCCGAGCGGGTCACCTCGGTGTGCTGCCAGTGGATGTTGTGCGCCCGCCTTAGCGCGAAGCGCAGCAGGCCGGCGCCTATGGTGTTGCGGGTGACGCGGTCGATGAGGACGAAGCCGCCCATCTCGCGGTTGTCGGTGTAGGGGTCGAAGGGGACGGGCCGGTCGAGGGCGAGAGTGCACACGCCGATGTCGTTGAGCGCGAGGGTGCGGGTTGCCGTCCGTTCCAGGGTGTCGACGTTGATCTTGTATTTGGGGCGGGAGACGTTCGCGCCGACGAGGCGCGTCCCCAGCTTCAGCAGATATGGGCGGCCCGGGAGCATGGGCTCCGGGCTCATCCATACGAGGTGGCACTCGAACTGGTCGGCGACTTCCGGGGGTTGGGACGCGGACGCGATGACGTCGCCACGGCTGACGTCGATCTCGTCGTCGAGCGTGAGGGTGATGGACTGACCCGCGGTGGCGGTGCCGAGGTCGCCGTCGGCCGTCACGATGCGCGCGACCGTGCTCTCCCGGCCCGAGGGGAGCACCCGGACGCGGTCTCCGACGCGTACGCCGCCACCGGCGATCCTGCCGCAGAAGCCCCGGAAGTCGAGGTGCGGGCGGCTCACCCACTGGACCGGCAGCCGGAAGGGACCACCGGCGGCGGAGCTGTCGACGTCCACGGATTCGAGGTGCCCGATGAGCGTGGGGCCGCTGAACCACGGTGTGGTTGGGCTGAGTTCGGTGATGTTGTCGCCGCTCAGGGCGGAGACCGGGATGCACTGGACGTCGGTCAGGCCGATGCCCGCCGCGAAGCGCCGGTAGTCGTCCGCGATCGACTCGAAGACCTCGCGGTCGTAACCGACGAGGTCCAGCTTGTTGACGGCGAGGACGACATGGCGGATTCCGAGCAGCGCGACGAGATGGCTGTGCCGGCGGGTCTGGGTCAGGATTCCCTTGCGGGCGTCGACGAGGATGACGGCGAGGTCGGCGGTGGAGGCGCCGGTCACCATGTTGCGCGTGTACTGCTCGTGCCCGGGGGTGTCGGCCACGATGAACTTGCGGCGCTCGGTGGTGAAGAAGCGGTAGGCCACGTCGATGGTGATGCCCTGCTCCCGCTCGGCCGCCAGGCCGTCGACGAGCAGGGCGAGGTCGAGTGCGCCGCCCTGGGTGCCCGCGGTGCGCGAGTCGCTCTCCAGGGCCGCGAGGTGGTCGGAGAAGATCAGCTTGGAGTCGTAGAGCAGGCGCCCGATGAGCGTGCTCTTGCCGTCGTCGACGCTGCCGCAGGTCAGGAAGCGCAGCAGCGACTTCTCCTCGTGCCGGCGCAGGTAGGCGTCGATGTCGGACGCGGCGAGGTCTGTCCCCGGCGGTCGGTGAGCCATCAGAAGTACCCTTCCTGCTTCTTCTTCTCCATCGAGCCCGCCGCGTCGTGGTCGATGGCCCGTCCCTGCCGCTCCGAGCTGGTGGTCAGGAGCATCTCCTGGATGATTTCCGTGACGGTCTTCGCGCGGCTCTCGACGGCGCCGGTGAGCGGATAGCAGCCGAGCGTGCGGAAGCGCACGGAGCGCGTCCGGGGCCGCTCGCCGGGGCGCAGGGGCATCCGGTCGTCGTCGACCATGATCAGGGCGCCGTCGCGTTCGACCACGGGCCGGGGAGCGGCGAAGTACAGCGGGACGACGGGGATGTTCTCGCGGTGGATGTAGAGCCAGACGTCGAGTTCGGTCCAGTCGGAGAGGGGGAAGACCCGGACGCTCTGGCCGGGGCGGCGGGCGGCGTTGTAGAGCCGCCACAGTTCCGGGCGCTGGTCCTTGGGATCCCAGTGGTGACGGGCGGAACGGATGGAGAAGACGCGTTCCTTGGCGCGTGACTTCTCCTCATCGCGCCGGGCTCCGCCGAAGGCGAGGTCGAACTTGTACTGGTCCAGGGCCTGTTTGAGCCCTTCGGTCTTCCACAGGTCGGTGTGTGTGGCGGAGCCGTGGTCGAAGGGGTTGATGCCCTGTGCCATGCAGTAGGGGTTGCGGTGGACGATGAGTTCCATGCCGGACTCGGCCGCGGCCTTGTCCCGGAAGGCGTACATGGCCCGGAACTTCCACGTGGTGTCGACGTGCAGGAGCGGGAACGGCGGCGGAGCGGGGTGGAAAGCCTTGCGCGCCAGATGCAGCAGGACGGTGCTGTCCTTGCCGACGGAGTACATGAGCACCGGGTGTTCGCTCTCCGCGACGGCCTCGCGCAGGATGTGGATGCTCTCCGCCTCCAGGCGCTCCAGATGGCCGAGTGCCGTCACGGCGTGTTCCCGGGGCGGTAGTCGCCGACAGAGAACTCCGCTGCGGAATCGCGTAGTTGGGCGTCCACGCCGTGCGGCCACTCGATGGCCTCGCGCACGGTCGAGCGCTCCATCATGCCGTAGGTCTCGCTGCCGTCCCAGCGGTAACGGACGCCGGACTGATGCAGGACGGGGAAGCCGGGCATGGTCGGGCGCAAGGCGGTGTCGTGGGCGGAGAACGCGGTCTCGGCCTCGATCCGGACGGTACGGCCGTCGGTGGTCTCCAGGACGACGGACACGTCCTCGCCCCGATCGCGCAGGGTACGCAGGAAGGGTGCCCGGACCACGCGGGCCGGGACGAGCGCACCGTCGCCGTCGAAGACGAAACCCTCGTTGTAGGTGGGGCTTCCGTCGGGGCTCGGCGGGTAGGTGATGTAGCCGAACGCGCGGCCGTCGGGGAAGAGTGCCGACTGCCAGCAGTGGCCCCAGAACCCGGCGAGTTGCCGTACTCCCTGGCGGCGGATGCGCAGTCCGCTGCCGGTGAAGGCGTGCTCCTCGCCCTCGACACGTACCGAGCCGGTGGCGCGGACCAGTTGTTCGTAGCGGGGTCCGCCCATGAAGCCCTGCTCGACGCCGGTCGTGAGCTTCTCGGCGGCGTCGGGCAGCAGGGCGCCCTGGATCCACGGCGGTACGGCGGGGCGGGCCTCGATGTGGAACTCCACCTCGGCCCGGGGGCCGTCGTGCCGGCCTTCGACGAGGTCGGCGGTCGTGGTGCGCACGGCCGTGCCCCGGAAGTCGGCGGTCCACAGGCGGAACGGGTCCACGCAGCGGAAGGCGAGTGGACCCGCCCCGATGATCCTCGGCCGGCCCTGCTCGTCGAGCGCCGGGTGGGTCTTGCCGGTCTCGCGCAGCCGGTAGACCCGGCCGTCGGGGAGGGCGAGGTTCAACTGGATGCCGTGCGCCTCCCACTGCGGCGCGTAGGCCTCGATGGCGAACCGGGGCAGGCCGATCTCGCCACGGTCGTCGGAGATCCACATGCTCACGGAGTCGCGCATCTCGGGGTCCACGGGGACGTCGGCGAAGACATCCTCGCGGGTGTCGGGCAGTCCGCCGGTGAGGTCGATGGCCATGACGGGAGTCCTCTCGGCTCAGTGCCGGGTCCACTGGGGGATACGGGCGGTGTAGTCGGCGAAGAGCGGTGCGATGCGGTCCGGTTCGATGCCGAAGGCGGCGGGCTCGGGGTGCCCCGCCCGCTCCCGGTGGGCGGCGGATTCCTCCCACCAGGCCGCCATGCCGTCGGCGAAGGCCTCGGTGACCGGTTCGCCGAGCCAGGCGTACAGACGGCGCACCTCGGCGACGGGGTCCTGCTGCATCGCGCGGAAGTCGATGTCATGGAAGCGGTCCGCGCCGCGTGCCTCGGACTTCTCGCGGAAGGCGAGGGCGCGGGCCATGCCGGTGGACCAGTGCTCCACGTTGAGCGCTCCCATGGCCTTCGGGTCGACATCGTCGCTGAAGCGGCCGGCGACCTCCGTGCACAGGTCGGCCACGGAGACGATGACGGCGGCCGGGTCGCGGTGGGTCCACACGAAGCGCGCGTCGGGGAACGCGGTGTCGAGGTGATCGAGCCAGAGCAGGTGGGACGGGGTCTTCAGCCGCCAGGGCTTGGCCGGGCGGCGCCACTGCAGCAGTTTGAGGACGCGTCGCTCGTAGGCGTAGGCAGCCGAGAGGTCGGCGTCGTGCAGGAGCCAGCGGGAGTAGTTCGGCACCTGGGCGAAGGCCTGGAAGTAGTGGGAGGCGAACGACAGGCCGAGCAGGGGCAGGCACTCCATCGGGCCGGTGGGGCTGCCGGGGACCATGGAGAGGGTGCGCGGTGACAGCCGCGTGATCTCGGCGATCTGCGCCTTGCCGGTCTCGATGCGAGGGTCCTCACCTTGTACGGTGCCGGGCGGCGGGCAGGGCTCGTTCGCCTCCCAGCGGCGCAGGGAGCGGGCGTTCGGGTCCTCGGCGAGGAGGAAGGAGAGGGCGGTGGAGCCGGTGCGCGGAAGGCCGATGCCGATGAGCGGCGCGGTGACCGGCTCGTCGTCGATCTCCGGATGGCGTCGGTACCAGCCCTCGATCTGGAGACGCTGGCCGAGCAGCTGGACGAGGAGTGCGGGGATGGAGCGCTGACCGGTGGAGTTGAGGCGCGCGTGGTCCCGGAGGTCGCGGACGAGGAGTTCGAGGCCCTCACGGAAGGAGTCGTCGCCGAAGTCGTCGAGGCCGGTCTGTTCGCGGGCAGCGCTCAGCAGTTCGTCGTGCGGTGACATGGTGGGCCCTTCGGAGTCGGGCGGGTGGGAGGACGGACGGGAGCCGCAACCCCCGCTTCAGGCGCGCATGTTGGCGCCGCCGTCGACGGCCCAGACCTGGCCGTTGATCCATTCGGCGTCGTCGGAGAGCAGGAACGCGACGGTCGCGGCGAGGTCCCCGGGGCGACCCAGCCGGGTGGTGGGCACCTCGTCGAGGAAGCGCTTCTGCAGTGCGACGTCGTTCTGTTCGCGCTGCAGCTCGCCCATGACGAGCCCGGGCATCACCCCGTTGCACCGCACGCCCTGCCGGCCCCAGTTGACCGCGATGTGCCGGGTGAGGGAGTTCACGGCGGCCTTCGAGGCGGCGTAGGCGGGACGCCACGGGTCTCCGCTGCTGACGGCCGCACCGGAGGAGGTGTTGACGATGCTCCCGCCACCGTGATCCAGCAGGTGGGGCAGTACGGCACGGGTGGTGCGGACGAACCCGAGGACGTTGACGTCCAGGGTGCGCTGCCAGACGGTCAGATCGGTGTCGAGGATCGTCCTGTCCCGGCCGAGGTTGCCGGGGGACAGGTCGGCGCCGACGTTGAACAGGCCGTGGACCGCGCCGAATTCACGGATCGCCGTCTCGACGAGGGCCGCCACCGTCGCCTCGTCGGCGAGGTCGAAGGGGATCGCGACGGCCTCACCGCCGGCCTTCGCCGCGCGCTCGGCGGTCGCCTCGGCGCCGGGCAGGTTGATGTCGCCGACGACGACGCGGGCGCCTTCCTCGGCGAGCCGGATCGCCGCCCCGGCCCCGATGCCGGTGGCGCCACCGGCGACGATGATCGTCTTGCCTTCCAGTCCGCGCATCGTGTCGGCCCTCTCAGCCCATCCAGATTCCGCCGGCGACGTCGATGGTCTGGCCGCACATGTAGTCGGCCGCCTCGGAGGCGAGATAGGCGACCATGTTGGCCACCTCCTCGGGGAGCCCCACCCGGCCGAGCTGCACATACCGCTCCAGCGAGGTGGCGATGGAGGTGCGGGCGGCGCGCTCCCGGTCGTCGCGGGGCTCGGCGACGTAGCGCCGCATGTCCGGTTTGACCATGATGCCGGGGGCGACTCCGAGGACGTTGATGCCACGGGGCGCGAACTCGTGGGCCAGGTTGCGGGTGAAGCCGATGACGCCCGCCTTGCAGGCGCAGTACGTGGTCAGACCCTTCTGCTGGACACGGCCGCCGACCGCGCTGATGTTGATGATGCGGCCGCGGCCCTGCGGCACCATGTGCTCCAGCGCCGCGTGGGCGCCGTACATCACCATGGAGAGACTGCCGAGGACGGTCATGTCGATCTCCGCCTTGGTGTGCTGCTCGAAGGCGCCCGCGACGGACATCACCGGGTTGTTCACCATGATGTCGAGGCCGCCGAGCGCGTCCTTGCTCTCGCGCACCGCACGGTGCACCTCGTCCCAGTCCGACAGGTCGGCGAGGATCGGGACGGTCCGTACCCCCCACTTCTTCTCGACCTCCGCTGCCCTCCGCTCCACCTTCTCCAGCGTTCGCCCGATGAGGGCGACATCGGCGCCGCAGCCGGCGAGCCGATGCGCGGTGGCCTGCCCCAGCCCGTCGCCGCCGGCGCCCGTCACGATGGCCTTGCGTCCGGTGAGGTCGAGGAGTTCGGGGACGGACTTGTCGATGATGTGGGTGGGCAGGCGGTCCATGCCCATGACACTGTCCCAGTGCGGCTCTTGGGCGTTCACGGAGTCCCTTTCTGCTGTGTGGTCTCCCCGGGGGAAACTTCCCTTCCGTGATGCTAGAACTACGTTCTCGTGATCAGCCAATACAAATTTCGGCGCACGGATATACCTTTCCGGTATAGCTCGCCGTTACCGTGAAGGACGTGGACACACATCGGCTCTCCTATTTCCTGCGGGTCGCCGAGGAAGGCTCGATCAATCGAGCGGCCGGTGTCCTGGGCATCGCGCAGCCCGCGCTCAGCCGCCAGGTTCGCCTGCTGGAGGAGGATCTCGGCGTCCAGCTCTTTCGCCGTACCGCGCGCGGTGTCCGGCTCACGCAGGAGGGCGAGCGGCTGCGCGCCGCCGTCGCCGGACCTCTGCGCCGTCTCGAACTCGCGGTGCGCTACGCCGGATCGCCTTTGGCGCGGGTCGAGCGCGGACTGCACGTGGGTATGCCGGAGACGGCCGCCGTCGCCTTGGCCATCCCTCTTCTGGGAGTGCTCGGCGAGGTGTTCCCGCGAGCGACCTTCCAGGTCAGCGCCGCGCCGACGGAGCACCTCGTGGCGCGCCTGCTCGACGGCTCGCTCGACATGGCGCTTCTCGACCCCATCCAGGACGGCCGGTTGTTCCAGGAGGACCTGGTCGTCGAGGACCTGGTCGTGGTGGGCGCCCAGGACTGTGGGCTGAACGCGGACGCGGCGGTGTCGTTCGTCGAACTCTGTGCCTGGCCGCTCGTCCTTCCGGCCTCACGGGCGGGGGTGCGTACGGCGTTGGAGAACGCGGCGCTCCGGCTGAAGACGCAGCTCTCGTCCCATCTTTCGACGGACTCGCTCGAACTCACGAAGGAAGCCGTCGTGGCGGGTCACGGGTTCGCGGTCCTGCCCTATTCCTCGTGCGCGCGGGAAATCGCCGCGAAGCGGCTCTGCCATGCCTCCCTCTCCGATCCCGTGCTCACCCGTCCGCTGCGGCTCTCGGTGACGTCGAAGCTCGACCTTCCGACCGGACTGGCCACCCGGGTCAGCGGCGTCATCAAGGAGGAGGCGGCCCGGCTCATCGGGTCAGGTGCGTGGCGCGCGCGTCTTGCGTCACCGTCCCGGGCGGACTGACCGCGCCGGTGGAGACGGCCGCCGCGGCCGCCTGAGGGGCCGAAGTCCTCACACGGATTGACCACACTCCCGCGAGAATGCAATTCTCCTAACGGTGGATCCTGGTTTCCGAATCGATGGCGGACCTCCTGATGTTCCGGCGTGTGTGCCTGCGCCGGCGGCGCAACCGCGGGGGGCGACGACGGCACATCCTGCCTCGGCCCACCCGCATCTTCGCTCTCGATGGACGGAGTTCCGAACATGAGCACGCGACTGCGCTTCATCTTCCACTACCCCGAGGGAACCGGTCCCGAGGCCGACGCGTTGGCGGCGGGACCACTGCACGAGATCGCCGCCGCCGCCGAGGGCGCGGGGTTCGACGGCTTCTCGCTCAGCGAGCATCCGGCGCCCGGGGAGCGCTGGCTGGCCTCGGGCGGCCACCAGACCCTGGATCCGCTGGTCGCCCTGTCGTACGCCGCCGCCGCGACCCGGCACCTGCGCCTCGTGACCTATCTGGCGGTGGCGCCGTACCGGAACCCGTTGCTGCTCGCCAAGGCGGCCGCGACGCTCGACGTGCTCTCCGGCGGGCGGCTCACCCTGGGGCTCGGCGCCGGCTACCAGAAGAGCGAGTTCCACGCGCTCGGGGTCGAACTCGCCGAGCGCAACGCCCTGTTCGACGAAGCACTGGAAGTGCTTCCGCTGCACTGGAGCGGCGAGTCGTTCAGCTACCGGGGACGGCACTTCGACGCGCGGCAGGTGATCGCCCGCCCGCGTCCGGTCCAGGATCCCATCCCGGTATGGATCGGAGGAAACTCACGCCTGGCGCGCCGGCGGGCGGCCGAGCGGGCGCAGGGCTGGATGCCGATGTCAGGGCCGGCGCAGCTCACCGCCACCGCGCGCACGCCGGCCCTCGGCTCGCTCGCCGAACTCGCCGCTCAGACAGCCGAGATGCGCGCGACTGCCGAGTCCGCGGGGCGCGCCGAGCCGCTCGACGTGGTCTTCTCCTACCCCGACCGGTCCATCGCCGCACCGGCGGCGAACACCGACCGCCACCGGGCGGCCTTCGCCGAGATCGAGAAGGCCGGGGCGACGTGGGTGGTCGTCTCCAGCGGCACCCGCGACCCGTCGGCGACCCGGGAGTTCCTGACGGCCTTCGGGGAAACCTACCTCCACGCCTGATACATCGTCCTGAGCGTGGGGCACGTGCTCGACCGTGAGCTCCCTGACCACGCGGAGGTACGATCCCTCCCGTGACCGAAGCACCAGTGACGACGAGGGACATCGCGCGAGCCGCCGTGCGGGAGCGCCTGGCCCGGGTGGCTGTGGAGTTCTTTCGCCGGGAAGGCTTCGACAAGGTCACCGCCAGTGAGGTCGCCGATGCGGCCGGTGTGTCACGCAGCACGTTTCTGCGGTACTTCGGGACCAAGGAGGAAGCGGTCCTGAGCGCGTTCGAGCCGAACTGCGGCGAGGCCGCGGCCGTGCTGCGTGCCCGGCCCCTCGACGAGGACGCCTGGACGGCCCTGCGGTATGCGATGAGCGCGCTCATCCGGCCCTACTACGACAGCGCGGCCGACAGTCTCGCTCTGGCCCGCCTCATCGACGAGTCCGCCGCGCTGCGGGCGCGCCGCCTGGAGATGATGTCCCGCTGGCGAGACATCCTGGCGGGCGTCCTCGCCGAACGGGCCGGCGAGCCCGGAGAGGTCACCATCGGCTTTCTGGTGCTCACGGCGGCCGCGATCGACTGTGTGACCATCGCCGTCGAGCGCTGGACCGCGCTGGACGGCCGCGTCGACCTGACCGTCCTCCTCGACGAGGCGCTGGCCACGTTCACTCCCCGGTAGGCCGGGCCGCTTCGGAGGCCGTACAGCTCCGGGATCCTGGCGACGGCCGCGTGTGGTCGGGCCGGTCACCGTGCGGGCCGACCCGGTCGCACCCCGGGTCGGCCGCGCTTCCCCGTCCCTCGCGGCCAGGCGCGGAAGGTGCCCGCGAGTTCAGGGCCGCAGGTCGTCGAGTACGCCCTGGACCCTCGTGCGGATGCCGGCCTCGTAGGTGCCGCCCCGGTAGACGATGACGTGGGCGCGGTCGGCCTCGATGCCGGCCAGTGCGGCCGAGGTGACGTCGTCCATCGTCAGGCCCTCCTGCGGCAGGCCCAGCCCTCCCGCCCTCGCCTCGTCCAGCGGAGCGAGTGGGACGTCGGCCGGATTGACCTGGCGGGAGCTGATGCCGATGTCGCTGGGGACGTAACCGGGGCACAGGGCGGTCGCGCCCACGTTCGGTGCGTGCAGGGCCAACTCGGCCCGCAGCGACTCGGTGAACCCTACGACGCCGTGTTTCGCGGCCCCGTAGGGGGTGATCCCCGGCAGCGGCATGAGCCCTGCCATCGACGCGGTGTTCAGGACATGGCCGTGACCCGCCGCGATCATCCGGGGCACGAAGGCCCGCACGCCGTGGACGACGCCGAGCAGTGCGACATCGATCAGCCAGCGGAAGACGGCCGGGTCGAGTTCCCAGCTCGGTCCGGTCGGCCCCATGACACCCGCGTTGTTGCAGACGACGTCCACCCGGCCGAAGCGGTCCGTCGTCGTCTCGGCGAGCGCCTCGACGGCCGCCGGGTCCCTGACGTCCGTCGTCACCGCGACGGTCGGCACACCGTGGTCGCGGCCCACCCGGTCCGCGCTGGCCCGGACCTCCTCGGCGCGCAGGTCGGACAGCACCACCGACATCCCGCGCGCGGCGAACGCGTCGGCCAGTCCCAGCCCGATCCCGCTGGCCGCACCCGTCACGACCGCCACCTGTCCCGGCGCAAGCTTCATGATCACCCTCCGTCTTTCCTTCGACGTGCCCGATCCCGGCGGGGCAGGCCGCTCCCGCACCCCGACGGATGCCTCACCGGTACGGCATTCGTCGCGAATCCGGTGCGGGGGCCTGGAAGTACGGGTTCAGCGGCCGGCGTCCATCGTTGCTCCGCCGTCGACCATGAGCACCGCCACGGAAGCCACCTCGTCCCCGCCCCCGAAACGGGCGAGCGGGATCTGGGCCGTCATGGCAGCCGTCTGCTCGTCGTCCGCGTTCGACAGGAACCGCTTCATGGCGGGGGTGTCGTAGGCGGCGGGGCAGATGGTGTTGACCCTGATGCCCTTGGGTCCCCAAGAGAAGTGCTCCTGGCGTCCGGAGACACCCGCGCCCGAACCGAGGTTGACGACCCGGCCCCGCGCGCCTTCAGGTACTCGTAGGACTCCTGGAGGAAGTAGTAGGTGCCGAAGAGGCCGCTGTTCAGGTGCCGCAGCAGGTGCTCGTCGTCGGTGTCCATGAAACGGGCCTGCACGGCGCCCAGGTTGTGCGCGTTGTCGACGAGAAGGTCGATCCCGCCCCACTTCTGCGCCGTCTCGGGATTGAGGTCCACGACGGCCACCCGCGCACCCGCCCGGGCCATGGCGAGCGCCATGTCCCGGCCGAGCCCCTGTCCCGCTCCTGTCACGATCGCGACTTTGCTCGCGAGAGACAGCCCCGTGTTCGCGTCCACCGTCATGGCTCACTCCTTGGGTGGGATGTTATGCCAAACATGAGACGTTGCGTCAACATCGAGGCGCGAGTATCAAACACAGGCTCGGGAACACGAGGTCAGGTCCCGCGGAGCGCGGCGGCAGTTGCCCAGGGCCTGTGGTGTCACCGACGCCGGGTCGGCTGCCAGCCCTCGCGGGGTACCGCCGCGAGCAGGTCACGGGTGTACCGGTGCTCCGGATCGGTCAATACCCGGTCCGTGGCGCCGCGGTCGACGATGCGTCCCTGGCGCATGACGACCAGTTCGTCGGTCACCTGCTGGGCGACGGCCAGGTCGTGCGTGACGAAGAGGTAGCTGATGCCGAGTTCGCCGCGCAGGTCGGCGAGCAGATTGAGCACCTGGGCCTGGATGGAGACATCGAGTGCGGAGACCGCCTCGTCGAGGATGAGGATCCTGGGCCGGGACACGAGGGCACGGGCGATGGCGACCCGCTGGCGCTGGCCTCCGGACAGTGCGTTCGGCGTCGAGGCGGCCATCCGCTCGTCCAGGCCCACCTGTTCGAGCAGCTCGGCGGCGCGCCGCTGCCGCCGGTCGCGATCGGGTTCGTGCAGGCGCAGCAGTTCCTCGATGCCGTTGCCGACGGTCTGGCGCGGGTCGAGGGAGGCGTACGGGTCCTGGAACACGAGCTGGATCCGGCCGGCGTGCCGCACCCGCTGGGCGCGGGTCCGGCGGGCCGTCTTCGAGGTCGCGGCGGTCTCTCCGTCGATGCGGATCGTTCCGGCCGTGGGCGCCTCCAGGCCTACGAGCATGCGCGCGACGGTGGTCTTTCCGGAGCCGGACTCCCCGACGACGCCCAGCGATCCTCCGGCCGGGAGCGTGAACGACACGTCGTCGACGGCGACCCGGCTGCCGGGGAACTCCTTGCGCAGACCGATGGCTTCCAGCACGGGCGTGGTCATGATGTCGCCTCCAGAAGGCGTCCGGTGGAGGCGAGTTCCGCCGTGCGGTGGCAGGCGACCAGATGGGTGCCGTGCGGTTCGGGGCGCGGCCGGACCGAGCGACAGCGCTCCTCGGTGAAGGCGCACCGCTCGGCGAAGACACAGCCGGGGCCGGTCTCGAAGGCGGACACCGGTCTGCCGGGCAGGCTCAGGAGACGCGCTCGCGTGCCGACGGCCGGACGGGAGCGCAGCAGTCCCGCGGTGTAAGGGTGCCGGGCGGTGCGGTGCAGGCCTTTGGAAGGGGCCAGTTCGACGATCGTCCCGGCGTACATGACCGCGATCGTGTCGGTGACCGCGGCGGCGAGATCCAGGTCGTGGGTGACCAGGACCAGGGCGAGGCGGTGGCGTCGGCGCTGCTCGTCGAGGATGGCCATCACCTCCTGCTGGGTGGTGACGTCGAGTGCGGTGGTCGGCTCGTCCGCGAGCAGCAGCCCGGGGCCCGCGAGGAGCGCGGAGGCGATCATGACCCGCTGGAGCAGGCCGCCGGAGAGCTGGTGGGGGTACTGGCGCAGGCGTTGCTCCCCGTCGGGGATGCCCACATCGGCGAGTTGCCGCACGGCCCGGTCGGCGGCTTCGGCGCGTGCCAGGCCGCGGGCCCGGACCAGAGTCTCGGTGAGGAAGTCGCCGACGGTGCGCACCGGGTTCGCCGCGGCACGCGGGTCCTGCGGGATCATCGCCATGCGAGCAGCACGGAAGGCGCGCAGCTCGCGTGCGTTCATCGCGGTGACGGAGAGCCCGTCGAAGGTGATGTCCCCCGTCGTACGGGCTCCGGCGGGCAGCATGCGCAGCACGGTCCTGAGGCTCATGGACTTGCCCGAGCCGGACTCCCCGACCAGGCCGAGGGCCCCGCCGGACGGCACGCTGTACGACACGTCGTGCAGGACCGTGCGCGTCGTCCTGCCGTACGGGAGGTCGACGCGGAGGCCGGTGATGTCCAACAGGTTCCGTCCCGCCGGCTTCTCTTCCGGGATCGAGGTGCTCATGGGCGTACTCCTGCGGTGTTCGGGCCGCTCGCCCGCTCACCGATCGTGTTGACGGCGAGAACGACGAGGATGATCAGCAGTCCTGCTGACAGGGACTGCCACGGCGCGCCGCTCAGCAGCCCGGACTGTCCCTGGGACACCATCAGCCCCCATTCGGCGGACGGTGGCTGGACACCGAGGCCCAGATAGGACACCGCCGCCAGGTCGACCAGCGCCGAACCGAAGGCGATCGCGGACTGGGCCCGGATCACCGGCCACACGGCCGGAGCGAGGTGGCGCACGCAGACCGCCCAGCCGCTCAGCCCGTGGGTGCGCAGGGCCTCGACGTAGGCGAGGCTGCGTTCACGCAGGGCGATCGTGCGGGTGACACGTGCGATGTACGGCGTGTACGCAAGGGCCAACGCCGTCACCGGAGCGACGAAACCCGTGCCGATCATGGCCACGGCGAGGACGGACAGCAGCAGCCCGGGGAAGGCGAAGAAGAAGTCCAGGACGCGGCTGGTCACGAGGTCGAACCAGCCGCCCAGCCAGGCCGACGCGATCCCCAGAGCCGTGCCCGTGACCGTCGCCACGGCGATGATCAGCGTCGGGCCGAGCAGGCTGAGCCGGGCGCCGTACAGGAGCCGGGACAGCACGTCACGGCCCAGGTCGTCGGCGCCCAGCCAGTGCGATGGCGAAGGACCGGAGTTGGCCGCGAGGATGTCGGTGGCCGCGGGATCGTACGGGGCGATCAGCGGGGCGAGTACGGCCGCGAGGGCGAGCAGGAGTAGGGCCGTGCCGAGGGCGGTGGACACCGCGTCCGGACGCCGGCGGCGGACACGGGCCGCGGTACGCAGAGCGAGGGCGGTCGCCGTCATCGGGCCTGCCTTTCACGGGAGTCGGCTGCGCCGCGGATACGCGGGTCGAGTGCGCGATGCAGGAGGTCGGTGGCGGTGGTGGTGACGATGAAGGCCAGGACCATCAGCAGACTGATGGCCAGGACGACGTTGCTGTCCTTCGAGGCGACGGACTGGACGAGGAAGGAGCCGATGCCGCCGATGCCGAAGGCCTGCTCCACCACGACCGTGCCCGCGATGAGCCCCGCGACCGCGAGCCCCGACACCGTGGTGATCTCGGGTGCCGCGTTGCGCAGCACGTGCCGCCGGAAGACACCGGCCGGGCTCAGCCCCCGGGAGCGTGCGATGGCCACATGCTCCTCGCCGAGTGCTTCCCGCAGGGACGCGCGGACCACCTGGGCCAGGTAGGCCGCCCAGGACACGGCCAGCGCGAGCGCGGGCAGGAGCAGTCCGCGCAGCCCGCCGACGCCGGTGGAGATCGCGGGCAGCCAGCCCAGCGACAGGGCGAACACCTGGATGAGCAGGGCTGCCGCGACGAAGGAAGGCACGGCCACCCCGATCCCCGACAGCACGGTCAGCGCGGCGGAGCCGCGACGGCTGACGGCCCCGACGATCCCCGCGCCCAGCCCGCCGACCACGATGAGCAGTGCCGTCAGACCGACCAAGGCCAGCGTCTGGCCGACGCGGGGTGCGAGGAGCGAGGCGACGCTCTGCTGGTACTGGAGCGATGTGCCGAAGTCGCCGTGCAGACATCCTTCCAGCCAGTGCAGGTAGCGCAACGGCATCGGCTGGTCGAGGCCGTTCGCGTGGCGGATCACCGCGATCTGCGCGGCCGTGGCCTTCGGGCCGGCGAGCCGGGACGCGGCGTCGCCGGGGGAGGCCGCCAGCGCGGCGAAGATGGCCGCGCTGGAGACCAGCAGGGTCAGCAGGGCGCCCAGAGCGGTGCGGAGTACGGAACGCATGATCCCTCTCTCCGCCGGCTACTTCGCCGAGCCGATGACGGCGAGCGAGGGCTGGAAGATCGCGGCGGTGGTGAGCGGGGCGCCGGTGACGCGCTTGTTGAGGTAGGTGACCTCGTTGATGCTCAGCAGCGGCACGGTCCAGGCGACCGCCTCGTAGCGGGCCTGTGCCTGGACGATGTACCGGGCACGCCGGGTGGCGTCGGTGGTCTGCCGGGCCTTGGAGATCAGCTGCGCGGTCGTGGCGTCGTTCCAGCCGATCCAGTTGAACTGGCCGTCCGGTACCGGGCCGAGGGCCAGGTAGTCGAGCGGGTCGGTGACGCTGAGGAAGCCCTCGGTGAGCAGGAAGTCCAGGCCGGCGCGCGCCTTGGGGTCGTAGAAGGCGGTGTTGAACTGCAATGGCTGGAGCTGCTTGATGACGACCTTGAGGCCGATCTTGCGGGCCTGCTCCTGGATCAGGGTGACGGCGGTGACCTCGGTGGTGTTTCCGGCCTGGACGCCGATGGTCACGGTGGAGTCCTTCAGCGGGCTCCTGGCGAGTTCCTTCTTCGCCGCCTCGGCGTCGCCGTCGGGGCCGGGTGTGTCCAGGGCGTCGTACGCGGACCGATAGACAGCCTTGGCCTCCGGGTCCCAGCCCGAGGGCGGGATGAAGGTGTACAGAGGACTGGCGCTGTTCTTGAAGACGGCGGTGGCGAGGGCCTTCCGGTCGATCAGCTCGGACAGGGCGAGACGGATGTGTTCGTCCTTGCCCGCGGCTGTGCTGTTCGGGGCGAGCTGGTACGAGCTGAGCCCGGAGCCCTGGTGGATGGCGCCCGTCGTGTTGCCGGTCAGGGCCGGTATCGCGGCGGCGGGGACGGCGAAGGCGCCGTCGAGCTGTCCGGACTTCAGGGCGAGCGTGAGGTTGGTGGTGTCGGTGACGAAGGAGACGTCGACCCTGGCCGCGTGCGCGCGGAACGCCTTGTCCCAGTAGGCGTCGTTGCGCACCAGCTCGATGCTGGTGTTGGCCTTCCAGTCGGCGAGCTTGAACGGGCCCGTGCACATGACGCCGTTCGCGCCCTTGCCGTACGAGGAGCCCTTGCCCTTGATGAAGTCGGCCTTGGCGACGACGCCCGAGGTGGCGGCCATCTCCTTGTTGAACAGTTCGTCGGGCTGCTTGAACGTGACCGTCACTTCGAGCGGACCGGTGGCCTTGATCGAGGAGACGTCGACGAAGTTCGGGTAGTTGTTGGAGGCGACCTTGTCGTCGATGTTGCGGTTGAGGCTGTAGGCCACGTCGGCGGCGGTGAGGGCCGAGCCGTCCCAGAACTTCACCCCGGCGCGGATCTTGTAGACCAGCGTGGTCGGGGTGGGACTGCTCCAGGAGGTCGCGAGGCCGGGTGCGTAACTGAGGTCGGCCTTCATCCGGACGAGGGTGTCGCAGAGGTTGGCGACGATCACGTTGGAGCTGTAGTCCCCGGCGTGCGCGTAGTCCAGGCTGCCGGGCTCGCCCGAAGGAATGTCCCAGTTCAGGGTATCGACGTCACCCTTGGCGGCCGGTGTGGTCACGCCTACGGTGGGCGAAGCCCCGGAGGAGCTGCCGGCGGCGGACGGCTGGGCGCCGGTGCACGCCGTGAGCCCCAGCAAGGGAGCGGCGGCCAGAAACGGCCAGCGGAATGCGCGGTTCTTCGGGGACACGGAAGCCTCCCAGAGAGGGTGGTGCGGCATGAGGGCGGGGCGAGGTAGCCGGTTCCGCTCGCCGCGGTTCCCCGACAGTGACAGGGCACCAATATCTTGTCAATGAAGACAAAGTAACGGCCAGGTTTCCCGTTCACTCCGCCCCCGCCTTGCCCTCCGCACCCGGCATCAGTCCCGAGGTAGCGGCGCCTCGCCGTGGGTGACTGCTCCGAACCGTGCGACCAGTGCTTCCCCGGCCACCCGGATGAGCCCGCCGGAGGCGAGTCGCCGGTCCAGCTCCGAGATCATGGCGTTGCCCATCGCCAGACAGAGCAGGCCGTAGGCCGTGCTGCGCCGGTGGGCCGGAGCGCTGTCCGGGAACTCGGCTGCCAGTCCCGCATCGATCGCACCCAGCATCAGCCGGTAGCCGGACATTACGGCCTCGCGCAGCGTCTCATCGCTCTGACCTGCCTTGATGAGCTCCAGAACGACGGCACCCTCATCGTCGCCGCTCAGGAACCAGGGTCCGAAAAGAAGGTCCATCGCCACCGCGAGGCGACTCTCGGGCGGTGCCTGCTCGACAGCGGCGGCGAAGGCGCGGTCGTCGCGTTCCTGCACCCATTCGACGAGGGCGAGCAGCAGGTCGTCCCGGTTTCCGACGTAGTGCCGGATGTGGCTGCGGCTCAGTCCGGACTCCTCGGCGATCTTCTCCAGGGTGGTGCCGGCCATCCCGTGCCGGGCCAGGCATCGGCTCGCCGCCTCCATTACCTGCTGTCGCCGCTCGGCGGCCAGACTCCGGCGCCCCATGGCTGATGTGCCTCCCCTGCGATCCGAGTGTTTGATGGCCCGAAGCATCGCACATCGCACCGTTCGGGCCTCTGGATCCAGCATTTGTTTGTCGGCATTGAAAAACTAATGCAGAGGTGCCAGTGTGTGCCGACGGCCGTCGGGCTTCCCGACCGCGCCTTGGCTCGATCCCCTGTGAGGCTGCTCCGTGAACCCGCTCTTCGAGACCGTCACCCCCGCGCCCGCCGACCCTGCGGCTCGGCCCTTTCGGGTCCGGATGCGTGACGGTGTACGGCTGGCCACCGATGTCTACCTTCCTGCCGGCCTGCCGACCGACGAGCCCGGCCCGGCCATCCTGATTCGGCTGCCGTACGACAAGTCCGGGACCTACGCCGCGATCCCGCTCATCGCCCGGTACTTCACGGGGCGCGGTTACCGGGTCGTGGCCCAGGATGTGCGCGGGAAGTTCCGCTCCGAGGGCGAGACCCTGCTGTTCGTCAACGAGGTGAACGACGGCTACGACACCCTCGAATGGATCACCCATCAGGCCTGGTCCGACGGCGTCGTCGGCATGTGGGGGGACTCGTACTACGGCTACACCCAGTGGGCGGCCGTGGCGAGCGGGCACCGGGCCCTGCGCGCCATCGCCCCTCGGGTCACCGGCACCGAACTGGGGCAGGTCGTGGACAACGCCGACGGCACCCGGGATGTCGAGATGGGCAACCGTCTTGGCTACCTGGCCACCCACTTCGTGGGGCCGGACACCTACGAGTGGGAGCCGGACCCGGCACGCCGCCCGCTGATCGCACCCTTCGAGGAGTTCTTCCAGGCACTCGGCCGCCGTTCCCCGTCCTTCGACGTCGCCTTCCCTCAGGAGGTACGGCTGCGCCGCTGGCCCGAAGGGCACCCCTTTGACCATCGCGCCGTTCCGGTCCTGCACACGATCGGCTGGTACGACAACTGTGCCCCCTGGCACTGGCTCGACGTCGAGGAGCTGGCCCGTCGGCCGGACTGGGCGAACCAGCAGTACTTGCTGATCGACGCCATCGACCACGAGAACTATCACCTGTCCGGCGCCCCGTACGACGACGCGTCACGCGACCACTTGGCCAGTCAGGACGCCTTCCGCGCGTTGCTGCCCGGCTACCTTGATCCCGCCCTGGACTTCTTCGACGTCTTCCTGCGTCGACAGGGCAGCCCCGCCGATCTACCTCGCGTGCGCTGGCACCTCGTGCACGGCGGCGAGGACGGCTTCCGGACCGACCGTGTCTGGCCACCGGCCCACCGCCGCACGAGCACTCTCTTCCTGAGTCCGGACCCGGACCGGCGCACGGCCGACGGGGACGCTTCAGGCCTGCTCACCCCGGTACCGGTCACCGAATCGAGCATGGGGAGCTGGACGCACGACCCCGTGGATCCGGTGCCGTCGGCAGCCGTCAACGCCTTCGCCTATCTCCAGACGAACCCACGTCTGCACGACTGGTCCAAGCGCCCGGACGTCCTCGTCTTCGACGCCGAACCGACGGCCGAACCTCTGGACCTGGCCGGCCCGGTCCTCCTGGACCTCGACCTCACCACCACCGGCCCGTCCACCGACCTCTTCGCCAAACTGCTGGACGTCCACCCCGACGGTGAGGCCGAACTCGTCGCCCACGGACGCGTCCACATCGCCACCCCGCAGCGCCGGCTGACGCTCTCCCTCGGCCATACCGGCTACCGCCTCCGCCCTGGCCATCACCTTCGGTTGCACCTCCACAGCAGCGACTTTCCCGAATTCGTTCTCCACCCCGGCACCGACGACAACCCGTGGCTCGCCACGCGAGGCGAACGCACCGCCCAACGGATCCGGCTCGGCGGCGTCGACGGAGCGCGGTTGACGCTGACCACTGTGCCGACGAAGCCTGGCGAAGGCCGGTGACCGGTCTCCCGGTTGCGGCGGACTGCGTGTCGCCCGGGGCATGGGTGCCGCCGTGGTCGTAGCGCCAGGTCGGGGGACGGCTGGGCAGCGCTCTCGGCATCTTCGACAACTGCCCGTATTCCGAGCCGGGTCCTGACTCCTTTCGACGCGGACGCTCAGCTGCGGCCGCCCCGCCGGAGCATTCCCGTGGTCGAGCGGCGCACCACCAGTTCCGGTTGCAGAACCGTGTGAGTGTGCTCGTGCCGGGCGCCGGGCGCCGTCTCCTCGATCAACAGCCGACCGGCCTGCAGTCCCATCATGGTCGCGGGCCGTCGTACCGAGGTGAGCGGTACGACGGCGGACGCCGCGAACTCGATGTCGTCGTATCCCACGATCGCGATGTCCTCGGGAACCCGCAGTCCGGCCTCGTACAGCGCCTGCATCACTCCCAGGGCGAGCAGGTCGTTGGCGCAGAAGACGGCCGTGGGCCGCTGCCGCAGACCCAGGATGCGGTCCCCGGCGTCCTTGCCGGCCGAGACGGTCAGGTCGTGACAGGGCAGTTCCCGCAGACTCGCCGCGGGGAGTCCGGCCAGGTCGACGGCGCTGGCGACGCCCCGGCGCCGGTCCCGCACCTGCTGAAGACGGTCGGGGCCGCTGACGTACGCGATGGAGCGGTGGCCTTGTCGGAGCAGGTGTTGTACGGCGGCCCGGCTTCCGGAGATGTCGTCGATTCCGATGGAACAGGCGGAGGGCTGTGGGGCGTTCTGGTCGGTCATGACGAAGGGAATTGCGTTCCGGCGGAACGCCGATACGGTTCTGCCGATCCCTTCACCGGAGGACAGTACGGCTCCGCGGATCTGGTGCGAGGACATCAGCGCCATGTGGCGTGCGGCCTCCGTGGCGTCCCGCGCGCCGGTGCACACCATGACACCGAGGCCGGCTTCGCGAGCGGCCTGCTCGACGCCGGAGGCGAGAGCCGCGCAGAAGGGGTTGGCCAGGTCGAGGACCATGACGGCGAGCACGCGGGACGCCCAGCCGCGCAGTTGCCCGGCTCCTTCGGCCCGTACGTATCCCAAGGTGTCGATGACGGTCAGGACCCGTGTCCGGGTCGTCTCCGAGACGATCTCCGGACGGTTGAGCACATTGGAGACGGTGCCGAGCGAGACACCGGCTTCACGCGCCACGTCCGTGATGCCTATCCGGCTGCGTGCGCTCCCGCCGTGGCCTCTGGAAGTACTCGGTCCGGTCATGCTTCCTTCCTCGGCCCGACGGATTCCGGGGGCGATGCTGGGCGTTCGGCAGGGGCGGGTGTCAACGGGCTGACCTGACGCGCCGCATCACAACCAGGCCCCCGGCGAGGGTGAACGCGGCGGTGGCGAGATGGAGGGGCGTGTAGTCCTTGTCTCCGTCGTCGGCGCCGAGGGAGAGGAGCAGCGGCGCGATCAGCGGTGCCGTTGCCTGCGGGACCATGGTGGCGAAGTTGTAGATGCCGGTGCAGCGGCCGGCATGGGTGTCGCGGTCGGGTAGCACGTCGAGGGCCAGTGCCTGGTCGACGGCCGGGAACAGGCCGACGCCGAGGTTGCTGAGCAGCGCTCCGGCGAAGAGGACCGGAACTCGGCGCCAGCGCCATCATGCTGCCGCCGGAGAGGGCGACGACCGTGCGGGCGACGTCGTGCACGTTCACGTTCTGCCGGTCCGCCAGGAAGAAGGCCGTGAACGTCGAGGTCAGGCTGAGGCCGAACATGACCAGGAACTTGCCGAGCCAGTTCCACGCGAAGTCGGGATTCTCCTGCGGGCTGAACATGTAGTCGGCGACCAGTGACGTCCGGGAGAACGGCTCGCCCACCGGCCGCGTCGCGCGGTTGTCCGGCTCGCGCAGACGGCCGACGAAGACAGCCATGCCCAGCACACCGAGCACTCCGGGTGCGAGGAACAGCAGAAGTTTGTTGTCCGGCAGGCTGCCGGCGATCAGGACACCGACGACGGGGCGAGTTGGGTGACCACCTCGCCCAGGCCCCGACACCGTGCCCCGCTGATCCGTGGGTAGCCGGTCCGCCTGGGAGGCCAGCAGTACCACTACGGTGCCCCAGCCGAGCTGGGCCATGGCCCAGCCGAGGCCGAGGACCAGGAGGCCGGGGGCCTCGGCCAGCACGACGAGGGCGGCGACCCCCACGACCGTCGCCGCGGCCAGATAGGGACGGCGACGGCTGAACCGGTTACGCGTACGGTCGCTGAGGCGACCGACCACCGGCGGGGCCACGACGGCCACGAAGCCCCCCACCCCCGTCACATAGCCGAGGTATTCCTCGTGATGGGGTGCCAGGCGTGACACCCGGATCGACAGGGACAGCCCGATGGGGGTGACCAGGGTCATGTACACGCTCAACTGGGCGATGGTCGGCAGCCGGACATAGGCGGTGCCGGCCGGGGCGCCGGGTTCGTCGGACGCGGGCGCCTGAGCGGCCGATGGTTCGTAGGGGGCCCCGGCGGGTGCCGGATCGGGGATGACGGCCACGGTGACCTCTTGATCTGACGGAAGCGGATGCTCGCACTGTCGGACATGGGGAGTGGCACAGGGGGCGTGTGGGCGTGACCGTGCGTCGCGGTCACGCCCCGCCGTTGGCGTCTGTGAGCAGGTCGGCGAGGGCTTGGGCGGACACGTCGGACTTACCGAGGGTCAGTATCCGGCGCAGCGGCATGGAGCCCATCAGCAGGAGCCCGGTCTCGTCGCTGTCGAAGTCGCGGGCGCCGGGAGGGGAGGCGGCGGCCAGGACGCGGCGCAGTGCCGCGCGGGCCCGCGGACGGCTGATCCACTCCTCCACCGCCGAGTCGAGCGTCAGGGGAAGTTCCTGGGGTGCCACGGCGAGGTCGACGGTGGCGGTGAGCTTCAGGTCGCGGGAGGAGGCACCCGCCGAGATGCGGAAGGTGCCAGGCTCGACCGTCCAGGCGCGCCGCCGCTCGTCCCAGAACGCGAAGTGCCGCTCTCCGAGGGCGAGTTCGATGCGGCGGCTCTCGCCGGGAGCGAGGCGGATCTTCCGGAACGCCTTGAGTTCCCGCTCGGGCCGGTCGACGGACGCCTCCACGTCGGTGACGTAGACCTGGGCGACCTCGCTGCCCGTTCGTTGCCCGGTATTGGTCAGTGTGAACGCCACGACGGCCGCGTTGCGGCCGGGGTCGGGCACCCGCACCTCCATGTCCGTGTACGCGAAGGTGGTGTAGGAGAGACCGTGGCCGAAGGGATGGCCGACGTCGCGGGCCGTCCTGTCGTACCAGCGGTACCCGACGTAGAGGCGCTCGCCGTACAGCACCTGCTCGGGCGTGCCAGGGAAGTTGACGTGTGCGGGGGTGTGGGACAGGGCCAGCGGGATCGTCTCGGCCAGGCGGCCGCCCGGTTCGGCCCGGCCGAGCAGCACGTCGGCCGCCGCGCCGCCGGAGGCCTGTCCACCGAGCCACAACTCCACGACGGAACGGGCGAGTTTCTCGACCTCATGGGTGACGACGATGCCTCCGTTGCTGAGCACGACCGCGATCCGCGGGTTGACGGCGGCGACGGCGCGCAGCAGGTCGAGCTGGACGGTGGGCAGATCGAGCGACGTACGGTCGAAGCCCTCGGACTCCGCCGCCTCCGGCAGGCCGAGGAAGACGACGACGTCGTCGGCGTTCCGGGCGGCGGCCACGGCCTCGTCGAGCAGCTCCGGGGACGGAGCGCTGTCGAGGCGGAAGCCCGCGGCGAAGGTGATGTCACGTCGGCCATCGACCGCCCGGGTCAGCTCCTCCAACGCCGTTTCCAGACGGGTCGGTTGTACGTGTGAGCTGCCGCCGCCCTGGAAGCGCGGGGTGCGGGCGAACTCACCGAGCACCGCGAGGCCGCCGCCCGAGGCGTCCAGAGGAAGGAACGCATCCTCGTTGGTGAGCAGGACGGCCGATTCCGCGGCCGCGCGGCGGGCCAGCCGATGGTGGTGCTCGTGGTCCACCGCGGGTGCACTGGTGGTGCGCCGTGCGTGGAGGCCGGCGGCGACCCGCAGGATTCGCCCGACGGCGCGGTCGAGGTCGGCTTCGTCGAGCGTTCCCTCCTTGACCAGCGCGGCGATCTCCGTCGCTCCGCGGCCGCCGGTGCCCGGCATCCTCAGGTCGAGCCCTGCCGGGATCGCGGCCGCCGGGTCGGCGACGGCACCCCAGTCCGAGACGACGAAGCCGTCGAAGCCCCACTCCTCGCGCAGCACCTCGGTGAGCAGCCAGGGGTTCTGTGCGGCGGGCACGCCGTTGACGGCGTTGTAGGCGGCCATCACGGTGGCCGGTGCGGATTTCCGTACGGCGTACTCGAACGCCGCCAGGTAGATCTCCCGCAGGGTGCGCTCGTCGACCTCGGCGCTGACCCGCATCCGGTTGGTCTCCTGGTTGTTGGCCGCGAAGTGCTTGAGTGAGGCGCCCACTCCGGCCTGCTGCACCCCGCGCACCCAGGCCGCGGCCAAGTGGCCGGACAGCACCGGATCCTCGGAGAAGTACTCGAAGTTGCGTCCGCACAACGGAGTGCGCTTGATGTTGAGGCCCGGGCCGAGCAGTACGTCGACACCAAGATCCCGGCTCTCGGCGGCGAGTGCCTCGCCGATCTCCTCGATGAGCTCGGGATCCCATGACGACCCCATGGCCGCACCAGTCGGAAAGGCTGTGGCGGGTAGGCAGTTGTAGAGGTCGCCGGGTGCGGCGTCCTCGGCCAGCCGGCGTACCCCGTGCGGCCCGTCCGTCAGGAGGAGCGCGGGGACACCGAGCCGTGTCACGGCGGCCGTCGTCCAGACCGTGTCGCCGGCGACCAGGGAGGCCTTCTCGTCCAGGGTCAGGAGAGCGGCCACGGTTTGTGGGTCGAACATGCGCCACACCACCAAAAGTTGAAATCATTTAGGTATTGAACGTACGGCGGTCACGCGTGGTCCGTACGCGAAGACGGCCGGGCGCGTCGAGCACATCCTCGACGTGGCCCTGCAGCTCTTCGCCGCCAACGGCTACCGGGCCACGACGATGAAAGAGATCGCCGAAGGCGTGGGCATCAGCCAGCCGGGGCTGATGCACCACTTCCCGGGGAAGCAGGACATCCTGATCTCGGTGTTGCGCTGCTGGGACGACCGGTCCCCGGTCCGGAGCTCCGACGGCGATGAACTCCCGCTGCCCGAACATCTGTTGTAGACGGTCGACTACATCCTGCGGAACCGGACATCCGCCGCCCTGCACTGCGTCCTGTCCGCCGAGGCCACCGACCCGTGGCCCCTGGCGCACACCTACTTCAAGGAGCGCTACGGGCGAAGCGTCGCCCAAGCGCCGATCCGGCTGCCCTCGTCCGCATGCTCATCGCGTTGCTCGACGGGCTTCAGCTGAGTGGCTGCTCGGTGCGACGCCCGTGGACTTCCGCGCCGAACTACGACAGTTCGTCGATGCCTGGACGGTGTGAAGACGCGCTCAGGCGGTGTCCTCCTCCAGTACCCTCAGCCGTACCGCCAGGTAGGGGCGGCCGGGCAGCGTCACCGTGACGGTGCCCTCGTGCGAGCCTGGCACCTCGGTGATCGTCATGTTCCAGGTGTCGATGACCTCGACGCTCCAACGCTGCCCCGCGGGCAGGAAGAAGGTGCGCACGCCCGGCTGTCCCAGGCCGAAGTACGTGAGGAGGTAGCGGCCCGCGACACCACCGGTGGGGAAGTCGAAGTCCGACGGGAGCGGATCGATGCCACTGGCGTCGTCCGGCATCTGCTCCATCACGGTGCGCAGGAAGGCTAGGCGCGCGCTGCTCTCACCCTTCAGCAGACCGCCCTTGGACCACCACAGCACGTCGTTCTCGCCGTCGAGGAAGCACTCGCCGTGCGTGACGTAACCGCCGCGCACCACACCCTCCCAGCAGCGCCGCACCATCTCCTGGGGCGTGAGATTGCCCCAGCCCCACTCGACGTCGCCCTCGTAGCCCATTTCGTCCAGGGTGACCGGCTTGGCCCACTCCTCACGCCACTGCGCGGTGCGCTCCGGGGGCCGCTGGATGCTGGAGTGGGTGACCCACTCCGCCGAATTGTCGTACAGGTCGACGCAGTTGTGGTTGCCGATCAGGTGCGCGTGCGGGTCGGTCTCGCGGATCACGGCCGCCGCGCGGTGCCAGTGGTCGGCGTCCTTGGACCACACCAGGTCGTACTCGTTCGCCAGCGACCACCACACATTTCGGTGCGCGGCGAGACGCGCGACCACGTACCGCAGATAGCGCTCGTCGGCGGCCGGGCCCATGTCGGAGAAGCCCCAGCGGTCGTACGGGTGGAACAGGATGAGGTCGGCCTCGATGCCCAGCTGCCCCAACCGCTCGATCCGGTCCTCCAGATGACGGAAGAAGCCGGGGTCGAAGCGCGAGAAGTCCCAGCCTTCCTCGGGCGAGCCCGCGTACGGGTAGCGCTCGGGCTCCTCGGTGTTGTGGATGTACGACTTCGGGAAGACGCACATCCGGATCTTGTTGAACGGGCCGTCGGCGAGCGACTGCAGCGTCTGCTTCTCCAGCGCCTCGCTCTGGTGTGTCCACGCGTACGAGGTCGTGCCCAGCGGCAGATACCGGGTGCCGTCGGCGTACCGGAAGTGGAAACGGTCGTGGACGCGGACCGGTCCGTGGTCCGCCGGGGCGGCGGGCGCGCAGTGGAAGGTGCCCGAAATCCCGGAGAGCGAACGGGCGTTGCTGCCGGTACGGAACGACCAGATGCCCTCCTCGTCCGGCATCAGCCGGACACGGTAGACGCCGTCACCGTCGTAGAAGCCGTGGGCCGTCACCGTCCGCTCCCCGCAACGGAATTCGACACTCAGGTCCACGTCGGTGAAGGGGTTGCCGTGTGAAGGCCCGTGCAACTCCAACTCGAAGACGCGCCACTTGGGCACGCTCTCCGCAAACACCGTGCGGGCGCTGCCCGCTGCCACGTTCGTGGCCTCGTAGCCCGAGGACGGGGTGGGAACCTGCTCCTCCGGGACCGGCTCGACGGCCGGCGCCACCGGCACGGACGCCAACTCCGCGAACAGTGCCTCGCACACCGCGGGATCGATGCGGGTGGGCAACGCGAAGCCTGTCACCTGGCGCAGGGTGCCGCGCAGGAACTGGACGCGCGACCAGTCCTCCTCGATGCCGGGCAGATACTTGTGGACCACAGCGGCGGCCTGGTCATTGCGCAGCACATCGCGCAGTACGGAATCGGGGCCGTAGGACTTCAAGGTCAGTCTCCTGCTGAGGGAAGGACGAAGTGCTGGGCAGGCGGAGCCCCGAGCGGGGAGGCCGAGCGGGTCCGCCCGCCCTGCACCGGTGAGACGGCGCTGAGCGCGGCCGTCGGTCAGAGGGTCAGTGCACGACGACGCGTACGCGACCCAGGTTCTGCACCCGTGCGAACGGGGTCTTCGCATCTCCCTCGCGTTGCACGGTGGCGCGCAGGACCGCGAAGTAGGTGCCGGGTTCGGAGTAGGCATGGGTACGGTGCAGCTCCACGTCGTCGCGCCCCGCATGGAACGGCACCGGTACGAACGCACCCGTACCTCGCGCGTCCCACTCGACGGACACCAGCTCGCCCGCACCCCGCGGCACCTGGACCGTGGCGCGGAAGACGACCCGCTGTCCCGTACTGACCTCGACGCGGTCCCCGTCACCCACGCTCAGGTGGACCACCGGCTGCACACCATGGCGGACCGACGCACGCGCGGGAACGCTCACCTGGCCGTCGGAAACGGTGTAGTTGGTGGACCGGGGCGGCTTGGTGTCGCGTTCCACCCAGGCGCTCACGTCACGCAGCGCCTGCTGCACGATCAGCGGAAAGTCGATGAAGTGCGTCTGACGCGCGGGCGTCATGGGGGTGTCTTCCTGGTGGTCCGCGTAGTCGTTGTACCAGAGGCGGAAGGTGTCGTCGTAGGCGTCGCCGAGCTGGGTCCGCACCTGCTGGTCGTACCAGTCGGCGTGCCAGGGGAAGGCGTCGGAGTCCATCAGGTTGGCGACGACGATGGTCTTCGCGTTCAGCAGACCGGTCCAACCGCCGCCGCCGGCGGCGCCCTTCGAGATGAGCGGGGCGATCTCGACGGAGCGCTGCGGGTAGCGCGGCTTGCCGTCCGCGTTCAGGAACTGGTCCCAGACGTGGAACCCGGCGCGGCTCGGGATCTGATGCCGGTAGTAGGAGCACAGGGCGAGGAACCAGCGGTTGTCGATCCGTAGCCGGGCACCCTCGGCGATGCCGGCGAGGACCGTGCTGTCGTTGCCGCTCGCCACGGTGACGGTGCGGGTGTCGGCATCCAGGGAGCCCTGGAGCGCGCCTATCTTCGTACCGTCGGCGGCGTACAGAGTGAGGTCCGCGCCGGTCACGTCCTTCGACGGGGCTGTGGCGAGGGTGAGGTTCGTCGGGGCCTTGTCGGAGTCGAGGACGACCTTGGTGATCGCGACGGTGTCGTCGACAAGCCCCTCGCGGAACCGCTCGCCCAGCGCCGACTTCTCGGTGCCGAGGTAACCGGAGGCGCTCCAGAAGTCGTCCGCGTACGTCGGGTCGAACATCTTCGCCATGTAGTTGAAGTTGGTGAGGATGACCCGGTTGTCCAGGCCCATGACATGGCCGGAATCGTCCCAGGCACGCGCGGGGACGCCCATGCGCGTCACCTCTTCGAGGGCGACACGCTCGGCCGCGTCGAGTGCCGCGTACGGGTCGCCGCTGCCGCCGGGCCGCAGCGCGTCGGCGATGCGATCAGCCTTCGCCCGCAGCACGTAATAGGCCATCATCCGTACGTGGAAGTTGTTCGGGATCGCCGTCGGCGCACCCACGATGAACGGCACACCGCCGTCCCACACACCCGTCGTGTTCTCCAGCGCGCCCATCGTCTGGTAGGAGCCGCCGCTGCCGCCGTAGATGTAGCCGTGGATACGGCGGGTGGTCCCGTAGTAGTCGGCGGCCACCTTCCGGGAGAAGACGGCGGCCGCCGCGTCGGCGGCGAACCCGCCGCCACTCGCACACTGCACCGTGTAGGCGCCACTGTCGGCGCCGAACGCGACCGCGGTGTCGGAGGGGGTCTCGCTGATCGACGGGTAGACCTTGTGGAAGAACCGGCCGCGCCACTGGCGCTTGGGCGGGAAGCAGAAGGTGAACTTCTTGTCGGTGCCCTCGAAATGACCGGTCACCCTTCGGTGGGGGACCGGTGAGGTGAGGTCGTCAGTGGTGTCGATCACGGGGTTGGCGTACGCCGGGTCGATCTCGTACGCCGTGGCGCTGGAGGAGCCCGAGGAGGCGGCTGGTGCGCCCGCGGACGCGGCTTGCGTGCCGAGCGCCGAGGCGCCGACCACGGCGGCGGAGCCCACCGCGGTGTTCCGTACGAAGTGACGCCGGGACCACGCCGGAGCCCGGTTCGGGATGCCGAACGAATCAGGTCTGAGCATGATATTTCTCCCTTGTACGGACGGCGCCGGGTGCGGATGCGGGGGTGGTGTGAGTTCGTCGCGCTGTCCTGCGCCCAGGGGTGTGCACAGTCGTGCAGGCGGGCGAGAGGAGCAGGATATGCAACGTTCTACGCCGGGAACGTATGGAGTCGCCCGGTGAAGCGTCAAGGGTCGGGGGGCATCTCAAATGGTTACGATCCCGTAACGCGACTGACTCTTGGGCTTCATCGAGAGACCGGGGTGCATGCGCGGTTCGAGGCGCGAATCCAGGCTGGTAGAACGTTCGCCATAACTGTCTTAGGATGCGCCGCATGAACACTGCGGGGGACGAACGCATCATCGCGCGGGCGCAGTCGCCGGTCCGCACTCGGCGGGCCACCATGCAGGATGTGGCGCGGGAAGCGGGCGTCTCCGTATCGGCCGTCTCCAAGGTTGTTCGCGATGCCTACGGGGTCAGCCCGGACATGCGTGACCGTGTCAACGTGGCGATCGAGCGCCTGGGCTACCGTCCGCACGCCGGGGCGCGGGCGATGCGCGGCAGCACCTTCACGGTGGGCGTGGTGCTTCCCGACCTGTCCTCGCCGTTCCCCACCGAGGTAGCCCACGGCGTGAGCCAAGAGCTGGGCGACACGGCCTTCCAGGAGATCATCGCGCTGGGCGGCGTCGAGCCCAAGGTGCAGCGCAGGGCCGTCGAGGCATTGGTGGACCGCCATGTCGACGGGCTCGTCCTGGTCGCTCCCTGGGTCGAGGTGGCCTGGGTCGAGGAACTGGCTGTCCGCGTCCCGGTCGTGGCCGTCGCACTGCACGGCGCTCCGGAGAACTTCGACACGGTGACCAGTGACGACCGGCTGGGCGCCGCGCTGCTCGTCGATCACCTGGCCGCTCTCGGCCACCGCCGGATCGCTCACACCGCCATGCCCGACGGCCCGTTCCGGGAGCCTTTCGTGCTGTCCCACACGGCGCGTCGGCACGGCTACGAGGCGGCTGTGCGTCGTCGCGGCCTGGAGCCGGACGTCGTTGTCACCTCCTACAGCGAGGAAGGCGGATACGCGGCCGCCCGAGAACTGTTCTCCCGCGTCGAACCGCCGACGGCGATCCTGGCCGGAGCCGACGTCGCGGCCCTGGGTGTCCTGCGAGCGGCCGAGGAACGGGGTCTGTCCGTCCCCGGCGATGTGTCGATCGTGGGTTACGACAACATCATGCCCAGCCGGATCGGCAGGATCTCGCTGACCACCGTCGACCAGTCGGGGCCGCTGACGGGGTCGGTGAGCGCCCGACTGCTGCTGGAGCGCATCCAGGGCCGCGAGAGGCCCGTGCATTACGTCATCGCGCCACGACTCGTCCCGCGCTCCACCGCTGCGGCCCCGCCGCCCGTCGAGCCCTGAGAAGGCGGCGTGGCCGCAGTGGGCAAGGGAGGCCTTTCAGGGAATCGCCTCCCGAGCGCGCCGCGGCTCTCGTTGACACGGGTGCGGGGGTTCTCTAGCGTTATGTATAACGTTGCACGAACTGTGCTCACACCATGAAGGAAGCCGTGACCCACGCGCCGCACAGCAACCCGCACCACAAAGCACCGCACTGGACCGCCCAGTGGATCGCCAGGCCCGTACCGTCCGGGCAGCGTGTCCTGCGTGCCGTCGACGGTGACCACATCGCCTGGGCCGAACCGGGACACACCCTGTCGCAGTCCTTCACCGCTCCAGGTCCGGTCACCGCCGTCAATGTGGACGCGGTGCGGCCGGACGCGGAGAGCCCGGTGGCCGAGATCGAACTGTGTGACGAGGTCGGCAAGCCGATCGCTTCCACCACCGTCGGCACCGACCACATCGCCGTATGGGACCGCTTCACCAACTTCCTCGCCTTCGAGCCGCCGCTTCCGCCCGGCACGTACACGCTGCACCTGCGGTCGGTCTCGGGCAGGATCGGCTGGCGCGGGTTCGCGCAGGTCCCGGCGGGTGCCGCGGACGACGGCGTGTCGCCGACCCCGCTGACGGGCGCCGCCTGCCGTGACGGGTTGCCCGAGGGCGGACTCCGATGCGTCGGCGTCGAGACCGTGCCCGCACCCGACCCGGTCTTCCGCCGTCGCTTCACCCTCGACATCGAACCCTCCGCAGCACGCCTGTACGCGGTCGGCCTGGGCTACGGCCACTTCACCGTCAACGGACACCCCGTCACCGATGCCGTACTGGAGCCGGCTCCGACGGCGTACGACAAGACGGTGCTCTACCGGGAGTACGACGTCACCGCACTGCTGAGGAAGGGCCGGAACGAGATACAGGCCGCCCTCGGCCGGGGCTTCTTCGCGGCGCGCGGCGGCAGCACCTGGGGCTGGAACCTGGCCCCCGCACACCGCGAGCCGATGATGCTCGCCCAGCTCGAATGGTCGGACAGCGAGGGCGGAACCGGACGACTGGTCTCGGACGACAGCTGGGAGACCGCCGCCGGCGAGGTGGTCAGTGATGTCCTCTACACGGGCGTCACTCACGACCCGGCAGCCGCGGCCCGCGCGCCCTGGACGGCGGCCGCGGTGGTCACCGGGCCGGGCGGACGCCTTGTCCCCGCCGAACTGCCGCCGATCCGCCGCTTCGCTCCGCTGGTGCCGGTGTCAGTGACCTCGCATCCGACCGACGGCACGGTGTACGACTTCGGGGTGACGATCGCCGGGCGGGCGGCGCTCACCCTGACCTCGGACCATGCTGGCGCGGAGATAGTGGTCCGGTACGGGGAGACCCTGGACGCGCACGGCGCCGTGTTCTGCGACAACATCCTCGCGGCGGGCGAGGCCCAGACCGACCGCTATGTGACCACCGGTACCGAGCAACAAGCACTCTGGGAGCCGGAGTTCACCTACAAGGGCTTCCGCTACGCCAGTGTCCGGGTCGTCGGCGCGGCGGCACGCGTGGAGAGCGTCGCCGCCGTGCCCCTGCACACCGATGTCCAGCGGATCGGCTCCTTCGACTGCGACGAACCCACCCTCGCCTGGATCGACGCCGCCACCGCCCGTACCTTCCTGAACAACCTGCACGGCATCCCCACCGACACCCCCGTGTACGAGAAGAACGGCTGGACCGCCGACGCCCATCTGGCCACGGAAGCCCTCCTGCACCACTTCGATCTCCGCACCACCTTCGCCAAGTGGGTGGACGACCATGTCGACGCCCAGGACGCCGATGGCACCGTGCCCACGATCGTCCCCACGCCGGGTTGGGGCCGTGGCCTCGATCCGGCGTGGAGCGCCTCGATCGTTCTCGTTCCGTGGAACCTGTACTGGGAGTACGGCGACCGGCAGCTGCTGAGCCGACAGTTTCCCGCTCTGCGCGCATACGCCGACCATGTCCTCGCGATCGCCGAGGGTGCCGGCCGGCTGTGGCCCCTGCACAGCTGGACCGACTGGCTGGCGCCGGGCCATGCCTTCGCCCCCGAGGGTGCGGCGCCGACCGGCACCATGATGGTCAAGCTCCTCGCCGACCGAATGGCCCTGATCTGCGCCGAACTCGGCGAGGAGGAGGCCCGGTCGAGGTACGAGTCCGCCTCCCGCGCCCTGGGCTCGGCCTACCACGCGGCCTACTTCGACCCCGCGAGCGGCTGTTACACAGCGCCGGTGTCCGGTGTGGGATACCGGCAGACCATGAACATCCTGCCGCTCGCCTTCGACGCCGTACCCGCCGAGCACGTCGCGACGGTGTTCCGGTCGCTCACCGAAGACCTGGAGCAGCGCACGGACGGGCACCTCGACTGCGGGGCCATCGGCGTCAAGTACCTTCCGCAGGTTCTCGGTTCCCACGGACGTCTCGATCTCGCGGTCACCGTCCTCACCCGGCCGACCCGGCCCGGCTGGGACGTGTGGCGACAGGCGGGCAGCGACACCCTGTGGGAGGCGTGGGGCCTCGATGCCCGCTCCCGCAGCCACTTCTTCCTGGGATCGGTCTCCGCCTGGATCCAGCAGCGCGTCGGAGGCCTGTCAGCCACCGCCCCGGGGTGGCGGACCTTCGACGTGAGCCCGCCGCACGACGACCGCGTCACCCGGGCCGACACCACCCACCGCACCCCGTACGGCGAGATCCGTGCCGCTTGGCAGCGGGCGGGGGAGCGGTGGACGGTTCACGTCACCGTCCCCGAGGGCACGCTCGCCACCGTACGGCTGCCGGGGCACGAACCGGTCGAACTCCGGGGCGGCACCTATGAGCTGACGTGATAGCCGGCCGTGGAACGCTTCGGGGCCCGCGCACGCGATGTGCACGGGCCCCAGGGCGTTCCGGCTCCAGCGAGGATCAGCCCGTCGTCACCGCCGTCGACCCCGTCTCGGACAGGAACGCCCGCTCCGCACTGCGCAGCGTCCGCACCGGTCCCGCCAGGGTGAACTCCCCGGTGAGCCGCTTGTCGTCCGAGTCGAGCCCGAGGAACAGCTCACCCGCGCTCGGCCGCACCGCGAACGCCCCGTCGGTCCCGGTGCACCCCAGCTGGGAGGCGTCCACCGTGAACGTGACCCGCCGTCGCTCGCCCGGCGCCAGCTCGACGCGCTCGAACCCGGCGAGCTGCTGGGCCGGCCGGGTCAGTCCCGCCGTGCGCAGTCCCACGTACAACTGGACCACCGTCGCGCCGGACCGAGCACCGGAGTTGGCGGCGACGGCCGAGACGGTGAGCCGTCCGTCCGTGGCCACTTCGGCCTCGTACGACAGCTCGCTCAGCTCGAAGGAGGTGTAGCCGAGACCGTGTCCGAAGGGGTAGAGGGGAGCGGCGGTCATGTCCAGGTAGTGGTGGGGGTTGTGCGGGGCGACCGGCTTGCGGTACCCGGTGCCGGCGGGCTGGTGGTGGTACACCGGGATCTGGCCGGTGTGGCGGGGGACGCTGTACGGCAGCTTGCCGCTCGGGTCGACCGCGCCGAACAGCACCTCGGCCACCGCGCTCGTCCCGAACGGACCGCCGAACGGGGCGATCACCAGGGCCTGCGCCGAGCGCACCACGTCGGGCAGGGTGTACGGGCGGCCCTGGAAGAGGACGACGACCAGCGGCTTCCCGGTCGCCGCGACCGCCTCCGCGAGACGTGTCTGCACGCCGGGCAGGCTGATGTCCGCGGTGTCGGAGTCCTCGCCCTCCGTCCGGTCACCGGTGAACCACAGGCTGGCCCCGCCCAGCGCGAGGACCACCACATCGCAGTCCTCGGCGGCACGCACCGCGGCCGCGACCGCCGCCGCCTCGTCGTCCAGCTCGCGGATCAGTCCGCACCCCGGCTCGACCGTCACCGACCGCGCGAACTCGCCGATCTCCTCGCCCAGGGGCCTGGCTCCGTAGCGGGTTCGGGCGAGTTGCTCGGGGTCGGCGGCCTCCAGGACGGTGGTGAACCAGGAGGCCTCCGGGGTCTGGGCCCCGGCCATGGTGCCGGCGGCCCCCTCCATGACGCCGTTGACCGCCTCCCGCCAGGCCGGGAAGGTGTAGGCGGGGAACTGGCGCAGCACGGTGTCCGCGTGCGGGCCGAGCACGGCCACGTGCAAGGACCGGTCCGCGGGCAGCGGCAGCAGGCGGGTGTCGTTGGCCGCGAGGACGACGGCCCGCCGGGCGAGTTCACGGGACAGCTCGCGCCCCTCGGTGGCGGTGGCCCGCACGTCGATCGTCTCGTGGGGGTACGGGTTCTCGAACAGGCCGAGCGCGAACTTCGCCCGCAGCACCCGCAGGACCGAGGTGTCGACGACACTCTCGTCCAGCTCCTTGTTCCGCACCAGCTCCGCGAGTCCCTCCCCGTAGCCGTACGGGGCGGGGAACTCGACGTCGAGGCCCGCGGTGAGGGCGAGCCGCGCCGCCTCGGCCGGTGTGGCGGCGGCCTTCTGGACGTCCACCGCAAGGGGCAGGGAGTCGTAGTCGGAGGAGACGAAGCCGTCGAAGCCCAGGACGTCCCGGAGCAGGGTGGTGAGGACGGAGCGGTCGAGACTCACGGGTACGCCGTCCATGGCGGCGTAGGAGTTCATCACCGAGCCGAGTCCGGCCAGGTGGATGGCCGCCTCGAAGGGATAGGCGTAGAGGTCGCGCAGGCGGCGCGGACCGAGATCCACCGACGCCTGGTTACGGCCGCCGAGCGAGGCCGCGTATCCGAGGAAGTGCTTCGCCGTGGCGATGACACCCTCGCGCAGGTCGTCGCCCTGCATGCCCTGGGTGTAAGCGACGGAGAGCGCGGCGGCGAGGTAGGGGTCCTCGCCGTACGTCTCGTGGACGCGGCCCCAGCGGGGGTCGAGGGCGATGTCCATCACCGGGGAGAGGACATGCGCGATGCCGGCGCGGCGCAGCTGCCGGCGGGTCAGGTCGCTCATCGCCCGGACGAGGTCGGGGCTGAAGGTGGCGCCGAGGCCGATCGCCGTCGGGTACACCATGTGACCGCCGGCCAGCGGGCCGTTGAGGGCCTCGGCGTGGAACAGGGCCGGGATGCCGAGGCGGGTGCGGGTCAGGAACTGCCGCTGTACCGCGCCGACCAGGCGTGCCAGCTGCGCGGGGTCGTCGGTGATCAGCTGGGCGATGTGTCCCGGCGGGCAGCTTGCGAGCAGTTCCTGAGCGGATCCGGGGAGCACGGAGCCGTCAGGGTTGACGAAGGTCCAGGGCAGGAAGGAGCTGAGCTGCCCGCACTTCTCCTCCAGGGTCATCTGCCGCAGCAGTAGCTCGGCGCGCTCGGACGCGGACAGGGAGGCGTCGAGGTGGGGCAGGGGCGTGGTGCCGGGGGCAGCGGGAGAAGGGGGCACGGGCATGGTCCTCGTTCCAGGAGGCAGGCGCTGGGCGGGCGAGGAGCGGAGGTCTGTCCGGGACGCGGGTCGGCTCTTGACGGCCATGGGACCTCGCGTCTAACGTCCGCCTGTCGCATGGTCGTAGAACGTTACACATCAGGAGTCGTGATGTACAAGTCCTTCCGCCCGGGCCAGACCTGGCTCGACACCAAGGGAGAGCGCATCCAGGCCCACGGCGGTTCGGTCCTGTACGAGGGTGGCGTCTGCTACTGGTACGGCGAGAACAAGGAGCACACCAAGCCGGGCAGCGGCGTGTGGACCTCGGGCATCCGCTGCTACTCCTCCACCGACCTCTACAACTGGGAGGACCGCGGCCTGATCGTCCCGCCCGTCCTCGACGACCGGGACCACCCCCTGCACCCCGCCCAGAAGGTCGACCGCCCGCACATCCTGCGCAACCCCCGCACGGGCAAGTACGTCTGCTGGATCAAGATCATGGGAGCGGACGGGGTCCAGCGCTCCACCGTCCTCACCGCCGACTCGATCCTCGGCCCCTACGACGTGGTCCGCACCGGGCTGCAGCCGCTCGGGATGAGTGCCGGTGACTTCGACCTGGCCGTGGACCCGTGGGACGGCAAGGGCTACTACTACTTCGAGCGCGTCCACTCCGAGCTGATCTGCGCCGACCTGACGGACGACTACACCGGCGTGACCGGCTACTACTCCACCCACTTCCCGCTCCGCCGACCCCCGTTCGTCCGTGAGGCCCCCGCCCACTTCCAGCGCGACGGGCGGCACTACCTCATCACGTCGGGAACCACCAGCTACTACCCGAACCGCTCCCAGGTCGCCGTGGCCGACACCTGGCACGGTCCGTGGACCGTCCTCGGCGATCCGCACCCGGGCGACCCCGCCGGGACCTCCTACCGCACCCAGGTCAGCTCGGTCTTCCGGCATCCGGAGCGCCCCGACCTCTACATCGCGCTCGCCGACCGCTGGCTTCCGCATCTGTCTCCCGAGGAGTCGGACCAGAATCAGATCTTCGACGAGATGTTCTCCGCGCAGGAAAGGGGCCTGCCCGGGCCGGACTTCACCGAGCCCGAGGCGGACACCTCGGTGGCCGACTACGTGTGGCTCCCGATCCGTTTCCGGGCGGAGGACGGGATGCCGGTGATCGACTGGCGCGACGAGTGGACACTCGACGGCGACCTCCAGTGACGACCGACGGGCCGGGGCCGGCAACCGGCTCCAGGGCACCAGCCTGGTGACCCACCCCCTTCCGTATAACGATGCATGAGGCCGGCGGCGGCCCTGACCGAGAGCTCCCAGCCCCGGGCGGAATCCTGGCCCCGTCCGGCAGTTCACCGATCTGACCCGGTCGGCCCCTCCCCTTCGAGCAGGTCGGCCTCGACACCCCATGGAGTACCCCGCATGGCGATGGCCGCCGCCCCTGCCCAGCCGCGGTTCGAGCACCGCACCGAGTCCGGCCCGGTGCTGGGCCTCGGGAACCCGTCCCCGCGCCTCAGCTGGACGCTCCCCTCGGCCGCTGCCGATTTCAGACAGACCGCGTACGAGGTGGAGGTGCGCCGGGAGACCGGCGTCGCCGCCTACCGGGTGGAGAGCGGGGAGCAGGTGCTCGTGCCGTGGCCGGCCACCCCGCTCGGCTCGCGGGAAGCCGCCGCGGTGCGGGTCCGGGTCGCCCACGGGGGCGACTGGAGTCCGTGGAGCGAACCGGCCGTCGCCGAGTGCGGCCTGCTCGAACCGGGGGACTGGAGCGCGCGGTTCATCACCCCGGCCGCCGCGGACGGCCTCGGCGGACAGGGCGACCCCGCCCCGGTGCTCACCGGACGGTTCACCCTGCCCGGCCGGATCCGCAAGGCCCGCCTGTACATCACCGCGCACGGCCTGTACGTGCCGGTCCTCAACGGGACGCGGGTCGGCGACGAGTTCCTCGCGCCCGGCTGGACCGCGTACCAGCACCGGCTGCGCTACCAGACCCACGACGTCACCGGCCTGGTGACGGAAGGGGAGAACATCCTCGAAGTGCCGCTCGGCAACGGCTGGTTCCGCGGCCGTATCGGATTCTTCGAGCAGCGGGGCTTCTACGGGGACCGGCTCGCCCTGCTCGCCCAGCTGGAGGTCACGACCGACGACGGGAGCATGCATCGGTTCACGACCGGCGCGGACGGCTCCTGGACGGCACGGGAGAGCGAGATCCTCGCCGACGACCTCTACGACGGCCAGATCACCGATCTGCGCCGCGCGGGCCCCGCCTTCCCGCACCGCACCGGTTCGGTCGAGGTGGTCGACGCGGATCTGGGCGGCCTGGTCGCCCCCGACGGGCCGCCGATCCGTGTCACCGAGACCGTTCCCGCTCAGAAGGTGTGGACCTCCCCGATGGGCCGGACCTTGGTCGACTTCGGCCAGAACCTGGTCGGCTGGGTCCGGCTTCGGGTGCGTGGGGCCGCCGGTGCCGAGGTGACGGTCCGTCACGCCGAGGTCCTGGAGAACGGCGAGCCGGCGACCGCTCCGCTGCGTGGCGCGAAGGCGGCCGACACCTACTACCTCGCCGACGACGTGGCCGAGCAGACCCTCGAACCCACCTTCACCTTCCACGGCTTCCGATACGCCGAGGTGCAGGGCGTGGCGGGACTCGACGCGGCTGACCTCGACGCCGTGGTGCTCGGCTCCGACCTGCCCCGCTCCGGTTGGTTCTCCTCCTCGGACCCGCTGCTCGACCGCCTGCACGAGAACGTCGTCTGGGGCATGCGCGGCAACTTCCTCGACGTCCCCACCGACTGCCCGCAGCGCGACGAGCGCCTCGGCTGGACCGGTGACATCCAGGTCTTCGCCCCGACCGCCACCTACCTCCACGACGCGGCCGGCTTCCTCACGTCCTGGCTGGCCGACCTGGCCGCGGAACAGTATCCGGACGGCTCCGTCCCCTTCGTCATCCCCGATGTCCTGTGCACCCCCACCTGCGCCACGGCTGCCTGGGCCGACGCCGCCGTCCTCGTCCCCTGGGCCCTGTACGAGCGCACCGGCGACCGCGGCATCCTGCGCCGTCAACTGCGGAGCATGTGCGCCTGGGTGGACAAGGTGACCGAACTGGCCGGTCCCGACCGGGTGTGGGGAGGTGGATTCCAGTTCGGTGACTGGCTGGACCCGACCGCCCCCGAGGCCAATCCGTACGAGGCGCGGACCGACCCCGACCTCGTGGCCACGGCGTATTTCGCGCGCTCGGCCCAGATCCTCGCCGAGGCCGCCGCGCTGCTGGACGAGCCGGGCGTCGCCGAGAAGTACCGGGCGTTGGCCCAGGAGGTGCGGGCCGCCTTCGCCCGCACCTTCGTGACGGGCGCGGGCATCGTGCACTCCGACACCCAGACCGCCTACGCGCTGGCCATCGCCTGGGACCTGCTGCCCGAGGAACACCAGCGCAGGCTCGCCGGCCGACGGCTCGCGGACCTGGTGCGCACCGGCGGGTTCCGGATCGGCACCGGGTTCGTCGGCACGCCGATCGTATGCGACGCGCTGACCGCGACCGGTCACACCGAGGTGGCGTACCGGCTGCTCCTGCAGACCGGCTGCCCGTCCTGGCTGTACCCGCTGACCATGGGCGCGACCACCATCTGGGAGCGCTGGGACTCGATGCTGCCGGACGGGCGGGTCAACGGCAGCGGCATGACCTCCTTCAACCACTACGCCCTCGGCGCGGTCGCCGACTGGCTGCACCGCACCGTGGCCGGGCTCGCACCGGCGGCGCCCGGCTACCGGACCATCACCGTCCGACCGCTGCCGACCGCTGCGCTCACGCATGCCGCCACCCGTCACGTCACGCCGTACGGACCGGCCGCCGTGTCCTGGACGCGTCGGGACGGGCGATACCGGCTCGATGTGGAGGTGCCGGTCGGGGCCAGTGCCGAGATCCATCTGCCCGGCGGGGACGAACCCATCGTGGTCGGGCACGGCGCGTACCACTGGGAGTCGGCCGACCCCGTCGTATCCGCCGGCCGGCCAGAACCGGTCACCGTCCGTGACCTGTTGGACGACGCCCAGCGCTGGCCGGCGATCGTCGAAGCGGCCGCGGCCACCGGGGTCGCGCCGCGGGGCGAGGCCGAGGTGGCGGGCATGGTCAAGCCGTACCTCGATGCCCCGGCCGCGTTCATCGCGAAGGCGCTCGTCCCGCCGGAGAGCTTCCGGCCGGGCGGTGCCCTGGAGGAGCGGATCGCGGACATCCTCGGCGGCTGACAGCCGCCCCTACCTTCGCCCCTTCGCCTCTTCACCCCCTCATCGAGCACCATCCCCGCATCACCCGGCCCGTTCCGACGGGCCGGGCCACTGCCAACAACGACGTTGGATCCGGGAGACCACGTGTGCGACGACCGCACCCCTGACAGGCACCCGCCCTCCGTACCCGTCCGTGCGAGCCCCGCCGGGGCCGGAGGCGTTCTGAAGCCGGCCGGCAGGTCACTGCCCCACCTTGCCCTTCCCGGAGCCCCGCGGCGCGGGCCTCGACAGCGGAGGCCACACCGATGCCGAGGCAGGCCGGACTTCTGAGTATCCGGCCGGGGGCGCCACGCCTTCTGGCGCTCCATCGTCCTCACCGAACCGGCAAGGTATCCAATCCAGTCGGTGTTCGTGTCACCACCCGCACCTGGGACGCGGACCCGCTCTCAAGGCTGCCCGGAAGTGGAACACCGACCGGCCCCGCACGGCCGTCCGCGGCGGCCGGTGCACGCACGCACGAAAGCCCCGCGCACGCATCCTCGTGCCCGAACCGTGACTTCTCCGAACGACACAGTCTATTGACGCTCGGGAGGCCCGGAGTTACGGTCCCGTTCGTAAAACGTTACACACGCTGCGAAGGTGACGTCTTCCCTCTCGCGGTTCTCCCTCTCGCGTCACTTCCTTCTAAGGAGTCATGATGAGACGCGCACTTCCCCTGGCGGCCAAGGCCGTCGCCCCGCTGTCCGCGGCGGCCCTCCTGCTCACCGCCTGCACGGGCCAGGGCGCCGATGGCTCGGGTGCCGGCGCGGCGGGCGGCTCCACCAAGGACAAGCTGGTCCTCGGCATGACCGCCGACATCACCGGCTGGGACCCCTCCGCTCAGCCCGCCTACCAGGCATGGGGTTTCGAGGCGGCCTATGACACCCTGGTGAGCTGCAACAAGGACTGGAGCCTTGCTCCGGCCGCCGCCAAGAGCTGGGAGATCAGCGCCGACAAGAAGTCCTTCACCGCCCATCTGCGCTCGGGCATGAAGTTCTCCGACGGCACCCCGGTGACCGCCCAGACCGTGAAGGAGACCTTCGCGCCGCTGGCCAAGACGGCCTCGGACCGCTACGGCGGCATCAAGTTCGACATCCCCGACGCGCACACCGTCACCATCACCTGGCCCGACCCGCAGCCGCTGATGAACAGCCGGGTCTGCAACCCCAAGCTCGCCTCCGCCAAGTACCTCGCCTCCAAGGACAAGAACACCGCCCCGGTCGGCTCGGGCCCGTACACCTACGACGCCAAGGCGTCCACCGCCGGCTCGGTGTACGTCCTCAAGAAGAACCCCGACTTCTACGACGCCAAGAAGTACCCGTACAAGACCCTTGAACTGCGCGTCCTGAGCAGCGCCACCGCTGCTCTCAACGCACTGAAGACGGGGCAGATCGACGGCACCGTCGTCACCGCCGACACCTACAACGAGGCCAAGCAGTCGGCGAACGTCAACGTCATGGCGATCGAGTCCGGCGTCACCGCGATGATGCTCACCGACCACGAAGGCAAGAAGATCCCCGCCCTCAAGGACGTCCGCGTCCGCAAGGCCATGAACATGGTCTTCGACCGTGACCTCATCGCCAAGAATCTCTACAAGGGCCTCGCGTCACCGACGTACCAGTTCTTCAACAAGAAGGGTGCGGCCTACGTCAAGGACGCGGGCGACGCCTACCCGTACAACGTTGCCCAAGCCAAGAAGCTGATGAAGCAGGCCGGTTACGAGAAGGGCTTCACCCTCACCCTGCCCACCATGGAGGGCCAGGCGTGGACGGTGCTGCTGCCGTACGTCACCCAGCAGCTCGCCGAGCTGAACATCACGGTGAAGACCAAGACCCTGACCGGCGCCGACGCCATCAGCAAGCTCCTCAGCGGTGACTACCCGGCCCCGCTGTGGACCGTCGGCGCCAGCGCGGACTCCATCCAGGACATCTCGATCGGTGTGATCCCGGCCGGCTACTGGAACGTCTCCCACCAGTCCGACGCCACCGTCGAGAAGAACTGGAAGACCATCCTCACGGGCAGCGACAGCGAGTCCAGGACGGCTCAGCAGGCCATCGGCAGGTACGTCCTCGACAACGCGTGGTACGTCCCGCTGGTCAACCCGCAGGTCTTCTACGCGTACAGCGACAGCGTCAAGATCCCCAAGTCCACCGACCCGAACGACGCGCACCCGCTCCTGCGCGACTTCCAGTAGACGTCGGCTTTCCGTACCCGACGAACTGCGCCCATCCGAAGCGGCCGAACAGAACCCGAAGAAGACGAGGAACGGACCCTGTCATGCCCGCACTGCTCCTGAGACACCTGACGCGCGCCGCCGGGATCTTCCTGCTGGTGACCTTCTCCACCTTCTGCCTGATGTACGGGAATGGCGAAGGCGTCGCGAGAACCACGCTCGGCATGAGCGCGTCCGCCTCGGACGTGCGCCACCGGATGGTTGAACTCGGCCTGGACCGACCGCTGTTGGTCCAGTTCGGTGACTGGCTCCACGGGGTCTTCACCGGAGACCTCGGACACTCCTACCTCTCCGGCCAGTCCGTGGCCGGGGCGCTGGAGGTCCGAGTCCCGGTGACTCTCGCGCTGACCCTGCTCACCCTCGTCCTCACCGCCGTCCTCAGCGTCGTCCTCGGCGTCACGGCGGCGGTGCGCGGTGGCTGGGTGGACCGGGTGGTGCAGTTCCTCTCCGTGCTCGGCACCGCGGTCCCCTCCTTCATCGTCGCGATCGCCCTGGTCTTCGCCTTCGCTGTGCACTTCAGGGCTTTCCCGGCCACCGGATACACCTCACCCGAGGTCGGCATGGGCGCCTGGATCTCCTCCGTGACCCTGCCGGTGCTGGCTCTGCTCATCGGCTCCGTGGCCGGTGCCGCCGTCCAGTTCCGGGCGGCGGTGCTCGACAACCTGGGGCGGGACTACGTCCGTACGCTGCGCTCCCGTGGTATCCCCGAGCGGCAGGTGATCTTCCGGCACGTCCTGCGCAACGCGGGTGGTCCCGGCCTCACCGTGCTCAATCTGCAACTCATCGGCACGCTGGGCGGCGCCGTCTTCGTCGAGCAGATCTTCGCCCTGCCGGGCATGGGCCAGCTCGGCAACCTCTCCGCCCAGTCCGGAGACGTGCCCATGGTGATGGGAACGGTCCTCGTCACCATCGTGATCGTGATCGTCGTGAACATCCTCGGCGACCTGGCCACCATGTTCCTCAACCCGAAGGCGAGAATCCGATGACCGCGCCCGATCCGGAGCCGGCAGCCGCGGCAGCCGCGGCAGCTTCGGCTTCTTCGACCGAACGACCCCTGCTCGTGAGGTTGTTGCACAACCCGCAAGCCGCGATCTGTCTGGTGTTCGTGACCTTCGTCGGGCTCGTCGCGATCTTCGCGCCGCTCCTCGCCCCGTACAGCGCCACCTTCACGGACCTCAAGGCCGTGGACGCCCCCGTGTTCTCCTCCGGGCACCTCCTCGGCGGTGACGCCTCCGGCCGCGATGTGCTCTCCCGCCTCATCTGGGGAACTCGGCAGAGTGCGCTCGCCAGCCTCATCGTCCTCGGTGTCTCCCTGGCCGTCGGTGCCGTCAGCGGCCTGGTGGCGGGCTTCTACCGGGGCCGCTTCGAGGCCGTCTCCGGCTTCGCCACCGATGTCGTGATGTCGCTGCCCGGCGTCGTCCTCCTCATCGCCCTCTATTCCCTGACCGGTCCCGACATCCCCGTCGCCATGAGCGTGTTCGGCCTCCTGGTGGCCCCTGGCTACTACCGCCTCGTGCGCGGCGTCGTGGTCGGCGTGCGCGGCGAGCTGTACGTGGACGCGGCTCGCGTCGTCGGCCTCTCCGACCTGCGCATCGTCGGGCGCCATGTGCTGTGGGCGGTACGCGTCCCGGTCGTCATCCAGAGCTCCTTCGTCCTCGCCGCCGGTATCGGCATCGAGGCCGGTGTCACCTTCCTCGGCCTCGGCGACGCCAACGCCGGCTCCTGGGGTGTGGTGCTGCAGCAGGCCTTCGAGAACGTCTACAACAATCCGGTGGGGATCGTCTGGCCGGCCCTGGTGATCAGCCTCACCATCCTGTCGCTGATCCTGCTCGGCAATGCCCTCAGCGATGTCCTGCAGGCATCCGCCCGCAGCAAGCCGGTGACCGCCAGGCAGCGCAGGGCGGCGCTCGCCCGCGTGGCTGCCGAGGGGAAGCAGCCGGCCCCCGCCGCACAGGAGGCCATCCTCTCCCTGCGGGGACTGCGCATCGCCTACCCCCAGGGCGAGGAGATGCGTGAGGTGGTCCACGGAGTCGACCTGGACGTGCGACGCGGAGAGATCCACGGCCTGGTCGGCGAGTCCGGGTCGGGCAAGTCCCAGATCGTCTTCTCGGTCCTCGGCATCCTGCCCCGTGAGGCCCTCACCCTGGCGGGCAGCGTCCACCTCGACGGAGCCGACCTGCTCGCCGACGAGCGCCTGATGCGCGCCGCCCGAGGGCGCCGTATCGCGTATGTCCCCCAGGAGCCGATGTCCAACCTCGACCCCTGCTTCACCATCGGCCGCCAGCTCCTGTACGGGCTGCGGGCCACCACCGACCTCGGGCCCGACGGGGCCAGGGAGCGCATCGTCGCCCTGCTCACCCGGGTCGGCATCAAGGACCCCGAGCGTGTCATGGGGCTCTACCCGCACCAGATATCCGGCGGTATGGCGCAGCGTGTCCTGATCTGCGGCGCGGTCGCCTCCGACCCCGACGTGATCGTCGCCGACGAGCCGACCACCGCCCTCGACGTCACGGTGCAGGCCGAAGTCCTGGAACTGATGCGTGAACTGGCCCGGGAACGCGGCCTCGCCATGATCATCGTCACCCACAACCTGGGCGTGGTCGCCGACCTGTGCGACACCGTCAGCGTCATGAAGGACGGCCGGATCGTCGAGCGGGCCGCGGTGGACGACCTGTTCGACGCACCGCGCGAGCCGTACACCAAGGAACTGCTTTCCGCCTCCCGCCGCGTCGAGCTGATGGAGATCGAGACCCCGTGACCGAACCCGTATCCGTCGCCGCCCCGCTGCTCAAGGTCGAGAACCTGGTGGTTCGCTTCGCCGAACGCCGGGGCCGCGGCAAGACCGTCATCGACGGCGTCAGCTTCGACCTCGCCCCTGGTGAGACGCTTGGCCTGGTCGGCGAGTCCGGCTCCGGCAAGACCACCATCGGCCGCGCGATCCTGGGCCTCGCCCCGGTCAGCGGCGGCGTGATCACCTTCCGTGGCGAGACCATCAGCAATGTCTCCCGCGCCCACCGGCGGAAGACCGCCAGCGACATCCAGGTCGTCTTCCAGGACCCCTACTCGTCGCTCAACCCCTCCATGACCGTGGGCAGCATCCTGGTCGAACCCCTCGACGCGGCCGGCGTCGAGGGCGCCGCCGCGCGTATCCGCGAGCTCCTCGACGCGGTCGGCCTCCCCGCGGACGCCGCCCGACGCTTCCCGCGCGAATTCTCCGGCGGTCAGCGTCAGCGCGTCGCCATCGCCCGCGCCCTGGCCCTGTCCCCGGCGGTCATCGTCTGCGACGAGCCGACCAGCGCCCTGGACGTCACCACCCAGGCCAAGGTGCTCACCCTGCTCAAGGACATCCAGCGCGAGACCGGCGTCGCGTATGTCTTCATCAGTCACGACCTCGGCGTCGTCAACGACATCAGCGACCGCACAGCCGTTCTGAACGACGGCAGGATCGTCGAGCTGGGGGACGCCGCACAGGTTGCCACGGCGCCGGTCCATCCGTACACACGCCGTCTCCAGATGGCGGCCCCGGTCGCCGACCCGAAGAGGCAGCGCGAACGCCGCGCTGAGCGGCTCGCGGTCCTGCGGACACCTTGAGGAGCGCCGGCCCTCAAATGTTGAGTGACCCTTGATTTTGGACCCAATTGTTTCGCTCGGGATCTTCAAAGTGAGGGGCCAAATCCATATGATGCTCGAACTTCGCTGAGTTCTGCCGGTGTCGCTCGCCGGTCTTCACGGCGTGACAAGGAGGTCACCGTGAATGCGTCGCTGCTGGCGCCCGCTCCCGACAGGGAGGACATCGGGGTGCCGTCCCCGAGGGTCGGCCTCGTCCGCAACGGGATCGGTCTCACCGCCGCCAACCTGGGCACCTTCGTTCTCATCAACGCGATGGGCAGTGTGCTCCTGCCGACGGTCATCGCCGACAGCGCGGGGGAGTCGGGCAAGGAGAGCTGGTACGGCGTCGTCACCTCGGCAGCGGCCGTGGTCGCCCTCTTCGTGAGCATGGCCACGGGAATCCTCTCCGACCGGACCCGCAGCCGCCTCGGCCGCCGCGCACCGTGGGTCCTCGGCGGCGCCCTCGGAGTCGCCGGGGCGATGACGGTGCTCGGCCTGGCCACCGGGCCCTGGTCGATCCTGGTCGTCTGGTGCCTCGTGCAGGCCTGTGTCGCCGCGCTCCAGGCCGCGCTAGGCCCGGTCATCGCCGAGCGCGTCCCGTTGCACCGGCGCGGCCTGCTGTCCGCCGTCTCCGCGCTGGTCACGAGTTCCGCCGCGATAGGCGCCGGCTTTCTCGGCGCGATGTACGTGCATCACCCGGCGTCCGGCTTCCTGGTTCTCGCCGCGTTCGTGCTGACCGGCGCCGTGCTGTTCGTGGTGGTCGCACCCGACCACCCCGGCAGGGGCGCGGCCGCGGCGGCCACGGCAGCCCGGGAGCCCGGCCCGTCGGTGTGGCGCGGGCTGCTCACCGTCTTCCAGGTGCCGAACCTGCGCTGGACCTGGCTCGGCCGGTTCCTCGTGACGCTCGCCTACCAGCTCATCCAGACCCGGATGCTGTACCTCCTGCAGGACCGCTTCGGGCTCGGGCTCGACGACGCGGCCACGGCGGTGGCCACGATCACCGCGAGTGCGGGGCTGTTCACCGTGGTCGGCCTTGTCGTCTCCGGCCCGCTCTCGGACCGCTTCGGGCGCAGGCCCTTCGTATATTTCGGCGGGGTGGGCTGCGCCGTCGGCTTCGCCCTGGCCGTGTTCACCGGCACGCAGGGGCAGTTCACGATCGCCTGGGCCGTGGTCTCGCTCTCCTTCGGCGCGTTCATGGGCGTCGACGCCGCGCTGGCCGCCGACGTCCTGCCGGACGTGCAGGACGCCGCCCGCGACCTGAGCCTCATCAACACCGCCAACACCCTGCCGCAGACCTTCGCCCCGGTGCTCGGCTCGGTGCTCCTCGGCGCCGCGGGCGGCGCGTACACCGTGCTCCTCGTCATCGCGGTCGTCGCCTCGTTCCTCGCCGTTCCGGTCACGGCCCGGCTGAAGGGTGTGCGATGAGGCATGTGCCGATCGGTCTGCGCCGGCCTGGGTGCCGTGACCTCCTCGATAGCGTGACCGGATGACGCCGACGCAGCAGACACCGCCACCGGCGGGGACGCAGACGACGAACAAGCGCGGTCCGTACGCCCGCTCGCGCAGGCGGCGGGAGGAAATCGCCACGGCCGTCCTGGAACTGGTCGACGAGGTGGGGCACGAAGGTGTCACCACGGCGCTCGTGGCGAGCCGTTCGGGCACGGCCGAAGCAACCGTGCTCTACCACTTCCCCTCCAAGGACCAGTTGCTGATCGCCGCGCTGCGCCGGGCGGACGACCTCGCGGCCACCGGGATCGACCCGGACGCCGAGGACTTCGGCCTCGACCTGGAGGAACTCTCCCGGCATGTCGACGCGGCCATGGACGCCCAGCCGCGCCGGCAGCGCCTGACGGAGATGATGCGCGGGCAGGCGGCCACCGAGGGGCATCCCGCGGCGGAGTACTTCCGTGAACTGCACGAGCGGGCCGTCACCGTGCACGCCCGGATCATCAGCAACCGGCAGCGGGCCGGACTCGCGCATCCCGGCCTTGACCCACGGACGGTGGCCCGTCAGGTCATCGCCCTGTGGGGCGGACTCGGTGCCATGCGCATCGTCGACCCGGCCCTCCGGATCGGCCCCTTGCTCGGTGACGGAATCCGGCGCCTGAGCGGAGAGAACGTGATGCAGATACGCGCCCTCCTGGACGACCCGGGCGTGGGCCTGTGACCAAGGGGACAGCAGTGGACCACGGAGACTTCGGTCGGCCGTACACCGACATCGACGAATGGCGCACCGAACCCGTGCCGCACCGCTACATCCACGGCGGCTTCGACAACCACGCCACCCGCTTCTCCTTCTACTTCCCGCCGGCCGGGCAGTATGAGGGCCGCTTCTTCCAGCACATCACTCCTGTCCCGGAGAGCGAGCACCTGGCGCAGACGGCACGCGGCCAGGAGGACCGCATCTCCTTCGCCGCCGCGAGCGGCGCCTACTTCGTCGAGACGAACGGCGGCGGTGAGCAGTACGGCGAACCCGGCTCCGACGCCGACCCGACCATCGCCGCGTACCGGGCGAACGCGGCGGCCGCGGCCTACTCGCGGGAAGTCGCGCGACGGGTCTACGACAAGGACGGCGATGCCGGTCACGCCGGTGACCCGGGGCACCGCCCGTACGGCTACGCGTACGGCGGCAGCGGCGGCGGGTTCCGCACCATCGGGGCCGCGGAGAACACCGAGGGCGTCTGGGACGGCTTCGTGCCGTACGTGATCGGCAGCCCCATGGCCATCCCCAACGTGTTCAGCGTGCGCATGCACGCCCAACGCGTGCTGCGCGACCGCCTCGACGGCATCGTCGACGCGCTCGAACCGGGCGGCAGCGGTGACCCGTACGCGGATCTGACGCAGGAGGAGGCGGACGCCCTGCGGGAAGTGACCCGGATGGGCTTCCCCCTCGCGTCCTGGTACGGGCACCGCACCATGGGCACCCAGGCCTTCGCCGTCCTCTACCCGCATGTCCAGCAGGTGGACCCCGGCTACTTCACGGACTTCTGGACCGTGCCCGGGTATCTGGGCGCGGACCCCGACTCGTCCGTGCACCGGGACCGGCTGCGGCTGCGGGCCGAGGTGGCGGAAGCGCTCGACGCGGGCGGCACCGTGTCGGCGCGTGGGGGTGTCGACAACTCCTTCGCGGGGGCGCCCGATCAGCGGGCAATCACCGCCGTACGTCTCACGGCGCCCGCCCCGATCGACTGCGAGGGCGCGGAACTGGCGGTGGCCACCGGCGCCGCGGCCGGCGAACGGTTCAGCGTCAAGCACGTCCGCGGCGACCTGGTGACCCTCGACATCCAGGACCGCGGCCACAGCCTGCGCGGCCTCCTCCCCGGCGACGAGATCGACCTCGACAACAGCGGCTTCCTCGCCGCGCAGACCTACCACCGCCATCAGGTGCCGTCGGCGGACTTCACGGTGTGGGACCAGTTCCGGGACGCGCACGGAGACCCGATCCCTCCCCAACGGCCCGTGATCATGGGGCCGTTGTTCGCGCAGGCCGCGGCCGGTACGGTGCAGAGCGGCCGGATCGGCGGCAAGATGATCGTCGTCGCCTGCCTCGGCGACCGGGAGGCGTTCCCCTGGCAGGCCGACTGGTACCGCGGCAAGGTCCGCGCACATCTGGGCGACACCGAGACCGACCGCTTCCGGCTCTGGTACGTGGAGGCCGCCCTGCACGGCGACGAGGAGCGGCAGGAGCACCCCACCCGCACCGTCTCCTACCTCGGCGCCCTGCACCACGCGCTGCGCGACCTCGCCGCCTGGGTCGAGAAGGACGAGGCGCCGCCGGCGTCCACCCGCTACACCGTCGAGGACGGGCAGATCCGTGTGCCGGCCACCGCCGGCGAACGCGGCGGGGTACAGCCCGTGGTGCGCCTCACTGCCGACGGCGGTGCGTACGCCGAGACCGCGGTGGGTCAGGAAGTGCTGCTGCGCGCGGAGGCAGAGGTCCCCCGGGGCGCGGGACAGCTGGTCGCGCTCCAGTGGGACTTCGGAGGGGAGGAGGGCTTCCTCGTCACCCAGACGGGGGGCCAGGCCGTGGCCGAGCGGATCCACGCGTTCGGCGCGCCCGGCACGTACCTCGTCACCGTGCGGGCCCGGGCTCAGCGCGAGGGGGACGCGTCGACGCCGTTCGCCCGGACCGACAACCTGGCGCGGGTGCGCGTGGTGGTCCACTGACCCGCTGATCACCGCCCACGGTCCGCCGACGGGCTGAAATAGGATGCCCCGCATGACTGACGCGCATCCGAGACGCAGGCAGAACCAGCCCCGCGCCACCATCAAGGACGTGGCGAGGGAAGCCGGTGTCTCGGTCTCGGCCGTGTCCAAAGTCCTGCGCGACGCGTACGGCATCAGCCCCGAGATGCGCCACAAGGTCACCGCCGCGATCGAGCGCCTCGGCTACCGGCCGCATGCCGGGGCCCGGGCCATGCGGGGCAAGTCCTTCACCGTGGGCATCGTGCTGACCGACCTGTCCTCACCGTTCCAGACCGAGGTCGCCCAGGCCATCAGTTCCACCCTGCGCGCGGGCCCCTTCCAGGAGATCATCGCGATCGGCGGAGCCGAGGCGGCTCGTCAGCGCCACTGTGTGGAAGCCCTCGTGGACCGCCAGGTCGACGGGCTCATCCTGCTCGCGCCCTGGGTGGAGATGGACTGGCTGGAGCAGCTCGCCGCCCGCATCCCGACCGTGGCGGTCGCCCTGCACGGTGCGCCCGACCACATGGACACCGTGACCAACGACGACCGGCTGGGCGCCGCGCTCATGGTGGACCGTCTCGTGGAACTCGGCCACCGCCGTATCGCCCACACCGGCATGCCCGACGGTCCCTTCCAGGAGCCGTATGTGCTCTCGCACACCGCCCGTCGGCGCGGCTACGAGGAAGCCATGCGGCGCCATGGCCTGGAGCCGGACGTCGTCGTCACCTCGTACACGGAGGCCGGCGGGTACAACGCGGCGACCGAGTTGCTGGCGCGGCGGCAGCCCCCGACCGCGATCTTCGCCGGCGCCGACATCGCCGCCCTCGGAGTGCTGCGGGCCGCGGAGGAGAAGGGGCTCGCCGTGCCGGAGGACCTCACGGTCGTCGGCTACGACGACATCCTCGCCGCCCGCATCAGCCGCGTCTCGCTGACCACGGTCGATCAGTCCGGCGAACTCACCGGCTCGGTCAGCACCCGGCTGCTTCTGGAGCGCATCGAGGGACGCGGCAAGTCCGTCCACTACGTCATCGCACCCCGCGTGGTGAACCGGAAGACAGCCCTGGCCCCGGCCGGCTGCTGACACAGCGCGCGGTGGCCGGTCGCCGGCCCGAAGAGGGCCGGGGGTGACCGCCCCGGTGGAGGAACTCCGGGGGCGGGGCCAAGCCGAGGGGCGCCGGAGTCTTGACGCAGGTTGACATGGGTTCTTAGCCTTCTCCTGTTGTAGAACGTTACACACCTCTGTTGCGGCCGGCCCGGACCGGTCACCAAGTCCTTGAGAACCTGGAGACTCGCATGGTCGTGGCAGCAGCCCCCGGCATCCCTCGCTTCGAGCACCACCCGGCGGGCGCCGCACTGCTCGGCGTGGACACCCCACGACCCCGGCTCAGCTGGCGGGTCCCGCACGCTGACGCGGGATACGCGCAGACCGCCTACGAGATCGAGATCGTCCGGGACGGCGGCGCCGCCGAGCGTCACCGCGGGGACGGCGTCGACCAAGTCCTCGTCCCCTGGCCGGCCGCACCGCTCGCTTCCCGCGAGTCGGCCGCGGTACGCGTACGGGTCGCGCACAAGGGCGAGCACGGCGAGGACTGGAGCGCGTGGAGTGAACAGGCCGTCGTGGAGGCGGGCTTGCTCGATCCCGCCGATTGGAGCGCGGCCTTCACCGCCGCCGTCGGTATCGGTGGCCCCCACCAGCCCGCACCGCTCCTCACCGGTACCCTCGACATCCCCGGCCGAGTCGTCCGCGCCCGCCTCTACGTCACCGCCCACGGCCTCTACGTCGCCACGCTCAACGGGCAACGCGTCGGAGACCTCCACCTGGCCCCGGGCTGGACCTCCTACCAGCACCGGCTCGCCTACCAGACGTACGACGTCACCGACCTGGTCCGCGTCGGCCGCAACGAACTGGACGTCCTCCTCGGCAACGGCTGGTACCGGGGCCGGGTCGGCTTCCACTATGCGCGCGCCTTCTACGGGGACCGCCTGGCGGTGCTCGCTCAGCTGGAGGTCACCACCGCGGACGGCACCGTGCACCGGCTCGCATCGGACGGCACCTGGACCGCCCGCGAGAGCGAGATCGTCGCCGACGACCTGTACGACGGCCAGCGCACCGATCTGCGCAGGCGTGGCACCGCGGGGACGGCGGCCACGGGCACGACCGAGGTCGTCGACACCGACCTCTCCGTCCTCGTCGCTCCCTCGGCACCGCCCGTCAGGCAGACGTCGGTGCTGGCGGCCGAGCGGGTGTGGACCTCACCGTCCGGCCGGACTCTCGTCGACTTCGGCCAGGTCGCGGTCGGTTGGGTGCGACTACGCGTGCGCGACCTCGCGCCCGGCACGGAGGTGGCCGTCCGGCATGCCGAGGTCCTGGAGAACGACGAGCTGGGCACCCGCCCATTGCGCTCGGCCGAGGCGCGGGACAGCTACCTCGTCGCGGGCACCGGCGAGGAGGTCCTCGAACCCGCCCTCACCTTCCACGGCTTCCGCTACGCGGAGGTCACCGGCGTGCCGGCCCTGTCTCCCGAGGACGTCGAACTGGTCGTGATCGGATCCGACCTGACCCGGACCGGATGGTTCGACTCCTCGCACGAACTGCTCAACCGGTTCCACGAAAACGTCGTGTGGTCCATGCGCGGCAACTTCGTCGAGGTGCCCACCGACTGCCCGCAGCGCGACGAACGCCTCGGCTGGACCGGCGACATCCAGGTCTTCGCGGCGACCGCGTCCTTCCTGTTCGACTCTGCCGGCTTCCTCGACTCCTGGCTCGCCGACCTCGCCGCCGAGCAGGAGCCGAACGGCGCGGTGCCGTTCGTCGTGCCGGACGTGCTGCGGACCTCGTCCCCGACCGCGGCGGCCTGGGGCGACGCCGTGACCATGGTGCCCTGGGTGCTGTACCAGCGTTACGCCGACCGCGGCCTGCTCGGGCGACAGCTGCCCGGCATGCGCCGCTGGGTCGACCGGCTGGCCGAGCTCGCCGGTCCCGACCGACTGTGGACGGGCAGCTTCCAGTTCGGTGACTGGCTGGACCCGACCGCCCCGCCCGAGTACCCGGCCCGTGCCAAGGCCGACCCCGACGTGATCGCCACCGCGCACTTCGCGCGCTCGGCCGAGATCGTCGCCGAGGTGTCCCGTCTGCTCGGCCACGAGGAGGACGCCGAGCGCTACGGCTCCCTGGCCGCGGAGGTACGCGCGGCCTTCGCCCACGCCTACGTCACCCCGGCGGGCCGGGTTCATTCGGACGCGCAGACCGTCTACGCCCTGGCGATCGAGTGGGCGCTGCTGCCGCAGGAGGATCAGCGCAAGGAGGCGGGCAGACGTCTCGCCGACCTCGTCCGCACGTCCGGATTCCGCATCGCCACCGGATTTGTCGGCACCCCGCTGGTGACCGACGCGCTCACCTCCACCGGGCACGCCGACGTCGCCCACCGGCTGCTGCTGCAGACCGCGTGTCCGTCCTGGCTGTACCCGGTGACGATGGGGGCGACCACGATCTGGGAGCGCTGGGACAGCATGCTGCCGGACGGCAGTATCAACCCGGGCGAGATGACCTCGTTCAACCACTACGCCCTCGGTGCCGTCGCCGACTGGCTGCACCGCAAAGTCGCGGGGCTCGCCCCGGCCGCCCCCGGCTACCGCGAGATCGCCGTCGCTCCCGAACCGCCCGCCGTGCTCACCTCCGCCTCGGCCCGTCACCTCACCCCGTACGGAGAGGCCCGGGTGGCCTGGGAACGCGTGGACGGCACGATGCGGGTGAACGTCGTCGTACCCGTCGGAACCACGGCCCACGTCCGGCTGCCGGGCGTCGACGGGACCGAGACGGTGGGCCACGGCGAGCATGTCTTCGAGGTCCCCGACCCGGTTGCGGCGGACGCCGACGCACGGCCCGTGGCCACGGTGCGCGATCTGTTCGACGACCCGGAGCTCTGGACCGCCATCATCGACGCGGCTGTCGAGACCGGCGTTGCCCCGGGTGGTGAGGAACAGGTCGCCGTCCTCTGCGCCACTCGCCTCGACGACGAGGTCTTCGGCCTCGCGCACGCCGTCGCGCCGCCCGAGTTCCCCTCGCCGGCCGCCGACGCGTTCCGGAGGCGGTTCGCCGAGATCCTGGCCTGCCGTGTTCGCTGAACCGCGCCCAGGCCCACAGACGGAGAGAACGAGCCAGACCATGTCGACAGCGTCGTCCCACAGCCACCGCGACGTCCACCTGCCGGCCGACACCCGCGCCGCGCTGCTCCTGCCGGAGATGACCCTTGAGGAGAAGTGCGCCCAGCTCACCGCCGTATGGCCGTGGAAGCTGATCGACGCCGACGGCACCCAGGCCGAAGGTGCGGACGAGTTCCTGAAGGTACCGCCCGGGCACATCCCTGCCCTGTCGGCGGACGACCCGAACCGCATCGCCCGCATGACCGGCGCGATCCAGCACCAGTTCGTGACGCGCACCCGCCTCGGAATCCCCGCGCTCATCCACCAGGAGGCGCTGAACGGCCTCATGGCCGGCGGTCACATGGTCTTCCCGACCGCCATCGGTCTCGCCGCCGGCTTCAGTCCGGAGCTCGTCCGCGATATGGTCGACCTGATCCGCCGTCAGATGCGCCGTCTCGGCTACGGCCAGGCGCTCTCCCCGGTCATGGACGTCGCCCTCGATCCGCGCTGGGGCCGCGTGCACGAGACGTACGGTGAGGACCCGTACCTGTGTGCGGCGTTCGCCGTTGCCTACACCCGGGGCCTCCAGAGTGAGGACCTCTCCGAGGGCGTCATCGCCACGGCCAAGCACTTCCTCGGCTATGGGATGGCTTCCGGAGGCGTAAACCTGTCCGCCTACGAGGGCGGAGACCGGCGCACCCGCGACCTGTTCGCCTACCCCTTCGAGGCCGCGATCCAGCTGGCCGGCCTCAGGTCCGTGATGAACTCCTACGGCGATGTCGACGGCGTCCCGGCCGGCGTCTCCCGGGAGGTCCTCACCGACCTGCTGCGCGGCACTCTCGGATTCGAGGGCTTCGTCGCCTCCGACTACGACACGGTGAAGCAGGTCGTCACCCGCCAGCGTGCCGCGGCCACGCCCGGCGAGGCGGCGCGCCTGGCGATCGCCGCGGGCCTGGACGTCGAACTGCCGGTCCCGTTCGCGTACAGCGAGGCCCTCGTCGACGAGGTGCGCTCCGGCCGCCTCGACGAGGGCGCGGTCGACGCCTGCGTGCGGCGGGTGCTGCGGGCCAAGTTCGAGCTCGGCCTGTTCGAGAATCCGTATCCGCAGGAGCGCATCGATGCCGCCGCGGTCGCCGGGGAGGGCAGGGAACTCTCCGCCGAGCTGGCGCGGCGCTCGGTCGTGCTCGTCAAGAACGACGGGATCCTGCCGCTGGAACGGCAGGGCCTGACCGTCGGGGTGATCGGGCCGCACGCGGACGCGGCCTGGCTGCAGTTCCCGACGTACGCCTATCCGTCCTGGCGGGACGCGGTGAAGGCCGTCGACCTCGGCGAGGCCATGAACATGGTCGGTGGTGAGACGCCCCAGACCGCCTGGAACAAGGCAATCTTCACGTCTGAGGACTCCGACACCTTCGCTCGCGAGCGCTACGGGGCACGCCCGCTGAACGAGGAGATCGCGGAGTTCGCCGGCACCGTGTCGACCGAGCGGGGGAGCACGCTCACCCGCGGACTGGGGGAGAGCGCGGCAGAACGCGTCGCCGACATCGCCGGACGCAGTGAAGTGATCGTCCTCGCGCTCGGCGGGGCGAGCCTGTGGTTCAACGGCGAGCGCACCGAGGGCGAGGGCAGCGACAGTGCCGACATCGCCCTGCCCGAGGCGCAGACCCGCCTTGCCGAGGCGGTGGCCGCCGCCGGAAAGCCGTATGTCGTCGTGCTCTTCCAGGGGCGCGCCTACACCCTGCCCGAGGCGGTCCGGGGGGCGGCGGCGATCGTGGTGGCGCCGTACGGCGGCCCGTTCGGCCCGAAGGCGGTCGCGGAGGTGCTCTTCGGTGCCGTCAACCCGAGCGGCAGGCTCCCGTACAGCATTCCCCGCCACACCGGCCAGATTCCGGTGTACCACCACCAGAAGTCCGGCACCGGCTACCGCAACCCGGTCCCGCCGGGTACCTCCGAGCTCTACCTGGACATGCCGGGCACGCCTCTCTACACCTTCGGACACGGCCTGAGCTACACCGACTTCACCCTCGGCGACCTCACCTGCGACCCCGAGACCGACACCCAGGGGTCGGTCCGTATCCGTACGACCGTCACCAACACGGGCGATGTGTACGGCGCCACCGTCGTCCAGCTCTACGTACGGGTCAACACCTCGGGAGTCACCCGGCCCGCCCAGCAACTGGCCGGCTTCTGCCGGGTGGCGCAGGCGGCGGGAGAAGCCCGCCGTGTCACGTTCGAACTCGACGCCGCGCAACTCGGGTACACCGACATGGCACGGGAGTTCGCCGTCGAACCCGCGAAGGTCGACTTCTTCCTGGGCTTCGACGCCGACGACCGACGCGTCGAGGGGGCCTTCGAACTCGTCGGCGAGAAGCGGGTGCTGGCGAGTACCCAGCGTTCCTTCCTCTCCGTGGCAGTGGCCGAGCATGTCTGACCGGCCTGTCCCCAACCGTGCCGCGGGTACGTGACCGTGTCCGAGACCACCTATCGAAAGCTGCTGCGCACGCCCTCGGTCTCCTGGCTGCTCGCCACATCGGTCATCGGCCGCTTCCACCAGGGCATGACCGGGCTGGCGCTCATGATGCTCACGACCCGCCACTCGTCGTACGCGGTGTACAGCGTAGTCTCGGCCGCCGCCGTGATCGGAGCCTTCGTCGCCGGCCCGCTGCTCAGCAGACTGGCTGACACCCGTGGCCGGCGCCCGGTACTCGCGGTCACCGCCGTGCTGTACGCCCTGGCCATGGCGGCGCTGACCGTCGTGCCCCCGCGGCCCGTGCTGCTGGTCGCCCTGGCCCTGCTCAGCGGACTCTGCACCCCGCCGCTGACCGCGGCGGTCAGAGCCGCGCTGCCGACGCTCGTCCGACCCGAGCAGCGGCGGACCTTCTTCGCACTCGATGCGACCGCGCAGGAAGTGATCTTCATCGCGGGGCCGGTGATGGTGTCGACGTGCGCAGCGTTCGGCGGACCGCGCCTCGCCATGGGTGCGTGCGCGGGGCTCGTGCTCGCCGGAACCCTCGCCTACACCTACGACCGCAATGTGGAAGCCGGCCGTGCCCCCGAAGCCCGATCCACGAGTCGGCGTCTGCTCCAGGCACCGGGTCTCCTGCGCCTGCTGGTGACCGGGGTACTGCTGACCGCGGCGCTCGCCGGGCAGGTCATCGGTGTGGTGGCCATGGTCAGCGGGCGGCACGCGTCGTCGGAGTCGGGATTCGTGCTCGCGGCCGGCAGCCTCGGGTCCCTTGTCGGCGGGTTGGTCCACGGCGCGAGCAGCCGACGCCCCGCCCGCCTGAGAAACCTGATGCTGTTTCTGGCCGCCGGACTCGCCGTACTTCCGTTGGCACCCGGACCTGGCGTGCTGACCGTTCTTCTCTTTTTCTGGGGGACGACCGTCGCTCCCGTGATGTCCGTGCTCTTCGACCGGCTGTCGGCGCGGGCACCAGTCGGCTCAGCCGCCGAGGCCTTCGGCTGGATGGGCAGCATGTTCGCCGTCGGCAACGTGCTCGGATCCGCGCTCGGCGGAGTGCTGATCACGGTGCTGGGCTCCCGCGCCCCCGTCGTGATGGCGTGTGGGCTCGCCGTGCTCGCGGCTCTGGTCTGCGAGCGTCGGCCGGGTTTCCGCGGGCGGCCTGAGACGCCGCCGGACGACGAGGAGCGCGGCGAAGCAACCTGTGAACAGGCCGGTCCGCCGCAGACAGAACCCCATGACCACCACCGCGCCCCCGAGTGCTGAATTGAGGGACACCACGCATGACACCACCGAACGAGTCCACCAAACTGCCCAACCCCCTGATCCCGGGCTTCAATCCCGACCCGAGCTGCGTCCTCGTCGACGGCACGTACTACGCGGTCACCTCGTCGTTCGAGTACCTGCCGGGCCTCCCGGTGTACCGCAGCAGTGACCTCGTCACCTGGGAACACATCGGGAACGTCGTCACCCGAGAAACACAGGCCGGCCTCGCCGAAACACCCTCGGGAGCGGGTGTCTGGGCGCCGACCCTCCGTCATCACGACGGCCGTTTCCACGTCATCGTCACCATCACGTCCAGTCCGCGCGGTTGCGTCGTGTTCACAGCGGACGACCCCACCGGTCCCTGGAACGACGGCGTTTCCATCGACGGCGTCGTCGGTATCGACCCGGATCTCGCCTGGGATGAGCAGGGCACGGCGTATGTCACCTACAGCAATCTGCGGATGTCGGACACCGAGCCCTGGGTCCACGACCGGATCCTCCAGGCCCGGGTGGACCTCGCGGCCGGGAAGCTCCTGGAGGAGCCGCGCTCCCTATGGTCCGGCACCGGGCTGATCGCGCCCGAGGGCCCGCACCTCTACCGCCGCGACGGCCATTGGTATCTGGTCATCGCGGAGGGCGGGACCGGACACGGCCATGCCGTGAGCGTGGCACGCGGCCCTTCCATCGAGGGGCCGTTCGAGGGCGCACCGGGGAATCCCCTCCTGCGTGTCGCGGGCACGAACGGCTCGGTCCAGCGCACCGGACATGCCGACCTGGTCTGCGGCCCTGACGGACGGGACGTACTTGTGCTCCTCGGGACTCGGACCGCGGGCGGCTTCACACCACTCGGGCGGGAAACATTCGTCACCCCCGTGGAGTGGGTCGACGGCTGGCCCCAGCCGGCTCCCGTCGAGCTCAACCCGCGTCCGGAGTCGCTGGACGAACACTTCGACTTCGCGGACGCCGATGCCCTGGCGGACCCCGGCTGGCTCGCGGTGGGGCGCGGGCCCACCGAGGTGGCGACGGTCGGCGAGCGACCGGGATACCTCACGATGCGCGCCGTCCACGGTGGCCTGGAGACCTTCCGGCCCGACTTCGTCGGCCGGCGCCAGCGCCATCTGAAGAGCCGTGTCGAGACCCGGATCGACCCTTCCGACGGCAGGGGCGGTCTCGGCCTGCGATACGACGAGCGGTTCACCGTCGCCCTCGTCGCGGAGAGGGTGTCGCGCGGAGGCGGTACCCGGGTCACGGCGCGGGCCACCCTGCCGTCGATCGACCGTTCGTGGAGCGTCGAGGTGGGAAGCAGGGAGGTCCTTCTCCGGATCGAGACGGACTTTCCGCCGCTGCCCGGCGGGACACCGTGGGGCGGGGGCGGTGACCGTATCCGGCTGGTGGTCGTGGACGACGCGGGCACGCAGACGCGGCTCGCCGAACTCGACGGCCGCTTCTGGTCCGTCGAGGCGGCGGTGCCTTTCACCGGTCGTGTCACGGGCATGTTCGCCGAGGAAGGCGTTGTCCGCTTCGCGGATTTCCGCTATCACGGTGATGGCGGTTCCTGACGCGTGTCACGGCACGTACCGGACGGACGCACTCCACGGCCACCAGGGATAACCACCGCTGCCGTCGGCGCCGGTGCGGCCGACACCGGCGAGGCTCTCATCCTCTCAGCGCCGCAGGTGAGAACCAGCTCATCGCACGCCCTCGCTCGGAGCGGGCCTTGCGCGGACGGTTTCGGCTGATGCGTTGTCGCCGCGCTCCGGTGAATCAGTGGGGCACGGGGGCCTTCGCGCCGGACAGCCGCTCGACCCCCCGCAGCAGCGCCGAGTGATCCAGGCCGCCGTCCCCGTGCGCCCGGCACGATGCAAGGAGTTGAGTGACCAGGGCGCCGGTCGGGAGGACCGCACCGATGTCGCCGGCCGTGTCGATGACGATGCCCAGGTCCTTGTGATGCAGGTCGATGCGGAAACCGGGAGTGAACGCCCGGTTCAGCATGTTGTCCTTCTTGCGGCTCAGGACGGTTGAACCGGCCAGGCCTCCGCGAAGGACCTCCAGGGCGGCCGGGAGGTCCGCTCCCGCCTTCTCCAGGAAGACCACGGCCTCGGCCAGGGCCTGCATGTTGACGGCGACGACGAGTTGGTTCGCAGCCTTGACGGTCTGTCCGGCGCCGTGCGGGCCCACGTGTACGACGGTGGTGCCCAGCGCGTGGAACAGGGGAGCCGCCGCCCCGAAGTCGGTGGCCTCGCCGCCGACCATGATGGACAGGACGGCTTCTGCGGCGCCGGCCTCGCCGCCGGAGACAGGTGCGTCGAGGACCCGGATCCCGTGCTCGCGGCCCGCCTCGGCGAGCGAGGTGGCGGTGCGGGGGCTGACGGTGCTCATGTCGATGAGCAGGGTTCCCGGCCGGGCGTGTGCCAGCACACCGTCCCTGCCGAGGACGACCTCGGTGACCTCGGCGTCCGCGGGCAGCATGGTGATCACGACGTCCGCGTCGGCCACCGCCTCCGCCACGCTTCCCGCGCCCTGTCCGCCCGCGGAGACGAGACGGTCGATAGCCGCGCGGCTGCGGTTGTGGCCGGTGACCGTGTATCCGGCCCGGACGAGGTTGGCGGCCATCGGGCCACCCATGATGCCGAGGCCGACAAAGGCTACGCAGCGGAGTTCCCCGTGAGACGTGTCCATGGTCCGACCGTAGGGCAGTCGACTGACCATGCCACATGGTGACGGCAAAATGATGGTCACCATGATGGCTAAATGATTGATTCCGGGGCTTTCAGTATCTCCCTCCGCGAACCTAGCGTTGCGAGCACGTAAACGGCCTGGCCGTTGGCCGTGCGATCACCGGTTGACGTGTTCGGCACGGCCTTGTTCTGACGGTTTCCTGAAGGGAGAGGGCAATGGCGCCCGTGCAGTTGCTGATCGGTAGTCGATGGCAGGCGGCCGGGGGAACCGGGCAGACCCGTGAGGTCACTTCCCCGTTCGACGGTTCGGTGGTGGGCACGGTGGCGCTCGCCGGCCCCGACGACGTGGAGGCCGCCCTGACCGCGGCTGAGCGCGGTGCAGCGATCTGGCGCCGCACGCCTGCCCACGAGCGGATGCGGATCCTGTTGCGTGCCGCAGAGCTCGCGGACGAGCGTGCCCCGAAGACCGCGCGGACCATCAGCGCGGAGTCCGGCAAGACCATCACCGAGGCCCTCGGCGAGGCCTCCCGCTCGGGCGACCTGATCCGGCTCGCCGCCTTCGAGGGCACGCAGCTCTACGGCGAGACCCTCCCGCTCGACGCAAACCGCGGCACCGGGCAGGACAAGGTCGGCTTCACCCTGCGCCAGCCCTGCGGGATCGTCGTGGCGATCACGCCGTTCAACTACCCGGCGCTGCTGGTCCTGCACAAGCTCGCCCCGGCTCTGGCCGCCGGCAACGCGGTCATCCTCAAGCCGGCCACCAGCACCCCGCTCACCGCCCTCGAACTCGCCGAGTGCTTCATCGACGCAGGCCTGCCGGAGGGCGTGCTCTCCGTGCTCGTCGGCAACGGCTCGGTGCTCGGTGACGCCCTCGTCACCGACCCGCGCGTCCGCAAGATCTCCTTCACCGGCTCGACCGCCACCGGCGAGCGCATCTCCCGCGTCGCGGGAGTGAAGAAGCTGTCTCTGGAACTCGGCGCCTCCTGCCCGGTAGTCGTCCTCCCCGACGCCGACATCGAGGCCGCCGCGAGCGCCGTCGCGGCGGGTGGGTTCGTCAACGCCGGACAGGTCTGCATCTCCGTCCAGCGGGTCATCACCCATCCCGCCGTGACCGGCGATTTCCTGGACGCTCTCGTCCCCAAGGTCAAGGCCATCCGCACCGGCGACCCCTCCTCCCCGGACACCACCATGGGTGCCCTCATCACCACGGCGGAGGCGGAGCGCGTGGAGCGGGCCATCGCTCAGGCCGGCGCGGACGGCGCACGTGTCCTGACCGGCGGGCAGCGCGACGGTGCCGTAGTGCGGCCCGCCGTCGTCGCGGACGTCGACCCCCGGTCCGCGTTCAGCCAGCAGGAGTTGTTCGGTCCCGCGGTCGCCGTCAGCAAGGCGGAAGACTGGGAGTCCGCCATCGCGCAGGCCAACGGCACCGCTTACGGCCTCGGCGCCGGCATCTTCACCTCCGACGTCGCCGGAGCGGTTCGCGCGATCCGGGAGATCGACGCCGGCTCCGTCCACATCAACTGGACGCCGCTGTGGCGTGCCGACCTGATGCCGTACGGAGGTCTGAAGGGCAGCGGCTACGGCAAGGAGGGTCCGCGCGCCGCGGTCAGTGAGATGACCGAGGTCAAGACCATCGTGCTGCACGGCCGTCCCTGGTGACCCGGCTGCCCTCGCCCCCGCACACCCCCCGATCAGGAGCCGACTCATGACCGACCGGACACCACAGCCACAGCCACCGCGCACGGTGCGCCTCACCGTCGCCCAGGCCGTCGTCACCTACCTCTCCCGGCAGTACTCCGTGGCCGACGGCCACCGCCGCCGGCTCGTCCCCGCGGCCCTCGGCATCTTCGGCCACGGCAACGTGGCCGGCCTCGGCCAGGCCCTCGACCAGCTCAGCGATCAACTCCCCTTCGTCCAGGGCCGCAACGAGCAGGCGCTCGTCCACATCGCGACCGCCTACGGAAAGGCGATGCGCAGGCACTCCACCCTGGCCGTCACCGCCTCCATCGGCCCCGGCGCCCTGAACATGGTGACCGGCGCGGGCCTCGCCACCGTCAACCGGCTGCCCGTCCTGCTGCTGCCCGGCGACACGTACGCGACCCGCCACCAGGGCCCCGTACTCCAGCAGTTGCAGCACCCGATCGAGGCGGACACCTCGGTCAACGACGCCTTCCGGCCCGTCTCCCGCTTCTTCGACCGCATCACCCGGCCCGAGCAGCTGCTGACCGCACTGCCCGCCGCGATGCGCACGCTCACCGACGTGGACACCGGCGCGGTCGTCGTCTCCCTGCCGCAGGACATCCAGTCCCACGCCTACGACTACCCGGTGGAGTTCTTCGCCGAGCGCGACTGGCCGATCCGCCGCCCGGCGCCGGACGCCGACGAGGTCGCCGCGGTGGCGCGGATGCTCGCCGAGGCGGAGAAGCCGCTGATCATCGCCGGTGGCGGGGTCGTGTACTCCGGTGCCACCGAGGAGCTGGAGGCGCTCGCCGACGCGGCGGGGATTCCCGTCGCGGAGACCTTCGCGGGCAAGGGCGCCGTGCAGCGCCGCGCCTGGTGGGGCCTCGGCGGCATCGGCCTCGAAGGCACCCCGGCCGTCAACACCCTCGCCCGGGAAGCCGACTTCGTGCTCACCGTCGGCTCACGCCTGACGGACTTCTCCACCGCCTCACACTCCGTCTTCGAGAACCCCGATGTGCGGTTCGCCTCCGTCAACGTCAACGTCCACGACGCGGGCCGCCTGGGTGCGACCGGCATCGTGGCCGACGCCAAGCGGGCCCTCGCGGCGCTCACCGAGGCCGTACGCGCGAACGGCACGAGCACGTCGGAGGCCTGGCAGGAGAAGGCGCGCACCCTGGACGAGCAGTGGCAGGCCCAGCGGGCCGCCGCACTCGACCCGGACACCCCCTTCGACGTCGCCTCGCTGCCCGACGACTCCGACGTCGTCACCGCCACCGACGCGCTCCTCACCCAGGGCCAGCTGATCGGCCTGCTCCAGGAGCACGCGCGGTCCGGTGACACCATCATCGCCGCCGCCGGCGGCCCGCCCGGTGACCTGCAGAAGGTCTGGGACGCCACCGAAGGCCGCTTCGCCCACCTGGAGTTCGGCTTCTCCTGCATGGGCTACGAACTGCCCGCCGCGATCGGTGTCCGCTTCGCCGAGCCCGACGCGTCGAAGCGGGTGGTGTCCCTGCTCGGCGACGGTACGTTCCTGATGGCGCCCACCGAACTGGTCACGGCCGCACAGGAGAAGCTCCCGCTCACGATCGTGATCCCGGAGAACCACGGGTACCAGGTCATCCACCGGCTCCAGATGGTCCGCAACGGGCGTGAGTTCGGCAACGAGTTCCGCTACCGCGACGGCAGCCTGGACATCGGCTCCGGCAAGCCCGCCCGTCTGGAGGGCGACTACCTCCAGGTCGACCTCGTCAAGACGGCGGAGGGCCTCGGCGCCCGCGCGCTGCGCGCCACCACCGCCGACGAGGTGCGCACCGCCCTCACCGAGACCCGCGACCACGACGGCCCCGTCGTCCTGGTCGTCCCCGTGATCCCGCACGCCGACCTGCCCGGCGCCGGGGTGTGGTGGGACGTGGCCCCGGCCGAGATCTCCGAGCAGGAGACGGTCGCCGAACTGCGTCGCGAGTACCAGGAGGGCCTGGCGTCCCAGAGGTGGTACGGATGAGCCGCTCACCACTGGACGACGGCCGCCTGCGGGCCCGCCTGGCAGCGGGCGAGCCGACCCTGGGCACCTTCGTCGGTCTCGCCTCCCCGGTCACGGCCGAGGTGTGCGCCGCCGCCGGAGCCGACTGGCTGCTGCTCGACCTCGAACACGGCGCCGGGGGAGAGGAGCAGGTCCGCACGACCGTGCCGGTCGCCGCGTCGTACGGCGTGCCCACCGTCGTACGTGTCGAGTCCGCGGCCCGCATCCGCATCGGCCGCGCCCTCGACCTGGGCGTCGCCGGGATCATGCTGCCGCGCCTCGACACGGCGGCCGAAGTCCGTGAAGCGATACGGCACTTGAGGTATCCGCCCGCGGGGGACCGGGGCGTGGCCACCTACAACCGGGCCTGCCGCTTCGGCCTCGACCCCGCGGCCCTGGACCGCGAGGGCGAGATCCTCGGCGTGGTCCAGATCGAGTCGGTGAGCGCGTTGGACGAGGTCGAGGCCATCGCGGCACTCGACGGCGTCGACGTGCTGTTCGTCGGCCCCCGTGACCTCAGCCACGACCTCGGCGTGCCGGGCGAGTTCGGCGCACCGGTCTACCGGGAGGCGCTGGAACGCGTGCGCAAGGCCGCCGCCGACCACGGCAAGGCGTGCGGGCTCCTCGTCCCCGACGGCCAGGCTGCCGCCGCCGTACGAGCCGAGGGCTGGACGTTCGTCGCCATCGGCTCCGACTCCACCCTGCTCGCCGCCGCCCTGTCCAGCGCGCTGGACCGAGCCCGGGCCTAGAGACCCTCAGGAGACACAATGACCCCCACCACCCCCACCCCGGGCGCCGCACGCGAGATCGGCGTAGGACTGATCAGCGTCGGCTGGATGGGCAAACTGCACAGCCGCGCCTACCAGGCCCTGCCCTTCGTCTACCCCGAGCTGGGCATCAAGCCCCGGCTCGTGCACGCCGCCGACACGGCCGAGGACCGGGCCGCCTACGCCCGTGACGTCCTCGGCTACGAGAAGGCCTCGACCGACTACCGTGCCGTCCTGGACGACCCGGACGTCGAGGTCGTGTCCATCTGCGCGCCGAACATCCTGCACCACGAGATCGGCATCGCCGCCGCCAAGGCCGGCAAGCCGTTCTGGATCGAGAAGCCGGTCGGGCGCAGCGCCGAGGAGACCGCCGAGGTCGCCGCCGCCGCCCGCGCCGCCGGGGTGGCCACCTCCATCGGCTACAACTACCGGCACGCCCCCGCCGTCGAGCGGGCCCGCCAGCTGATCGCCGAGGGGCGGCTCGGCCGTATCACCAACGTGCGCGCCACCTTCTTCTCCGGCTACGCCTCCGAGCCCAAGGGCGCCCTGTCCTGGCGCTTCAAGCGGGACCTCGCCGGACACGGCGCGCTCGGCGACCTGATGAGCCACGTCGTGGACCTCGTCAGCTACGTCGTCTCCCCGATCAGCGAGGTCTCCGCGCTCACCAGCACCGTCTACACCGAGCGCCCGCTCCTGCCCATGGGCTCCGGCACGCACTTCGCGGTCATCGAGGACGGCGAGATGGCGACCGTCGAGAACGACGACTACAGCGCCGCCCTCGTCCGCTTCACCACCGGAGCCGTCGGCACCCTGGAGGCCTCCCGGATCATCGTCGGCCCCCAGTGCGGCATCGGCTTCGAGATCTACGGCACCGACGGCTCCGTCACCTGGAACTTCGAGCGCATGAACGAACTGCGCGTCGCCCTCGGCCGCGGCGGCCCCCACCAGGGTTACACCACGGTCCTCGGCAACGGCCACATGGGCGACTACGCCAGCTTCCAGCCCGGCCCCGGCAACAGCATGGGCTACGACGACCTCAAGGTCATCGAGGCCAAGAAGTTCCTCGCCGCCGTGGCCGGCAGCGAGCACCACAACTCGACGATCGAGGACGCCCACGCCGTCGCCGAGGTGATCGCCGCGGCCGCCGCCTCTGCGGAGAGCGGCTCCTGGCAGCCGGTGCCCGCGGTGGACGGCGCGAACTTCGGTCATCCGGTGCGGAGTTGATCGTATGACCGCACACGTGGTCGTGGCCCTCGGCCCTGTCGACGCCGACACGGTGACCCCCGTCCTCGGCGAACGGGTCACCTTCGTCACGGATCCCACCCCCTACGATCTCGCGGTCGCCCAGGGCGCCATCGTCCGCGCCGACCGCCACATCGACGAGGACTTCCTGCGCCGGGCACCCCAGCTGCGGGTGATCGCCCGCACCGGCGTCGGCGTCGACCTGGTCGACGTGTCGGCGGCCTCCGCCCGCGGTATCCCCGTGGTCGTCACCCCGAACAGTGGCAGCCGGGCCGTGGCCGAGGGGGTCTTCGCCATGGCCCTGCATCTGACCAAGCGGCTGAACCCCCTCACCGAGCTGGTGCGCGAAGGCCGCTGGGCCGAGCGCTCCGGGCTGCCGGTCGGCGACCTGGACGGCGCCACCCTCGGGATCGTGGGTTACGGCCGTATCGGCCACCGGGTCGGCGAACTCGCTGCCGCCTTCGGGATGCGGACACTCGCCCACGACCCGTTCAGCCCGCCGCCGTCCGAGATCGCCTGCGCCGACCTCGGCGAACTCGTCGAGTCGAGCGACGTGCTCACCCTGCACGCCCCGCTCACCGAGAACACCCGGCACCTGGTCGGCGCGGACCTGCTGGCCCGGGTCAGGCCGGGAACGATCCTCATCAACTGTGGCCGGGGCGGCCTGCTCGACCTGGACGCCGCCCTGGCCGCCCTGGAGGGGGGCCGGCTGGCGGGCGTCGGACTGGACGTGTTCGACCCCGAGCCGGCCCTCCACCACCCGTTGTTCGACCACCCCGACGTCGTCCTCACCCCGCACCTCATGGGCATGACGCAGCGTGCGACGAAGCTCACCTTCGTCGACGCGGCCCGGGGTGTCGCGGACGTCCTCGCCGGCCGGGAGCCGGCCGCGGTCGCCAACCCGGACTGGAACCACCGAAAGGCCACGGCATGACCACCACACCTCTGAACAGGATCGCCGGCGCGCCCATCTCCTGGGGCGTGTGCGAAGTACCCGACTGGGGCTACCAGTTGACGCCCGAGCGGGTACTGAAGGAGATGCGCGAGGTCGGTCTGGCCGCCACCGAGATCGGCCCGGACGGCTTTCTGCCCGCCGCTCCGGAGGCGATGGCCAGGGTCCTCGCCGACCACGACCTGCACGCGGTCGGCGGCTTCACCCCGCTGCTGCTGCACGTGCCCGGCCACGACCCCCTGCCCGAGACGGAACAGCTCCTGGAGAGCTACGCGGCCTCGAACGCCGAGGTCCTCGTCCTGTCGGCCATCACCGGCCAGGACGGCTACGACTCCCGTCCGGAGCTGGACGCGGACGGCTGGAAGCTGCTGCTGTCCAACCTCGACCGGCTGACCGCGCTCGCCGCCGAGCGGGGCGTACGTGCCGTCCTGCATCCGCACGTCGGCACGATGATCGAGAACGGCGACGAGGTCCGGCGGGTCCTGGAACACTCCGCGATCTCCCTCTGCCTCGACACCGGCCACCTGCTCATCGGCGGCACGGACCCCGCCGAGCTGACCCGGCAGGCACCCGAGCGCATCGCCCACACCCACATGAAGGACGTGAACGCCTCCCTCGCCGCCAAGGTCCAGTCGGGCCGCCTCACCTACACCGAAGCGGTGCGCGAGGGCATGTACCGTCCGCTGGGTGCCGGCGATGTCGACGTGAGGGCGATCGTGACGCACCTCAGCGCCCGCGGCTACGACGGCTGGTACGTCCTGGAGCAGGACACCATCCTCACCGGGGAACCCCGGGAGAAGGGTCCCGTGGAGGACGTGTGGGAGAGCGCCGAGCATTTGCGCGCGGTGCTGCGCGGCGTCGCGTAGCCGCATCCGAGCCACCTCCCGCCCGGAGTCGGAGACCCCTGCCGCACAGGCGGCCTCCCGCTCCGGGCACCTCTCTTGCCGGATCCATCACTGATGTAGTCTTGATGGCTTCCCGATGCTTGACTGAACGGGTAAATCCCCCGAGGATTCCGGGGACTCCGGCATCCGGCCCCGGCTTTGTATTCACCGTCGACCTCCCTTTCGGTCGGCAGTGGCTATTTCTGTTTGGTATGCCGATGCAGTCGTGGAATCCCGGGAAGAATAGGAATACGGGAAATGGATACTGACGAACTGCTGGCCACCTGTTGGACCACCGCGGGAGACACCGCCCCCGACCGGGACGACCAGCGGAGTCCGTTGAGCCTGCGGGAGCGCGTCGAGGCGGCGAGCGCCGCCGGGTTCAGCGGGATCGGACTGCTGTACGCGGACCTGGTGGAGGCCGAGCGCGAGTACGGGCTGGCGGGCATCCGCTCGCTGTTGGAGGACAACGGACTCGTGCACGTCGAGCTCGAGTTCCTGACCGACTGGTGGACCGACGGGCCCCGGCGTACCGCGTCCGATGCGGTACGCGGCGACCTGTTGAAGGCCGCAGAAGCACTCGGCGCTCGGCACCTCAAGGTCGGGCCCGATGTCGAGGACCAGCCGTGGAACCTCGACATCTGGGCCGCGGAATTCGCCATACTCGCGGCACAGGCCGACGGAGCGGGCGCTCGGCTCGGGATCGAGTTCCTGCCCTGGTCCAACATCAAGACCGTGCACGACGGCCTCCGGCTCGTCGAAGCCGCCGGTCACCCGGCCGGTGGCCTCATCATCGACGTCTGGCACACCGAGCGCGCCCACACCCCGCCCGCGGAGCTGGCCCTGGTGCCCCGGTCACGCATCGTGGGGGTGGAACTCAGCGACGCCGACGGCACGGTCGTCGGCACCCTGTTCGAAGACACCGTCCGACGGCGTCGCCTGTGCGGACAGGGATCTTTCGCCCTGCCCGACATCATCACGGCGCTCCGCGCGGCCGGCTGGTCCGGCCCTTGGGGCGTGGAGATCCTCTCCGACACGCACCGCACCCTGCCGGTGCGCGAGGCCGCGGCGGAGGCGTACCGGAGCGCCGCGGCGCTGCTCAAGTAAGGACGAACCTCAGGGGTGGTGGGACGAAACCAACATCGTCCCACGACCCCTGTTTCGGCTCCGCCCGGCGCGGCCGATTCGGCAGCGCCCTATGCCCGCGTGAGCAGCTGGAACTCGAAGGCGTACCGCTCGGCGTGGTACAGGTGCGTGCCGTACTCCACGGCCGCCCCGCCGGCGTCGTACGCCGTGCGCCGCATGGTGAGCAGCGCCGCTCCCTCGGCCTCGCCGAGGTACCGGCCCTCCTCGGCGGTGGCCGCCTGGGCTCCGATCGTCTGCTGGGCGCTGTGCAGCGTGATGCCCGCCGCCCGCAGGAGCCGGTACAGACCCGAGGCCTCCAGGAATTCCGTGTCGAAGTCCAGCAGCAGGTCGGTCGGCAGATAGTTGCGCAGGACGGCGACGGCGACCCCGTCGGCATACCGGATCCGCTTCAGCCTGACGACGCTGTCGCCGTTCCTGATGCCGAGCGCGGCGGCGACTTCGGGGGGCGCGGGCACGACGTCGTTGAGTACCACCCGCGTGGACGGTTCCTGCCCGACCTCCGCCAGATCGTCGTAGAGACTGCTGAGTTCCAGTGGACGCTTGACCTTGCTGTGCACGACCTGCGTGCCGACGCCGCGCCGCCGCACCAGCAGCCCCTTCTCGACCAGCGACCGGATGCCCTGCCGGACGGTCGGCCGCGACAGGCCGAGGCGTTCGGCGAGGTCGATCTCGTTGCCGAGCAGGGCGCCGGGCAGGAGCAGGCCATGCTCGATGGCCTGCTCCAACTGCTGGGCGAGCTGGTGGTACAGCGGCACCGGGCTCTTGCGGTCCACCGCGATGTCGAGCGCGACCGCACTGCCGTCCGCCCTTCTCCGGACCCCGGGCATGGCTAGTGGTTGCGGGGGAAGCCGAGGTCGACGCCCGTCGGGGCCTCGGAGGGGTCGGGCCAGCGCGTGGTGACGACCTTGCCGCGGGTGTAGAAGTGGGTGCCGTCGTTGCCGTAGATGTGGTGGTCGCCGA
>NZ_JBICZD010000027.1:0-78260 GCF_043201555.1 Streptomyces sp. NPDC048288
AGGTGAGGGAGTCGATGAGGATGATTCCGCCGGAGGTGAGGATCGCCGTGGCGGACACCCAGCCGACGCTCAGCACCGCGACATCATCGAAGATCATCGTCGGATCCGGCGCATCAGGGTGCGGCGGGGTGAAGCCTGAGGTCAGCGCGGTGACGAGGTCCGTCAGGATCGGGTTGTCGCCGGCCAGTGCGGCGGCCTGGTCGAAGTAGTCCTGCGACGTCGTGCCGCTGCTGCTGGTGCTGGAGGGGGTGATCGAGGGAGTGCTGGACGGCCTGCCCGTGGGCCTGGCCGTCGCGGCCCCGGCAGCGTGCCCCGGAAGGAGGGTCGCCGCGCCGGCGGTGAGCGCGGCGGCGGCGCCGACCTGCCAGAAGCGGCGGCGGGTGAGGGGTTCGCGCTCCGGGGAGACCGCCGGGCGGTTGCTCTCGGCTTGCGGCTCGTTCATGCGTGCGGCTCCTTGCTGGTGAATGCGTCTTTGACTTCCTCGGGCTTGGATTTCCTCAGGCGGCGACGGCGGTCGGCCTGCCGTGCTGCTCGGGGGAGTCTGGCGGCAGGGTCGGCGAGGGCGGCCGGCGGACGATCAGGGGGTGTGGCTGGGCGCGATCCGGTCGATCCTGTGACGCGGCGGGGGTGGGGCATCGACGGAGGCGAGGCGCTGCCTTCGGTGTGCAGGAGCATGAGGGTGACGCCACTCGCGGGCCAATATCGATGGCCACAGCGAATGCGCTCCGGTGGTGTCTGATCCGACATTGCGTCAGGTGCCGCTGTTGGCGAAGGAGACGAGCCTTGGCATCCCACCCCCGCGGTGGACGTATCAACTATATTGAGGCTGTCGAGCGTCATATGAGACAGGTGTGCAGCCCGAGGGGAGAAGTCCGGCGATGCGGAATCTGACCGTGGCCCAGCAGATGGTGGACGTCCTGCGCCAGGCGGGAGTGGAGCGGATCTACGGCGTGGTGGGCGACAGCCTGAACGCGGTGGTCGACGCGGTGCGCCGTACCGACGGCATCGAGTGGGTGCACGTCCGGAACGAGGAGGCCGCCGCCTTCGCCGCCACGGCGGAGGCGCAGCTGACCGGCAGGCTCGCGGTGTGTGCCGGGAGCTGCGGCCCCGGAAACACGCATCTGATCCAGGGGCTGTACGACGCGCACCGCTCCGGTGCGCCCGTGCTGGCACTCGCCTCGCACATCCCGTCCCACCAGATCGGCACCGGCTTCTTCCAGGAGACCCACCCGGAACGGCTGTTCACGGAGTGCAGCGACTACTGCGAGATGATCAGCACCCCCGAGCAGATGCCCCGGGTCCTGCGGATCGCGATGCAGCGGGCTCTCGGCAACAGCGGGGTGTCGGTCCTGGTGATACCGGGCGATGTCGCGCACGGCGAGGCGGCCCACCCGACCGGAAGCAGTGACCTGGTCACCGAGCGCGGCCGGGTCGTCGCGCCGGACACGCGGGTTCGGGCGCTGGCCGAGAAGCTGAACGCGTCACGGAAGGTGATGCTGTTCTGCGGTGCGGGAGTGCGGGACGCGCACGCCGAGGTCATGGCGCTCGCGGAGAAGGCCGCCGCACCCGTCGGGCACACCCTGCGGGGCAAGGAGTGGATCCAGTTCGACAACCCGTACGACGTGGGCATGAGTGGCCTGCTCGGCTACGGCGCCTGCTTCGACGCGATGCACGAGTCCGACCTGGTCGTCCTGCTCGGCACCGACTTCCCGTACAACGACTTCCTGCCGCAGGCGCGCACCGTGCAGATCGACCACGACGCGGGCCGCCTGGGCCGTCGCACCGTGCTGGAACTCGGGGTCCACGGCGATGTCCGGGAGACGCTGCGGGCCGTGCTGCCGTTGGTCGAGGCGAAGCGGGACCGTACCTACCTGGACCGGATGCTGCACCGGCATGCCAAGTCGCTGGAGACGGTGGTCTCCGCCTACACCCGCGACGTCGAGCGGCACACCCCGATCCACCCCGAGTACGCGGCCTCGGTATTGGACGAACTCGCCGCTGACGACGCGGTGTTCACCGTCGACACCGGCATGTCCAACGTCTGGGCGGCGCGCTATCTCACCCCCAACGGGCGGCGCCGGGTGATCGGTTCGTTCCTGCACGGCACCATGGCCAACGCGCTGCCGCACGCCATCGGCGCGCAGTTCGCCTACCCCGGCCGCCAGGTGGTCTCGATGTCGGGTGACGGCGGACTGGGCATGCTGATGGGCGAGTTGCTCACGGTGAAGCTGCACGATCTGCCGGTGAAGACGATCGTCTTCAACAACTCCTCGCTGGGCATGGTGAAGCTGGAGATGCTGGTCGAGGGTCTGCCCGAGCACGAGACCGACCATGAGCCGGTGGACTACGCGGCGATCGCCCGCGGCGCGGGCATCGAGGCGATCCGCATCGAGCGCCCCGGGGATGTCGTCGAGGGGCTCAAGCGGGCGCTCGCCCACGACGGACCGTTCCTGGTCGATCTGGTGACCGACCCCAACGCGCTGTCGATCCCGCCGCACATCTCGGCCGGCCAGGTCAAGGGATTCGCCTTCGCCGCAGGCCGGACCGTGCTCGACGGGGGCGTCGGCAAGATGCTCGACCTGGCCCGCGCCAACCTGCGCAACATCCCCCGCCCCTGAGATCGTCCTCCGCTCCCCGGTTCCGGCGCTTTCCCAGGTGGGAAGGGCGCCGGTGGTCGCGCTCCTCTGCGACGACTACTTTGGGATGCACCTGAGGGGAGGTGTGCCATTCTGAGCCTCAGGTGAAGCGACTCGTTCGCTCCCGCCCCGAGGACCGCCAGTGAAGCCGACCCAGCCGCCGCCCCCGCCGTTCCCCGCCGGCGATGCGCGTCGCCCCCCGGTACGGGGCCGGCTGGAGGAAGGCGCCGTACTCGGCGCTCGGTTCGACGCGCTGGCCCAGGGCCGTGGCGGGGTCGTCTGCGTGCAGGGTCCGCCCGGCAGCGGCAAGACCCGGCTCCTGTCGGAAGCCTGCGCGATGGCAGGGCGCCGTGCGTTCACCGTGTTCCGGGGCGGCGCGGACCCCGACAGCCAGTTCGTGCCGCTGAGCCCGTTGCTGGAGGGCACGCAGACGGACGGGAAACCGCTCTTCGACACGGTCAGACTCCGTGCCCTGGCCACAGCACCCGAGCAGCGCTTCTGGCTCCTGCAGGAACTGCAGGACCAGCTGGAGCGGGCCGCTCTGGACTGTCCCCTGGTCGTGGTCCTGGACGATGTCCAGTGGTGCGACGACCTGACCCTCCTCGCCCTGCGCACGCTCTCGTCCCGGCTGTCCGCCCACGCCATCCTGTGGCTGCTGGCGATACGGGGCGGGAGCAGCGCTCCGGAGGTCCTCACCACACTGGACCGGATGGAACGGGACGGCGCACTCCGGCTCTGCCTCGGTCCGCTCTCCGACGCCGCCGTCGGCGAGGTCGCCCAGGACGTGCTCGGAGCTCCACCGGACACCGCTACCCTGGACGTCGTCCGGCGCGCGGAGGGCGTGCCCCTGCTCCTGGTGGAACTGCTGCACGGCATGACCGCCGAAGGCAGAGTGGTCGTCACCGACGGTGTGGCCCGTCTGGTCGGCCACCGCCTGCCGGCCCGTTTCCAGACCTCCATCCGGCAGCGCCTCTACAGCCTCTCCGAGCCCACCAGGGAGGTCGTCCGCGCGGCCTCCGCCATCGGACACACCCTCACCGTCGAGCTTCTCGCCGAACTCCTCGACCGGCCGGTCGGCGCGCTGGTCGCACCCGTACAGGAGGCCCTCGACTCCGACCTCTTCACCGAACGGGCCGGGAGGCTGGCCTTCCGCCACGACCTCATCCGCGAAGCCGTGGCGGACAGCCTTCCGGAGTCCGTGCGAAAAGCCCTGCGGCGCCATGCGGCAGAGGTCGTGCTGGCCCGTGGAGCATCGCTGAGCGAGGCGGCCTCCCTGGTGATGGACAGCGCGGAACCCGGTGACCAGGCCGCCGTGCGACTGCTGCGGGCCGCCGCCGCGGAGCTTTCGGAGACCGCTCCCTCGGCCGCCGGAGAACTGAGCCGCCAGGCGTTGAACCTCACCCCCGCGCAGGCGCCGGAACGGTCGACGATCATCGCGGAGACGATGGTGCTGCTCTGGCGGGCCGGACGCGCCACACAGGCGCGCGCACTGGGCGCGACGGCCCTGCCCGGCAGCCTGCCCTGCGAGGCCGAGGCGCGGGTGCGCCTCAGCCTCGCCCGCGTGTCCAGCCAGTACGACTTCACGGAGGGAGCGCGCCAGTCCGGCATCGGGGCGGCCCTGCCGGGGATCCCGGAGTGTCTGCGCGCACACCTTCTGGCCCTGTACTGCCTCGACCTGGGGCTAGTGGGCGACTACGGTGCGACGGCCCGGGCGGCGGTGGACGAGGCACTGCGATCCGCGCGGCAGGTGGGGGACAGGGCCGCGTCGGCCACCGCCATGACGGCCCACTCGGCCCTGCTCTACTACGACTACGACTGGGACCGGGCGTTCCAGCGCGCGGACGAGGCCGAGGACATCGCGTCCGAAGCAGGCTTCTCGCGCTCCCTCTGGGTGCCCGAGGCGCTGTGGAAGGCATTCATGCTCAACGCGGCAGGGCGTACGGCGGAGGCACTCGCCGAGTCGGAGAACGGCATCCGGGACACCCAGCGGCAAGGCCAGGCAGCCGCCATGCGTCTGTGGCTCATGAACCGCTCCCGCGTCCTGCTGGACGCGGGCCGGCTGTCGGACGCCAGAGCGGAGGCGGAGGCGGGCGCAGCCATGGCCGACGAACTGGGCATGGGCAACTTCGCCGACGCGACGCTCCTGTACACCCTGCTCCGGGTCGCCCTGCACACCGGCGGCCACGAGGCGGCGAAGGCCTACGCGGCGGAGGTCGGACGGATGGTCGGCGATCCGGCGATCCTCGTCCGCAACGCCGGGTCCTGGCTGCTGGCGCTCATGGCCGATGCGGAGGGCCGCCCGGACCGGGCCATGGCGCTCCTCGACGAGTCGTTCACCACGTTCGAGCAGGTGGGCCCCTCGCTGGCGAGCCCCGACGACCCGGCCGATCTCCCCGTCCTCGTGCGCATGGCGCTGCGGGCGGGTGCCCATGACCGTGCCGCGGCCGCGGTCGCCCAGGCCGAGCACCGGGCCGTCCGCAACCCCGGTTTCCCGATCCTCGCCGCGGCAGCCGCCCACGCCCGGGGCCTGCTCGACAACGACACCGCCCACCTTCTGCACGCCGTGGAGCTGTACGACGGGGTCGAACGGCTCCTGCCGCACGCTTCGGCCCTGGAGGACGCCGGGCGGAAACTGGCCGTGGCCCACCCCGCGGACGCCGTGCCCGTCCTCGGCGCGGCGCTCGACCGTTACAACGAGGCGGACGCCGAGTGCGACGCCGCCCGAGTCCGCCGCCGCCTAAGGGTGCTGGGCGCACCGCGCCGTCGTACGACACCCACCGAGACCGTGACCGCGTGGCCGGAACTGACGGCGTCGGAGGTCGCCGTCGTGCGACTGGTGGCGCAGGGCATGACCAACCGGCAGGTCGCCGAGCACCTCGTGAACTCGCCGCACACCGTCAGTTCCCACCTGCGGCACGCCTTCCTCAAACTCGGTCTGACCTCGCGTACCGAACTGGCGCGGCTGGCGCGCGAGCGCGAACACACGGAGTAACCGCTTCGTATCCCACATCCGCGTACGGAACCGCCGGCTGACATGCGATGACCGGATTCGCCCGATTATGTAACGCTCATCCGTGTAAGTCCCCTTTCACCTCGCGACGGTCGAACACCTCGCGGTGAATCAACTCGCGCCCCCACAGACGGAGGGGTGAAATGAGAAATTCCATTCACACGGTCGTGTACGAAACGATGGCACGAGTGCACGTCAGCGGGGAGCCCGAGGTTTCCCTCCTGGCGGAGCTGCGCTACAGAACCACCGATCCCTACGCTGTCTGCCTTTCACTCGGGACGCCCCTCGCGCCTCCGGTCGACTGGCTCTTCGCCCGCAGTCTGCTCACGGAGGGCCTGCATCTGTCGGCCGGCACGGGAGACGTGCGAGTGATCCCCCGGTGCCGCGGACACCAGGACCGCGTGCGCATCGTGCTCCGGTCGCGGGCCCAGGAGGCGGCCGTCGACGTCGAGACCTCCGTGGTGAGCGCGTTCCTGCTGCGGACCCTCGCACTGGTGCCCGAGGGCGAGGAGGGCGTCCATATCGACCTGGACCGCGCTGTGGCCGACCTTCTCGAAGACGCGGAATGACGTCACGAACGTCCCGGCCTTTCCCACGAGACACGAAAAAAGAACCCCTGGCTTTCGGAGATGCGATGCCGCTCGCGACACATGCCCCCACACGTTCGTACGACCTCGGCTACCTGAGGATCTATGTCCTTCACCCGGACGACCGGTCTGCCCCGGATCCCCCCTGGGCGTCGGACCCGAACGCCGGTGATGCCCTGTACGCGGCGATACACGGGCACGGTTCAGCCGCCTCGATCCAGGAGCGGCAGACCTGCGTGCACGCCGGCGACCTGGTCTTCTGCGATCCGCAGCGGCCGGAATCCACCCGTTGCGGTCGCGCGTGCGCCATGACGGTCCTCCGCGTGCCCCGGCGCAGCCTGGGCATCGCCGAATCCGACCTGCGTCGCATCCACGGGGTGCGTCTGGCCTGCACGGACGGAACACGTGCGCGGGTGACCCACTTCCTCACCGCGCTCGTCTCGGAGGCAGAGTGCCATCGGACGCGGATCGGTGACCGGCTCGCCCGCAGTGCTGTGGACCTGCTGACCGTACTGGTCACGGAGTGGGCACTGACGCGACGGGCTGAGGCGGAGAACGTCGGGGCACAGATGTGATCCCGCCCGGCGAGGAGCCGGACCCGGCGCCGTCGAGCAGGGTCCGCGTCGGTCAGAAGGAGTGCGGTCCGAACCGGCCCCAGGCCACGAAGGCGGCCAGGACCAGCAGGACCAGGTTGACGACGGTCGACTGGAACTCCTTGCGCCGGCCGTGCTCGATCACCGCGCCGATCATGACGAGTGCCAGGCCGGATGCGGACAGAGGCACGAGGATCGTCGCGACGTCCACCGCCGGGGGCAGCACCAACCCGATCCCCCAGGCCATGGTCGGGCCCGAGGCCAGGAACTGCTCCTTCGACTTGGTCAGCTTCACGGTACCGGCGCGGAGAAAAACCAGAGCCAACAAGGCCGCGACGACCCACAACGTGATGTTCACAGAGACCTCTTGTGGCTACCCGCCGGCCGACCTTGTCGGATCGGGCGCTCAGACGCTCAGGCCACGTGCTCCGCGGACTCCGCGGCGGCCCGTGCGCCGAGTACGACCCTTCCGCGCTCCGAGTCCGGAAAGCGCAGGAGCATCGCACGGAGTTCTTCGGCGCCCACGTTGGCACCGAACGGCTCGGTGCCCGGTTCCAGCCGTACCCCTTCGGCCAGGGGGCCGGCGATGACGGGGTCGAAGCCGACCGCGTCGACCATGCGCGCGACGGTGGTGAGGTCGTCCGGATCGTCACCGGCGATCGCGATGGCCTTGCGGCCCCGCGTTCCCGCGCGCTGGGCTCCGTCCTCCAGGTCGTGGTAGCCCATGTGGTTGAACGCCTTGACCACCCGTGAATCCGCCAGGTAGCCCTGAACGATCTCACTGGAGGTGGTGAGCGGGTCGGTCAAGTCCTCGCGGATGCCGTCGACTTCCCACCAGTAGTTCATGGCGTCGATCACGAGCTTGCCGCGCAGTGCGTCGAGGGGAAGGGCGCGGTACTTGCCGAGCGGAAGCGCCAGGACGACGACGTCCGCCGCGCCGGCGGCTTGAGCCGCGGTGACCGGGGACGCGCCCGGGGTGAGGACCTCGACGGTGAGCGCGATCCTGGCGGGATCGCCGGAGCCCGCGATGAGCACCCGGTAGCCGGCGGCCAGGGCCAGCCGCCCCAGCGCCGTGCCGACCTTGCCCGCGCCCAGGATGCCTACGGTGTTCACGGCCGTGGTGGGCATGTCCGTCTCTCCGTTCACGGTGTCAGCTCGCGAGGAGTTCGCGGACCATCGGGATCACCTTGGTGCCGTACAGCTCGACGGCGCGCAGGCGGGCGCTGATCGACTGGTTGCCGTAGATGAGGTCGAAGCGGCCGACGCCGAGTGCCTTGATGGCGTGGGCCATCTTGCGGGCGACCGTCTCCGGGGACCCGACGTAGAGGGAGCCGTGCGCGATCTCCGCGTCGTACTCCTCCTTGCGGAGCGCCGGCCAGCCCCGCAGCGCGCCGATGCGGTCCCGGACTTCCTTGTATCGCGGCCAGTGCAGTTCCCGGGCCTGCTCGTCCGTGTCGGCGATGAAGCCGGGCGAGTGCATGCCGACCGGGTGGGCGGTGGTGCCGAACTGGTCGGTGGCGCGCCGGTAGAGGTCGATGAAGGGGGCGAAGCGTTCCGGGGTGCCGCCGATGATGGCGATCATGAGTGGGAAGCCGTAGTGCGCGGTGCGGATGACCGACTGGGGAGAACCACCGACGCCCACCCAGGTGGTCAGGCGCCCCGACTCGGTCTTGGGAAAGACGTCGGCGTTCTCCAGCGGAGCGCGTTTGGTGCCGCTCCAGGTGACGGGTTTCTCCTCCAGCAGCTTGGCGAAGAGCTCGATCTTCTCCTCGAACAGCACGTCGTAGTCGGCGAGGTCGTAGCCGAAGAGCGGGAACGACTCGGTGAACGAGCCGCGGCCGAGGATGACTTCGGCGCGGCCGTCGGAGAGCGCGTCCACGGTGGCGAAGCGCTGGAAGACCCGGACCGGGTCGTCGGAGCTGAGCACGGTCACGCCGGAGCTCAGCCGGATCCGGCTGGTGCGCGTGGCGATCCCGGCGAGCACGGTCTCCGGCGTGGTGATCGCGTACTCCGGGCGGTGGTGTTCGCCGAGTGCGATGACGTCCACGCCCGTCTCCTCCGCGAGTACGGCCTCCTGGACTACTTGGCGGATGGCCTTCGCGTAGGACACCGGGGCGCCGAGGTCGTCATCCGGTACGTCTCCGAATGTGTCCAGACCGAAGACGAGATCAGACATGGTGTGCTCCTGTGGAAGCCGATCGTTGATCTGTCAATCATCTGCGCATGTGATTGATGTGTCAACTAACGGATGGCGGAGCCAAGCGCCGGACGACCGCTACTCCGTCAACAGGACGATCTTGCCGCTCACATGGCCGCCCCGGCTCGCCTCCAGCGCGGCGGCCGCTTCCGTGAGGTCGTAGGTGCGCGCGACCACTACGCGCAGCCGGCCCTCCTGGATCAGGCCCAGGATCTCGCTCAGAGCGCGAGCGCCCTGCCCGGCCGCGCCGCCCGCATGGATCTGGACACCGGTCCCGGCGGCATCGAAGGCCACCAGTGTGAGAACACGCTCCGGACCTCCCGCCAGCTCGATCGAGTCCGGGATCTCGCCGCGGCCGGACGCGTCGATGACGGCGTCGACGCCGTGGGGCGCAATGGCCCGGACCCGCTCCACCAGCCCGGGCCCGTAGGCGACCGGCAGGGCGCCGAGATCACGCAGCAGCCCATGATTGCGCTCGCCCGCCGTCCCGATGACGCGGGCGCCGCGGGCAACGGCCAGTTGCACCACGAAGGTGCCGACGCCGCCGGCTGCGGCATGGAGCAGCACGGTCTCGCCCTCGGTCACCTTCAGCCGCTCCAGGACCGCCCATGCGGTGCCGCCCGCGCCGGCGAGGGCGCCCGCCGCATGCCACGGCACCGTGCCGGGCCTGGCGATCAGCGCGGCGGGATCGGCCAGTGCGAACTGGGCGTAGGAGGGGGTGAGCGAGGTGCCGAGCACCTCGTCGCCGACCTTCGTCCCGGTCACACCCTCGCCGATGGCGTCGACCACGCCGGCCACGTCGGACCCGAGGCCGGCGGGCAGGGTGAGCGGGATCTGCTCGCGCATCGCTCCCTGGAGAATCTTCCAGTCGACGGGATTGACGCCGGCCGCGCGCACGGCCAGCCGTACCTGGCCCGGCCCGGGATCCGGCGGCGTCACGTCGACGACGCGGAGTTGTTCCGTGGTGCCGTACTCGGAGAACTGCACTGCGAGGGACATGTCCTGGCTCCGACTTCTTCAGTGGATGTACGCGTTCCGACGCCAACAAGAAGATGATGCATCAATCATCTGTCGACGCTGAGGGTCTCAGGCTGCGCCGCGCAGCAGCCGGGAGAGTTCGGCGTCCACGTCCAGTCCCTGGGCTTCCTGGCCGGACGGCACCAACTCGTATGTCCGTCCGAGCCATTGAGCGATCACCCCGAGCGGACCGGCGAGTTGCGCCGTCCCGTGCGGGGAGGACAGGGTCAGCTCGACCTCGGCACCGGGGCCGGATCCGGTCGGCCAAAGGCGTACGTCCCCGTGCCCGGTGGGTCGGCGGAGCCCCTTGGCCACCATGTCTCGGTCCAGGACCCAGCGGACTTGATGGTCGGCGCCGGTGTGGAAAACGAAGACGACGGCAAAGGGGTCCTGTGCGCTGTAGTGCAGAAGGGCCGGCACGGCGAGACGCTCGCCGGACGGGAGGACGAGTTCCATGTGCAGCATCTGATCTATTACATGGTCGGGCATGGCTCGGATCGCTTCCAGAACGTCTGCGCTGCCCGGGAACCCCCGCGCCCCCGTCTGCGGTTCGTGCCCGGGTCCTTGAGGGCGGCTCGGTCGGCACGCGATGCACCTGCCGGGCCATCCTGCGGGGTCAGTCGAAGGTGCGGTGGTCGAAGGTGCGGGAGTCGGTGCTCATGATGCGCCAATCGCCGCGGCCGGTCCGCTCCCACCTGCGGTGACCGTCCCGGTGACTGTCACGGCGGTCGTCTCGGTTGTCGTCGCGCTGATTGCCGTACTCGGTCCGGTCCGAGGAGTGGTGCGCGGTGACCGCGATCTGATCGGTAGCCGAGCTCGGCTCGGCCGAGGCGGTGCCGCCCACGGCCAGCAGGGTGCCGGCGGCAACGGCGAGCGCCGCTGCCGTGGTGGCCGCACGCCGCGTGAAGTGGTGCTTCATGGTGGTTCTCCTTGTTGTTTCCGGAACCTCGGATGGGGGTTCCGCTTGATGGGTGGGGGCCTCGAACGCCTCAGGTGAGAACGTATGTGCATGTAGGTGACGTGTCAAGTAAAAAGGGGCAAAGCGAACCAAGGCGACAATCGACCCGAGGGGTCGCGCTGCAGCACTGGGCGTGTCGGCGGTCGTGACGACCCTGGACGTTGTGCGTGCGCGGATCAGGGCAAGTCGTTCCGGGCTCGGCCGGGTTGGGTGTCCGGTCGGTCGCGATACGCCGTACGGGCGAATCTCGCGGCGGCCATGGCTCAATCTCGCGCCAAAAAGTTGATCCATCAACCGGAATGTGCTTCGGTTGATGCATCAACAATCTCTCGTCGGCAGGGGTAGTGACATGAGTGAGAAGAAGGTCATCGCGGTCGCCGGAGCCACCGGTGCGCAGGGCGGCGGCACCGCGCGGGCGATCCTCGCCGATCCGGACTCGGGGTTCACGGTGCGTGCGCTGACCCGGAACCCCGACTCACCCGCGGCCAAGGAACTCGCCGAGCTCGGTGCGGAGGTCGTGCGGGCGGACTTCCATGACGAGCCGACCGTGCACAAGGCGTTCGAGGGTGCCTACGGCGCCTTCCTCGTCACCAACTTCTGGGCGCACGGTTCGGCGGCCAAGGAGACGGAGGAGATCGAGGTTCTGGCGCGGGCCGCCAAGGATGCCGGACTGCGGCACGTGGTGTGGTCGACGCTCGAGGACACCCGCGAACTGCTGCCGCTGCAGGACGAGCGGATGCCCGTTCTCCAGGAGAAGTACAACGTCCCGCACTTCGACGCCAAGGGCGAGGGCAACGAGCTGTTCCGGCAGGCCGGGGTGCCGACCACCTTCCTGAACACCACCTTCTTCTTCCAGGGCTTCCTGTCGGTGATGGGCCCCCAGCGTGCCGAGGACGGCGTGCTGACGCTGACCCTGCCGCTCGAGGACGGCAAACTGCTGGCCGGCGTGGATGTGAACGACATCGGCCGCACAGCCCTCGCCATCCTCAAGGGCGGCGAGCGGTTCGTCGGCCAGACCGTCGGCCTCGCCGGCGACCACCTGACCGGCGCCCAGTACGCGCAGAAGCTGGGCGCAGCCATCGGCGAGCCGGTGCGCTTCCAGTCGGTGCCGTACGACGTCTTCCGCTCCCTGGGTGTACCGGCGGGCGACGAGATCGCCAACATGTTCCAGTACTACGGCGACTTCGACCAGGAGTTCACCGGCGCCCGCGACCTGGACCTCCTGCGGGAGATCAACCCGGCACTCAAGAGCTTCGACGACTGGCTCGCCGAGAACGCCGCGAACATCCAGGTGGGCTGACTCGCTACCGCCGGCACACCATGCCCGGGGGTTCCGTCCGGCCGACGGACACCCCCGGGCATGCCGGTCGTCACGCGCCTCAGTGGTCGGCTCCGCAACTCCTTCGGGGGTTGATCACGCTGCCGGTGCGGCGGAGGATTCCTCGTGGTGATCGGGGGTGTGCCGGTCGAGTCTGGGCGGCAGATCGTCCGGGTCGCAGGTGGTGAACCTCCAGCCTGCCTCGCCTGCCTTGGCAGTGGAGCCCAGGCATCGCGGCGGTCAGCGGGCGCCCGAGCTTGCACTGACCAGATCACTCCGTCACAGGCAGGCACTCGGCGAGCAGGTCGACGACGTCGCGCCAGGCTCGCTGCGCGTGCCGAGGGTGGTAGCCGACGCCGGGGACCGTGGGGTGGTCGACCGGCGGGTGGTGGAAGGCGTGCAGGGCGCCGCCGTAGACCGTGAGGCGCCAGTCGACGCCCGCGGCCTGCATCTCGGCGGTGAACGCGTCCCGTTGCGCGGGCGGCATGATCGGGTCCTCCGACCCGACCCCGGCCCACACCGGGCAGCGGATGCGCGCCGCCTCGCCCGGTCGGCCCGTGGTCAGCGCGTTGACTGTCCCGATCGCGCGCAGGTCGACGCCGTCGCGCCCGAGTTCCAGCCCGACGGCGCCTCCGGTGCCGTAACCGACGGCGGCGATCCGGTCGGGGTCGGTCCGGGGTTCGGCGCGCAGCACGTCGAGCGCCGCGTGGCCGATGCCCCGCATCCGGTCGGGGTCGGCGAGCAGCGGCAGGCAACGGGCCAGCATCTCCTCGGGGTCACCCAGATAGCGCCCGCCGTGGAGGTCGAAGGCCAGCGCCACGTATCCCAGCTCGGCGAGCGCATCGGCCCGGCGGCGCTCGACGTCGCTGAGCCCCATGCCCTCCGGCCCGAGCAGCACCGCGGGCCGGCGGTCGACACCGGCCGGGAGCGCGAGATGCCCGATCATCGTCAGACCGTCGGCCGGGTACTGGACCGTGCGCTTCGTCATTGTCGTCATGAGACGGGACGGTAGTGATCGTCGAGCCCGGGCGGGCCGGGGTTCTGCCGCCGGCAGAACAGCGCGGATGCCCCTCTGACCTGCCCCGGCCACGGTGCTGGTAGACCGACCTCGTAGGTGCCGTGGCGCCTATTCGGTGAACTGTCAACTACGTTTACACTTGCTCCATGGAGCAGACGGTGCGTTGGTTGACGGAGGAGGAGCAGCATGCGTGGCGGAGCTTCGTCCGCATGCATGAGAGGCTCATGGGCCGCCTGTCTCGCTTGCTGCAGGCAGAGTCCAACGTGTCGCCTGCGGACTTCGCCGTACTGGTCGAGCTGACGGACGTACCGGACGGGCGGCGACGCTTTCTGGACCTCGCCAGGGCGCTGGAGTGGGAGAAGAGCCGGATGTCCCACCACATCGCCCGGATGGTGAAGCGCGGGCTGGTGGTGCGGGACGAGTGTCCCGAGGACGGCCGTGGCGCGTTCGTGGTGATCACGGACGAGGGGCGGGCGATGATCGAGGCCGCCGCCCCGCGCCATGTGGAGGCCGTGCGTGAACTCTTCCTCGACAACGTCACGCCGTCCGAGCTGCGGTTGCTGGCCCGTATCTCCGAGCGCGTGGTGGAGAAGCTGGACGAGGAACCGGCCTGACCTGAAGGGGCCGCCCACCGCCGCTACTCGTCGTGAGGCGGCGGTACCGGGTGCTCGCTCATGATCGACACGCGGTTGAACGCGTCGATGGTGACCGCCACCCAGATCGCGGCTGAGATCTGGTCCTCGGAGAGCACCTCCCGGGCGGCCTCGTAGGCGGATGTCCGGGCCGTGGCGTTCACCGGATCGGCCGTGGCCTCGGCCAGCGCCAGGGCGGCGCGCTCCGCGGGACTGAACAGGCCGGTGTCCCGCCACGCACCCAGGACGCCGAGTCTCCGCGGCGATTCGCCGGCGCGCAGGGCCGCTCCGGTGTGCACATCGAGGCAGTAGGCGCAGCCGTTGATCTGCGACACGCGGAGGTTGATCAGTTCCACGGTGGTGCGGTCGAGCCCGGCCTCGGAAGCTGTCGCTCGCACCACTTCCGACACCTGCACCAGGGCACGGAAGGCCTTGGGGCTCTGTTTGTCGATGAAGATGCTGCGGGCCGGGGAGCCGTGTGCGGTGCGGTTGGTCACGTAGAGCCCTCCTTCGGGCCACGCTCGGGGTGATCTGTGTACGGGCGGGCGCCGTGGCCATCGGCCCACCTCCATGGCATCATAGTTGATGTGACAACCAGATCGTGTGGGAGGTGCTCTCGGTGAGCAACGTGGAAACCGACGCCGCTGTGCTGCGTTGCGGCACGCTCGTCGAGGACGACCGGCCGATCTCCGCGCCCCGGGTCGACGTCCTGCCGCCGCGTGAGGTCCCCCTGGGCGGTCCACGTGCGATGCACGTACGGCGGACGCTGCCCCAGCGGGAGCGCACACTCATCGGCGCCTGGTGCTTCGCCGACCACTACGGCCCGCACCAGGTCACCGCGGCGGGCGGCATGGACCTGCCCCCGCATCCGCACACCGGACTGCAGACGGTGAGCTGGCTGTTCAGCGGTGAGGTCGAACATCGCGACACGCTCGGTACCCACGCCCTGGTCCGGCCCGGCGAGATGAACCTGATGACCGGCGGATACGGCATCGCCCACTCGGAGGTCTCCACCCCGAACACCACCGTCATCCACGGCGTCCAGCTGTGGGTCGCGCTTCCCGAGGAACACCGCGACACGGCCCGGGACTTCCAGCACTACGTACCCGAAGCCGCGCGGGTCGACGGGGCCGAGATCAAGGTCTTTCTGGGCTCGCTCGCCGGCCGGACCTCCCCGGTCCGGGCCTTCACGCCGCTGCTCGGCGCCGAGATCGTCCTCGAGCCCCACGCGACGCTCACCCTCGCCGTGGACGCGGCCTTCGAGCACGGCCTCCTCGTGGACAGCGGGGACGTCCGCCTGATCGACACCGTGCTGCGGCCCGCCGAACTCGCCTACGTCCCTCGCGGCGCGGACACCCTGACGGTGGTGAACGAGACCGACGCCCCGGCGCGGACCGTCCTCCTCGGCGGACCTCCCTTCGGGGAGGAGATCGTCATGTGGTGGAACTTCGTCGGCCGCAGCCACGAGGACATCGTGAAAGCCCGCGAGGACTGGGAGGCCTCCTCCGACCGCTTCGGCGTGATCGAGGACTTTCCCGGCGGCCGCCTTCCCGCACCGGCCCTGCCGAACGCCGTCATCACACCGCGCCGGAACCCACCGTCCCGCTGACCTCCCCCTCTGGCCTCCCCCCTGACGAAAGGCACACCATGACCGAGTCCTCCACCACCACGGCCGTCGAGCGTGTGGACGCCGGCCGCCGGTACGACATCCTGGTCGACGGCCAACGCGCCGGCCTGACCGCGTACCGCGACCGGGGCGCGCAGCGTGTCTTCTTCCACACCGAGATCGACGAGGCTTTCGCGGGCCAGGGGCTGGGCGCACAGCTGGTCCAGCAGGCACTCGACGACGTACGCGCGTCCGGCATGCGGATCGTCCCGGTCTGCCCCTACGTCGCCAAGTTCCTCAAGCGGCACGACGAGTTCGCGGACATCACCGACCCGGTCACCCCCGACGTCCTGCGGTGGCTGGAGGCACAGCTTGGCTGAGTGGTCCGTGTGAACGAGACGCCGGGACGGCTCAGTCCCGCGGAGGGTGACGCCTGGCGCTGTCTGGTCCGCATGCAGGAGAGGCTGCACGGCCGAGTGGCTCGCCGCCTGCAGGCGGACTCCGGCCTGTCCGCCGCCGACTACATCGTCCTCGTTCATCTTACCGAGGCACCCGGCGCCCGTATGCGCTCCGCGGACCTGGCCAAGGCGGTGGAGTGGGAGAAGAGCCGGATGTCGCACCAGATCTCCCGCATGGTGAAGCGCGGGCTGGCCGTCCGGTCGGAGTGCCCCGAGGACGGCCGCGGCGCGTTCGTGGTCGTCACCCCGCTGGGACGGGAGGCGATCGCGGCGGCCGCGCCCGGCCATGTGGCCACGGTCCGCGATCTCTTCGTCGACCTGCTCACGACGGAGGAACTCGGCACGCTCGCCCGGGTCGCGGGCCGCGTCGTCGAGCAGCTGGACAAGCGGTCCGGGTAACCCCGCGCCCGGCGGAAGCGGAATAGCCATCGCTGCGCCCGCGTTCCCACCAGCAGCTGGTAGTTGATGCATCAACCATATGGAAAGGCTGAAGACGATGCAGTTCGGCATCTTCACCGTCGGAGATGTGGCCACCGACCCGAACACGGGTCGTACGCCGACCGAGCACGAACGGATCAAGGCGATGGTCGCCATCGCGCAGAAGGCCGAAGAGGTGGGGCTGGACGTCTTCGCGACCGGGGAGCACCACAACAGGCCGTTCGTGCCGTCCTCCCCGACCACGATGCTGGGCTGGATCGCCGCGCGTACCGAGCGGATCATCCTGTCCACCTCGACCACGCTGATCACCACCAACGACCCGGTGAAGATCGCCGAGGACTACGCGATGCTCCAGCATCTGGCCGACGGCCGCGTCGACCTGATGATGGGCCGGGGCAACACGGGCCCGGTCTACCCGTGGTTCGGCAAGGACATCCGGCAGGGCATCAACCTCGCCGTCGAGAACTACGCGCTGCTGCGCCGGCTGTGGCGGGAGGACGTCGTCGACTGGGAGGGGAAGTTCCGTACCCCGCTGCAGGGCTTCACCTCCACTCCGCGCCCGCTCGACGGTGTCCCGCCGTTCGTGTGGCACGGCTCGATCCGCTCGCCCGAGATGGCCGAGCAGGCCGCCTTCTACGGTGACGGCTTCTTCCACAACAACATCTTCTGGCCCAGGGAACACACGGAGAAGCTGATCGACGTCTACCGGCAGCGCTACGCGCACTACGGCCACGGCAGCCCCGAGCAGGCGATCGTCGGCCTCGGCGGCCATGTCTTCATGCGCCGCAACTCCCAGGACGCCGTACGCGAGTTCCGCCCAGTCTTCGACAACTCACCGGTGATGGGCGGGGGAATCTCCATGGAGGAGTACATGGCGCAGACCCCGCTGACCGTCGGCACCCCCGAGCAGGTCATCGAGAAGACGCTCACCTTCCGCGAGTACGCAGGCAACTACCAGCGTCAGCTGTTCATGGTGGACGGCGGCGGAATCCCGCTGAAGACCGCCCTGGAGCAGATCGACATGCTCGGCGAGGAGGTCGTACCGGTACTGCGCGAGGAATTCGCCGCGAACCGGCCCGCCGACGTCCCCGACGCCCCCACCCACGCCTCGCTGCTCGCCGCCCGCGACGCGGCCGGCACACCGAGCCCCGCACCGGCGACCTGAGACCGCCCCTTCGCACCACGCTCGGAAACGGAGGAAACCATGACCGACAACTTCAACGAGTACCCGGCCACCGACGGAGTGGCGCCCGACCGCTGGGCAAGCGCCCTGCACCTCTTCGACAACGGCGTCGGCGGACCGCACGAGGAGAGCACCACCGAGCGCTGGGAGCGGGCCCAACTGCTGTTCGAGGCCAAGGACTACATCGGCGCGGTACGGCTGCTCACCGATGTCGTCCAAGAGGCCCCGGAACAGACCGGCCCCAGGCTGTTGCTGGCCCGTGCCTACTACCACTCCGCACAACTGCGGCGCGCCGAGGAGCAGTTGCGCCAGATCGTCGAGCGTGACCCGGTCGAGCACTACGCCCACCTGATGCTGGGCCGGACCCTGCAACGCCAGGGCCGCCAGGACGAGGCGCAGCCGTGGCTCCGTATGGCCGCCGCGTTCTCCGGGGAGTTCCCGGACGACGAGGACGGAGCGGCGCGGCGCTGAACGGGTGGAACGGGGTGTCTGCGGGCGGACACCGCCCTTTACGGGCCTGGTGGGCACTGCCTGGTTGCGACGGCCTCAGCCGGATCCAGGACCGTGCTCACCTGTCCCGCAGACACCGACCGGCCTCCGCCGTCGACCGCCCAGCCTGGGCATCGATGAAACCTTCGAGCACCCGTGCCACGCCGTCCTCGTCGTTGGAGGGCGCGCGGAAACGGGCAGCCGCCAGGACGTCCGGGTGGCCGTTGGACATGGCGTAGGACTGCCCGACCGCGCGGAGCATGGGCAGGTCGTTGGGCGTGTCGCCGAAAGCGGCGATGTCATGGTCGGCGATTCCTTGCCGACCGCTCCACGCGACAAGGGTGCTTGCCTTGGTGATGCCAGGCGCGCTGAACTCCACCAGGGACAGCCCGGTGGAGTGCGTGGTCTCGGCGTTCGGTCCGGCGGCGTGCCGTGCGAGCTCGTAGAAGTCGCCCAACGGCAGCGTCGGATGGTGTGCGAGGATCTTGAGCAGAGAGCTGCCCGGGACACGGGCGAGCATCTCCTCGGCCGGGCCGACCAGTTCCACCGCCTCGCCCTCGAACGACCAGTCCGGATAAGCCCGTTCGTGACCGTAGGCCTCCTCGAACTCCACGGCGAACGACACACCGGGTATCGCCGCCCGCACACGTCGTATGAGTCGTACGGCTGCGGGAGACGGGATCGGGAAGGCCTGGACGACTGCCCCGTCCGAGGAATGGACCGTGGCGCCGTTGGCGGCGATGACGACGTGCGGCCCGATGCGCTCCAACAGCGTCGACACGCTCCGCGGAGGCCGGCCCGTGACGAGCGCGACCCGTATCCCGGCCTTCTCCGTCGCCGCCAACGCGGCCTTCGTCCGGGGGGACAGTGTTCCGTCGCTGCGCAGGAGCGTGCCGTCCAGATCGGTGGCGACCAGCTTCGGAGGTGTGGCCGGCGACGGAAACGGCATAGTGGGCATGGACGTTGGCACCTTCGGGTTCGACGGCCGTTAGCTAATCGCAGCAGTAGTGGGACGCGGCACCTGCGGTCATCGTCATGAGGGCGACATAGACGAGGACGGTCACCGCGACGCCCGTGGCCCAGCGACGCAAGCCGCAGCGTGCCCTGTTTCTCCGCTGAGGCCGGGCGGAGGGTGGAAGGGGGTCCGGGGTCATCGGACTGTTTCGCCCGCGGCCTGTGGAGTCATGCCGGGCCCCTGGCCGCGAGCTGGTGAGGCAGGCCTACAGCCAGGCGACCGGGCCGGCAGGGAGCGGACACGCCCCGACGAAGGACACCGAAAGGCCGTCGTCGCTCGCGTCCCGACCGCGTCCGCGGACACGGTGGCCGCCCTCCGGTCCCGCTCGCGCACCCATCCGGCGCCGCCTACCTCCCACGAGACCGGGACGACCCCTGACCGGGCCATGTGCCGCACGATTCCCTCGTGGCTCTCGATCGTCACCCCTCCGCAGGCGTCGGTGACGACGCATACGTCCAGTCCTTCACCGACCGCCCGCAGAGCCGGTATGCACACCGAGGTCTCCGTGTGCATACCGGCCATGATCAGGTTCTTCCGTCCGGTGCAGTCGACAAGCAGTCTGTCGATCGGCTCGTGGTCCGCGAAGATGTCCTGGAGCGGGCGGAGAAGGAGTCCGTTGTCTTCCTCTGCGAGGGTCGTCAGCACCGTCGGAACACCGAGGATTTCGGCCGCCTCGGCCCATCCCTGGAGCGGCTGGTAGTCGATCAGCAGCAGGACACTCGCCTCGGGCGCCGGCAGCGCGACGAGGTCGCGCATGGGTGGCGTGCTCATGGAATCTCCTCGGCCCGTCCCGGGGTTTCCGGTACAGGTAGATGACACATCAGCGATAGGTGAAGTGTCAACTAGTGAGTCGTGTGAACCGGGAGGCCGGGGATGGCGCTGATGGAAGCCGGTGATCGGAGATGTCGACGACACCGTTGTCTCGTGGCAGGACCGCGCCGCTCCGACCGGCTTCGGTCGCAGAGTCCGGACGGACCCGGGCCCGCGTTGCTGTGCGGCAACCGCGCCGGCCGCCGACCTCGGGCTTCATCGGCCGACGACCGGCAGCCGAACTCCGGCTCGTCGCGGTGTGCGTCGAACAGTGCGTTCGTGCAACTACACCTCCGCGGCCACGGCGTCGGCAATCGGCTTGCCCGGTTGGCGGGGGCAGGGTGATCTGGCTCCGCTCATGAGCATGAGGACTACTCCTCATTCGTCCTCCGGCAGGTGAAAGTAGACGGTGCCCGACCGCCAAGGGCCGTGCTCGGTCGGTTCCGACTCGATCACCACGTGCTGGATCTCCGCCGGGCCCAACGCCTCGATGGTGTCTGCCAGCCGCCGCAAGAGAGCCGGAACGCTGTCGCAGCCAGGGCCGGCGGGGTTGGCCTGCGAGAAATGGCGGACGGTCCAATGCGCCGGGGTATCAGTCACGGACTGATCGTAAAACCTGCCGCCACGGCCAGACCTGGAACGGGTTCCTGAACTCCGCCCGGCGGTCCAGGTATTCCGTCGGCCCTGCCGTCCCGGACACCGGCGTGAGTCGGGCTGTGACACCATCCGGCGTCAACCATCCCGTCACTCTGGCGCCATGGCAGAGTAACCGTCGTGCACACGTCGAAGCGGGTCACCGCCAAGTTCCGGCGAATGCCGGGCAGAGGTGCCTCGCGCCCGATCCGGTCCTTCCGGTTGGCGGTCGCGGTGGTGGTTCTCGTCCTCGGCGTGCTGGCAGGGCTCCTCGGCTGCTCGGCCTCGTCGGACACAACCCGTCCCGAGCTCGATGTGCCCTCCGTCTTCTACGTCTCGCGTGATCCCGAGGACAACCCGAGCTCGAGGTTCGGCATCAAGGAGCGGTTCGGGGAGCAAGGATCGGGCCACTACATGGTCGCCTTTGACGCGACGGACCTCAGGGGCGTCGCCGTCCTCAAAACGGGTCAGGACAACTGCCCGGTCCGGCTGCCCACTTTCCGCTGCGGTGGCGAACTGGTCGATCGCCGGCACGGCGGAAGCGGGCAGTCCTTCCGCGTGAGTCCCGCGGACGGGGCCGAGGCGGGCGACTCGGCAGTGCTGCGTTACCGGTTGACCTCGCCGGGCCTGCCGAGCATCACGGCGAGCACCCGCATCGTCGTCGGCAAGCCGACGCTGGCCGTCGAGACTCGGGCGGACCGGGGCGACGTGACGCCGGGCGGACGGGTCGCCGTCTCGCTGACCCTGCGCAACACCGGGGACGTCCCCGCCCGCGGAGTCTCGCTCTTCATCGGTACCCGCGACGGTCTCCGGATAGCGGGCAAGCACCGCAACTGCCTTTACCGCGGCACCACATCGGCCTGGTGCCGATTGCCCGCCGATGATGTCGTCATCCCGCCCGGAGCGTCCTATCACCTCGCCGCTCCGGAGACTTTCACGCTCGCCGACGACGCCACCTACCCGACCGTCACCTTCGAGGCCGCCGTCCTCGGGGACGACTACATCCCGCCGGAAGAGATCGCCTCGCAGTACGAGTCTGGACAGGGATCCACGCTCCGCTACGTCCCCGGAGCCGGCCAGGAGGACGGCAAGGACGCGGGAGCGCCGCAAGCGACGGGCGAGAGCGCAGCGCACCTCCAACTCGCCGTGCGCAGCACCAGCGACCTGGTCGCGCTTGCCGACACCGCGAGGGGGCCCGTCGGCAGCCGGGCCGACGTGCGGGTCGGCGTACGCAACGACGGCCCAGGCGCCCTTCCGGCCAAGGTCAAGGTCAGGGTCGAGTTCGCGGTTCCGGCAGGCACCACCGTTGTGTCGTCGCCGTACGATCCCGAGCGGGACGAGGAGGTGCTCGACCAGGTCTGCCGGGCCCTGGCCGCCAACGGCTCGCCCCTTGCCGAAGCGTCCGTGAGGCAGCCGAGCGCCCGCCGTTACGTGTGTACGGCAGAGGCGGGGAAGGCGGGAGCCACCACGACCTTCCCCTTCACCCTCCGCATCGACAAGGAAATGGCGCATCGTGGCGGGCGGGTCACCGTCGCCGACGGCGACACCCACCACCCGAGCAACGACCCGAAGACCGCCAACGACAGCGCCGACGTCGCCGTGTCCGTATGGCCGGGTCCGGCTTGGGCCACTCCCGGCCTCTGTGCGACTGCCGGTACCGCCCTCGGGGTGTTCGCCCTCGTCACGGCCCTGGTGACCTGGAGGCGCCGGCGCTCACGCTGACCACGAGGAGCGCGACGACTCCCTCATCGCCACCGTCGCCCCGAGCGCCCCGCCCAACGAGGCGTCCCACGCCGTCCCGAGCCCAACGGCGTGGCCTTGGCCGACGCCCCGTTCTCGAGCGCCGAGCAGGTCGTCGGCGACCTGCCCACCACGCACTACAGCGCACTCGCCCAGGCCCCTTCTTCGGCCTAGGGCTTGTCCGACGGGTCGCGTGGCCAAGCGCCGCTGGCTTCGTTCCGGTCGGCGTGGGGCGCGGCGACTTGTCGGATCGGGAGTGGGCCCGGCCTAAGCGGCACTTGCAACAGTTCATGACCGGCATCGCAGGTGGTCGGCCGACCGCACATGGGAGAGGATCCTGCAGGCCGTTCAGGCTGACGCTGCGGCAGAGGGCCGCATCGACTGGTCCGTAGTCGGCGTCGATTCCACATCATGCCGCGCCCATCAGCACGCGGCCGGAGCCCGCCAACGCCCGGCTCGGGTGCCAGGGCGACGCAGACGGCCTGCCTATGACCGGCCCGACGGGGCAATCGGCCGCTCGCGTGCCGGGCTTACCACCAAGATTCATTTGGCGAGCGACGGCGGCTGTCGTCCGCTGGCCGTCCTTGTCACCCCTGGGCAATGGGGCGACGCCCCACAGTTGATTCCGGTCCTGGACGGTATCCGCGTACCGCGCCCGGCCGGCGGGTACCCGAGAACGCGCCCGGACCACGTCTGCGGCGGCAAGGCGTACAGTTCCCGCCGCAACCGCCGTTACCTGCGGCGACAGATCCGGCACACGATCCCCGAGCGCCGGGATCAGCGGGCCAACCGCCACCGCCACCGCCGTCGCGGTGGAAGCCGTGGCGGCCGTCCCACCGGCTTCGACCGGGCCCGGTATGTCCGCAGGAACGAAGCCGAACGGACCGTCAACGCCCTCAAGGGCTTCCGGGCCGTGGCGATGCGGTATGACAAGAGAGCGTATGTCTTCCAGGGCACGGTCACCGTCGCTGCGATTCGGCTGTGGCTGCGAGGGTGGCTCGCCGCACAGTCCTTAGGCGATCAGCCGGTCCAGGATTCCCGCCACGTCCGCCGGTCGCAGGAGGAAGCCGGTGTGGCTGGTGTTCAGGGTGTGCACGTCGTAGGGATTGTCGGGGGTCAGCGCGTCGGCCTCGGCGATCAGGCGGTCCTGCATCGTCACCGGAAGTGTGCGGTCGTCGGTGAGCCGGATGTACGTGCGGGCGATCGTTCCCCAGGTGTCGGCCTGTCCGCGGGCGTCGGCTGTCATCACGGCAAGGGACTCGTCGGGCTGCAGGATATTGAGGAAGGCTCGGAACTGCTCGTCGGTCGCATCTGCCATGACCGCGGCCTTGAGGGCCGTGAGCAGGGTGGGATCGGCCGTGCGGTAGTTGGCCCGCCCGACGCCGAGTCCGGCCGGGTCGCCCACGTTCAACGCCGCCAGCGGGGCCAGCAGGTTGCCGGCGAATTCGGGTTCCTGCATGTACTCGACCGGGTTGGACCGCTGGATGCACGACCATGCGGATATGTAGACGAGCCTGTCCACCAGGTCGGGGATCGTGTTGCCCACCTGCGTGATGGTGGTCCCGCCGAGGCTGGCGCCCACCAGAACCACAGGCCCGTACTCAGCCACCCGGCGGACGACGTCGACCACCATGTCCACGTTGTCCTGCAAGGTGATCTCGGCCAACGTCGAAGGCTCGTCCGCCCAGGCGTCGAGGTCCTGCGGAGCCTGATAGGCCACGGGGTACTGGGCGTCGAACCCGTGGCCCGGCAGGTCGACGGCGAAGCTGCGGTGACCGCGCAACGCCAGCTCCTTCTGGACGGGCGCCCACATGAACGAACTGGTGCCGGACCCGTGCACCAGGACGAACGTAGGACCGGCATGGTGGGTACTCATGGTCCGGATCGTAGTGATCATGTCGCGTCCCAGCCTCTGGTTTTCGGTGGCGCCCTGGTTGACAGAGGCCGGTTCCACCAGCTGGCTGTCCGGCACGGCATTCTGGATGAGCGATCTCACGCTGGTCAGGGTGATCGAGCCTGGCGGACGCGACCCGACACGACCCGACCCGACCCATCGGACACCCCCTAGGCCATCAACATGGTGAAGATTTGTTCTCAGGTCCCGTCGAGGGCCCACATCCGCAGGCGGTGTACTCGCCTCGCCCGTTTCCGTACTTCGCGGGCAGATACACCCACTGCGACCTGCCCTGGCGCATGAAGGCAATCGTGTCGGTCACTTCCCGGTGAGGCCAGCACCGGCCACCCCCCTGAAACACCGGTCCGGTAGTAGCGGCTCAATCCGCGCCCACCGAGCTTCCGTTAACGGCATTGGCCGTCCAGGACGCGTCCGCCGCCGTCGAACTGGTCACCTACGAGCGCCCTCCCGCTGCGAGGACCAGCTCGGTGCGGCCGGGTAAGGCGCCGAATCCGCCCGGGACCTGGTGGAGGATCTCCAGCTGGGCGTGCGACGCAAGTTGCCGCGCGCGGAGCGGCACTGGTCGCCGGCGCGCTGGGTGTTGTAGCCGTCCCGGCGGCCGTGGATGGTCGGGAGCCCATGTGGGCGCGAAGGCGACCTTGGACAGCGCGGCCGGGCTGGTCCGACCGACGGTGACAACACCGCGGGCCTGCGAGCCGGCCTTCGACGGCAGTTCAGGGCATACCGCACCGTCGGGTGACGCAGATCACTATCGCAGTCGGGCAGTACAGGCCCACTTTGCGATCGCTTGACTGTATTTACCTTCTTTTTGCTCAAGGTAGCTTCACAGGGACATCACAGTTGTGATGCGTCGACGAAGTGAAACGACCGGAGAATCATGGTGATTCACGATCCTGCGTCACGTAGACGCAGACGTCTCTGGTCCGGGGGAAGCACTCGCTGGATAGCGGGAAGTCTGTCCCTGGCCCTGGCTGTCACATTGTTGGACGGCGCGTATGCGGCGGCTGCCACGACACCTCGAAGCCCCAAGGCTGACGCGCCGAAGAAGGCGGCGGCCACACAGGCCCCGGACATCCCGTCCGCGCGAGTCGCTGCCCGGCTGTCGGGCAAGCGTGTGGAGGCGCTCTCGGAGCGTACGGAGACCTCCACGACATGGGCGAACAAGGACGGTTCGCTGACCACCGAACTCACCGCCGGTCCCGTCCGGTTCCGGGACGAGGTCACGGGGGAGTGGCGCGACGTCGACCTGGACCTGGTCCAGGAGGAGGGCGGGGCCGTCGAACCCAAGGCACACCCGGGCGGGCTGCGCCTGGCCGGCAGGACCGGGACCCCCGCGAAGTCGTTGAAGGCCGCGCGTGAGGCCAAGGCCACGGACCTGGTGACGCTGGGCGAGGGCGACGAGCGGATCACCCTCCAGTGGAAGGGCGGGCTGCCGAAGCCGGAACTCGACGGGACGCGAGCGGAGTACACCAACGCCGTTCCCGGCGCGGACGTGGTCGTGGAGGCCACGCGGACCGGCTTCGAGCAGTTCGTCGAGATCAGGCAGCGCCCCGCTTCGGGCGACTACTCCTACACGCTGCCGCTGAAGGCGAAGGGCCTCAAGGCCAAGCAACTCGCCGACGGCAGTGTCCTGTTCACCGACAGGAAGAACAAGAAGCGGGCGGTGATGCCCGCACCGGTGATGTGGGACTCCACCGTCGACAAACGGTCCGGTGAGCACACCAACCGAGCCAGGGTCGGCCTGAAGGTCGTTCAGAAGGGCTCGATCGTCGACCTGGTCGTCACCCCGGACGCGAAGTTCCTCACCGCCCCGGACACCCAGTACCCGGTCACCGTCGACCCGTCCACCTCCTCGCTGTCCAACGTCTTCGACACCTACGTGCAGCAGGGCGAGACCGTCGACTGGTCCACGGACACCGAGCTGGATCTGGGCAACCCCGGCACCACGAACGCCGACGGCACCCCGCGTACGGCGCGCTCCTTCATCTCCTGGAACACCACACCCGTCCAGGACGCGCTGGTCCTGGACGCCAAGCTGTCACTGTGGAACTTCCACTCGGGCAACAACACCGACTGCGCGCTCCACCCCTGGGAGGTGTGGTCGACCGGCGCGGCCTCGACGTCCTCGCGCTGGACGGCGCAGCCGTCGTGGACGGCGAAGAAGGCCACCTCCACCGAGACCTGGGGCAACACCGCCTGCACCGCGCAGCCGGACGGCTGGATCAACTCCGACGTGACCACGCTGGTGCAGGAGTGGGCCTCGGCCAAGGCCACCCGCGGCCACCTGGGCCTGCGCGCCACGAGTGAGACCGCGGTGGCGCAGTGGAAGCGGGTCAACTCCGCCAACGCCGCTTCCAACCCGCCCAAGCTGGTGGTGAACTACAACTACCGGCCGCGCACCGGCACCAAGCAGGAGGCCGGCCCGCCGTACTTCTCCTACGGCGGCGCCTACACCGTCAGCACCACCACGCCCACCTTGCGGGACACGTTCGTCGACGCCGACGGTGACAAGGTCAACGGCACCTTCCAGATCTACGACAACGCCACCAATACACAGGTCGGCGACGTCATCGTGTCGAAGTACGTACCCTCCGGGCAGGTCGCCTCGGTGACCGTCCCCTCCGGAGTGCTGGCGAACGGCAAGACGTACAAGTTCCGTACCAGCCCTTACGACGGGGCTCACTACAACACCGGCTGGTCGGCGTGGAAGACCTTCACCGTCGACACCAGCGCCCCCTCCGCCCCCTCGAAGATCACTTCGGCGGACTACCCGTCGAACGCCTGGGTCAAGGGGGCAGGCCAGGCCGGCGCCTTCACGGTCACTCCTCCGGCCGCTGACCACCAGTGGCTGGAATGGTCGCTGGACGGCGTGACGTGGACCAAGGTGACCACCGGCGGATCGAGCGCCGACAAGAGCATCTCCGTCACGCCGCCGCGCGACGGCACCCACACCCTGCAGGTGCGGGCCGTGGACAAGGCGGGCAACGACTCCGAGGCGATCGAGTACACCTTCCACGCCGGTCCGGGCGGCTTCGTCCAGCCCTCCGAGGGCCAGCGCACCGCGCGCCGCCTTCCCCTGGTCGCCGAGGCCGATGCCGGCAAGTACGACAGCGTCTCCTTCTCCTGGCGTCGCTCCGCCGCCGACGCGTGGGTGAAGATCCCGGCCGGCCACGTCACCAAGGACGGTCTGGCACTCTCCGCCTGGCCGGTACCGCTGACCGGCGGCAGGAACGCGGCGCTGGTGTGGAACGCCACCGACACCGTCGATCCGGACGGCAACATCGAGATCAAGGCCGACTTCACCGGCCCCAACTCCGCCTCCGGCAGCACAGAACCGCTGAACGCGGTGGTCGACCGCACCGCGGACGACGCCGCCGCCGAGGAGGTCGGCCCCGGCTCGCTGAACCTGCTCACCGGCGACTACACCCTGAACGCCACCGACGCGTCCGCCTTCGGACTGGCGGTGGAGCGCACCACGTCCTCCCGCACCCCCAACGGGGTACCCGCGGGCCAGGCCCCGATCTTCGGCAAGGAATGGGCGAGCGGCACCGCCGCCGAGCTGTCGGGCTCCGAGTACAGCCATGTGAGCAAGGTGTCCGACACCGCGGTCGACGTGGTGACACTCGACGGTGACGCCATCCACTTCACCGCCAACTCCGACCAGAGCGGGTGGACGGCCGAGCCCGGCGCCGAGGACCGTACGCTGACCGGATCCACCTCGGGCACCTTCACACTCACCGCCGACGACGGCAGCGTCACCGTGTTCACCAAGCCGACCGGAGCCACGACCTGGCAGGTCTCCACCACCAAGAACGACGGCCAGAGCGACTCCACGACGTCCATGGACTCCGAGACGGTCACCGTCGACGGTAAGCAACTGGCCCGCCCCACCTGGGTCTACGCACCCACCTCGGCCACCACCGTGGCGGCCTGCAAGACCGATCACACCACCAAGGGCTGCCGCGCGCTCCAGTTCGTCTACGCCACCTCCACCACCGCCACCGACAGCACCTACGGTGACATCTCCGGGCAGGTGAAGGAGATCCGTCTGTGGTCCACAGCGCCCGGCGCCACCACGGCCACCTCCAAGTCCGTACAGATGTACCTGTACGACGGCTCCGGCCGACTCCGCCAGGCATGGCACCCGCAGATCTCGCCGTCGCTGAAGACCGAGTACGCCTACGACAGCAGCGGCCGTATCACCAAGCTGACCCCGCCCGGCGAACTGCCGTGGACCTTCACCTACGGCAAGGCCGGCTCCAGCAACGCGGCCGGCGAGGGCATGCTGCTCAAGGCATCCCGCCCGGCGCTCGCGCAGGGCAGCGCGGACACCGTGTCCGGCGAGGCGGTCACGTCCGTGGTCTACGACGTACCGCTGACCGGCACCACAGCCCCCAACAGCATGGGCTCGTCCAGCGTCAAGGCATGGGGGCAGAAGGAAGCTCCCACGGACGCGACCGCGGTCTTCCCGGCGGACGCCGTGCCCGCCTCGAACGCCGGCAGCGCACTGACCGCCGCCGACTACAGGCGAGCCACCCTCCACTACCTGGACGCCTCCGGCCGCACCGTGAACACCGCCGCCCCCGGCGGGCACATCGCCACCACCGAGTACGACCAGTTCGGCAACACCGTGCGCGAACTGACGCCCGCCAACCGCGAAGTGGCCATCAGCACCACCGCCGCCGGCGCCGCGGCCCGCGGCGACCTGGGCATCGCGGCCCTGCCGTCCGCCGAACGCGCCCAACTCCTGTCCACCACCCGCACCTTCAGCAGCAAGGGCACCCGCCTGCTGGAGGAGTTCGGCCCGCTGCGCCGGGTCGACCTGACCGCAGACCTGAAATCCGGCACCACCACGCTGGCCGCCGCCGGCGCCTCGGTGACGGCGCGGGCCTGGACGGTCCACGACTACGACGAGGGACGCCCGACCGACGGCAGCGCCGTCATCCGGGACCAGCTCACCAAGGTCACCACCGGCGCCGAGGTCCGTGAGCACCCGGGCGTCCAGGGCGAGACCCGTGCTGTTCAGACGGCCTACGACTGGACCAAGGGCCTGCAGACCAAGACCGTGGAAGACCCGGGCGGCCTGGCCGTCACCACCACGGTCGAATACGACGCACAGGGCCGCGAGACCAAGCGCGTAGCGCCCGGCGCCGGCGCCACCGACGCCACCAGCCGGGTGACCACGTACTGGTCCGCGAGCGGCACCGGCAGCTGCGCCGGCCGCCCCGAGTGGGCCGACCTGGTGTGCTCGACCGGCCCGGCCGGAGCGATCACCGGCGGCGGTTCCAACCCGACACAACTGCCGGCCAGGACCACCGAGTACGACTGGTGGGGGAACCCGGCCAAGACGTCCGAGACCGCGAACAGCTCGACCCGGACCACCACCATCGGCACCGACAACGCCGGCCGCACCACCTCGGTGAAGATCACCGGCGGCGTCGGCACGGCCGCACCGGAAGCCGGCACCACCTACGACACGGCCACCGGCCGGCCGACCAGCACCGTCTCGCCGACCGACGGCACCATCACCACCGGCTACGACAAGCTCGGCCGGGTCATCTCCTACACCGACGCGGACGGCGGCACCACCACCACCGAGTACGACCTGCTCGACCGCCAGGTCAAGCGCGGCAACAACATCCCGTCCACGGTGAACTACACCTACGACCACACAGCCGAACCCCGGGGCCTGGCCACCAAGGTGGTCGACTCGGTGGCCGGTACCTTCCTCGCCTCGTACGACGCGGACGGCAACCTCACCGAGGAAGAGCTACCCGGCGGCTACACCCTGGCCCAGAGCCTCGACGCGGACGGCAACGCACTGGAGCGGACCTACACCCGCGACAGCGACGGCACCCTCGTGCAGTCCGACACCGTCACCCGCTCCATCCACGGCCAGGTCGTCTCGGACGCGCAGATCACGGGGCAGAACTACCGTTACGACGCGATCGGCCGCCTGACCTCGGCCGAGGACACGGCCGAGACGGTGTGCACCAAGCGCACCTACACCTTCGACGCACGCTCCAACCGCAAGAGTCTCACCAGCGCCACCGGTACCCCCGGGACGGACTGCCCCACCTCGGGAGGCACCACCACCAACTACGCCTACGACAGCGCCGACCGGCAGGTCGACACCGGCTACACCTACGACGCCTTCGGCCGCACCACCACCCAGCCGGGCGGCGTGACCCTCGCCTACTACACCAACGACCTGATCCGCCAGGAAACCGTCGGCTCCGAGCGACAGACCTGGCAGCTCGACGCCACCCAGCGCATCCGCTCCTGGACCGTCGAGACGAACAGCGGCGGCACCTGGGGCACCACGGAGTCGAAGGTCAACCACTACGACTGCGGCTGCGACAGCCCCACGTGGATCACGGAGGACAGCCAGGGCACCGTGACCCGCTACGTGGAGTCGCTCGGCGGCGGCCTCGCCGCCACCACCGGCAGGACCGGCGGCACCGTTCTGCAGCTCAGCGACATCCACGGCGACATCTCCGTCCAGCTCCCGCTGGACACCAGCAAGGCTCCCACCGTCCAGGACACCGACGAATACGGCAACGTCCGCGCCAGCAGCGTGCCCGCCCGCTACGGCTGGCTCGGCGCCCAGCAACGCTCCGGCGAGACACTCTCCGGACTCACCCTGATGGGCGCGCGCGTCTACGACTCCACCACCGGCCGATTCCTCCAGCTCGACCCGATCGCCGGCGGCGGCGCGAACGCCTACGGCTACCCTCCGGACCCGGTCACCATGTACGACCTGAACGGCAAGGGCTGGTTCTCCTGGGGCCGGGCCTGGCGGATCACCGTGTGCGTGGGCGCCGTCCTCTGGCTGCTCGGCAGCTCCTACTTCGCCGTCACCAAGATCCGCAGGATCTGGCGCGTCATCAAACGGTGGGGCGGTGTCCGCGCCGCCGTCACCCGCGTGATGAGCGCACGCTCCCGGTACCTGAAGATGGAGCGCCTGGCGACCATGCTTCTCACTGCCAGCGCCACGATCCTGGGCATCGACACCGTCTACGACAAGTGCGTCAAGACCAAGCTGTAGACACCGGGTGCCGTCGGCACTGAAACCGACGGCACCCGCTGCGGCGCCCTTACCCCTGCTACCACAGCCGCTCCGGCCGGGACCGCTCCCGGCCGGAGCGGCTGATGAGGAAAATCCCCATGGACTCACCCACCCCCCTCCTGGTCGTCCCGGCGCTGTTGTGGACCGCGGTCGCCGCGATCTCCCTGATCACGTCGATCGCGCTCTCCGTCCGCGCCAAGCGCCGGAACACCGCCTCCGACGCCTGGAACCCGATCGACACGAACTTCCCCGCTGTCGCCACTGGCGCGATCGCCGGATACGCCCTCGCCGCTCTCATCGCCGGCCAGTTCTCACCCGGCTCCGCCGCCTTCAGCATCCTGTGGCCGGCCATGGCCGGATCGGCCCTCACCTACGCCGCAGCAAGACGCACCCGCTCCTGGCCCCACTGGGCCGGCGCCGCCTTCGCCGCCGCCGGTGCCGCACTGTACGGCTCCCTGCCGACGTGACAGCCCGGCCGGGCAACGCGTTCCGTTGCCTTGCACACCACGAGCCCCACTCAAGTCCTCCAATGGGGAACGTCCCTGCCCCTGGACAGCCACCGGACACGCCAACAGAACCCGGACCGCGCACTACCAGCCGCGCCCTCGTCGGCAATGACCACGGTCAGTGGTCAGACGGCCGCTTCGCAGCGCAGGCTCCCTGCCTCGTCGCCGATCTGCCGGTAGGTCCGCGCGGCGCGCTCGTAGTAGGGACGGCCGTCGTCGTCCAGGAGGGCTCCCAGGGTCTCCAGGGCTTCGGCCTGCCGGAAGTTCGGCTGGAGAGCGTCCATCAGGTCCACTGCTTCGAGGAGTGCGGTGACCGCCTCGGCGCGGCGGTCGAGGCCCGCCAGGCACTGTCCGATGCGCATCAGCGCGTACGGTCGGCACTGGGCGGCGATGGTCGGCGTCATCCCTGACCGCTCGTCGTCGATCAGTTCGAGTGTCGTGCGGTACTGGTGAAGGGCTTCAGCGAGGCGTCCCTCTGTCCGGCGGCAGTGGCCGATCTGTGAGACGACCTGTACGTAGGCGTCGATGTCGCCGACGACCTGGAACATCCCTGCCGCCACGGCCGCGGAGGCGGCGGCCTCCGCCGGTCGATCGAGTGCGAGCAGGGCGCGTGAGGTGTAGTCGTGTGCCGCGGCGACCTGGGCCGTGGCGCCGCTGCTCTCGGCCAGCTCCAGGGCCTGCGCGGTGCAGCGGAGCATGGCATCCGGGTCGCTGGGCGGCACCCAGTTGACCCAGGCGAGGTAGTTCAGCTGCGTCGCCTGCTGTGCCGGGTCGGCGAGGGCGACGGCGGCCTGCGCGCCGAGGCCGAAGACCTCGCGCCAGTGGGGGGCGTGCGTCCAGCGGTCGGAGAACCAGTGCATCGACTCGGCGCAGTCCAGGACGAGGGAGTGCTGCCCGGCGGCTGTCCCGGACCGCAGCGCCCCGAGCCAGTTCTCCAGGTTCGCCTGCAGCCAGTCCTCGGCTTCCTCCGGGCTGCCGAGGGCGGGGAACTCCGGGTCGGGGCGGCCGTATCCGGGTTCGAACCAGCGCCCGGCGGCCGTCGCCGTCCGCAGCAGCCACACTGTCACCCGTTCCCGTACGGCCGAGGCGTCGTCGCCCTCCTCCGCTTGGAGCCGGTCGCGGGCGAAGAGCCGGACGAGGTCGTGGAACCGGTACCTTCCCGCCCCAGCGTCCTGGAGGAGACCGAGGTCCACGAGATCGTCCAGCGCCTCCCAGGCGTCCCCGAGCGGGAGTCCGCCGGCGACCGAGGCCAGTGCGGCGTCGAAGTCCCGCCCGGGTGCGGCCGCCAGTCTTCGGAAGACCTGCTGTGCGGAGGGGGCGAGATGGTCGTAGGACATCATGAAGGCGCCGGCGATCCGCAGGTCTCCCGCTCTGAACTGGTCCAGGCGGTGTTCTTCGGCGGCGAGGCGGGCGGCGAGTTCGGCGGCGTCCCAGTCGGGTCGGCTGAGCAGTCGGTTGCCGATGATCCGCAGGGCGAGGGGGAGGCCGCCGCACAGGTCGGCGAGGTGGGTGAGGGCCGTGTCGTCGACGGCGCGTCCGTTCAGGATCCCGGCCAACAGGTGGGTGGACTCCGTCAGTTGGAGCGGCCCGAGGGCCAGTCTGCGCACGCCTTCCAGCCCGGCCAGCAGTCGCCGGGTGGTGACCAGGACCCGGCTCGGGCCTCCGCCCGGCAGCAGCGGGCGCACCTGTTCCTCGGATCCGGCGTTGTCGAGGACGATCAGCATGCGGCGGTCCCGCATCAGCGAACGGTAGAGCGCGGCCCGCTCATGGGTGCCCGGCGGGATCCGCTGGGCGGGCACACCCAGGGCGCGCAGCAACGCTCGCAGGGCGTCGGGGACGGGCAGTGGGTGTGGCGAGAGGCCGAACAGGTCGAGGAGGACGGCGCCGTCGGGGAAGCTCGGCAGTAAGGTGTGGGCCGCGCGGACGGCCAGCGTGGTCTTGCCCAGGCCCGCGGAACCGGTGATCACCCCGACGACCCCGACGCCCGGTGCGCTTTCCGAGTACACCAGATCGCTCAACCAGATCAGCTCCCGCGAGCGACCGGTGAAGTCCGCCACCCCGCAGGGCAGTTCGTGGAGTCCGGAGGCCGGACGGTTCCAGTGGTCCTCGAGCCTGCCGTCGCGGGCCAGCTCCAGGAAACGGGTACGGGTGTCGCCGTCGAGCGCCAGGGCGTCGGCCAGCGCGGTGACGGTCCGGTGCTGTGGTCCTCTGCTCCGGCCGCGCTCGATGTCCGACAGCGTGCGGGCGCTCACCCCCGACGCCTCGGCCAGCTGTTCGAGCGTCAGGCGCGCCGCACGCCGATGGCCGCGGAGCACTGCGGCGAAGCCGTTCTCTGTGGTGATGGGTCACTCCTGCCGGGCACCTGCGCGACAACGGGCTCCCATGATGGAAGGCCCACAACCGCGCGGACACGGACGGCAGCGCACCCCGGCCGGGACCGGAGCGCACCCCGGCGGCTACCCGCCCTGTCGCAGTTCCCGGGGGCTGACCCCGTACTTGGCCTTGAACGCCCGGTTGAAGCCGCTGAGGTCACCGAAGCCCGCGTCGAACGCGAGGGCCGAGATCGGCCGGTCGGCGAGGCGCGCGTCCAGGAGCCGCAGCCTGACCTGTTCGAGCCGCCGGTCGCGGATGTAGTGGGCCACCGTCTCCCGCTCGGGCCGGAAGACCTTGTGCAGATACCGGGTGGAGATACCGAAGGCGGCCGCCACCTGGACCGGATCGAGTCCCGGGTCGGCCAGGTTCCGGTCGATGTGGTCCTTGATCCGTACCGGCAGGGTCCGCTGCAGGGAGCCGGCCAGCTGCCGGCTCTCGGCCAACGGCCCGCCGAGCAGCGTGACCAGCAGATCGTTCGCCAGCGCGAGTGCACCGGAGTCCGGCGACCGGCTCAGGTCGTCGGCGTTCCTGGCCAGATCCAGCAGCGCACGGCGGGAGACCCCGGCCAGCCCGCTGCGGCCGTCCACCCGCCGGGCGGCGAGCCGCCGTTGATCCTCCTCGCCGAGCCGCACCAGGTGCTGCGGAAACGCGAACACCCACAGGTTGAAGGAGTCGGTGAAGTCCAACTCGAATCCGCGGCGCGACTCCAGGATCACGCAGTCACCCGGATCGAGCCGGATCCGGCTGTCGCCCTGCGTGATCCCGCCCGTCCCCTGCACCTGCATGCCGAGCAGCACGTAGTGGGCATCGGCCTCGTCCACGAGCCGCTGCGTGCGCGTCATCGACTGCGCGGTCGCCGCTATGTCGCCCACGGCCAGTCCGTCGACCTCATAGGCCCGGACTCTGCCCCCGATCGCCGCGCCCGGCTTTCCCGAGGGCTCGACGCCTACGAAGGTCCGGGTGCAGGCATCACGCCAGAACTCGGCCCGGTCACCCGCGACAACGCCCTCGAAGCTCAGAATGCCCGGCATGCCGCGAAGTGTACGTCCGCCCGAGCCGGACGCCGCCCGGGCCGTGAACGAACCCCGGTTCTGCGTGCTGTTCTGCGTGTTCACCCGCGCTCCGGATGACTTTGATGGGCGCACCGGACAGGCGCGACGCCTGTCCATCCGGTCAGGAGAGACCATGACGACAATCAGGAACGTCGTGCTCGTGCACGGCGGTTTCGTGGACGGATCGGGCTGGCAGGGGGTCTACGACCACCTCAGCGCCGACGGCTACCAGGTGGCCGTCGTCCAGAACCCCACGCTGTCGCTGGCCGGCGATGTCGCCGCCACCCGGCAGATCCTCGACGCCCTCGACGGCCCGGCCGTCCTGGTCGGTCATTCCTACGGCGGGGCCGTCATCACGGAGGCCGGCAACCACCCGAACGTCGCGGCACTCGCCTACATCACGGCGTTCGCCCCGGACAAGGGCGAGTCGGTCAGCACCCTGATCGCCGACCCGCCGCCGGGCGCACCGGTCCCGCCGATCCTGCCTCCCCGGGACGGGTTCCTGTTCCTGGACCGCGAGAGGTTCGCCGCCTCCTTCGCGGCCGACGTGCCCGAGAAGGAGGCGGCGTTCATGGCCGACTCCCAGGTCCCGTGGGGCGTCGACGCGCTCGACGGCGCGGTCACCCAGCCCGCCTGGCAGACCAGGCCGTCCTGGTACCTGGTCGCCACCGACGACCACATGATCCCCCCGGCCGCGCAGCGCGCCATGGCCCAGCGAGCCGGGGCGACCGTCTCCGAGACACCCGGCAGCCACGCCGTCTACGTGTCCCGGCCGGCCGTCGTGGCCGCCGTCATCGCCCAAGCGGCACAAGGACCCGACGAACAGTCGTGACACGCGGGGCGGGTCGCGCCGCCGCGCCCCGTCACCCACGGCCGGGCCCACGCCAGGCTGTTCGCCCATCACCCCGCACACGACACCCGACAACCACAGGAGCGCCCATGAGTTCCGACCTCACCCACCGTCCCACCCGCCGTACCGTGCTCGCCACCGGTGCCGCCGTCGCAGGCGCGGCCACGCTGACCGGACCGTTCGCCCGGACCGCGTCCGCGGCCGACCGCCACACCTCCGAAGCCAAGCCGACCATCGTGCTGGTGCACGGCGGCTACGCCGATTCGTCGTGCTGGAACGGGGTCGTCCAGAACCTGCAGAGGAAGGGGTACACCACGATCGCCGGGTCGAACCCGCTGCGGGGCATCCCCACCGACGCCCCGTACATCGCGAGCCTGCTGGACTCCGTCAGCGGCCCTGTCGTGCTGGTCGCGCACTCCATGGGCGGAACCGTCATCACCAACGCCGCCGCCGGAAAGAGCAACGTCAAGGCGCTGGTCTACATCGCGGCGTTCGTGCCCGACGTGGGCGAGACCCAGGGGGAGCTCATCGACAAGTTCCCGGGCAGCGAGGTCCTGCCCGTGAGCGTGCCGGTCCCCTACACGAAGCCCGACGGCGCCACCGGAACCGACCTGTACCTGAGCAAGGACGGCCAGGCCGCCTTCGCCGCCGACATACCGGCCGCCGCGTTCCGCGTCCTGCAGGCCACCCAGCGGCCCTTCGACGCCGACTCCTTCACCTACCCGACGAAGGCCGCCGCGTGGCGGACCATCCCGTCGTGGGGGCTGGTCGCCGGCCAGGACAAGGCGATTCCGCCCGCGGCCGAACGCTGGATGTACAGCCGGGCGAACTTCCGCAAGGTCGTCGAAGTGCCGACCTCGTCCCACGTCGCCATGATCAGCCACCCGGACATCACCACCCGCCTCATCGAGGACGCCGCCCGGGCCACCTGCTGACACCGCGCCACGGTGACCGTGACGGTGACGTTGCGGAAGGCCGCCTGCGGCAGGCTCAGAGGCTGCCCGGGCGGACCAGGCCGGTTCTCTTGACGCCGGTCAGGATGGGGGTGACGTCGATGGTGGTGACGTGGGGGAGGGCGCCGATGGTCTCGCTCAGGAAGAGGTAGAGCGCGTCGAGGTCGGCTGCGGCCACGGCCACGAGGAGGTTGGCGGGGCCGGTGACGGCGGAGGCGAAGCGGACCTGCGGGTGGCGGCTGAGCTGCCGGCCGGTGTCCTCCAGGCCGCCGGGGGCGACGGTGATCCACAGGAGTGCCTCGGCGCGGATGCCGAGCCGGGCGAGGTCGACCTCGGTCGCGAGCCGCAGGATCTGGCCGGCGGTCAGTGCTTCGAGGCGGCGGCGGGCGGTGAGGGCGGTGGTGTCGGCGCGGTGGGCGAGGTCGGTGTAGGAGGCGCGTCCGTCCTCGACGAGTGCGGTGATCAGCTGGTGGTCGAGGGGCTGGAGGGACGGCCGGGCGGCTGCCGGGGGCATGTCGGGCCGTAGAGCGGCCAGTTCGGTCTCCGTCAGCAGGCCGCCGCTCCAGTCGAAGGCGGCCGGGAAGACCCGCAGCAGGACGTGCGAGGTCCAGGACTGGACGGCGGGGGTGGCGGGGAGGTCGCGCAGCAGCAGGTTGTTGCGGGCGTCCGGGCCGTCCAGGAAAAGGATGGTGCAGATCTCGTCGCCGCCGCCGAGGACGTCCACCCAGACCGTGTCGGGGCGGCGGGCGAGGGTGGCGGCGATGGCGCTGATCCGGTTGGGCTTGCAGCGGATGCGCAGGGCCAGCGGGATCAGGTCGGGGAAGTGCACGGGGTTGCGGACGGCCGTGGCCCGCAGGGTCCCGTCACCGAACAGCGGTGCCGCACGGCGTACGACGGTGCGCTCCGAGATACCGAGGACGCGGCCGACCGTGCGCCAGGAGGCACGTGGAGCGGCCATCATCGCGGCGGCGATCCGACTGTCCGTCTCATCCAATCGATGGCGCGCTTTATCCATACTTCAGGATCCTATGTCCTTCTTTCTCGATTCGAGCGGGCATCTCTGGCTCAGATGTCGATGCCCGCCTAGAAAAGTCCCGGAGCAACCGAGACGAGAGAGAGCAGGTGAGCACGGTGACCGGTATCGAGCGCGTGGTCGTGGAAACCGGCCGGGGCAGGGTCAGGGGAGTCGTGGAGGGCGGGGCGGTCTCCTTCCGGGGCATCCCGTACGCCGCGTCGCCGGTGGGGGAGCTGCGGTTCGCGCCGCCGCGGTCGCACCGGAGCTGGACGGATGTGCGGGACGCGGCGCAGGCCGGACCGTCCGTGCCGCAGGCGGCCTCCCGGCTGGAGAAGGTACAGGGCAAGCGGGTACCGGACTGGAACGAGGACGGCAGCCTGACCGCCAACGTCTTCGCTCCGCGACGGGCACCGGCGGACGGCGCGGCCCGCCCGGTCCTGGTCTGGTGGCACGGCGGCGGCTTCACCAGCGGCTCCGGCGGCTGGGACTGGTACGACGGTGCCCGGCTGGCCGCCCTGGGCGACATCGTGGTCGTCACCGCCAACTACCGTGTGGGACCGCTGGGTTACCTCTACCTGCCGCACATCGGCGCGGCCAACCTCGGCGCCCAGGACCAGGCCGCCGTACTGCGCTGGGTGCAGGACAACATCGCCTCCTTCGGCGGTGATCCGCGCACCGTGACCGTCGGCGGGCAGTCGGCGGGGGCCTACTCCTCCCTGATGCTGGCCCTCGACCCCGCGACGAACGGGTCCGTCACCCGGGTGCTGCTGCAGAGCGGCCCCTTCGGCCTGCACCCGCAGGATCCCCACCAGGCCGCCGAGCACGCCGCCGCCTACCTGCGGCTGCTGGGCGTCCCGGACGGCACGGACACCGCGAGGGCCCTGCGTGCGCTGCCCGCCGAGCAGTTGCTGGACGCCTACGGCCGCCTCTCCGCCCAGCTCGCCGTGCCGGGCAACGCGGCCCCGCCGATGTACCCGGTCCTCGGCGCCCCAGGCCTGCCCCGCACCCGGCAACAGGCCCTCGCGGACGGCGCCCTGGAGGGCAAGCCCCTGCTGATCGGCACCACCCGCGACGAGGCCACCGCCTTCACCGCCTTCGACCCCGGCGTCCAGAACCTCACCGCGGTGCAGACCGACAGTCTGTTCCGCGACGGCTCGCTGGAGATCGCCGACCACCACGCGGCCGGCGGCAACACCACCTACGTCTACCAGTTCGACCACGCCCCCGCCGAGGACCCGTACGGCCTGGGCGCCACCCACTGCGCCGAACTGCCCTTCCTCTTCCACACCTTCGACGCCTACCCCGAAAGCCCCGTCCTCGCCGGAGCCGGAGCCGGTGCCGCCGACGCCCAGCGAGCCCTGGGCCACGCATTCGCGACCGCAGTCGCCGAGTTCGTCGCCACCGGAAACGCCGGCGACTGGCTGCCCTACGCCCCCGCGACCGCGGCCCGCATCCGCCACTTCGGCTGAGAGGTGGCAGGGGGCGCGCGTCCGCTCCCCCCACCCTGGCGTCCATCGGGGTGCCACATGTGACGGGCGCCACATGCCCGTGTTCGAACTTCCCTGCCCGCCCTGCATCTAGTCCGCGTCGACCACGTTCGTTCTGGCTCACCAAGGAAGACTCAATGGGTTACTTTCGGGGATTCATCCCCTGGATCGTCGCCGGCTTCGTGTCGGGCTTCGTCGACTGGCGCTGGGGTGCGGTCAGCGGTTTCGTCTCGGGGCTGCTGCTCCTGCTCCAGGACCGCCGTCGCGGGGTCGACCTCGACGCGCTGATCCTGGAGGCCAGCACCATCGTGTACTTCGCCGTGGTCGGTGCCGTCGCCCTCGCGAGGCCGCACTCGTCCCTGTCGCACCACACCGACGTCCTCTCCTTCGCCTGGCTCGCGGCCACGGCCTGGGGAACGCTGGCGATCCGCCGCCCCTTCACGCTGGGCATCGCCAAGCGCCAGACGCCACGCGAGTTCTGGGACATGCCGGAGTTCGTCCGGGTCAACAACCACATCACCGCCGCCTGGGGGACCGGCTTCACGTTCATCGGCGTCAGCCTGGCCGTCGCGGGCGCGGTGGACGCCCCCGCCTGGGTGGGCATCGCCGCTCACGTCGTCGGCCTCGTCGGGCCCGCCGTCTTCACGAAGGTCTATCCCGCCCGCGCCCAGGCCCGGCTGTTGGCCGCCCAGCCGCCGGTCACGGTCCTGCCGCAGTAGTCCACCCGGGCATCAGCTCACCCATCCAAGAGGAGTGCGTACACATGAGTGCTGAAGCAAGGAACGTCGTCCTGGTCCACGGCGGGTTCGTCGACGGTTCGGGTTGGAAGGGGGTCTACGACCTGCTGACCGCCGACGGCTACACCGTCACCGTCGTCCAGAACCCCACCCTCTCCCTGGACGGCGACGTCGCCGCCACCAGGATGGTCCTCGACGCCCAGGACGGCCCGACCGTGCTCGTCGGCCACTCCTACGGCGGCGCGGTGATCTCCGAGGCGGGCAACCACGAGAAGGTGAGCGCGCTCGTGTACGTCACGGCGTTCGCGCCCGACAAGGACGAGTCCGTCAACACGCTGATCGCCGACCCGCCGCCCGGCGCGCCCGTCCCGCCGATCCTGCCGCCCCGCGACGGTTTCCTCTTCCTGGACCGGGAGAAGTTCGCCGCGTCCTTCGCCGCCGACCTGCCCGCCGACGAGGCCCGGTTCCTGGCCGACGCCCAGGTGCCCTGGGGCGTGGCCGCGCTGGGCGGGACCGTCACCCACCCCGCGTGGCGGGACAGGCCGAGCTTCTACCTGGTCGCCACCGAGGACCGTATGATCCCGCCGCCGGCCCAGCGCGCCATGGCCGAACGGGCGGGGGCGGCGGTGACCGAGACGAGCGGCAGCCACGCCGTGTACGTGTCCAAGCCCGCCGAGGTCGCCTCGCTGGTCAGGAAGGCCGCGTCGCCCGGACCGCGGGCATGACGGAAGGCGTGCCGGAAGGCGTGACCGAGGGCATGCCCGCTGGGTCGTCCCTTCCTCGTCACCTCCGGGGCCGGTTCGCGCCGGTCCCGGAGGAGCGTGCGGCGGCCGGCCTGACCGTGCGGGGTGCGCTGCCGCCCGAGTTGGACGGCCGCTATCTGCGCAACGGTCCCAACCCGCCGCCCGGTGAGGTCTCCGGGCACTGGTTCACCGGCTCCGGCATGCTGCACGGCATCCGGCTGCGCGGCGGGCGTGCCGAGTGGTACCGCAACCGGTGGGTGCGCACCCGGGAGTTGGCGGGGCACCCGTTCATCCGCGAGGACCGCACCGTCGACCTGGCGGCGACGCCCGCCAACACGCACGTGATCCGGCACGCCGGAATGGTGCTGGCCCTGTGCGAGGCGGGCCTGCCCTACTGGGTCACCGACGAGTTGGAGACCGTCGGGCCCTACGACTTCGGCGGGCGCCTGCGGACTGCGATGACCGCGCACCCCAAACAGGACCCGGTCACGGGCGAACTCCACCTGTTCGGCACCGGGTTCGCCCCGCCGTACCTCACCTACCACCGGGTCACCGCACAGGGTGAACTCCTCGACAGCCGGCCGGTCGAGGTGCCGGGGCCGACGATGATGCACGACTTCGCCGTCACCGCGCACCACATCGTGTGGCTGGACCTCCCCGTCGTCCTCGACCCCGTCCTCGCCGGACGCGGCGGCATGCCCTACCGGTGGGACGACGAGTACGGCGCCCGGCTCGGGATCATGTCCCGCGCACTCGGCGGCACCGACGTGCGCTGGTACGACATCGATCCCTGCTACGTCTTCCACGTGGGCAACGCCTACGAGGACACCCACGGCCGGATCGTGCTGGACGCGGTACGCCACGCCCCCGCGAGCTTCCGCCACGACTGGTCCGGCATGGGCGGCTCGGTCGCGGTACGGGAACCGAGCGGCTCCTCGGCCGCCGCCCCCTCCGTCCTGCACCGCTGGACCCTGGACCCGGCCACCGGTCACGTCACCGAGTCCCAACTCGACGACCATGAAGCCGAGTTCCCCACCCGCAACGAGGCTCTGACCGGGCACCCCCACCGCTACCTCTACACGGCCTGCGGCGACGGCATCGCCAAACACGATCTCAAGGCCGACACCCGGCACCTGCACAAGACACCCGGCGGCCGCCATGCCGGCGAGGCGGTCTTCGTACCGGCGGCCGAGGGCACCGGCGAGGACGACGGCTGGCTGCTGTCGCTCGTCTCGGACGACCGAGGCCAGGCGGGCGAGCTGCTCGTGCTCGACGCCCGGGAGCTCGCCGTCCAGGCGGTGGTGGAGCTGCCCTACCCCGTCCCGGCTGGTTTCCACGGCAGCTGGCTGCCGGAACCGTCCTGACCGGAGCATGATGCGTTACCGAACCACGTCCCCACGGAGGCGTCCACCCACCATGACAGCGATCGACCCGCCCACGGACGAGGAACTCACCCGCCGGGCCCAGGCCGGGGAGACCGCGGCGCTCGGCCTGCTGCTCGCCCGCCACCAGGCACCGATGCGGGCGGTGGCGCTGAGCCTGCTCGGCTACGGCCCCGACGCGGAGGACGCGGTGCAGGACGCCGCACTCACCGCGCTGCGCCGCATCGGCGACGTACGCGACCCCGCGGCCGTGGGCGCCTGGCTGCGGGCGATCGTGCGCAACAGTTCCCGCATGCGGCTGCGCGCCGACCGGGACACACCGGCTCGTCTGGAAAGCCTCGACCGCCTGCACACGTGCGACGACGGGCTGTCGTATCCCCCATATTCCACTTCCACGCAGCTCATGCATCCCGAGCGGGTCGTGGACCAGCACGCGATGCGCGACTGGATCTGGGACGCGCTGGAGCAGCTGCCCGAGCCGCTGCGGCTGGTGCTGATGCTGCGCCACTTCAGCGGCATCACGTCGTACGGGGAGATCGCCCGTGCCTGCGAGATCCCGGTCGGTACGGTGCGCAGCCGCCTCAGCCAGGCCCGTGCCAAGCTCGCGCAGGTCCTGCTGACGACCGCCACGCACGTGCACGACGACGCCGCCCGGCTGACCGAGGACAGCCGGCAGGAGGCCGAGGTCACGCTGGAGGGCGCCCGGCGCGGCCATCAGCCCAGGGAGATCCTGGAGCTCTGGCCGGCCGAGACCGAACTGGTCGGTGTCCTGAGCACGCCGGGCGAACGCTGCCATCCCATCCCGGCCATGCGAAGGAACCGCGAGAAAGGCGTGACCCAGCATCTGCGCCATGTGGTGGCCAGCCGTACCGTCACCATCTGGGAAATGGACGTCACCAACCCCGCCGGCAGCACCGATCCCTGCCCGCCGACCCTCGCCTGGCTCATGCTCCGTCGCAACAGGCGGGTCCAGACCCTCCGCGTGGTCTTCCCCGAGCTGTGACCGGCGCCATTGTGGCGTCGGGTGTGCTCGAACGGACTGCGCCGGCGCGCAAGCACTCTGCGCCGACGCGAAAGACCGTCCTCGCCCCGCGTTGCAGAGTGGGCATCGTACGGACGGCCCGGTCCGCACCCCGCCGCATGTGCCGGGCACGTCGGCGCATCGGATCGTCGGCTCCGCCCGATCCCGTCCCCCCTGCTGCATTCGATCAAGCCGGTGCCCCTGAGGCGACGGCGCAAGCCCGAAGGACCCACATGACCCCGCCCGCACAAGTGCAGACCGTCCGCGGCCCCGTGGAGGTCGGCGACCTCGGCACCGTCCTGATGCACGAGCACGTGTTCGTGCTGAGCGAGGAGTTCCGGCAGAGCCTCCCCGAGACCTGGGACGAGCAGCAGCGTGTCAGTGACGCGGTGACCCGGCTCAAGGCCCTGGCCGCGACGGGCGTCAGCACGATCGTGGACCCGACGGTGATCGGCCTGGGACGCGACGTCAGCCGGGTCGCCCTGGTGAACCAGCAGGTCGACCTGAACATCGTCGCGGCCACGGGCATCTACACGCTGGCCGACGTCCCGGACTTCTTCCGCTACCACGGGCCCGGCACACTGCTCGGCGGCCCCGAGGGCATGACCGAACTCTTCGTCCGTGAACTCACCGAAGGCATCGCCGACACCGGGATCAGGGCCGCGTTCCTGAAGTGCGCGATCGAGGACCAGCTCACCCCCGGAGTGGAACGGGTGATGCGGGCGGTGGCGCAGGCCCACCTGCGCACCGGAGCCCCGATCACCGTGCACACCAACGCCACCGCGCGCACCGGTCTGGTCGCGCAGGAAGTCCTGCGCAGTGAGGGCGCGGACCTCGGCGCCGTCGTCATCGGGCACAGCGGGGACACCACCGACCTGGAGTACCTGCGCCGGCTCATCGACAACGGGTCGTACGTCGGCATGGACCGCTTCGGCCTCGACCTCCTGCTGCCGGGCGACCAGCGGGTGGCGACCGTCGCGGCCCTCGCCCGGGAAGGGCTGGCCGAGCGGATGGTCCTGTCGCACGACGCTTCCTGCCACATCGACTGGTTCCCGCCCGGTGTCCGCGAGCAGATCGCCCCGAACTGGCACCACACCCACCTGCACGACAACGTACTGCCCGCGCTGCGGGAGGCAGGCGTAACCGAGGAACAGCTCACCACCATGCTGGTCGACAACCCGCGCCGGTACTTCGGCTCAACCGTCGGCTGACCCGTCGCCGAAGAACATGCTCACCCCGGGTCCCCAGGCTGCGGAAGGGCATCGGGCCTGGCGTCTCGGGGCGACATGCCGAACTCCTTGCGGAACGCCGTGCTGAACGACGCATGGCTGCCGAAACCGCAGGAGTGGGCGACCTGTGCGATGGAATGCCCGGCCCAGCCGGCACTGGCCAGCCGGGTCCGGGCGAGGTGCAGCCGCTCCCTGCGGATGAGATCGCGCGAGGTGGTGCCGGCCGCCTGCAGCACCTGCTGGATGTAGCGGGCCGACCAGCCCAACGCCCGCGCGATGCCGACCACATCGAGGTCGTCGTCGCAGGCGTGGCGACGGACGTAGCGCCGGATCTCGGCCTCGACCGTCGCCCGCTGTCCGGCCGGCGCCGAGTCGCCCGCGCCCTCGGCGGCCAGGCACAGCAGGTCGAGAAGACGATCGCAGGCAAGGTCGAAGGACGCTTCGGAGAGTTGCTCGCGCTCCTCCTGCAACGTGCTGACCATCGTGCGGATCACCCGCCCCAGGCCGCTGCCCCCGTCGATCACCTGCGGCTCGCGGGCTACGGCCACACTTCGACCGGCAACGCCCGATCCCGGCACGATCAACGAGATCGAGCGGAAATCGTCGTCGTGCGCGAAGGACAGCGGCCGGTCGATGTCGCACAGCGCCATGACACCCGGGCGGATCTCGCCCGACGAGGCCCCCTGCTCCACCCAGGCCGTACCTGCCAGAGGCACCAGCAGCTCGTAGGTGCCACGTGGATCAGCCTTGATGTGCCGGGTGTCCCGGATGACCCTTTCCTGGCCACCGCTGCACAGCGCCATGCCGTAGGTCCGCGACCGCTGGGAGACAAGACGTCCTGTCCACGGTGCGGTGCGATCGGTCACGGTGATGCGGCTCGCGCCGTGCAGGCCGGTGAACGCGTCGTTCCAGTCGCCCACCGAAAGCACGGGGTGGGATGGAGACCAGTGATACACGCGTCACCTCTGCTCGTTAGTACCCCGGCGGCACGGTGATCCTCGCCTGCGGCGGAGGGGATGCGCCCACCATACGACCTGGCCCGTACAGAAGGTGTGTGGCGGGAGGACGGCGAATCGCACCGGCGATGCCGCACGGTGAGCGACAACGCCCGCTTCTGCGTGCTGTTCTGCATGGTCCGGCTCCGGCCACGGAAGTCGACTGGGCGGCACCGGACAGGCGCAGGGCCTGCCCCGCTCCGACAGGGGTGACCATGGTGACCCGCAGGGAGCACGCTGGTCGGCCACTTGCACGGCGGCGCCGTCACATTCCACACCCCTGCTGTGCAGACTCCGCTGTAGCGCCACCTGTGTCATCGACCTGGCCCCGGCTTCGGTTCCGGGGACGCTGCACCGCTGGGGCCTTGCAGGAGTCGAAGCTGTCCCTCCGTCTGTGCGTGTTCGTCGCCGACGACGACTTCGACGCGTGCTGGGCCATCCACGCCAGGCGTGAACGCCAGCGGTTCTGTCCCAGGCCCGGCCGGAACGGTTGCATGCTGACCGCCTGATCCACGGCCTTCACTTCAAAAGAGCCGCACCCCGGCTTCTTTTGGTCTTGCCGATGCCTGTAGCAGGCCCGCGATCTTTTCGGCAGGTCGCGCATACCCGTGGTTCAGACTCCTGAAGTCGCTCTGTCCGGTGTCCCGTTGAACCGGCTGCACACGGGGCCGGAGGCCATCCCGGACTTCATCAGGCTTCTTCCGGGCGCGAGTCGGTTAGGCGGACTCTGTCCGGTCTCCTCTCGTCCCGTCGTGGCTGCGGCGGTGATCCTGTGCCTGTGGCTGTGGACGCTGCGGTGCCTGCGTGCCGTGTTCCGTGGCGAGCGGTCCCAGGTGCTGTGCGGCGCTGTCCAGCAGTCCGAGGTCGGCCTTGGTATGGGCGATGGCGGCGTCGATCAGGACGGCGACCAGCGGCTCGCCGGCGTGGGCCCGGCGCTGCCGGGCCAGGCCCGCGAGTTCGGAGAGGTAGGTCTGCCGTTGTGACTCGATCAGCGTGGTGAGGGCCTGCGGGCCGAGGGCGGAGGCGCCGAGGAGCTTCAGGAAGAGTTCGTCGCGGAAGCCGCCGACCCGCACCCAGGCGGTGGTCGCCCAGGAGCGCAGTTCGGCCTCGCCCGTCTCGGTGAGCGTGTAGAGGTTCTTGTCGGGCCGGTCGGTCTGGGTGACCTGCGAGCGTGAGACGTAGCCGTCCCGGACCAGCCGTTCGAGGATCTGGTAGAGGTGGCCGATGTTCAGGCCGCCCCACTGGGGGCCGATGGCCTCCTCGAAGCGGGCCTTGAGTTCGTATCCGTGGTTCGGTCGCCGGGTCAGCAGCGCGAGCACGGCGTGGTGGAGCGGCATGCATATCCCTTCTACATTGTGACAACATACCCGTGCATTGCCACAATGTAGGTGCGGCAGCGTATGTGCCGCGATGTATGAGGGCGAGGCTGCATCAATGGCTGTGAGCGTGGCGTTGCGCGGGGTGAGCCGCCGGTATCCCGGCCTGACCGCGCTGGACGGGATCGACCTGGAGGTCGCGGCCGGCGAAGTGGTGATGCTGACCGGGCCTTCCGGTGCCGGCAAGTCCACCGTGCTGCACGTGACGGGCGGCATGGACCGGCCCGACGAGGGGCACGTCGAGATCGACGGCACGGAGCTGCTGCGCCGGGACCTGGACCGGCACCGCAGGCGGATCGGTTTCGTCTTCCAGCGCTTCCATCTGCTGCCCGCGCTGACCGTGCTGGACAACGTGCTCGCCCCGGTCCTGCCGCGCAGGGTGGACTTCGACCGGCGGGCGCGCGGCATGGAACTGCTCGAAGCGGTCGGCCTGGACCAGCGCGCCGACGCCCTGCCCTCGCAGTTGTCGGGCGGCCAGCAGCAACGCGTAGCCGTCGCCCGCGCGTTGGTCAACCGGCCCGGGCTGCTGCTGGCCGACGAGCCCACGGGCAACCTGGACAGCGTCATCGGGCGGGAGATCATCGACCTGCTGATGTCGCTGCGCGAGCGGTACGGGATGACGATGCTGGTCGCCACCCACGACGCGGAGGTCGCCGCCAACGGCGACCGGGTGGTGCGTCTGCAGGACGGCAGGATCATCTCGGACCAGCGGGTCACGCCGGCCGGCGATGTGCTGCACCGGCTGGGGGGCCTGCGCCCGTGATAGGGATGATCCTCGATCAGCTCCGGCGCAGACGCGGGCGCGCGTCGGCCCTGGCCGCCGGGATCCTGGTGGCGGCGACCAGCTTCACCCTGCTGACCGCGACGGTGAGCACGAGCCAGGCGACCACCGTGGGCACGGTAAAGAAGAACGCCCGGTCCGCGTACGACGTCCTGGTCCGCCCGCCCGACTCGCAGACGGCCGTGGAGCGGCAGAGCGGCCTGGTCACGCCGAACTTCCTGTCCGGCACGTTCGGCGGCATCACCATGGACCAGTACCGCCGCATCGGCGGCATGGCCGGGGTCGACGTGGCCGCGCCGGTCGCCAACATCGGGTACCTCCTGGTGGCGAGCACCGTCACCGTCGACGTGTCCCGCTTCCTGGACAGCGGGGCGTCCCGCCAGATCCTGCGCATCAGCCCGACGCTCACGTCCGGGCTGGGCACCTACCGGACCTCGGACGAGTACGTCTACCTCACCCGCTCCCCCCTGACGTCGGGGTCGGAGTCGGACCACCTGTTCGAGTCCGACACCCTGGAGACGGGCGCGGTGGACAAGGGCACCCAGCGGTACCGGATCAAGGGGAAGTACGACGTCTGCTTCTACTTCAACCGGGACAAGACCGAGCAGACCGAGTTCAACCTGCAACTGCCGCTGAAGCCGAACATCATCGCCGAGGACCTCAGGGACAGGTCGCCGTTCGACCCGGACCTGAGTTCACGGATGAACTGCCAGTCCGGCCGGGACAAGGCCACCGTCGACGTCCCGGTCAGCTACCCCGTGCTGCTGTCGGCCATCGACCCGGTGGCCGAGGACAAGCTGGTGGGCCTGGGCTCCACCATCACCTCGGGCCGGATGCTCACCGAGCGGGACAGGCCGTGGCGGGTGTCGTCCGCCAAGAGCGTCCACGGACAGCACGACTCCTACATCCCGGCGCTGCTCAGCAGCAGCCCGCTGACCGCCGGAACGCTCGATGCCACCGTCGAGCGGCTCGACGTCGGCGACCCGGACGGGCTGCCCTCGAAACTGGGCAACCCGACGGCCGACAGCTACGTCCGGGGCCTGCACGGCACCACGGTGGGCAGGACCCGGATCGACCTGGGCAAGGGCTACCGGAAGGCACTGGACGAGGACTCGTTCGACACCGGGAGCTACTGGACGGTCGGCCCGGTCACCTACCGCCGGAACTCCGACGGCGACCTCACCGTGCGGACGCGGGCGCCGCAGAAGCCCGGCCTGTGGGTCACCAACTCGAACCAGCAGCCGTTCTCCTACGTCCCCGAGGAGAACCACCAGGGCACCCAGTACCGGAAGGTGACCAGCCACGCCGCCACGGACTGCATCGGGCTGGGTACCTGCGACGGCGTCGACTCCGGGCGCCTGCCCAACCCCTTCGTCCGCCTGGTCGGCCGCTACGACACCGGCAGACTGCCCGGCTTCTCGCCCCTGTCCGACGCCCCGCTGGAGACCTACCGGCCGCCGCAGGTCAGCGGCGCGGACGACGCGACCCGCGCGAAACTCCACGGCGAGCCGCTGCGGCCCGACCGCAACCTGGGCGGCTATGTCAGCCCGCCGCCCACCATGCTGACGACGATGGACTCCATCACCGCGCTCACCAAAAGCCGCCGGGTCCCGGGCCTCCAGGACAAGGCGCCGGTGAGCGCGATCAGGATCCGGGTGGCCGGGGTGACCGGCGTCGACACCGCCTCCCGGGCGCGGGTGAACGCCGTGGCCGGGGCGATCCGGGCCGCCTACCCCCGGCTCCAGGTCGACGTCACCGTCGGCAGCTCGCCCGCCCCGCAGACGGTCGCGCTGAGCGGCTCGGCGCGGGTGACGGAGCGCTGGGTCGCCAAGGGCGTGGCCCTGCGCATCCTGCGGGCCGTGGACACCAAGAGCGCGGTGCTCTTCGTGCTGGTCCTCGTCGTGTGCGCGCTCTTCCTCGGCCAGGCGGCGCTGGCCTCGGTGCGCTCGCGCCGTACCGAGATCGGCACGCTGCGCTGTCTGGGCTGGAGCGGCGGCGAGGTGCTCCGCCTGGTCCTCGGCGAGCTGGCGCTGATCGGCCTCGCCGCCGGGACCGCGGGCGCGGTGCTCGCGTACGTGCTGGGCCGGATGCTGGGACAGCCCGAGGCCGGCGCCAAGTCGCTCCTCGTGCTCCCGGTGGCGCTCCTGCTGGCCACGGCGGCGGGCCTGATCCCCGCCTGGCTCGCCACCCGGCTGGGCCCGATGGAAGCGGTCCGGCCCCCGGTGACGGCCGCCCGCCGCGCCCGCCCGGTGCGTTCGGTGGCCGGACTGGCCCTGCTCAACCTGCTGCGGGTGCGCGGCCGGACGCTGCTGGGCGCGGCGGGGCTGGCGCTGGGCGTGGCCGCCTTCACGGTGCTGCTCGCCCTGACGCTGGCCTTCCGGGGCGAGGTGGCCGGGTCGCTGCTCGGCAGCGCCGTGGTGGCGCAGGCGCGCGGGGCCGACTACCTCAGCGTCGCGCTGTCCCTGCTGCTGGGCGCCGCCGGCGCCATCGACGTCCTGGTGATCTCGCAGCGCGAGCGCGCCGCCGACCTCGCGGTGCTGCGGGCGACCGGCTGGACCAACCGCGAGCTTGCGATGCTGACCCTCTACGAGGGGATCGGGCTGGCTCTGCTGGGCGGCCTGTCCGGCGCGGTGGCCGGTCTGGCCGGGGTGCTGGCACTCGGCCGGGGCGTGCTGCACGGACACCTGTTCACCGTCGCCGGCGCCGCGCTGCTGGCCACGCTCGCCGCGACCGCCCTGGTGGTGGCGGCTCTGACGGTACCGATCCGGGGGCTGTCCCGGATCGCCCCCGCCCACCTGCTCGCCGCCGACTGAGGAAGGCGGTGGGGAGCAGGTGGGCGGGGCGGAAGGGGCCGGCTGGTTAAGGCGGTCGGCGGCGGTGCCCAGGACGGTCCGGAGGCCATGGCTTCCGTAGTGCCTGTTTCACATATCCGTGATCAGTGACCTTGAGGTCGAGCTGTCCCGTTCGGGCCGGAGGGACGGTTCGCTGTTCGGCGCGCCACAGGGTGGTCCTTTCTTCCCGGGCGCTTCCGTTGCACAGGGGTTCACGCACTCGGCGGAGTGCCCAGGGGGGGCGACCCACCTGAGAATGATCACGGAAGGAAACCGGGTCAACACCGAAGGTGATCAAAATGAGTGTGTCGAAGGCACTTCGGCGCGGGCTGGCCCTGTCCGGGCTGCTGGCCGCCGGCCTGGTCGTCCCGGCCGGTGCCGGCGCGGCCCCCGCCCACGCCGCCTGTGTCACCCGTCCCGCAGCGAACACCGCCGCAATCCCCGGCACCGCGGCCGTCAGCAGGGCGACGGCCGCAGCCGTGCAGCGCGACCTCCGCCAGCGGGAGCAAACCCACCCGGCACACAAGTCGAAGGCGCCCTTCACCGTCGGGGTCGTCTGGAACGTCTTCTACGACCAGGCCACGGGCGAGGGGAACCTCTCCGACGCGGCTCTGCAGCGGCAGATCGATGTGGTGAACCAGGCCTTCAGCCCGGTGGGGCTGTCTTTCCGGACGTACCAGGTGTACCGCTACGGCGTGTCCCACGCGGTGCTCCACGGCGTCGCCGAAGGCAACCAGAACGAGGCTTACCTCAAGCAGACTCACAAGTACAACCAGCAGTACCTCAACCTCTTCACGGCCCGCCCCGATGACAGCCGGGGCTGGGCCACCTTCCCCTGGGACTACGCCTCCCGGCCCGGGTACGACGGTGTGGTGCTCAACTCCGACACCATGCCCGGCGGCACCCGCCCCGACTACGACGAGGGCAAGACGGCGGTCAACCTGATCGGCCACTGGACCGGCTTGTGGAGTACCTACCAGGGCGGATGTTCAGGCGAAGGCGACTACGTCGCCGACACCCCGGCCGAAGCCTCACCCGCAGTGGGCTGCCCCACCGGCCGTGACACCTGCCCCGCTGCCGGCACGGACCCGATCCACAACTACATGGACGACTCCACCGACCACTGCCGCGTCCAGTTCACGCACGGCCAACTCCAGCGCGTGATCGGGACGCTGGCCCAATACCGCGGCATCAACCTGTAACCCCCGTGCGAGTGACAGACAGAGGCAACGGCGTTGATCAGCGCATGAAGACCACTGATCCCGCGTCCCGCGAAGGCGGCGCCACGGATCCCCAGCCGCACCGGTACTTCGCGGGAATCAGGACCGCCGACATCGACCTGCGGGTACACATCAACAACGTCCGACTGATCGAATACATCCAAGACGCCCATGCCGCACTGCTCGACATCGACTGCGCAGAGCCTCACCCCGACCGCGTCGGCACGGTCTTCTTCGTGGGCGAGCACCATGTCCGCTATCTGAAGCCCTTGACATTCCGTCAGGAGCCTGTCGAGATCTCCACCACCGTGGCTGAGCTGGGCAACTCGAAGGTCACGCTCGACAGCGTCATCCGTGATGGCACCACAAGCTACGTGCAGGCGAGCACCACCTGGGTGGCATTCGACTTGCGCTCGTCAAAGGTTCGTAGGCTGACCGAGGCTGAGCGGTGTCGACTGCGCCGTCATCAGCTCGCTGCCCGTCAGGCTTGATCATCGATGCTGCGGCGGTCACTCGTCCGGGTGACCGCCAGGCGTGGCCGCGGCCTTCTCGCGCTCCTTCGGGCTACCTGAGTGCCTGTTTCGCATTTCGGTGAGCGGTCTTGAGGGTGGCGCGTGTTGTTACGTGGAGTTGCTGACAGCACTGGAGGGTGTCGCATCACACTCCATGCACTCAGTGATCACGCGTGTGCGGCAGCGGGTGGGCGGGACGGGCGAGGGCCCCACGATTCGAACGCGCCAGGTCCTGTGGGTTTCTCGGCCCTGCACCCGCACGGCGTGGCCGGTACGCGTGCAGGGGGGCTGTGCCCCGGGTGCCGTGGTCTGTTCCGTGTGATCACATGCTCGGGGTGTCGATCAGGTGCGGTGCGGGTGGTGCTAGCTCTTCTTGATCGCGGAGATGTCGAACTCCAGGACGACCTTGTCGCTGACCAGGACGCCGCCGCCTTCGAGGGCGGCGTTCCAGGTGACGCCGTAGTCCTTGCGGGAGATGGCGACCGATCCCTCCAGGCCGACGCGGAGGTTGCCGAAGGGGTCGACGGCGTTGCCGGTGTACTCGAAGTCGATGGAGACCGGCTTGGTGGTGTTCTTGATGGTGAGGTCGCCGGTGACCCGGTACTCCTCGTCGGAGACCGTCTCGATCTTGGTGGTGCGGAAGGTGATGTCGGGGAAGTTGGGGGTGTCGAGGAAGTCGTTGGTGCGCAGGTGCTCATCGCGCTTTTCGACGCCGGTGTCGATGCTCTCGGTCTTGATCACGATCCGGGCGGTGGAGCGGGACGGGTCGGTGCCGTCGAGGTGGGCGGTGCCCTCGAACTGGTGGAAGGCGCCGCGGACCTTGGTCACCATGGCGTGGCGGGCGACGAACCCGATCCGGGTGTGGCTGGGGTCGAGGACATAGTCGCCGGTGAGCTCGGCGAGGGCGGTGGTCGTGGTCAAGGGTGCCTCCGTGCGGCTGGGATCCCGGCGGCGGTATGCCTGGATCGTTGCGGGCCCACGCTAGGGCGCGGAGGGCTCGGGGCCCTGGTGGGACGCACGGGGTGGCCGCACAGTGCACTCGCACCGGCTATCGCAGGGCCACCGGTGTCCCGCCGTCGGCCTTCTGCGAGACCGTCGCCTGCCGGTGTGCGAACAACTCCGCGGTGAGGCGGCGCCGAAGCGGGGTATCTGCCGTCCGGCGCTCGTGAGCCGGGCCGGGTGGGCCCGCACTGACGACGCCCCGGAGCGTGACCTCGTGAACTGGGTCGACCGGGAGATCTTCTCCTCACGCGGGCACGTCGAATGCGTTCCATGGAGCTGGTGGCGTCTCGTTCTTTGCGGATTCCGTCACCCGGATTGTTGGCTCGTCGGGCTGGCACGTTCATCCTGTGGTCAGAGCAGGGGTTGGTTCGGGTTCGCAGACGACTTCCTATGGTGGAAAACCGGCAGTCGGGGGAGTCGTAGCGCTGGGGCGGGCGTGTAGTGCTGTGGCCGTTTGCGGCGTGGGTAATGACGTCGTGAGGTGCCGGCCGGATCTGGCGGTCCGGCCTGGGGCCCCGGTGGTCATGTTGCGGGCTTTTCCCTGGTGCGCAGGCGTCCCTTGGTCGCGAGGCGGTCCAGGCGTTGCTGTTCGGCGGTTGCCCAGCGGTTCACGCGTTGGGGGTCGAGGGGCGCGCCGTGGCCGATGTGGAGTGTGGTGGGGCCGAGGGCCAGCATCTGGCGCAGGCTTGCCAGGTTGGCGAGCCGGTCGTCGTGGAAGGGCGGGTTGGCGGGCCGTCCCGTGCCGAAGCCCAGGAACGGGGTGGCCACGAGGTCTCCGGCCACCAGGTGGCCGTTGTCGGTGAGGACGGAGACGGAGCCGGCGGTGTGGCCGGGTGTGGGCATGATGCGGGCCTCGGTGCCGAAGTCCGAGAGGTGTGTCTCGCCTCGGATGAGTATGTCGGGCTCGAAGCCCTCGGTGGCTGCGCGGACCCGTGAGGTGCGGGCGAGGAGCCGCCCGAACAGCCCGATGGGCAGGTACGGTTCACTGACCCGGCCCGCTCGGTAGACGGCGAGGTCGGCGATGTGGCCGGCGATGGGTGCGCCGGTGAGGCGGCTGAGTTCTGCGGCGGAGCCGAAGTGGTCGATGTGTCCGTGGGTGACGACGATCAGGCGGACGTCTGCGGGGTCGACGCCGTGGGCGGTGACGTGGTCGTGGATCAGCTGGGCGCTGCCGGGTGTTCCGGCGTCGATGATGATCGGTTCTCTGCCGAGCAGCAGGTAGGCGTTGACGGCGTGCCGGCCGAGCACCGGCAGGGCGACGACCTTGGTTTGCGGCATTGGCGTACTCCGTGGCAGGTAGAGAGGGGGCGTCGCAGGGTCACCGGGGATGCCCTCCGCGCCTGGGGAGGGCGGGTGGCCCGCGCGGGAGTGCGCAGGCCACCCGGGGGCGGTCAGCTGAAGAACGGGTCGTCCACGACGTGGACCCAGCCGCCGCCGGGCTGGCGTCGCAGGATCTCGGTGGTGATGGAGGTCACCGGCTGCGGTCCGAGCCCGGTGAGGGTGGCGTTGTTCGAGACCAGGGCGACGTCGCCGACCTGCCGGATGTCGCGCAGTTCGAGGGTGAGGCGGGCGCCGCTGTCGACCATGTGCCGCATTGCCCCGCGGATGGCGTCCGTTCCCACCAGGTGGTTCCCGGGGGTGGGGACGAAGTGGGCGTGCGGCTCGTAGAGGGAGACCAGGCCCTCGACGTCGCCGGCCTCCAGGTACTCCATGAACAGGGCACCCACCTGCTGAGGCGTCTCGGCGTGGCGCCGGGCGGTGACGCCGACGGGCTTGTCGCCCCAGCCTGCCGCGGCGATCAGGTCGTACCAGCCGGGGTGGGCGCCGTAGGGGAGATGGCGGCGCAGCAGTTCGCCGGGGAAGGTGATCGGGGACGCCTTGTGGGGCTTGGCCAGGGCCTGAGTGACGATGGCGTCGCTGAGCCCGTAGGCGAGGTCCTGACGCGGGAGCAGGGCGTGCACCTGGTCGGCGAGACCGGGCGGGAGGTTCTCACGCTGCGTGCCGAGGATGTCGGTGGCGATGCCCTCCTGGGACAGCGCCACCACGGTGCCCTTGCGCTCGGCGATGCCCTGCGAGGTGTGCAGGGCGATGGCGTCCCAGGCGACGGCGATGCGCGGTTCCTCGACACCGCGCTCGCGCAGGAACGCCGCCGCGGTGTCGGCGCCGTCGACCTCGAAACGCTGGTCGCCGTTGCCTTCCTCGCTCAGTCCGATGTCGTGCAGGACGCAGGCGGCGAACAGCAGCTCGTCGTCGTAGTCGGTCCCGGCGCGCAGGCCCTTGTTGCGGGCATGGGCGCGGGCGAAGACGTAGGAACGGACGCTGTGATGGAAGACGAAGGCGGGCGTGACCCGTGCCGCGTAGGCGTAGGCGTCCCGGCTGAGGCCCGTGTCGGGGAGGCCGAGCTGTTCGAAGACGGACGGCTGTGCGTCGGTGGTCAAGGTGTGTCTCTTTCGTCGGGGCCCCGGTCCGGGGCCCGTCGCTACGGTGACCGGCAGCGCGCTTTCGCGTGCCGGGGTATGGGGGGTGGGGCCGCACGGCTCGTGGCGCGACGGGTGGTCGCTCCTCGGGGGTGTGCGGCCGGGGCGCCGCGGTTACAGCTGGGCGATGAACGCGCCGACGTGGGCGGCGACTTGGTCGGGCACCTCAAGGGGCGAGAGATGGCCGGTGTTCTTGAGGACGGTCAGCGTGGCGGTCGGGATCAGGGGCAGCAGGTGGTCGGCGAGCACGGCCGGCGGGTCGACCTTGTCGTGGCTGCCCGCGAGGACCAGCACCGGCACGTCGATGGCTGAGAGGCTGGCCGACACGTCCTGGACCAGGCCCTGGCGCGGCCACGTGAGGCGGGCCTGCTCGCCGCCGCGCAGACTGTCCTCGACGACCTGCCGACGCAGCTCGGGAGCCAGCTCGCCGTGGGTCAGCACCAGCTCGACGCTCCGGAGTACCGCCTCCTCGTTGTCGTAGGCGTGGGACAACGCCTCCTGCGCCTTCTCGCTCACCCCGACCGGCGCGGGCGGCGCGGGCGCCACGAGGACGGCACCTCTGAGGCCCTCGGGCTTGCGTGCGGCCAGAATCTGGGCCACTTTGCCGCCCATGGAGTGCCCGACGAGCACGTAGCCGGAGTGCCCGAGGGCGTCGATCACGCGCTGCGCGTCGTCCGCGAGCTGCTCCAGGCCGTAGGGTCCCGGCACGCTCGCGGAGTCGCCCCATCCGCGGTGGTCGTAGGCCACGAAGCCCTGCCCGGGCTCCAGACGTTGCAGCACCGGGATCCAGGTGCGCCGTGAGCCTCCCCAGTAGTGCAGGAAGACCAGCGCCGGACCGTCACCCTCGCGGACGTGGGCGTACACCTGTCCGTCCCGCACGTCGAAGAAGCGGCCTGCCACGTTCTGCGCAGTCATGATCGGTTCTCCTCGGCCACGGCCGGGGCTCTCGGACCGCTCCACCGGTGTGTGGAGCCGGTGCCCCGTACTCGTATCCGATCCTGCTCCGGTGCATCCCTTCCGAGCCACGGCTCATATGCCAGCATCCGAACTTTTTGGGCCAGGACGCTGCAGATGGGTCATCGCTTTCCGGCCGTGTGTGATGCGGTCTGAACTGCGTTTTTGTACTGCTGACGGCTCTTCTGGCAGAGAGCGGCGGCTCACTGGCACTCCCTGCGATATAGGCGCCGGGCGTAACATTGCGGCCATGGACACGCACCGGGTCATGGTTCTGGCGGTCGACGGCGTACTGCCCATGGACCTGGGGATCCCCACGCAGATCTTCAACGCCCGTCCGAACACCCCCTACGAGCTCACCGTGTGCGGGGACACCGAGGAGCCCGTGACCACCAGTGCCGGATTCACCCTCGGGCTGACCGCGGGACTCGAAGCGCTCGCCGACGCGGACACGATCATCGTCCCGGGGTTCGAGGACTTCCGGCGCCCTCCGCTCCCACGGGTGAGGGCCGCGCTCAGGCTCGCCGGCCGCGCGGGAATCCGTATCGCCTCCATCTGCACCGGCGCCTTCGCGGTCGCCTCCGCCGGGCTGTTGGACGACCGCACCGTGACCACCCACTGGGCCAGCGCGGACGACCTCGAAGAGCTCTACCCCCGGCTGCGCGTCGACCGGAACGTCCTCTACATCGACAACGACACGATCCTGACCTCCGCGGGCGTCACGGCCGGCATCGACCTGTGCCTGCACCTGGTCCGCAAGGACCTCGGCGCGGCCGTCGCGAACGACATCGCCCGGGAGATCGTCGCCGCCCCGCACCGCGACGGCGGACAGGCCCAATACATCATGACCAGCCTCCCCGACCCCCAGGCCACCACGCTCGCCCACACCCGCGAGTGGGCCCTGCGCAGCCTCGGCGAGGACCTCACGATCCCGGCACTCGCCGGCCACGCCGGCGTCTCCCCCCGCACCCTGACCCGCCTGTGGCGCCAGGAAACCGGCGTCAGCCCCCACCAATGGCTGGTGACCGCCCGCATCAACCGCGCGCGCGAACTCCTGGAGACCACCGACCTCCAGGTGGAACAGATCGCCACCCGCTGCGGCCTCGGCAGCGGTACCAACATGCGCGCCCGATTCCGTGACGCCATCGGCATCACGCCCACGGCCTATCGCCGCACCTTCCAGCACCAGGAACCCTGACGCGGTTCGGGCGGGCCGGTCACAGAGCCCGTCGGCGCGACGCGATGAAAAGGCGCCGCCGGAACTCCTCCGCGTGTGATGCGTCGTGTTCGGTGTTCGTGCCAGCGGGCCTCCTCGGAGGGGGTGTTGTGGGTTCCGTCCTGGTCTCGTTTCGTGGTCGTCAGGGCGGCCTGTTCATTGAGGTGGAGCGTTCCGGGGAGGGGCAGGGTGTGTGCCTGTGGATGCTCCGGAGCCATGGACGCCGCTCCGTGGTCACCTCCCGGCACCTTCAGTCAGGTCCTGGAGGTCGAGCGGCTCGGCGGTGAAGCCCGCAACGCCGGGTGGGTCCGCGAGCGCGGGCTGCGGATCGGGCGTGTTCGCATGCCGGACCTGACTTGTGGCGCCTGCCGTTGGTGGCCGGGGGCCCGCGCGGCGACGAGCGGATCACCCGCATTCTCGTCGGCTCCAGCCCCACGCGGGCCGCGTCGGCGAGTTCGCCGGGCGTTTGGCCGGTGCTGGTGGCGGGGCGGGCCGGCCGGGTCCATGTGACCGGCGACTGCGGCCGGCGGCCGGCGGCCCGAGTTCACCAGGCTGGTGGATCAGCTGGTCGTGAGCAGTGGATTCCGGTCCGGCTGCTCGGTTCCCCTGTGGGTGGGGGACACCTCTGTCGGAGCGTTGTCGGTCTCCTGTGTCCGACGGCCGTGTTCCAGTGGCCGACCGGCTTTCGTGGCTCGTTGGGTTGGTTGTTCGGCTGTTGTCAGGGCTTGTTGGTGTCTGTCGGGTTGGTCAGGAGTCCGCGGAGGATGATGTCGAGTGCGCCGTGGAGGCGCTGGTGGAGGTCGAAGGGGGCTGGTTCCTCGCGGATCCAGCGCAGGACTGTGGAGAAGTAGCAGGCGGCCAGGAGTGTTCCGGCCTGGTCGCTGTCGGCGCCGGTCCTGATCTCCCCCCGGTGGCGCCCCTCTTCGACGATCCTGGTGAGTTCGACCTCCAGGGAGGGGTCCTGGAGGAGGCGGCCGTGGCGTGCCGAGGCGTCCATCAGGACGGTGGTCTCCGCGCGGGATGCGGTGTTGAGGTCGGCCATTTCTTTGAGGTAGCGGTGGAGGCGGTCGTGGACCGGCAGGTTCTCCGCGTGCTGCGCGCCGAGGATCTCGGCGACCCGGGCGCGGCGGCGGGTGCCCCATTCCTCCAGGAAGCCGACCTTCTGTGAATAGTGGTTGAAGACGGTGGCGCGGGCGACGTCGGCGGTTTCGGCGATCTGGTCCATGGTGGTCGCTTCGAACCCGTGGGTGACGAAGAGGCCGATGGCCGTGTCGTACAGCTGGTCGTAGAGCTTGCGGCGCTTGCGCTCCTGGCGTCCGGCCGCCGTACCGCTCTTGTCGCCGGCTGCCGCAGGCCTGGTGTTCATGGGCCTCAGTAGAGCACAGGTCCGCATGGCTCTTGACCTCTCCCCGGTATCTCTCTAGATTCCTCGCCACTGATGGACTCCAGTCCAAAAATATACTGGAGTCTCGTGATGTTGGCTGTGGAACGCGGCAAGGAGATGCCATGGTTTCCGTGACTCCCCGTACGGGCCGGATCGCGCTCGGCGGTGGCTGCCATGCCTGGGTGGCGGCTGCCGGGGGCTGGGGCATGAGCAATGCGGGGCTGGTCGCCGGCCGGGGTGCGTCACTGCTTGTCGACACGCTCTACGACCTGCGGCTGACCCGGTTCATGCTGGACGCGCTGGCACCGGTGACGGCCGCGGCGCCGATCACCACCGTGGTCAACACGCACGGCAACGGCGATCACTGGTTCGGCAACCAGCTCGTGGCGCACGCCGAGATCGTCGCGGCCCGTGGGTCGGTGGAGGACATGCGGCAGGTGGGCCCGGCCGAGATGCGGGCGCTGACCGGCATGGACGATGCCGCGGGACGTTTTGCCCGCCGTGCTTTCGGCCGTTTCGACTTCTCCGGTGTCGAACCGGTGCTGCCGGGCCGGGTCTTCGACGGCGAGGCGGTCCTGGACGTCGGGGGTACGGAGGTCCGCCTTATCGATGTGGGCCCCGCGCACAGTGCCGGGGACACGATCGTCCATGTGCCGCGGGCCGGGGTCGTCTACGCCGGTGACATCGTCTTCGCCCGCGCCACGCCGGTCGTCTGGCACGGCCCGTTCGCCCACTGGCTCGCCGCGTGCGACCTCCTGCTCGCTCTCGACGCCGACACCATCGTGCCGGGCCACGGACCGGTCACCACCAAACAGGCCGTCCGCGAGATCCGCGAGTACCTCGTGCACGTCCACGAGCAGGCCGCCGCCCGCTTCGCGGCCGGGATGCCCGTCATGGACGCCGCGCGCGACATCCGGCTGGGCCGCTTCGCGGAGCTGGCCGAGAGCGAGCGACTGGCGGTCAACGTCCACACCGTCTACCGGGAGCTCGACCCGGAACTGCCCCCGCTCGACGGCCCCGGGCTGTTCGGCTGCATGGCCGAGCTGTGCACCGCCTCCTGACGGTCACGCAACTCTTCCCCGTCCCCCGTCCCCCGTTCCCGGTATGTGTTCCCGCCGCTCTTCGAAGGAGAAGTCATGGTCGCCACACCTGCCTACGACCCACCGGCCGCCTCGTCCGGCGTCGCCCTCACCCCTCCGCAACGCCACACAGGCACGATCCTCGCGGGCTGCCTGGCCGTCTGCCTGGCGCAAATAGGCCTTGTGCTGCCCGCCGCGATCAATGGCGTCATACAGCGTTCCCTCCAGGCCTCCGGCTCCGAACTGACCTGGATCAGTGACGCCTTCCTGGTGCCGGCCGCGGTGCTCGCCCTGACCTTCGGTGTCGTGGGCGACCTGTACGGCCGTAAGAAGCTGGTGGTGGGCGCGTCGCTGCTGGCCGCGATCGGCTACCTGGTCTCCGCCACCGCCGGCTCCGCGGCCCAGCTGATCACCGGGCAGGCGATCTCCGGCATCGGAGCCGCCGCCCTCTTCCCCGCCTCCCTGACGATGATCACCGCCGTCACCACCACACCGGCCGAGCGGGCCAAGGGGCTGGCCTCCTGGACCACGGCCCTGTCCCTGGGCGCACTCATCGCCCCGCTCCTGTCCGGCGGCATCGTCGAACACGCCTCCTTCCAATGGGCCTTCGGCGTCACCGGCGTGATCGCCGTCGTCACCGCGGGAGCCGCCTGGCTGCTGGCGGCCGAGTCCACCGCTCCGGAGGGCCGCTCGCTGGACTGGCCCGGTCAGATCACCATCGCCCTGGCCATGCTCTCCCTGCTGTACGGCATCGTCCAGGGCCCTTCCGGCGGCTGGGGCTCGGCGCCGATCGTGCTGTCCTTCGCCGGCTTCGTCGTCTTCCTCGCCGCGTTCGTCGTGGTGGAGAACCGCAGCGCCGCTCCGATGCTCCGGCTGGAACTCTTCCGCATCCGGGCCTTCGCCGCCTCGGCCGCGATGGCGGTGATCGGCATGTTCGGCTTCCTCGGCGGCGCCTACGACCTGAGCATCCGCCTGGGGGTCATCCAGCACCAGAGCCCCTTCCAGGCCGCGATCCCCTTCGTGGTCATCCAGGGCATCACCCCGTTCATCTGGCCGCTGCTCGTCCGCCTGCTGCACCGCGTCGGCCCCGGCCCCATGCTCGTCACCGGCTTCGTCTCGCTGGCCACCGCCCAGCTGTGGCTGCGGGCCGTACCGGTCCAGGAGACCGGCCTGGTCCCGCTGCTGGGCCCGTTGGTCCTCAACGGTGTGGGTTTCGGCTTGGTGGTTGCTGCTGTGACGGCTGCTGCTGTGAATGTTGTGCTGCCGGGTCTGGCGGGCATGGCTGGTGCTGCCAGCAGTCTGGTCCGTGATCTCGGTCAGGCCCTCGGCCCGGCCGTCGTCGGGGCCGTCGCTCTCGGTGTGGCCGCGAGCCGGCTCACGGGCGGCTTCGCTGGTGCGGGACTCACCCCCAGGGAGCAGGGTATCGCTGATGCTGTCCTGGGCGCGGGCGGTCCGCTGGCCCTGCACACTGCCGGCCTCGGCCCGCTCAGTGCCAAGCTCGCGCCGTTCACCTCGGACGCCCTGGCTCACGGCTACAACAGCGCCCTGCTGCTCACCGCCGCCGCGTGCGCGGTCGCCGCCCTGATCGCCGCTGTCTTCGTCGGCTTCCGGTCCGGTGGCACCGGGCCGGTCGGGAGCAAGGAGAGTGTGGCGTGAAGTTCGCGAGCGTCGTCCACGGCGGGAAACGGCGGTCCGGCGTCGCGGCCGACGGCCTGTTCCACCCTTTCGATCACCCCGTCGGCCTGCTCGATCTCATCGTGGAAGGGGAGGAGGCGCTGCGTGAGGCGGGAGAACGTGCGCTGGCCGGCTCCCTGCCCGTGGCCCTGGCCGACGTCCGGCTGCTGCCCCCGTTCGAACCCACCACGGTCCGTGACTACATGACCTTCGAGAGCCATGTCGCGGGCGTCGCGCGGGGATACGGCGACACGGTTCCCGAGGAGTGGTACACCGCGCCCGCGTTCTACTTCACCAACCCGTACGCGATGATCGGTGCCCACGACGACGTCCCCGTACCGCCCGGCTGCCGGCGCTTCGACTTCGAACTCGAAGTGGCCGCCGTCATCGGCAGGACGGGCCGGGACCTCACTCCCGAGCGGGCACGCGAACACATCATCGGTTACACGATCCTCAACGACTGGTCCGCCCGCGACCTGCAGGGCCGCGAGATGAAGGTCAAACTCGGGCCCGCCAAGGGCAAGGACACCGCCACCACGCTCGGCCCGTGGCTGGTCACCGCCGACGAACTCGAACCCCGCCGCGACGCCGAGGGCTTCCTCGACCTCGCTCTGACCGTGTACGTCAACAGCGAGCTGGTGGGGCGGGACCGGCTGTCCAACATGGCGTGGACGTTCGAGGAGATGGCGGCCTATGCCTCCCGCGGCACCTGGATCCGGCCGGGTGACGTCCTGGGCTCGGGGACCTGCGGCAACGGAGGCTGCCTCGCCGAACTCTGGGGCCGCAACGGTGTTTTCGAACCGCCGCCGCTGGCCGTCGGCGACACCGTCACCATGACGGTCGAAGGGATCGGCGCCGTCAGCAACACCGTCACCGGGGGCGTCCCGCCGGTGTCCCTGCCCCGCGCCCGGCGCAGGGGGTGAACGCCGGGCGCCCTGTTCGCCAAAGCGGCCTGTTGAGGCGTCGCCCCTGGGCGGCCCCGTCCCCGTTCCACGAGGGCCGCGCCGAGTGATCAGCGCGGCCCCGGCGGCGAATCCGGTCCCGGCGGGAACCACCACCGAGCGCGCGAGCGGTGAGGATGGCTTTGAGGGGGTAGTAGTCGGCGTAGGGGAGGGGGATTTCGATGCCGTCTTCGGCGGGGCGGTTGCGGGTGCAGCGGGTGAGGGCGGTGTCTGCGCGGGTGGAGGTGCGGGTGAGGCAGGTGCGGGCGAGTGCGGTGAGGATCTTGAGGGCTGTGGTGCGGTAGTGGGTGTGGCCGGTGGCGGTGGCGAGGTCGGTCAGTGCGCAGGCCATGACGGCTGCGGCGGAGGCGTCTTTGATGTCGTGGGGCTGTTGGGGTGCGCGGTGGTCCCAGACGGGGATGTGGTCGGGGGTGAGTGCGTGGAGGGCGTAGTCGGCGAGGTGGGTGGCGGTGTCCAGGAACCGGGTGTGGGCGGTGCGGCGGTAGAGGGTGGTGAATCCGTAGATGCCCCAGGCCTGGCCGAGTGACCAGCAGGAGGCGGGGCTGTAGCCCTGGACGGTGCCGGGGCCGAGGGGGGTGCCGGTTGCGGGGTCGAGGTCGAAGACGTGGGGGGTGGATCCGTCGGGCCGGGGGAACAGGCGGCGGGTGGTGTCGGCGTGGGCGACGGCGATGTCGAGGTAGCGGTCCTGTCCGGTCTGCCGGCCGGCGAAGACGAGCAGGTCGAGGTTCATCATCGTGTCGATGATGACGCGTCCGGCGTTGGCGGGGTCCTCCAGTGCGCCCCAGGCGCGCAGGAACCGGCCGCGGGGGTTGTACGGCGGCTGAGGGAGTCGGCGGCCTGCACGGCGCCGTCGCGTCATGCGGTGTCGCCGGTCAGGCGCCACGCGGTCACCCATGAGGGGGTGAACAGGAAGCCGAGGTCGTGGGTGGTGGTGTCGGTGCGCCGGGGGGCGAGCTTTTGCGCCCAGTCGAGGGCGAGCGTGCGGAACTGGTCGTCCCCGGTGTGCAGCCAGCACATCCACAGGGTGCCGGGCCAGAACCCGCCGACCCAGTCGCCGCTTTGGGAGTAGACCCATTTCTCGTACTTCGTCGCGAGGGGGAATCCGCTCACGCGGGGCGCGACGGCGCGGACCTTGTCCGCCGCGTAGTCGGCCGCGGCCCTGAGAACGTCCGCGTCCGCGGCCGGCACCCCGCCCGCCTGAGCCTGAGCCTGTGCTTGTGCTTGTGCCTGCGCCTGTGCGGGCCGGGGTGCACTGGCGTAGGCGGCCGTGGCGCCGCCTGCCGTGGCCAGCACGGCCCGCCGGGAGGTGGTCATGACTGTCTGCCTCTCCGACTGGGCTGGGGTGCGCGGGAGTTGGAGGAGTGTGGCATGCCCGCACACACCGTGTACATCCACGTGTGCGAAGTTCACGCACATGAACACCTGTGGGTGTCGGGCACGGGGCGCGGTGCGGTTCGGGACGTGGTGCGGCACGTCGGGTGGAACAGTTCCTGAGATCCGGCCGGCTGCCGCTGCGGTTCCTGGCGCGCCCCGGCTGGAGGGACCGGGCGGAGACCGGTCGCCGGTGCTGACGGCACCGGGCCGGGCCGGCGTCCGGCGTCCGGGCGCTGCGGCCGGGCTGAGGTCCCACGGCCGGGGCGCGTGGGCTCACCGGGCCGGGAACCGCCCGGCCTGCTGGGCCAGGCCCGGCGGCAGGCCGGTCGGCCCGGAGACGGCCGTGCCCGGTTCCCGCCTGGCCCGGGGCAGTTCGTTCCGGGCCGCAGGCTTCCTGGTCGGTACCGCGGACAGCAGATCACCTTCGTACAGGTCGCCCTGCGCCATCGGGTCGTCTCGCAGTATCTCCACGGCGAGCGGCAGGAGATGAGCAAGCCCGACGTCCTGTCCGGTCATCAGGCGCAGGTCCTCGACCGACAGCTCGCCCACCGGCCTGTGCCGGAGCGCGTGCACCGTCACGGCCAGACGGCTCGCGCCGGCCGGCGGAGCCGGCCGGCGGTCGCGCTCGCGCTCCTCGATGCAGCGTTCACGCTCTGCGGTCCGGGTCACCGGCCGATCGTCCCACGCCGCCGGCACGCCGCCGCCAGGACCCGTCCGGCAGCCGCAGCCGCACCCGGGGAGCCGGGGCAAGCCGGGGGAGCCGGGGGGTACCGGGGGAGCCGGGCGGGTTCTGCTCCCGGTTCCCGCGGGGACAGGGACCCGCCCCGGCATCCGGTGGTGGGACGGGGCTGCGGTCCGGCACCGCGGAACACCATCCGTATCCGTCAGCGCGCGGGCCGGACAAGCGCACCACGGGAGGGGGCCGGGGCATGACGGCACAGAACATCGACGACGTCGTGGGCAAGCCGGCCGGGGTCGTGGGGGAGGCGGGCCGCGCCGGCGGCCGGGCCGGCTGCTTCGCGGCCCTGGTGCCGGCAGGTGACCGCCGAGATCCCTGCGGCCGTCCGCAGCGGGCTGTTCGGCGACGGCCCCCGTATGGACCGCTTCGGCACGCTCTTCGGCAACCGCTACTTCGCCGCCTTCGCCGCCTTCGCCGCGTGGCGCCGCGTCCGGAGCGGCCCGCGCTGCCGGCGCGGGACGTTCGCCCTCCTCGATGACGCCGGCACCGTCGTCGTCCAGCACTTCGTACTCGGCGTGAACGCGCATATCAACCCCGGCCTGGCCGTCGCCGCCGCACAGACCGGCCCGGGCCGCTCCATCCACGCCCCGCGCCACGGCTTCCTGCTGACCGGCGACATCCTCGCGTGGGTTGCAGGGCTCCCTCGGTGCCCTGTCCCCCTGGTGTCGCTGCCGGGCCGGGCCGGGGCCGCACCGGCGAGCGCGTCCTCGGCTTCAGCGTCCGCCGGTCCCGCGGGGAGGCCTGGCACAGTGCCCTCCTGCTGGCCGGCCGGAACGCGCAGGGACGCGAGGCCGCCAGCGGGCGGTCCGGTATCCGCGCCACCGTGCCCGCCCGCCCCGCCGCCGGCGCCCGCCCCGGCACATCACTCCGCGCACCGCACCGCCCCACTCCGTGACGAGTACACCCCGCAGACGACAAAAAACGTTCCCTCCATGCAATAAATAGATGAAACGGCTAGAGTCTGCAGACATGAGGACGTCTACAGAGGAGACGCTGCGCCTCACCGTCGCGGCCCTGATGCACGCTGCCGGGGAATCTAAGACCGACCTCGCAGCCGGGATCGGGCTGACCCAGCCCAAGGTCTCCCGTCGCCAGCTCGGCCAGACCGCCTGGACCCTGGCCGACTGCGACGCCCTCGCCGCCCACTACGGGATCGGCGTCCTGCAACTGCTGGCCGGCCCGACCGCGGCATGCGAAGCCCTGCCCCCCGGACACCGCCGCACCCAATCCGCCTCCACGCCCGCCCAGGGAACACCACGATGACCGACTTCGACGCGATCGACGCACTCCTGGCCGGCGCCCGCCAACAGCCCGGCCTGCCCCCTGCCGGCCAGCGGCGCGCCCTGCGCCAGGCACTGAACCTCTCGCGCACCCAGGTGGCCCAGGCCCTGGGAGTGAGCCCCTCCACAGTCGGCGGCTGGGAACAAGGACGCGACCCCAGCGGCGAGATCCGCGAGAAATACGCCTACTTCCTCGCCGCCGCCCAGGAACGACTGCACCCCCAGGCCGACACACCCCCTCACCCCGCACCCCCTCACCCCGCAGCCGGCCCCCCCGGCAGCACCACCCCCGCCGCCCGCCCCGCCGCACCCGCCGGAGACGAACCCCTGCCCGCCCCCCAGCCCTGCGTCCTGTGCGGAGCACCCGCCACCGACCAGGTCGAGGGCTACCCGCAGCACCTCCACCCCGCCGACTGCACCCGCCCCACCCCGAACCCGCCCACCGCGCCCCACCCCGAAACCCCCGCCCCCGCCCCCGCCAGACCATCACCCCCTGTCCCTGCCCCATCAGCCCCGGCCCGCTCGCAGCCCCCCGCCCGCCACCGTTCCCCTCACCACGGACGCACCCCCGGACTGATCGCACGGGCCGTCCACGAGGCCCTCGACGCCCACGGCGGCGACCTCAAAGCAGCCGCCGCCGAACTGCAGCGCCGTGCCATCCCCGACGCCATGGCCCTGCTCGACGCCTGCCGTACCGGCGCCCGTTACGACATCGTCGGCCACCCCCCGCTGCCCGACATCCTGCGCAAGAAGTCCGCCCACGGCGCGGACGAGGTATGGGAAGCCCGCCCCCACTGGGCACGCCACGAGGCACCCCCCGGCACCGCCGACGTCACCGCCCTCGACATCAACGGCGCCTACCTCTCGGCCCTGAAGACCCATCTCCCGCTCGGCGCCCTCGAATACTCCACCGGAAACGTCCACTCCCGCCGCCGCTCAGGAATCCACCTGATCACTCCGCCCGAATGGGACCACCACCTGTACCTCCCCAACCCCCTCGGCAACCGCGAGGAACCGGGTCCCGTCTGGGTCACCGAACCCACCCTCCGCCTCCTCCAGCGCCTGGCAACCCCGCAGTACGGCCACCTGTGCGACCCCCCGGTCATCCATGAATCCTTCACCTCCGGATCGACGGAACAACTCTTCGAGAAATTCCGCCAGACCCTGCGCGACGCCCGTGAAAAAGCCATCAGCGAAGAAGACGAAGTCACCCTGGAATACGTGAAATCCATGTATTCTAAGTTCGTGTCCACCATGGGAGAATCGAACTACAACCGGGAGCTCTACCGCCCCGACTGGATGCACATCATCCGCTCGCAGGCATTCGTCAATCTCTGGCTGAAAGCCCATAAAGCGCACACGGCCGGGCTGCCCGTCATGCGTGTCATGGGCACTGACGAACTCCACATCGCCGGCGACTGGCGACAGGTATTCACAGAAGGCCGCGACGTGTCACAGGTGAAAGTAAAAGACGTCTACACCCTCCCCGCCGGCCGGCGGTAAGACCCTCACATGCCCGACAGGACACACGACTTCGGCCACTACGGCGCCCAAGGGCAGCGCGGGAGCCAGGCAGCGGCCCGCGTACTCGACGCCCTCGCCGGCTACATCGCCTCTCCCGTCACCGCCTCCCGCGGCCTCGCCGCCCGCCTCCGTTACCTCGACACCGCAGCCGGCCGCAACGCCATGCGCCAGGCGGGCATCACCGTCACCCCCCGCACCCTCAGAGCCTGGCTCACCGGCAGGCAACGCCCCAACAGGGCCAACCTCGCCAGACTCGACACCGCCTACCGCACCCTCCGCCGGCACAACGTCGCCCGCTACCTCCTCAGACGCCTCAACGCGGGCGGCGGAACCCGAGTGGAAATCCACCCTCTCGACCAGAGCCATGTCCCCATTCCCCACCAACGCGTCCTGGAATACCGCAGACTCAACATCCGCACCTGGGACGCCATCATCGACGCCTGGACCACCGCGGACGCCCGGGCCCTCGACGACGCCTGGATCGACCAGATCGTCAACCTCGGCTCCCAATGGGGAAAATACGAGTACGTCACCTCCGTAGGATTCGCCGCCTGACACCCCCACCCACCCCCACCCCCACCCCACCCACCCACCCACCTACCTACACTCGCGCGACACAGAACCACTCGGGTACCCCGTGACGCCCCGTCACTCCGGTGCCCGGAAGCCGCCGATCCGCTGTTCGAGCAGGTCGGCCAGCCGCAGCGTGGTGCGGTCCCCGAACATCGGACCGACGAGCTGCACCCCCACCGGCAGCCCCTCAGGAGAGCGGCCCGCAGGAACTGCGGTGGCCGGCAGGCCCGGCATGGTGGCCAGACCCGCCCAGACGAGCTGGTCGAGATACGGATACCCGACACCGTCGACGTCGATCCGGCGTCCCAGCAGGTCGGGATCGTGATCATGCGGAAACGCGGGAGTCGGCGTGATGGGACACACCACAACGTCGAACTCGGCAAAGAGCTCCCGCCAGCCGTGACGATGGAACTCGCGACGGCTGTCCGCCTGGATCCAGTCGCGGTGGCTCAGCACCGTCCCGCGCAGCCGCGCCGCACCGAGACTTCGATCGTCCGCGCTCAGCCCGGCCGCACGGGCCCGCAACTGCTCGTACACGTCGGCGGGGAAACGCGCGGCGGAACCCGAAAACAGCAGCAGCATGTAGAGCGTGGCGGCTTCGGCGAGATCGGGCAGCAGCGGACTGTGCCGTTCCACGCGGGCGCCACCGTCGGCAAGCGCATCGGCCACCCGGTCCACGCCCGCCCGCACCGCCGCCCCGGTCGCAATGAACGGATGCTCATCGAGAACCAGAACCCGGAAGTCCCTGAGCCGCCGGTGGCGCGCAGGCGGCAGGACCAGTTCGTGCGCCACGCCGAGCGTCAGCGGATCCGGTCCGGCCATGACGTCGAGCAGGAGCTCGAGATCGCGGGCGGTACGCGCCATCGGCCCGGCGACGGCGAGATCGGGACCGGCCGGCAACGCCGGCGCGGCCGGCGGGACCATACCGCGGCTTGCCACCAGCCCGAGTGTCGGCTTGTGCGCGTAGACACCGCAGAAATGCGCGGGCGTACGCAGCGAACCCCCGATATCGGAGCCGATGGACAACGCACCGAACCCCGCCGCCAGGGCCGCCGCCGACCCGCCGGAAGACCCGCCCGGCGTACGGTCCAGGTCCCACGGATTACTGGTCGTGCCGTAGATCTCGTTGAAGCTCTGCAGATCCTGCAGGCCCAATGGCACGTTGGTCTTGCCGAGCACCACCGCGCCGGCAGCCCTGAGCCGCGACACCTGCACCGCGTCCTCGGCCGGCACGAAGTCCCGGTGCTGCGGCATGCCCCAAGTCGTCGCCAGCCCGGTCATGTTGTACGACTCCTTGACGGTTACCGGAACACCCAGGAGCGGCCGGTCCTCTCCCCGGCCACATGCCTGATCGGCATGACGCGCAGCCGCCCGGGCACGATCGAAGTCGGACACACAGATCGCGTTGACCGCCCCGTCGTCCCGCTCGATCCCAGCGATCGCCGCCTCGGTCAATTCCACCGAGGACACCTCACCAGCGCGCAACGCGGCCGCCAGCTCTCCGGCCGGCCGGAAATTCCAATCCATGAAACCGACGCTAACGGACCGCCACAGAGGCCATAAAATGCCGCTTCCCGCAACGGAAAAGCCCGCGAACACCCGCCCGGCGGGGGCATCTCCTGAGGACTGTCCCGTTACTCGGTCCCGGACGGAAGGATCCGTTCGCAGACGGCCCCGCCGGGTGTGAACCACCCCGCCTTCTCGCGCACCGCAGGACTCGGGTCATCGGCGTGGGACGCCCTCAAAGCGGCAGCAGCGCGCGCACCGGAGTGGGCGAACTCGCCGGCGCGTCCGGCAGCCATGGCCCGGACACGCGGGCCGGGGTCCGCGGCCAGGCGGTGCAGCGCGGGTCCGAGGACCCCGCCCGGGCCCGGCGCGCACGTGCCGCCGCCCCCCGGAGACTGCCGCGGAATGAACAGGTGCCGCCGGCCGCCCCGCACCGGCGCACAAACCTGACACCGCGCCGGCTCGCCCCTGCCCTTCGGCATCCCGAAGCCCGAAGCCCGCATCCCGAAGCCCGCATCACGCGGCGCCGGCTTCCGGGCCAAACCGGCCCGGCCGCACTCCTGTCCGAGCGCGCCGGGACGCGCGCCACCAGACGGGCTACGCGCCTTCGTTCTCACCGCGCAGGGAATGGATCATCCTCTGCAGGATCAGGAACGCGCCCGACTGCTCGCTCTCGGTCAGGCCGGCCAGCATCCTGGCCTCGACGGACCGGACGGCTGCGCTCGCCTTCTCAAGGCTTCGCCGGCCGCGGGGCGTGAGCCGCGCGGGAAGCACCTTGCCGACGGCCGCCTCCGCGGGCCTGGTCACGTAGCCGTCTCGTTCCAGGGCCTGGAGCAGCACGTTCATCGTCTGCCGTGTCACGAACGCGCCCCGCGCGAGCTCGGAGTTCGACAAGCCCGGCCGCTGCGCCAGCAGCTCGAGGCAGGAGTAGTGCGTCACGCTCATCCCGAGCGGCCGCAGCACTTCCTCCATGGCCGCACGCAGGGCGCTCGACGCTTCCTTGAGCAGGTAGCCCAGTGACGTCTCCAGGTCGACGCCGACACCTTCTTGACTCATGTCAGCATTCTGACATAGATTCCTGCATGTCAGAAAACTGACACGAAAGAAGGAGTGTCACCATGCCCGCCACCGGCCCCGACTTCATCTCGCTCCAAGTACGCGACCTCAACGCCTCACAAACGTTCTACGAGCAGTACCTCGGCCTCGTCCGCTCACCGGCCGGACCCCCGCACGCCGTCGTCTTCGAGACGAAACCGATCGCGTTCGCACTCCGCGACATCACCCCCGGCACCGACCTCGCATCCGTCACCCACCCCGGCATCGGCGCCGCGATCTGGCTCCACGCCACCGACGTCCAAACCATCCACGACGCACTCGTCACCGACGGCCACACCATCGTCTCCCCACCGATCGACGGCCCCTTCGGCCGAACCTTCACCTTCGCCGACCCCGACGGCTACCACCTCACACTCCACGACCGCACCTGACCGACCCAACGCCACCAAACGACCACCAGCAATTGCACCCCGGCCCCGTACGCGACAGCGCGACTCCCAGCCACAGCCCGGCAGCCGATCGAATCAAGAGCGCGCTCTCCCTCACAGCCCGAGCACCCAAGACCAGCCCGCAGCACCGATCAGAGCGCATCGCGGAAGGCGCACCGCGCAACGGGCCCGGACCGTACGGGGATCACCGGACACCATGGACTGAACGAAGAGGCCGAGAAGCGTATACAGGCGCTCCTCGCCAACCAGGTGAACAGCTACGACCGGGCCGACCTGATCGGTGTCTCCTACATCACCGACGCCCCGGATTCCCGGCTCACCGAGAAGGCCCTCACCCACGATGGCCACATCAAGGTCGCCGTACCGGCCGCCCACTACAACCAGAGCCCTCCGGCCGAGCACCATGCGAGGTACGACGCTCCCCTACGGCAGGCGTCCGACGCGCACGAGACAGGCCTGACCTGACCTGACCCTCTCCGACCCCCGTGCACACATGACGGCCAGTGAGATCCAGGCCGACGAACTGGCCACGGTAGGCGACGGGAAGCCGGCCTGGGCACACGGCGGCACTGCGGATGTTGTGGCCCACACCCAACAGCAAGGACTCCGTGCGCACTTCCCCGGGCCGCTGCCGGTCGGCCCGGGCACAGGATGATGCCGTGCCGACTGCCCGCGCTGGTGGTCCCATCCGCCTGTGGCCAGTGACGGGCGCGCCGCAGGCGCCATTGGCGTGCTGCCGCGATGACTTGGGCAGCAGCACAGAACAGCCACAGCCTCCCACGGCGGCAACGAGTGGCAAGCCAAGGACTCAAGGCTTCCGGGTCGTCGCCTCACCGCCCAAAGACGGGTCGCGGTCCCGGACATAGACGATGACTCGCGCCCCGTTGACGTGGGTCGTCCCGTACTCGCGGAAGCGGCGCCGCAGGGTACTTGTTTTCGCTTCCTCCCGCGGGTCGGCCGACGACTGCGCACCCACCGCGCGGACCACGACGATCCGGTCGAACTCCAACATGCGTGCCGCAATGACCCGGGCGGGAAGCTCGACGCCTGCGAGTGTGTTCGACGAAACAGGGTCCTGTGCCAGAGCGAGATCCGTCAGCAAACAGGTGTCGCCGGAGTCGGCCGCAGTCAGGATTCGCTGCCGGCCGGGAAGATAGAGCAGCCCGTCGCCAGGGCGGCCTTCCTCGCGCACGGCGGCACCGATGGCGGTGACATCGTTGCTCCGGCTCTGGGGCGTGCGCAGCGCAAGGCTCGGCAGAACGAGCGCAGCCAGAACGGCAGCGACCGCGATCCACGCAGCGCGGGAAGACCGCCACAACCGATAGGAGTGATCCAGCCAGGCACCCAGCAGCAAGGCAATTCCGATATTGCCGTAGAGCACATACCGGTCGACGAAAAGAGGCTTGGCCAGCGAGACGATCAGCAACAGAAGGCCCGGCAGCACAAGAATCGGCACAGCCAGCACGGAAAGCCGCACAGGCCCCCTCCTCCCCAGGGGCGCCCGGGCACACACCACGCCCACGACCGCCACGACCAGGAAATAGCGAAGCCGCACCGGTCCGCTGATCCAGGACACCTGCCCCGCCTGCCCCGCACTGCGGATCACCAGCGGCAGCAGCCCGCCCGCCACACCCGCAGCCGTCACAGCCCATGCCCTCAGCACCGGCCGTGGAACACGGGAGACGACCAGAGTGACGCCGTGGGCGACCAGAGCAAGGACCGCGAACTCATGGAGCAGACAGGCCAGCAGCATCGCGGAGCCATAGACCCCCCACCGCCACCGGGCACGATGCGGCACAGCGGCCACGAGCGCATAGGTGGCCCAGGTGACCACGGCACAGACCATGGCATACGAGCGGCCTTCCTGCGCATACTTCTGGACCTGGGGCAGGAGCGCGAACACCAGCCCGGCCAGCAGCCCGGCACGGGGTCCCGCCAGACGCAGCCCCAGCAGCCCGACTCCGCTCGCCGCAAAGGACATCGCCAGCACAGACGGCAGCCGCAACGTCAGCAACCCCCCGCCGAAGAGACCGAAGACCTCATGCATCACGGCGTAGTAGAGGACGTGCACCAGATCAACATGCTGGGCGGTATGCCATATCTGCGCGAGATCACGGTGCGCCAGCTGGTAAGTAACGGACTCGTCCCCCCACAGGGAGTTCTGCCTCCTGATACCCCAGAGCCCCAGAACGATGGTCAGCGACAAAGGCGCAATGACGACAACGGCTCGGGCCGATCTCCATGATGGCCGGCCGGCCGATACGAGAGGGGAAACCGCCCTGGCCACGACGGAACCACGTTCAGCAACAGACATCGGCAACAGGGCCTTTCGACAGCGACGAAGAAACCCCGCCACCCTGCCCCGACCTCGTTGACCGGCTGCTGACCCAACCTGACCGGCCGATCAGGAAAGCAGGCCGACGCTGTGCGAGGCTGCACCACATGCGCATCCTGGTGGTCGAAGACGAGGTGGACCTCGCCCGGACCCTGCACACCGGCCTGACCGCCGAGGGCTACAGCGTCGAACTCGCCCATGACGGCAGGCAGGGACTGTGGATGGCCCGCACCGGCGAATACGCCCTTGTCGTACTGGACTTGATGCTGCCCGGACTCAACGGCTACAAGGTCTGCGCCCAACTGCGCCGGGAGGGCAACGCAACCCCCATCCTGGTCCTCACCGCCAAGGACGGCGACTTCGACCAGACCGAGGCCCTGGACACAGGCGCCGACGACTACCTGGCCAAACCCTTCTCCTACCTGGTACTCGTCGCACGACTGCGGGCCCTGGCCAGGCGAGCCGCCACGGTCGCCCCGCCCGTCCTCGCCGTGGGCGACCTCTCATTGGACATCGCCGGCCGGCTCTGCCGCCGGGCCGGGACCCGAGTCGACCTCACGCCCCGGGAGTTCGCCGTCCTCGAACTGCTGGCCCGCCGAGCGGGCCAGGCGGTCCCCAAAACAGACCTGCTGTACCACGCCTGGCCCGACGAGGCATGGGATCCCAACCTGGTGGAGGCACGCATCAGCGCGCTACGCAAAAAGGTGGACGCCGCGTTCGACCGAAAGTCCCTGCAGACCGTACGAGGCACCGGCTACCGGCTGGTGGACGACCGTGACCGCGACTGAGCCACGACGCCACTGGCGGCCGCGCTCAGTACGAGCCCGCACGGCACTGGCCGCCGCCTCGACCGCCGCCGTCATCCTGCTCGGCATCGGCTGGTGGCTGCACCACGATCTCTACCGCCAGAGCACGCAGATCGCCGAGGACCAGGCCAAGGCACAGCTCTGGTCTCTCTGCGATCAATTGCGCCAGGGCATCGTCCCCGACCCCACCAGCACCGTGCCGTACGAGGTCGTCGCCACCGGCCGACACACCGCTGTCGCCTACGGCGGAGGCATGGACGACTTCGAACCCGGCACCCACCACGTGATGCCCGCCCCGCCGAAAGACCACCGGATCCAGATCACCACCACCGTCCGCCTGCCCGCCAACCCCGACTACGACCCCAGCGACAAACTCTCCGTAGCCGGCGGAACCCACCAGGTCGTCACGGCCGACATCCAGGCCGATGACCTGAACAGCACCAAAGCCGCCGCCCTGGGCGTCACCTCCGACGCCGCACTACGGGTCTACGTAGTGGTGCTCCCCAACACCGCCGACGCCATCGCCACAACCACCGACCACCTGCTGCTGCGCACCGGACTCGTCAGCCTCGTACTGATCGCCGCCACCACCTACTTCACCGTCCGCCACGCGCTACGGCCGGTCGAAGCCATCCGCGTCCTCACCGCCTCGGTCACCGCGCACGACCCCCGCGAACGCGTCACCATCCCCGCCACAGGACACGAGATCACCGCCCTGGCCACCACCCTCAACACCACCCTCCAACGCCTCGACGACGCGGCCGCCCGGCAACGCCGCTTCGTCGCGGACGCCGCCCACGAACTGCGCAGCCCCCTCACCACCCTGCTCGCCAGCCTGGAAGTCGCACTCGCCTACCCGGAACGCACCGACTGGCCCGCCGCAGCCACCACCGCCGCACGCCAGACCCGCCGCCTCCAAACCCTCGCCGAAGACCTGCTGCTCCTGGCCCGCCTCGACACCCGCACCCCCGCAGCCGACTCCGAAACCGTCGACCTGACCACCCTCGCCTCCCGGCTGACCGAGCAACACCCCCTCACCACACAACCGTTGACCCTCACCTGCGACAGCACCGCCCCCGCACACGCACACGGAAACCCCGGCGAATACGAACGGCTCCTGCGCAACCTCATCGACAACGCCGCCCGCCACGCCGCCCACCACATCCAGATCACCGTCCGCAACCACGACGCCTGGATCGTCCTCACCGTGCACGACGACGGACCCGGCGTGCCCGCCGAGGACGCCGAACGCATCTTCGAACGCTTCGTCCGCCTCGACGACGCCCGCTCCCGCGACCACGGCGGCACCGGCCTCGGCCTCGCCATCGCCCGCGACCTGGCCCACCGCCACCGAGGCACCCTCACCCTCACCCCCCACACCCTCGGAGCATGCTTCCAGCTACGCCTTCCCCGAGCCCCCGCCCCAGCCGACACATAGCCCACTTCACCGCGAGCCTTACGCGCTTCACCCCAGCCGCGCCGGCCACCCGATGAGACGCCGCCGGTCAGCGAAGCACAAACGACACGAGCTGCTGGTCATCTGATGAACGCCATCGCCCTTGAGACGGCACTTGCGGAGGATCTTCCAGCCCTCAATCCGGGCGAAGGTGTGCTCGACACGAGCACGGACCTTGCGATGCGAGCGGTTGTGCTCCTCTATCCAGGCCGGAAGTTCCGCCTGACCACGTTCACGGCGGTGCGGGATGAGCAGACCCGTCCCCCGATAGCCGCCATCCGCAATCACTGTCGTTTTGCCGACAGCAGCCTTCGCACCGGACAGTCCCCATGCCCCGCAGTCATTACGGTTGCCCGGCACCGGTTGACCGACCACGACGACGTGCGCAACGAGCACTCGTTCAACCTCTCAAACTCCACCGCACGACCGTACCGTTGACAAAACCGCAGATCACCTGCTTATACGGGGCAAGCCTTAAGCGATCTCCCGTAATTTCCGACGTCAGATGAGTCCGGACTCTTGCCGCGGTCCAGGGCGGTGCTCGGGCCTCCCGGGGGTGGTGCCGCTTCGGTAGCCTTCACGAGACTCTTGATCAGATGGAGGTAGCGTGCGGGCCTGGTACTGGTTCATTGGCACGGGGTTCATCGTCGTCGCGTTCTTCTGCTTCATCGCTGCCCTGACGATCTGGAACACTGCGCGCACAGACCAGACCTACCCGCGGAAGCCGAAGCATGTTGCCATGTGGAGCGGCATGGGAGTCGTCTGCCTGGGACTCATGCTCTTCTTCTACTCTCTGTGACCGTGAAACCGTGAGGGCTGCCCTGTAGCCGCCGGCCACGAGAGATGATCTTGCCGTGCCCGGTGCGATCACGGCGTCGGAGCCCTCCTGGACAGCCCCGTGTACGGGGCTGAGCCCGCGTCAGTTCGGCAAGCTGATCACGGCCCTGCGGCGCGGAGGCACCGACCTGGCCCGTCGGGGCCGACCCTGGAGCCTGCCACTGGAGGAATCGGGTGCTGCTGATCGCCGCGTACCGGCGCACCGACCTCACCCTGCGCCGGCTCGCCCCGCTGTTCGGGGCGTCGAAGTCGGCTGCCGACCGCATCATCGACCACCTCGGGCCGGCGCTCGCGCTCCAGCAGCGCAAACGGTTCCACAAGGGCACCGTGCTGATCGTGGACGGCACCCTGGTTCCCACCCGCGACCACACCGTCGCCGAGCAGTCGAAGAACCACCGGTACTCCACCGATCACCAGGTCGTCATCGAGGCCGACCCCCGGCTTGTCGTCGCCGTCGGCCGGCCGCTGCCGGGCAACCGCAACGACTGCAGGGCATGGGAGCTGTCCGGTGCCAAGGATGCCGTCGGCCAGACCACCGTGATCGCGGACGGCGGCTACCGGGGCACCGGCCTGGAAGGAGGATCACAATCGCTCCCACATGCAGGTTCGGGCCCGCGTCGAGTACACCTTCGCGCGTATGAAGGGCTGGAAGATCCTCCGCGACTGCCGCCTCAAAGGAGATGGCGTTCATCACGCCATTCTCGGCATCGCTCGCCTTTATAACCTCACACTCGCCGGATAGGCGAACAGGTCGTGCAGCAACCGACCTTGCCCCGCCCCGAGATCGTTATGGGATAACTCTTAGCCGCTGAACCGCGGGAATAAAACACAAAGAAAAGTCGTCAGATTCTGACGGGAAATCAAGACCGTTAAATATAGGAGACGGGATGCTCATTTTCCTGGAATTAAATGTAGCGATTCCAAGATAATGAGAAATTAAGCAAATTCCTTTAGGTGCAAAGATATCAACCCGGTGAAAATGACCTGACAGGGTGTCAGGTCAGCCAGGCAAGAGGCGGCGCTGTCCTTGTAGGTGCGGTTTTGAGGAATTCGCGGAGCGAATTCCGTTCGACGTCACGGAGTGACGTCGAGTCAACTTCCTTGCGGAGCAAGGAAGTTTGAGCCGCGTAGCGGCTCGGGGTCTTCCGGCCCGTAGGGCCGGCGCGTCGTGCCCGCGGAGCGTGGCCGCGCG
>NZ_JBICZD010000028.1:0-63052 GCF_043201555.1 Streptomyces sp. NPDC048288
CTACGAGCGCAAGCCGGAACACTTCCTCGCCTTCACCGCCATCGCCGCGACCCTCATATGTCACCGCCGACTCACCAAATGAAATGGCGTCTAAGCCGCGGTCCTGGACGCAGATGTGGAAGGGAGCGACCCCTTCGCCCGGGTGACGGTCCCCGGCGCCGTCCTGTCGTTCTTCTCCACCCAGGGCATGGAGTCGATGGTGCCCGGATCGATGGCCGCCGCTGCGAGCGGAGGCTTCACCCTGGAGTTCCAGGTCGCCGACGTGGACGCACGCCACGAACGCCTCCTGGCACGGGGGATCGAGATCCTCAAGCCGCCGACAACTCAGCCCTGGGGACGCCGCTCGGTCTGGTTGCGCGACCCGGACGGCAACATCGTGAACCTCTACCAGGAGGCGTGACGATCGCTCCCCTGCACCGCGGGTCGCTCATTGTGGGACAGCCTTTAGACCCGCCTGTCCGCCGAACTGACCGTACAGCCTCAGAAAGAGATCACCGAAGGGCCGTCGATACACCACTCCGGCGGACGTGACCGAGAGGCGGCAGGGCTCAGTGGCCGGGACGCGATCCCTCCCAGGTGTGGAAGCTCAGGCGGCTGACTTCGCGGCACCATCTCTGATACGGGCCAGCCATGGAGGGGAATCTCTGTCGGTTGCTGATCTGCCGTAGGGCGTGCACGGCATTGCTGCCTTGAGAGCCGGCAGCCTCCAGCAACGTCGTGAGATCGTCCTGCGGGTCGGCCTCCTGAATGGCCTTGAGGAAGATTGGGGCGGCATTGGGATGGCCTACCAGGAGGGCCAGGAGAACTTGTACCGCCCGGTGGTCGGAGTGCTCCTCGTGGGAGTCCAGGAAACGCGGGAGTTCGGCTTCCGGTATGCCGAAGCGGATCAGTCGGTAGAGGTTGACCAGCTTCTTCGCGGCGCGCGGAGTAGGAAGCAGAGGGGCGAGGGCGGCCAGGGAGATGATCTCTGCCTCGGTCAGACGCAGCGGTGACGGCTGGACCTCCAGCGGCGTCCACCCGGGTCCGGGATGACCGGACAACCGTGAAGTGCTGTGGTGAACGGGCTCATCCGGTGAGACCGGGGAAGGGGCCGAGTAGGGACGTTGCTCTTCGAGTCCGGGAGACGGTGCCATCGGGTGGGTGCTGCCGTTTTCTCCGGTCCGCTCCGTACCCGGTGGCGGAGCCTGGTGGTCGGTGAGCAGTGTCCTGATGTAACTCTCGGCAGCTTCCTGCGAGCTGGTCGGTACGGTCCACGGGATCTGGAAGATCTTGTCCAAGTAGTCGAGCGGGGTGACCGAAGGCGATGTTCCCGTGCGATCTGTGGTGTTCTCACCTGGAAAGAGTTCGCGGTAGTGATGTTCCAGGGCTCCCAGCAACCAGCGTGGGTCCACGGCAACCACGACCACGAAAAGTTGCAGTGCCAGCATGAGGTGTACTGCGGCCAGCAACTCGACAACCCGCGTGGGCGGGCAGCGGTCGAGGTCATCGATGTAGAGAATGATTCTTTCGAGGGGTGGTTGCCCGGTCGGGTATTTGGACCACTGCCGACGGGCCCGGTCGAGATCATCCTGTAAGTGCTCGAGGTCTTGGTGGATACGCCCGAGCAGCCCCCGGTCGGCGGCATAGGCGCTGGAATTGCCGAGATCCTCCAGCAGTCGGGAGAGGCGTACGGTTGCATCTGCCTGAGCCAGTCTGTCCTCGGTCTTGGCGATCTGCGCGCTGAGCTGTTTCTGCACGGAGTCGATGTTGGTCAACGGGCTGGTGACCGACTGGAGTTCCGACGCGATACTGCCGATGGTCCGCAGGGCGCTGAACAGGGCCAGGGCGGCGGCACCTGCAGGGGCATAGGCCGAGTCGAGCCAGTGGTATCCGGCGTAGCCGGCAGCGGCCAGTAGACCCCATCCTGCCAGTGCACGAAGGACGTGGGGGCCGGCTACCCTCAGCCGCCGCCACATATTGACCGGCGATGCCGGTGTGTCGCCTCCATCAATCATCAATTCGAGTTCGGCTTCTTTGGCCTTGTAGCAGGCCAACTCGTTGCGGAGCTCGTGACGTCGTTCCTCGGCCTGGTCCGTGGAGGACTCCAGCCCGTCTGGGCGGTCCGGCTCAACGAGGGCGCGGAAGAGATGGGTGGCGAGCCCAGCCCATAGCCGGTCGTCGCTGTAGTGCCAGGCGTTGAAGGTCACCTGGCGCACATTGGACACGAAGGCGCTCTGGCCGCTGTTTCCCCTAGCGGCTGACGAACGCTCGGCCAGCTCCCGTACCCGGTTCTGCATCTGCAGCATGACACTGGACTTTCCCTCCCCCCACCCTCCGAGCAGCGCGATGGCCAGGGGCGGATCGGTGTCGCGAGCACACACCAGACTTGTGAGGGTTCTTACGTGGCGTGCCTTTCCCAGCAGGTCATCGGCGGTGGGCTGATCCGGGTGGATGCTGGTCACGTTGGGCGCCCGCAGCGGTGGCACATCGGTGCCGCCGATCTGTTGACCGCTGTGCGCCTGCCAGAGGCGCACAGAGCCGTCGTCGCCGCCGGTCGCCAGGACGGACCTACCCGGCTCGAAGCACAGGACGTTCACCCGTCCGACATGGGCTTGGAAGCCGGTGGCACGTTTGCCTGTCGCGCTGTACCACACCCGCACATACCCGTCTTCGGCCCCTGTGGCGCAAAGAGTCCCGTCGGGGCTAAGCGCAACGGCGGTTGCACTCCCGGAGGGCTCTCCCGGCAGGTTACGTGCCAGTTCCAGGAGTGGCTCACCACTGTGGGCATCGAGCAACACCAGTCCTTCGTACCCGGGGATCAGTGCTGTTGTGCGCTCGCTGTCCATGTGTACGGCCGCGTGCCTCGGCTGGCAGGGAAGATCGATGTCGGGAGCGTTCTCCAGCGCCGAAAAGGACTGCGCGCGACGGAGCTTCGCGCCGGCCACGACGGCGATCCCTTGGCCGTCCTGACCTTGCACCGCGTGAATCTTCCCAGGCATCTGAAGAATGGAGGTCGGCTCGTCCGCCGCCCCGTTCCACAACTGCAGTGTTTCGCCTCCAGAGATGATCAGCGTCGCCCCGATGAAATCCACGGATGACGGCGGACTCTGGCCGCGGCTGATCGAGGGGGTGAGCGTCACAAGGGGCTCACCGGTCCGCAGGTCCCACACCTTTGTCATCCCGCCGCCTCCGGTCGACGCCAGGCGCTCGCCCGATCCGTCGAAGGCCAAGTCCGAGATGCTGGAATAGGCATGGGCGAGATCATTCAGATGCTCGTCCGACAGGCGCAACGCCTGAGCGCCGGATGCCGTGTACCACACCCGCACCGTCCCGGAGCTGGATCCGGTGGCCAGCAGCCGACCGTCGGGGCTGAACGCGGCACTCGTCACGCGGCCGATGTCGCCGACGATGGTGTGGCGTCGCTCATGTGTGCCGGTGTCCCAGAGCCCGATGGTCCCGTCCATGCCCGCGCTCGCGAAGGTCCGGCCACTTGGACTGAAGGCAACACGGGCGACGCGTTCATCCGCATGCCCACCGAGCACGGCGACGCATTCCCTCCGGTCGTAGTCCCAGAGCCAGACACTGGACTCATCTCCAGCACCGCCTGCGAGCAGCAAGGAGTGGTGGGGATGGAAGGCAATCGACCAGACGCCCTCGAAGTGTCTCCTCCGCTCTCCCCAATTCTGTGGGAGTTCAAAGTGAGTCGAGCCGTCCTGGATGTCGCAAAAGCGGATGCCCGGGCTCTCCCCGCCCGCTGCTAGAAGATCGCCTTTTGGGCTGAAGGCCACGGCCCTGGGCCACCGTTCCGGATGGGTCATCTCGATCAGGTGCTGGTTGCCGTCGACCGCGGAAACGCAGGCCTTGCCGTGCATGTTCGCTCCGGCGAGCCGGTTTCCGTCGGGGTGGAAGGCCACGCCCTGAACCATGCCGCTTCCTGGCAGCTGGGGAAGGCTCTTGAGAGGGGACAGGTACGGCACGTCCCATACACTCCATTGCCCTTCGTCCTCGCCCACTACGAGCATCTGGTCGTCGGGGCTGAAAGCCACCGACCACGCAGGCCGGGACCGTTCCGTGTGTGCCACCTGCCTGAGCTCCCGCTCCGGCACATCCCACAGCCGTATCTCTCCATCGCCCGAGACGCTGGCCAGCATCCGGCCGTTGCTGCTGGCAGCGATGTCCCGTATGAACGCGCGGTGACAGGGAAGTACCGCCTCCAGCCGTCCCTCTGCGCAGTCCCACAACCGCACCGCATTGTCACCCGCGCTGGCGAGCAGATCTTCGGCGCAGAAAGCCAGCCCCGAGAGGCTTCCAGGATGTCCAGCGAACTTCTGTCCGTCAGGACCAGGACGTTGTCCAGCCATCAGACCCCCACCGAACGGCTTTACGGCACTAAACCTCTCCATAACACGCTTACATAAAACCGCCACCGTCGGCCATACCTAGCAAATCGATCGGATCGAGCAGAGGGGGACGGCGGCACATCGTTCCGCACCTGGACGCCCAGCCGCTCAACGCCATCGGTGCGGAAGACCTGCGTCACTGGAAAAAGGGGTTGGAGAAGGACCTCGGTCCGACCTCGATCAGTCTGGTCCGGGCAACGTTGTCCAGCGCCCTTCGGGCCGCCGTCGAGGGCCGTCGCCTGGGACGCGATCCATGTCGATCCAGCACGGTCGCGCCACACCCGGCAGGGTCGAGGCGGGGCCGCCCGAACCAGTGCCGGCGGTACGGGAGGCACTGCCCGACCGGTACCGGCTCCTTCTTGTGATCGGCGCGGGGCTTGGGCTCCGGCAGGGGGAGGCGCTCGGGCTTGCTCTGGAGGACATCGACTTCGCCAAGGAGGCCGTCCATGTGCGGCGGCAGGTCAAGATGGTGCGGGCGAAGTTCTGTTTCGCGCTTCCCAAGTGCCGCGAGGTCAGGGACGTGCCGCTGACGTCAAGCGTGGCCCGAGCAATACAGCAGTACATCGAGGAGTTCGCGCCGGTGCCGGTCATGCGGCCCTGGGGCACTCCGACTCCGCCGGAGATGCCAGTGGAGGCCGAGCACTGGCGGCCGGGGACCTAGAACCTTTTGGCGCGCTGCTTCATCGCCTCCGAGGAACTGGCGGCCGACGAATCGATCGTCTCCCGGGCACGGCGGATGGGGCACTCCAACCCCAGGTTCACGCTGCGGAAGTGCTCCCACTTGTCGCCCCGCGCCGGCGCACGGGTCGGCACCGCTATCGACGCGATCTTCGCGCAGTTGCGACCGGTCGGCAGAGCTTGTGGCCCGCGGCCCACAGCAGGCCCAAAGTCCCAGAGAAATCCCGGAGACGCCGCCGCACCCCATCCTGGCCCGCTCAACAGCACGTCAGACAGGGTGCGGCGGCGCTCGCGCCTCAGATGTCCCGGAAGATCTCGATCTGTGCCCCGATGGTGTTCAGGCGCTCCGCGAGGTCCTCGTAACCGCGGTTGATGACGTACACGTTGCGCAGTACGGAGGTGCCCTCGGCCGCCATCATGGCGAGGAGGACGACGACGGCCGGGCGCAGTGCCGGCGGGCACATCATCTCGGCGGCGCGCCAGCGGGTCGGGCCCTCGACCAGGACCCGGTGCGGGTCGAGGAGTTGCAGACGGCCGCCGAGGCGGTTCAGGTCGGTCAGATAGATCGCGCGGTTGTCGTAGACCCAGTCGTGGATCAGGGTCTTGCCCTGCGCGACCGCCGCGATGGCCGCGAAGAACGGGACGTTGTCGATGTTCAGGCCCGGGAACGGCATCGGGTGGATCTTGTCGATCGGCGCCTCCAGCTTGGAGGGGCGGACCGTGAGGTCGATCAGGCGGGTGCGGCCGTTGTCCGCGGAGTACTCGGGGCTGCGGTCGTGGTCGAGCCCCATCTCCTCCAGGACCGCCAGCTCGATCTCCAGGAACTCGATGGGGACGCGGCGCACCGTCAGCTCCGACTCCGTGACGACCGCGGCGGCCAGCAGGCTCATCGCCTCGACCGGGTCCTCGGAGGGGGAGTAGTCCACGTCCACGTCGATGGTCGGGACGCCGTGCACGGTCAGCGTGGTCGTGCCGATGCCCTCGACCTTGACGCCGAGCGCCTCCAGGAAGAAGCAGAGGTCCTGGACCATGTAGTTGGAGGACGCGTTGCGGATGACGGTGACGCCGTCGTGGCGGGCGGCGGCCAGCAGCGCGTTCTCGGTCACCGTGTCGCCGCGCTCGGTCAGCACGATCGGGCGGTCCGGGCGGATCGCGCGGTCGACCTGCGCGTGGTACTGACCCTCGGTCGCCGCGATGTCGAGGCCGAACCGGCGCAGCGCGATCATGTGCGGTTCGATGGTTCGCGTGCCGAGGTCGCAGCCGCCGGCGTACGGCAGCTTGAAGTGGTCCATGCGGTGCAGCAGCGGACCGAAGAACATGATGATCGAGCGGGTGCGGACGGCGGCCTCGGCGTCGATCGACGCCATGTCGAGGTCGGCCGGCGGCACCAGTTCCAGGTCGACGCCGTCGTTGATCCAGCGGGTGCGCACGCCGATGGAGTTGAGCACCTCCAGCAGGCGGTACACCTCCTCGATCCGCGCCACCCGGCGCAGCACCGTGCGCCCCTTGTTGAGCAGCGAGGCGCACAGCAGGGCCACGCACGCGTTCTTGCTGGTCTTCACGTCGATCGCGCCGGACAGCCGGCGACCGCCGACCACCCGCAGATGCATCGGGCCCGCGTAGCCCAGTGAGACGATCTCGCTGTCCAGGGCTTCACCGATTCGGGCGATCATCTCAAGGCTGATGTTTTGATTGCCGCGCTCGATGCGGTTGACAGCGCTCTGACTGGTGCCGAGCGCCTCCGCCAGCTGTGCCTGTGTCCAGCCGCGGTGTTGCCGGGCGTCACGGATGAGCTTGCCGATGCGTACGAGGTAGTCGTCTGACATGGGACCGAGGTTATCTCAGATATGAGATGGTGCCCGGTAAGGGGGCCGTTCGAGTGACGGGCCGTCAGCGGGGCCCCGTGGTAGGGCTGGTCGAGCATCGGAATATCCGGTGTGTCGTCATATGTGGCAGTTTCGGTCGAGTGCTGGTCCCGAAACTCCGTCGGACGGTGGTCCGGGCATGACCATCCGGCCCCCGTGTACTAGAGTTATCTCGACATCGAGATATCTGCCAGGCGCACCGTGACCGCCACCCCAGTGAGGGTTACCTAACTTAGCCTTACCTTAGTGGATCGGCCAAGTCGGCGTGGCGGCAGGATCGTGGTGGTACGCGCACATCAATGAAGGAGACTGTCGTGTCGGCGAACAGCTTCGACGCCCGCAGCACGCTGCAGGTGGGCGACGAGTCGTACGAGATCTTCCGGCTGGACAAGGTGGAAGGCTCGGCTCGCCTTCCGTACAGCCTGAAGGTGCTGCTGGAGAACCTGCTCCGCACGGAGGACGGCGCGAACATCACCGCCGACCACATCCGCGCCCTCGGCGGCTGGGACTCGCAGGCCCAGCCCAGCCAGGAGATCCAGTTCACGCCGGCCCGCGTGATCATGCAGGACTTCACCGGCGTCCCCTGTGTCGTGGACCTCGCCACCATGCGTGAGGCCGTCAAGGAGCTGGGCGGCGACCCGGCGAAGATCAACCCGCTGGCCCCGGCCGAGCTGGTCATCGACCACTCCGTCATCGCCGACAAGTTCGGCACCAACGACGCCTTCAAGCAGAACGTCGAGCTGGAGTACGGCCGCAACAAGGAGCGCTACCAGTTCCTGCGCTGGGGCCAGACCGCGTTCGACGAGTTCAAGGTCGTCCCCCCGGGCACCGGCATCGTCCACCAGGTGAACATCGAGCACCTGGCCCGCACGGTGATGGTCCGGGGCGGCCAGGCCTACCCCGACACCCTGGTCGGCACCGACTCGCACACCACCATGGTCAACGGCCTCGGCGTCCTCGGCTGGGGCGTCGGCGGCATCGAGGCCGAGGCCGCGATGCTCGGCCAGCCGGTCTCCATGCTCATCCCGCGCGTCGTCGGCTTCAAGCTGACCGGTGAGCTGAAGCCCGGCACCACCGCCACCGACCTCGTCCTCACGATCACCGAGATGCTGCGCAAGCACGGCGTCGTCGGCAAGTTCGTCGAGTTCTACGGCGAGGGCGTGGCCGCCACCTCCCTCGCCAACCGCGCCACCATCGGCAACATGTCGCCCGAGTTCGGCTCCACCGCCGCGATCTTCCCGATCGACGGCGAGACCCTGAACTACCTGCGCCTCACCGGCCGCTCCGACCAGCAGGTCGCGCTCGTCGAGGCGTACGCCAAGGAGCAGGGCCTCTGGCTGGACCCGAAGGCCGAGCCCGACTTCTCCGAGAAGCTGGAGCTGGACCTCTCCACGGTCGTCCCCTCCATCGCCGGCCCGAAGCGCCCGCAGGACCGTATCGTCCTCGCCAACGCCGCCGAGCAGTTCAAGACCGACGTCCGCAACTACGTGGACACCGCCGACGAGGCCGGCAAGGAGTCCTTCCCGGCCTCCGACGCCCCGGCCACCACCAACGGCGTCCCGACCAACCCGGTCACCGTGACGGCCCCCGACGGCACCACGTACGAGATCGACCACGGCGCGGTCACCGTCGCGGCCATCACCTCCTGCACCAACACCTCGAACCCGTACGTCATGGTCGCCGCCGCGCTCGTCGCGAAAAAGGCCGTGGAGAAGGGCCTGACCCGCAAGCCCTGGGTCAAGACCACCCTCGCCCCGGGTTCCAAGGTCGTCACCGACTACTTCGAGAAGGCGGGCCTGACCCCCTACCTCGACAAGGTCGGCTTCAACCTGGTCGGCTACGGCTGCACCACCTGCATCGGCAACTCCGGCCCGCTGCCGGAGGAGGTCTCCAAGGCCGTCAACGACCACGACCTGGCCGTGACCTCGGTCCTCTCGGGCAACCGGAACTTCGAGGGCCGTATCAACCCCGACGTCAAGATGAACTACCTGGCCTCCCCGCCGCTGGTGGTCGCCTACGCGCTCGCGGGCTCCATGAAGGTGGACATCACCAAGGACGCCCTCGGCACCGACCAGGACGGCAAGCCGGTCTACCTGTCGGACATCTGGCCGACCGAGGCCGAGGTCAACGACGTCGTCGCCAACGCGATCGGCGAGGACATGTTCAACAAGTCCTACGCCGACGTCTTCGCCGGTGACGCCCAGTGGCAGTCCCTCCCGGTCCCGACCGGCAACACCTTCGAGTGGGACGCCGAGTCGACGTACGTCCGCAAGCCCCCCTACTTCGAGGGCATGCAGCACGAGCCGGCCCCGGTCACCGACATCGCCGGCGCCCGCGTCCTCGCCAAGCTCGGCGACTCGGTCACCACCGACCACATCTCGCCCGCCGGTGCCATCAAGGCCGACACCCCGGCCGGCAAGTACCTCACCGAGCACGGTGTGGAGCGTCGTGACTTCAACTCCTACGGCTCCCGCCGAGGCAACCACGAGGTCATGATCCGCGGCACGTTCGCCAACATCCGCCTGCGCAACCAGATCGCGCCGGGCACCGAGGGCGGCTACACCCGCGACTTCACCCAGGCGGACGCGCCGGTGGCGTTCATCTACGACGCCTCCCGCAACTACATCGAGCAGGGCATCCCGCTGGTCGTCCTGGCCGGCAAGGAGTACGGCTCCGGCTCGTCCCGCGACTGGGCCGCCAAGGGCACCGCGCTGCTCGGCGTCAAGGCCGTCATCGCCGAGTCCTACGAGCGCATCCACCGCTCGAACCTCATCGGCATGGGCGTCCTCCCGCTCCAGTTCCCGGAGGGCGCCACCGCCGAGTCCCTCGGCCTGACCGGCGAGGAGACCTTCTCCTTCACCGGCGTCGAGGAGCTCAACAACGGCACCACCCCGCGCACGGTCAAGGTCACCACCGACACGGGCGTCGAGTTCGACGCGGTCGTCCGGATCGACACCCCCGGTGAGGCCGACTACTACCGCAACGGCGGCATCATGCAGTACGTGCTGCGCAGCCTGATCCGCAAGTAGACAGTCCGATCCGCGAGTAGGCGGAAGAGGCCTGTGAGGGCCGCGTCCCCGGTCAACGGGGGCGCGGCCCTTCGCCTTTCCCACCGTCCCCGGTGCGCGTTGTCCGCCCGTGACATCGCCCAGGCTCAGTCGGAACACAGGGTTCCCCCAGCCAACCGGCACAGACTTGATACATGTCTGCCATCGCAGGGTCCCGAACCGGCCGAGTCCGCGTCCTGATCGTCGACGACGAGCCCGCTCTCACCGAGCTGCTCTCCGCCGCCGTCGCCGACGCGGGCTGGCGCCCCTACCCCGCGCTCGACGGACAGACGGCCCTGCGGCTGGCCCGCGGCTGCGCCCCGCACGCGGTGGTCCTCGACGGGATGCTGCCCGACCTCGACGGCCTCCAGGTGCTGCGCAGACTCCGTTACGAGATGCCGAAGCTGCCCGTCCTGATGCTCACCGCCCGCGACGCCGTCGAACACCGCATCGACGGCCTGGAGGCGGGGGCCGACGACTACGTCACCAAGCCCTTCTCCGTGGCGGAGGTCGTGCTCCGGGTGCGCGGGCTGCTGCGCCGGGCCGGCACCGAACAGGCCCCCGCCGACGACTCCGTGCGCGTCCTCGGCGACCTGGTGCTGACCGGCGAGTCCCGCGAGGTGCAGCGGGCCGGCACCCCGATCAAGCTGACCGCCAAGGAGTTCGACCTGCTCAGCCTGTTGCTGGACCATCCCCGCCAGGTGCTCAGCAAGGCCCAGATCCTCGAACACGTCTGGAGCACCTCCTTCGACGGCGGCGGCAACCTCGTCGAGGTCTACATCTCCAGCCTGCGCCGCAAGCTCGACCGGGGCCGCAGGCCGATGATCCACACCGTGCGTGGCATGGGCTACGTCGTGAGGCCCGTGGAGGACGGCAGATGACCACCCGGTTCAGCGGCCGGCAGCTCACCACCCGCCTGCGCGGCCGACACCTGACCACCCGGCTCCGCGGCCGCCAGGCGACGACCCGGTCCGACGAGCGTCAGACGACGGCCCGGTCCGACGAGCGCCAGACGACTGCCCGGCCCGACGAGCGCCAGACGACTCCCCGGTCCGACGAGCGCCAGACGACTCCCCGGTCCGACGAGCGGCGGCCGACGGCCCCGCCGAACGAGCTGCAGTCGGGCGTGGCCCGGCCGAACGAGCTGCAGTCGGGCGCGACCCCGCCGAGCGAGCTGCAGTCGGGTGCGACCCCGCCGAATGAGCGGCAACCGGGCGCGACCCGGCCGAACGGGCGACCCTCGGCCGCGGCCCGGCTGCGGAGCCGGTCGCTGCGCACCCGCCTGCTCGTCCTCATCACCGCCGTCCTGGTCTGTGTCTGCGCCGCGATGGCCCTGACCACGGTGTTCGCCCAACGCGCCTATCTGATGGGCAGCCTGGACAACCAGGTCAGCGACGCGGCCGAGCGCGGAGTCGGCGGCGCCGCCCTGCACCCCCAGCTCACCCGCGACCTCACCTTCCTCAACGAGAGCGGCCACCCGGCCGGCATGCTCGCCGCCCGCTTCGACGCCGACGGCAACATCCTCAGCGCGGCCGTCGTCACCCAGGACGCGCCCCCGGCCCCGCTCAGCACCGCCCAGACCGCCGCCCTCCAGGGCCTCGTGCCGGACGGCTCCACCCACACCCGCCAGGTCCCGGGCCTGGGCACCTACCGGGTCACCGCCCTGAACGCCAGCGGCATCCGCGTCCTGGCCGGCCTCCCGATGGACGACGTGCTCAACACCATCAGCGGCCTGGTGGAGATCGAGGCCGTGGTGGCCGCGCTCGGTCTCACCGCCGCCGGCTGTGTCTGCGCGGTGGTGATACGACGACAGCTGCGCCCCCTCGGCCGGGTCGCCGCCACCGCCGTGGAGGTCTCCCACGCGCCCCTCGGCCGGGGCCAGGTCACCGGACTGACCAGAGTGCCCGACCGGGACACCGACCCCGGCAGCGAGGCCGGCCAGGTCGGCGCCGCCCTCAACCGGATGATCGACCATGTGGAGGCCTCGCTCGCCGAACGCCAGCGCAGCGAGGAGCAGATGCGCCGGAGCGAGGAGCGCATGCGCCGCTTCCTGGCCGACGCCAGCCATGAACTGCGCACCCCGCTCGCCTCGATCGCCGGGTACGCCGAGCTGATGAACCGCGGCACGGACCGCATCGAGCCGGGTCTCGCCTGGCGCCGGGTCAACGCCGAGTCGGCCCGGATGCGCAGCCTGGTGGAGGACCTGCTCCTGCTGGCCCGCCTCGACGAGGGCCGCCCGCTGCAGTCCGCCGAGGTCGACATGGCCGCGCTGGTCGCGGAGGCGGTGTGGGACGCGCGGGCGGCCGGCGCCGGTCACGTCTGGCAGCTCGAACTCAAGCTGGACGGCGGCCCGGCACTGGTCCTGGGCGACGAGGCCCGTCTGCACCAGGTGGTGGCCAACCTGCTGGCCAACGCCCGCGTCCACACCCCCGCCGGTACGACGGTGACCGCCACGGTCGAGGCCACCCCCACCGCCTGCATGATCCGCGTCCGCGACGACGGTCCCGGCATCCCGCCCGCCCTCCTCCCCACCGTCTTCGAACGCTTCACCCGCGCCGACTCCTCCCGCACCCGCACCGGCGTCCTGGAGGGCGGCTCCGGCCTCGGCCTCGCGATCGTCGACGCGATCACGGTGGCCCACGGCGGCCGCATCGACGTACAGAGCGCGCCGGGCCGTACGGAGTTCACCATCGAGCTGCCCATCGCCGAACTCCCGCCCACGGACACGGCGGTACGGGCCCGCCCGGCATCGGTCTAGGAAGCGCCGCGCCGGACGGGAGGGTGATCAGAATCCGACGAGGGCGGCGAGGTCGATCTGGACAGGGAACGGCAGCTCGGTGACGAGTTTGTCGCGGTGGATCGGGTGTAGAGGGGCGGGGATGTACGAGAGGGTGTCCGCGTTGAGCCAGTACTCGTGCACGGTCAGCCTGTGGTCCCGGTCGAGTTCGACTCGCCAGTAGCACGGGACCTTGGCGGCGGCGAACTGTGCGGGCTTGCTCACGCGGTCATCTCGGCGGGAGCCCGGGGAAACGACCTCGACGACGAGGGTGAGGTGTGACGTCGGGATGCACTCCACCTCGAAGTAGTCAAGGTTCCGAGGGTCGAAGACGATCACGTCCGGTTTCACGACATTCTGCTCGTCCACCATCACACACTGCTCGCTCAGAACCCGACACGGTTTCGTGCGGGCCGCCTTGAGGGCGTCGGCGATGCCGTCCCGTACGTCGTTGTGCCAGAACCTGGGCTGCCCTTTAACCACGATCCACCCGTCCACGAGTTCCCAGTCGAAGGGCAGTTCCAGGTCTTTGACCTGATCGAATGTCCAGCCGTCAGCAGGCGGGAACATCCAGTTGTCCTCGTTGGCCGGTCCCTGCTGGCGTGTCGTCATCACTGCTCCCATGGGCGAGAGTGTGGACGCGGTGACGCGTCGTGATCCTCTGTACGAAGGTATCGCCACCCGAAGCGGTGAAGCCATGCCGCGCCGTTTACACCCGCCCCCGTCCGCGCTAGCTTCACAGGAGAGTGGGGTGGGAGCGCTCCCATCAAGCCTCGGCGGACCGGAACCCGCCCGGCGTGCCGGGTCCGCTCCCGCCCCGCGTTCATCTCTCCGACCCGCGCACGACCGTGCACCCCACACCGAGGGAGTTGTCTGTCATGGCTATGACAAGAAAACCCCGATTACCCCTCCCCACCCGAGGCCGAGCCCTCTTCCTCGCTTTCCTCGCCCTCCTCACCACGGTCCCCGCCCTCGCCCTGATCCTGGCCGCCGGTGCTCCGGCCCAGGCGCACGGCACCCCCATGAAACCCGGCAGCCGTACCTTCCTGTGCTGGCAGGACGGGCTCACCGACACCGGTGAGATCAAGCCCGTCAACCCGGCCTGCAAGGCGGCCCAGCAGGTCAGCGGGACCACGCCGTTCTACAACTGGTTCTCCGTGCTGCGCTCGGACGGCGCGGGCCGCACCCGCGGCTTCGTGCCCGACGGGCAGCTGTGCAGCGGCGGCAACCCCAACTTCACCGGCTTCGACCTGCCGCGCGACGACTGGCCGGTCACCCACCTCACCTCCGGTGCGACCGTCGACTTCTCCTACAACGCCTGGGCGGCGCACCCGGGTTGGTTCTATGTCTACGTCACCAAGGACGGCTACGACCCGACCCGGCCGCTCACCTGGGGCGACATGGAGGACACCCCGTTCCTGACCGTCGACCACCCGCCGCTCAACGGCACCCCGGGCACGGTCGAGGCCAACTACTCCTGGACCGGGCAGCTTCCGGCGAACAAGACCGGCCGGCACATCATCTACATGGTGTGGCAGCGCTCGGACAGCACGGAGACCTTCTACTCCTGCTCCGACGTGGTCTTCGACGGCGGCAACGGCGAGGTCACCGGCATCCACGACCCGGGCAACCCGACCGAACCCCCGCCCGGCACCTGCACCGCCACCCGGACCACCACCAACAGCTGGCCCGGCGGCTACCAGTCCCAGGTCACCGTCACCAACAGCGGTGATGTGGCGATGCTCGGCTGGATGGTCGACTGGACGCTCCCGGTCGGCCAGTCGGTGGCCAGCCTCTGGAACGGCAACGCCACCTACAGCGGACAGGACGTGATGGTCCACAACGTCGACTGGAACGGCTCGCTCAGTCCCGGGCAGAGCACGACCTTCGGCTACGTCGTCCAGGGCGACGGCGGGGACAGCGCGACCGACCTGCCCTGTCAGGTCGGTTGACCCTGGTGACCGCTCTGGGCGGACCCGGTGTCGGTGCGCACCGGGTCCGCGAGCCGGGCAGGCGAGGGGGGATGGGCTGCCTGTCCGGGGGGAAGTGGTTCGGCTTGTGTCGACGCCGTGACAGGCGACAACGTTGTCTGATGGTCCGTACATGACTCTACCGCCTCAACCGACAACGATGTCAACCCACTTGGGGTAGCCCGACCGGGTGAAACGCGTCGGTGCCTGCCCCGGCTCACACGGGCCCACGCGGTCTTCCGTGTTACCGGTGGCGCACGTTACTGTCCCTGCGGCTTGTGCGACCTGTGGTGCGCGACCCGTCCGGAGGAGGAAGGGCCGCGTCATGCGTTTCCGACCCATGTCCCTGCTGCTGGCCGCGGTACTCGCGGCCGTCGGCTCCACCCCCGCCCTCGCGGCGACGACCACGAGCGCACCCCCCGAACTGGTCAAGGACCCCACGGCGTACGTCGATCCGCTGATCGGCAGCAGGAACGGCGGCAACACCTTCCCGGGCGCCGTCCTGCCCTTCGGCATGCTCTCCTGGAGCCCGGAGAACACCAGAGGCGACGCGACCAGAACGGCCGCGCCCGGCGGCTACCAGTACGACGCCACCCGCATCCGCGGCTTCAGCCTGACCCACATGTCCGGCACCGGCTGCGCGGGCGGCAGCGGCGACATCCCGTTCTTCCCGTACGCGGGCGAGGTGACCTCGTCGCCCGCGAGCGACACCAAGGACGCCGTCTACGCCTCCGACTTCAGCCACGCCGACGAGACCGCCGAACCCGGCCACTACAAGGTGGGCCTCGCCTCCGGCGTCACCGCCGACCTCACCGCGACCACCCGCACCGGCTCGGCCCGCTTCACCTACCCCGCCGACAAGCCCGCCTCACTCCTGGTCCGCACCGCCAACTCCGAGGTGGGCTCGGCCGATTCGACCGTCACCATCGACCCGGACACCCGCACGGTCTCCGGCTCGGTCACCTCCGGCGACTTCTGCGGCTACCTCGACCCCGAGGGCCAACGCGCCTACTACACCCTCTACTTCACCGCCCGCTTCGACCGCGCCTTCACCGCCACCGGCACCTGGCAGGACGACCGGCTGAGCCCGGGCTCGACCACCGCCTCCGGCGGCACCGGCGGGTTCGCCACCGGCGGGCGGCCCGTCGCGGGCAAGGGGGCCGGCGGGTACGTCCGGTTCGCGCCCGGCGCCGGGCCCGTGAACGTCAAGGTCGGCATCTCGTACGTCAGTCAGGCCGCCGCCGCGGCCAACCTCGGGGCGGAGAACCCGCCCGGCCGCTCCTTCGACGCCGTCCGGGACGCGGCCCACCGCGCCTGGCGCGACCGCCTCGACGCCATCCGGGTCGGCGGCGGCACGGACGCCGACCGCACCACCTTCTACACCGCCCTCTACCACGCGCTCTTCCACCCGAACGTCATCAGCGACGCCGACGGCCGCTACCGGGGCAGCGACGACAAGGTGCACCGGGTCGCCCGCGGCCACCGGGCGCAGTACGGCACCTTCTCCGGCTGGGACGTCTACCGCGACCAGGTCCAGCTGCTCACCCTGCTCGACCCGCGCACCGGCTCGGACATCGCCCAGTCGCTGTACGAACTCGCCCGGCAGAACGGCGGGGTCTGGGACCGCTGGCTGCACGGCGCCAGCGGCACCCACGTCATGAACGGCGACCCCGCGCCCACCGCCCTCGCCGGCATCCGGGCCTTCGGCGGCACCGGCTTCGACCTGAAGGGCGCGCTGGACTCGCTGGTGAAGGCGGCGACGGTCCCGACGGACCGGGACCTGTCCGCCGCGGGCAAGCCGGTGCTCTCCGTCGGCCAGCGCCCCTCCCTCGACAAGTACCTGGACAAGCACTACATGCCGTCCGTGTCCAACGCCTGGGGCGGCGCCGCCGAGACCCTGGAGATGTCCACGGCCGACTTCTCCCTCTCCCAACTCGCCGCGGCGGCAGGGGAGAAGGACACGGCCGCCGTCTTCGCGGACCGCGCCCAGTGGTGGCAGAACAACTTCAACATCGCCGCCGACCCCAGCGGCGGATACATCGCCAACCGCAAGGCGGACGGCAGCTGGGTCACCGGGTTCACCCCGGCCACCGGCAACGGGTTCGTCGAGGGCACGGCCGCCCAGTACACCTGGATGGTCCAGCACAACCCGGCCGGACTCTTCGCCGCGATGGGCGGCACCGAGCAGGCCCTCGCCCGCCTCGACGCCTTCTTCCACAACAGCGACGGCAGCTGGGCGTTCACCGGCAGCGGCGGCGACAAGTCCGAACTCGACAACGAGCCCTCGCTCAACGTGCCCTACCTGTACGACTACGCCGGCGCCCCCTACAAGACGCAGGAGACCGTCCGCGCGGCGATGACCCGGCTCTGGTCCACGCAGCCCGGCGGCATCCCCGGCAACGACGACCTCGGCGCCATGTCGTCCTGGTACGTCTTCTCGGCGCTCGGCATGTACCCCCAGGTCCCGTCCCGCGCCGAACTCGTCCTCGCCTCACCCCTGTTCGAGCGTGTGGAGATCGACCGCCCGGGCGGCAACGACATCTCGATCCACGCGCCGGGAGCGGCGGCGGACGCGCCCTACGTCCAGTCCCTGAGGGTCGACGGCCGTACCAGCGACCGCCCTTGGCTCGACAGCTCCTTCGTCCGCGACGGCGGCCGCCTGGACTACACCCTCTCCGCCACCCCGAACCGCACCTGGGGCACGTCCTCCGCGCCGCCGTCCTTCCGGACCGGCGAGCAGCCGTACCAGATCGGCGTCGGCCCGACGACCGCGACGGTGGCCCCCGGTGACAGCACCGAGGTCGACATCCGGGCGCTGTCCCTGACCGGCGGCACCGGCCCGGAGGTCCGCTTCCACGTCGAGACCCCGGACGGCGTCGAAGCCACCCCCGCGGAGGGCACGGTGACCGACGGCGCCCAGCGGATCACCCTCGCCACCACCTCCGGCACCCCGCAGGGCTACTACGACGTCAAGGTCACGGTGACCTCCACCCACACCGCCTACTCCCAGCCGGTCGCCCTCACCGTCGCCGCACCGGGCACCCTCCTCGCGGCCTACGACAACACCGGCGTCTCCGACGACTCCGGCGAGCACGACGAGGCCGATTTCGACGGCGGTGGCTGGAGCTACTCCCGCCAGGCCCTGGCGGCGGCCGGCCTCACCGCGGGCGGCCAGGGCACGGTGAACGGCCTGACCTACACCTGGCCCGACGCCCCCGCCGGCCGCCCCGACAACGCGACGGCAGCCGCCCAGACCATCGAACTCCCCACCCCCGCATCCGCGTTGTCCTTCCTCGGCAGCGCCACCAACGGCAACCAGTCCACCACCGCGACCGTCACCTACACCGACGGCACCACCGCCCCCCTCGACCTCTCCTTCACCGACTGGACCATCGGCGGCGGAGGCGGCACCGTCCAGTACGGCAACCAGATCGTGGCGAGGAGCGCGTACCGCAACGTCGCGGGCGCCGACAAGGACCCGGTGGCGACCTACGTCTTCGCCACGAAGCCCTTCGAGGCACCGGCCGGCAAAACCATCAAGACCATCCGCCTCCCCGACAACAGCGACCTGCACGTCTTCACCCTCGCAGTGAGCTGAACAGCCCCCCGCCCGCCCCGGCCGGTTCCCGACTGGCCGGGGCACCACCCTGCCTGGGACCAACACCGGATGGGCAAGCGACCCGACCTGCCGAAGGAGTTCCGGTCGGAAGCGCGCACGGCCTTCGCGTACCTCACCGAGACCGAGGGCTTCTCGGAGCCGGAGGACGACGGCCTCGGTCTGGTGTTCCGGCGTGGCGACCTGGCGGTGCGGCTCTGGTACTTCGCCGGTCGTGAGTACAGCATGGTCACGGGTCTGCTGTCGGTCGATCCGGACGGCACCCTGGGAAGAAGGGACGTCTGGATCGAGGACCTGTACACCGGCCTGGGGTGCGGCCCTGCGGCGCGTGCTGCCGCTGATCGACGGGGAGATCCCGGAGGTCTGAACGACGAGAGGGGCGGGCCCGAGTGTCCTCCGGGCCCGCCCCCTTTCGTGCCGGTGGTGTGTCAGGCCAGCAACTCCACCTCCGAGAGGGTCGATTCACTGTCCAGGACGAGCCGGTAGTGGGTGTACGTGCCGGATTTCTGGATGGTGAAGGCCCGGGTCTGGAGGTTCCAGGCGAAGGTCTCGCCCGAGCGGCGGTCCACGGTCTTCCAGTCGGTGCCGTTCGCCGAGGCCTGGAGGGTCCAGCCCGTCGGGGCCTTGGTGTGGTCCGACGGTGAGGTGAGCGTGTACTGGACGCCCTTGGCCGACTTGGTCACCGGCAGGTCCACCGACGTCAGGGTCTGCTGGGTCGCCGAGGTGTTGTCGAAGAGGGAGCCGTCGGGCTTGAGGACGTCGGCGCGAGGGGCCGGGACCTTGTCGTCCTGGGCGATGGAGACCGGGCCGGCGTTCTTGCCCGTGCCCCAGGTCGACGGCTTCGGGCCCATCGTGAAGTCGATGACACCGCCCTGGGAGATGAGCGAGTGGGGGAGCGAGGTCGATGTCCAGATGCGGCCGTTGACCCTGACGCCCTGGACGTACACGTTCCGCGCGCTGTTCTGCGGGGCCCGGATCACCAGGTCGCGGCCGTTCTCCAGGTGCACGGTCGCCTTCTTGAACAGCGGGGAGCCGATCGTGTAGTCGCCGCTGCCCATCACCAGCGGATAGAAGCCGAGGGCGGAGAAGAGGTACCAGGCCGACTGCTCGCCGTTGTCCTCGTCGCCGTGGTAGCCCTGGCCGATCTCGCTGCCCAGGTAGAGCCGGGAGAGCGCCTCACGGACGGTCGCCTGCGCCTTCCAGGGCTCGCCCGCCGCGTCGTACATGTAGATGACGTGGTGCGCGACCTGGTTGGAGTGCCCGTACATGCCCATCCGGACGTCCCGGGCCTCGGTCATCTCGTGGATGACCCCGCCGTAGGAGCCGACGAAGTCGGGCGAGGCGGTCTCGGGCGTCGCGAAGTACTCGTCGAGCTTGTCCGCGAGGCCGGACCGGCCGCCGTACAGGTTGGCGAGGCCCCGGCTGTCCTGCGGGGCGGTGAAGGCGTAGCCCCAGCCGTTGGTCTCGGTGTAGTCGTAGCCCCAGACACGCGGGTCGTACGACGACGAGTCCACCCGCCAGTCGCCCCGGGCGTCCTTGCCCTGGAAGAAGCCGGCCTCGGAGTCGAAGAGGTTCACGTAGTCCTGGGCGCGGTTGAGGAAGTAGTCCGACTCCTCCTTGTAGCGCTTCTCGCCCGTCTTCTTGTACAGCGCCTTGCCCATCTCGGCGATGCCGTAGTCGTTGACGTATCCCTCCATCGCCCAGGACAGGCCCTCACGGGTGTCGTCGCTGGTGTAGCCGAGGAAGGGGGAGGTCGACATGCCCTTGCGGCCGACGCCCGAGGAGGGCGGTACGACGGTCGCGTTCTTCAGGGCCGCGTCGTAGGCCGCCTTGGCGTCGAAGTGCACGCCCTTGACGTACGCGTCCGCGAACGCCACGTCCGAGGAGGTGCCGGTCATCAGGTCGGCGTAGCCGGGGGAGGACCAGCGCGAGGTCCAGCCGCCGTCCTTGTACTGCTGCACGAACCCGTCGACCATCTCACCGGCCTGAGCGGGCGTCAGCAGGCTGTAGGCCGGCCAGGTGGTCCGGTAGGTGTCCCAGAAGCCGTTGTTGACGTACACCTTGCCGTCCACGATCTTCGCGCCGGTGTGCGTCGGGGTGTCCTGGCTGGTCATCGGCGAGAACGGGGAGGCGTACTGGTACGTCGAACCGACCTTCTCGAAGCCGGAGTTGGGGTACAGGTACAGCCGGTACATGCTGGAGTAGAGGGTGGTCAGCTGGTCGGCCGTGGCGCCCTCCACCTCCACCTTGCCGAGCAGCTTGTCCCAGACCTTCCGCGCCTGCGCCTTCACCTTGTCGAAGGAGGTGCCGTCCGGGATCTCCTGGCGCAGGTTGTCCTCGGCCTGGTCGACGCTGATGAGGGAGGTGGCCAGGCGGAGGGTGACGGTGTGGTCGGCGCCCGCGTCGAAGCGGAGGTAGCCCTTGACCCCGCTGGAATCGCCGTTCGTCACGGGCTTGTCGAAGACGCCGTAGACGAAGAGCCGGGTGGCGCCCGTCGACAGCCCGGACTTGACGTCGGAGTAGCCGGTGACGATGCCGTGTTCCTTGTCGAGGGTCAGGCCCGCCTGCTCGGTCACGTTGTCGAAGATCACGCTCGCGTCGTCGCCCGGGTAGGTGAAGCGCAGCGCGGCCGCGTGGTCGGTCGGCGTTATCTCGGCCTTCAGCCCGTTCTCGAACCGCACCCCGTAGTAGTAGGGCCGCGCGGTCTCGTTCTCGTGCCGGAAGGCCAGTTCCCGTGCCTCCCGGCCGGTGTCCGGGGTGCCGGAGGCGGCGGACGGCATCATCTGGAAGGTCTGCCGGTCGCCCATCCAGGGGCTCGGCTCATGGCTCGCGCTGAACGCCTGGATCGTCGGCAGGTTGGCGTCGTTGTTCGCGCGGGCGTATTCGTACAGCCAGCTCTCCGAGGACGCGTTGGTCACCGGCGTCCAGAAGTTGAAGCCGTGGGGGAGCGCCGTCGCCGGGAAGTTGTTGCCGCGCGAGAAGCTGCCGCTGGAGTTGGTGCCGCGGGTGGTCAGCGCGTAGTCGGACAGGTGTGCCTTGGGCTTCTCGGGGGCGACCGGCTTCAGGGACACGTCGTCGATCCAGCCGCGGAACTTGGCGGGCCCGGCGGGGGAGTCGTAGCCCACCAGGATCCGGTCGACGGTCTTGCCGGCCGCGACCGAACCGATCACCGACGACACGTTGTTCCACTGGTTGACGTAGAGCGACTTCGACGCGCCCTGGCCGCGCGGGGACAGCGCGAAACCGTGCTGGTCCATGGCGCCCAGGCCGCTCAGATAGGTGCCGTCGGTGAAGGCCAGGTCCACGGAGACGTTGGTCGCGTCGTAGTCCAGGTCGCCGTCGGCCATGGACGGGAAGATCCGGTACGACAACTGCGTGTCCCGGCCGACCTTCACGTCCACGTCGAAGACCTTGTTGTACGAGTACGCCCGGCCGCTCGCCGTGTGCCGTCCGGCGTAGCGCAGCGCGTGCGTCCCGCTGAACCCGGCCCGCGCCTTCGCGGTCGGCGAGCCGCTCGGGCCCCGGTCGACCAGCGAGAGCATGTCCTGGGGCACGGGACCACCGCTGCCGCCCGTGGAGAACTGCACGTCGGCGAGTTGCAGGATGTCGGAGGCGCCGTTGTTCCGCGTCACGTCGAGCCGGAAGTGCTGGTACTCGGCGGGGGTGGCGAGATCGTACGACCTGGTCTGGAACCGCTCCGCGAAGGTCTCGTCGGTCCGGGTGTCGAGGGTCTTCCAGTCCTTGCCGTCCGTGGAGCCCCGCAGGGTCCAGTCCTTGGGGTCGCGCTCGTCGTAGTCGTTGGCCGAGGTGAGGGCGTACGTCACCAGCTTGATGGGCTTGTCGAAGTCGAACTCGACCCAGCCGGTGGGCTCGAAGGTCAGCCACTTGGTGCCCGGCTCCCCGTCGACGAGGTTCTCCTTCACCTCGCCCGCGCCGGTGTTCTCCCCGCTCGCCCGCTCGTCGGTCACATGGTCGGTGACGTTGCCCGGGATGCCGGTGCTGTAGCCGCCGTCCACGCCCGAGGCGCGCGGGGCGCCGCCCGGGTCGGTGTCGACGGTGTCGGTCCAGTCGGGTGACGGATCGCCGGACTCGAAGGAGGAGGCGAACTGGGTCGCGGCGGCCGGCGCCCGGTCCGGCAGGGCGACCGCGGCACCCTGGGAGCCCAGGGTCATGACTACGGCGGCCGTGATCACGACCGCCGTACCAGATCTGTGTCCTGTTCTTCGCTGCGTTGTCCGCTGCATCACAACGGGTACCCTCCCTGCCACATGAGACAACGTTGTCAGCTGCGTGGCGCAGGAACCAGTAGGTGGTCAAGTGACCCGTGATGTCAAGGGTGTTGGCTGCGGCATTCAGGGGGCTATGTCGGCTCTTTTTCCGGCAAGGCGTACACAGGTCGCTCATATTTCCGACAGGTCTCAACTAGGAAAAGACCGACGGCGAACCTTGCATTCGATCTTGCCCCGCTGGCGGGAAGTGGACTATACCTGTCGGCGTTTCCCGCATGACTTCCTGCACGACCCAGCACTACCCGACCGCGGTGCCGGGGAGGATCCGGTTCACCGCCTGAGTCCTGGAGAGGGCGAGGACTTGAGCATGGGATCCACTTCCGCAGCGAACCACGGTTCCGAGGGTGTCGGCCGCCGCGATCTGATCAAGCGTTCGGCCGCACTCGGCCTGGTTTCGGTCCCCACCGTCGGATTCCTCTCCGCCTGCGCCAGCAGCGGCGGAGGCGGCCAGTCCAAGGACAAGGCCGGCAAGAAGACGACCAAGAACCCGCTGGGCGTCAACGACACCGCGCAGATGGAATTCGTCCTCTTCGACGGCGGTTTCGGGAAGGAGTACGCCGAGGACGCGGTCAAGATCTACGAGAAGGACTTCCCGAAGGCCAAGGTCAAGTTCTCCGCCACCCAGAAGATCCAGTCCACCCTGCAGCCCCGCTTCAACCAGGGCACCCCGCCGGACCTCATCGACAACTCCGGTGCCGAGCAGATGGACATGGGCGTCCTCGTCGGCAAGAACCAGCTGGCCGATCTGACCCCGCTGCTCGACGCGCCGTCGTACGACGACCCGAACAAGAAGGTCCGCGACACGCTGCGGCCCGGGATCGTCGAGATGGGCCAGTTCGACGGCGACCCGGTCTGGATCATGTACTACGCCTACACGGTCTACGGCGTCTGGTACTCGCAGAAGGCCCTGGACTCGCTGGACGCGGAGTACCCGCAGACCTGGGACCAGATGATCGCCGTCTGCGAGAAGGCCAAGAAGAAGGGCATGGCCGGCTGGACCTACGCCGGCAAGTACCCGTACTACCTCCCCTTCTCGCTGTACCCGATGATCGGCAAGGTCGGCGGCGTCGAGGTCCTGAACGCGATCGACAACCTGGAGCCGAACGCCTGGAAGCACCCGGCCGTCAAGGCGTGTTTCGAGGCCTATTACGAGCTCTACAAGAAGGGCTACATCCTCAAGGGCACCCCGGGCCTGGACCACATCCAGTCGCAGACCGCCTGGGCGCAGGGCAAGGCGCTGTTCATCCCGAACGGCTCCTGGGTGGAGAACGAGTCGGCGAACGTCATCCCCTCCGACTTCAACCTCGCCGTCTCCGCGCCCACCGGCATCGACAAGAACGACAAGATGCCGTTCGGCACCATCTGGGCCTCCGGCGGCGAGCCGTTCATCGTCCCGGCCAAGGCCGCGAACGCCGAGGGCGGCATGGAGCAGCTGCGCATCATGCTCAGCGAGGCCTCCTCCAAGAACTTCACGTCGAAGGTGAAGTCGCTGACCGCGTACAACGGCGGCACCGACGGCATCACCCTCACCCCCGGCCTCACCTCGGGTGTCGCCGCGCTGAAACTGGCCGGCTCGAACGTGGTCAACCCGCGGCTCCAGGACTGGTACGTGCAGCTCCAGAAGGAGAAGATCGGAGTCTCCGGCCTCGGCGAGATGATGGCCGGCCGGCTCACCCCGGCCGAGGCCGTCAAGAAGATCCAGGGCTTCGCCGACGAGGCCGCCAAGGACAGCTCGATCAAGCACTACAAGCACCAGTAACCAGAAACCCGACGGCACCGGAGTGGCGATGCAGCACGGCAAGTACCGGTTCATTGTGGGGTTTCTGGCGCTGCCCCTCGGACTGTACGCGCTCTTCGTGGTGTGGCCGTTCATCCAGTCCATCTACTACTCGTTCACGGACTGGACCGGCCTGAGCCCCGAATTCAAGATGGTCGGCCTGGACAATTACCGGAGGATGCTGCACGACGACATCTTCTGGAAGTCCTTGCAGCACAGCTTGATGTTCGCGCTCGTGCTGCCGCTGGTGACGATCAGCCTGGCGCTGTTCTTCGCCTTCATGATCAATGTCGGCGGCCGGAGAAGGAGGGGCGGCCCGGTCATCTCCGGGGTCCGGGGCTCCTCCTTCTACAAGATCGTCTATTTCTTCCCGCAGGTGCTCTCGATCGCGATCGTCTCGCTGCTGTTCGCCTTCGCCTACAACCCGGACAGCGGCGCGATCAATTCACTGCTCCGCGGAATCGGCCTGGACAATATCCAGCCACTCTGGCTGGGCGACCCGAGCCTCGCCCTGTGGTGCGTGATGGCCGTCCTGGTCTGGTCCACGGTCGGTTTCTTCGTGGTCCTCTTCTCGGCGGGCATGGCGTCCATCCCCACCGACCTCTACGAGGCCGCCCTGCTCGACGGCGCCGGCCGCGCCGCCACCTTCTTCCGCATCACCCTGCCGCTGCTGTGGGACACGGTGCAGTCCGGCTGGGTCTACATGGGCATCCTCGCGCTCGGCGCCGAGTCGTTCGCGGTCGTACAGATCATGACGACCGGACCGGGCGGCCCGGACTACTCGACGACCGTGATGGTCCTGTACGTGTACCAGAAGGCGTTCCGGGACGGTCAGGCCGCCTACGCCACCACCATCGGCGTCGCCCTGCTGGTCGTCACCCTCGCCTTCGCGGCGATCGTGATGCGGCTGGGCCGTCGCGAGCGGCTGGAGTACTGAAGCGATGACGACGACCGAGACCGATGTCACTGTCACCAAGGTCGAGCCCCCCGCGTCGAAGCCGCCCCGGCCCAGGCGCGAGGGCGGGGTCCTCAACGTCTTCTCGCACGGCGTCCTGGTCATCTGGGCCGTGATGGTGGTCACACCGCTGCTGTGGGCGGTGATGACCTCGTTCAAGGACGACAAGTCGATCTTCAGCTCGCCCTGGGCGCTGCCCGACAAGCTGCACTTCGACAACTGGTCGCGGGCGTGGACCCAGGCCAACATGAGCGACTACTTCCTGAACACCGTCCTGGTGGTCGGCGGCTCGCTCATCGGCACCCTGGTCCTCGGCTCGATGGCGGCCTACGTCCTCGCCCGCTTCGACTTCCCGGGCAACCGCTTCATCTACTACCTGTTCGTCGGCGGCATGAGCTTCCCGATCATGCTCGCCCTGGTCCCGCTGTTCTACGTCGTGAACAACCTGGGCCTGCTGAACACGATCCACGGCCTGATCCTGGTCTACATCGCGTACTCGCTGCCGTTCACGGTCTTCTTCCTCACGGCGTTCTTCCGTACGCTCCCCACCTCCGTGGCCGAGGCCGCCTTCGTCGACGGCGCCTCGCACTCCCGCACGTTCTTCCAGATCATGCTCCCGATGGCCAAGCCCGGCCTCATCAGCGTGGGGATCTTCAACTTCCTCGGCCAGTGGAACCAGTACATGCTCCCCACGGTCCTCGACACCGACCCCGACAAGCACGTCCTCACCCAGGGCCTGGTCCAGCTGGCCGTCAGCCAGGGCTACAAGGGCGACTGGTCCGGTCTTTTCGCGGGCCTGGTGATGGCCATGCTCCCGGTGCTTGCCGCATACATCATCTTCCAGCGCCAGGTGGTGGCGGGTCTGACCGCCGGTGCTTTGAAGTAGCGGAACGTCTGCGCCCCGAAAGGGGCGCGGGGAACTGCGCGACCAGCCACGACGGCGCCGCGCCCACACTCCACATGAGCCCTCCGCCCTGCTGGCCAGTGGCCTAGACATGTCGAAAGCATGTCCCTCAGGCAACCCCCGAACCGCGAACGATTTCTGTCAAGGTCTTGACGGCGGTAACCCGTTCAGCAGAGCTTGGAGTTCATAACTTGTAAGTGACCCGGTTCCAGTGATGTGACCTGGGTCACGTTGGCGGCATCGTGGCCGCCTCCGATGGCGGGAGTGGATGGGTCGATGGAGACTCCGGGGTCGCAGTCGTCGCTGCACCGAGCCAACCTGGAACGTGTCGTACGGGCCGTACGACTGGCCGGATCGCTCACGCAGGCGGAGATCGCGCGCACGACCGGCCTGTCGGCGGCGACGGTCTCCAACATCGTGCGCGAACTCAAGGACGGCGGAACCGTCGAGGTCACGCCCACGTCGGCGGGCGGCCGCAGGGCCCGCAGCGTGAGCCTCAGCGGAGACGCCGGGATCGTCATAGGGGTCGACTTCGGCCACACCCACCTGCGCGTCGCGATCGGCAACCTCGCCCACCAGGTGCTGGCCGAGGAGTCCGAGCCCCTCGACGTGGACGCGTCGTCCAGCCAGGGCTTCGACCGCGCGGAGGAACTGGTCAACCGCCTGATCGCGGCGACCGGCGTGGACCGTTCGAAGATCGCCGGCGTGGGTGTCGGCGTCCCCGGCCCGATCGACGTCGAGTCCGGCACCCTCGGCTCCAGCGCGATCCTGCCCGGCTGGATCGGCGCGAGACCCGCCGAGGAGCTCAGGCTCCGCCTCGGCGTCCCCGTCCACGTCGACAACGACGCCAACCTCGGCGCCCTCGGCGAGCTGGTCTGGGGCAGCGGCAAGGGCGTCCGCGATCTCGCGTACATCAAGGTCGCGAGCGGTGTCGGCGCCGGTCTGGTGATCAACGGGATGATCTACCGGGGTCCCGGCGGCACGGCGGGCGAAATAGGGCATATTACACTCGACGAGTCCGGCCCGGTCTGCCGCTGCGGCAACCGCGGCTGCCTGGAGACCTTCGCGGCGGCCCGCTACGTGCTGCCGCTCCTCCAGCCCGGTCACGGTCCCGACCTGACCATGGAGGGTGTCGTGCGGCTGGCCCGGGACGGCGACGCGGGCTGCCGTCGGGTGATCGCCGACGTCGGCCGTCACATCGGCAGTGGTGTGGCCAATCTCTGCAACCTGCTGAATCCCAGCCGGGTGGTGCTCGGCGGCGACCTCGCCGAGGCCGGAGAGCTGGTCCTGGGGCCCATCAGGGAGTCCGTGAGCCGCTACGCGATCCCCAGTGCGGCCCGGCAGCTCTCGGTGCTCCCGGGGGCCCTCGGTGGCCGTGCGGAGGTGCTCGGAGCGCTTGCTCTCGCGCTCAGTGAGATGGGCGATTCGACCCTTTTGGACGGGTCGTTGCCGGCCGCCACACCTGCCTTCACTTAGAGAACGAATGGCGCCGTTGCCATCTCGTTAAGTATTTACTTCTTGACGTCGAACTTTCGGCCGAGTTGACTTCGAGCCACCTCGGCCGCAGCGTTGCGGCCCTGTCAGGGAGGCACCCCCAATGAACGCAACGATGCGTAGAGTCGTGATCGGCACCGCCGCGGTTTCCATGGCGCTGTCGCTCGCCGCCTGTGGCAAGGCCGGCGATGACAAGAAGAGCGACTCGTCGAGCAGCAGCTCCTCCGGTAGCAAGACCATCGGCCTGCTGCTCCCCGACAGCGTGACCGCGCGCTACGAGAAGTTCGACAAGCCGTACTTCGAGGCGCAGGTCAGCTCGCTGTGTGCCGACTGCAAGGTCGAGTACGCGAACGCTGCCGGTGACGCGGCCAAGCAGGCCCAGCAGGTCAGCAGCATGGTCACCAAGGGCGTGAAGGTCATCGTGATCTCCGCCCAGGACTCCGCTGCCATCAAGTCCTCCATCGACGCGGCCGTCGCCAAGGGCATCAAGGTCGTCGCGTACGACCGCCTCGCCCAGGGCAAGGTCTCGGCCTACGTCTCCTTCGACAACGTCAAGGTCGGCCAGCTCCAGGGCGAGGCCCTGCTGTCCGCCCTCGGCTCCAAGGCGACCACCAAGTCGAAGATCGTCATGATCAACGGTGACGACGCCGACCCGAACGCCGCCCAGTTCAAGGCGGGTGCCCACAAGGCCCTGGACGGCAAGGTCGACATCGCCTACGAGCAGTCCGGCCTGTGGAAGGACACCGTCGCCGCGCAGAAGGTGAAGGCGGCCATCACGCAGCTCGGTGCCAAGAACATCGCGGGCGTCTACTCCGCCAACGACGGCATGGCCGGTGGTATCGCCACCACCCTCAAGGGCGCCGGCATCAGCGGCATCCCGCTGACCGGTCAGGACGCGGAGCTCGCGGGTATCCAGCGCATCGTCGCCGGCACCCAGTCCTCCACCGTCTACAAGGCGTTCAAGCCGGAGGCCGACGCCGCCGCCACGATCGCCGTGGACCTGCTGGAGGGCAAGAGCATCTCCTCGCTCGCCACCACCACGCAGACCAGCGGTTCCGGCGAAAAGGTGCCCTCGCAGCTCCTCACCCCGGTGTCGGTCACCAAGGCCAACATCAACGACACGGTGATCAAGGACAAGCTGTACACCGTCGCGGACATCTGCACCGCCGAGTTCGCGAAGGCCTGCAAGGCCGCCGGCCTGCAGTAGTCAGCACCGGAGCCGTACGGCTCCGGCCGCCAGCGCCCGGGTGATCGCAGTACGACACCCGGGCCCCGGCCGCCCGACGTGCACGGCCCTTCCGCAAGGTGCCCACCCCGTCCGGCGGTCTCGCGAAACCCCTCCGACGCCCGCTCCGGCCTTCATACCCCGCTGCCGGAGCGGGCGTCGGACGGACCCGTTGCCAAGCGTGACGGATTCGCGCATGTTCATCTTGTAAACCGCGTGCGAACACCGACGACACCCCGAGGTACCGCACGACCCTCCGCGCCTGATCAACAAGCGCGGCATCCCCGCCGGTCAGGCGGCGAAGGAGATGGTTCACGTGTCCGCTACGCCCGTGCTGGCGTTGCGCGGAGCCTCCAAGCGATTCGGTGCGGTCCAGGCCCTCACCGATGTCGACCTGGAGGTCCACGCCGGAGAAGTGGTCGCCCTGGTGGGCGACAACGGCGCAGGAAAGTCGACCCTGGTCAAGACGATCGCGGGTGTGCACCCCATCGATGAGGGCGTCATCGAGTGGGAGGGCAACCCGGTCAGCATCAACAAGCCGCACGACGCCCAGGGGCTCGGCGTCGCGACGGTCTACCAGGACCTCGCGCTCTGCGACAACCTCGACGTGGTCGGCAACCTCTTCCTCGGTCGTGAGCTCCTGCACCGGGGCGTCATCGACGAGGTGACGATGGAGAAGCAGGCGCGCGAGCTGCTGAGCACGCTCTCCATCCGCATCCCGAGCGTGCGCATCCCGATCGCCAGCCTCTCCGGCGGTCAGCGCCAGGTCGTGGCCATCGCCCGCGCCCTCATCGGCGACCCGAAGGTCGTCATCCTCGACGAGCCCACCGCCGCCCTCGGTGTCGAGCAGACCGCGCAGGTCCTCGACCTCGTCGAGCGACTGCGCGAGCGCAACCTCGCCGTCATCCTGATCAGCCACAACATGGCCGACGTCAAGGCGGTCGCCGACACCGTCGCCGTGCTGCGCCTGGGCAGGAACAACGGGTTCTTCCCCGTGAAGAGCACCAGCCAAGAAGAGATCATCGCCGCGATCACGGGCGCCACGGACAACGCCGTGACCCGTCGTGCGGATCGTCGCACTCCGGAGGCGGCAAAGTGAGCGAGACGTCCAAGACCGTGAAGGGCGAAGAGTCGCCCGAGCTCGGCAAGACCGAGGTGGCCGAGGCCGCCCCGACCACGGTGGCCCCCGCCGACGACCCCACGGCCGCGCCGGTCACGGTCGTCGACCCGCGGCTGCTGGTCCGTGAGGAGGGCTTCAAGGGCTACCTCACGGAGTTCAAGCGCCGGGTGCGCGGCGGTGAGCTGGGCTCGCTGCCGGTCGTCATCGGCCTGATCATCATCTGGACCATCTTCCAGGTGAAGAACAGCCTGTTCCTCAGCGCGGACAACCTCTCCAACATCAGCTACTTCCTCGCGGCCACCGGCATGCTCGCCATCGGCCTGGTGTTCGTACTGCTGCTGGGCGAGATCGACCTGTCCGTCGGCTCGGTGAGCGGACTCGCCTCCACCGTGTTCGCCGTCTTCGTGGTCAACCACGGAATGAACCAGTGGCTGGCCCTGATCCTCACGATCATCACGGGCATCGGCATCGGCGCGCTGCACGGCTGGTTCTTCGCCAAGATCGGCGTACCCGCGTTCGTCGTCACCCTGGCCGGCTTCCTCGGCTGGAACGGTCTGATGCTGTGGCTGCTGGGTGACAGCGGCACGATCAACATCCCGGCCGACAGCGGTCCGGTGCACATCCTCGGCCAGTCCTCCTTCTTCATGGACCAGGCCATCATCGGCGCGTACCTGCTGGCCGGCCTCGGTGTCGTGCTCTCGGCGCTGGGCCAGTTCAACGAGCAGCGCCGGCGCCGTGCCGCTGGTGTGCCGTTCCGGCCCACCAGCGAGATCGCCATCCGCGTCGCCCTGCTGGCGATCGCGTCCTTCGTGGCCGCGGCCGTCCTCAACAACGCGTCCGGTGTCTCCAACGCGCTGGTGATCTTCCTGGCCTCCCTGGTCGTCGTCGACTTCGTGCTCCGTCGTACGACCTTCGGCCGCAAGGTCTTCGCGGTCGGCGGCGGCATCGAGGCGGCCCGCCGTGCGGGTATCAGCGTGCCGCTGGTCCGGATCACGGTCTTCGCCATCTCCGGCGGCTTCGCGGCGATCGGCGGCATGTTCTTCGCCGGTCAGACCGCGAGCGCCACGCTCAACGCCGGTGGCGGCAACACGCTGATGCTCGCCATCGCGGCGGCGGTCATCGGTGGCACGTCGCTGTTCGGCGGCCGCGGCACGGTGTGGTCGGCCCTCCTGGGCATGCTGGTCATCCAGTCGATCCAGACCGGCCTCGACCTGCTGAACATGAACACCTCGATCCAGTACATGATCACCGGTGGTGTTCTGCTGGGTGCCGTCGTCATCGACTCGGTCTCCCGCAAGAGCCAGAAGGCGGCCGGGCGCGGATAGCGCCTCCGAGCCAGCACAGCTGTGCCCGGTGTCCGAAAAGGCACCGGGCACAGCTGTGTCTCAGGAACCCTTTCGATGGGTACGGCCGTTCGCGTGACGTATGACGTACAGCCCGGCGTCGTCCCGCCCGGGCGGAACATTAGACTCGACGAGCCCGGCAACAGCTCGATCAGCTCTACTGCAAGGAGGCACGGGTGCCGCTGCTGACCCGTATCAGGGGACCGCGCGATCTGGACCGGCTCAGCCCCGAGGAGCTGGTCCAGCTGGCAGAGGAGATCCGGAGCTTCCTCGTGGAAGCGGTCTCCAAGACCGGCGGACACCTCGGTCCCAACCTGGGCGTGGTCGAGCTCACCATCGCCCTGCACCGCGTCTTCGACTCCCCGAAGGACAAGGTGCTCTGGGACACCGGCCACCAGTCCTATGTGCACAAGCTGCTCACCGGCCGGCAGGACTTCTCGAAGCTGAAGCAGAAGGGCGGCCTGTCCGGCTACCCCTCGCAGGCCGAGTCCGAGCACGACGTCATCGAGAACAGCCACGCCTCCACGGTCCTCGGCTGGGCCGACGGCATCGCCAAGGGCAACCAGCTGCTCGAACGCGACGCCCACGTCGTCGCCGTCATCGGTGACGGCGCCCTGACCGGCGGCATGGCCTGGGAGGCGCTGAACAACATCGCCGACGCCAAGGACCGCCCGCTGGTCATCGTCGTCAACGACAACGAGCGCTCCTACGCCCCGACCATCGGCGGCCTCGCCAACCACCTGGCGACCCTGCGCACGACGGACGGGTACGAGCGGTTCCTCGCCCGCGGCAAGGACCTGCTGGAGCGCACCCCGGTCGTCGGCAGGCCGCTCTACGACACCCTGCACGGCGCCAAGAAGGGGCTGAAGGACTTCATCGCCCCGCAGGGCATGTTCGAGGACCTGGGCCTGAAGTACGTCGGCCCGATCGACGGCCACGACATGGAGGCCCTGGAGTCGGCGCTTGCCCGGGCCAAACGGTTCGGCGGCCCGGTGATCGTGCACTGCCTCACCGAGAAGGGCCGCGGCTACCAGCCCGCCCTCCAGGACGAGGCCGACCGCTTCCACGGCATCGGCCCCATCCACCCCGACACCGGCCTGCCGGTCAAGGCCTCCGGCGCCGACTGGACCTCCGTCTTCGGCGACGAGATGGTCGAACTCGGCAAGGAGCGCAAGGACATCGTCGCGATCACCGCGGCCATGCTCCAGCCGGTCGGCCTGAAGAAGTTCGCGGACACCTTCCCGGACCGGATCTACGACGTCGGCATCGCCGAGCAGCACGGCGCCGTCTCCGCCGCCGGCCTCGCCACGGCGGGCCTGCACCCGGTCTTCGCCGTGTACGCCACCTTCCTCAACCGCGCCTTCGACCAGGTCCTCATGGACGTGGCCCTGCACAAGTGCGGGGTGACCTTCGTCCTGGACCGGGCCGGCGTCACCGGCACCGACGGCGCCTCCCACAACGGCATGTGGGACATGTCGATCCTCCAGGTCGTCCCCGGCCTCAGGCTCGCCGCCCCGCGCGACGCCGAGCAGGTCCGAGCCCAGCTCCGCGAGGCCGTCGAGGTCGACGACGCCCCCACGGTCGTCCGCTTCTCCAAGGGCGCGGTCGGCCCCGCCGTCCCCGCCGTCGGCAAGGTCGGCGGCATGGACGTCCTGCGCGAGCCCGGCACCGACACCCCGGACGTGCTCCTCGTCTCCGTGGGCGCCCTCGCCCCCATGTGCCTGGAGATCGCCGGCCTCCTCGACCGACAGGGCATCTCCACGACCGTCGTCGACCCGCGCTGGGTCAAGCCGGTCGACGAGGCCATGGCCCCGCTCGCCGAGCGCCACCGGGTGGTCGTCACCGTCGAGGACAACAGCCGCGTCGGCGGCGTCGGCTCCGCCGTCGCCCAGGCCCTGCGCGACGCCGGCGTCGACGTCCCCCTCCGCGACTTCGGCATCCCGCCCCGCTTCCTCGACCACGCGTCGAGGGCCGAGGTGATGGCGGAAATCGGTCTCACGGCCCCGGACATCGCCCGCCAGGTCACCGGCCTGGTGGCCAAGCTGGACGGCACGACCACGGAAGTCGACTCGGTGGAGCCCGCAAGGGACTGATGCTCTTGAGGCGCCCCTAGCCGGAGCGCCCCTCTAGGGGCGCGGGGAACTGCGCGACCAGCCACATCCGGCCCGCGCTCCCCGACGAATCCCAAACCACCCCGATGGGCCGGTCTCACCTCTCCGGTGGCGAGACCGGCCCATCTGCGTGAACCTGCCTTTGCCGGGCATACGCACCCCCGGCCCTCTCGGGAGGTAGGCACGTGAGCAGCACGCTCTTCAGGACCAAGAACGTCGAACAGTCCATCAAGGACACCGAGGAACCGGAACACGCGCTCAGGAAGTCGCTGTCGGCCCTGGACCTCACGGTCTTCGGCGTCGGCGTCATCATCGGCACCGGCATCTTCGTCCTGACCGGCACGGCCGCCAAGAACACCGCGGGCCCCGCCGTCGCGCTCTCCTTCGTCGTCGCCGGCGTCGTCTGCGGCCTCGCCGCACTCTGCTACGCCGAGTTCGCCTCCACCGTCCCGGTCGCCGGTTCGGCGTACACCTTCTCGTACGCCTCGCTCGGCGAGTTCCCCGCGTGGATCATCGGCTGGGACCTGGTGCTGGAGCTGGCGCTCGGCACGGCGGTGGTCGCCGTCGGCTGGTCGGGGTACATCCACTCGCTGCTCGACAACGCCGGCTGGCACCTGCCCGCCTACCTCAGCGGACGCGACGGCGCCCACGGCTTCGGCTTCGACATCCTCGCCGCCGCCCTGGTCCTCGTCCTCACCGCGATCCTCGTCGTCGGCATGAAGCTCTCCGCGCGGGTCACCTCGGTCGTCGTCGCCATCAAGGTCGCCGTCGTGCTGGTCGTCATCGTCGCGGGCGCCTTCTTCATCCACAGCGGCAACTACAGCCCCTTCGTGCCGCCCAAGGAGCCCGTCGCGGCCGGCGGCAACCTCAAGGCACCGCTGATCCAGCTGATGTTCGGCTGGGCCCCCTCCAACTTCGGTGTGATGGGCATCTTCACCGCCGCGTCGGTCGTCTTCTTCGCCTTCATCGGCTTCGACGTGGTCGCCACCGCCGCCGAGGAGACCCGCAACCCCCAGCGGGACGTACCGCGCGGCATCATCGGCTCCCTGATCATCTGCACCCTGCTGTACGTCGCCGTGGCCATCGTGGTGACCGGCATGCAGAAGTACACCGAGCTGTCCGTGGACGCCCCGCTCGCCGACGCCTTCAAGGCCACCGGGCACCCCTGGTTCGCGGGCCTGATCAGCTTCGGCGCCGCCATCGGCCTGACCACGGTCTGCATGATCCTGCTCCTCGGCCAGTCCCGGGTGTTCTTCGCGATGAGCCGGGACGGGCTGCTGCCGAGGTTCTTCTCGCACACCCACCCGAGGTTCCGCACCCCGTACCGGCCGACCATCCTGCTGGGTGTCGTCATCGCGATCGTCGCCGGCTTCACCAGTCTCAGCGAACTCGCCGAACTGGTGAACATCGGCACGCTCTTCGCCTTCATCGTCGTCGCGATCAGCGTGATCATCCTGCGCAACACCCGCCCCGACCTGGAGCGCTCCTTCCGCACCCCGTGGGTGCCGGTGCTGCCGATCGTGTCCGTGCTGGCCTCGCTGTGGCTGATGCTCAACCTGCCCGCCGAGACCTGGCTGCGGTTCGCCATCTGGATGGTCATCGGCTTCGTCGTCTACTTCCTCTACGGCCGCTCGCACAGCCGTCTCGCCGGACAGGAGCGGACACCGGTGGACGCTCCGTGAACACCAGGCTCGCCACTCCGGCCCCGTATGTCCCGTCCGGATGGGACTGCGGGGCCGGATAGCGTGCTCTCCATGCTTGTCGCACCCCTCGTCCCGCCACGGTCCGTAGTCGCAGGGAAGGGGTACTGGGCGCGGCTGCTGCCGCTGCTCGCGCTGCTGGCCTGTGTGACCCGGGTGCCGTCCTTCCTGCGCCCGCTGTGGAACCCGGACGAGGGCTATCTCGCGGTACAGGCCCGCATACTGGCGCGCGGCGGACAGCTGTACGAGACGGTGGTGGACCGCAAGCCGCCGCTGCTGCCCTGGCTGTACGAGGGGGTGTTCGCGGTCTTCGGGTCCGGGTCGCTCACCCCGGTCCGGGGGCTGGCGGTGCTCGCCCAGCTGGCCACCGCGGTGCTGCTGGCCTCGATCGCCCGGCGCCGCTGGGGCGGCCGCGCGGGCCGCAGCGCCGGGGTGCTGTATCTGCTGGTCTCGGTGGGGCTCAATCCGGAGGACGCGCAGGCGGCCACCTTCGAGGTGTTCATGCTGCCGTGCACGGCGGCCGCGATGTGGTGCGCCGACCGCCGCCGCTGGGGCGCCGCCGGGGCCGCCGTCGCCTGCGCCTTCCTCACCAAGCAGACCGGCGGTGCGGTGCTGGTGCCGGTGCTCTTCCTGCTGCACCGGTACGGCGCCCCCGGCCGCGCGCTGCCGCGGCTGGCCGCCGGCGTCGTCCTGCCCGTGCTCGGCGTGGCCCTGGTCACCGACCCGGCCGGCTTCGCCTTCTGGACGGTCACCGGCTCCGGCGCCTACGCCTCCTTCACCGGCTCCGAACTCCACGTCCTGGCCCGGGCGTTGACCAACACCGCGATCCTCGCCGCGGCCTGCGCCGGACTGCTGCGGCCGATCGCGCGCGCCCTGCGGATCGCCCGCACCGGCGCCGCCGACCTGTGGCTGTGGCTGGCCGCGTCGGTGGTCGCCGTCACCCTAGGCTTTCACTTCTTCGGCCACTACTTCCTGCAACTCACCCCGCCCGTCGCCCTGTTGGCCACGGCCGCGCTGCAGATCCTGCCGCGGGAGCGGACCTCGGCCGCCGTCCTCACCTCGGCCTGCGCCTGCGTCCTGTTCCTGACCTGGGGATTCCTCGCCCCCCGGCCCGAACTCGCGCACGCCCAGCGGCTCGCGGTCACCCTCGACCGCCGTACCGCGCCCGGCGACCCGGTCCTGGTGTGGGGCATACACCCGGAGACGTACTGGCTCGCCGACCGCGCCCCCGCCACCCGCTATCTCACCGCCGGTCTCCTCACCAACTTCAGCGGCGGCCGGGACGGCCCCCAGGTCGGCGAGAAGTACGCCGTCGAGGGCAGCTGGCCGGTCTTCCGCGCGGAACTGGCCGACCGGGCCCCGGCCCTGGTGATTGACGACTCCCGGGGCAAGCGGTACGGCCCGGACCGCGTCCCCAGCCTGCGCCGCTTCCTCGCGGCACGGTACGAGCAGGTGGGCGAGGTCGACGGGGCGGTGCTGTACGCACGGGTGCCGTGAGCGCCGGCGGCCGTCCGGGGGCGGGGCCTAGCCCAGCACCGAGCGCGGCCCGACCACCTCCGCGCCCAGTTCCGTCACCCGGCGCCGCAGTTCGCGGTCGGCGGTGACGACGAGGCGGGGGCGGCCGGGGTCGTCGGCGGCCAGCTCCACGATCCGGTCGTCGCCGCTGCCGGGCGCCGACTCCACCCGCACCCCGGCCACCGACTCCACTCCACGGGCCGCGCCTTCCACGACGAGCACCAGTTCCACCGGGGTCGGATGCCCGGGCAGCCCCTGCTCGGCCAGCCGGTCGCGCAGCCGCTCCGCGGCTCCCTTGCGGTCCCGCCACCAGCCGTCCGGCCGGGACCCGACGACGTTCGCGCCGTCGACGATGACCAGCAGGGGAGCTTCGTCTTCCATGCCCCCAGCCTCGCATGCCCGGGGCCGGGCCACTGCCCCGAACGGCCCCGCTTAGAGTGAAGCGGTGAACGGCGACTGGCTCCTCCGCGGCCGTGACGGCCGGCTCAGTGTCTATCTGCCGTCGGGCGACACCGTGCTGTGCCGGGCCGAGCGCGGCCCCGGCAGCCCCTGGGGCACTCCCCGGCAAGTGGGCGGCGACCAGCGGCTGCTCCCCGGCTTCGCGGTGGGGCAGGGGGCCGACGGCTATGCCCACCTGGTCGCCTGGCGGCCCACCGTGGACGGCGAGTCGGGGCTCGTCCACTCCACGCACTTCCGGCCCCACCTGGCCGCCCTGGACTGGAAGCCGATCGGCCACCCGAGCAGGAAGGGCCAGGTCACCGGAGCCCCGGCCGTCGCGGTGGACGCGCAGGGCCGGGCCCATGTCTTCGTCCGCAACCGGGGGCGCGGGGTGGGCATGATCGCGCAGAAGGAGAAGGGCGGCTGGGACCCCTGGCGGGATCTCAAGGGCCGGCTGGTCGAGGACGGGCTGGCGGCGGTGACGGGCGAGTCCGGGCGGGTGGAGCTGTACGCGGCCGTCCCCGGCGGGATCGTGCACTGGCGCCAGGAGGCGGCGGGCAAGCCGCCGGTGCTGCGGGAGGCACTGGAGTCCCCGGTCCGCCCGGGCACCCTCACCGCCCTCGCCACCTCGGCCGAGAGCACGACCGTCTACTACACCGACGAGTCCGGCGACCTGTGCGCCTGGCGGCCGGGCGGCAAGCCGTACACCCTGCTGCCCTCCGCCGGGCCCGGCCCGGTCGCCGCGGTCCGCTGCGAACTCGACGGCTACGACTGCACCCTGCTCGCCCAGCGCTCGGCGAGCGGCCGGGTGGCGTTCGCCGCGTATCCGACGCAGGACGAGCGGGCCGGCGCCTGGTGGACCGAGTCCGGACCGCAGCTCCCGGCGGACGCGACGGTCGCCCTGACCACGGACGGGGACGGCCGGGTGACCGCGGCGACCCGGTCGCCGTCCACCGGGCAGATCCTGCTGGCCCGCCGCAAGGACGAGCCGGGGCTGGCGCTGGAGGCCTGGCGCGAGGCCTGACGTGTCTGGCTGGGGGCACGGTCTGAAGGACCGGTCTGAAGCACCGGTCTGCAGCACCGGTCTGAAGGACCGGTTGAAGCACCGGCCCGATGTGCCGTCAGCTTCCGCCCGTGGCCGGGGACTTCTTGGCCGACTCGGGGATCGTGGAGTCGGTGCGGATCGCCTTCCAGAGCGTCGACGCCTGCGGTTCGGCGGCCACCACGCGGTTCGGGTCGACCTTGTCGTACGCCACCGGGAGCATGATCGTCTCCATGGTGGACGGGTTGACGCCGTTCAGGCTGCGGCCGAACTCGGCGAGCTTGGTGAGCGAGGCGAGGTCGGAGTCGGTGGTGAGGGCCGCGGTGAGCTTGTCGGCGATCTTGTACGCCTTGACCGGGCTGCCCAGCAGGTCCTGCTTCTGGATCTCCGAGAGCAGGGCGATCAGGAACTGCTGCTGGAGGCCTATCCGCCCGAGGTCGCTGCCGTCGCCGATGCCGTGCCGGGTGCGGACGAACTGCAGGGACTGGGTGCCGTTCAGCTTGTGGGTGCCCTTGGTGATGTTCAGACCGCTGGAGGAGTCGTGGATGTCCTGGTCGACGGTGATCGTCACCCCGCCGATCGCGTCCACCAGGTCCTTGAAGCCGGCGAAGTCCACCTCGACGTAGTGGTCCATGCGGACCCCCGAGATCTGCTCCACGGTCTTGACGACACAGGCCGGGCCGACCTGGGAGTAGATGGAGTTGAACATCACACGCTTCGCCGAGGCGACCTCGGTGCCGTCCGCCTTGGTGCACTTCGGGCGGGTCACCAGGGTGTCGCGGGGGATGCTGATCGCGACGGCCTTCTTGCGGCCCTCGGGTATGTGCATCACCAGCGCGGTGTCCGAACGGGCGCCGGAGACCAAGGCGCCGTCCAGCTTCGCGTTGGCGCCGGCCCGTGAGTCCGAGCCCAGGATCAGGACGTTCTGGCCCGAGGTGGGCAGCTTCTCCGGGCGGTCGTCGCCGATCGCCCGGTCGATGTCGACACCCTTGATGTTGCCGTCGATGCCGCTGTAGAGCCAGTAACCGGTACCGGCTCCGGCGATGACCAGAACGGCCAGGGCGAGCAGGATCCAGCGGCCGGTCCGGCGCTTGCCGGTGCGCTCGCGCTTGGGCGTCGGGACATGGCTCATCCTGCTTCGAGTCCTCAAAGGTCGTGCCCCGGCGGGGCGGTGCGGTGGGTGAGGACTCGGGTGGGGGGTGGCCGGTCCCGGTGGTGCTGCCCGGTCGAAACCGTACGGGCAAACCGTACAAGGGGCAGACGACCGCACGATCATGCCCAACCGGTGATGTATTTGTAAACAGCAGCCAAAGAAATAGTATGCGCGCCATGACGTGGCTGATAACAGGCGGTGCCGGCTTCATCGGCGCCCATGTCGTCCGCGCGATGCTCGCCGCCGGCGAGCGGGTCGCGGTGTACGACGACCTCTCGACGGGCGACCCCGCCCGGGTCCCCGACGATGTGACCTTCGTCAAGGGCTCGGTGCTCGACGGCACCCTCCTGCGGCGCACCCTGACCGACCTCCGGATCGACGGTGTGGTCCACCTCGCGGCCAAGAAGCAGGTCGGCGAGTCGGTCGAACGGCCGCTGCACTACTACCACGAGAACGTCCAGGGCCTGCGGACCCTGCTGGAGGCCGCCGCCGGGACCGGCGTACGCCACTTCCTGTTCTCGTCCTCCGCGGCCGTCTACGGCATGCCCGACGTGGACCTGGTGACCGAGGACACCCCCTGCGTCCCGCTCAACCCGTACGGCGAGACCAAGCTGGCGGGGGAGTGGCTGGTGCGCGCCACCGGCCGGGCGCACGGGATGACCACCGCCTGCCTGCGGTACTTCAACGTCGCCGGGGCGGCCGCCGGACACCTCGCGGACACCGGCGTCTCCAACCTCGTCCCGATGGTCTTCGAGAAGCTCACCGCGGGCAGCGCCCCGGTGATCTTCGGCGACGACTACGCGACCCCGGACGGCACCTGCGTACGGGACTTCATCCACGTCGAGGACATCGCCTCCGCCCATCTCGCCGCCGCGCGGGCGCTGCCCGGCCGGGAACCGGGCAGCGACCTGACGGTCAACATCGGCCGCGGCGAGGGGGTCTCGGTCCGCGAGATGATCACCCTGATCGGCGAGGTGACCGGCTACGGCCCGGCGACCGCCCCGGTCGCGGCCCCGCGCCGCGCCGGAGACCCCGCGCGGGTCGTCGCCTCGGCCGACCGCGTCCGCGCCGAACTGGGCTGGACGGCCCGCCACGACGCCCGTGCCATGGTCACCTCGGCCTGGGCGGGCTGGTGCCTGCGCCACCCGGAGGCCCGCCGCTGATGGCCGGTTCCGTGCGCGACCGGGTCGCCGCGGCGCGGCCGTCCGGCGGGATCCCGGCGGGCCGCACCGTGCGGTCCGGGCCCTGGCTCCTCACCGGGCACGACGGCCGGCTCCTCGCCTACGCGCACGTCGACGGCGCCGTGCTGCGCTGGACCGAGGCCCGCCCGGGCGGCCCCGACTGGCTCGGCCCGGACGTGCTGCCGGTCGAGGGAGTCTCCGAACTCACCGTCGCCCAGGGCCGCAACCGCTACGCCCACCTGGTCGGCCGCCGGGTGCGCGGCACCGGGGAGACGGCGCCTGCCGTGGACCTGGTCTACGCGATCCAGTACCAGGCGGGCCGCCCGCTGAGCGAGTGGCGGTCCGCGGGCAACCCGCACGCCAAGCGGGAACGCACCGCGCAGATGGGCGCCCCGACGGCCGTCGTCGACACCTCGGGCGCCCTGCACATCCTGGTCGCCACGGCCGAGGGGCGGCTGGCCCTGCGCCGTGAGGACGCCCGGGGCCGCTGGGAGCCCTGGCTCGACCTCAAGGTCGCGGCCGTCCTGGACGCACCGGCCGCCGTGGCCACCTCCACCGGGCAGACGCATCTCCTCGCCCCCACCGCCACCGGCGCCCTGACCTGGTGTCAGCCGAGGCCGGGCGCGGTCCCGGAGCGGGGCCCCGATCCGGGCGTCGTTCCGCTGCCCGGCTCGGCGTGCGGTCTGGAGACCTCGCCCGGCCGGGCCACCTTCTACCTGACCGACGCGGTGGGCGGCGGCGCCGTCGCCGTCCGCCCCGGCAACTGGCCGGTGCCGCTCGGCGGGAACCCCGGCGACGGACGCCACGCGGCTCTCGCCACCACCCTCGACGGCCACCCCTGCACGGTGCTGGCCCACCGGGACACCGAGGGCCGCCTCGTGCTGGGCGCCTGCGGGGCCGAGGCGGAGCACCACGGGGTGTGGTGGACCGACACCGGCACCGTCTGCCAGGGCGATCCGGTGCTGGCCCACGACGGCCTCGGCCGCGTCGTCCTGATGGCCCACACCGAGGACGGCGGCCTCGCACTGGCCCGCCAGGACAACGGCCCGGGACTGACCCTGGGCGACTGGAGCCCGCTGTGAACAGCCACCGGCCGAAGGACGTGAGGACATGACACGCAGGTCCGACGGCACCAGGCCCACCGGGGTATCCGGCCCCGTCGGTTCCGGTGGGACGCCGGATGGTCGTGGGCATCTGGTCGCCGTCGTCGTGCCGGAGCCGGGGGACGCGGTGGCGGTGGTGGAACGGGCGGTGGCCGGTAGTGGGATCGCGGTGGTCTGTCTGCGGGCCGGTGCCAAGGACGGCCGGGCGGCGCTGGACCGGGCGCTCGTGGCGGCCGAGAGCCGCGGCTGCCGCGCGCACGGCGGTCCCCGGGTGCTCGGGGTCGATCCCGCGGACGCGCTGCCGGCCCTGCGGGAGGAACTGCGCGCGCTCGATCCGGAACGGCTGCACACCCTCGACCCGGACCCCGTGCACACCGGGATGGACGAGGCGAGCGGAGTGCCCTCCTACGGGGTGCCGGACGCGCACACCGAGACCGCCGCCGTGGCGCTCGCCGCGGCCCGGGCCCACCAGACCGAGACCGGGCGGCCGTTGTACGTGGACTGCCTGCGCGCCGAACAGGGCCCCGGGGGCACCGCCGCCGTCCGCCACCCGGCGCCGGTGAACTGGCTGTCGGCCGGCTTCGACGGCCGGCTCACCGCGTTCTGGCCCACGGCCGCCGGCGTGGTGCGCTGGTACGAGGAACTGCCCGGCGGCCGGTGGCGCGGCCCGGAACTGCTGGAGGGACCGGGGCTGCTGCCCGGCCTGCTCGTGGTCCGCGATCCGCACGGGCTGCCGCATCTGCTCGGGCTGCGCCGGACCGCGCGCGGCGACGGCGGGGTGGACGTCGAGGTGGTGCACACGGCCCAGTACCGCACCGGACGGCCGCTCGCCCCCTGGTCCACCCTCGGCGGCCCGAACGCCGCCGCCTGGCGCAAGGGACGCGAAGTCGGCTTTCCCGCGGCCGCGTTCGACGCCGCCGGGGACCTCTGGGTCTTCGTGCGCAACTTCGGGCACAGCGTGAGCCACCGCCGCCGGTCGGCCGACGGCGGGTGGACGCCGTGGCAGCACCTGAGCGGGGTGCGGGTCGCCGACGACCTGGTCGCGGTGACCGCCGAGCACGGCGGGGTCGAACTGTTCGCCCGGGCCCGGGACACCTCGGCGGTGCTGCGCTGGTGCCAGGGCCCGGACGGCAGCTGGCGCGAGGACCGCGGTCTTCCGTTCGCCGCCCGCCCGGGCAGCCTGGCCCCGGCCGCCGAGCCGGGCGCGGTCCTGTTCCGCGACGCCCGCACCGGCCGGACCTGCTTCTGGCGGCCGGGTGCCCCCGGCGCCTATCCGCTCGACGACCCGGAGAGCGGGTCCGGCGCGCCGTCCGCGGCCCGGGGTGTCGAACTCGCGGGCTGGGGCTACTCCGTACTGGTCGGCCGGGGGACCGACGGCACCTGTGCGCTCGGCGCGCATCCGGCCGGCCGGCCCGACACGGGCGTGTGGTGGCAGGAGGCCGGCGCCCCCTCGTTCGGCGCCCCGGCCGCCGCCGTCGGCCGCAGCGGGCGACTCGCCGTGGCGACCCGGCTGCCCGGCGGGCGGCTGCTGGTGGCCCGCCGGGACGAGAGCCGGGACGGGCTCGTGCTCGACGGCTGGCGCGCGGTGGGCGGCTGAGCCAGGTCTGCCGAACTGCCAAGCGGATGGCTGGATTCCTACCCTCGATGCGCCCTTGGTGCCCGATCGCAAGGCATGAGCCAAGCGAGCACCAAGGGTTCGTCACGGTTTCACAGTGTGAAGATCGCAAAGGGTTGTACGGGAAGGCTGTGATCCACGTCGCGGTCAACCGCAGGTCAATGCGTGTCGACACTTAAGTGAAGGATTGTTAAAGTTCGGGTCGCTGATGTGATTGGCCTGTGAATGCAACAGGCGATGTGTCCTGTTTAAGGGGTGACTGGGGGGTTATGGCCAGGCTTTCGTTGCGGGCTGTCCAGAAACTGACCTGCAAGAAGCGAGACGCCTGGTGGACGGTCTTCCTCGTCGACCCCGTCGCCACCCGACTGCTGCTGGTCGTCGCCCGGTTCCGTTTCATCACGCCGAACCGGGTCACCTGGGCCGCGCTGTTCGTCGGGCTGGCCGCGGGCGGCTTCTTCCTGGAGGGCGACCGGCAGTCCCTGATCATCGGCGCCCTGCTCTACCACGTGAGCTTCATCCTCGACTGCATCGACGGCAAGCTGGCCCGCCTCAAGGGCAACGGCACCGTCTTCGGCGGCTGGCTCGACTACGTCTTCGACCGCATCCGTGTGCTGTTCTGCGCCCTCGCCCTGATGGGCGGCCAGTTCCTGCCGCACGACGACGAGCGCTACCTGGTGGCCGCCCTGGTCGTGGTCTTCCTCGACATGCTCCGCTACGTCGACGCGCTCCAGATCTACAAGATGCGCATGGCGATGCGGACGAAGATCGAGAAGGTCACCCGGGCCGATGTGGAGGCGAAACGTTCCTCCAAGGAGGACGCACCGGTCGTCTTCATGGAGGACCTGCTCCGCGACAACCCCCACACCCCCGCCGAGACCCTCCGCGCCGAGTCCGGCGCCGGCAACGTGGTCGACCTGCACGAGCAGTTCCGCGACCAGTTCCCCTGGTACACCCGGATCCGCCGGACCATGCTGCGCACCCGGATCCGCCCGCATCTGTTCAGCGGCATCGAGTTCCAGATGTTCGTCTTCATCGTGGGCCCGCTGATCGGCCAGATCCTGTGGACCACCGCGATCTCGGCGGGTGTGCTGGTGCTCTTCGAACTCGTCATCATGTACAAGTTCTGGCTCTCCACCCGCGACTTCACCAAGGTCATGGAGGCGCTGAACCCCGACTCCGGCCCGGCGGGCGGCACCATCGCCCCGCAGCTGCACCGGGGCCGCCACCGCCGTGCGGCGGCCGACGCCCTGCTCGCCGACGAGCGCTACCGGGCCCCGGAGCCGGAGGAGGACCCCTTCTTCCGGCCGTACCCGCAGCCGAACCCCGTGGCCGGGGGACTCCCGCACATTCCCGTGCCGCACGGCGACACCATGCCGCTCACCCAGGTCGGACAGGCGCATACCGCACAAAGGGCCCCGGCGGGCCGGGAGAACCACTGATGAGAGCCCACGAGGCGTACGACGGCGGCAACTCCTGGGTCAGCGTGGTCATCCCGGCCCACAACGCGGCCACCACGATCGGCAAGGCGCTCCAGTCGGCGCTGAACCAGACCTACGAGCCGGTCGAGGTGATCGTCGTCGACGACGCCTCCACCGACGGCACCGTCGAGGTCGTCGCCAACTTCGCCGGCACCGACCCCCGGGTCCGCGTCCTGCGCCGCAAGGAGAACAGCGGCGGGGTGGGCGCCCCGCGCAACTGGGGCATCGCCCAGGCCGAGGGCCGCTGGGTGATGTTCCTGGACGCGGACGACGAACTCCCGCCCCGCGCCTGCGAACGGCTGGTCGCGAGCGCCCTGGAGACCGGCAGCGACATCACCGCCGGCAAGGCCGTCCGCGTCAACCGGGCCACCGGTGACGCCGAGCCCTGGGCCCCCGAGGTCTACGCGATGGGCCGGACCGTCTCCTCCCTGGAGGAGTTCCCGCTGCTGCTCTCCGACCCGATCGCCGCCGCCAAGCTCTACAGCGTGGAGTTCCTGCGCTCGTGCGGCGTCTGGTTCCCCGAGGGCGTCTTCTACGAGGACACCTACTTCTCCACCGTCGCCGGCTGCCTGGCCCGGGGCATCACGGTCCTCACCGAGCCCGTCTACCGCTGGATGTGGGAGCCGGACGGCAGCTCCATCACCGGCCGCACCGGCGAACTGCGCAGCATCACCGACCGGATCGCGGTGCACCGGGCCACCGACCGGTTCCTGCTGGAGCGCGGGCTGTGGCAGCTGAAGGTGCGCAAGGACGCCAAGTTCCTCGCCCACGACCTGCGGCTGTACATGCGCGCCCTCGCCGAGGGCGACGCCGGGTTCCAGCAGCGCTTCGCCGACATCGTCAGCTCGTACCTGTTCTCGCTGAGCGAGGAGGCCTTCGAACTGTGCGGCCCGGTGGACCGGGTGCGCGCCTACTTCCTGATGTACGAGGAGATCGAGGCCGCCCTCACCACGCTGGACTACACCCGGCGAAAGAGCGTCTTCTCCTCCCACCTGATCGAGGAGGACGGCCGGGTCTACTGGTCGGCCGACCACCTGCACCTCCCGGACGCCCGCCGCATGCTGGACGTCACCGAGCTGGGCCTGGCCGCCGCCCCGGTCACCCAGCTCCCGCTCTTCGCCCAGCTCAACTCCTGGCGCGTGGAGCGCACCGAGCTGTCGTACACCGGTGAACTCGTCAACCGCTTCGGCCGGATCGGTGCCGGCGACCCGGTCTCCCTCTCGCTGGCCGTCCGCAACCGGCACACCAAGAAGGACGTGGTCGTCCCGGTCCCCGAGGTCGAGGTCGACGAACGCCTGCTGGCCTTCGCGGGCAGCGTCGACCTGGTGAAGCTGCTCGGCGACGACCTCGCCGACGCCACCGTCTGGAACGTCTCGGTCGTCGTGGAGTGGAAGCGCAGCCGCTCCCGCTCCGCGCTGAGCGTCCGGGACATCACCCTGGACGGCCTCACCTTCGACCGGGACGGCGAGGAGTACGAGGGCTACCGCACCGTCAGCGGCAACCTCGCCCTGCGCTCCGCCACCGCGGGCCGCCGCACCTTCGAGACCGAGCAGAACGACCCGGACGCCCCCTGGATGTGGTGGCGCGACCGGATCCACCCGCCCGTCCGGCGGCCGAGCGGCCCCTTCGACCTCGCCGTCGTCGTCCCCTGCTACAACGTGGCCAGGTACCTCGACGACTGCCTGGCCTCCCTCGCCGCCCAGCGCGGTTTCGCCACCACCCAGGTGATCCTGGTCGATGACGGCGCCACCGACGAGACGCCGCAGATGCTGGACCGGTTCGCCGCCCACTACGCCAACGTCACCGTCGTCCACCAGCGCAACGGCGGCCTCGGCAACGCCCGCAACACCGGCCTCGACCAGGTCGCCGCCCCGTACGTCACCTTCCTCGACTCCGACGACATCCTCGGCGAGGACGCCCTCGCCGCGCTGCTGGAAGCCGCCCGCCGCGACGGCTCCGAGGTCGTCATGGGCGACCTGGTCAACTTCCCCGACCGGCCCTACGGCCCCTGGAAGGACTACTTCGGCCGGGGCGACCGGCTGATCACGGACTTCGCCGAGATCCCCGACATGATCTTCAGCGGCTCGGCCTGCAACAAGCTCTTCTCCACCGACCTGCTGCGCCGCCTCGGCCTGCGCTTCGGCGAGGGCGTGCACTTCGAGGACGCCTGGCTGACCCTGCCCGCGATGCTCCGCGCCCGCACCCTGAGCCTGGTCGACCGGCCCGTCTACTGGTACCGGGGCCGCCCCGACGGCTCGTCCATCATGGACTCGCTGTGGAGCAAGCCCGCCAACTACCGCGACCACCTGCGGCTCAACCACTTCCTGCTGCACTACAGCGGCGAGGAACGCCCCGAGATCCGCCGGATGTTCCAGCGCTACGCCGCCCGCACCTACAAGGGCTTCCTGTGCAACGCCCGCAACGTGATGGGCCGTACCCAGCTCGCCGAGATGTTCCCGGACCTGCACCGGCACTACGCGCAGATCCCCGACGACGTCATCACCGAGTTCGTCACCAGCCCGGCCCAGCAGCTCGACCACTACGCGGCCCGGACCGGCAACTTCGCGCTGTTCGCCGACCCCGAACCGGCCCTGGCCGAGGCCCCGCCCGCGGTGGAGATCGACGACGACGGCTTCTACCGCACCTTCCCCGGCGGCCGGCTGCACAGCGCAGCGGCCCGGGTCAAGGACCCCAACGTGGTCGTGGAGAGCGTCCGCACCCGCGACGACGTGCTGGTCCTGGAGGGCTGTATGGCCTTCCCCGGCCTGGACCTCGCGGGCCCGACGGCCAACCGCCTCGAACTCGTCTACCAGGTCCGCGACACCAAGGTCACCGTCCCGCTGACCCAGGTCTACCGCCGCGACCTGTACAACGCCCGGGGCAACCGGGACCTGTACGCCGGCTGGTACGCGGAGATCCCCGCCGCGAAGCTCGCCGGGACCGGTTTCGGCGTCGGCGACTTCCGGCTGCGGGTGCACCGCGCGGACGGCACCCGGCACCGCAACGTCGTCATGAAGGCCCGCCTCGCCCTGCACCGCCTCAAGGGCCCCGGCAGGGTCGGCCGCTACCCGTACATGCTGACCATCGGCGCCCAGGACGCCCTGCATCTGCGCCTGGTCGCCCCCGGCCGCACCGCCCGGCTGCGCCACGCGCTGTGGCGGACCGGCCGCGAACTGCGCATCCTGCGCACCCGCAACCCCGGCTGGCGGATGCGCCTCGCCTACTGGCTGACCCACCCCTTCCTGCACGGCAAGGAGATCTGGCTGGTCGGCGAGCGCTCCGACACCGCGCAGGACAACTCGTACCACTTCTTCAAATGGGCCCGGCTGCACCGCAGGCGCCGCAACGTGTACTACGTCATCGACGCGGCCAGCCCTGACCACGCCAAGGTCGCCCCGTTCGGGAACATCCTGAAGCTCGGCTCCTTCAAACACCGCGTGTACCTGCTGCACGCGACCAAGCTCATCGGCTCCTACGACTCCGAGTCCTACCTGGTCCCCGAGGGCTACAAGAAGGCGCTCTTCCTGCACCGCTTCGGCGAACTGGTCCGCTACCAGCGGGTCTTCCTCCAGCACGGCGTCACCTACAACGACGTGACCTCCGGCGCCGACCAGCGCGTCGCGAGCTACGACCTGCTGGTCACCGCGGGCCGCCAGGAGCGCGACTTCATGGCCCTGGAGGCCGGTTACGGCGACCGCGCCCAGCCGGTCGGCTTCCCGCGCTTCGACGCCCTCCAGCGCGAACGCCGCGACAAGCCGCGCATCCTGCTGATGCCGACCTGGCGGCAGTGGATCGTCACCGCCTCCTACAAGAAGTCCGCCGGACCGGCGAGGACGAGCTTCACCCAGTCCGAGTACTACCGCTTCTACAAGACCCTCCTCTCCGACCCCCGGCTCGGCCGCGCCCTCGACCACTTCGGCGTGGACCTGGAGTTCTTCCCGCACTACGAGATCCGCCCCTACCTGCACACCTTCCAGTTCTCCTCGCCGTCCATCCAGGTCGCCGACCCGCACACCCGCAATGTGCAGCAGGCGATGAAGGAGTGCTCGCTGATGGTCACCGACTACTCGTCGGTGTTCTTCGACGTGGCCTACATGGGCATCCCGCTGGTCTACGTCCCCTTCGACGAGGAGGACTTCTACGGGCGGCACTACAAGCGCGGCTACTTCAACCTCGCCGAGGACGGCTTCGGCCCGGTCTGCCGCACCGTCGACCAGGCCGTCGACGAGATCATCGCCGCCATCGCCCGCGACTTCACCGTCCAGCCCGAACACCGCGCCCGTGTCGAGGAGTTCTTCGTCCACCGCGGCGGCGGCAACTGCGAACGCGTCTTCGACGCCATCGACGCCCTGGGCACCGCCTCAGCCGCCGAACTGGCCCCGCCCGGCCCCGTCGGCGCCCTCCCGGCACCCCGCCCCGCCGACCCCGAGTGGGTCGGCGCGGCCTGACCTCCTCGCGGGCATGCGAAAGGGGGCCTCCGCGTCGCCGCGGAGGCCCCCTTCAGCGTGTGGCCGTTACGCCGGGACCGAAGCCACGCCCGGGGCCAGGAACTTCTTGCCGTTCACGCGCTCCGAGACGCCCTCGCGGTCCAGGTACGGCGTGATGCCGCCCAGGTGGAAGGGCCAGCCGGCGCCCGTGATCAGGCAGAGGTCGATGTCCTGCGCCTCGGCGACGACACCCTCGTCGAGCATGAGCCCGATCTCCTGGGCGACGGCGTCCAGGACGCGGTCCCGGACCTGCTCCTCGGAGAGGACCACGTCACCCTGCTTGAGCAGCGCGGCGACCTCGGGGTCCAGCTCCGGCTTCCCGCTGTCGTAGACGTAGAAGCCGCGCTTGCCCGCCTTGACGACGGCCGCGAGGTTCGGGGAGACCGTGAAGCGGTCCGGGAAGGCCCGGTTGAGGGTCTCCGAGACGTGCAGGCCGATGGCGGGACCGACCAGCTCCAGGAGGACGAGGGGAGACATCGGCAGGCCGAGGGGCTCGACCGCCTTCTCCGCGACCTCGACCGGGGTGCCCTCGTCGATGACGTTCTGGATCTCGCCCATGAAGCGGGTGAGGATGCGGTTGACGACGAACGCCGGGGCGTCCTTCACCAGCACCGCGGTCTTCTTCAGCTTCTTGGCGACGGCGAACGCGGTGGCCAGCGACGCGTCGTCGGTCTGCTCGCCGCGCACGATCTCCAGGAGCGGGAGGATCGCGACCGGGTTGAAGAAGTGGAAGCCCACGACCCGCTCGGGGTTCTTGAGCTTCGACGCCATCTCCGTCACCGAGAGGGACGAGGTGTTGGTGGCGAGGATCGCGTGCGCCGGGGCGACCGCCTCGACCTCCGCGAACACCTGCTGCTTGACGCCGATCTCCTCGAACACGGCCTCGATGATGAAGTCCGCGTCGGAGAAGCCCTCGGCCTTGTCCAGCACACCGGTGACCAGGGCCTTCAGGCGGTTGGCCTTGTCCTGGTTGATACGGCCCTTGCCGAGCAGCTTCTCGATCTCGGCGTGGACGTAGCCCACGCCCTTGTCGACCCGCTCCTGGTCGATGTCGGTCAGCACGACCGGCACCTCCAGGCGGCGCAGGAAGAGCAGCGCGAGCTGCGAGGCCATCAGGCCCGCGCCCACGACGCCCACCTTGGTGACCGGACGCGCCAGGTTCTTGTCCGGGGCACCGGCGGGGCGCTTGCCGCGCTTCTGCACCAGGTTGAACGCGTAGATGCCGGCGCGCAGTTCGCCGCCCATGATCAGGTCGGCGAGCGCCAGGTCCTCGGCGTCGTAGCCCTGCTGGAGGTCGCCGTTCTTGGCGGCGGCGATTATGTCCAGGGCGCGGTAGGCGGCCGGGGCCGCGCCGTGCACCTTCGAGTCGGCGATGAACCGGCCCTTGGCGACGGCCTGGTCCCAGGCCTCGCCGCGGTCGATCACCGGGCGCTCGACCTCGATCTCGCCCTTCAGCACCTGGGCGGTCCAGATCAGCGACTGCTCCAGGAAGTCGGCACCCTCGAAGAGGGCGTCGGCGATGCCGAGGTCGAAGACCTGCTGCCCCTTGAGCTGCTTGTTCTGGTTGAGGCTGTTCTCGATGATCACCGAGACGGCCTTGTCGGCGCCGATCAGGTTCGGGAGGAGGGCGCAGCCGCCCCAGCCGGGAACCAGGCCGAGGAAGACCTCGGGGAGCGAGAACGCCGGGATGGCCTTGGAGACGGTCCGGTACGTGCAGTGCAGACCGACCTCGACGCCACCGCCCATGGCGGCACCGTTGTAGTACGTGAAGGTCGGCACCGCGAGGCCCGCGAGGCGCTTGAAGACCTCGTGGCCGCCCTTGCCGATGGCCAGCGCGTGCTCGTGCTCCTTGAGGAGCTCGACGCCCTTGAGGTCGGCGCCGACCGCGAAGATGAACGGCTTGCCGGTGATGCCGACACCGACGATCGTGCCCTCGGCCGCCTCCTTCTCGACCTGGTCGATGGCGGTGTCGAGGTTCGCCAGCGAGGCCGGGCCGAAGGTGGTCGGCTTGGTGTGGTCCAGGCCGTTGTCCAGGGTGATCAGCGCGAAGCGGCCGGCCCCGGACGGCAGGTCGAAGTGGCGCACGTGCGCCGACGTGACGACCTCGTCGGGGAACAGGTCCGAGGCCTGCTTCAGAAGCTCGGTGGTGGTGCTCACTTGTCCCCCTCGAAGTGCGGGTTCTCCCAGATGACCGTCGCGCCCATGCCGAAGCCGACGCACATGGTGGTCAGGCCGTAGCGGACGTTCGGCTGCTCCTCGAACTGGCGGGCCAGCTGCGTCATCAGACGCACACCCGAGGAGGCCAGCGGGTGACCGAAGGCGATCGCGCCGCCGTACTGGTTGACGCGCTCGTCGTCGTCCGCGATGCCGTAGTGCTCCAGGAAGGCCAGCACCTGCACGGCGAAGGCCTCGTTGATCTCGAAGAGACCGATGTCGGAGATGCTGAGCCCCGCCTGGGCGAGCGCCTTCTCCGTCGCCGGGATCGGGCCGTAGCCCATGACCTCCGGCTCCACACCCGCGAAGGAGTACGCCACGAGACGCATCTTCACCGGCAGGTTGTTCTCGCGGGCGAAGTCCTCGGAGGCGATCAGCGAGGCGGTCGCACCGTCGTTCAGACCGGCCGCGTTACCGGCGGTGACCCGCCCGTGCACACGGAACGGCGTCTTCAGGCCCGACAGGTTCTCCAGGGTGGTCCCCGGCCGCATCGGCTCGTCGGCGGTGACCAGACCCCAGCCGGTCTCGCCGCCCTCCGGGTTGGTCCGGCGCACCGAGATCGGCACCAGGTCGGCCTGGATCCTGCCGTTGGCGTACGCCTTGGCGGCCTTCTCCTGCGAGCGCACCGCGTACTCGTCCGCGCGCTGCTTGGTGATCGTCGGGTAGCGGTCGTGCAGGTTCTCCGCGGTCATGCCCATGAACAGCGCCGACTCGTCGACCAGCTTCTCGCTGACGAACCGCGGGTTCGGGTCCACGCCCTCGCCCATCGGGTGGCGGCCCATGTGCTCGACACCGCCGGCGATGGCGACGTCGTACGCGCCGAACGCGACGGAACCGGCGACCGTGGTGACGGCGGTCAGGGCGCCCGCGCACATCCGGTCGATGGAGTAGCCCGGCACGGACTGCGGCAGACCCGCGAGGATCCCCGCCGTACGGCCGATGGTCAGACCCTGGTCACCGATCTGCGTGGTCGCGGCGATGGCGACCTCGTCGATCTTCTTGGTGTCCAGACCGGGGTTGCGGCGCAGCAGCTCCCGGATCGCCTTCACGACGAGGTCGTCGGCACGGGTCTCGTGGTAGATGCCCTTCGGGCCCGCCTTGCCGAACGGGGTACGGACGCCGTCGACGAAGACGACATCCCTGACGGTACGAGGCACGATTGGCTCTCCTCCAGGGTGCGGGATGGCACTGCTGCATGCGCTGAGCGCGCGCTCAGGCCCCATGCTACTTATGAGTAACGTGACTGCCCAGCCCCGACGGCGGGAGCGGCGAAGGTCACATCGAAACGCCGCCCGCCGGAGCGCCCCTTCACCGGGGCGGCGCCGTGGACCCTCTGGGCGTCAGTACCGGAGTAGCCACGGGATGTGACCCCACCTCCCCGAACAACGTCCGAGCCACATCCACCCCAAACCCATACACATCGTGACTCATCGCCGACAACGTCGGATGAGTCAACCGGCACAACTGCGAGTCGTCCCACGCCAGCAAGGAAACATCCCCCGGCACCCCCAACCCCATCTCCGCGGCAACCGAAAGCCCCGCCACCGCCATGATGTCGTTGTCGTACATGATCGCCGTAGGCCGGTCGTCCGGCGCCGCACTCAACAACGACCGAGTCGCCCGCGCCCCCGCCTCCCCCGAGTAGTCGGTCGTCACCTGCCACACCCCGCCCAGCTCCAACTCCCGCGCGGCTTCGGCAAACGCCGCCCCCCTCATGGCCGTATGCGCCAGCGCCGCCGCGCCCCCCACCCGGGCGATCCGCCGGTGCCCCAGCGCCGCGAGATACCGCACGGCCTCCTTGACGGCATCGCCGTCCTCCGTCCACACGGACGTCAGCCCGCCCGTCAGCGAGGGATGCCCCACGGCCACCACCGGCAGCCCCAGCCGCCGCGCCGCCGCCACCCGGGGGTCGTCCGCCCGGAAGTCGACGAGGATCGCCCCGCCGATGTGCCGCCCCTTCCACCAGGAGTCCAGCAGCCCGGCCTCCTCCTCCGCGCTGCGCACCAGCCGGAGCAGCAGCGAGCAGGAGTGCTCGGTCAGCACGCTCTCCACCCCCGAGACGAACTCCATGTAGAAGGGTTCGAGGCCGAGCATCCGCGCCGGCCGGCAGATCGCCAGGCCGACCACGTCCACCCGCGCCCCGGCCAGCGAGCGGGCCGTGGTGTCCGGCGCCCAGCCCAGCTCCCGCGCCGCCGCGAAGATCCGGTCCCGGGTCGCCTCCGCGAGCCCCGGCTTGTGGTTGAAGGCGAGCGACACGGCCCCCTTGGACACGCCCGCGCGCGCGGCGACGTCCTTGATGGTGACGCGGGGTGCTGTCATCGGGCGGGCTCCACGCAGTACAGGGCGGCCCGGGCGGCGGCCACGTCGGGAGTCTCCCAGCCGCTCACGCCGATCGTGACCCGTTCCCCGGGAAGCAGCGTGACCAGTCCCCGGTCGGCGCGCGCGGCCGGGTCCAGCCGGTCGGCCTGCAGCAGCAGATCCCGTACGAGGGTGCGGGCCGTCACCGTCACCGCGCCCGGCGCGACGGTCACCTCGAACTCGGGCTTGGGATAAGGGATTTCCCGGTCCGGCACGGGGAAATACAGGGCCCGCAGCCCGTCCGCGTCGGCCACCAGGAACTCCGCCGGTCCCTCGGGCCGCAGCCCCCGCGGTACGTCGACGACCGCGACCGCCCGCGCCCCCGCCGCCAACGGCAGCAACGCCCTCCCGACCAGCACCCCGTCCACGGTCATCCGGCGCAGCGCCAGATCGCCGTTCCACGCCCGCGCGGCCTGGTTGACGGCGGCCAGCACCAGTCCCCGCTCCCGCGTCCGCAGCGTCAGCAACCGGTCCGCGTACAGCCGCCGCAGCTCGTGCCAGAGCGGCTTCTCCCGGCCGTCCCCGTCGATCGCCGCCCAGGAGGTCACCGGCCAGCAGTCGTTGAGCTGCCAGACCACCGTGCCCGCGCACACCGGCCAGTGCGCGCGCCAGTGCTCGATCCCGGCGGCCACCGCACGCGCCTGGTTGACCTGCGTGAGGTAGTGCCAGCGGTCGAAGTCCCCGTCGGGGAAGGCGAAATGGGGTTCCAGCCCCCGCCGCAGCTTCCCGTTCCCGTCGTCCGCCTTCTGGTGGTGCAGCATCCCGGGGGAGTCCGCCGCGAGCTCCTCGCCCGGCAGCGCCCGCCGCAGCGTGGCGTACGCGGGCGGCGCCTGCCACCCGAACTCGGCCACGAAACGCGGCACTTCGGAGCGGTACTCCGCGTAGTCCGCCCGGTTCCACACCTCCCAGGAGTGGTGCGTGCCGTGCGCCGGATCGTTCGGGTGCCGCTCCCACGACCCGGACCAGGGGCTGCCCGCCGTGTACGGCCGGGCCGGATCCAGCTCGGCGACGATCCGTGGCAACAGGCCCAAGTAGTACCCCTCGCCCCAGGACTCCCCGCCCAGCGGCTCCTCCCACCCCCAGTCCCGGAACCCCCACAGGTTCTCGTTGTTGCCGTTCCACAGCGCCAGCGAGGGATGCGGCATCAGCCGTACGACGTTCTCCCGGGCCTCCGCCTCCACCTCGCCGCGCAGCGGCTGCTCCTCCGGGTAGGCCGCGCACGCGAACGGGAAGTCCTGCCAGACCAGCAGCCCCAGTTCGTCGCAGGCGTCGTAGAAGTCCTCGCTCTCGTAGAGGCCCCCGCCCCAGACCCGTACGAGATCCACCCCCGCCTCCGCGGCCCGGCCGAGCCGCTCCCGGTACCGGTCGCGGGTCACCCGAGACGGGAACACGTCGTCCGGGATCCAGTTGACCCCGCGCGCGAACAGCCGCTCCCCGTTCACCACGAGGGTGAACGCGGTCCCGTGCTCGTCGGGCCGCCGGTCCAGCTCCACGGTCCTGAAGCCGATCCGCCGGCGCCAGGAGTCGAGCACCCGGTCCTCGTGGAGCAGCGTCAACTCGACGTCGTACAGCGGCTGTTCGCCGTAGCCGCGCGGCCACCACAGCCGGACGTCCGGCACCTCCGCCCGTACGACCGCACCCGTCCCCTCGACCGGGGCCCGCGCCTCCTGCCCGCCCACCCGTACCGCCACCGTGAGCCCCGCCCCGGCCCGGATGCGCTCGACGTCGACCCGCAACTCCACCACGCCCAGGGACTGTCGGACCGTCACCACCGGCCGGACCCGGGCGATCCGGGCCGTCGACCAGTGTTCGAGCCGCACCGGCCGCCAGATCCCGGCGGTCACCAGCGTCGGGCCCCAGTCCCAGCCGAAGGAACAGGCCATCTTGCGCAGGTACTGGTACGGCTCGGTGTAGGCGGCGGGCCGCTCGCCCAGCCGGTCGCGCACCGCGGCCGCCTCGGTGTACGCGGAGGCGAACCGGACCGCGAGGCGGCCCTCCCGCCCGGTCACGTCGAAGCGGTAGGACCGGTGCATGTTCCTGGTCCGGCCCAGGAGTCGGCCGCCCAGGGTGATCTCCGCGGCGGTGTCGAGCCCGTCGAAGACGAGGTCGGTCCGCTCGTGCCCGGAGGGCGCGCTCAGCCCGGTCGTGTACGTCCACTCCCGCCGCCCGACCCAGGCCGCCTCGGTCTCGTTCCGCCCGAGGAAGGGGTCCGGGATCACCCCCGCGGCGAGCAGGTCGGTATGCACGCAGCCCGGCACCGCCGCCGGCAGTCCGCCCCCCTCGTACTCCAGGACCCAACCCTCGCCGAACGGCGTGACCTCCAGCATGCGCACTCCCTAAACCGGTCTACTCCAGCACTGGGCGTACCTTCCGCATCCTTGGCGGGATTGGGACTTTACCGGTCTAGGAAAGCGCTGTCAGAGTGCCGAATCAGCCAACCCCGCAGGTGCTCTTCCGTCTCTGCCGAACGGAGTGGACGCACATGAACGGACGTACGCTCGCCGCCCTGGCCACCGGAACCGCGCTCCTCCTCGCCGCCTGTACCGGTACCGGCGGTGCGACGAAGGGCGCGGACGCCAAGGCGCCGGACGATCCCTCGAAGGTGACCGGGACCATCACCGTCCTCACCCAGCGGACCGACCTCAAGCAGGACGGCACGCTGGACCGATACGCGGCCGAGTTCAACAAGGTCTATCCGAAGGTGAAGGTCGAGTTCCAGGCGCTGACCAACTACGAGACCGAAGTCAAGATCCGGATGAACACGGAGAACTACGGCGACGTCCTGATGATCCCCGGGGTCATCAAGAAGAGCGACTACCCGAAGTTCTTCGCCTCCCTCGGCACCCGGGCCGACCTCTCGAAGAAGTACCGGTTCACCGGCTTCACCACCGTCGACGGCAAGGTCTACGGCCAGAGCCCGATCGGCGTGATGCCGGGCTTCGTCTACAACAAGCGCGTCTGGAAGGCGGCCGGGGTCACGCGATGGCCCACCAGCCCCGCCGAGTTCCTCGCCGACCTCAAGGCGATCAAGGCGAAGACCGACGCGACCCCGTACTACACGAACTACGCCGCCCAGTGGCCGCTGTCCTCCTGGACGTTCGTCAACGGCTCGGTCCACTGCGACACCGGGGCCACCACCAAGCTCGCCGCGGGCGACCCGTGGGCGCAGGGGGCGGACCTGCGGGTGGGGGACACAGTGCTATATGACATAGTCCACGACGGGCTGGCAGAGAACGACCCGACCACCACCAACTGGGAAGCCTCCAAGGCCCAGCTCGCCAAGGGCAGGATCGCCACCCAGTGGCTCGGCACCTGGGCCGTCGTCCAGTTCCAGGACGCCGCGAAACAGGCCGGCGTGAACCCCGACGACATCGGCTTCATGCCCTTCCCGGCCCAGACGGACGGGAGGTTCTGCGGGACCGTCGGCCCCGACTACAACCAGGCCGTCAACGTCCACTCGAAGCACAAGGCGGCCGCCCGCGCCTGGATCGACTGGTTCACCGACAAGTCCGGCTACGACACGGACAACCTGGCGATCTCCCCGCTGAAGAACGCGCCGCTGCCCGCCGTCCTCAAGCCGTACGAGGACGCCGGGGTGAAGCTGATCGAGCTGGACGACACGGCCGGCGCCAGGGTCAAACTGATCGACTCCGAGTCCGAGGTCGGCATCTACGCCCCCGACTACCGCCAGCGGCTGGTCGACCTGGCCCGGGGCGCCCGCGGCGGCACCCTGGACGGCTTCCTGGGCGACCTCGGCAAGAAGTGGACCGCGGCGGAGAAGACGGCGGGGACGTCATGACCTTCTCGCGGCGCCTCACCCCCTGGCTCTTCCTGCTGGCCCCGCTCGCCCTCCTGGTCACCTTCACCTACGCGCCGATCGTGAACATGCTGGCGTACAGCTTCACCGACTGGGACGGCGTAAGCCCCGAGCTCCACTACACCGGCGCCCACAACTACGCGGAGATCTTCACCCGCCCCGACCTCTTCGAGGTCTTCCTGGTGAGCGCGTACTACCTGGCGGCCTCCGCGGTCCAGATCGTCGCGGCGCTGTACTTCGCGACGATCCTGAGCTTCGACATCCGCTTCCGGAACTTCTTCAAGGGCGTGCTGTTCTTCCCGTCCCTGATCAACGGGGTGGCGATCGGTTTCGTCTTCCTCTACTTCTTCCAGGACGGCGGCACCCTCGACTCGGTCCTGGCGCTGTTCGGCGTCCACACCGACCACGCCTGGCTCGGCACCCCGGTCTCGGCGAACACCTCGCTGGCCGGGGTCTCGGTCTGGCGCTACCTGGGCCTGAACTTCGTCCTCTTCCTGGGCGCGATCCAGTCGATCCCCGGGGAGTTGTACGAGGCGGCCGAACTGGACGGCGCGAACCGCTGGCAGCAGTTCCGCCACATCATCGCGCCCGGCATCAGACCGGTGGTGACGCTGACGGTGATCCTCTCCGTCTCGGGCTCGCTGTCGGTCTTCGAGGTGCCGTACATCATGACCGGCGGGGCGACCGGCACGGAGACCTTCGTGACGCAGACCGTGAAACTCGCCTTCCAGTACAACAAGACGGGCCTCGCCTCGGCGGCCGCGGTCGTCCTGCTCCTGATCGTCCTGGCGGTGACCTGGCTGCAACGGCGGCTGGTCCCCGACGACAGGGTGGACCTCGTATGACGCGGCGACGGGTGGTACGAGCCCTGGTCTACCTCTCCCTCGTCAGCGCGGCGCTGGTCGTGCTGCTCCCGCTCACCGTGGTCCTGCTGACGTCACTGAAGTCGTCGCGCGAAATGGCCGACGGCAGCGGGGCGTTGACCCTCCCCGACGACCCGCTGAACCTCCACAACTACGTGACCGCGTTCCACGACGGCGGAATGCTGCGCGCCTTCGGCAACACGCTCTTCATCGTCGTCTTCTCGATCGGCGGGACGGTGCTGATCGGCTCGATGACGGCCTACGCGATCGACCGTTTCACGTTCCGCTTCAAAAGGCCGGTGATCGCGCTGTTCCTGCTGGCCGCGCTGGTCCCGGGAGTGACCACCCAGGTGGCCACCTTCCAGATCGTCAACAGCTTCGGCCTCTTCGACACCCGCTGGGCGCCGATCGCCCTCTACCTGGGCACGGACATCGTCTCGATCTACATCTTCCTGCAGTTCGTCCGCTCGATCCCGATCTCCCTGGACGAATCGGCCCGGCTGGACGGCGCCAACGCGTTCACGATCTACCTCAGGATCATTCTCCCGCTCCTGAAACCGGCGATCGCGACCGTCGTCATCGTGAAAGGCATAGCGGTCTACAACGACTTCTACATCCCGTTCCTCTACATGCCTTCACAAGATCTTGGCGTGATCTCGACCTCGCTGTTCCGGTTCAGGGGCCCGTACGGAGCGCACTGGGAGATCATCTCGGCGGGAGCGATCCTGGTCATCCTGCCGACCCTGATCGTCTTCCTCTGCCTGCAGCGCTTCATCTACAACGGCTTCATGCGCGGAGCGACGAGGTGAGGGAGCCGCTGTCGTGCTCCAGGGCGCGGATCACCCGGTAGTCCCGTTCGACGGCCGACAGCTCGCTGCCGCGGAGCACGGCCTCGGCGGGCACCCGGCCGGCGGGCGTACGGACCTCGCCCACCGCGACCACGGTGGGCAGGGACCGCAGGACGGCGTCCGCCCACGGCGCGCTCGCGGTCCGCGGACACATCCGCACCCGGACGAGGTGCTGTCCGCCCGGAGCGGGCGGCCGCCGGGGGGCCGCGGCAGGGATCCAGGTCTCCAGTGCCTCGGCGGCGCGGTCGTGGCCGGTCGCCGTCCGCAGCGCCTCGTCGGCGGGCGTCACGACGGGCGCCGCGACCGCCCACACCAGCAGCGGTCAGTCCTCGGCCCGGTCGTCGTCGCCGTACACGAACCGGGTGGTGACCGGTCCGCACACCACGCCGAGCGCGTCGAGCACCCGTGCGGCGGCGGCCGAGAGCGTCCGGGACAGCGCGCTGCCGGGGGCGAGCAGGTCGGCGCGGTCCAGCAGGCCGTGCCGGGTGCGGACGTCCGCCCACAGGTCGGTGACGACATGCTCGGGCCGCCCCCGCGGGCCCGGACGGGTGGCGGAGTTGACCGTGTACTGGCGGCGGGAGGGCCGCTCGCTCAGGACCAGGTGCGGGCTCCCGCACTGCCGTGCCGCCGCGCTCCGCATCGCGGGCCAGGCGGCGCCGATCTGGACCTCGTTCGCGCACTCCACCGGGGCGACCGGGGTCCCGGCGGCCGCCGGGGCGAGCAGGTAGCCGGGCCGGGGGAGGGCCCGCGACCAGGCCAGGGCGTCGGCCAGACTCGTCGTACGGATGCTCCGCAGGGCGGGGATCCCCACCCGGGACAGCCGGGCCGCCTGGGCCCCCCGGTCGTACCGCAGCGGCGAGGACGCCGGATCGGCTCCCGGGAGCCCCAGCTGCCAGGCGATCCGCTCGGCCGTCTCGATGCCGCAGGCGCTGCCCGCGACGACGGCCGAAACCCCCAGCGCCCGCAGCGCCTTGACGGTCTGTCGAACGCCCCGGTGCACGACCGCGCCGGTGTGCCCGGCGGGCACCGCCGCGACCGGGTACGCCCACGGCCGCTGACGGCGCTCCGGGACGACCGCCACGGTCCGCCAGCCGTGCCGGGCGAACACCCGCGGATAGGGGCTCCCGCCGTCGTGCGGGGCGACCACCGCCGCGGTGCCGGCGGCGCAGGGACAGGTCATGTGCCACCCCAGCTTGTTGGGACCGATCAGTCTCTTCTGCCGTACCCTGCGACGACCGCACCTCCCCCGAGCGTGCGGTAGCCGTACAGGCTACCTTCTGCGACAGAAGGGACTGATCAGTCTGTTCTGACGGCGCCAAGTCTGGAACCCTGACCGTGGGACGTCAAGTGATCCCACTTCGCAGCGCGCTCCGAAATGAGGCAGGTAACGACTGATAGTAAGGTGTGGGACTTACCGATGGTGGGTCGCGGGGGCCGGTAGGATCGACGACCCGATCACCGTGTCCGCGGCCTCGAAGGCGAGAGCGAATGAGCAACCCGCGCAGGTCGCGACGTCAGCAGCAGCGCGCCATCAACACCCGGCAGCGCATCCTCGACACCGCGGGCGCGCTCTTCGTGTCGGACAGCTACGAGGGGACCTCGGTCAGCGACCTGATCACGGCCGCGCGGACCAGCAAGGGGGCCTTCTACCGGCACTTCCCGGGGGGAAAGGCCGACGTGGCGTCGGCCATCATGGAAGACACGCTGACCATGGACGGGCTGCGCGAGCAGCGGCTGATGCTCCAGGAAGTGGTCGACATCGGCATGATCCTGGCCCACCGGATCTCCCGGGAGAAGGCCCTGCAGGCCGCGCTGATGCTGTCGTTCCACAGCAACGCGCCGGAGACCTACGGCACTCCCTGGCCGGACTGGATCGCCTTCAACACCGGGCAGTTGACGCAGGCCCGGCAGCGGGGCGAGCTCAGGTCCTTCGTCGACCCCGAGGAGCAGGCCTACCAACTCGCGGGGGACTGGGCCGGGGTGGTGCTCATCTCCCACACCGTCGACCGGCACCTGGGGAACGTCGAGACCCGGGTGTCGCGCATGTACCGCAACCTGCTGACCGCGATCGCGGTGCCGGAGCTGCTGCCGGAGATCGACTTCTCGGTGCGGCGGGGCGAGCACCTGTACACCGCGTACCTCGAAGGCGCCCCCGATCCGGAGGCGCCGGAGTGAGAAACCGCCGGCGCTAGGCGGACAACGCCGTCACCAGCACCGGCGTCACCTGCTCGACCTGCCACGGCCGGGCGCCGTACCCCACCAGCGCGGCCCCCACGCTCTCCGCGTCCACCGTCTTCGGCGGCTCCCAGCAGAGCCGTCGCACGGTGTCCGGGGTGATCAGGTTCTCCTGCGGCATGGTGAGCTGCTCGGCCAGCGCCGACACCGCGGCCCGCGCCGCGGACAGCCGGGCCGCGGCGGCCGGATCCTTGTCGGCCCAGGCCCGCGGCGGCGGCGGACCCGTCACCGGCTGCCCCGGCTGCGGCAGCGCGGCGTCCGGCAGCGCCTTGGCCCGGTCCACGGCCGCCTGCCACTGCTCCAGCTGCCGGCGCCCCATCCGGTGGCCGTACCCGTTCAGCGCGGCGAGGGCGTGCACGTTCGCCGGCAGGGCCAGCGCGGCCTCCACGATCGCCGCGTCGCTGAGCACCTTGCCCGGCGACACGTCCCGCTTCTGCGCGATCCGGTCCCGGGTCTCCCACAGCTCCCGCACCACGCCCAGCTGTCGGCGCCGCCGCACCTTGTGCATGCCCGACGTCCGGCGCCAGGGGTCCTTGCGCGGCTCGGCCGGCGGCGCGGCCGCGATCGCGTCGAACTCCTGCCGCGCCCACTCCAGCTTGCCCTGCCGGTCCAGCTCCTTCTCCAGGGCGTCCCGCAGGTCGACGAGGAGCTCGACGTCCAGGGCCGCGTACCGCAGCCAGGGCTCGGGCAGCGGCCGGGTCGACCAGTCGACGGCGGAGTGGCCCTTCTCCAGGACGAACCCGAGGACGCCCTCGACCATCGCGCCGAGCCCGACCCGGGGGAACCCGGCGAGCCGGCCGGCCAGCTCGGTGTCGAAGAGGCTGCTGGGAACCATGCCTATCTCGCGCAGACAGGGCAGGTCCTGGGTGGCAGCGTGCAGCACCCACTCGACGCCGGCCAGGGCCTCGCCGAGGCCGGAGAGATCGGGGCAGGCGACGGGGTCGATCAGCGCGGTCCCGGCGCCCTCGCGGCGCAGCTGGACGAGGTAGGCGCGCTGTCCGTAGCGGTAGCCGGACGCGCGCTCGGCGTCGACGGCGACGGGACCGGAGCCGGCGGCGAACGCGGCGATCACGCGGGCGAGCGCGGCCTCGTCGGCGACCACGGGCGGAATGCCCTCGCGGGGCTCCAGCAAGGGGATCGGCGCCTCCGTCACAGAAGACCCGGCGTCGTCCGGAGGGGTACCCCCGGTGGTGCGCAGTGAACTGTCTGCTGCGGTGTCTTGGGCGTCGGTCACATGTCAAGGGTATCCGTGTGTGGACGGCGCCCCGCGCCCGGAACATACCGCGGCGGGGGGCCGGGGGGGGGTAAACAAAAAACACCGGGGAAAATTAACGCACACCAACGGGGGCCCCCGGGCGTGGGGGGGGGGCTGGGGGTGTTGTCGGTGGCGGGGGTGGGGGGGGGTGTGCTCGTCCTGGGGGGGGACCCCGCGGCCGCCCACGGCGAGGTTGACCTG
>NZ_JBICZD010000029.1:0-57708 GCF_043201555.1 Streptomyces sp. NPDC048288
GCGGGCCTCGCCGTCTGGATCCGCGACCCGGCCGGCCTCGGCCCGGTCCTGGCCGAACTCCTGCACGGACCGCGCGGCCAGGCCCAGCGCACGGCGGGCCTCGCCCTGCACGCCTCGGCCCCCGGACCGGTGGCCGCCATCACCGGCAGGGTCGGGCCACGGCCCACGCCGGGCGCACAGTCCGTGCCAGGCGCGCAGCTCACGCCCGGCACACGGCTCACGCCACGCGCACGGCCCGCACCGGCGCGATTCCCGGGCCGGCGACGGATCGTGCTGGCCGCCACCGTCGCGGCCACGCTCTCGCTGGGCGTCGCCGCCCCGCTCGCCTACGCCTACAACGAGACGCCGGACCGCTTCAGCGCCGTAGCGCACTACCTGGACGGAGACTGAAGACGATCGCGTGTTGTGCCCGGCGGCGGCTCATGGCGATTGCGGCTTGCTTCCCGCTCCCGGCGCACGAGCGGTGGGCCGGCCACCGGTCACCACCTGCGCGAAGAGCGGTCCGAGCGCACACTGCGGCTCATCCGGGAGCGGCCCGGGGAATGCCCGCCCGCGGCCCCCTGGGACCTCCGCCCCGGTCCAGGGCGGCCGTCAGGCAAGGGTGTCAACCCGTCCATCACGCAATCTGAGGCTGCGTCATGGACGCTGTGAGTCGGCGCCGCGCTGTTGTGACAGCCACGCGGCGGGCCCAGCATGAGGCGATCATCCGCCGACCGATCGGTACACGGATCGTGCGTCGGCGGGCCCCCCTTTCCTCGTCGCCAGGGAGACCCCTTGAGTCCGCTGAGTCCGCTGAGTCCGCGAAACGCCTCTGCCCCGCACCACGACGGCACCCCGTTCGGCCGTCGCCGCTTCCTCGCCGGTACCGCGGCCTCCGCCGCCGGTGCAGCCCTCGTCGGCGGTGTGACGGCCGGCCCGGCGCAGGCTTCCGAGCGTGGCGGCGCCGATCGGCCGGTGGTCACGGAGTCGGGTCGGGTGACCGGTGTCCCGGCGGGCCTGGCCGGGGTCACCGTCTACAAGGGCATCCCGTACGCCGCCTCCACCGCCGGGGAGAACCGCTGGCGCGCGCCGCAGCCGGCACCGTCCTGGAAAGGCGTCCGCAAGGCGGACACCTGGGGTGCGGCCTGCCCGCAGCCCGTCACGGGAATCCCCGCCGAGCAGGTCCCGTCCCTGAGCGAGGACTGCCTCAACCTCAACATCTGGACCGGCGCGGCCTCTTCGCGCGAACGCCGCCCGGTCCTCGTCTGGATCTACGGCGGCCGGGCCAGCGCGATGTGGGCCTCGCAGCCGGTCTACGACGGTGCCAACCTGGCGGCCAAGGGCGCGGTCGTCGTCACCTTCAACCACCGGGTCGGAGCCTTCGGGAACCTTGCCCATCCCGGGCTGAGCGCCGAGTCGGGACACGGCGCCTCCGGGAACTGGGGCGTCATGGACACCGTCGCGGTGCTGACGTGGGTCCGGCGCAACATCGCCGCGTTCGGCGGCGATCCCGACCGGGTCACCATCGCCGGCTGGTCCCACGGTGCGTCCTTCGTCAACATCCTGATGATCTCCCGGCTCGCCCGGGGCCTCTACCACCGCGCTCTGCTGTCGTCGGGCGTGCAGTACACCAAGGACCCGGCGCTCGGTCATGTCGCGGGCGGCTACAGCACCCTGGCCGCCGCCGAGGCCAACGGCACCGCCTTCGCCGCCTACCTGGGAGCCTCCGGCGTCGACGGGCTGCGGGAGCTGTCCGCCGAGGAGATCGTCGCCAAGGTCTACGCGTCCGGAGCGCCGAGCGCCGGCACGAGCTTCGGCAACGTCCTGGACGGCTACGTCCTGCCGACGACGTACACCGGCGCGATGGAGTCGCGGTCCGAGACCGACGTGCCGGTCTACACCGGCAACACCAAGGACGAGAACGGCGCCTCCCCGACGCTCGCCATGACGGTCGCCCAGTTCCAGGCGTACGCGGCGAGCACGTTCGGCGACCGGGCGGAGGAGTTCCTCGCCCTCTATCCCGCCGCCACCGACACCGAGGCGGCGGCCCGGTACAACGCCTACGCCCGGGACGAGGAGCGGGTCTCCACCTTCCTGTGGGGCACCCAGTTCAGGAAGACGGCCGGCAACCGAAGCCCCGTCCACACCTACTTCTGGAGCCACGTCCCGCCGGGCACGGACACCAGCAACCCGATCATGCCCGGCCAGGACGCCTCGGCGGCCGGCGCCTACCACGGAGCCGACCTGTACTACCTGTTCGGCGGCCTCGACGGCATCGACCGCCCCTGGACGGCCGACGACCGGAGGATCGCCGACCTCACCTCCTCGTACGTGGTGAACTTCGCCGCCACCGGCAACCCGAACAGCCCCGCCCACAGCGGCCGTTCCCTGCCGGCCTGGCCGGCCCTGCGGACGGGCCGGGCGCTGACGATGGAGATCGGAGACGGCTTCCGCCCGATCCCCGCCGCCGACAGCGAGGCGAAGTCCGCCTTCCTGAAGGGGTATCTGGAGTCACAGACCACGGCTTTCTGAGCGCGCCCCGCGCCCCGCCACCGTCCGGTCAGAACCTGGGTGTCGTACTCGGCGGAGGCTGTTCGGTCGTGCCGCCCCGGTGCGGCGCGGGAACGTAGCCCCGCGCCCCCGGTGGCAGAGCGTCCAGGCACGCCTGGGAGCAGGCGTTGACCAGGAGCGGCAGGACGTCGGTCGCCACCACCCGGGAGAGCCACGCCTGGTGCGGGCCCGTCGCCGGGACCGGCCCGGTGCAGACACCGCAGGTGCGGGCCGCGGTCGTGCCCCAGCGAGCAGGGGCCAGGCCGTCGAGGTCCAGGACCGTGTCGCCGGGCGGGAGGAGAGGCGGGAACGGCGGCCGGTACTTGTAGTTGCCGTAGACCGAGCGTGTGCTCACCGTGCTGTTCACCAGCCGGCCGCACCGCGTGATTTCGTACGGGAACCAGTGCAGCCGTCGTGAGGTGTACGGGCTGAACTCCTCCAGGCTCGTCATGCCGCCGATCTCCGGGGGTATCCGCACCAGGTTGCTCCCGTACAGCACAAGGGTCCGCACCGCCGTCAGCCGCCCGATCGACGCAGGAAGCGTCACGATCTGCCGCCGCTCCTCGGGACTCAGCTCCGTCAGCGGGCGGAACTCCTCCCGCCCGTCGGCCGCCGCCTCGTCGATCAGCTCCAGCAGCCGGAGCCAGCCCGGAGCGCTGGTGTCCTGGATGTCGGCGTGGAAGGTCGTCGCCGTGCCGGGCGGACTCACCCGGCCCTGGCTGAAGCAGTGGCAGCGGTCCTGCCGCGCCCCGGGCCGGGAGTCCATCGCCTCGGGAAAGCGGTTCGGGAAGACCTGCGCGGGCAGCTGTTCGTCCGTCATGGCGCAACGATAGGGATGCGCGCCCGGTGCGGGCGATGGTGCAGCGGGCTACACCATCGACTCGGGAGGCCGCTCCCTGCCGGTGCCGGGCGGGTGACGGAATCGTATTCGGCAGAGAGTCCGACAGCACCGAGCCCCGTCCCGGAGGAAATCCCATGGCGTCGAAATCGCCGTTTGCCCGCCTGAAGTCGTTCGTCGCCGATCTGCTGCTCTGGTCGTTCTTCGCAGCGGGTCTCGCCACCAGCATGGGCGGGGCGGGTGCGTTCCTGGACGGCGCGGCGAAGACCGCCGCGACGCTGGCCGGTGTCACCGTCTCGCTGGTCACGGGTTCCCGCATCACGAAGAAGCCGAGGATCAAGGCGTTCCTGTCGACCCGGCCGGTGCTGTGGTTCCTGTTCCTGTTCAACGGCGGTGTCGCCGCGTTCTCCTACCTCACCGTGGACGGCGCCAAGGGCATCGCGACCGCCGTCGGCATGGGCCTGGTCTCGCTGGGAGCCGCGGGCGGCCTCGTCTCCAGTTACCGCGCCAGGGCTTCGTACGAGGAGCAGGACAACGTCATTCCGTTCCAGCAGCCCGGATACGACGACCAGTACCAGCAGACGGCGTACTCCGCTCCGCTCCATCAGTCGCCCTATCAGTCGCCGTACGACGCCCCGTACCCGCCGGCGTACCGGCCGGCGGACGACACGCACTGGGCATGAGCCAAGGGCGCGGCGGCCGATTCGTCGGGTGAACTCGGTGCAGGGGGCCAGGACCTCGGTGAGGTCCTGGCCCCCTGTCGGGTCATGCGGTCACTTGACGGAGGACTTGCTCTGCAGCAGGTAGGCCGAACCCGAAGTCGGCTTGATGGTGGTGGACTTCGTGCTCACCGTGGCGTTGCGGACGGTCAGCCCGGTATTGGCGCTGATGGTGACCGAGGACAGGGTGATCCCGGTGATCGGCTGTTCCGGGAGGCCGACGATCGTGCCCGCTTCCCGGGCCCCGGTCGCGGTGACACCGGAGATGGTGATGCCGTGGTAATTCGGGGTGGTGCCGGTGATCGCCTGGGCGGCGTCGCCGTCCGCGGGGACCTTCGGGTAGTACTCGACGATCTGGACGGGCGTCGTCACGTCGGTCATCTTCAGGTTCCGGTAGGTGATGTCGTGGATGTCGCCGCCGCGGTCGCGAGCCGTCTTGATCCGGACCCCCGCCGTGGTGCCGTTGAGGGTGTTGTCGTGGATGTCGATGTTGTAGACACCGCCCGCCGTGTAGCTGCCGATGGACAGGCCGTGGCCGTGCAGGATCGTGCAGTCGCTCAGCGAGATGTCGTGGGCGGGCCCGCCGGACGGCGAGGAGTCGATGGCGATGTCGTCGTCACCGGCGTCGATGGTGCTGTTGGTCACCGCGACGTCGGACGACGACCAGACGTCGATCCCGTCGGTGTTGGGGGAGTCCGAGGGCGAGGAGATGGTGATCCTGTCGACGGCTGCCTGGGTGACCTTCTTCAGCACGATGTGCACGTTGGGGGCGTTCTTGAGGGTGATGCCGTTGATCTTCAGGTTGGCGGCGTCGGTGACGGAGACCAGGGTCGGCCGGGCCGACAGGGTCGCCTTGCCCGCCGCCTTCTCGGCCTTGATCACGGCCCACCAGGGAGCGCCCTGGCCGTCGATGGTGCCCGCGCCGGTGACGGTGAGGTTCTTCGTGCCCGCCGCGGACAGCAGAGGCGGCAGCCGCCCCGCCGTGACGGGGTAGTCGGCGGTGTCATCCGAGGCGAGCAGGGTCGCTCCGGCGTCGATCCTGAAGGTGAGGTCGCTCGCCAGGTTCAGCGGACCCGAGAGGTACTTGCCGCTGGTCAGCTCCACCGTTCCCTTGCCCGCGCAGGCGTTGATCGCCTTCTGCAGGGCGGCCGTGTCCTTCGTCGTGCCGTCGGCCTTCGCACCGTAGGAGGTGGGCTTGCAGACCATGGCGGACGAGGTGGTGGTCGATGCGGTGGTGGCCGTTCCGGTCGTGGAAGCCGTGGCCGCCGCGGCCATCGGGTTCCAGCCGTCGGACCCGGCCAGGTACTTCGCCGGGGTGTAGTTCGCCGCCTGGGCCGCGCTCAGCTGCGCCCGGTTGGCGTTGACCGTCGCGCCCGCGCCCTTGTTGCCGTACTCGCTGAAGCGGGCGGCCTTCCAGGTGGCGGTGCCCATGTCGCTCCAGGGCTGGGCCGTGTCGACGAAGGACCCGAGGGTGGACTCGCGGTACAGCACCTGGGCGTCCTGCCGCCACGGGCGGCCGAGGCTGGTGGTGCCCGCGGTGCCGTCGCCGGTGATGTCCGACTTGTAGAAGAGGTACCCGTAGGTCTTGGCCGCCGGAGTGCTGGCCGCGGTGACGTAGCCGCCGTTGCCCAGGTGGTGGATTTCGTCCTGGTCGAAGACCGCGGTCCCGCCGCCGAAGATGAAGTCGACGTTGCCCTCCACGTACGACTTCAGGAAGTAGGCCCGCGCGTTGTTGTTGACCAGCAGGGTGTCCTGGTGGCCGAGGACCCGCACGTTCGTGAACACGGCCCGGTCGGCGTCGAGGTTGAGCGCCACCGCCTGGCTCGGGGCGGCCGCGTAGTCGTAGTCGTTGGAGATGGTCAGGTTCGACGCGGAGAAGTCGTGCCCGTACACGGCGGCGGTCGCGCTGTCGCCGGTTCCGTACGCCGTTCCGTCCGACTTCTTCACACCGGAGGCGTGCCGCTCCACGAGCACGACGTCGGAGGCGGCGGCGCCGAGGCCCTTGAGCGTGACATAGGGCTTGGTGGCCGGGACGGTGAAGACACCCCGGTAGGTGCCTTTCTTGACGGCGATGGTCACCGGCTTGGCGTTGTTCACCGGGACCTTGTCGATCGCCGCCTGGACGGTGGTGACGTCTCCGCTGCCGTCCGCGGCCACGGTGATGGTCGTACCGGAGGAGGCCGCCGTGCCCGACGAGCCCGTCGAGGACGAGGAACCCGTGCCGGCCGAGGTGCTCCCGACCGCCTTCAGCGACCACCGCTTGTTGCTGTTGGTGGTGCAGGTCTCCTGGACGACGGCGGCACCGGGCGCGGTGCTCGCCCCCGCGTCGCTCACGCACAGGCCGCTGCTGACGCTGACGATCTGGTACGTGTTGTCGCGGGCCGGCTTCACCGTCCACAACTGGTTGGCCTGGTCGGTCCCGCAGCCCCACTGCTGGAGGCGGACCCCGCTCGCCTTGGAGGCGTCCGGGACGTCGAGGCACAGCCCGCTGGCCACGGACTTGATGATGAACCTGCCCGACCCGCGGTCGACCAGGGTCCACTGCTGGTTGCTCTGCGCTGCGGCGCAGCCCCACTGCTGGATCAGCGTGCCGGAGGCCGAACCGCCCCCGATGAGATCCATGCACAGGCCGCTCTTCGCGACCGCGAGGGTGTACGTGCCCGCCTTGGCGTCGGCCGTCTGCGCCCCGGAGCCCACCGCCACGGTGGCCGCCGTCGCGACACCACCCACGACGATCAGGGTCGCCACGCCGGCCGGGGCCGCGATGCGCAACCGGGGCCGCTTGCTCCGGGCCCGCTTGCCGCGACTTTGGTACATGCCGTTCGGTTCCTTTCTCCGCTGTCACTACGGAGACGGACCGGCCCGGCAACCCATAACAAGGTTTCGCCCACGAGTTTCAGGAACCAGGTTTGGCACGCCGATCGGCGGTCCCCGGCCCGCACTTGGCGCGGTCGGGGGCCCGTGCCATCATGACCGCCTCCCCCCGAGTGATGACTCTGTGAGGAAGTTTTGCGCAAGGCTTCAGGGCCGCCCACGGCGGTCGACACGGCCGCGCGGTTGTCTGGAACGGACCTGGTCAACGCCGCCCGATCCGGTGACACCCACGCACAGGCCGCACTGTTCGACGAGTATCTGCCGCTGATCTACAACGTGATCGGGCGGGGACTGCACGGTCATCCGGACGTGGACGACGCCGTCCAGGAGACCATGCTGCGCGCCCTGCGGGCGCTGCCCCGGCTGCGGGAGCCGGAGCGGTTCCGGTCGTGGATCGTGGCCATCGCGATCCGCCAGATCCATGATCACGGACGTCGGCGCAAGGCCGCGCTGGTTCGCCAGGCGCCCCTGACCGAAGCCGACGACCTCCCCGACGGCGGCGCCGACTTCGCCGAAGTCACCGTCGACCGGCAGACCTTGGCCGACGCGGGCGGCGAACTGCTGGAAGCCAGCCGCTGGCTCAGTGACGACCAGCGTCGGACCATGGCCCTGTGGTGGCAGGAAGCCGCCGGACAGCTGAGCCGCAAGGAGGTCGCCGAGGCGCTCGACCTGAGCGTTCCGCACACCGCCGTCCGCATCCAGCGGATGAAGGCCAAGCTCGAACTCGCCGTCCGGGTGCTCGCCGCGTGGCGGGCCCGCCCGCGCTGCCCCGGACTCGACTCGGCGACCGGCGGCGATGCCGCCGCACCCGGAGCGCGAGCGCTCACCAGACTCGGCCGCCATGTGACGGACTGCCCGCGCTGTCAGGCGGCGGCCACCTGGGACTCGATCGACAACGTCCCCATCCGCCTCGGCGGGCTGGCCGTCCCGGCGGCCCTGGCGGCGGGGATCCCGGGCCTGGTCGCCCGGCACGGTGTGGCCTCCGGCCTGCTGTCCTCGCTGTGGCACGCTCTCCAGCACGGCGCGGGGCGACTGGTTCCGGCCAAGACAGCCGCGGCGGTCGGCGCCACGGTCACCCTGGCCGCCGTCACCGGGCTCGCGATCCACCAGTACACGCCGTCCCCGCACCACGCCGCACCGGCGGCACCCGGCACCTCCCCGACCGCGGTCGCGAGCGCCGCGCGTCTGCCCGGCCCCGCCTCCTCGGCCGCCCGCGAGACACCCTCCGCCACGCCGACCCACGCCTACTCCGGTGTGTCCACCGCCGACTACTACGTCGCCCCCGACGGCGACGACGCCAACCCGGGCACCCTCACCCGACCGTTTGCGACAGTGACCCATGCGGTCGCCGAAGCCAGGCCCGGCCAGACGGTGGCCGTCCGTGGCGGAACGTATCGCCCCGGCGCCACGGTCGCCCTCAAGGCCTCCGGTACGGCGGACCACCGGATCGTCGTGAGCAACTACCGTGACGAGCGGCCCGTGTTCGACGGATCCAGACTCGCGTCCGGCACCTGGTTCCTCGTCCAGAGCGGCGCGTACGTCACGGTCCAGGGCATCGAGATCGTCCACGCCCCCGATGTCGCCTACGCCTGCGGCTCCTGCCACGACAACGCCTTCACGCGCCTCAGCGTCCACGACAACGGCCGGATCGGACTCCTGCTCCACGGTGCCGGAACCACCGACAACCTGGTCCTGAACAGCGACTTCTTCGACAACCACGAGACCGGGTCCACCGGCGGGCGGGCCGACGGGCTGCTGTTCCAGGAGGGCTCCGGCATTGGCAACCGGATCCAGGGCTGCCGGGCGTACGACAACTCCGGTGACGGCCTCGACGTCAGCTCGTTCCTCGGCGCCGTCACCATCGACCGGACCTGGGCGTTCGGCAACGGCGTCAACCACTGGGGCACCGCGGACTTCGCCGCCGGCGGCAGCGGCTTCAAACTCGGCGGGGGTACGACCGCCCAGAGCGCCCAGACCGTCACGGACAGCGCGGCCTGGGACAACGCCGGCTTCGGGTTCACCGAGCTCGGCACCACGGGCGCCCCCAGGCTCACCCATGACACGGCCTACCGCAACGGAGCGGCCGGCTTCGCCTTCGTCCACATGGCCGCGACCCTGGAAGCGAACCTCGCGGTCGCGAACAAGCCGGACTCGTGGCTGGGCAGCGCGGCCACTCACAGCGGCAACTCCTGGGACCAGCAGGGATGGACGGCCGCGGATCTGCGCCTCACCGACACGGCCTCCACGACCGCCCCGCGCCGGTCCGACGGCAGCCTGCCGCGCACACGGTTCCTGACCAACACCCGCGACGCCTCGACAGGAGCCACGATGTCGTGAGCACCCCGGCCGCCACCGACCCGCGGGCGGCGACCGGGATCCTGTCTACGAAGACGCCTCGGCGAGGACACCGCGGACCGTGTCGCGCAGCCAGCGCTGGGCCGGGTCGTCGTCGAGGCGGGGGTGCCAGGTCATGTGGTAGCGCAGCGGGGGGATCTCCCGGGGTGCCGGAAGGGTGCGCAGGGCGGGGTCGGACGCGTGCTCGGCGGCGATGCGGTGGGGGAGGGTGGCGATGAGGCGGGTGCCCGGCACGGCCAGGGGCGCCAAGGAGTGATAGGGCACGGTCAGTCCGGCCCGGCGCGGGGTGCGGAGCTGGACCAGGAGATCGTCGATCGCCGTCTGCCGGCCGCCGACGGTGGCGACGATCACGTGCGTGGAGTCGAGGTAGTCGTCCAGCGCGAGCAGCGACCGGTCGGCCAGCGGGTGGTCCCGCGACATGACGCACACGAACGGGTCGTCGAACAGGCGCTCGGTCCGCAGGCCCGGGACGGGCTTCGTGGTGGCGTAGAAGAGCAGGTCGACCAGGCCGCGTTCGATGTCCTCGAAGACCCCGTCGTGCCACCTGCCGAAGTGCAGGGTGGAGCGCGGGGAGTCCCTGACCGCGCGCTGGAAGAGGCCGGGGACGAAGACCGAGGCATAGTCGGTGCCGGCGATCCGGAAGGCTTCGGCCGCGTCGGCCGGGTCGAAGCGCTCCGGTGCGAACAGTGTCTCCAATCGCGGCAGGGCCGCGCCCAGTTGACGCTGGATGCGTTCGGCGCGCGGGGTGAGCTGGTACCCGGTCGGCGTCCGGACCAGCAGGTCGTCGCCGAAGGTGTCCCGCAGCCGCTGCAGGGCCCTGCTCATCGCCGGCTGGCTCATCCCGGCCACCTCGGCCGCGCGGGAGACGTGCCGCTCCGCGAGCAGCGCGGCCAGCGGGCCGAGGAGGTTCAGGTCCACCCGTTCGATATGCACCATCCGCATATTCTAAATATCAAAGATTCATTAGACAAATAATGGCGGGAAGGCGGAGGGTGTGCGCACCGACCAACACAGGAGACCCCCATGTCCACCGTCCTCATCACCGGCGCCGCCACCGGAATCGGGAACCTCACCGCCAAGGCACTCGCCCGCGCCGGCACCGCGTCTACGCGACGATGCGCGGCCCCGAGGGCCGCAACGCCCCGCGCGCCAGGGAACTGCGCGACGTCGCCGCCGCCCGGGGCGTGGACATCCGCGTCATCGAACTCGACGTCACCTCACAGGAGTCGGCCGACGCCGCCGTCGAAACGGTCATCGCCGAGAGCGGCGACCTCGACGTGGTCATTCACAACGCCGGGCACCTGGTGGTCGGTTACGTGGAGGCGTTCAGCGCCGAGGAGATCGCCCACCTCATCGACGTGAACACCCTGGGCGTTCAGCGCCTCAACCGAGCCGTGCTGCCCCACCTGCGTGGCCGCGGCCGGGGCACCCTGCTCTACGTCGGCAGCACCACATCCGTCACCGCGCCCCCCTTCCTCGGCCCCTACGTCGTCTCCAAGGCGGCGATGGACTCGCTCGCCCTGGTCACCTCCTACGAGGTCTCCCAGTTCGGCATCGAGACCGTGATCGTCATGCCCGGACCCTTCACCGAGGGCACCGACCACTTCCCCAAGGCCGGCCGGGCCGCCGACACCGCCGTGGCCGACGCGTACCGGGCCCTGGACCCGCTGGTCGACCGCAACGAGGAGGCCACCGCGAGCCTGTTCACGCCCGGCACCACGGCCGACCCCGTCGTCGTCGCCGAGGAGATCACCCGCCTCCTGGACCTGCCCTACGGCGAGCGCCCCTTCCGCGCGGTGGTCGACCTGACCGACTCCGGCGTCGACCGGGCCGGCGCCGTCGTCACCGAGGCGCGGGAGGACTTCGTCCGCCGTATGGGTTTCGGCCAGGTCCTGGAGCTGCGCCGCACCTGACCCCGAACCCTCGGCCCGCTTCGACAAGGGAGACCGCCCCGGCCGAGGCGAGCCGCGCGCCCGGTGACCGGGCCCGCACTCCGTGGGGTACAGGTGTTAGCGTGACTGTGCGGAATGGGTTGTTTTTCATGCTTTTACCCACTTGAGCAGAGCGTTCCCTGCGGACGGGCAGGAGGCGAGACAGTGGCAGCTGGAGAGCCCGGCCCCGGGAGCCGTACGGAGAGGGCGCAGCCGTCGTGGCCCTGTCTGTCGGCGGTCTCGGACGTGCGACCGCGAGACGCGGAGACACTGTCGGTGGCGCTCCAGCAGGTGACGACATGCCTGGGAGGACTGGGTGCCGCCGTGCACCGGCTCGATCCCGGCGCCCACAGGCTGATCCTCGTCGCCACCAACGGTCCCGCCGCTGCCGACGTCCAGGCATGGGCGGAACTGGGCGAGGACGAGGGAGAGGCACCCGTCGCCGCTCTTCGGCGCGGTGCCTACACATGGGTGAGCGGAGACAATCTCGGAGTCGGGGCGGCCGGCACCGTGGCGATCCCCCTGGTCGGCATCGACGGACCGATCGGTGTGCTGTCGGGGCTCGCGGCCGGGCCGGGCGAACCGGACGAGGTACGGCGGTCCTTTCTGCGTACGGTGGCACAGTGGGTCGGCACGGGTCTGATCGGCCCGCCGGGCACACCACCCGGGCCGAGTTCCGTCTCCGCGGCGGCGCGTTCCGTCCGGATGAGCGAGTTGACGGTCGCGCTCGCCGAGGCGATCAGCACGCAGGACGTCGCCCGTGCCGTCGCGGACTACATCCAGGCCCCGTTCGGCGCCGACGGGCTGGTCCTCGAAGTGCTCGAAGCCGGCCGGCTGCACGTGGTCGGCTCCGCCGGTTACCCACCGGAATTCCTGCGGGTGGTCGAGGGAATCCCACTCGAAGCCAATGAGACCGTCCGCGACGTGGTGAGCACGCGCACACCCCGCTTCATCGAGTCGCGCGCCGAGATCTACCGGCGCTACCCGGCGCTGCGTGCGGTGAACGAGCTGTCGCCGAAGGAGGCCTGGGCGTTCCTGCCGCTGATCGCCTCCGGACGCGTCATCGGCCTGTGCGTCGTGTCCTTCAGCCGGCCGCGTTCCTTCAGCGAAGGGGCCCGCGTATGGCTGATGGCCCTGAGTGGCCTGGTCGGCCAGGCACTGGAGCGGGCCCGCCTGTACGACATGGAGCACGCCCGCGCCCAGGAGCTGCAGCGCGGCCTGCTGCCCAAGACCCTGCCCTGTCTGCCCGCCGCCTGCGCCGTCGCCCGTTATCTCCCGGCGGGCCGGGGCGAGGAGGTGGGAGGCGACTGGTACGACGTGATCCCGCTGCCCGCCGACCGGGTCGCCCTGGTGATCGGCGACGTGATGGGCCACGGCATCACGGAGGCGGCCACCATGGGACGGCTGCGCACCGCGGTCCGCACGCTGGCCGACCTGGACATCCCGCCCGACGAGCTGTTCAGCCGTCTGAACGACCTGGTCAGCGAGGTCAGCGAGGACACTTACGCCACATGCCTGTACGCCGTCTTCGACCCGGTCGCCGCCACCTTCTCGTACTCCCTGGCCGGTCACCCGCCACCGATCGTCGTCCGCCCCGACGGCACCGTCCACACCGCCGACGCGGCCCCCGACCCGCCGCTGGGTGCCGCCAAGCCCCCCTTCGGGCTCCACCGGCTGCACCTCTCGGACGGGAGCATGCTCGCGCTGTGCACCGACGGACTCGTCGAATCCGCCACCCGGGACGTGGACCAGGGAATGGCGCAACTCCGGCAGATCCTCGCCGAGGCCGCGACCTCCGTCCCCCACCCCACGACCGGCGGGGAGGGCGACGACATCCGCCACCTGGAGAACCTGTGCGACAGGGTCGTCTCGGCGCTGCTGCCCGACCGGGGGCAGATGAAGGACGACGCGGGGCTGCTCATCGTCCGTGTCCGGTGCACCGCCCCCCATGACGTCATCTCCTGGAACCTTCCGGTGGATCCCCGGGCCGCCGGGCAGGCACGGGACCACATCCGCACGCAGCTGCGCGACTGGGACCTCGACGACCTGGTGCTCACCACCGAACTGCTGGTGAGCGAACTGGTCGGCAACGTCGTCCGCCACGCCACGGGCCCGGTCCATCTGCGACTGCTCCGCAGCCGCGCCCTGACCTGCGAGGTCTACGACGGCAGCCTCACCACTCCCCGCATCCGCCACCCCACCCACACCGACGAGGGCGGACGCGGCCTGCAACTCGTCGCCGCCCTCTCCCGCCGCTGGGGCGCCCGCTACCTCCAGGACGGCAAGTGCATCTGGACCGAGCAGGACCTACCGGACCGGGCCGGGGTCGCCTGACCAGGCATCGTGGCCGCCGCGTGGCTGGCGACCGCCGCGCAGATAGCGCGTGACCATGTCGACGAGTTCGTTCTCGAAGGTCTCGACGGGGACGGTCCGCGGGCCGGCCATGAGCTTGTGCGTGTTCGTCTCCACCGTGAACACGATGAGTTCGGCGGCGATGCCGAGATCACCTACGTGGACGTCCGGGTGCCGGGCCAGGAGATCCTGAACCTGGGCGACGCGCTTGCGGCCGTGCCGCTCGATCGTGTCGAGCAGGTCCTGGGAGAGCCGCGCCTCCTCGATCATGATCCGCAACAGCTGGGGATCGTCACGGTGGTTGTCGATCGCGTCGCGGACCAGGGCCCGCACCGTCGTCTCCAGACTCCCGGGGGACAGGTCGAGCCGGTCGGCCTGGGTCCAGGTGCCGCGGTCGATGTGGCGCACCATCAGCTCGGCCAGGATCGCGTCCTTGTTCGGGAAGTACTGGTACAGCGAGCCGATGGAGATTCGGGCCTGTTCGGCGATGCGGTTGGTGGTCCCGGCGGCATAGCCGTACTCGGCGAAAACGTGAGCAGCGGCGGTGAGGATCCGCTCCCGGGTGAGCTCGGCGCGCACCTGGCGAGGCCTGCGACGTGGTTGAAGGTGACGGTCGGCCGACGGCATCCGGGGTCCTTCCCGACGTACGAAACGCGAGTAGCCAAAGAGGCGAGCTATTGCTCACAATACTGCCATGACCTGCGGAAACAAGGTCATGCACGGTGACGCGAGCAAAGGCGATCACCGCGTTCGCCGACGGGAGGGGACCCCTGTGCAGGAAGTGGACCGAGCGAGCGCTCCGCGCCGGCTGACCGCGGCGGACGAGATCGAGACGGCCATCGGCCGCCCCGCGCCCATGATCATGCGCAAGCAGATCAGCGCCCTCGACGAGGGCTGCCGTACCGTCCTCGCCCGGTGCCCGATCGCGGCCTTCGGCTACCGCGACGCCGACGGCACCAGCAGGACGACCTTCATCGGCGGCACACCCGGGTTCGCGCGCGTCCACTCGCCCACGCGGATCTCGTTCCCCTGGCACGGGCCCGGCGCCCCGCAGGGCCCGGTCTCGTTCTTCTTCCTGCTGCCGGGCATCGGCGAGATCCTCCGCGTCAACGGCTCGGTGGCGACGAACAAGGGCGCGCGCACGACGGTCGAGATCCAGGAGGCCTACGTCCACTGCGCGCAGGCCGTCCTCCGGTCCCGGCTGTGGCAGCCGCCCGCCCCGACGGGAACGGTGGCCGGGACCACGACCGCGGACGGCCCACTGGGGCGGCCCGGAGTCGCCGAGTTCCTGGCGGCGGCGCCGTTCCTCGCGCTGTCCACCTGGGACGCCGCCGGCGGGAGCGACACCAGTCCGCGCGGGGACCGGCAGGCGGCGGCGCGGATCCTGGACGGCCGCACGCTCGTCGTCCCGGACCGCAAGGGCAACAAGCGCGCCGACACGCTCCACAACCTGCTGCGGGACGACCGGCTCTCGTTCGCCGCACTGCTGCCGGGGCGCGCCGGGGTGCTGCACGTCCGGGGCCGGGGCGCGATCACCGACGATCCCGCGCTCCTGGAGACGATGGCGCTGCGCGGGATGCCCCCGCAGCTGGCGCTCCTCATCGACGTCGAGCACGCCGAGGTGACCGGCAACGACGCCGTGGCACGCGCCCGCCTCTGGACCCCCGGCGCCCACCTCGACCGTGCCACCGTGCCGGACCTCCTGGCGCTCGGAGGGGCGCACCTCGCCGCCAACTCGGCGGAATCCGGGAGCGGTTCGACCGCCTTCCTGGTGCGGGCGGTCGGCGCGATCCCGGGGGTGACCCGGCTGCTCCGGCTGGCGATGAACCGCGCCTACCGATCCGGTCTCGGCAAGGAGGGCTACGAGGACGTCGAGCCCGGCGCCGGCGCGGACGGCGGCGCCGGCGCCGCCGGCCGGGGTCGGCGTGGGCGCCGAGGCCGACGCCCCGTCCCCTTCTCCGTCGCCGGGACGGAGCACCACGGTCTGCGCCAGGTGCGCATCGCCGAGGTGCGCAGGGAGACACCGAGCGCCGTGACCCTCGTACTGGAAGATGCCGACGCGCGGCGGCAGGGGGCGTTCGACTTCCGGCCCGGCCAGTTCTTCACCCTCGTCGCCGACATCGACGGCCGTGCCGTGCGCCGGGCGTACTCGGCCTCGTCGGTGCCCGGGGCGCCCCGCCTGGAGGTCACCGTCAAGCAGGTCGAGGGCGGCCGGTTCTCCACGCACGCACACCGCGCCCTGCGCGCCGGGGACCGCCTCGCGGTGCGTGGGCCGTCGGGGTCCTTCCACGCCGGACCGCAGCCCCCGGACGAGGTCGTGCTGGTCGCGGCGGGGAGTGGGGTGACGCCCCTGATGAGCATGATCCGCACCCGGCTCGCCGTCCCGTCGGGCCGGGACCGGATCGCGCTGCTCTACAGCAGCCGCAGCGCGGACGAGATCATCTTCGGTGACGAGCTGACCCGCCTGGCCGAGGACCATCCCGGCCGGTTGTCGGTCACCCACGTGCTGACCCGCCGGGACGGGCGCCTCGACGCGGACGGTGTACGCCGCTGGGTCGCGGGCCTGTCCCCGGCCCCGGACGCCCACTACTTCGTCTGCGGCCCCGAACCGCTGACCGACGCCGTCCGCACCGTCCTCGCCGGGCGCGAAGTCCCGGACGAACAGGTGCACCACGAGCGCTACACCAGCGGAGCGGAGACCGGTACCCCGGTGACCGTGCCGCAGGAGATGACCGTCGAGGAGGACGGGCACCCCGTCGGCACGGCGGTGGTCGAGCCCGGACGGACCCTGCTCGACGCGGGACTCGCCGCCGGCCTCCCGCTGCCGTACTCCTGCACGGTCGGCAACTGCGGCGAGTGCGTGGTGCGGCTCCGTGGCGGCGAGGTCACCCAGGACGAGCCCAACTGCCTCACCCCGCGGCAGAAATCCGACGGGTACGTGCTGACGTGCGTGAGCCGCCCCCTGTCGAAGGTCACCCTCGACATCACGGACCCGTGACCGACACTCGCCGCAGCCGGGTTTGCCGACGCCCGGCCGTGCGGGATCAACCGGCCTGGTGCGACGGCTTCCAGCCGGTCTCGGTCGTGATGAGCAGCCGTTGCTCGGAGGGATCGCTGGTCGTCACGATGTCGAGCAGCGCGGACGCGGCGTTCGCGAACGGCAGCGTGGGCAGCCCGGGGACCTTGGCGACCTGGTCGAGGCGCTTGACGGCCGCCGAAGGGGCCGCCGGGGCGTCCTTGAGGTTGACCGGGTAGACGGTCGTCCAGTGCAGGCCGGTCGAAGGGAGGATCTCCTCGGCGAGTTCCTTGTCCTTGAAGATGGGGGCGACGACGGTGCGGTAGACGAGCCGGGCCGGCAACGACCCCTTCCGCGCCGTATCCCCGACACCGAACGCGGAGACCAGCACGAACCGTTGGATGCCCGCGTTACGGGTCGCACGGGTGATGACCGGCAGGGTGCGTTGCATCAGGTCGATCGGCTTCCTCGCGCGCAGCGGTACGCCGATGCACGAGAGCACGGCGTCCGCTCCGACGAAGGCCTTGGACAGGGCGGCTTCGTCGTCCAGCGATCCCTGGACGACCGTCAGTCCGGCGCGCGGGGCGAGGGCATCGGCGCGGCGGACGTAGGCGATGGCTTCGTGGCCGTGGGAAAGGGCCTGTTCGAGGAAGCGGGAGCCGATGTTTCCGGTGGCGCCCAGGACGGCGATCTTCATTTCTGTCTCCTGACGGGGATGAGGGGGGTGTCGGCGGGTGCCGGGGTCATCGCACGGCTGCCTTCTCGTGCTCGTCGTCCCGCTGCGGTGCGGTGCGTACGGGGAGGTCCGCGCCCTCGATGTCCACGTTGGGCAGCGCGCGGTCGAGCCGGCGGGGGAGGCTCCAGGCGCGGCGGCCGAGGAGGGCCATGGCGGCCGGGACGAGCGTCATGCGGACGACGAAGGCGTCGATGAGCACGCCGACGGCGAGCGCGAAGCCGATGGACTTGATGACGGGGTCCTCGTTGAAGATGAACCCGGCGAACACCGCCGCCATGATGAGCGCGGCGGCGCTGACGACGCGTCCGCTGCGGGCGACGCCGTGCACGACGGCCTGCTGCGGGTCGCGCGTGTTCTCGTGGTGCTCGCGCATCCGGCTGACGAGGAACACCTCGTAGTCCATGGCGAGTCCGAACAGGACCCCGATGAGGAGGACCGGCAGGAAGCTCGTCACCGGTCCGGCCGAGGGGATGGCGAGCGGGCCGTCGAGGTGGCCGTACTGGAAGACCCAGACCGTGGTGCCGATGGCGGCCGCGATCGAGAGCAGGAAGCCGAGGGTCGCCTTGAGCGGTACCAGCAGCGACCGGAAGGCGAGCGTGAGCAGGATCAGCGCGAGGATCACGATGATCGTGACGAAGAGCGGGAGGGCGCCGGAGAGTTTGTGGGCGACGTCGATGGCCGCCGCGGTCTGGCCGGCGAGGTAGAGGGTGCCGCCGGCCTCGGCGACGGTCGGGGCGTTGTCGCGGAGGCGGTGGACCAGGTCGGTGGTGGCCTGGGCGTCGGGTCCGGTCCTCGGTACGACGGCCATCACGACGAGGCTCCGGTCGGAGTTGGCGACCGGCTTCGACACGGCCGCCACGTCGGAGTCCCCGGCCAGCGACGTGCGCAGGGCGGTGACGGTGGCCGTGACCTTCCCGGCGGGTATGTCCCCGGTCTCGACGACGGCGACGAGGGTCGCGTTGAAGCCCGCGCCGAAGCCCTCCGACAGCAGGTCGTAGCTCTTGTGCTGGGTGCTGGAGGTGGGTGAGGAGGCGTAACTGGGCAGTCCCAGGCGGAGGTTGCGGGCGGGCAGGGCGAGGGCGAGGAGCGCGACCACGCCCGTGAGGAGGATGATCAGCGGGCGGCGGGTGACCGCACGGGCCCAGGCCAGGCCCCAGGCACCGGGGACGCGCTCGCGGCGGCCGGCTTTCGGCTGCCGGGGCTTGGGCCGTAGCCGCTCGCCGAACAGGCCGAGCACGGCCGGGACCAGGCTGACGGCGATGAGCACGGCGATCAGCACGGTCGCGGCGGCGGACAGGCCCATGACGGCCAGGAAGGGAATGCCGGTCGCGCACAGAGCGGCCAGGGCGATGACGACGGTGGCCCCGGCGAAGACGACCGCGCTGCCCGCGGTGGCCACGGCCCGGGCGATCGAGTCCTCGACGTCCATGTCGGGGTCGGTGAGCTGTTCGCGGTGGCGGGAGATGATGAACAGGGTGTAGTCGATGCCCACCGCCAGGCCGATCATGAGCGCGAGCACGGTGGACGTGCCGGTGATCGACACCCATGTCGAGACGAACTTCACGCCCAGCACACCGATGGCCACGCCCACGACGGCGGTCAGCAGCGGCAGTCCGGCCGCCACGAGCGATCCGAGGGTGACGGCGAGGACGACGAGGGCCAGCACGACGCCGACCAGCTCGGCGGGGCCGCCGACCTTGGTCTCGGCCTTCATCGCCGTTCCGCCGTACTCGACCTCCAGCCCCGCCTTGCCGGCCTGGGCCATGGCGCCGCTCAGCGCGTCCTTGGCGTCCTGGGTGACGTCGGCGGCGTCCTGCCGGAAGCGGACGTCGGCGTAGCCGATGCGCTTGTCGGCGGAGAGGGACCCGGTCCTGAACGGGTCGGTGACCTGTACGACCCCCGGGATCTTCGCCGCCTTCGCCAGCCCCTGCTCGATGGCTGTCCTGCTCGCCGTCTTCGTCAGGGTGCCTCCCTCGGGCGCCGCGTAGACCACGCGGACCACGCCGCCGGCGGCGTCCGGGAACTTCTTCTCCAGGAGGTCCTGGGCCTGCTGCGACTCGATGCCCGGCACCGTGAAGTCCGAGGCCACCTTGCCGTGGACGGTGATCCCGAGCGCGCCGACCGCGGTCAGCAGGAGGATCCAGGCCGCGATGACCCGGCCGCGGCGGCGTACCGCCAGCAGCGCCCATGTGTAGAGGCGAGACGCCATGTCCGCGCCGTCCTTTCGTCGTGCCGTCCGGGTGCCGTGGCGGCACCCGTCATGAGATGCAGCCTAAGGCATAATTACACTCGACTGTAAAATAGCCGTCGATGGTAATCTCAGGGCATGGTGACCAACGAGCCAAGGGACGGGCTCCGGGAGCGCAGTAAGGCCCGGCGCAGGGAAGCGATCCTCCGGTCGGCGTACCGGCTCTTCGCGGAGCGGGGATTCGAGTCGACGACCATCGCCGACATCGCCGAGGCGGCGGAGGTCTCGCCGCGCACGGTCACGCTCTACTTCCCCTCCAAGCTGGAGCTGGCGCTGGCCCGTTCGGACGCGCTGGCGGAGCGGCTGCGCACGGCCCTGTCCGACCGGCAGCCGGGGTGGCTGACGCTGGACGCCCTGGAGCACTGGCTGCGCGAGGAGATCGCGCACCGCAGTGACCTGGACGACCTCTCGGAGCGCATGTTCGACCTCAACCCCGAGCTGCGGGCGGTCAGCAACGGCAGGCTCTCGGGTGTCGTGCAGCAAGGCACGCGCATGTTCGCCGAGGAGAGCGGCAACGCGCCGGACGCGTTCGGGCCCCGCATGCTGGCCGTCACCGCTGCCGCGGTCATCAGTGAGCTGTGCCATCACCCGGAGAAGGCGGACATCGACGCGGCGATGGACTTCCTGAGGGCCGGCGCGGCCACCCTGTGAGCATCGCCGTCAGCCTGTCCGGGAGCCAGGCGCTGGCCGCCGGCGCCGAAGGCCGGTAGGTCCGCGGGTCGCGCGGTCCTACCGGCTCGGGGTGCACGCTGTCCTGTCGGCTCGCCCTACCGGCTCGTCCTGCCGGAGTGGGTGATCGCCTTGTGCGTGAAGGTGGGCGTGGTGCCCGGGTTGGCCCAGGAGGCGGTCAGTTCGCTGGAGGGGAAGAACTGGAGGAAGCGGGGGTCGGCCTGGGAGCGGTCGACCAGGGTCTTCTCGATGATCAGCGAGTTGTACTGCGCGGCCGTGGTCTCGATGGTGTTGGCGTTGAGAACCACCTCCTGGCCCCAGGTGCGGGACCAGCGGGCGAGGCCCGGCATCCGGGAGTGTTCGGGGGTCAGGCACTCGGCGGCGATGACGTTCTCGCTGGACGCCCAGATGCCGGTGGAGGTGTTGAGGACCAGGGTCTGGTTGCCGAGGACGTGCCCCGGGGTCTCCACCACGGCCACGCCCGGCCCGAGGAGCAGCGAGCCGTCGATGGCCAGGAACGCGTCCGGCCGTACGTCCTGGTAGGTCCGAGGCTGGTACCAGGGTTGCTGGAGCGGGTGCAGCTGGGACATCGCGAGCAGTTCGTGGCGCTGCACGATGACCTTGGCGTTGGGGAAAGCGGGGGTGGCGGTGGCGCCGCCGAGATCGGACTGCGGCCTCGTCGTGCCCACCCAGCGGCGGAGGTCCTGGGTGTGCAGGTGGTCGAAGAGCAGGTAGTCGACGTCCGCCGGCTTGATGCCGAGGCGGTCCAAGTGGCCCAGTACGGTGCCGTGTTCGGTGGTGAGGAGTGACTGCAGCGGTTTGGGGGTGCGGCGGATCAGGGCGGCGAAGTACGGCGTGTTCTGGCCGAGTTCGTGGTCGCTGGGCTCGAACAGCAGCACCCGCCGACGCCCGTCGCTCTCCGTCCACCGTACGACCAGCATGCGGTTGGTGATGCTGAGGAACGGCGCTATCGCCCGGCTGGCCCGGAACAGGCCGAACCTGGTGGGGTAGGGCAGCGTGATCAGGTCGCAGGTGGCGACGGTGTCGGGGGTGCCGGTGGCGGTGAACTCGGACCGGAACACCTCGGCCTGACTGCGGGCCCAGGCGAGCTTGGCGCCGTATCCGCCGGGGACGTCGTCCAGGCCGTCGAAGGCGGGAACGTGGGTGCCGAGGGTGGGCAGGTCGAGGACGTCGGAGTCCTGCCAGGCGAGCTTCATGGGTCCTCCCGGGACTCGGTGAAGGGCGTCAGTAGGGGGCCTTCTCGCCCTCGGTCGTCACGTCGAAGGTGTTGAGGAAGTCGCAGACCAGCTGGTAGAAGCCGACCGTGAGGACCAGGTCGGAGAGCTGGCCCACCGTGAGGAACCCCAGCGCCTCGGCACGGTCGGCCTCGGTCAGGGTGTGCTGGGCGAGCAGCCGGTCGGTGAGGGAGAGGACCGCGGCCTGCTCCGCCGTCAGGTCCCCGGCTGAGCCGGACCCCGCGGCGGCGATGCCGGCCTCGTCGAGACCGAGGAGACGGCCGATGTTCTCGTGGTGGTGGATCTCGTACGGCGCCTGGTAGGTGTGTCCCACCCGTAGGATGGCGAGTTCGCGCAAGGGGTGCGGAAGCGCGCTCTGGAAGATCGCGTCGGCCAGCTGCAGGAAGGCGGGGGCCAGGGCGGGCGAGTGGAACGCCATCCGGTAGACGTTGACGGCGGACCGCTCGGCCGCGAGCTTCTGCAACTCGGCGGGCAGGGCGGTCAGGTCGGGGTAGTCCATCGTTCTTCCTCCGTACGGTGGTGTCAGGCGACCTTGGTGATGGGGTTGGTGCCGTCCCACTGGGCCGCCATCTCCCGCAGCGCGGCGAAGAGTTCGCCCTTGGCGCCGCCGATGTCGGAGATCTCGATGACCGTGCCGGGGTGCGTCTCGGTGTCGAGGTAGGCGAATCGGCCGCCCTGGACCGCGCCTTCTTGGGCGACGGTGTAGCCGAGGGACAGGGCCCGGTCGTAGAGCCCCTGGTAGTCCTTGGTCCAGTAGGCGACGTGCTGCGCGCCCTCGTGCCCGGCGTCCAGGAAGTCCTTGTAGAGGGACGGTTCGTCGTCGAGCGGCTGGATCAACTCGATCTGCACGTCACCGGAGTTGGCGATCGCGGCGGCCATCCTCATGCCCGATTCCACACCCCGGTACCTGAACCAGTCCGTCTGCACCGGGTCCTGGTAGAACCAGGGGCCCACGCCCTGGGCCACCCAGAACTCCATGGCGGAGTGCAGATCACGGACGACGTATCCGATCTGCGCGATCTGCCCGAAAACACGGCTCATGCTGCGGCTCTCTTCTCTCTCAGAATTCCGGCAGTTCCAGAACGATCTTTCCGACGGCCTGGTCGGAACGCATGCGGTCGGCCGCCGCCTTGGCGTCGTCGAAGGCGAAAACACTGTCGACGACGGCGCGGATCCGGCCCTCCGCCACGGCGGGAACGACGTCGGTCATGAGGGCGGCGCAGACGTCGGCCAGTTCGTCGGGGGTGCGCACGCTGAACGTCGTCCCGATGACCCGCAGGCGGCGGAACGCCAGCTGGTCGAGGTCGATGGTGGACTCGGCACCGGCGAGCCGGCCGACGTTGACGACGGTGCCGCCGATCCGCGTGGCGAGGAAGGTGTCCGCGAAGAGCCGCCCGCCCACGTGATCGAGGGTGAGGTCGGCTCCCGCGCCGTCGGTGGCGGCCGCCACGGCCTCGGCGAGGTTCTCCGACGCCGTGTTGACGACCACGTCCGCGCCGATCGCCCTGAGCGTCTCGGCCTTGCCGTCCGAGGTGGTGGTCGCGATGACCTCGGCCGCGCCGAGCGCCTTGGCCAGCTGTACGCCGATAAGGCCCACGGACGAGGTGGCGCCCACGACGAGCACGCTGTCCTTGAGGCCGAACCCGCCCTGGGCGAGGGCGTCGTGCTCGGTCGCCAGGGCCACGGGCAGGGCCGCAGCGTCCGTCCACGACAGGGACTGCGGCACCGCGATCACATGGCGGTGGTCGACCAGCGCGTACGGGGCGAAGGCGCCGAGTGTGACGCCCATGACCCGGTCGCCCACGGCCATGTACGGCACGCCGGTCCCGATCGCGTCGACCTCACCGGCGAGTTCGAGGCCCGCGGTGAACAGGTCGCCGGTCTTCGCCCGGGGGTTGTAGGTGCCCTGGAGCATGTACAGGTCCGCCCGGTTCACGGCGGCCGCCCGCACCCGCACCCGGATCTGCCCCGGCCCCGGCTCGGGGACGGCGACGTCACGGGCTTCCCATTCGGGGCCGGCGCCGCCCATGAGCGCGCGCATGGTGCTGGTCATTCGTGTTCTCCGATGATTAATACTTACGCCGTATGTCCAATGTTTCCTCAAGCTAGACTTACGCAATAAGTCATGTCAAGACTCGGATGCGGGAAGGGGAACGGTGCGATGAAGGTCCGCGGCGGTGGTCGGGGCAGGCGGCCCGGTCTGACCCGGGAGAAGGTGGTCGACGCGGCACTGGAGATGATCGACAGGGACGGTCCCGACTCCTTCTCCCTGCGAAAACTCGCCGGAGAGCTGGGCGTCGAGGCGATGTCGCTCTACAACCACGTACCGAACAAGGACGCCCTGCTGGACGGCGTCGCCGAGGTGCTGCTGGGCGGTGTCGACTTCGCCGGGGCCGGCCTGGGCACCTGGCAGGAGCGGGCCCGCGCCCATGCAGCCGCCTTCCGCGCCGCCGCCCTGCGCCACTCCAAGGCGTTCACGCTGGTCCTGACCCGGCCCACCCAGTCACCAGCGGCCCTGGAAAGCATCCGCTGCGCCTTGGCGGGCTTCCCCGAACTCGGTCTGTCCCCGCGGGAGCTCGTCCATGTGGTGCGGAGCTTCGCGGGATACACCGTCGGCATGATCATGCGGGAACTCGGTTCGGCCATCACCGTGGGCGCGGTCGAACCCGGCCAGGTCGAGCGGCGCATCGACGAGATCGCGGCCGTGGGCGACCCCGTGCTGACGGCCGCCGCGCCCTATCTGGCCGTGAGCGACCACGAGGCCGAGTTCCGGCACGGTGTCGAACTGCTCATCGCCGGACTGGCGGCACGGGTGGGCGTGCCGTACGACGGAGGGCCGCAGGAGCCGCACCGGTGACCCGCACCGGCGGCAGCCGTCAGCGGCGCGGCCTGCGCCGCACGGAACAGATCCTGGAAGCGGCCGAGGAACTCGTCGCGGCGGTCGGGGTGGCCGGCGTCGGGATGAACGCGCTGGCCAGGCATGCGGGCGTGTCGCCCGGCACGCTCTATCAGTACTTCCCGCACAGGCGGGCCGTGGTGGACGCGCTGCTGCGGCGGTTGGCCGCAGAACTCCCGGTGCGGACCGTCCGGGACGGGCAGACCGACCCGGCGCCCGAGGCGGCCGTGGGGGAGATGCTCGAAGAGGTGGCGGCCCTCGCGGAGCGCAGACCCGCCCTCCTGCCCCTGATGCGCGGTGCGGAGCCGCAGGACGAACCGAACGCGCTGCTCCGGACCCTCTCGACCTCCCTGGCCGGCATCCCGGGATGCGCGGACGAGGCCGACGAGTTCACGGCCCGCATCGTCGTCCAGGGCGTCACCGTCGCTCTCCGGTGCGCTGATCCGGACGCCCGTGCGAAGGTTCTCGCCCGCACCCGGGAGGCGATCCTCGCCGGTGCCGTCCTCCGGGACGGCCGCCGCCGACGCGCCACCGCCTGAGGCGCATTGGATAAATTGAAGCCCGCTGCCAGGCACTACGGCTGACCGGAGGAGAGGCGATGGCACAGCGGATGACCCGCCGTGGCCCACTGACCAGGGCGGAGATCGTGCGCCAGGCCCTCGTCGTGGCCGAGACGGAGGGCATGGAGAAGCTGTCGCTCCACAAGATCGCGGCGGCGGTCGGCGTGCGCACCATGTCGCTGTACAACCACGTCGACGACAAGACCGACGTGCTCGACGCCATGGCGGACCTGATCCTGAGCGGGATCAGGATCCCCGAGGTCGACGCGATGCCGTGGGAGGACGGACTCCGCGCCCTGGCCAGGTCCTTCCGTGCGGCAGCCCTGGAGTACCCCCGTTCCGCGTCCCTGGTGCTGACCAGGCGTCTCAACGCCCCCGCGGCCATGCCGGTCGTGGAGGCCGCACTGCGGGTGCTGAACCGTGCGGGACTGGAGGGCGCCGCCGCCGTCCACGTGCTGCGCGCCTTCATCGCCTTCCTGATCGGGACGCTCTCCCGCGAGGTGGGCTTCGCACCGACCTACGCCGGTGCCATCCCGGCGGTGACGGCCATGCGCGAGCAGGAGCTCGTCGACAGCGGACTGCCGGCGGTCGCCGCGGCGGCCGCGGAGCTGGCGGTCTGCGACCACGAGGCGGAGATGGAGTTCGGGCTGGAGATGCTCCTCGACGCGATCCGCCGCCGCGTCGAGGGACGGTCCTGACCTTCGGGCGCTCCCGCGTCCTGGGTCACCTTGACATTACTTATGCCGTAAGTCAGCCTTGGCGAGTGTAGACATACGTCGTAAGTAGCGTCTCGCGGTGCTGACCGACGCACCCCTCGACACCAAGGACACCCCTCCCGTGAAAGTCCACCACCTCAACTGCGGGACGATGCGGCCTCCCGGAGCCCCCCTCGTCTGCCATGTCCTCCTGATCGAGACCCCCGGGAGCCTGGTGCTCGTCGACTCCGGCTACGGCCTCGACGACATCGCCGACCCGAAGCGGCGCGTCGGACCCGCCCGCCACTTCGTCCGGCCGGTCCTCGACGCGGAGGAGACGGCCGCCCGCCAGGTGGAGAAGCTGGGCTTCCGCCGCGAGGACGTCCGGCACATCGTCCTCACCCACTTCGACGCGGATCACATCGGCGGTCTGTCCGACTTCCCCTGGGCCGAGGTCCACCTCACCGCGGACGAGGCGCTCGGCGCCGTCCACGCCCCCTCCCGGCGGGAGCGCATCCGCTATCAGAGCCCCCAGTGGGAGCACCGCCCCAAGCTCGTGGAGCACCGGCCCGACGGCGAGCAGTGGCGCGGTTTCGCCGCCGCCCGCGAACTCGACGCGATCGCCCCGGGGATCGTCCTGCTCGCGCTGCCCGGCCACACCCGCGGCCACGCCGCCGTCGCGGTCGACGCCGGCCACCGCTGGCTGCTGCACGCCGGCGACTCCTTCTACCACCACGGCACGCTCGACGGGCACTCCCGCGTCCCCGGTTCCCTGCGGGGCATGGAGGCGCTCATCGCGTACGACGGCAAAAAGGTGCGCGCCAACCACGACCGCCTCGCCGACCTGTACCGACGGTCCGACCCCGACCTCCTCATCGTCAACGCCCACGACCCGGTGCTGCTGGAGAAGGCGCGCGCCACGGCATAGCGCCGCAGATGTCCAGGCCGGCTCTCACCGAGGCCGCCGCTAGGAGACGCTGTGGCGCTCCGTGAGCGGCCCGACGCCGAGATCTTCGCGCATCAACTCGCGCATTCTGGCGGCTGCCTTGCCGCGTGCCTCCCAATGCGCGTGGTCTTCCGCACTGCTGACGGCGACGCCGTCGACATAGCCGTCTCGGATGCGTCGCAGACAGTGGAAGACGCTGTTGGAGGCGCTTACGACGGGGTCGGGTGCGATGAGCCACATGCGTTCGGATGCCGTGGCGATGCCTGATAGCCGGAAGGCCTCGCGCAGCGCGAGCGCCCGCTCGTCGCCGGACGGGTGCTCGCGTGCGGCCAGCGCCCGCAGAGTGTCACCGAGGTCCTTCACGGCGGTGGTGTACTGCGTGTAGACGTCGAGCCGCAGTCGAAGAGCGTCCTTGGCGTCCTCCCGCTTCCAGCGATTCCGATCCGCGATGAGCGTCGCGACGATACCGATCGCGGCCCCGGCCAGGGTGGAGAGCAGCGGCAACCAAACCATGCGGGCCAGCTTGCGCCATACCGTGGCCTCGGCACCAGGTGCGCTCCTAAGCCCGCGCCTGGACATCTAGTTGACGCATCACGCAGAAAGTTGACGCATCAACTACCTGATGCTCGCGTAGTCAGTCACTTCTCTTGGGAGACCCCTGTGAGCACGTCGCCGAAGACCGGCCTTGAGGCCCTGCTGACCCCCGAAGAGAGCGTCCTGGTGCTGATCGACCACCAGCCGTACCAGTTCGCCAACCTGCACAGCCACGAGCCGACGATGATCGCCAACAACGTCGTGGGCCTGGCCAAGGCCGCCAAGGGTTACGGTGTCCCGACGATCCTGATCACCGTCGTGGAGGAGCGCGGCGGCAACCTGATCCAGCCGCTCCACGACGTCTTCCCGGACCAGAAGCCGATCAACAGAACGGCCATCAACACCTGGGAGGACCAGCGTGTGGTGGACGCGGTGAAGGCCACCGGACGCAAGAAGCTGATCATCGCCGGACTGTGGACGGAGATCTGCGTGGCGATGCCCGCCATCCACGCGGCCGGTGAGGGCTTCGAGGTCCACGCCGTCACCGACGCCTCCGGAGGCACCTCGGCCGAGGCCCACGACATGGCCGTACGGCGCATGATCCAGGCCGGAGTCGTCCCGATCACGTGGCTGGCCGTGGTGGGTGAGTGGCAGCGGGACTGGGCCCGGACCGACCGCATCTCGCCCGAGGACCAGCTGGCCTCGCTGGGGCACGCCGGCGCCACCGGAATAGTGACCCTGTGGGAGCTGCAGCTGCTCAACACCCCGGTGGCGGGCCCGACCGGGGCGTGACGTCGGACCGACGACGCGGGGCGGCACCGGTTCCGGGAGTGCCGCCCCGCCGTCCGTCCGAGGCCGTGCCGTCGGGAGGAGTTCCGTCAGGCGGGTCAGGCCGAGAGAGGAGTGCCCGTCTTCGCACGCACCTCGTCGAGGGCGACACCGGGCGCCAGTTCGACTAGGCGGCACCCCTCGGCCGTGACGTCCAGCACGGCCAGGTCGGTGATGATCCGCTGAACCACTGCCTGCCCGGTGAGCGGGAGGGTGCACCTCTCGACGATCTTGTGCGAGCCGTCCTTGGCGACGTGCTCCATGAGCACGATGACGCGCTTGGCGCCGTGGACCAGGTCCATCGCGCCGCCCATCCCCTTGACCATCTTCCCGGGCACCATCCAGTTGGCCAGGTCACCCGTGCCGGAGACCTGCATGCCGCCGAGCACGGCGGTGTCGATGTGGCCGCCGCGGATCATGCCGAAGCTCTGCGCGGAGTCGAAGAACGACGCCCCCGGGCCGACCGTGACGGTCTCCTTTCCCGCGTTGATCAGGTCGGCGTCGACCTCGTCGTCGGTCGGGTAGGGGCCCGTTCCGAGGATGCCGTTCTCGCTGTGCAGCGTGACCCGGACGCCCTCCGCGAGGAAGTTGGGGATCAGGGTCGGCAGGCCGATGCCGAGGTTGACGTACTCGCCGTCCCGGAGTTCCCGTGCGGCGCGCGCCGCCATCTGTGACCGGGACCAGCCGGTCCGCTGCTCGCTCATGCCACGTTCTCCCGGACGGTGCGCTTCTCGATGTGCTTGGACTGCGGGCCGGTGTGGACGATCCGCTGGACGTAGACGCCGGGCAGATGCACCTGGGCGGGGTCGATCTCACCGGGCTCGACGAGTTCCTCGACCTGCGCGACGCAGATCCGCCCCGCCATCGCCGCAAGGGGGTTGAAGTTCACCGTCGCCTTGTTGAAGACGAGGTTCCCGTCGGTGTCGCCGAGCCGCGCGTGCACGAGCGCGAAGTCGGCGACGATGCCCTCCTCCAGGACGTACCGGCGGCCGCGGAACTCACGGACCTCCTTGGGCGGGGAGGCGACCAGGACGTTCCCCGTCCGGTCGTACCTCCACGGCAGGCCGCCGTCGGCGACCGGCGTGCCCACGCCCGCGGGGGTGTAGAACGCGGGGATGCCGGAGCCGCCCGCCCGCAACCGCTCGGCCAGGGTGCCCTGCGGGGTGAGTTCCACTTCCAGCTCGCCGGAGAGGTACTGGCGGGCGAACTCCTTGTTCTCCCCGACGTAGGACGCCGTGACCCGGCGGATCCGGCCGAGGTCGAGCAGGATGCCGAGCCCGGTCCCGTCCACGCCGCAGTTGTTGGAGAAGACCTACAGGCCGTCGGCTCCCTGCTCGGCCAGTGCCGTGATCAGACGGTCCGGGATCCCGGAGAGCCCGAACCCGCCGACGGCCAGGGAACTGCCCGGGGTGATGTCGGCAACCGCCTCGGCGGGCGAGGCCACCGTCTTGCTCATCACGCCTCCCGACGCTTGCTGCTGACGATCCGGCCGCGAGACTCGCCGAAGCCGATCCGGGTTCCGTCGGCGCCCGGGGCGGTGGCGGTGAGCACGATCTCGTCCCCGTCCTCCAGGAAGGTGCGCTGCCGGCCGCCCACGGTGACGGGCTCCGCGCCGCCCCAGGTCAGTTCGATGAAGGCGCCGCGCTGCTCCCTCTCCGGTCCCGAGACGGTGCCGGAGGCGAACAGGTCGCCCGTGCGGGAGGGCGCGCCGTTGACGGTCTGGTGGGCCAGCATCTGGGCGGGGGACCAGTACATCGCGGCGTACGGCGGCCGGGAGACGACCTGACCGTTCCACTCGACCGCGAGGTCGACGTCCAGACCCCACGGCCGAGCCATCCGCAGGTACGGCAGAACGGCCGGCTCCTGGGACGGGACCGGGACGCGGGCGGCGTCCAGGGCGAGCAGCGGAACGACCCACGGCGAGATCGTGGAGGCGAAGGACTTGCCCAGGTTGGGGCCGAGTGGGACGTACTCCCAGGCCTGGATGTCGCGCGCGGACCAGTCGTTGAAGAGGACCACCCCGAAGATGTGCCGCTCCGCGTCCTCCGCGCCGATGGACTCGCCCATCGCGTTGCCGGTCCCGACGACGAAGCCCAGCTCGGCCTCGATGTCGAGCCGGGTCGAGGGCCCGAAGACCGGCGCCGGGTCCCCGGGGCCCTTGCGCTGCCCCGAGGGCCGGACGATGTCGGTGCCCGAGACGACGACGGAGCCCGCCCGCCCGTGGTAACCGACCGGCAGGTGCTTCCAGTTCGGCATCAGCGGCTCGGGATTGCCGGGCCGGAACAGCCGGCCCAGGTTGGCGGCGTGATGCTCGGAGGCGTAGAAGTCCACGTAGTCGGCGACCTCGAACGGCAGGTGCAGCGTCACCGCACCCAGGTCGTGGACCGCCGCCGCGGGAACCGGGCCCCGGAGCCGCTCGGTGATCGCGGCACGGACCTCGACCCAGCGGGCGTGGCCCTGGGCCATGAAGGCGTTCAGGCTCGGCCGGTCGAAGACGTCGTCGTCCAGCAGCACGGCCAGGTCGATGACGTGGTCGCCGTAACGGGTCGCCACGCGCGGCAGTCGACCGGGTGCCGAGTAGACGCCGTAGGGCAGGTTGGCCGGGCTGAACAGTGAGTCGGCCGGGACGGTCGACTGGATAGTGCTGGTCATGCGGACACCTCGGTCAGGTCGGCGACGGCAGCGGCGGGCAGCAGCCCCAACGCGGCGGACTCGGCGGCGGGTTCGGCGACGGAGCAGGTGCCGAAGGAGCGGAACAGGTCACGCACCCGGGGCGAGAGGGCACGCACCCGCCCGGCGACCCGCCTGCCGTCGCGGTCGGCCAACAACTGGACCAGTTCCGCCTCTTCGGCGCCCAGCAGTGCCGCGTCGACGGCGACCAGCAGGTTGAGGAAGCCGTGCTGTTCGAAGCCGGTCTCCGGATCGGTGTTGCGCAGCGCGTGATGCAGCCCCGCGGTCGCCTTGAACGCGACCCCGGCCCGTGCCGCAGCCAGGACGGTCGCCGCGAGTTCGCGCTCGTCCGGGTACAGCTCGGGGCGTACGCCTCCGGTGCGGAACTTGGCCAGGTAGGGGGTCCCGGCGAGTTCGGCGAGCAGCGTGTCGCGCCGGCCGTCGCGCGGTACCTCCACGTACACGGTGGCGGTGCAGTTCTCGCCGAGCGCCTCGGCCAGGGCCGGGACCACCTCCTCGGCGGCGGCCCGGTCCGGGACGGAGACCTCCAGCGCGACCAGCCGTACGGCCGGGATCCGGTCCGCCGTGGCGATCGCGGCGGAGACGCCCGGCAGCGGCACGGTCACCGAGAGGTCGAAGGACTCCTCGGCGAGACCGCTGGTCAGATCGACGAGCCGGTCGAGGTCCTTGGCGGCGAGGACGAACGGCCCGACCAGCCCGGCGTGCGCGCTGCGGGTGTGCGCCACGTGCGCCGGGACCGCCTCCTGGATCGGCAGGCTGCCGGGCGGGAAGACCGCCGCGTCGTCGAACAGGTCGGCGAGTACCGGAGGAATCCCAGGCGTCCCGGGGACGCTCATCGCTTCGGCTCCCAGGAGTAGACGTACGTTCCGTCGTCCGTCGCGCGGGCGGCCTCGCCGAGCTGCAGGGGCCGGAAGGTGTCGACCATGACCGCGAGTTCGTCGAAGAACTCCGCCCCGATCGACCGTTCCATCGCACCGGGCTGGGGACCGTGCGGATGACCGCCCGGGTGGAGCGAGATCGAGCCCTGCCCGATGCCGGAGCCCTTGCGTGCCTCGTAGTCGCCGCCGCAGTAGAACATCACCTCGTCGGAGTCGACGTTCGAGTGGTAGTACGGCACCGGGACGGCCAGCGGGTGGTAGTCCACCTTGCGCGGGACGAAGTTGCAGACCACGAAGTTGTGGCCCTCGAAGACCTGGTGGGCCGGCGGCGGCTGGTGGACCCGGCCCGTGATCGGCTCGAAGTCGCGGATGCTGAACGCGTACGGGTAGAGGCAGCCGTCCCAGCCGACCACGTCGAAGGGGTGGTTCGGCACCGTGTGGACGGCCCCCGCGACCCCGCCCGGTCCCCGGTGCTTGATGTACACGTCGACGTTCTCGCCCTCGACGGTCCTCGGCCCGACGGGGAGACGGAAGTCGCGCTCGCAGTAAGGGGCGTGTTCCAGGAGCTGGCCGTGCTGGGAGAGATAGCGCCGCACCGGCCCGATGTGCGAGTTCGCCTCGATCACGTAGATCCGTACGACCCCGTCGGGAACGATCCGGTACGTGGTCGCCCGCGGGACGATCACGTAGTCGCCGTCGCCGACCTCCAGGTCCCCGAAGACCGACTCGACCCGGGCCCGCCCGGCCTCGACGTAGAGGCACTCGTCGCCGGTCGCGTTGCGGTAGTACGGGCTCACCGCGTCGGCCACGACGTACGCCAGCCGCACGTCCTCGTTGCCCAGCAGCAGCCGGCGCCCGGTCACCGCGTCGACGCCCGGCTCGCCCTCCGCGAACAGCTTGTGCGTGGAGAGGTGGCGGGGGAGCAGCGGGTGGTTGGGCACCAGTGACTGGTCCCCGAGGTCCCAGACACGGAACTCCCGCACCGCCGACGGTATGTGCCGGTGGTAGAGCAGCGAGGAGTCGGAGGAGAACCCCTCCTCGCCCATCAGCTCCTCGTAGTAGAGGTTCCCGTCCGGGTCACGGTGCTGGGTGTGACGTTTCGGCGGGACCGAGCCCGCCCGGTGGTAGTACGGCAAGTCTCTCTCCTCGTGACTCGGAGTCGCGGTGCCACGCACTGGAAGATATGTGCGCTGAGCGCACACTTTTGTGCGATGAAAGCAACAAGCCGAAATTAGGTCCCGGCGGCGGCCCAGTCAAGGTCGTGCTCCGCCCCTGCGCGTCCGTGATCATGTGCGGTCGGGCGCCCGTGCCCTAACGTGGCGCCAGAAGAAGATCTGCCGGTTTCTCCGGGTGCCGAGTGCGGCCCCGGGATCAGGAGGTGTCGATGGCCACCCTGCAGGGTCTGGATCGCGGGCTCAGGGCTCTGGACGTGATCTCGCTGACGGCCGACGGCCTGACGGTGGCAGACCTGGCAGCGCAGCTCGGGATCGACCGGTCCATCGCGTACCGGATCGTGGAGACGCTGGAGGAGCACGCCCTGGTCGCCCGGCAGGGCAAGCGGGTGCGGCTCGGTGCCGGTGCCGCCACGCTGGCGGGGAGGTTCCAGCGTCAGCTGGTACCGGCGGCCCAGCCGGTGCTGCAGGAGCTGGCCGACGGCACGGGCGCCGCCGCGTTTCTGACGGTGGCCCACGGCGCGCGGGAGTGCGTCCCGGTGGCGGGGGCGGAGCCGGCCGTCCAGCACGGCCCGGTCCGGGTGGGGTACCGCATCGGCGTACGGCACCCGCTGGAGAAGGGGGCGAACGGCATCGCCATCCTCGCCCTGCAGCCGTCCGCGTCCGATGAGCCCGAGGAGATCACGCGGGCCCGGGAGCTGGGCTACAGCATCACCTCGGGGCAGCTCCAGCAGGGTGCCACCGGGGTGGCGGCGGGGTTCGAGGTCCCGGGCACGGCGGGTGCCTCGGTCGGCGTGGTGGCCATGCACGAGTTCGACGGCGAGCGGGTGGCGGCACAGGTGAAGGAGGCGGCCGCGCGACTGGCGGCGCTCGGCAGGTCCTGACGGCACCGGACGCCGTCGCCCGTGTCACTGGGGGCCGTGGTAGGCGGGAGAGCGCCGGGGCGCACGGTGCTGACGGGACTGCAGCAACGGCAGGACTCGGGGCGCCACCACCACCGACAGCACGATCACGCTCGTGGAGCGGGCCACCGTCGGTGAGCGGTTCAGGGCGAGCAGGGTCTCCTGCAGGTCCTGGTGGGACGAGGCCGCCAGCTTGCACAGCACGTCGGAGGCTCCCGTCGTCGCGTACGCCTCCAGCACGCCGGGCAGGGCGGCAAGCTCGGCGGCGACATCGTCGAGCGCGCCTTGGGCGATCTCCAGGGTCACGAACGCCTGGACCGGGAACCCCGCCGCGCCTACGTCCACCTCGGGGCCGAACCCGACGAGGACGCCCGTGCGTTCCATCCGGTCGAGCCGCGCCTGGACCGTTCCGCGGGCGACCCTCAGGGTCCGCGACAGTTCGAGCACGCCGGTGCGCGGGTTGTCCCGCAGCAGGCGGAGCAGGTCGATGTCCAGCGAGTCCAGCGGCTGCCCGTCGGTCACCACGACCACCTTCTCTCAACTAGGCATATTGCACAGGTAACCCTGCCGTCGGGCAGGCAAAGTGAGCAGCCTGAACAGCTTGAAGGGCGCCTGTTGTGCAGTAAGCAGGACCGGTGTCTCCTGAGCGCCACGCGTTGGCAGCAGGACACCCAGGAGGACGACGCATGAGCATGGAACAGACCCTCACGAGCCAGGAGCGGCTGGCGGAGCTCGACCTGCAGCAGCTCAAGCAACTGGTCGGGCTCGTGGAGTACGACGCGGAGGGCGACCCCTTCCCGGTGACCGGCTGGGACGCGGTGGTCTGGGCGGTGGGCAACGCGACCCAGGCCGCGCTGCTCTTCCAGGTGGTCTTCGGGATGGAACTGGTCGCCTACTCCGGTCCGGAGACCGGGAACCGCGACCACCACGCGTACGTCCTGCGCTCCGGAGCCATCCGGTTCGTGATCAAGGGCGGTGTCGCCCCGGACAGCCCGCTGCTCGACCACCACCACCGCCACGGTGACGGCGTGGTCGACATCGCCCTCGAAGTGCCCGATGTCGACAGGTGCGTCGCCCACGCCCGCGCGCAGGGCGCGACCGTGCTGGAAGAGCCGCACGACGTCACCGACGAACACGGCACCGTCCGGACCGCCGCCATCGCCACCTACGGGGACACCCGCCACACCCTGGTGGACCGCTCCCGCTACACCGGCCCCTACCTGCCCGGATATGTGGCCCGGACCTCCGGATACATCAAGCCCGACGGCGCGCCCAAGCGCCTCTTCCAGGCGCTCGACCACGTCGTGGGCAACGTGGAACTCGGGCGCATGGACGAGTGGGTCGACTTCTACAACCGCGTCATGGGCTTCACCAACATGGCCGAGTTCATCGGCGACGACATCGCCACCGAGTACTCGGCGCTCATGAGCAAGGTCGTCGCCAGCGGCAACCACCGCGTGAAGTTCCCGCTCAACGAGCCGGCGGTCGGCAAGAAGCGTTCGCAGATCGACGAGTACCTCGACTTCTACCGCGGCCCGGGCGCCCAGCACCTCGCCCTCGCCACCAACGACATCCTCCAGACCGTCGACGTGCTGCGGGCCAGGGGCGTCGAGTTCCTCGACACGCCCGACAGCTACTACACCGACCCGGAACTGCGCGCCAGGATCGGCCATGTCCGCGTGCCCATCGAGGAACTGGCCTCGCGCGGCATCCTCGTCGACCGCGACGAGGACGGTTACCTGCTGCAGATCTTCACCAAGCCGATCGGCGACCGGCCCACGGTGTTCTTCGAGTTCATCGAACGCCATGGCTCCCTCGGCTTCGGCAAGGGGAACTTCCAGGCCCTCTTCGAGGCGATCGAGCGCGAGCAGGCCAGGCGCGGCAACTTCTAGGGCCGTACGACTCCGAAGCCCCGCTGTACGAACCACGGTTCGTACAGCGGGGCTTCGGGCCTTCCTACCCGCCGTTCGCGGATTCCGGCCGCTCACGGGCGAGCCGTCGTGCCAGCGGTCGAAGCGCGTCGGTCCCGGCGGGCACCAGACCCCGCGGCAGGAAGAGCACCACGAGCACCAGCAGCAGCGCGTACACCGCGTAGGAGAAGACCTGGGGAGCGTAGTCGGGCATGCCCGGCCGCGCTCCGACGTCGTTCAGCCACTGCAGCAGCACCGTGATGGTGGACGCGCCGATCAACGGCCCCCACAGCGTGCCGAGTCCTCCCACCACGGCCATGACGACGAACTGGAAGGACACCAGAACGCCGAACGATCCGGGGGCGACGTAGGCGATGAAGAACGCGAAGATACCGCCGGCGAGCCCGGCGAACGCCGCCGAGAGACCGAAGACCACGAGCTTGTAGCGGCCCACCGGGACACCGGACGAGGACGCCGCCATCTCGCTGGTGGCCAGCGCGCGCAGCCCTCGGCCGGGACGGGAACGCACGATGTTCCTGGTGATCACCATGACCACCACCAGGGCCAGCCAGGCGACCCACGCGTAGCCCCGGAACCCGGAGATGTGGTGCGAGCCGATCCCGAGGCTGGGGATGCCGCTCAGGCCGATGTCCCCGCCCAGGGAGGTCTGCTGCCCGATCACCGCCAGCAGGATGAGCTGGAAGGCCAGCGTCGCGAAGGCGAGATAGTGCCCGCGCAGCCGCAGCAACGGCATGCCGACCAACAGGCCCAGCAGCCCCGCGACGAGCGGCGCGCAGGCCAGCCCCAACAGGCTCGGCAGGCCGTGGGTCGCCATCAGCGCCGCGGTGTAGGCGCCCGCGGCGTAGAACCCGCCGTGCCCGAGCGAGATCTGCCCCGCATACCCGAGCAGCAGGGACACCCCCGTGGTCACCACGGCGGAGAGCAGCAGTTCGGTGTAGACGGTGAGCTGCGTGGAGTCCAGGAACAGCGGCAGGACCGCGGTGACGACGGCCACCGCGACGACGGCGCCGGTGCGTGCCGCAATCGCAGGTGTCGGACGGCCGGTCATGCGACCTCCTCGGCCATGGCCGGGGTGCGGGCGGCGCGCCACACCATGATGGCGAGCATGAGCACCAGGGCCACCTCGATCTCGTAGGACGCGTCCACATAGCCCCCGATCATCGATTCGGAGATACCCAGGACGAGCGCGCCGAGCAGTGCCGTCCAGGGGTGCATCAGCCCGCCGAAGATGGCCGCCGCGAATCCGTTGACGGCGAGCTGCGCGTCGGAGTCGAACGACACCGGCTGGATGGGGGTGATCAGGACGCCGGCCAGCCCGCCGAGGGCCCCGCCGATCACGAACGCCAGCAGACCCATCCGGGTGACGTTGATGCCGGACAGCCGTGCCGCGTAGGGGTTGGACGAGCAGGCGGTCAGCGCCTTGCCGACCTAGGTACGGCCGAAGAACAGCCCCAGCAGGGCGTAACTGACCACGGCGACGGCGATGACGACGAACAGCTGCCGGTCGACGTGCGCGCCGAGGAAGCTCGTGGAACCGCGTGCCATGGTGAACGACAACGGCTGGTCGCCGAAGACGATCACTTCCCCGGCGTAGGCGCCGATGGCGAGCCCGAGGGTGATGATGACCGATGACAGGGGTGGGGTGCCCGGCTTGCCGATCGCGATGATCCCGATGAGCAGTCCCAGCGCGCCGGCCACCGCCAGGGCGACCACTTCCGCGGCGCCGTGCGGGAGACCGCGGCTCAGCAGCGACGCCGTGGCCATGCCTCCGACGACGGCGAAGGTGCCTTGGGCGAAGTTGACCACGCGGGTGACCCGGTGGATCATCACGAAGCCGCTGGCGACCAGGGCGTAGGTGCAGCCGATCGCGATGCCGGACACCAGATAGGCAAAGAAGGAACTCATTCCGCCGTTCTCTCCAGGTGAGTCTCCGTGTCGGAGCCGGTGATGCCGCCGAGGTAGGCGCGGGCGACCTCCGGGCTGCGGGCGAGTTCCCCGCTGGGCCCGTCCGCGACGATCCGTCCCGACTCGATCACGTAGGCCCGCTGACACAGGTCGAGGGCGAGCCGGGCGTTCTGTTCGATGAGCAGGATCGCCGTGCCCTGCTCGGAGTTGAGTTGCGCCAGGTGGCGTGCCAGGTCCGCGACCACGAGGGGCGCGAGGCCCAGCGACAGCTCGTCGATCGCGAGCAGGTCGGGGTCGGCCATGAGCGCCCGGCCGACCGCCACCATCTGCTGCTGCCCGCCGGACAGCGTCCCGGCCGGTTTGCGCCGCATGTCGGCGAGGACCGGCAGGACCTCGTAGACGCGCCGCGGATCACGGTTGCGGGAACGCCAGGCGCCCAGCCGCAGGTTGTCCTCCACGGACAGGTCGGCGAAGAGCTGCCGGCCCTCCGGTACCTGCGCGAGCCGCCCGTCCATGCGGACCGTGCCACCGGCCGGCCGCACGATGCCGGACAGGGTGTTCACGAGGGTCGACTTGCCGGCCCCGTTGGGACCGACGAGCGCCACCATCTCGCCGCGGCCGACACGGAGGCTCACGCCGTCGAGGGCGACCGCCGACCCGTAACGGACGACGAGGTCATCGACTCGCAGCATCGGAGCTCTCCTGACCGAGGTAGGCGGAGACGACCCGCGGGTCGCGGCTCACGGCTTCGGGTGTGCCCTCCGCGATGACCTTGCCGAGGTCGAGGACGGTGATCCGGTCCGCGAGGCTCATCACCATGCCGACGTCGTGCTCGATGAGCAGCATCGTGATGCCCTTGTCATGCAGCTCGCGGAGCAGGTCGGCGAGTATCCGCCGTTCCCCGAGCCGCAGTCCGGAGGCCGGCTCGTCGAGCAGCAGCAGATCCGGCCGGCCGCACAGGGCGCGCGCCACCTGAAGCCGGCGCTGCTGGCCGAGCGGGAGGGACTCGGCGGAGACGTCGGCGAAGTCGGCCATCCCGACCTGCTCCAGAGCCTCCCTCGCGCGCTCGGCGATCAGCCGTTCCTCGCGCCGGTGGCCGGGCAGCCGGAGCGCCGCCGAGGCGAATCCGTGGTCGGTCCGGGCGTGTGCCCCGACCATGACGTTCTCCAGGGCGGTCATCCCGTGGAAGAGGCGGGCGCCCTGGAAGACGATGGCGACGCCGTCCCGGGCACGGCGGTGGGGCGCCGTGCCCGCGAGGGACTTGTCGCGATAGGTGATCCTGCCGCGGGTGGGTGCCAGGTGTCCGCTGATCAGGTTGAAGAGCGTCGACTTGCCCGCCCCGTTGGGGCCGATGATCCCGCGCAACTCGCCCTGCGGCACCGACATGGTGACGTCGTTCACGGCGAACACGCCGCCGAAGGACCGCGCCAGGTTCTCGGTTGTGAGCATGTGTGTGGTCTCCTGCCCGATCAAGGCGTCAGGCTGGCCTTGAGCTGCACCGTGGTCCAGTCCGTCGGGACGATGTGGCCGCTCTTGATCGTGTTGACGGCGACCTGATCGACCCCGAGGCCCGCGTGGTCGCTCGACGTGTACTTGTACGTGCCCACGGGGGTCTGGAGGGTCATGGTGTCGAGCGCGGCCGCGATCTTCTTGGGATCGGCGCTGTCGGCCTTCTTGATGGCCGCCGCGATGAGCTGCACGGCGTTGTAGCCGTCGAACGCGAACCCGGGAGGGTAGGAGCCGTTGGCCTTCTGGAACGGCTCCGCCATCTTCAGCGCGGCCGTCTTGACTCCGGACGTCGGCAGGTCGTTGCCGATGACGGCGAGCGAGCTCGCCAGGACAATGCCCTCACCCGCGGCGCCCACCGGCTCCGTGAACAGGGAGCTGGCCTCGGCGTGGCTGTACACGAGCTTCATACCGCCCATGCCGGCGGCGGCGAACTGCTTCGCGAGGATGACCGCCGGCGCGCCGGTGGCCCACACCATCAGACCCTTGGCGCCGCTGCCCCGCACGTGCTGGAGGACGGACGTGAAGTTGGTCTGGGTGGTGGTGAACGTCTCGGCGTCCACGAAGTCGATGCCGTACTGGGCGGCCTTCGCCTTCATGTCCTCCCAGCCCGTCTTGGCGAAGGCGTTCTGGGTGTCGTAGGCGACCGCCATCTTCGTCATGCCGCTCGCCTTGAAGTACTTCAGCAGCTGCTCGGAGACCACCCCCGCGGTGAGCGGCGTCATGTAGATGTAGGGGGAGGGCGGCTGCACCTGCTGGTCCACGGCGGCGGTCGAGACATAGGGCACCTGCCGCTGCTTCGCCAACGGCTCGACGGCGAGGGCCGCGTTCGAGACGGGCGTGCCGACGAACGCGACGGCGCCGCCGCTGACCAGGTCGTTGAAGCCGGTGATGGCCTGCTGGGGGTCGCTCTCGTCGTTCTTGACGGTGATGTGCAGCTTCTTGCCCAGGACGCCGCCGGCGGCGTTGATCTGCTCGACCGCGAGCGCCGCGCCGAGCTTGTCGTTCTGGCCGAGCGGGGTGAAGTTCCCGGTCAGCGAGGCGATCTGGCCGATCTCGATGGTGCCGCCGCCGCTGCCGGATCCTCCGCCCGAGCCGGCGCAGGCGGTGGCGGTGAGGGCGAGCATCGCACCCATCGCGGTGAGACGTCTGTTGTGCGGCATGAGTGCATCCTCCACTTGAACATGTCCGGTTCACCGGCGCCCGAAAAGCGAATGGTCACGGCTCGGCGCGGTCACGGAAGGCGAGGGGTGACTTGACTTGTCCCGCAATGCCCCTCGCTGGGGTGCACCAAGAATGGCCGCTGCCACTGCAGTTGGCCATGGTGGATTCACTCATCGGACCAGGCGCCGCTGGTGGATTTGCACAAGTGCCGCACCGCGTCTGTCGGACGGCGCGAACGCGTCGTCAGTGCCGGAGCCGGAGGCGGAGCCAGAGCAGCAGTGCCTCGTCGGGGTCGTGAAGGTCGATGCCGAAGAGCTCCCCCGCCCGCTTGATGCGGTAGCGCAGGGTGTTGGGGTGCACGTACATCTCGGCGGATGCCCGGGCGCTGTCGCCCAGACACCGCAAGTACGCGTAGACGGTGCGGGTGTACTCCGTGCCGTTGCGTTCGTCGTGCTCCCGCATCGCCTCCAGGGCGTCGAGCTGCACGGCGTCGAAAGCGTCGAGGTCGGCGCGGAGCCGCAGGAAGAAGGACTCCGCGCGCACCTCCTGGAAGTCCGCGACGGCGTGGTCCTGCCCCCGGTGGGCCAGGACGTCGAGGGCGGCGTCGGCCTCCTGGCGTGAACGTTGCACCGCGGACAGGTCGGGTGCGTGGCCGCCGATCCCGGCGCGCAGCCTGACCCCCAGCATGACCCGGATGCGTTCCAGGACGCTGCCCGCCAGTTCTCCGCCCACCGCGCCGGCCGCCGACGGGTCGGCCGGCAGCAGCGAGTACACCACTCCGTCGAGTTGGACGGTGCTCGCCCTGAAGTGCTGGACCTGGGCGCTGCTGGTGATCAGCTCGATGATGTGCGCCATGTCGGGCTCGCTGACATCGATCTCCGTCTCCGCGTGCTCGAAGGCGACGACGACGAATCCGGTGCCGTGCGAGCCGAGCGAGCCGGCGTGCGGCAGGTCCTCGCCCTGGAGGGCGCCGCGCAGCGCCTGTTCACGAGCCCGGCGAGCCATGTCGCGTGAATTGCGGTGCCGCAGCAGGCGCAGCGCCGCGAGGTCCGCGGCGTCCCGAAGTGTCCGCTCCTCCTCCGCTCCCAGACTGCTGTCGGCGTCGATGACCCAGAGGGATCCCAGCATGACGCGACCGGCCAGGATGCCGACGGCGACGCGAGGGAGAGCTCCGTGCCCGGTGAATCGCACGGGCTGGGGCCGCTGCCGCAACCGGGGGTCGGCGTGCAGGGGTTGGAAGGCCTCCGGCACCTCCCGGCCGAGAATCCCCTGGCGCCGTACCTCGTCGGTGGGCTGACCGGAGATCGTGGAGTAGGCGATGATCCGGTAGCGGTCGTCCATGATCGCCACCGCGCCGCGCAGCTGGGCGGCGGTCGCGTTGGCGAGGTCGAACAGGTCGTCCCATTCTCCGCCGCCACCGCCTGTCGCAGCTGGTCCGGACCGCGTCGCGAGCACGGCCGACAGGAGGGTGTCCAGATGGCGCCAGTTCGCCTCGTCGTCGGCCGCCAGCAGAGCGATGCCCTGCTCCCGGGCGAGGGCGCGCAACCCGGCCGGGTCCTCCCCGTGGAGCTTGACCACCAGGGCGGTGCACCGTGCGCGGGCGGCCATGTGGAGGGCTGCTTCGGCCTCCGGTGAGGCGGGATGGACGCCGATGCCGAACAGCATCGTGTCCGGTCCCGCGCCGGCCGCGTGCGGCGGATCGAGAATCTCCAGCTCGGTCACCGGGACGTCCAGCCCGAGAGGGGTTTCGAGCGCCCTCAGCAGGGTGTCGCCGACCGCGTCCAGCAGGGAGCCGAGCGTCGCCGAGCCCGGCACCTCCGCGCCCGGCCTCTCCGTGGCACCTGTCTCTGATCGGGCCATGCTCACTCCTGCCAGGGGCGGGCGTGTTTGTGCCATTGCTTCAACGAACCCCGCGCTCTTGAGTGAAAGGAACATAGCAGCAGGGGAAAGCCGGAGACACACTCGAACAACCGCATTCCGCACACGTCCATGAGGAGCTCGATGACCGCGGTGAGCAGTGTCGGCACCACGATCGAGAGGTACGACCGCTGCGCCCACGGGACGACCACGGCCCTCGTGCTCGACCGTCGGTCCTTCTCCCGGTGAGCCCTGCCGCCCTGTTCCCGCACGTCGGCCTCGCCGGAATTTCGTCGTGGGCCACGGACGCCGTGCCGGGCGATTCACCCGCCCGGGCACCGCACGGATGCTGCCCCAGCCGCCCGGTGGCCCCCGCTCCGACCGAGGCTCACGAGGCCGACCGGGTGCTCAGCCGACGTACCGACCCGCGACCACCGGCCGGCACGCACATCTCAGGAGACACGACATGAAGAAACTGGCTCGGCTGCGTGCCGCGCTGCCCACCGGCCGGGACACCGGGGGAGCGGAGGGCTCTCCCGTCGCCACCCCGCAGTGGCTGCGCGAGGGGCTGGCCGCGGTGGTCGGAGCGGAGCAGGTGCTGTCCCGTCCCACCGACCTGGCTCGCTACGCCTCCGACGCGAGCCCGTACCGCTACCTGCCCCGCGTCGTCGTGATGGCGCGCGACGCGGCGGACGTCGCGGCCGTACTGGCCTTCGCCGGCCGCCACGACCTGCCCGTGACCTTCAGGGCCGCGGGGACCAGCCTCAACGGACAGTCCCAGGGTTCGGGCATCCTGGTGGACGTGCGCCGGCACTTCGCCGGCGCCGTGATCGAGGAGGACGGCCGGGTCCTCCGCGCCCGTCCGGGAACCGTGATCGCACGCGCCAACGCGCAACTCGCCCGGCACGGCCGGATGCTCGGCCCCGACCCCGCCAGCAGCGCCTCGGCCACCATCGGCGGCGTGGTCGCCAACAACGCCAGCGGGATGTCGTGCGGGGTGGTGCACAACGCCTACCACACAGTGCGGTCCCTGCGCGTCGTCCTCGCCTCGGGCACCGTCGTGGACACCGCCGACCCCGCGGCCGACGAGCACCTGGAGCGCGCCGAACCCGCCCTCGTCCGCGAACTCATGGCCATCAAGAAGGAACTGGAGGCCGACCCGGCGCTGTGCGACCGGATCAGGACCAAGTTCGCCATCAAGAACACGAACGGCTACCGCCTCGACGCCTTCCTGGACGCCGACACTCCCGCCGGGATCCTGCGCGGACTCATGGTCGGCTCCCAGGGCACGCTCGGCTTCCTCGACGAAGTCGTCTTCGACACGGTTCCCTTCGGCCGCCACCACGCCACCGCGCTGCTGCGCCTGCCGAGCCTGCACGACGCGGCTGCCCTCGTCCCCGACCTGGTCGAGGCCGGTGCGCATGCCGTCGAGCTCCTGGACGCCCCGTCCCTGCGCTCCACCGCCGGCGTCTCGGGAGCCCCCCGCTGGCTCGCCGAACTCACCGAGGACGCGGAGGACGCCGCACTGCTCGTCGAGTTCCGGGCCGCCGACCTGGACGACCTGACTGTCCAGCAGACGCGTGCCGAGGCGGTCCTTGCCGGCTCCACCGCCCCCGTGATGGGGCGGTTCACCCGCGACTCGGCCACCGCCGGCGCCTACTGGCGGGTCCGCAAGGGCCTGCTGGCCGCCGTCGGCAGCACCCGCCCCCCGGGCACCGTGCTGCTGGTGGAGGATGTCTGTGTCCCCCCGGACCGGGTGGCCGACGCCGCCCGCGACCTGTTCCTGCTCCTTCAGCACCACGGGTTCGCCTCGCCCATCGCCGGGCACGCCTCCGCCGGGAACCTGCACTTCCCGCTCATGCTCGACCCCTCCTCACCCGAGGACGTGCGCCGTTACCGCACCTGCATGCAGGCTCTCGCCGACCTGGTGCTGAACACCTACAACGGTGCCCTCAAGGGCGAGCACGGCACGGGACGCAACATGGCGCCGTTCGTGACCCAGGAGTGGGGAAGCGCCGCCGTCGGACTCATGTGGCGGCTCAAGGCCGCCCTCGATCCGCGCGGCATCCTCAACCCCGGCGTGATCCTGGACCACGACCCGGACGCGAACGTCCGCAACCTCAAGACGCTGCCCCCGGTCGACCCGGCCCTGGACCCGTGCATCGAATGCGGCTTCTGCGAACCGGCCTGCCCCAGCCACGACCTGACCACCACACCCCGCCAACGCATCGTGCTGCAGCGGGAGATGGCCCGGCACCGGGCCGACTCCCCGCTCGTACTCTCCCTCACCCAGGACTACGCCTACGACGCCGTGGACACCTGCGCCGGGGATTCGAGCTGCGCGGTGAGCTGTCCCGTCGACATCGACACCGGCGCCGCGATGAAGAGGCTGCGGCACGCCGGGCACGGCCCGCTCGCCGAACGCGCGGCCACCTGGGCCGCACGCCACTGGGCAGGTCTGGAAGGGGGCGCCCGGGCCGCCGTGGGCCTCGCCCAGCGCACCGCGGACCTCGCGGGAGACGCCCCGCTGCGCGCGGTCACCGCCGCGGCCCGTGGCGTGCTCGGCACCGAACTGATCCCCGCCTGGCTGCCCGAGATGCCGCAGGCCGCCCCGAAGCGGTTGCCCGCCACCCGACGGCAGCAGGCGCACGCCGTCTACGTACCCGCCTGTGTCAACCGGATCTTCGGCGCTCCCCCGGGAGAGAGCGGGCCGACGGTGGTGCAGGCCCTCGTCACGCTCGCGGAACGGGCCGGCCGACCGCTGTGGATCCCCGCGGACGTGGCAGGCACCTGCTGCGGCACCATCTGGCACAGCAAGGGCTACGAGCAGGGGCACGCCGCCATGGCGGGGGTGCTCGTGGAGCGGCTGTGGCGGTGGAGCGACGAGGGACGCCTGCCGGTCGTCATGGACGCCTCCTCCTGCTCGCTCGGTGCGCTGCGCGACGTGGTGCCCCATCTGAGCCCGGCCGACCGGGACCGCCACAGCCGGCTGTCCCTCCACGACGCCGTCGACTGGACCCAGCGGGAACTGCTGCCGCGTCTCACGGTCACCGAACGAGTCCCCACCGCCGTGGTCCACACCACCTGCTCGATGCAGCAGACCGACCACGGCTCGGCCCTGAAGGCCGTGGCCCAGGCGGTCGCCGACAGCGTTGTCCAGCCGATCGCCGAGTCCTGCTGCGGGTTCGCCGGCGACCGCGGCTTCCTGCACCGGGAACTGACGGAGAGCGCGACCGCACCCGAGGCCGAAGAGGTCGGGCGACTCGACGCCCAGGCCCATCTCAGCGCGAACCGCACCTGCGAGATCGGTCTCCACCATGCCACCGGGGCGGCGTACACCTCGGTCATCCAGCAGTTGGAGCGGGCCACCCGGCCGGTTGTGACGCGGTAACGCCTCCTCTGCCGGGCAGCGCACACACTGCCCGGCAGAGGCACGGCGGCCCCCGTTCCCGCAGTGGGGACGCGGGGCGGAGCATCTGGGGCGACCGGGCATCCCCGATGCGTTGCGCCTGTCAGATTCTTTCGACGCGCAGGGCGAGTGTCGGGCACCGTCGCACCGCGAGTCGCGCCCGCGCGGCCAGACGCGGCGGGACCGCCGTGGCGGACAGGACCGGATAGCCGTCCTGCTCCATCCGGATCAACTCCGGGACCACATCGGCGCACAGCGCGTGTCCGTCGCACAGCGTCCAGTCCATCGTGAACCGTTCGGCCGTCTTCACTGCCTGCGGCCCCCTCGGCAACGGCAAGGCGCCCCCTACCGGCCGCCCGCAGCCGCTGCCCAGCGCATGCGCCGCCAGGTCGTCCGAGAACGTCGACAGCGCCGACAGGACGAACGTCGCCGACCTGTCCGGATGCGAACACCCGGGCCGGCCCCGGACCGCGGCCACCTGCTCCCGCAGCCGGTCTCGCATCGGAGCACCACCGTCGTGTACGACATCGTCCAGGGCCGTGGCGAGCGCCGACAGCCCCCGGAAGCAGGGCACGCAGTGCGAGACCCTCTCCGCAGCCAGCCAGTGCGCCGCTCGAGCCACCTCTCCCAGCGGGCACGTCTCCTCGGGTACCCGCGTCACAGAGCCCGCTCCGAACACGGCGCCCGCCGCCTCGATTCCGCGGCACGACATCAGAGCGACGTCGGCAGCCCGGCGGGGCAGGAAGGCTCCGTCGTAGCCGCCGAGCAGCACCGCTTGTCCGGCATCCGTTCCACAGCGTTCCAGCAGGGCGGCCAGGGGCGCTCCCAGCGGCGCCTCCACCACGGTCTGCACGGGCCCCTTGCCGCCCGACGTATGCGCGGTCACCGTCGCCAGGAAGGTTCCCGGCTCGCCCCGCTCCCCGAGCACGCCGAATCGCGCCGCGCCCATCCGGGCCGCGACCGCGAGTTGCGCCCATGTCTCCGTGTTCGAGAAGAGCGTCGGCACCCCTTCGAGGCCGCCTGCCGAGGCGTCACCCACTCCAGTGACGAAACGTTCCTGCGGTCGCATCACCCGTACCTCGGGTCCCCGGGCGCGTCGCCGCGGCTGCCGCTCGCCGACCGCGGCCTTCAGCGCGGCCGCTGCCGCCGGGTGGGACACCGCGATCACCACCTGCTGCGCGCCCAGCACCTCCGCGGTCAACAGCGCGCCGTCCAGAACCAGATGGGGCGCGCGGCGGAGCAGCACCTCGTCCTTGCGGCATGACGGATCGTCCTCCACCGCGGCGACGACGACCGCCGCGGTCAGTCCGCTTCGCCGGGCCGAGGCCATGACGGCGCGCAGCTTGCGGTGGAAGGGGAAGCCCGTCCGGTCGCGCCCCGGCAGGGCGATCTGCTCGGTGAGCGCGAGCAGATCGCGGAGCCCGAACTCGCCAGGGTCGGGGAGTGGGCCGTGTGCCGTCAGATGGGCGCTGTGGTCCAGATGCTCTTGAGCGCGTCTCGGCCGCAGGCCTGCGGTCAGGCGCGTGGCGTCGAGGCCCAGGGAGAGGACGGCCGGGACGGGATCGGGCGCGGCGGCCCGGGCGCGGCGCCGCGCGAACGGCGGGGTCACCAGGGCCGCCGCGCGGACGGCAGGGGCACCTCGGCCGCGTCCGGGAACAAGGACGGTGCCCCGAGACCGGCAAGGAGCCGATCGCACGGGACGGCGAGCGGCACCGCCGCCACGGGACACAGGAGCCGTGCGCTCGCAACGGTGTGGAGGGGCAAGGGGGGTCCTTCGTGCAGAACGGGACGAACACATCCCAGGCGTGGTGGGAACCGACCCGGCGGTGCGGCGCGCGTGGGGGAGGCACCACCGCCCGCCCGCCGGGCCGGCGTCAGCCGAGACCGTCGGCGCCGACCTGTACGGCCGACTCGTCGAGCAGGCCGTCGGCCACCGGCTGGAGAGCGCCGTCCAGGTCGAGCACCGGGGTGGCCTCCTTGTACCAGGACTCGATGACGGCGTTGCCCCAGAAGTCGCGGCGGCGGTCGTCGTGGACGTTCCAGCGGTACGTCTCGTGGTCCGGGTCGCCGGTGTAGTAGTCGGAGGTGTAGATCTCCACGCGGTGGCCGTCCGGATCCCGCAGATACAGGTAGAAGGCGTTGGACACGCCGTGCCGGCCCGGTCCGCGCTCGATGTGGTGCTCCTTGCGCACCGAGCCGAACAGGTCGGCGGCGCGCAGGACTTGGTGGGACTCGTGGGTGGCGACGCCCAGGTGGTGCAGGCGGGGTCCGGGGCCGCAGGTGAAGGCGACGTCGTGGACGGTCTGCTTGCGGTACATCCAGGCCGCGTACAGCTCGTGCTCGTCGCCCTCGATGGTCTCCGAGCAGCCGAAGCCCAGCGACTCGTAGTGGGCGTAGGCGGCGGGGATGTCGGGGGTGCAGATGTTGAAGTGGTCCAGGCGGGCGATCTCGGCGCCGTGGCGCAGGTCGTAACGCTGGATGAGGCGTTCGGCGCGCTCGATGTCGTGGAAGAACTCGACCGGGAAGCCGAGCGGGTCCACCACCCGCACCGCGTCACCGATTCCGGGTGTGCCCTCGCCCCCCTTCAGGCGTTTGACCGGACGGTCCAGTTCGGTGAAGAACTGCTCCGCCCTGTCGACGTCCTCCGGGGTGCGCACCCGGTAGGCGATGTGGTCGAGGGCGGCCCGCTCGCCCCGCCGCAACACCAGGGAATGGTGGGTGAGTTCGTCGGTGCCGCGCAGACAGAGGGTGCCGGGATCCTCGTACTGGACGTGGAAGCCGAGCATGTCGACCCAGAACCAGCGGGCCGCGCCGAGATCGGTGACGGCCAGCTGGGCGTAGGCGGAGCGGACGACATCGGGCGCGGTCATGAGCGGACCCCGAAGCGGGGGGTGTGCACCTGGCCGAGGGCCACGTGCACGATCTTCGACTCGGTGTAGAAGTCGATGGAGTGGGCGCCGCCCTCGCGGCCGACGCCGGACGCCTTGACCCCGCCGAACGGGGTGCGCAGGTCGCGCACGTTGTGGGAGTTGAGCCAGATCATGCCGGACTCGACGGCGTGGGCGATGCGGTGGCCGCGTTTGAGGTCGGAGGTCCAGATGTACGCGGCCAGCCCGAACCGGGTGGCGTTGGCCAGCTCGATCGCCTCGGCCTCGGTGTCGAAGGGGGCGACGGCGACGACCGGGCCGAAGATCTCCTCCTGGAAGATACGGGCGTCGCGCTCGACGTCGGCGAAGACCGTCGGCTGGAGGTAGTTGCCCCCGGTGAGATGGTCCGGGCGGGTGCCGCCGGCGACCAGCTTCGCCTCCTTCCTGCCGATCTCGACGTAGTTCAGTACGCGTTCGTAGTGCTCGGGATGGACGAGCGCGCCGACCTCGGTGGCCGGGTCGGCGGGCAGGCCCACCCGCACGTTCGCCGCCCGCTCGGCCAGCCGGCGGGTGAACTCCTCGTACAGCGGACGCTCCACGAGAACCCGGGAACCGGCCGTACAGCGCTCGCCGTTGAGGGAGAACACCCCGAACACGACGGAGTCCAGGGCGGCTTCCACGTCGGCGTCCGCGAAGACGACCGCAGGGGACTTGCCGCCCAGTTCCATCGAGGTGGTCTTCAGGTGCTGCGCGCTGGACCGGATGATGTGCCGGCCGGTGTCGGTGGACCCGGTGAAGGAGATCAGCGGCACGTACGGATGGTCGACCAGGGCCTGGCCGGCCTCCTCGCCGATGCCGTGGACGATGTTGACCACGCCCGCGGGCACGCCCGCCTCCGCGAAGATCTCCGGCCACAGGGACGCGGACAGCGGCGTCCACTCCGCGGGCTTGAGCACGAGCGTGCAGCCGGCGGCGAGCGCCGGGGCCAGCTTCCAACTTTCCAGCATGAACGGGGTGTTCCACGGCGTGATCAGCCCGGCGACCCCGACCGGAGTGCGCACGACATAGGAGAACTGCTCCTCGCCCTGCCGGAAGGCCTCCTCGCCGAGGGCGACGACCACGTCCGCGAAGTAGCGGAAGTTCTCCGCCGCCCGCCGCGCCTGGCCCTTCGCCTGGGTGACGGGCAGCCCGGTGTCGTACGTCTCGAAGGCGGCCAGGCGGTTGTGCCGGGCTTCGACCGCCTCCGCGATCCGGTACAGCACGCCCGCACGCTCGCGGTTCGAGATACGGGACCAGGCCGGGAAAGCGGCCCGTGCGGCGGTCACGGCCCGGTCGACGTCGGCCGCCGCACCGCGCGCGGCCTGCGCGTACACGGTGTTGGACACCGGATCCGAGACATCGAACGTGCGACCGTCGGACGCGTCGACGAGATCGCCGCCGATCCAGTGCCGGATGGTCGAGGGCAGGTCCGCGGGGGTCACCGGTCGGCTCCGATCTGTGCGGTGAGGTCGCCGCCTTCGGCGAGCAGCGCGCGGATCTTCGTCAGGCCCGCGTCGGTGGGAGTCGTCAGCGGCGGGCGGACGTGCGGGGAGGAGATGCGGCCCTGCCGCGCGAGCACCCACTTGGCGGGCGCCGGGTTGGTCTCGACGAACAGCAGGTCCACCAGCGGGTGCAGCCGGTAGTGCAGTTCACGGGCTCCGTCGAAGTCGCCGTCCTCCCACAGCTCGTACATCCGCGCGACCGCGCCCGGCGCCAGGTTGGCGACGGCCGAGACGAAACCGGCACCGCCGAGGGCGAGCAGCGGCAGGCACAGCAGCTCGATGCCGGACCACACCAGAAGGGAGGGGCCGCAGGCGTGCAGGATGCGGGAGAAGTGCTCGAAGTCCTTGGTGGTCTCCTTCACCCCGACGAAGTTGTCGAAGTCGGTGAACAGCCGCTTGACCGTCTCCGGGGCGATGTCGACGGCCGTGCGCGAGGGCACGTTGTAGGCGACGATCGGCAGGTCCGGGAACTCCCGGGCCACCGTCGCGTACCACTGGTACAGCGCCTCCTGGGTGGGCCGGGCGTAGTACGGCGTGATGACCAGGGCCGCGTCGGCACCCAACTCATGGGCGGCGGCGGTGAGTTCGATGGTCTCGCCGAGCTTGTGGGAGCCGGTGCCGGGCAGGAACGGCACCCGGTCACCGATCACCTCGACCGCCGTGCGCATGCCGGCGATCCGCTCGGTGACGCTCTGCGCGCTCGGCTCACCGGTGGATCCGCCCAGGGAGACACCGTGCGAGCCGTTGTCCAGCTGGAAGCGGATCAACGCGGCGAGGCTGTCGTGGTCGACCGCCCCTTCGTCGGTGAACGGTGTCACGACGGGGGCTATGGACCCGCGGATGACCGCCGGATCGCTGCGGAACTTCACTGTGAGTCTCCCTTGCACCAGTTCTCATAGGCCTCCCGCCAGGCCGGACCCAGCGGATACAGACCGTCGACGCTCTCGCCCGCGGTGACCTGCTCGGCGATGAACCGCTCCTGCCGCTCCTGCTCCCGGCAGTCGGCGACCAGCTCGGCGGCCAGCTCCGGGGGTACGACGACCACCCCGTCCGCGTCGCCGACGATCAGGTCACCGGGCTGGACGAGGGCGCCGCCGCAGGCGATCGGCACGCCGGTGTCCCAGGGGACGTGCCGGCGGCCGAGGACGGACGGATGGGCGCCGGCCGCGTAGACCGGCAGGTCCAGGTCGGCGACGGTGGCACTGTCCCGGACCGCGCCGTCGGTGACGATTCCGGTCGCGCCCCGCCTGGCCGCCCGCAGCGCGAGGATGTCGCCGAGCGTGCCGGCGCTCGCGTCGCGCCGGGCGTCCATGACGAGGACATGGCCCGGGCACAGTTCCTCGATCGCCCGTTTCTGGGCGTTCATGCCGGTGCCGTACCGCTGGAACAGGTCCTCGCGCAGTGGCAGATACCGCAGGGTGTGGGCGACGCCGACCAGGTTCGCCGAGGCCGGCCGCAGCGGTCGTACACCGTCGACGGACATGTGGGGCATGCCGCGGGCGCGCAGTTGGGCGCTGAGCGTCGCGACCGCCACCGAGGTGAGCCCTTCTCCGAGGGCCGGGTCCAGCAACGGGTGGGCGGTGCCGTAGGCGGCATCGCGCTCGGCCGGATCCAGCCGGGGCATCGCGCCGAACGGCTCCAGCGAGGGCCCGGCGATGACCGGGTTGGCCAGTCGTCCGGTCGACAACTCGCCCCCGGTGACCTCGACTTCGACCGTGTAGCCGGGCGAGACCACTGAGGCACCGGCCGGGGTACCGGTCAGGATCACGTCCCCGGGTTCCAGGGTGACCAGCCGGGACAGGTCGGCGACCAGCAGCCCGAAGGGGAACAGCAGCGTGTCGGTCGTGTCGTCCTGGACCAGTTCGCCGTCGACCCAGGTCCGCAGGCGCAGCGCGGCGGGGTCGAGTTCGGTGGCGTCCAGCAGGCGGGGCCCGATCGGCGTGAAGCCGTCCGCTCCCTTCGAGCGGAGGTTGGAGCCGCGGTCCGCGTAGCGCAGGTCGTACACGCCCGCGTCGTTGGCGGCGGTCACCCAGCGGACGTGCGACCAGCCGTCCTCCGGCGCCACGCGCTGTGCGCGGGAACCGATGACAAGGGCGATCTCGCCCTCGAAACCGAGGAGTTCGCAGCCGTCCGGCCGGACGATCGGCTCGCCCGTGCCGGACAGCGACGAGGGCGGCTTGACGAAGTAGGAGGGGTGGGCCGGGGCCCGCCCGCGTTCCCTGGCCCGGCTGGGGTAGTTCAGGTGAACGGCGATGATCTTCGACGGGGGAGTGCCCAGAGGGTGTGGCACGGAACTCCTTCAGGTGCCGGGCGTCCGGGCGTGGCCGCGGACGCGCTCGCGCAGGGCGAGCAGGCCGTGCACGGTGTCGAGGGAGGGGGCGGGGACGCCGGTGTGACGCGCGAGTTCGCGCACGGCACCCACGACGGCGTCGAGTTCGAGAGGGCGGCCGTGGTCCGCGTCCTGCAGCATCGAGGTCCGGAACGCGCCGAGTTCGCGGGCGACGGCCAGCCGCTCGTCGGCCGTCAGGGCACTGTCTATGCCCAGCGCGGCGCCGACGGCCGCCGTCTCCGCGAACATGGCGGCACACAGCCGACGTGTGTCGGGATCGTCGAGGATGTCCAGGACGGTGGCGCCGGTGAGCGCGCTGACGGGGTTGAGGTTGACGTTGCCCAGCAGCTTCTCCCAGATGTCCCGGCGGACGTCCACGGCGGGCTCCGGGCGGATGGCGCCCGCGGACAGCGCGGCGACGCACCGGGTGACACGGTGCGAGACCCCGCCCGCCGGGTCGCCGACGATCAACCTGCTGCCGCTGACGTGGGTCACCCGGCCCGGGCTGTCGACGACACTGCTGAAGTGCGCGACCCCGGCCATCACGCGCTCGGCGGGCAGCAGGGCCAACAGCTCTCCGTCGGGGTCGACCGAGCGCAGGACGTGGCCGGCCTTGGAGTACTCGACCGTGGACAGCAGCCACCAGGGGACCCCGTTGGCCACGACGAGGACGTCCGTACCGCGATCGATCCACGTCCGTACGGAGCGGGCCGCCGATAGCAGGTGCCGACTCTTGACGCACAGGACCACCAGATCCGGAACGGGAAGCCGCCAGGCGTCGTACGCCGTGGGGAACCAGTGGCGGTGCTCGGTCCGGGCCTCCTCGCCGCGCAGGGCGAGACCCCGCGCGGTGATCGCGTCGAAGTGCGGGCCCGGCCTGCCGAGGAGGGAGACCTCGGCGTCCGACGCGGCGAACGCCCCGGCGAGGGCGGCGCCGACGGCACCCGGGCCGACGATGGTGATCCGTTGTCCCATGGCAGCGAGCATGCGCTGCGGCGTCATCCACGACAATGTCGGTATCTACACTCGCGGCCGTCCTCTGATGTAGATTCCGCCATCGCTCCATTTCTCGCGTGCGGGAGGACCCCGTATGACCGCCATGCTCCTCGAACAGCTCGTCGTCGCTCTGCAGGACGACGTGGTCAGCGTGCTGTCGGAGGGCGCCGAGGCCGAACCACGGGTCGTCGGTGTCGAGTTGCTGGACTCTGCCGAGGTCGTGCGGGCGACCGCGGCCGGGCACCTGCTGCTCGGCGTCGGCGTGGACATCGCGGATCCCGGCGCGATGGACGCCGCCCTCCGGACGGCGGCGGACACCTCGTGCGCGCTCGCCGTCAAGTGTGCCCTTCCCGCGCGGGACGACCTGCTGGCCCGGATCCGCTCCACAGGGGTTCCCGTACTCGCCGTCAATCCGCAGATGCCGTGGACGCGGGTCCAGCGCCTGGCCACCTCCGTGCTGGCGGCGCGTGCGGTGGATTCCGAACCCGACGGCGCACGGACGGGCGGTGATCTGTTCTCCCTGGCCAATGCGGTCGCCGGCATCGTCGGCGGAGCGGTGGCGATCATGGACACACAGCAGATCATCGTCGCCTACTCGAACCTGCCCGACCAGCCCATCGACGAGATCCGGCGGCAGGGGATCCTCGGCCGCCGGGTGCCCGAGGACGCGATCGCCGATCACCTGGACCGCAAGGTGTGGACGAGCGAAACGGTCGTACGCCACCAGCGGTCCGGAAGCCTGCCGCGCATGGCCGTGGTCATCCGGGCGGGCGAGGACGTGCTCGGCTCCCTGTGGGCCGCGTTCCCCGACGACACCTCGGTCCCGGACTGCGGGCCCACCTTGCAGGAGGCGGCCCGGGTGGCGGCTTTGCACATGCTGGCGCTGCGCCGCCAGGTCGACGCGGAGCAGGAGAGCCGGGACCGCGCCCTGCGTTCCGCACTGGAGGGCCGGTCGGGGCAGAGCGGCCTGCCCGGCGGCGTCCGCCTCCCCGGTGTCCTGGCGGGGCTGAGCGAGGCGGTGCCCGCAGGCGGCGACACGGGCGACGCGGCGGACGCGGGTGTGGCGGCCCGGCGGCACGCCGCTCTGCTGCGGCTCGTCGATCTCGCCGTCCTCGACAGCCGTTCCCTCGGCTACGAACCGGCTGCGGCCCTGCTCGGCGAGCACGTCTACGTACTGCTGCCCGCCGCCGGTTCGGGGCGCGTGTCCACCGGCGTACTGCTGGACCACCTCCTCGACCGGGCCCGGCACAGCCTGCACCGCTCGTTCGTCGCGGTCGGCTCACCGACCGTGGGCGCGCTCTCGCCCCTGCTCAGGGCCCGCCGCGACATCGACGCGGCCCTCGACCACCTCCGGGAGCGGTGCGCGGATCCGGGTGCTTACCGCACCGAGGAGCTGCGGCCGGAGCTGGTGCTGCGGCGGCTCGTACGCGCGGTACGCGACGACGCGGAACTGCGCACCGGCATCGTGGAACGGCTGCGGGCGCACGACGCCGAGCACGCCACCGAGTACGCGGCCACCCTGCTCGCGTATCTGCGGCACTTCGGTGACGTCGTCGCGGCCAGCGGCGCGCTGCACATCCACCAGAACACACTGCGGTTGCGGCTGCGCCGGGCCGAAGAACTCTTCGGGGTGTCGCTCGCCGACCCGACACGACGTCTCCTGCTGACCCTGGAACTGACGGCCCTGACCCAGCCTTAGTGTCGGATCGCACAGCGCGCGGGCGCTTTTGATGGCGCCCTCGACATTGGCTGCCCACGGCTCACGCACCCATGCTCCTGCACACCGAGGTACGCCTCCCCCCAGCGGCGACACCCATGGATCAAGGAGTACGGCAGTGACCGTTCTGGACCTCCCCACGAGCACGAAGAAGCCCGCCGGTATGAGGGAGGCCGAGTGGCAGGCGCGGCTCGAACTGGCGGCCTGCTACCGGATCTTCGACCACCTCGGCTGGGTCGAGATGATCTTCAATCACATCACCGTGCGGGTGCCGGGCGAGGACGGGCACCTGCTCATCAACCCGTTCGGCCTGATGTACAACGAGGTCACCGCCTCGAACCTGGTGAAGATCGATCTCGACGGAAACCTGCTGTCCGATTCCGACTGGCCCGTCAACGAGGCGGGACTGCTGATCCACTCCGTGATCCACGCCGGCCGGCCCGACGCCCACTGCATCATGCACACCCACACCACCGCGGGCACGGGCGTCGCCTGCCTGCGCGGCGGACTGGACCCGGACAACTTCTACGCCGCCCAACTGCACGGCATGGTCGCCTATCACGACTTCGAGGGCGTCACCGTGGACCCCGAGGAGAAGCCACGCCTGGTGGCCGACCTCGGCGAGCGCAACCTGATGATCCTGCGCAACCACGGCCTCCTCGCACTCGGCCCTTCCCTGCCGGCCGCGTTCTCCGCCCTGTGGACGCTGCAGCGAGCCTGCGAGATCCAGCTGGCCGCCCAGTCCTCCGGACAGCCGCTGATGCCGGTGATGTCGCAGGCCGCGGTGCGCTCGACCAGGGAGTCCTTCCAGATGGGCGACCGCACACAGGCGGGGCGGACGCTGTTCACGGCGCTGCGCCGCCGTATCGACCGGATCGCCCCGGACTACGCCGCCTGACGCGGAGCCGCCGAACCCTCCCCGATCCCCACCCCTCACTGCTCCCCCCAACTGCTCACTCCCCACTGCTCACCTCTCCGCTCCGGGTCGACGATGACCCGCTGACGATCGGACCAGCCATGTCCCAGCCCTCAACGGCAACAGGCCGCCAGCACCGCACGGTCGCGCTGGCAGCCATGGCGGGCACCACCATCGAGTGGTACGACTTCTTCATCTACGCCCTGTGCACCGGCCTGGTCTTCGGCAAGGTGTTCTTCGAGGGTTTCGGCGAGGACTCGCTGATCATCTCCTTCGCCACCATAGGCATCAGCTTCTTCTTCCGCCCGGTCGGCGCCGCCGTGGCCGGCCACCTCGGCGACCGGCTGGGCCGCCGCGCGATGCTGATCGCCACCCTGGTGCTGATGGGCGTGTCCACCACCCTCATCGGCCTGGTGCCCACCCGGGACTCCATCGGTGTGACGGCCCCGGTCATCCTGGTCTTCCTGCGCATCCTGCAGGGCATGTCCGCCGGCGGGGAGTGGGGCGGCGCCGCCCTGATCGCCGTGGAACACGCCCCCACCGGCAAGCGCGGCAGGTTCGGCGCCTTCCCCCAACTCGGCGCGCCCCTCGGCCTGCTGCTCGCCAACGGCGTCCTCGCCCTGATCACCGCCCTCACCACCGACGAGCAGTTCCTCTCCTGGGGCTGGCGCATCCCGTTCCTGCTCAGCGTCGTCCTCGTCGCCGCCGGCTTCGTCATCCGCCGCCGGGTCGAGGAGAGCCCCGTCTACCAGGAGCTGAAGGACACCGGCGACCGCGCCCGCACCCCGCTCGCCACACTCTTCCGCCACCACTGGCCCCTGGTCGTCGCCGGAGCCCTGCTGTTCGCCGCCAACAACGCCGTCGGCTACATGACCACGGGCGGCTACGTGCAGGCCTACTCGGTCAACCACCTCAAGATCAACCCGACCACCATCCTGATCTGCGTCATGATCGCCGCCGTGGGCTGGCTGGCCAGCACCCTGGCCGGCGGCATCTGGTCGGACCGGATCGGCCGCATCCGCGTCTACCGCATCGGGTTCCTCATCCAACTCGCCTGGATGTTCCCGTTCTTCGCGCTGCTCAACACCGCGAACACCGGCCTGATCGTGCTCGGCCTCGTCCTCTACAGCATCGGCCTCGGCCTGACCTACGGCCCGCAGTCCGCCCTGTTCGCCGAGCTGTATCCCACCGCCGTCCGCTACAGCGGCGCCGCCCTGTCGTATGCCCTGGGAGCCGTCCTCGGCGGTGCGTTCGCCCCGATGATCGCCGAGGCACTGCAGACCAGCACCGGCACCGTCTACTCCGTCGGCGTCTACCTGGCGGCCGTCACCCTCGTCGGTCTCACCGTCACGTTCTTCCTCAAGGAACGCCGGGACACCCCCCTCACCGGCACCGAGGCCCACGCCGAGCAGCACGACGAACAGGCCACCGTCACCGCCTGACGGGCCGCCACCGACCGGCCGGAGGACTCCACCGGGCAGCCGAAGGCCGGTCCTGACAGGTGTAGATGATATATCAACTACACATCCCCCCGTCCCTCACCAGCCAGGAGCCACCCGAATGACCGATCCGACGGCCGACATGCCCCTTCCGGCGCCCTCCGAGGGTCCCCGCCACAAATCCCTCACGCGCCGCCGCTTCTGGCAGGTCGGCGCCGCCGTGGCAGTCAGCGCCGGTACGGCATCGCTCCTGCACGCGCAGTTCGCCGGTGCCGCGACCGCCGCCACCTCGCAGGACTACTTCGACCGTGCTGCCGAGCTGGCCGGCGACAACCCGATTCTCACGAACCTCATCACCGCGCTCACGTCCGGTTTCACCGTTCCGCATCCCACCGCGCTGGACCCGCTGAAGATCTTCGATGATGTCGCGGTGCTGAGCGTCGGCTGGGTGTCCGCCACGGCGATCCTCACCTCCGGCGGAATCATCCTCATCGACTCCCTCACCT
>NZ_JBICZD010000030.1:0-39565 GCF_043201555.1 Streptomyces sp. NPDC048288
ACGCCCGGTTACATTCCGAACCCGGAAGCTAAGCCTTACAGCGCCGATGGTACTGCAGGGGGGACCCTGTGGGAGAGTAGGACGCCGCCGAACAATCTTTGGAGGACCCCTGGTCCCAGCGTTCAGCTGGGACCAGGGGTCCTTTTGTTTTTACAATGCTTGCGGTACCGAAGACAGGAGTCACCATGTCCACCAACTCTCCCGAGGATCGACCGGAGCGCGACCAGCGGCGACGGGACAGTGGTGACCGCGGAGACCGTGGCGGGTACCGCGGGGACCGTAACGACCGAGGAGATCGCGGCAGTTACGGGCGTCGCGACGACAACCGCGGTGGTGGGTATGCCCGTCGCGACGACCGCCGCGATGACAACCGTGGTGGCGGTGGCGGCTACGGCCGGCGGGATGACCGGCGCGGTGATGACCGTGGCGGCTACCGCGGCCGCGATGACCGCCGTGACGACAATCGCGGTGGCGACAACCGTGGTGGCGGCTACGGCCGACGCGACGACAACCGTGGCTCCCGCCCGCCGTTCCAGCGGGACGATCGCGGTGACCGGGGCGGTTACGGCAGGCGTGACGACCGCGATCGCGGTCCCCGTCGTGACGACCGTGGCGAGCGTCCCGCATTCCGTCGCGACGACCGCCGTGATGACCGCGGTGACCGTCCTCCCTTCCGGCGTGACGACCGCGACGACCGTGGTGGATACCGTCGTGACGACCGGCGGGATGACAACCGGGGTGGTGGCGGCTACCCCCGTCGTGACGACCGTCGTGACGACAACCGTGGTGGTGGCGGTTACGGCAGGCGTGACGACCGTGACCGTGGTCCCCGTCGGGATGACCGTGGCGAGCGTCCCGCATTCCGCCGTGACGACCGGCGTGACGACCGTCGTGACGACCGCCCCCGTGACGACCGTCGTGACGACCGCGGTGGTTTCCGTCGCGATGACCGCCGTGACGACCGTGGCGGCTTCCGTCGTGACGACCGGCGGGATGACAACCGCGGTGGTGGTGGCGGCTACCCCCGTCGTGACGACCGGCGTGACGACAACCGTGGTGGTGACCGTGACACCCGCGGCGGCTTCCGCGGCGGTCGTGATGATCGCCGTGACGACCGTCGGGACGACCGCCCCCGTGGCCCGCGCCGCGACGACAACCGGGGTGGTGGCGGGTACGCCGGTCGCCGGGACGACAACCGTGGGGGCGGCTACCGCGGCCGCGATGACCGCCGCGACGACCGTCGGGACGACCGCCGAGGCGGCGGCCGCTTCCGTGACGAGCGGGAGCGTGACCGCGACCGCGAGCCGATCAAGCGGCTGCCGATCCCGGAGGACGTCACCGGCGACGAGATCGACAAGGACGTACGGCAGGAACTGCAGAGCCTGCCCAAGGGGCTCGCGGAGGACGTCGCCAAGAACCTGGTGATGGTCGCGCGCCTCATCGACGAGGACCCCGAGGGTGCCTACGGCTACTCCAAGGTGGCCCTGCGGCTGGCGTCCCGGGTCGCCGCCGTACGCGAGGCGGCCGGGTTCGCCGCGTACGCGAACCAGAAGTACTCCGAGGCGCTCGCCGAGTTCCGGGCCGCGCGGCGCATGACGGGCAACGTGGACCTGTGGCCGGTGATGGCCGACTGCGAGCGCGGGCTCGGGCGGCCGGAGAAGGCGCTGGACATGGCTGGTGCCCCCGATGTGCACAAGCTCGACAAGGCCGGCCAGGTCGAGATGCGGCTCGTCGCCGCCGGTGCCCGGCGTGACATGGGGCAGCTGGACGCGGCGATCGTGACGCTGCAGAGCCCCGAGCTGGCGTCCAGCTCCGTACAGCCGTGGACCGCGCGACTGCGCTACGCCTACGCCGACGCCCTGCTGGCCGCAGACCGTACCGGCGAGGCACGGGAGTGGTTCGCGAAGGCCGTGGAGGCCGACCGGGACGGCAGCACCGACGCCTCCGACCGGCTGGCCGAGCTGGACGGGGTCGAGTTCGTCGACGCCCTGGTCGAGGACGAGGATGAAGACCAGGTCGAGGACGAGAGCGGAGACGAGGTCGAGATCGAGGACGACGTCGAGGACGAAGACGACGTCGAGGACGAAGACGATGACGACTTCGAGGACGATGCTGACGTCGAGGACAAGGCTGATGCCGAGGGCGACGCCAAGAAGGACTGATCTCGGCCGGTGACACAGAGGGCAGGCTCCGACCGGAGCCTGCCCTCTCGTGTTTCGGCCCCGCCGGGTCGTTCAGGCGTCGAGCGCCCGCAGCACGAGGCCCGAGGCCGGTTTGGGGCCGAAGGACGTCGACTTGCGGGGCATCGTGACGCCCTGGCGGGCCAGGTCGCGGACGACCTCCTCGCGGACCGGGTGCAGGAGCACGGCCGTGCTGCCGTGGCGTTCGGCCTTGGCGACCGTCGCGGCGGTGTCGTGGATGTACGCGATGTGCGCGGGCGAGTCCTCGGGGATGTGCCAGATGTGATCGAGGAGCGTGGCGTGCAGGACGGTCGCGTCGAGGGTGCGCCAGGCGGCCGGGCGGTCGGCGGGGATGGTGCGGGCCAGCAGGTCCGGGTCGGGCCGGTCGACGAGATGGAACGTGCCGTCGCCGGCCAGCAGGAAGGCGTTGCCGGCGCAGGCCGCGTCCGCGAGCGCCTCCTGGGCCTTCGGCAGGGGGACGTCGAGCCGTCGTACCCGGAACAGGCCCTCGACGGCCCTCAGGGCGTCCGCCACCGGCAGGCCGTGCAGCAGGCGGTGGATCGCGCGGACGCGCAGCGGATAGCGGGCGGTGTCGACCAGCAGGACCAGGCCGTAGTCCCAGGGGCTGGGGGAGGTGTGCTCCGCGCGTAGACGCAAGTAGGTGGCCCAGCGGTGGTGGCCGTCGGCGATCAGGGCCTGGTGGTGGGAGAGGTCGGACTGTACACGTGCCACCTCGGCGGGGTCGGTGATCGACCAGAGGCGGTGCCGGAAGCCGTCCTCCGTGGTGGTGGCGAGGAGCGGGGGGCGGGCGGCCGTCGCCTCGACGACCTCGGCCGCCGCGCCGTTGCCCCGGTAGGTGAGCAGGAGGGGTTCGAGGTTCGCCGAGGTGGCGCGCATGAGGGCCGCGCGGTCGGCGACGACCGGGGGCATGACCTCCTCGTGCGGCAGCACCACGCCCTCCGACGGCTCCGAGATCCGCAGGGCGCCGATGACCCCGCGCTGGAGCATGCCGTTGCCGTCGTGCTGTTCGTAGACGTACAGGCCCGGTTCGGGATCGGTGGTGAGGATGCCCTCGGCCTGCCAGCGGTGCAGGGTGTCGGCCGCCTGTTCGGTGCCGGCGCTGGGGGTGCCCGCCTGGGGGAGGATGAGGCGGACGATGTTGTGCGGGTCGGCGGACTGGAGGTGGTTGACGCCGTCCGGGCGTACGACGACGTCGTACGGCGGGGAGGTGACGGCGGCCAGGCTGCCGACCCGGTCGGGGTCGTAGCGAAGGCCTCGGAACGGGGTGAGTTCCAGGCCCCGGCGCTCCGTTGCTTCCGAGTGACCTGCAGTGTTCATCCCGGCATCGTACGTGTGTCAGTGGCGTGCGGGATGATCGATGGGGAAAGGCGGGTCGACGAAGAGTGACGAGGAGCGATGGGATGAGCCAGGGCGTCAGGACTGGTCCCGAGGGCAGCGGACAGGCCCTGAGCACGGCGTACGACACGGCGCTGCTCGATCTGGACGGGGTGGTGTACGCGGGCGGCAGCGCGATCGCGCACGCCGTGGAGTCGCTGGAGGTGGCCCGTGCGGGCGGCATGCATCTGGCGTACGTCACCAACAACGCGCTGCGGACGCCGGACGCGGTGGCCGGGCATCTCACCGAGTTGGGGATCCCGACGGGCGCCGATGACGTCATCACCTCGGCGCAGGCGGTCGCGCGGCTGATCAGCGAGCAGGTGCCGGCGGGGTCGCGGGTGCTGGTGATCGGCGGGGAGGGGCTGCGGGTCGCGCTGCGGGAGCGGGGTCTTGAGCCGGTGGAGTCCGCCGACGACGATCCGGCGGCCGTCGCGCAGGGCTACGGGGGCCCCGATCTGGCCTGGGGCCGGTTCGCGGAGGCGTCGTACGCGGTCGCGCGCGGGGTGCCGTGGTTCGCGTCCAACACCGATCTGACGATTCCCAGCGGGCGGGGGATCGCGCCGGGCAACGGCGCGGCGGTGGAGGTGGTCCGGATCGCGACGGGGGCCGAGCCGCAGGTGGCCGGCAAGCCGCTGCCGCCGATGCACCGGGAGACGGTCCTGCGGACGGGGGCGAAGCGGCCGTTGGTGGTCGGGGACCGGCTGGACACCGACATCGAGGGCGCGTTCAACGGCGGGGTCGACTCGCTGCTGGTGCTGACCGGGGTCACCGACGGGCGTCAGCTGCTCGCCGCGCCGCCGCAGCACCGGCCGACGTACGTCGACGCCGATCTGCGCGGGCTGCTCACCGGGCAGCCGGAGGTCAGCGCGGAGGGGGACGGGTTCCGGTGCGGGGGCTGGACGGCGACGGCGGGTGCGGACCAGCTGGAACTCAACGGCGAAGGAGAACCGCTCGACGGGCTGCGGGCGCTGTGCGCGGCGGCCTGGACGGCGGCCGGGGACGGCTCCTGCGAGCTGGACGGGGGCAAGGCGCTGGCGCGGCTCGGCCTCTGAACCCCGGCCGCACCGCCGCGACTCCGCGCATCCGCGCTGTTCACAGGGACCGGGCATCGAGACCGTATGCGAGGGTAGGCTAACCTAACCTCGTGTTGGTCGACAGTCCTCCCGAACAGCGCGCGGAGACCGCCCCCGCGCCCCCAACCCGCCGGGCGATCCGGGCCCTTGGGCTCCTCGTCTCCGTCGTGATCCTGGTGCTCGTCGCCCTGGCGAGCATCGCGATCGGGGCGAAAGAGCTGCCGTTGGACCAGGTCTGGCACGGCCTGTTCCACGACACGGGGACCTATGGCGACGTGGTGGTAGACGAGCGGCTGTCACGGACCGTCCTCGGTCTGCTGGCCGGTGCCGCCCTCGGTCTGTCCGGGGCGGTGCTCCAGGCGCTCACCCGCAATCCGCTGGCCGACCCCGGTCTGCTCGGCATCAACGCGGGCGCGTCGGCCGCCGTCGTCACCGCCATCACCTTCTTCGGCGTCACCAGCCTCGACGGCTATGTGTGGTTCGCCTTCGTCGGGGCGGCGGCGGTGGGCGCGCTGGTGTGGTTCCTGGGCGGCAGCCGGGGCGCCACACCGGTCCGGCTGGCACTCGCCGGTACGGCGATCAGCGCCGCGCTCTACGGCTATCTCCAGGCCGTGATGATCACGGACGACGCGGCGCTCGGCAAGATGCGCTTCTGGACGGTCGGTTCGCTGGCCTCGGCCTCCGACGCGACGATCCTGCAGGTGCTGCCGTTCCTCGCGGTCGGCACCCTGCTCGCGCTGGGCCTCGCCCGGCCGCTGAACGCGGTGGCGATGGGCGACGACACCGCCCGCGCCCTCGGCGCGAACCTGAACCGCACCCGGGCCCTTGCCATGCTCGCCGCCACCGTGCTGTCCGGCGCGGCCACCGCCGCCTGCGGCCCGATCGCCTTCGTCGGCCTGATGGTCCCGCACGTCGTGCGCTCCTTCACCGGCCCCGACCTGCGCTGGATCCTGCCCTACGCGACGGTCCTGTCGCCCGTGCTGCTGCTCGGCGCCGATGTCCTCGGCCGGGTCGTCGCCCGCCCCTCGGAGCTCCAGGTCGGCATCGTCACCGCGGTCATCGGCGGGCCGGTCTTCATTCTTCTCGTACGACGGCGGAGGACGGCCCAGCTGTGAGGAACACGCGTACTCTGCGCACCCCCGGCGGGCTCTCCCTGCGGGCCGACGTGCGCGCGCTGGTCGTCGTGGCCGTGCTGCTGCTGGCCGCGTCCGCCGCGAGCGTCGTGCTGATCGGCACCGGCGACTTCCCGATCTCCTTCGGCGATGTGCTGAAGACCCTGTTCGGGAACGGCACCGCCGGGCAGGACTTCATCGTCAACGAACTGCGGCTGCCCCGGGTCCTGGTCGGTCTGCTGGTCGGCGCCTCGCTGGGCCTGGGCGGCGCGCTGTTCCAGGCGATCTCCCGCAACCCGCTGGGCAGCCCGGATGTGCTCGGTCTCTCCCAGGGGGCGACCTCCGGCGCGCTCGTCGTCATCGTGCTGATGTCCGGGAGCGCCACCCAGGTCACCGTCGGCGCCCTGATCGGCGGCCTGCTGACCGGCGTAGCCATCTACCTGCTCGCCTGGAAGCAGGGCGTGCACGGATACCGCCTGGTCCTGGTCGGTATCGGCGTCTCCGCGGTCGTCACCGCCGTCAACGGCTACCTGCTCACCAAGGCCGACCTGGTGGACGCGACCCGCGCGGTGGTCTGGATGACCGGCTCCCTCAACGGCCGGGACTGGAGCCAGGTCTGGCCGCTGCTCGCGCTGTGTGCCGTCCTCGTCCCGTTGGTCCTCGCCAACGCGCGCGGCCTGCGGATGATGGAGATGGGCGACGACGTCTCGTACGCCCTCGGGGTGCGCGTGGAGCGGGTACGGATGCTGCTGATGATCGCCGCCGTCCTGCTGACCGCGGCCGCCACCGCCGCCGCGGGCCCGGTCAGCTTCGTGGCGCTCACCGCGCCTCAGCTCGCCCGCCGCCTCACCCGCTCACCCGGCCCCAACCTGGTGCCCTCCCTCTGCATGGGCGCCGCGCTGCTGGTCACCGCCGACTGGGCCTCGCAGCGCGCCTTCGGCGCCGACCAGCTGCCCGTGGGCGTGGTCACCGGCGTCCTCGGCGGTGTCTACCTGCTGTGGCTGCTCGTCACCGAGCGGAAGGCGGGCCGGATATGAGCGCGATCCCCACCGGCGAGACGAACAACCCTAGGAGCACTGTGAACCGCCTGTCCGCCGAGAACGTGACGCTCGCCTACGACCAGCGGGTCATCGCCGAGGAGCTGTCGGTGGAGATCCCCGACAACTCCTTCACGGTGATCGTCGGCCCCAACGCCTGCGGCAAGTCGACGCTCCTGCGCGCGCTGTCCCGGATGCTCAGGCCGAGTGCGGGCCGGGTGCTCCTCGACGGCCAGGTCATCCAGTCGATGCCCGCGAAGAAGGTCGCCCGCACCCTCGGCCTGCTCCCGCAGTCCTCCATCGCGCCGGACGGCATCACCGTCGGCGACCTGGTCGGCCGCGGCCGCTACCCGCACCAGGGCATCCTGCGCCAGTGGTCCGCCGAGGACGAGCGGGTCGTCCAGGAGTCGATGGTCCGGACCGGCGTCGCCGAACTCGCCGACCGGTACGTCGACGAACTCTCCGGCGGCCAGCGCCAGCGCGTCTGGATCGCCATGGCCCTCGCCCAGCAGACCCCGCTGCTGCTCCTCGACGAGCCGACCACCTATCTGGACATCCAGCACCAGATCGACGTCCTCGACCTGTGCGCGGAGCTCCACGAGGAGCAGGGGCGCACGCTCGTCGCCGTGCTGCACGACCTCAACCACGCGGCCCGGTACGCCACGCACCTCATCGCCCTGAAGAGCGGCCGGGTCCTCGCCGAGGGAGCCCCGAACGACATCGTGACGGCCGAGCTGGTGGAGGAGGTGTTCGGGCTGCGCTGTCAGATCATCGACGACCCGGAGACCGGGACCCCGCTGGTGGTCCCGGCGGCCCGCAAGGCACGGGTCACGACAACGGTGGTCACAACAGCTTCCTGAGCCGGAACAGGTCCAGCAGGTTCGCCTCCAGCTTCACCCGGCCCGAGCCCCAGGCCCCGGCGAAGTTCAGCTCGCCGTCGACCAGGGCCACCAGGTCGTCGCCCGCCATGGCCAGCCTGATCTGGGCCTTCTCCCGGGGCGGCCCCGGGAACGTCTCCTCCACGTCGATCCGGCCGCCGGTGAGCCGGCCGGTGAAGGTGACGTCCAGGTCGGTGATGTGGCAGCTCACCGTGCGGTCCATGGCGGCGGCCGCGCGGACGCCGCCCTCGGCGCCGCCCATGTTGTGGGAGAGCTTGTCGAGTGCGGCGCGGCACTCCTCGATCGTGGCCATCGCGATCGACGGTACCGCAGGGGTTCGATGTAGCGTCGGGGCATGACCGACTCCGTACCGGCGGACCCGGCGGCTCAGGCGCGGGAGAACGCCGAGGTCGAACCCGAGTACGACCCCGCCGCCCCCGCCCCGCTGAACGTCCCCCGCACCCCCACGGGCGACGCCGAGGTGGACGCCCGGCTCGACCGGCTCGGCGACGCCGACCACCTCGCCACGGACGGGCACCTGGAGGTGTACGAGGATGTACACCGGGGGCTGCGCGACGCGCTGACCGCGCTCGACGTCCGCCCCGGACCTCCGGCACCGGCACCGCCGGCCGCCAACCGGCCGCCCTCACCGTCGTACCACCAGAGCAGGAGCTGAACCCACCGTGGCAGGAGTCGCACGTCGCCGTCTGGACGCGGAGCTGGTCCGCCGGAAGCTGGCGCGTTCGCGCGAGCACGCCAGCCAGCTGATCGCCGCCGGGCGGGTCACCGTCGGAAAGGCCGTCGCGACCAAGCCGGCCACCCAGGTGGAGACCGCCGCGGCCATCGTCGTGCAGACCGACGACAGCGATCCCGAGTACGTCTCGCGGGGCGGGCACAAGCTCGCGGGCGCGCTGGCGGCGTTCGTCCCCGAGGGGCTGGCGGTCGAGGGGCGGCGGGCGCTGGACGCCGGGGCGTCCACCGGCGGCTTCACCGATGTGCTGCTGCGGGCGGGGGCCTCGCACGTCGTCGCGGTCGACGTCGGGTACGGCCAACTCGCGTGGTCTCTGCAGAGCGATGAACGCGTCACCGTCAAGGACCGTACGAACGTACGCGAGTTGACGCTTGAAGCGATCGATGGGGAGCCTGTGGATCTTGTCGTGGGTGATCTGTCCTTCATCCCGCTCGGGTTGGTGCTGCCGGCCCTGGCGCGGTGTGTGAAGCCGGACGCCGACCTGGTGATGATGGTCAAGCCGCAGTTCGAGGTGGGTAAGGAACGACTGGGCAGCGGGGGAGTCGTACGGAGTCCGCAACTGCGGGCGGAGGCTGTGCGGGGGGTTGCCGAGAGGGCGTGGGAGCTGGGGCTCGGGGTGAAGGGTGTCACCGCCAGTCCGCTGCCCGGGCCGTCCGGCAACGTCGAGTACTTTCTGTGGCTGCGGGCCGGCGCACCCCAGTTGGATCCGGCTGACGTTGACCGTGCAGTGGCGGAGGGGCCGCGTTGACACAGAACCGAGCTCGTACTGTTTTCCTCCTCGCCCACACCGGGCGGCCCGCGGCCATCCGCAGCGCCGAACTCGTGGTCAAGGGGTTGCTGGCGGCCGGAGTCGGCGTACGGGTGCTGGATTTCGAGGCCGCGGACCTGCCGCTGCCCGACGAGGTCGAACTCGTCGAGGAGGCCTCGCCGCACAGTCTCGACGGCTGCGAGCTGCTGATCGTCCTCGGCGGTGACGGGACGCTGCTGCGCGGCGCCGAGTTCGCCCGCGCCTCCGGGGTGCCGATGCTCGGCGTCAACCTCGGCAGTGTCGGGTTCCTCGCGGAGGCCGAGCGGGACGACCTGGACAAGGTCGTCGACCGGGTGGTGACCAAGGCGTACGAGGTCGAGGAGCGGATGACCGTCGACGTCGTCGTGCACCGCAACGGGGACATCGTGCACACCGACTGGGCGCTGAACGAGGCGGCCGTGCAGAAGGCGGGCGCCGAGAAGCTCCTCGAAGTCGTGCTGGAGATCGACGGGCGGCCGGTGACCGGGTTCGGCTGCGACGGCATCGTGCTGTCGACGCCGACCGGGTCCACGGCGTACGCGTTCTCGGCCGGCGGGCCGGTGGTGTGGCCGGAGGTGGAGGCGCTGCTGATGGTGCCGATCTCCGCGCACGCGCTGTTCGCGAAGCCGTTGGTGACGTCGCCGGACTCGGTGCTGGCGGTGGAGGTGCTGCCGCACATCCAGCCGGGCGTGCTGTGGTGCGACGGACGGCGGACCGTCGAGCTGCCGCCGGGGGCGCGGGTCGAGGTGCGGCGGGGGGCGGTGCCGGTGCGGTTGGCGCGGCTGCATCACGCGTCGTTCACGGACCGGCTGGTGGCGAAGTTCGCGCTGCCGGTCTCTGGATGGCGGGGGGCGCCGCACTAGCGGTTCGAAGGGGGTGGCGGGGAGCGTCGGCGAGTGCGGGTGGTTCGTGGCTTGTCGCGCAGTTCCCCGCGCCCCTGCGGGGCGCTTCTCCACTCGCGTGGGTGACAGGGTGCCTCGCGCTTCTCCTGCCGTACCTCGTAAGGTCTTCCCCGTGCTGGAAGAAATGCGGATACGGTCCCTCGGAGTCATCGACGACGCTGTCGTCGAGTTGTCGCCGGGGTTCACGGCCGTCACCGGTGAGACCGGTGCGGGCAAGACCATGGTGGTCACCAGCCTGGGGCTGCTGCTCGGGGGGCGGGCCGATCCCGCGCTCGTGCGGATCGGCTCCGAGAAGGCGGTCGTCGAGGGACGGGTGACGATGCCGCCGGGTACCTCCGCGGCCGTACGGGCCGAGGAGGCCGGTGCGGAGCTGGACGACGGGGCGCTGCTGATCAGCCGTACCGTTTCCGCCGAGGGGCGCTCGCGGGCGCACGTGGGCGGGCGGAGCGTGCCCGTGGGGCTGCTGGCCGAGCTCGCCGACGACCTGGTGGCCGTGCACGGGCAGACCGACCAGCAGGGGCTGCTGAAGCTGAACCGGCAGCGGCAGGCCCTCGACCGGTACGCGGGCGACGGCGTCGCCGTACCGCTCGTCAAGTACGGCGAGGCCTACCGGCGGCTGCGGGCCGTCGCGGTCGAGCTGGAGGAGATCGTCACCCGCGCGCGGGAACGGGCCCAGGAAGCCGACATGCTGCGCTACGGGCTGGACGAGATCGCCGGTGTGGAGCCGCGGGCCGGCGAGGACGTCGAACTCGCCGAGGAGGCCGAGCGGCTCGGGCACGCCGAGGCGCTGGCATCGGCCGCGACCGCCGCGCACGCGGCGCTCGCCGGCAACCCCGAGGACCCCGAGGGCATCGACGCGGCCACCCTCGTCGCGGGTGCGCACCGGGCCCTGGAGGCCGTACGGTCGCACGACCCGGCGCTGGCCGCGCTCGCCGACCGGATCGGCGAGATCGGGATCCTGCTGGGCGACGCGGCGGGGGAACTGGCGGGCTACGCCGACGACCTGGACGCCGATCCGCTGCGGCTGGCGGCCGTGGAGGAGCGGCGCGCCGCGCTCACCGCGCTCACCCGCAAGTACGGCGAGGACATCGAGGCCGTGCTGGCGTGGGCCGAGCAGGGCGCCGCCCGGCTGACCCAGCTGGACGGCGACGACGAGCGGATCGAGGAACTCACCGCCGAGCGGGACGCGCTCCGGGCGGAACTGGGCGGGCTCGCCCAGGCGTTGACCGACGCGCGCACCGAGGCCGCCGAGCGCTTCGCGGCCGCCGTCACCGCCGAGCTGGGCTCCCTCGCGATGCCGCACGCGCGCGTGTCCTTCGCCATCCGGCAGACCGAGGACCCCGAGGGAGTGGAGGTCGGCGGGCGGGCGGTGGCCTACGGCCCGTCCGGCGCCGACGAGGTCGAGCTGCTGCTCGCCCCGCACCCCGGCGCGCCGCCCCGCCCGATCGCCAAGGGCGCCTCCGGCGGTGAGCTGTCCCGCGTGATGCTCGCGGTGGAGGTCGTCTTCGCGGGCACCGACCCGGTCCCGACCTACCTCTTCGACGAGGTCGACGCGGGCGTCGGCGGCAAGGCCGCGGTGGAGATCGGACGCCGACTGGCCAAGCTCGCCAAGTCCGCCCAGGTGGTGGTCGTCACCCACCTCCCGCAGGTCGCCGCCTTCGCCGACCGGCAGCTGCTGGTGGAGAAGACCAACGACGGCACGGTCACCCGGTCCGGCGTCAAGGTCCTGGAGGGCGAGGAGCGGGTCCGGGAGCTGTCCCGGATGCTGGCGGGCCAGGAGGACTCGGAAACGGCGAGGGCGCACGCGGAAGAGCTCTTGGCAACGGCACGAGCCGACAACTGAGGCGGGGCGGAGCGCCCCGAAAGGGGCGCGGGGCCGTATCGACGTGCGGCTGACGCCGCGCGGGCGCGAGCAACCACGAACCACCCGCAGCCGCCTCCGCTCCGAAACCACCCCCCCCACACCCGGCCATCCCGTCCCCCTCTCCCCCTTTTCATCACTCTCCCGGGTGACACACTCCGGCGCATGCCCCGCCCCGCCCCGGTATGCCCCTCCCCGGAGCCCCGCACTGCCCCCTCGGCCCGATACCGTCTGTACGTACCCTCGTGACCGCCCCGAAGCCGAACCAGGAGCCCGGCCGCGTGAGCCCCGTGAGCAGCAACGCACCGCACGGTCAGTCGCCCCTGCGCACCGTGCAGGTGCTGGGCGGCGGCAACGCCGGCAGTAGCGCGCACGTGCGTTCGCTCGCCGCCGGCCTCGTCGAGAGGGGCGTGCGGGTCACCGTATGCGCCCCCGCCGAGGCCGATCGCGCCTACGACTTCTCGGGCGTCGGCGCCGACCATGTGCACGTACCCCGCAGCAGCGACCCGGGGTCGGTCGCCGCGCTCCGCGCCGCCTGCACCGACGCCGACCTGGTGCACGCCCACGGCCTGCACGCCTCCTTCCGTGCGGTGCTGGCGCTCAGCGGCCGCAGCACCCCGCTCGTCGTCACCTGGCACAGCAGGGCGCACGCCGAGGGTGCGCGGGCGCATCTGCTGAGGATGCTGGAGCGGCGGGTGGTGAAGGCCGCCGCCGTGGTGCTGGGCACCACCTCCGACCTCGTCGACCGCGCCCGCCGTACCGGCGCCCGGGACGCGCGGCTCGCCGCCGTCGCGCTGCCCGGTCTGCGGCGGCCCGCGGAGCCGGAGGACCCGGAGCGGCCGAGCCCCAAGGTGCGGGCCGAACTCGGCGCCATGGGACGGCCGTTGCTCATCGCCGTCGGCTCCCTCGACCTGCATCGCGGGTACGACGTCCTGCTGGACGCGGTGCGTGCCTGGTGCCGGCTCGATCCGGTACCGCTGCTCGTCATCGCGGGGGAGGGCCCGCTGCACACGGAGCTGCAGCGGCGGATCGAGGACGAGGAACTGCCCGTCCGGCTCATCGGCCGCCGCGACGACGTCAGCGAACTGCTCGCCGCCGCCGACATCGCGCTGCTGCCCAGCCGTTGGGAATCCCGCTCGGTCCTCGCCCAGGAGGCCCTGCACGCGCGCGTGCCGCTCGTCGCCACCGCAGTCGGCGGAATCCCCGACCTCGTCGGCGACGCGGCCGAACTCGTCCCGTACGGCGACACCATGGCCCTCGCCGCGACCGTGGTACGCCTGCTCGGCGACCCGGAGCGCTGCGAGGAGCTGCGCGAGAAGGGCGCCCGGCAGGCGGCGAGCTGGCCGACCGAGGACGAGACCGTCGCCCAAGTGCTGAGCGTCTACGACGAGTTGACGCAGCCCCGGCCGCTGCCCTAGCCGCTGCCCTAGCCGTGCCCTGGCCGGCGGCTACGGCACGTGCCGGCGTGCCCGCAGTGCCAGGCTCAACGCCAGCACCACCTGCGGGTCGTCGAGGTCCGTGCCCAGCAACTCCCCGATACGGGCCAGGCGGTTGTAGAGGGTCTGGCGGTTGAGGTGGAGTTCCCGGGCCGTCTCCGCCTTGCGGCCCGCGTGCGCCAGGTAGGTCTCCAGGGTGGGCAGCAGCGGGGGCTTGGAGCGGTGGTCGTGGTCGCGGAGCGGGCCGATCGCCCGGTCGACGAAGGCCGCCAGGTCGGGGTGGTCGCGCAGCCGCCACAGCAGGAGGTCGATGTCGAGGCGGCGGGCGTCGTACCAGGGGCGGTCGGAGAGCCCCTGGGCGGCCGTCGCCGTCTCCGCCGCGTGCCGCAGGCCCGCCGAGGCGGCCGCCCAGCCGCCGGCCGCGCCGACCACCACGACGGGCGGCGAGGCCCCGGGACGCTGCATCCCGGCGCGCTCCACCCCCGCCCGCAGCGCCGCCGCGACCCGGTCCGCGACCGTCGTCCGCTCCGCCTCCGAGCGCAGGCCCAGCAGCAGCGGCACCCGGCCCTCGACCGGTCGTACACCCAGCAGGACGGGAACCCCCACGGCCGCCAGTTCCTCGCCCACCGCGCGGGCCAGCACCGCCCAGCCCCCGCCCGGGGACAGGGAGTCACCGACCCTCATGACCACCGGCAGCAGCGGGCTGCCGCCGGGCTTGAAGCCGAGGACCCGGGCCTGGGCCGGGGCGTCCTCCGCGGTGATACGGCCCTCGGCGAGGTCGGTCAGGAAGTCGCCGCGCCCGCGGGCCGCCAGCTCCTCCTCCTGGCGGGCCTGCATCAGCACGACCGCCAGGATGCCGGCGGCCCGCTCGGCGGCGATCCGGTGGACGGGCGCCAGGGGCCCGCGGACGGGGAGCAGCACCAGCCGGGCACGCACCGAACCCGTCCCCGGCCCGCCGCCCGGCACCTCCACCAGGACCGTCCCGGCCGGCGGCGGCGCGTCCCCGCGCTGGCCGCGCAGCCCCTCCCACACCTGGAGCGGATCCGCCCCCTCGGGCCCCGCCCCGGCCGCGTACAGCAACTGGCCGTCGGCGGTCTCCAGGAAGACCGGGTTGCCGCAGAAGTCGGCCAGGATGGCCAGCACCTGGGGGACCCCGCCACCGCCCAGCAGGGCCTCGGTACAGCGGCGGTGCACCTCCTCGGCGCGCTGCAACAGCGCGTAGTGGTGGTTGACGATCTCGGTGTGGATCTCCTCCGTCACCGTCACGAAGGGCACCTCGCGGTGCAGCACGACGAGCGGCAGCCCGGTCGCCCGCGCGGTGTCCACGAGGGTGGCGGGCAGCCGGGAGAACCGCGCGCCCAGCTCCACCACCAGGGCGGCGATGCCCCGGTCGGCGAGCGTGCGCACGAACGCCCGCTGGTCGCCCGGCCGGGTGCCCAGGCCGTAGCCGGTGGTGAGCAGCAGCTCGCCGCCCTTCAGCAGCGAGGCGATGTTCGGCACCTCGCCCGCGTGCACCCAGCGCACGGTCCGCCCCAGCCGGTCGGCGCCCGCCAGGATCTCCGGGAGCCCGCTGCGCAGCCCGGGCAGCTCCAGCGCCCGCTGCACGGTGATCCCGGCGCCCTGAGACTCGAATCCGCTGCCCGTACCGCTGTCCATGGAGCGGACGCTACCTGGGCGAACGCCCTCACGGCACCTCCGCTCACAGCGGGGTGATGTTGTGGTTGAACCGGAACACGTTGTCCCGGTCCCACCGCCGCTTCACCTTGCCGAGCCGCAGCGCGTTCGCCGCGCCCAGACCGGCCCGCACCCGCTCGGGTCCCTCGTCGCCGACGAGGTTCAGGGGGACCGCGCCGGTGGACCAGGGCCGGACGCCGGTACGGACGCTCCGCACCCAGGCGACGGCCCGTTCGTCGTCGCCCGGATCCGCCCAGCTGGCGAAGGGGTGCACCACCCAGGGCGCGGCGCGGTACGCCACCGGGTACTCCGCCGGTCCCGAGGCGATCGCCCCGCCCTGCGGGAACAGCAGAAGCCGGGAACCGGTCGGCACCGGCATGCCCTCCGCGCCCCCGCACCAGGCGTCCACCGCCTCGTCGGGCAGGTCGGCCAGGCACTCGGCCGACCAGTGGTTGCGCAGCCCGGACGGACTGTCGAGCAGGCGCCGCGCCTCGGTGTACGGCATCGGGCCGACGACCTCCGCCTCATGGGGCAGCGCGAGCACCGGCCCGGCGATCTCGCGCAGGCCCTCCTCGCCGCCCACGAAGGTGACCAGCGCGGCGCACAGCCGCTCGCCCACCAGGTGCTCGGGTACCGAATCCGCGAGGTCTGCGGGCGGGCCGGTCATGTACAGGACCGCGCCGGCGACCTCGTCGGGGCCGGTGCCGATCACCTCCCGGAAGGCCCGGACGACATCCGGGCCGGCCGATGGCCGGTACAGCAGCAGCGCGACGCCGAACACCGGCAGCTCGTGCAGGGCGAGGGTGAGCGCGGTGGCGACGCCGAAGTTCCCGCCCCCGCCGTGCAGCGCCCAGAACAGCTCCGGGTTCTCGTCGGCGTCGGCGTGCACCCGCTCACCGTCGGCGGTGACCAGCTCGACACCGATCAGGTCGTCGACGGCCGGCCCGAAGGCACGGTCCAGCCGGCCCGAGCCGCCGCCCAGCACGAACCCGCAGACCCCGGTGCCGGACGCCCGGCACCCGGTGGTGGCCAGAGCGTAGGGCCGGGTCGCCCGGTCCAGCTGCCCGATGGTGACCCCACCCTGCACACGTACGGCTTCCGCCGCGGGGTCGACGGTCACCTCGTGCATCCGGCGCAGATCCACCACCAGCGCGCCGTCGGCGGTCGCCCAACCCGCCACACTGTGCCCGCCCCCGCGCACCGCGACCTTCAGATCCAACTCCCGCCCGAACCGCACGGCCCGGACCACGTCGGCGTCCCCCGCGCACTGCGCGATCACGGCCGGACGCCGGTCGATCATGCCGTTGAAGACGCCCCGCGCCCCGTCGTACCCCGGGTCTCCAGGGGCGAACACCTCGCCTACGAGATCCTCACGGAGCGAGGCGAGGGCCGTGTGCGCCTTCGAGAGGGCACCCATGACTACAAGCGTAAGGATGAGCGCCCCTTCAGGGGCGCGGGGAACTGCGCGACCAGCCCCCACGCACCCGCAGCCGACTAACCTCCGTAAGCCCCCGAAGCGGTCAGCCGCAAAGCCGTATCGATCAACGGCACATGACTGAACGCCTGCGGGAAGTTCCCCACCTGCCGCTTCAGCCGCGGATCCCACTCCTCCGCCAGCAGCCCGAGGTCGTTCCGCAGAGCGAGCAGCTTCTCGAACAGCTTCCGCGCCTCGTCGACCCGGCCGATCATCGCGAGGTCGTCGGCCATCCAGAACGAGCAGGCCAGGAAGGCCCCCTCGTCACCCGGCAGCCCGTCCACGCCCTCCTCGCCGCCCGAGGTCGGGTAGCGCAGGATGAACCCGTCCGAGGTGGACAGCTCCCGCTGGATCGCCTCGATCGTGCCGATGACCCGCTTGTCGTCCGGCGGCAGGAACCCCATCTGGGGGATCAGCAGCAGCGACGCGTCCAGCTCCTGCGAGCCGTACGACTGCGTGAACGTGTTCCGTTCCTTGTCGTAGCCCTTCTCGCAGACGTCCCGGTGGATGTCGTCGCGCAGTTCCTTCCAGCGCTCCAGCGGGCCGTCCGCGTCCCCGGACTCGATCAGCTTGATGGTGCGGTCGACGGCGACCCAGGCCATCACCTTGGAGTGCACGAAGTGCCGGCGCGGGCCGCGGACCTCCCAGATGCCCTCGTCGGGCTCGTCCCAGTGGTCCTCCAGGTAGCGGATGAGCTTCAGCTGGAGCAGGGAGGCGTAGTCGTTGCGGGCGAGACCGGTCATGTGGGCCAGGTGCAGGGCCTCGGTGACCTCGCCGTAGACGTCCAGCTGGAGCTGGTGGGCGGCGCCGTTGCCGACCCGGACCGGGGCCGAGTTCTCGTAGCCGGGGAGCCAGTCCAGCTCGGCCTCGCCCAGCTCGCGCTCGCCCGCGATGCCGTACATGATCTGCAGGTTCTCCGGGTCGCCGGCGACCGCGCGGAGCAGCCACTCGCGCCAGGCGCGGGCCTCCTCGCGGTAGCCGGTGCGCAGCAGCGAGGAGAGGGTGATGGCCGCGTCGCGGAGCCAGGTGTAGCGGTAGTCCCAGTTGCGGACACCGCCGATGTCCTCGGGGAGGGAGGTCGTGGGCGCGGCGACGATGCCGCCCGTGGGGGCGTAGGTGAGGGCCTTCAGGGTGATCAGCGAGCGGACCACGGCCTCACGGTAGGGCCCGTGGTACGTGCAGTGCTCGACCCACTCGCGCCAGAACTCCTCGGTCGCCTCCAGCGACTGCTCGGGCTCGGGCAGCGGCGGCGGCTCCTTGTGCGAGGGCTGCCACGAGATGGTGAACGCGATCCGGTCGCCGGGGGCCACCGTGAAGTCGGCGTAGGTGGTCAGCGACTTTCCGTAGGTCTCCGCGGAGGTGTCGAACCACACCGAGTCGGGGCCGGCCACGGCGACCGTGCGGCCGTCGTGCTTGTGCACCCAGGGGACGACCCGGCCGTAGGAGAACCGCATGCGCAGCACCGAGCGCATCGGGACCCGGCCGGTGACGCCCTCGACGATGCGGATCAGCTGGGGGGCGCCGTCACGCGGGGGCATGAAGTCGGTGACCCGGACCGTGCCGCGCGGGGTGTCCCACTCGGACTCCAGGATCAGCGAGTCGCCCCGGTAGGTGCGGCGGGCCGCGGTCGGGGGCTGGGAGTCGGCCGCGTGGGCCGGGCCGAGCCGCCAGAAGCCGTGTTCCTCGCTGCCGAGCAGACCGGCGAAGATGGCATGCGAGTCGAAGCGGGGCAGGCACAGCCAGTCGACTGTGCCGTCCCGGCAGACCAGCGCAGCGGTCTGCATGTCTCCGATGAGTGCGTAATCTTCGATGCGCCCGGCCACGTGCAACTCCAGTCGAACGGCCACGTCACCCCCCAGGCAGAAGGGGGCTGTCGCTAGTGCGGTCAAGGGGGGTTGTTGTTGTACGTCGTTGAGCGGTGAAGCAAAGCAGCCCGCCGTGCCCTGAGGCAAAACGACAGTCATAGCTCAACGAACTGCCTAGCTCTCGTTGTTCCGGTAAGTGACGGGCGGGGGTGTGCCGTGTTTCCGGCCGGGCTCGGCAGCGAGTGTCCGAGCAGGATACGACGCACGTAGATGATCTGCGTGCCGCTCCGGGCAACCCGTGTGGGCCGAACGAGTGAGCTGTGAGTGAGATCCACGTAAAGCGTGAGCGTCTGTGTGCCGACATGTGCACGGAGCGTGGCCGGGAGCCATCTCTCCGAGGCGCTGATACCCTGGTAGCCCGTGGACCGGTGGGCACGAAACCCCCGAACCGCAGCGACGGCACCACCCCGGAAACTCCAGGACGGCAGCCGTACCGCACGACAGATCGCGACCACGGGAGCCCCCTCTTGGCCATGCCGCCGAAAGCCACGACGACCAAGCACATCTTCGTCACCGGGGGTGTCGCCTCCTCGCTCGGCAAGGGCCTGACGGCCTCCAGCCTGGGCATGCTGCTCAAGGCCCGGGGTCTGCGCGTCGTGATGCAGAAGCTCGACCCGTACCTGAACGTCGACCCGGGCACGATGAACCCCTTCCAGCACGGTGAGGTGTTCGTCACCAACGACGGCGCCGAGACCGACCTGGACATCGGCCACTACGAGCGTTTCCTCGACCGCGACCTGGACGGCTCCGCCAACGTCACCACAGGTCAGGTCTACTCCACGGTGATCGCCAAGGAACGGCGTGGCGAGTACCTGGGCGACACCGTCCAGGTCATCCCGCACATCACCAACGAGATCAAGCACCGCATCCGGCGGATGGCCACCGACGAGGTCGACGTCGTCATCACCGAGGTCGGCGGCACGGTCGGCGACATCGAGTCGCTGCCGTTCCTGGAGACCGTCCGCCAGGTCCGGCACGAGGTCGGCCGGGACAACGTCTTCGTGGTGCACATCTCGCTCCTGCCGTACATCGGCCCGTCCGGCGAGCTGAAGACCAAGCCCACCCAGCACTCCGTGGCCGCCCTGCGGAACATCGGTATCCAGCCCGACGCGATCGTGCTGCGCTGCGACCGCGAGGTCCCCACCGCCATCAAGCGCAAGATCTCGCTGATGTGCGACGTGGACGAGGCCGCCGTGGTGGCCTGCCCGGACGCCCGTTCGATCTACGACATCCCGAAGACCGTGCACGGCGAGGGCCTGGACGCCTATGTCGTCCGCAAGCTGGACCTGCCGTTCCGCGATGTGGACTGGCGGACCTGGGACGACCTGCTCGACCGCGTCCACAACCCCGACCACGAGATCACCCTCGCGCTGGTCGGCAAGTACATCGACCTGCCCGACGCCTACCTCTCGGTCACCGAGGCGCTGCGCGCCGGCGGCTTCGCCAACAAGGCCCGCGTGAAGATCAAGTGGGTGACGTCGGACGATTGCAAGACCCCGGCGGGCGCGGCCGCGCAGCTCGCCGACGTCGACGGCATCTGCATCCCCGGCGGCTTCGGCGACCGCGGTGTGCTCGGCAAGGTCGGTGCCATCCGCTTCGCCCGCGAGAACCGGATCCCGCTGCTCGGGCTCTGCCTGGGCCTGCAGTGCATCGTGATCGAGGCCGCCCGCAACCTGGCCGACATCCCGGACGCCAACTCCACCGAGTTCGACTCCGCCACCGGCCACCCGGTCATCTCCACCATGGCCGAGCAGCTCGACATCGTCGCCGGCGAGGGCGACATGGGCGGCACCATGCGCCTGGGCATGTACCCGGCCAAGCTGGCCGAGGGCTCCATCGTGCGCGAGGTGTACGACGGCAAGGAGTACGTCGAGGAGCGGCACCGGCACCGCTACGAGGTCAACAACGCCTACCGCTCGGAGCTGGAGAAGAAGGCCGGTCTGCAGTTCTCCGGCACCTCCCCGGACGGCAAGCTGGTCGAGTACGTCGAGTACCCGCGCGACGTCCACCCCTACCTGGTCGCCACCCAGGCGCACCCGGAGCTGCGCTCCCGCCCGACCCGCCCGCACCCGCTGTTCGCGGGCCTGGTGAAGGCGGCCGTGGCGCGTCAGCAGGCCGACGTCGAGCAGACGAATTCGAAGTAACACACCAGTTGTACGGTGGCCGGGGTGCATACCTTCAAAGGTGGGCACCCCGGTTTTTCCCGTGGACCGGTTTTTCTCGTGAACGTCTGGAAGGGCTCGGCATGACGATCAAGGACACCCCCGAGGAGTGGGAGATCCGGGCGACGGAGACCCCCTTCGTGGGCAACAAGACCTCCGTCCGCACGGACGAGGTGGTCATGCCCGACGGCGCGGTGGTCCGCCGCGACTACCAGGTCCACCCCGGCTCGGTGGCCGTCCTCGCCCTCGACGGGGAGGACCGCGTGCTGCTCATCCGCCAGTACCGGCACCCGGTCCGGCAGAAGCTCTGGGAGATCCCGGCCGGCCTGCTCGACATCCCCGGCGAGAACCCGCTGCACGCGGCCCAGCGCGAGCTGTACGAGGAGGCGCACGTCAAGGCCGAGGACTGGCGGGTGCTGACCGACCTGTACACCACCCCCGGCGGCTGCGACGAGGCCGTGCGGATCTTCCTCGCCCGTGATCTGTCCGAGGCCGAGGGCGAGCGCTTCGAGACGGAGCACGAGGAGATCGACCTGGAGTACGCGCGGGTGCCGGTCGACGAACTGGTGCGCCTGGTGCTCGCCGGCGACCTGCACAACAACTGCCTGGTGACGGGCGTCCTCTCGCTGGTCGCCGCCCGCACCGGCGACGGACTCGACGCGCTGCGCCCGGCCGACGCGCCCTGGCCGGCCCGCCCCTTCCAGTCCTGAACCAGGCCTGAGCCGATCTTGGACCAGCCCTTGAGCCGGCCCTCGACCACCGATCGGGCGACCCGGTGTGACCATCGCCTGATCCGATCGGGCGACGTGCCCGCCGTGCTCCGCCGGGAACGTCCTCGCACGTGAACTAGGCTCGACGCGATTGAGCCGAAACGCCCGAACCGGAGTCCCGGCGGGCACGCGTGTGCGGTGGGACGGGAGTGTGGCCCGTGACGGATCAGGCGGTGGACAAAGGCGGCGCACGACGGTCGGCGCCCACGGCCACGGGCGACAGATTCCTGGGCCGGACAAGGGAGTTGAAAGAACTGCGCGCCGACATCGAGCGCGCGGGACTGGACACCATCGCCGGCCGCAAGGCCCCCCGCGCCCGGGTCCTGCTGATCGCGGGCAGACCCGGATCCGGACGCACCGCCCTCGCCGAGGAACTCGTCCGGCGGGTCGCCGCCGACTACCCCGACGGGGTGCTGCGCGCCCGCCTCGCCGAGCCCGACGGCACCCCGGTCCCCGTCGAGCGCACCGCCCGCGACCTCCTCACCGCGCTGCGGCTGCCCACCCCGGCCGGGGCCGCCGCCGACGACCTCACCCACGCCCTGCGCACCGCCCTCGCGGGCCGCCGGATGCTGCTCCTGCTGGACGACGCGCCCGGCGCCGAAGAGGTCGACGTACTGCTCCCGGACACCCCGGACTGCCTGGCCGTCGCCGTCTCCGGCGGCCCGCTCACCGGGATCTCGGACGTCCGCCCGTGCACCCTGGGCGGCCTGGACACCAAGTCGGCCGTCGAACTCCTCGCCCGCTTCGCGGGCTCGGTCCGCATCACCGTCGACCCACGCTCCGCCGAGACCCTGGCCGAGGTCTGCCAGGGCCAGCCCGCCGCGCTCACCCTGGCCGGCGGCTGGCTCGCCGCGCGCCCCCAGGTGGCCGTCTCCGACCTCGCCAAGCGCCTGCACGCCGACCCCGAGGACGGCACCGCGCTGGCCCGCGTCCTCCGGTTCGTCCACGACGACCTGCCCGGCCAGGCCGCCCGGATACTGCGACTCCTCTGCCTGGCCCCGGCCGGCCTGGTCGACCCGCACACCGCCTCCTCCCTCGCCGGCTGCGCGGTCGACACCGCCCGCACCACCCTGGACGAGCTGGTCCGGCACGGGCTGCTGCACGTCGTGGACTCCCCGCTGCCCCAGTACGAGGTCCCGGGCTGTCTGCACCCGATGCTGCGGGCGCTGGCCGAGTCCCAGGAGCGGTCCGGGGAGCTCCAGCTGGCCCGCGCCCGGATGCTGGAGCGCACGGTACGGCTGCTGCAGTCCTGCCGGGCGATCACCGAGACCGACAACCCGCAGGCCCGCGAGCGGCTCCAGGCACTCCCGCGCGAGCTGCGCTTCCCCAGCCCCCGGGCCGCCGCCGACTGGCTGCGCATCCGCCGCCCGGCCCTGCTGGCCGCGGCCCGCGCGGCGGTCGCCGACGGCGAGCTCGACACGCTGGCCCGCCGGCTGATGTCCCAGCTGGTCAAGGCCATGGCGGCGCACTTCGGCACCCAGGCCGCCGCGCCCGACCTGTACGGCGTCCACCGGCTCGTCCTCGATGTCGCCGTGCGCCGGCACCTGCCCCGGGAGCAGGCTGCCGCGCTGCTGAACCTGGGCGACCTGGACGCCCAGACCGGTCGTACGGCGGACGCGCTGGTGCGCTATCGGTCTGCTTTGGACGCCGGACGCAGAGCAAATGACCCGTACGCGACTGGCCGCGCAATGGAATCCGTAGGTGGTGCCTACCAGGAGCTGGGGGACTACGAACGGGCCGCCGACTGGTTCGGCCGGGCCCTCGCCGAGCGGCTGGCCCGTGGCGAGCGGGCCGAGGCCGCCCGGCTCTACGGCCGTATCGCCGGCGCGCACACCTACGCGGGCCGTTACGGGGAGGCGCTCAGGGCCTGGCGGGCGGCCGTTTCCGGCCATCGCAAGAACGGTGATGTGGCCGCGCAGGCACGGGCGTTGAGCGAGCTGGCACGGGTTCAGGAGTACGCCGGACGGCCCGAGGAATCGCTGGCGACCTGCCAGGAGGCGGTGGAGTGGGCGCGCCGCGCCGAGGACGCCCGGCTCCAGGCCGCGCTGCAGCTGCGGCTCGCCGACACGCTGGAGCGGCTGGGCGACTCCACGGCCGCGAGCCTGCACCGCTCGGCCGCCGAGCGCATGCTGGGTGAGGAGCCGCTGGTGCCCTCCACCCCCGACTCCGACCCGGAACACGGAGCTAACGCCTGCGAAATCCGTAGTGCTTCCGGCGAAGATTGATGCAATGAAAGGCTAGACAGTCGGAACACCTTCATTAAACTGGCTCTGCCGCCGGTTCTCCTGCGGTGTCTCCTGGTGTACCCCGTATGCCGGGTATGTGCAGCTGTGCCCCCACACCCTCTGAGCCAAGGACCGTGATCGACGTGAAGGTCGGCATCCCCCGCGAGGTCAAGAACAACGAGTTCCGGGTGGCCATCACCCCGGCCGGCGTGCACGAGCTGGTGCGTCACGGCCACCAGGTCGTCATCGAGCGCGGCGCCGGTCTCGGCTCGTCGATCCCGGACGACGAGTACATCTCCGCCGGCGCCACGATCCTGGACACCGCCGACGAGGTGTGGGCCACCGCCGACCTGCTGCTGAAGGTCAAGGAGCCCATCGCGGAGGAGTACCACCGCCTCCGCAAGGACCAGACCCTCTTCACCTACCTGCACCTGGCCGCCTCCAAGGAGTGCACCGACGCCCTCCTGGAGTCCGGCACCACGGCGATCGCCTACGAGACCGTCGAGCTCCCGAACCGCGCCCTGCCGCTGCTCGCGCCCATGTCCGAGGTCGCGGGCCGGCTCGCCCCGCAGGTCGGCGCCTACCACCTGATGCGCGCCAACGGCGGCCGCGGTGTGCTGCCCGGCGGTGTCCCGGGCGTGCTGGCCGCCAAGGCCGTCGTCATCGGCGGTGGCGTCTCCGGCTGGAACGCCGCGCAGATCGCCATCGGCATGGGCTTCCACGTGACCCTGCTCGACAAGGACATCAACAAGCTCAAGGAGGCCGACAAGGTCTTCGGCACCAAGATCCAGACCGTCGTCTCCAACTCCTTCGAGCTGGAGAAGGCCTGCCTGGAGGCCGACCTCGTGATCGGCGCGGTGCTGATCCCCGGCGCCAAGGCCCCGAAGCTCGTCACCAACGAGCTGGTCTCCCGCATGAAGCAGGGAAGTGTCCTTGTCGACATCGCGATCGACCAGGGCGGCTGCTTCGAGGACTCCCGCCCCACCACGCACGCCGAGCCGACCTTCAAGGTCCACGAGTCGGTCTTCTACTGCGTCGCCAACATGCCCGGCGCGGTGCCCAACACCTCCACCTACGCGCTCACCAACGCCACGCTGCCGTACATCGTGTCGCTCGCGAACAACGGCTGGGCGGAGGCCCTGCGCCGCGACGCCGCGCTCGCCAAGGGCCTCAACACCCATGACGGCAAGGTCGTTTACAAGGAGGTCGCCGAGGCGCACGGCCTGGAGCACGTGGACCTCGACACGCTGATCGGCTGACCCGGCGCCCCACGGGGCGGTGGCTAAGTCACCTTTTCGTAAAGGCGATACGTCAACAAGCCGCGTCAATCACGAACACACGGCCGGACCTTGCCCGACAAGGTCCGGCCAGATGTGTGTATGGTCACTTTGCGACTCTCGGTCAACTCGCCTCGAACGTAACCGTTCGACCGATTCGTACACCGGTGAAACCTGCTGTGCGACGGCCGTACGCCCTTGACAGCGAGATGTTTCATTGCCGACACATCGTGCCGGGTCCGGCGGATTGTGTTGCTGCGAACGCCCGACACGCCATAGAGTCGCCAGCTGTCGGCATGGTGCCACGCTGACCTGTCTAGAAGTTTCCTGGTCACCAAGGAGGTAAGACGACTTGTGAATGAGTCGACATTTTCTCCCGGGGGTGGTCAACCAGGAATGCCGGTACGGGACCAGGGTCCCGCGGGGTTCGAGGCTGTCGGCTCCGTCGCGGTGCGCACCTTCACAGCAGCCCGGACTCCGCTGACCACGCGGACAGCACACCAGAGCATGGATGGCCATCACGTGAACGCCATGGCCGGCGACGGAAGTGGCGCGCCCCACAACCAATTCGCCGACTACGACGAACTGCCCGACGGGCACTTCTACGACCCCGACGCCGAGTACGAGCCCGATCCGGAGTACGCGGCCACGCTCGCGCCGGACGCGGCCCGCCAGCGCCGCGAGCGCGTCGGCCCGACCGGGCGCCCGCTCCCGTACTTCCCGATCCCGGGCCCGGTGACCAGTCACGGCCCCGCGACGATCATCGCGATGTGCAACCAGAAGGGCGGCGTCGGCAAGACCACGTCGACCATCAACCTGGGTGCCGCGCTCGCGGAGTACGGCCGCCGGGTGCTGCTCGTGGACTTCGACCCGCAGGGCGCGCTGTCGGTGGGTCTCGGCGTCAACCCGATGGAGCTCGACCTCACCGTCTACAACCTGCTCATGGAGCGGGGCATGGCGGCCGACGAGGTCCTCCTGAAGACCGCGGTCCCCAACATGGACCTGCTGCCCTCCAACATCGACCTGTCGGCCGCCGAGGTCCAGCTGGTCTCCGAGGTGGCCCGCGAGTCGACGCTGCAGCGCGCCCTGAAGCCGCTGCTGCCCGACTACGACTACATCGTGATCGACTGTCAGCCCTCGCTCGGCCTGCTCACGGTCAACGCGCTGACGGCCGCTCACAAGGTGATCGTGCCGCTGGAGTGCGAGTTCTTCGCCCTGCGTGGTGTGGCCCTGCTGACCGAGACCATCGAGAAGGTCCAGGAGCGGCTCAACCCGGAGCTGGAGCTCGACGGGATCCTCGCCACGATGTACGACTCGCGCACGGTCCACAGCCGTGAGGTGCTGGCCCGGGTGGTCGAGGCGTTCGACGACCACGTCTACCACACGGTCATCGGCCGCACGGTCCGCTTCCCGGAGACCACGGTCGCCGGCGAGCCGATCACCACGTACGCGTCCAACTCCGTCGGTGCCGCCGCCTACCGCCAGCTCGCCAGGGAGGTGCTCGCCCGGTGTCACGCCGAGTGAGTCTGCCCGGGGCCGACGAACTGTTCCGTACGACAGGGGGGATGGCGCTCCAGCCGTCCACGCCCAGGCGCCCGGCCAACGGTGAGGTCCGGGTGCCGGCTCCCGCGGGGGAGAGCGACGAGACGGCGGCCGCGGCCGCCGAGGACGTGCCCCAGTCGGTGCCCGTGCAGGGCGGCGACGGCGAGGGCGCGGAGCACGTGGCGGCGGAGGCCGGTCCGGGCGACGCCGGGGAGTCCCGCAACCACGCCGCGCAGTCCGTCACGGTCGCGCCGTCGGCGGAGCGGGCCGCGCGGCAGCAGGCGGCGGCGCAGGAAGGTTCTGCCGGATCCGCCGCGCAGGTCCAGCCCCGCAAGCAGCGCGGCGGCGGCCGGGCACCCGCCCGGCGGCCCAGCGGCCGCGAGCGGCACGACGAGAAGATCACCGTGTACGTCTCCGCCGAGGAGCTGATGGACCTGGAGCACGCCCGTCTCGTGCTCCGCGGCGAGCACGGGCTGGCCGTCGACCGGGGCCGGATCGTCCGCGAGGCGGTCGCCGTGGTCCTGGCGGACCTGGAGTCCCGCGGCGACGCGAGCATCCTCGTACGACGGCTGCGCGGGCGCTAGGGGTAGCCTTCGGGGGCTATGACCTCGACCGACGCCCCCTTTTCCGGCTCCTCCGGCGGCCGCCGCCGTGCGCTGGGGCGAGGGCCGGGAGCGGCGCCACCAGCGGTTCCCACGGAACCGGAGCCGGCGTCCGAGGCCGCCGTGGACGTACCGGAACCGGAACTCCGACAGGAGCCGGAACCCGCACCGGAACCGGAGCCGGAATCCGCACCTGAACCCGAACCGGCACCCGAACCCGAGGCAGAGCCCGTCCCCGACGGTGTCTTCAAGGTCCGGCTCGCCAACTTCGAGGGCCCCTTCGACCTCCTCCTCCAGCTGATCTCCAAGCACAAGCTGGACGTCACCGAGGTCGCCCTCTCCAAGGTCACCGACGAGTTCATGGCGCACATCCGGGCCATGGGGCCGGACTGGGACCTGGACCAGACGACGGAGTTCCTCGTCGTCGCCGCCACGCTGCTCGACCTCAAGGCCGCCCGGCTGCTGCCCGCCGCCGAGGTCGAGGACGAGGCCGACCTGGCGCTCCTCGAAGCCCGGGACCTGCTCTTCGCCCGGCTCCTGCAGTACCGCGCGTACAAGCAGATCGCCGACATCTTCAACCGGCGCCTGGACGACGAGGCCCGCCGCTGGCCCCGCACCGTCGGCCTGGAACCGCATCTCGCCGAGCTGCTGCCCGAGGTCGTCATCAGCATCGGACCGGAGGGGTTCGCCAGGCTCGCGGTCAAGGCGATGCAGCCGAAGCCCAAGCCGCAGGTGTACGTGGACCACATCCACGCCCCGCTGGTCAGCGTGCAGGAGCAGGCCGGGATCGTGGTGGCGCGGCTGCGGGAGCTCGGCGAGGCCAGCTTCCGGGTGCTCGTCGAGGACACCGACAACACGCTCACCGTCGTGGCCCGCTTCCTCGCCCTCCTCGAGCTGTACCGGGAGAAGGCCGTCGCCCTCGACCAGGAGACCGCGCTCGGCGACCTGATCGTGCGCTGGACCGGCGGGGGCGAGGAGACGCGGCTGATGGTGACCGACGAATTCGACCGGCCGCCCGAGCCGCCCAAGGAGGACAAGGCGTGAGCGAGGACACCACCGAGCTGCCGGCCGGACTGCGCCCGGTCGCCGAGCTCGACCTCAAGCCGGCCCTGGAGGCCGTCCTGATGGTCGTCGACGAGCCCGCCACCGTCGAGCACCTGTCCAAGATCCTGGAGCGGCCGAAGCAGACGATCACCAAGGCGCTGCGGGCCCTCGCCGACGAGTACACGGCGCAGGGCCGCGGCTTCGAGCTGCGCTTCGTCGCGGGCGGCTGGCGTTTCTACACCCGCGGCGAGTTCGCGCCCGCCGTCGAGCGGCTGGTCCTGGAGGGCCAGACCGCCCGGCTCACCCAGGCCGCCCTGGAGACGCTCGCGGTCGTCGCCTACCGTCAGCCGGTGAGCCGCAGCCGGGTCTCGGTGGTGCGTGGAGTCAACTGCGACGGTGTGATGCGCACCCTGCTCCAGCGCGGTCTGGTCGAGGAGGCGGGCGCGGAACCCGAAACAGGTGCGATCCTGTACAGGACGACGAACTACTTCCTGGAGCGGATGGGCCTGCGCGGCCTGGACGAACTCCCGGAGCTCGCGCCCTTCCTCCCGGAGGCCGAGGCGATCGAGGCCGAGACCCAGGAGGGCGTGCCGTCGTTCGATCCGGACGCACCCGATGCGCCGGATTCCGAGGACGCAGACGACTAGACGGAAATTTTGATGCGAAGCAGCAGCGGCAGGAACAGCAGCGGAAACAACGGCGGGAGCCGTGGTGGCAACAGCGGCGGCCGCGGCGGGAGCAGCGGTGGGCGCGGCAGCTACCGCGGCGCCGGCAACTCCCGCGACGACAAGCCGGGCGCCGGCCGGCCGAAGAAGCCGCGCCCGGAGGAGCGGCGCTACGACGTGGGCCCGAACGCCACCCAGGACGGGCCGAAGTCGGGCCGCGGCGCCTCGGCGCGCGGCGGCGCCAAGGGCGGGCCCAGGCAGGGCCAGGACACGGGACGCGGGCGGTGGGCGCCCGCCACCTCGCGCGAGTACGACGCCCGCGCCGAGGAGCGCAACCGGGAGCGGTACGCCGGCAAGCCGGACGTGAAGCTCCCCAAGACCTTCCCGGGCGCCGAGCAGGAGGGCGAGCGGCTGCAGAAGGTGCTCGCCCGCGCGGGCTACGGCTCCCGGCGCGCCTGCGAGGAGCTGATCGAGCAGGCCCGGGTCGAGGTCAACGGCGAGATCGTCCTGGAGCAGGGCAAGCGGGTCGACCCGGAGAAGGACGAGGTGCGCGTCGACGGGCTGACCGTCGCCACGCAGTCGTACCAGTTCTTCTCGCTGAACAAGCCGGCCGGTGTGGTCTCCACCATGGAGGACCCGGACGGGCGGCAGTGCCTCGGCGACTACGTCACCAACCGGGAGACCCGGCTCTTCCACGTGGGGCGGCTGGACACCGAGACCGAGGGCGTCATCCTGCTCACCAACCACGGCGAGCTGGCGCACCGGCTGACCCACCCCAAGTACGGCGTGAAGAAGACCTACCTCGCGCACATCGTCGGCCCCATCCCGCGCGACCTGGGCAAGAAGCTCAAGGACGGCATCCAGCTGGAGGACGGGTACGCGCGCGCCGACCACTTCCGGGTCGTCGAGCAGACCGGCAAGAACTACCTGGTCGAGGTCACCCTGCACGAGGGCCGCAAGCACATCGTGCGGCGCATGCTGGCGGAGGCCGGGTTCCCGGTCGACAAGCTGGTCCGGGTGTCCTTCGGTCCGATCACCCTCGGCGACCAGAAGTCGGGCTGGCTGCGCCGCCTGTCCAACACCGAGGTCGGGATGCTCATGCAGGAAGTCGACCTCTAGGCCTCGGCCGGCCCCGCGAAGGGGCTCGTACGGCTCTCTGACGGCCGGTTCCGGACTCTCCGGGACCGGCCGCCGCCGTTCCCGGGAACGGGGCTCCAGCGGCCACTGGCGGCCTGCGACAGGGCTTGCGCGGTGACCTGCGGGGTATTTATAGTCGTAGAGACTATTAGTCGGCATGGTCATGGAACGGCCGGCCGGAACGACCAGTAAGGGGGTGGACGGACGCATGCAGGGCTACGACAAGTACGCCTACGAACCCTTCGCCGTCACCGTCGACCTCGCCGTCCTCACCGTCCGCGCCGGCACCCTGTACGTGCTGCTCGTCGAGCGCGGACAGGAGCCGTACCTCGGCCACTGGGCGCTGCCCGGCGGCTTCGTGCTGCCCAAGGAGTCGGCCGAGACGGCGGCCCGGCGCGAACTCGCCGAGGAGACCGGCCTGTCGAACCTGCCGGGCCTGGAGGGGCTGCACCTGGAGCAGTTGCGCACCTACAGCGAGCCGGAGCGCGACCCGAGGATGCGGGTGGTCTCCGTCGCCTTCACCGCGCTGCTGCCCGACCCGCCCGAACCGCACGGCGGCGGCGACGCGGCACAGGCGCGCTGGCTGCCGTACGACGCGGCCGGACCGCTCGCCTTCGACCACGACCGGATCCTCGCCGACGCGCACGAACGCGTGGGCGCGCGGCTGGAGTACAGCTGCCTGGCCACCGCCTTCTGCCCGCCCGAGTTCACGCTCGGCGAGCTGCAGAACATCTACGAGACCGTCTGGGGCGTCGAGTTGGACCGCCCCAACTTCCGCCGCAAGGTGCTCGCCACGCCCGGCTTCGTCGAACCCGTCCCCGGCGCCGCCCGGTTGACCGGCGGCCGCGGCAAACCGGCCGCCCTCTACCGCGCGGGCACCGCCACCGCCCTCCACCCGCCCCTGCTCCGCCCGTCCCGGGAAGGACGCCCCGCATGACCACGACCATCGTCCACAAACGCGCCGCCACCGGCGCCCTGATCGGTCTCGCCCTCGGGGACGCGCTCGGCTTCCCGACCGAGTTCAACGACGTGCCGTCGATCCTCGCCAAGTGCGGGCCGTGGCAGGAGATGGAGCTGCCCGCGCGTGCCGTCGTCTCCGACGACACGCAGATGACGATCGCGGTCGGACACGCGCTGCGCACCGCCATGGACCGGGGCGTGCTCGCGCCCGAGCGGCTGGAGCGGCCGCTGCGCGAGGAGTTCGTGGACTGGTACCAGTCGCCGGAGAACAACCGGGCGCCCGGCCGGACCTGTCTGCGCGCCTGCGAGCTGCTCAAGGGGGAGGGACGGCTCTGGCAGGACGCCAGCCAGATCGACTCCAAGGGATGCGGGGCCAACATGCGGGTCGCGCCCGTCGGGCTCGCCCCGGGGCTGAGCGACGAACAGCGGGCCGGTGCCGCCCAGTTGCAGTCCGCCCTCACCCACGGCCACCCCACCGCCCTGGCCGCCTCCGACCTCACCGCGCGGGCCGTACGGCTGCTCGCGCAGGGGGTCGGACCGGCCGAACTGGTCGGGCGGCTGCGGTCGTACGCGCGCGAGAACCGCAACCGCTACCACCGCACCTGGCTCGGCGACCTGTGGACCCGCAGCCAGGACCCGAACCCGGAGCACTTCATCGCGCGCGGCTGGGACGAGTGCCTGGCGATCCTCGACCGGCTGGAGGAGGCCGTGCGGACCGCCTCGCCGGAGGACGACCCCTGCCTGGCCACCGGCGCCGGCTGGATCGCCGAGGAGGCCCTGGCCACCGGTCTGCTCTGCTTCCTGCTCTTCCCCGACGAGCCGCTGCTCGCGCTGCGCCGGGCCGCCTGCTCCTCCGGCGACTCGGACTCCATCGCCTGTCTGACCGGGGCGTTCGCCGGTGCCTGGCTGGGCGAGGACGCCTGGCCGACCGCGTGGGCCGACCGGATCGAGTACCGGGGGGACCTGATGACGCTGGGCGCGCTCTGGGACGCCTAGGGGCCTGCCGGGAGGGGCTCCCGGCAGGCCGAGGCGCGGCGGACCCGGAGCAGGAAGTCGGCCACGCGCGCGTGGTCCGGCTCCGCCGGGAGCGGGCTGCCGGACAGGGCCCGCTCCGTCTCCTCGGCGAGCCGGGCCATCCGCGACTCGACCTCCGCCCAGGAGACCTCGCCCCGCTTCACGGCCAGGAACTCCGCGCGCCGGTCCCCGACGCCGATCGTCAGCTCACCCGTGCGCAGCAGGTCACGGGCGCTCGTCAGGAGCCGCAGCAGATGCATCGCGTGCTTCCAGCGCGGGGCGCCATGGGTACGGACGTCGGCGTCGAGCTTGCGGCGCTGGCCGAGGGCGTACCGGGTGAAGCTGTCGTGGGCCCGCCGGGAGAGGAAGGCGCCGCGCAGCGCGAGCAGCTCGCGGCCGGTGTCGTCGACGTGCTCGACCAAGGGCGAGTGCAGGCACTCCAGGATGTTCGGGTTGGCCCGCAGCGCCAGCTCGCACAACCGTTCCAGCTCCCAGGAGAACCGTTCCTCGCCCGGCCCCTCCACATGCGTCGGGGGCTTCTCGAAGCGCCAGAACAGGGGAGTGGGGGCGAGGAACACGCCCCGGCGGTCGGTGTCGCTGCCCTCCGTGGCCAGACCGAAGGCGCGCGACCCCATGACACAGGCGTAGATCGTGTGGTCGCGTACCAGGTCCTCGGGCTGCATGCCGGGGAGCGTACGCGGCCGGTCACGCCAGGGTGATCGAATTTCCGCTGACGGTGATCGACTTGGCCGGCAGCGGCCGGGTCGCCGGGCCGTGGGCCACCGCGCCGTCGGCGATCTTGAACTTGCTGCCGTGGCAGGGGCAGTCGATGGTGCCGTCCGCCACCCGGCTCACCGTGCAGCCCTGGTGGGTGCAGATCGCCGAGAAGGCCTTGAACTCGCCCTTCGCCGGCTGCGTCACCACGACCTTCTGGTCCTTGAAGACCGTGCCGCCGCCCTCCGGGATCTCGCTCGTCTGCGCCAGCGCCGTCCCGGCGGCGGCACCGGTCGTCGACTCGCCGGAGGGCGACTCGGCGGAGCTGGAGGAACCGCTGTTGTCGTTGTAGTTGCTGCATCCCGCGCATCCCACGGCGAGCGCGGCAGCGCCCGTCGCGAGAACCGTGCGCCGAGTGGAGCCGTCGGTCATGTCGTCACCCCGAACGTGCGGAAGAACCAGAACGCTGACGTCAGCCAGATGAGCGTGAGCGCGGCGAACACCAGTCCACCGACGATCGGCAGCAGCCAGCCAGGGAGTCGCTCCGAGCGGAGCAGCAGCATCTTGGCACTGAAAACACCGAAGAAGAAGCAACCCAGGATGGAGTGCCACAAAACGCGCGTTTCGTACGTCTGATAGCCCAACGCGTACAGGCAGTGCACCGCCACCGGCACGGCGACCAGGAACGCGATCCGCCCCGACCAGCGGTGCAGCGCGGACGCCCAGCGCGGCCCCGGCAGCCTGCCGTACATCATCAGGGCCGAGACCAGCTGGACGAGGGCGAAGAAGAACGCCGTCGAGGCGAGCCAGGACTTGACCGCGCCGGTGCTGCTGAAGCCCGCCAGGTTGAACGCGGTGCCGGTCGGATGGTGGACCCTGCCGTACACGCCGAGGCCGACCGCGACGGCGGCGGCCACCAGGGCCGGCAGCAGATAGCGGGCCGGGTGCGCGCGGCGGTGGTCCGGCCGGGGCGACGGCCAGCTCTGGGTGGCGGCGTTCGGGTCGACGGTCATGGTCGGCTCCCTCGGGTCACGGCCGGGTTCGGGGACGAGCTGGGTGTCGGCGGCCGACGGGGCGTCAGCCACGACGGGGCTGTGCGGACTTGGCCGGGCGTGCGGACTCGGCCGGGCGTGCGGACCTGGCTGGGCGTGTGGACCTGGCCGGGTGTCAGGGAGCGACCGGGGCCGCCGTCAGCCGCTGCCCGTCGACCGTCACGGCGCCGGTCTCCGGGTCGATGCCGGGCGCTGCCGAGGGCGTGCCGTCGCGGTCGACGACGCCGACCTGGCTGCCGTCGGCGAGCACGATCCAGCCGCCGTCGATCCGCGCGCCGCGCACGGTCGCCGTGGCCCGGTACAGCGCGGTGCCCTTGACGGCCTTGTGGGCGGTGAAGGCGTAGTGGCCGCCGTCGAACTCGACGGCGCCGCGGATGCGCTCGTTCTCCTGCAGCGTGCCGTTCAGCACGGCGCCGTCGGCGCCGGTCAGCCGCATGCTGCCGTCGGACTTCACCGGGCCCTTCAGCCACGCCTCCTTGCTGTGCCCGTCGCAGAAGTAGGCGATCGCCCTGCCGGCGCGGACCGAGACGGCGACGGCGGACGAGTCGTCGTCGGTGCGGCCGGAGTAGGAGGAGTCGGGGATCTTCGAGGGCGAGGGCGAGGGCGAGGGCGACGGCGACGGCGAGGTTCTCGGTGTCGTGGTGGTGCTCGTCGGTGTGGGGCTCGGCGACTTCTCCCGGTACGACGACGAGGCCGTCCTCGTCCCCGTCGTCGCGTTGAGCGTCAGCATGAACAGGCCGAGCAGCAGACCCGCGAGAAGGGTCAGCACAGGTCCGGGACGTTTCATGGCGGGCCTCCCCCGAGGCGGGTGTGCCTGCCATCAGAGCGGACCGGTGGGTCCGCGTAAAGAGGCGCACAGGGGCTTTTCACCCCAAGTAGCGGAATGCGGTGATTCAAGTGACATTGGGGCCATGGCAGGCAACGATCTCGAAAGCATGCTCGGCAGCCTCCTGGGCGGCGAGGGCAAGGGCGCCGGGCTGCTGACCGCGCTGATCGCCGCGATGAGCCACGGCCAGGGCGGCGGCTCGCTCGGCGGACTGCTGGACTCCCTCGCGAGGTCCGGTCTGACCGCCCAGAAGGACTCCTGGGTCGGCACCGGCGCCAACCAGCCCGTCACCGGCGACCAGCTCCAGCAGGCCCTGCCCGACGACACCCTCCAGCAGGTCGCCGAGGAGACCGGGACGACCCCGGAGCAGGCCGCCGACCAGCTCGCCCGGGTGCTGCCCGACGCCGTCGACCGGCTCACCCCCGAGGGCGCGGTGCCGAAGGCCTCGATCGAGGACCTGATCCGGCGGCAGTCCCGCTGAGACGGTGTCTCAGCGGGCGGGCACCGTGCCGGTACGCGGCACGGTCTGACTAGGCTGGACGGACGCAGGAGCCGACATCAGAACAGGAGCAGTGCCGTGGCGGTACGAGCGGTCCGGGGGGCCGTCCAGCTGGAGCGGGACGAGGCCGGTCACATGGACGAGCAGGTCGGAGCGCTGCTCACCGCCGTCCTGGAGCGGAACGGACTGACCGCCGACGACCTGATCAGCATCTGGTTCACGGCCACCCCCGATCTGCACAGCGACTTCCCGGCGGCCGCCGCGCGCAAGCTCGGCATCGTCGACGTCCCCCTGATCTGCGCCCAGGAACTGGACATCGAGGGCGCGATGCCCCGGGTCGTACGGATACTGGCGCACATCGAGTCCGACCGGCCCCGCGCCGAGATCAGCCATGTCTACCTCGGCGCCGCCGCCGCCCTGCGCAAGGACATCGCCCAGTGAGGACCGCCCTCGTCATCGGTACCGGTCTCATCGGTACGTCCGCCGCGCTCGCCCTCGCCCAGCGGGGCGTCGTCGTCCACCTGGCCGACCACGACCCGGAGCAGGCCCGGACGGCCGCCGCGCTGGGCGCCGGCACCGACCAGGCCCCGGAGGGCCCCGTCGACCTGGCCCTGGTCGCCGCCCCGCCCGCCCATGTGGCCGCCGTCCTCGCCGACGCGATGGACCGGGGCGTGGCGCGCGGCTACGCGGACGTTGCCAGCGTCAAGGGCGGCCCGCGCCGCGAGCTGGAGGCGCGCGGCCTGGACCTGTCGGCCTACATCGGCACGCACCCCATGGCCGGCCGGGAGAAGTCCGGCCCGCTGGCCGCCACCGCCGACCTCTTCGAGGGCCGCCCCTGGGTGCTCACCCCGACCCGGGACACCGACACCGAGGTGCTGAACCTCGCCCTGGAGCTGGTCTCGCACTGCCGGGCCGTGCCGGTGGTGATGGACGCCGACGCCCACGACCGCGCGGTGGCCCTCGTCTCCCACATGCCCCACCTGGTCTCCAGCATGGTCGCCGCCCGTCTGGAGCACGCCGAGGAGGCCGCCGTACGACTGTGCGGGCAGGGCATCCGGGACGTCACCCGGATCGCCGCCTCCGACCCCCGGATGTGGATCGACATCCTCTCCGCGAACCCCGGGCCGGTCGCCGACCTGCTCGCGGACGTCGCCGCCGACCTGGACGAGACGGTCGGCGCGCTGCGCGCCCTGCAGTCCTCCGACGGGGAGAAGCGGCGCGAGGGCGGGGCCGGCATCGAGGACATGCTGCGGCGCGGCAACGCCGGCCAGGTGCGGGTCCCCGGCAAGCACGGGTCGGCGCCGCGGGCGTACGAGGTCGTGGCGGTCCTCATCGACGACCAGCCCGGCCAGCTGGCCCGGATCTTCGCGGACGCCGGCGCGGCCGGGGTCAACATCGAGGACGTCCGCATCGAGCACGCCACCGGGCAGCAGGCCGGTCTCGTCCAGCTGTGGGTGGAGCCGAAGGCCGTGCCGGTGCTCACCTCGGCCCTGCGGGACCGGGGCTGGGCGCTGCGGCAATAGCGCTGAATCGGGCGGTCCCGGGGGCCGGTAACCTTGTGCGGGGCGCGATGGCGTCCCGCACACCACTCCCACCCTGCACCCGGAAGGTGTCCCCCCGTGGAAAACGGCGCTGCCCAGCCCGTGATTGTCGCCATCGACGGCCCCGCCGGCACCGGCAAGTCGAGCACGTCGAAGGCCGTCGCCGCGCAGCTCGGCCTGAGCTACCTGGACACCGGCGCCCAGTACCGGGCGATGACCTGGTGGATGGTGACCAACGGGATCGACGTCGCCGACCCGTCCGAGATCGCCGCCGCGGCCGGCAAGCCCGAGATCGTCTCCGGCACCGACCCGGCGGACCCGACGATCACGGTCGACGGCACCGACGTGGCCGGCCCGATCCGCACCCAGGAGGTCTCCGGCGCGGTCAGCGCGGTCAGCGCGGTGCCGGAGGTGCGGGCGCGGATCACCGAGCTGCAGCGCTCGCTGGCCGCCTCGGCCGGGGTCGGGATCGTCGTCGAGGGCCGGGACATCGGTACGACCGTGCTGCCCGACGCCGACCTCAAGATCTTCCTCACCGCCTCGCCGGAGGCCCGCGCGGCCCGGCGCAGCGGCGAGCTCAAGGGCGCCGACGTCAACGCCACCCGCGAGGCCCTGATCAAGCGGGACGCGGCCGACTCGACCCGCAAGGCCTCGCCGCTCGCCAAGGCGGACGACGCGGTCGAGGTGGACACCACCGAGCTGACCCTCGCCCAGGTCGTCGAGTGTGTCGTCACCCTCGTCGAGGAGAAGCGGGCCGGGAAGTGAGCCTCCCGTCGCGGCGGGGCGCCGAGACCGGACGGCGGATCGGCGTCGGCCTGATGTACGGGCTGTGGAAGCCGCGCGTGCTGGGTTCCTGGAAGGTGCCCGCGCACGGCCCGGCGATCCTCGCCGTGAACCACTCCCACAACATCGACGGCCCGATGGTCATGGGCGTGGCGCCCCGGCCGACGCACTTCCTGATCAAGAAGGAGGCGTTCGTCGGGCCGCTCGACCCGTTCCTGACCCGGATCGGCCAGCTGAAGGTGGACCGCCAGTCCGCCGACCGCACGGCGATCACCCGGGCGCTCGGTGTCCTGGAGGCCGGGGGAGTGCTCGGCATCTTCCCCGAGGGCAGCCGGGGCGACGGCGACTTCGCCGCCCTGCGGGCCGGCCTCGCCTACTTCGCGGTGCGCTCCGGCGCGCCGATCGTCCCGGTGGCCGTGCTGGGAAGCTCCGAGCGGCAGGGACGGTTGATAAAGGAGCTGCCCCCGCTGCGCTCCCGCGTCGACGTCGTCTTCGGCGACCCCTTCGAGGCGGGCGACGGCAGCGGCCGGCGCACCCGCAAGGTCCTGGACGAGGCCACCGAACGCATCCAGAAGCAGCTCAGCGGCCACCTGGAAAACGCCAGGCGTCTGACCGGACGCTAGGCGACACTAAGTAGTGGATCAGCCCGATATGCGCCTGATCCACCGATCACCACGATGAACGACGAGGTACGGACTTCATGAACGACCACAGCCAGCCCGGCGACTCGGCTGAGCACGAGTACGACCACGGGGCGCTCGGCGACGCCGAGTACGCGGAGTTCATGGAGCTCGCCGCGGAAGAGGGCTTCGACATCGAGGACGTCGAGGGCGCCATCGAGGCGGCGGGCCATGGTCCGCTGCCCGTGCTCGCCGTCGTCGGCCGCCCGAACGTCGGCAAGTCGACCCTGGTCAACCGCATCATCGGGCGCCGCGAGGCCGTCGTCGAGGACAAGCCCGGCGTCACCCGCGACCGCGTGACCTACGAGGCCGAGTGGGCGGGCCGCCGCTTCAAGGTCGTCGACACCGGCGGCTGGGAGCAGGACGTCCTCGGCATCGACGCCTCCGTGGCCGCGCAGGCCGAGTACGCGATCGAGGCGGCCGACGCGGTCGTCTTCGTCGTCGACGCCAAGGTCGGCGCGACCGACACCGACGAGGCGGTCGTACGACTGCTGCGCAAGGCCGGCAAGCCCGTCGTGCTGGCCGCCAACAAGGTGGACGGCCCCAGCGGCGAGGCCGACGCCTCCTACCTGTGGTCCCTCGGCCTGGGCGAGCCGCACCCGGTCTCCGCGCTGCACGGCCGCGGCACCGGCGACATGCTGGACGCCGTCCTGGAGGCGCTCCCCGAGGCCCCCGAGCAGACCTTCGGCGGCCCCGGCGTCGGCGGCCCCCGCCGGATCGCCCTCATCGGCCGCCCCAACGTCGGCAAGTCCTCCCTCCTCAACAAGGTGGCGAACGAGGAGCGCGTCGTCGTCAACGAGCTGGCCGGCACCACCCGCGACCCGGTCGACGAGCTGATCGAACTCGGCGGCGTCACCTGGAAGTTCGTCGACACCGCCGGTATCCGCAAGCGCGTCCACCTCCAGCAGGGCGCCGACTACTACGCCTCGCTGCGGACCGCCGCCGCCGTGGAGAAGGCCGAGGTGGCGGTCATCCTGATCGACGCCTCCGAGTCCATCTCGGTCCAGGACCAGCGGATCGTCACCATGGCCGTCGAGGCGGGCCGCGCGGTCGTCATGGCCTTCAACAAGTGGGACACCCTCGACGAGGAGCGCCGCTACTACCTGGAGCGCGAGATCGAGACCGAGCTCGGCCAGGTCGCCTGGGCGCCCCGGGTGAACGTCTCCGCGCGCACCGGCCGGCACATGGAGAAGCTGGTCCCCGCCATCGAGACCGCCCTCGCCGGCTGGGAGACCCGGGTGCCCACCGGCCGCCTCAACGCCTTCCTCGGCGAGCTGGTCTCGGCCCACCCGCACCCGGTCCGGGGCGGCAAGCAGCCGCGCATCCTGTTCGGCACCCAGGCCGGCACCAAGCCGCCGCGGTTCGTCCTCTTCGCCTCCGGTTTCATCGAGGCCGGCTACCGCCGCTTCATCGAGCGCCGGCTGCGCGAGGAGTTCGGCTTCGAGGGCACCCCGATCCACATCTCCGTGCGGGTGCGCGAGAAGCGCGGCGCGAAGAAGAAGTAGGGACACGCGTGAGGGGCGGGCCCCCGGGCCCGGGGGCGCCCCCCCCCCCGGTGTGGAGTTCACCGCCGCGGGGGGCGGGGGGGGGGGCCCGCGGCCCGGGGGATGCCCGCGGGCGGGGGGCGCGCGCGGGGGCCGCTAC
>NZ_JBICZD010000031.1:0-1434 GCF_043201555.1 Streptomyces sp. NPDC048288
CGCTGCGGGCGCCTGCCCACGGGGCAACGAGCCGAAAATATGGCTCTGAACAGGGACTTTCTGTGCTTTGCTTGGGCCGATGTCATTCCGATGACCTCGCATGTTGAGTGCGTCGCGATCCTGGAGCCTGCTGAAAAGGGCTCTTGAGCTGCGGTTTTATGATTTCTTTCGTCGGCTCGACCTGTTTGGGAGGTGGGAACAGGTGAAGGCGGACGATGCCGCGTGACCTTCGCATTCGTCTGAGGGGGAGGGGTGCGTGGTGGTGGCGGCGCCCGTTGGTTCTTGCGGCGTGACGCACGAATGACGCACGGCCTGAAAGGCCGTCAGGTCGTTGGAGGGCCTGGAACAGGTGCGGAGGCGAGCTGGCTGGCTTCCTCGTAGGCTCATGTTTGCCTTGCTGCTGGGCCGCGGCAGGGCGGCCAAGGTGCGATGGGTCTCCTCGCCCGGCTTGTCGCGGGCGGCGTGGCGGAGAACTGCAACGCCGCCCCCTGTGATTAGGTCGTGCTCAGCTGGTTTGCTGTCGTCGCGGACTCTGCCGAGTGGCAGCTCCACGATCCCGTGGGTCGGGCTGCGCAACTCGTCCAGCGACTCCGGCAGGCGCCGCCGGAATTTCTCCCGGGACAGCGCGAGGTCCTCGGCCTCCGCGCCCGAGAGGTCGCTCGGCGTGGGTGTGGGATGCCGTGGGCTGGAGGGGCATGACTCCAATATGGCGGTCAGAGAAGCGGTGAAGGCCATGATGTGTGAGCCTGCGAGGGAATGAACGGGAGCGGGCCTCGTGGAGGGGAACTGGTCGGGGCAGCCTGTTCCCCGTAGTGGAGGGACGGGCAACGGAGCTGCTGGTTTCTGATGGTCAGATGTCCCGGAAAAGACAAGCGAACGCGGTGACCTGCCGCGATGAGTGGCCTGTAGGTGCTGACCTGCGCGAATGGCCTTTCGGCTATTTCATGTTCGTGCAGGTTGATGGAGCCGGAAGTCCCAGAAAAGTCCCACAGGACCCCCACTCTGATGGACGTCCGTTCCGCTCTGTTGACGATGACTCTGCGGTCGTCGGCGGCCGTGAGCCGGCGGCGACCGCCAAATCTCGGGCCGTCCTACAGGGAGAGGCCCGTCGCGCAGGCCCGGTGGGAGAAGGCGCAGGAGCTGATCGAGTGGCTCGTCGCCGAAGGCCGCATCGGGATTACCGTTTCGGGTGATGGCGAGGTGGCGGAGTGGCGGCGTGCAGTCAACTATGCGAAGCGACACGGCCTGACGAGGATGGTGATCGCTGGCGCGGTCTCGTCGTACACCGCGTGCAGGTAGGGGGCCGGGGGGCCGCGGGGGGGGGGGCGCCCCCCCCCCCCCCCACGCCTTGGGGGGGGGGTTTGGGGTGTTTACCGAGGGAGTAGCCTAATATAAAGGCGGGAGCGGCGAGGTGGGGTTTTATTGTGTGATTAA
>NZ_JBICZD010000031.1:1444-33130 GCF_043201555.1 Streptomyces sp. NPDC048288
GCGCCTTACAAACAACCACCCCCCCCGCCCCTCCACGTCGGGGTCTCCGGGGGGGGGGGGGGCGGCCCCCCCGCCGGGGGGGGGGGGGGGGGGGGCCGGGGGGCGGGGCCCCCCGGCCCCCTACCCGTTACGGCTTGGCGGGTTGGTTAGGTGTAGTAGCCGCTGGAGTCGACGATGAAGTCGGCGGTGCCGTCGCTGGTGTTGTAGATGCTGATCTGTCCGTTGGTGTCGGTGGGGGTGAGGGTGAGGTTGGCGAGGGTGTCGCCGGTGCCCCAGTTGAGGTTGTTGATGATGGGTGTGGGTTTGCCGACGGCGGTGGGGTAGACGGTGGCGTAGCCGACGGCGGTGGGGTTGGTGACGGTGAGCATGGCGGCGATGGTGGGGGTGGCGGCTGTGGTGACTTGTTGGGTGTGGGCGGAGGTGAGGTTGTAGGCGGTGTTGGGGGCTACGGGGGTGGTGGTGCCGCCGATGCCGTTGCGTGTGTCGACGAGGCGGGTGGGGTTGATGGTGTGGAATTTCTGGCCGGTGGTGCCGGTGGTGTAGTAGCCGGTGATTTCGGCGATGACGGCTGCGGCGCTGGTCTGGACGGAGATGGTGATGGTTCCGCCGGTGCCGATGGGGACGTCGCCGGCGAGTGAGGTGATGGCGTTGCCGGCGGTGAAGCTGAGGCTGTGGGCGGAGGTGGGGGTGTATCCGGTGGCGTAGGTTTCGAGGTAGCCGGTGTCGGTGGCGCTGGCGGCTGCGAGGTTGACGGCGACGGCGGTAGCGTTGGCGGGGACGCCGTTGAGGCCGGTGATCTGGAGGGTGAAGTTGGTGCCGGCGGCGACGGTTCCGGTGCTGGTCAGGCTTGTGTGGGCGATGCTGGAGCGGGTGTCCAGGACGCGGACGGCGCTGGTGAGCGGGGTGTAGGTTTGGTTGCCGGTGAGGGTGGCGTCGCTGGTGAAGTAGCCGGTGACGTCTACGACCAGGGCGGCGGTGCCGTCGGTGCTGTCGAGGTGGGTGTAGAGGTTGATCTTGCCGTCGTTGCCGACGGGGACGATCTGGTAGCCGGTGGCGGTGGTGTGGGCGGCGAAGTTGGTGGATGAGGTGACAGGGCGCTGGGTGCCGTCGGCGTAGGTGGTGACGTAGCCGTGGTCGGTCTCTCCGGTGACGGTGACGTCGACGGCGACCGCGGTGACGGTGCTGGGGATGGTGGTGGGGGCGCCGCTGACGGGTGTGGTGACGGTGTCGCCTGCGATCTTGAGGTGGGTGACGGAGTCGGCGGGGACGGTGCTGGTGCCGGCGGTGATGCCGCTGGTGTAGGTGAGCAGGCTGCTGCTGCGGGTGTCGAGGATGCGGGTCGGGGTGACCGCCTGGTGGTAGCCCGCCGGGGTGTAGGGCTGGGCCGGGCGTACGGTGGCGCCGGTCCAGGTGCGGGCGCGGGCGAGTTCGCCGGTGAAGTAGTCGGTGCGGGCGGAGGCGTTGAGTGCGTCGCCGAGCTGGAAGTTGCCGCTCGCGCCGGTGCTGGGTGCGGTGTGGCTGGTGTAGCCGACGAAGACGTCGTCGACGTAGAGGCTCATGACGCCGGTGGACTGGTTGTAGGTGGCGGTCAGGTGGGCCCAGGTGCCGAGGTGGACGGTGCCGCCGATGACGGTGTCGAAGCTCCAGGCGGTGCCGGAGCCGGTGTTGAGGCTGAACTGCCAGCCGTCGGTGGTGGGGAGGAGCAGGATGCCGGAGTCGGCGCTGCCGCTCTGGGAGAGGACGGCGCCGCCGTAGGCGGTGGGGTTGGCCCAGATGGACACGGTGAAGGACTTGGTCAGGTCCAGGGCCTTGCTGCCCTGGAGGTAGTCGTGGTCAGCGGCGTCGAGCTGGACGTCGGGGTCGAACAGGCCGCCTTCGGGGGCGGTGACGCCGCTGGTGCCGGTGAGGGTGATGGCGCTGGTGGCCGAGTCGTCGGCGGTGTGGGCGGTGGTGTCGTAGTCGTTGAGGGGCCAGTCGTGGGTGTCGGTGCTCAGGGCTTGGCCGGTGGGGGTGGTGAAGGTGGCGTTGGTGCCGGAGAGGGTCATCTCATGGGCGGTGGCGGTGCCAGTGCCGTTGACGGTCCACAGGTCGGGTGTGCCGTCGTTGTTGATGTCGGCGGCTTGGAGGGTGGGCTGGCTGAGGGAGTCCCAGCCGGTGGCGGCGGCTTCGGCGGAGGTGAGGATGGCGTCGGTGGCGCCGTTCGAGAGGGCGTCGTAGGTGAGGGTTTGCAGGTTGTCGGAGCTGAGGTACCAGAGCTGGCCGGCGGAGGGGTCGCTGGTGTCGGTGCTGGTGTCCCGGGCGAACAGTTCCGGCAGGCCGTTGGCGTCGAGGGTGCTGGTGATGGTCCAGCCGCTCCAGCCGGTGGTGCAGCTGGTGGTGGTGCTGGTGTTCTGGGCGAGGCAGTAGGGGTTGTAGTCAGCCAGGTCGGTGGCCTGATCGGCTCCGGGGTAGAGGCCCGCACCGACGATGGAGGGCTCGTCGTACAGGGAGTCGTTGATCAGAAGCAGGAGGTCCGGATAGCCCGTGGCGGTGTCACCGTTGACGGTGTTGTACAGGCTGCCGCCGCTGGCGATGGAAGTGGCCGGTGTGACGGTGTTGGTGGTGGTGCCGTCGTCGTTGAAGGTGGTGTCGGTCTGGGTGAAGACGCCGGCGGAGTTGGTGATGGGGTGGGAGTCGACGGGCTGCAGGTCGGTGCCGTCGCCTTGGCCGCGCAGGATCTCGCCGGTGACGGCGCCGGTGGCGGTGTCGTAGCCGTAGTCGAGGACGTCGTTGAAGCCGGCGCCGGTGAAGAAGTGGCCGGTGATGGCCTGGGTGCCGGTGAAGGAGGTGGCGGTCTGGGTGGTGGAGACGCCGTTGCCGTCGATGCCGATGTTCCGGGCGACCGCGTCGACCTTGCCGGATCCGGTTCCGGCGGCCTGCCAGAGCCCGGCTGGGAGGGAGTTCTTGCCGCCGACGGTCAGCAGGTCGGCGTTGCCGTCGCCGTTGAGGTCGTCGTAGGCGGCGGTGGCGGGGGCTTTGGCGATGAACCGGTAGTCGTAGGTGTCACCGATGTTGCCGGTGCTGGCGACGGCGGTGACGGTCAGGACGTTGGTCTGGGTGGTCGGCTTCAGCGAGATGGTGGCGGTGTAGGGGGTGGAGCCAGCGGCGGGGACGCTGACGGGGTTGCCGCCGTTGAGCTGGTAACGGTAACTACCCGGAGTCGTAGTGGTGTTGGGGTCGGTGATCGTGAAGCTCGTGGCTGTGCCTACCGTGCACAGGCTGTCGCCCGAGGGGCTGTCGGTGAGCTCGGAGCACTGGCTGGTGGTGGACGTGACCGGGGCGATGGTGGGGGCGCCGGGGGCGGTGGGGTCGTAGTAGAAGTGGCAGGTCTTGGACTGGTCGCTGGTCAGATGCTGGTCTGTGACGGTGAGGTACCAGGCGAACTCGGTCTTCGCGGTCAGGGCTTGGAAGGGGCCTGAGCTGCTGGTGTGGGAGTAGAGGGTGCTTGCGGTGGTGCCGCTGGTGGCGTTGATCGCGCGGGTGTAGGTGGTGCCGCTCGACATGTTCTTCAGGGTGAAGTTGGCGGTGAGCGGGCTGGTGGTGCCGTCGGGGTCGGACACCTTGGCGCGGAGGGTGATGTCGCCCAGGCCCAGCGAGGTGGGGGTGGCGGCGGTGCAGTTGGTGGTGGGGCTGGTGGTCAGTGAGGTGGGGGTGTTGGGGGTGTGGTCGTAGGTGGTGGTGATGGTGGCCTGCTTGCTGAACTGCTTCCAGGCCAGGTCGTTGCTCTCGTCGGCGGCGCGTAGGCCGAACGTGGCCTTGGACCACTTGCCGTTGGCGGCCGACTGCATCAGCGAGGTGATGTCGAAGGTGACGTCCTCGGGTCCGCAGGAGGTGGACCAGCCGTGGGCGACTGTCTGTGAGTCGAGCTTGCTGAACCAGAACTTCTTGTCGGGGTCACTGGAGCTGTGCGTGCTGTTCCAGGTGGTGCTGGAGGAGATGGAGCCTGTGTGCCACAGGTCGACTTCCTCCTTGGTGCAGGAGGCCGACCAGTTCTCGTAGAAGGAGATGTTGGAGGAGATCACGTCATCCGCGCCCCAGATGCTGCTGTGGATGCTCGTCTGGAACAGGGCACGGTTGGTGGAGACGTCGGGGGTCCAGTCGGTGTAGCCGACGTGCAGGGGGCCGGGAATGGATGCTGCGGGCTTGTAGAACGAGGTGTCGGGCCACTCGCTGTCGACGAACGCCCACGCCTGGACGGTGTCGGTCTGACCGGAGGCGGTGAAGGTGGGGTCGATGTAGACCGGGTAGACGGTGTTCTTGCCCCTGAGCAGGGTGCGTACGGGAGACAGGCTGATGTGCCCCCGGTGGTAGGCGGCCTTCAGGCTCGCCTTGCGGGCGGCGTCGCCCGGCGCAGCAGGGGTGGAGGCAAGGGGGACGCCGCTGCGCTTGTCCACGGTCTGCCCGGAGCGCGGGTCGGTCGTCCTGGGAGTGTTCGCGGCAGGTCGGCTGGAGTCCCACATGGTGGGGGCGGTGGCCGAGAACACGGTCTGGCCCTTGCGGTCCTTGGCGGTGATGTCGCCGGCCGCGTCGCTGGCCAGGGTCACGCCCGTGGCTTTCGTGGACAGGTTCAGGTCGTTGAGTGCCGGGTTGGCAGCGGCTGTGGCGTTCTTGACGACCAGGACCTCGCTGAACCCGCCGGTGTCCTGCGCGGTGACCGCGAGGTCCACGCCGGGCAGGACGTCGTGGTACGTCGCCGTGGGACCCGACAGGGCAGGCGTGCGCAGGGTGAATGCTGCGGGGAGTGAGACGGCCAGGGAGCCGCTGCTGGCCCGCATGGTCGCCAGCGGGGCGTCCGTGCTGCCGCCGGACAGGGTCAGAGAACTGGTGGACGCCTTGGGGGAGATGGTGCCGTCCGTATGACGTACGAGCGTTGGATCCAGGCTCTTCCATCTGCCGTGCACCAGTTTGCGTACCGGAGCGAGTGTCTGTCTGAGTGTCAGTGTGCCGTTGGGGTTCGCGGTGAGCGTGGAGGAGTCCGTCGTGGCGGCCGTTGCCTGCACCGGCTTGCCGGTGGACCTGGCTTCCGCCAGGGCCTGTTGCTCACTCAGCCCGGCAGAAGCGCTGGCTGAAGCGTGGGTGGTTGTGCCAGCGTGAGTTGTTGAGGTGGCCGCATGGGCGAGGCAGGGAAGACCCAAGGCACCGGAGACCGCAAGAGCGGTAGCGCCGACAAGTGTGCGGCGTGCCCATGAACGAGGCAGAGACGTCCGCGAATTCTTTTGCACTTTCTTTCCCCCCAATATTCATGCTGATGGAAAATGCAGCACGGTTTGCCCCTGCAAGTGCCTGCAACCCTTTTCCTGTTGCCAGGTTTTGCAAAATTTCCTTGGTGTTTCCTTGGTGATCCGTCGCGGTGGCCTCCCTGGCGCGAGGAAGGTGCAGGTTTCGGATTTGGTTCGGGTGGGGCCGCGTCACCGTATGGGTATTTGGCGGTCCGGCATGGGGTTGTGTGACCCAGATCACGGCATGTACATGCCTTGGATGTCCGCTTCTGGTGAAGTTTGTAGATCTTCTTGGATTTGCTCTTTTCCAACTTCTTACTCTTCAGGATTGAACCTTCATGTATTTCTTTCCGTCGGGCGTACGTTCACCGGTACGGCAATAGGCCGAGGTGGGCGTTCGGCATTTCGGCATGTCGTCATGACGAGGGGGAGGCCGTGTCCGGTAGACGTGCGCGCGGAAACAGCGGAGCAGTATGGGCGCGGTACCGGCGCACCGCCGGAAGGTACTTCGCAGGGTGGGCTGCGGTACTGGCCTGGTCCCTGTGCCTGAGCGTGGCCTTCGGGTCGACGGCGAGTGCGCTGATCCTGTCCAGTCCGTCCACCGTGTCGGCCACGAAGCCGAAGGCGGACCTGGGCCGTTCGGTCACAGGGTTGAAGCCTGTTCCGCACAAGCACGTGCGTCTCTCCGGCGCGACCCGGCACACTGTCGTGCCGACCCGGACCGCTTGGCCGGCCGCCAAGGCCGGGACTTTGAAGCTGACTGCGCCAAAGCCCTCAGCGGCCACGGGCTCCAAGGCTTCGGCCTCGGGAACACCGGTGTGGGCACAGGCTGTAGCTCCCAGCAAGGGCAGCTATGCCGGCCCGACGACGCTTGGGGTCTCGGTCCAGTCGAAGTCGCTGTCCGCGCGGCTTGGCGTGTCCGGCCCGGTCTGGACCCTCTCCACTGCCTCCGACGCCGGGACCACCGAGGCCGGCTCCGGCCGGGTGAAAGTCGGCCTGGACTACGGCGCCTTCAGCCAGACCATCGGCGGCAACTATGCCTCCCGGCTGCATCTGGTGGAACTGCCGACCTGTGCGCTGACGACTCCTCAACTGGCCAATTGCCGTAAGCAGAGCCCGCTGACGTCACGCAACGACCTCAAGAACACAGCCGTATCCGCGAATGTCACGCTCGCCGGAACCGGCTCAGCGAAGAACGCCGCCTTCACCGGCAAGCGCAGGACTGGCGCTGGGGCGGCCGTCTCGGCTGTCTACACCGGTTCGGTCTCCGCGTCGGCAACGGCGCAGACGGCCTCGACGTCCGGCGCGGCAACCGTGATCGCAGCCACCGACTCGACCGGTCAGGAGGGCGGGGCAGGCGGCAACTACGCCTCGACCCTGTCGTCTGCGGGCTCCTGGGGGCAGTCGGGCTCCTCGGGTGACTTCACCTACACCTACAAGGTGGAGTCACCGGCGGCCTCGACATCGCTGGCGCCGGACGCGTCGTTGTCCTACGACTCGGGCAGCGTCGACGGAAAGACGGCCAACACTCAGGCCCAGTCGTCCTGGGTGGGCGACGGCTGGACCACCCAGGACTCCTTCATCGGAGAGGAGTTCACGCCGTGCTCCGACTCTCCCGAGGGCAGCGCTGGGTCGGTCACGACATCGGATGAGTGCTACGACGGCCCGATCCTGACCATGTCGCTGAACGGGTCGTCGACGTCGATCGTCTACGACAATGACACCTCCACCTACAAGCTGGCCGACGACGACGGTGCGACGGTCAGCAAAGTGACCGGCTCGGCCAACGGATCCGGCACCTACGACACGTCGTACTGGGTGATCACAGAGCGGGACGGCACCAAGTACTACTTCGGCCGCAACGAGCTGCCCGGCTGGGCGTCCGGGAATGACACGACGAACTCGGTGGACTCCGAGCGCGTGTACTCGGCCCACTCCGGCGACCCCTGTTACAACTCCACGGCCACCAGCAGCTACTGCACGATGGCCTACAAGTGGCACCTGGACTACGTCACCACCGCGACCGGTGCGGCGATGGCGTACTACTACAAGCAGGACACCAACTACTACGGCGCTCACAACGGGGACTCCGAGGTCAAGTACGTGCGCGACTCCTACCTCGCGCACATCGACTACGGCTTCACCACCGCCACCGGCCCGTACGGCACCGTCCCCGACAAGATCGTCTACGGGACGTCGGTGCGCTGCACCTCCACCAGCACCAATTGTGGCAGTGCGGAGACCTCCTCCAATGCCTCCTACTATCCCGACGTCCCCTACGACCTGATCTGCGCCTCCGGTGCCACCTGCAGCTCGTACGCGCCGTCGTTCTTCTCCACGGTCCGCCTGACCTCGATCACCACCCAGCAGTATTCGGTGTCCTCCAGCGCGTACGTCACGGTCGACTCCTACGCCCTGACCCAGACGGAGCCCTCCACCGGGGATGCGACCAGCGCCACGCTGTGGCTGTCCTCGGTCCAGCGCACCGGCTCGGACACCACCGCGGGCGGCTCTACCTCCTCGATCACCATGCCGGCGGTGAAGTTCACCGGCTCGGCCCTGGAGAACCGGGTGAGCACCGCCACCTACCCGGGCCTGTTCCGCTACCGCATCACGGCGATCACCAACGAACTGGGCGGAGTCACCGGCGTCTCCTACACGCTGCCGACCGCGTGTTCGACCTCGGCCACGCCGTCCTCGAACAACGCGTCCTGTTTCCCGGAGTACTGGACGCCCAGCGGCTACATCAGCCCGATGCTGGACTGGTTCAACAAGTACGCGGTGCAGGAGGTGCTGGAGACCGACACCACGGGCGGCTCGGCGACCAAGGAGACGGACTACTCGTATAGCGGCGCGGCCTGGCACTACGACGACGACGAGACCACCAAGGCCAAGTACCGCACCTACGGGCAGTGGCGCGGCTACCAGAAGGTGACCACCACGACGGGCAACGGCTCTGGCGACGCGCAGACCAAGCAGGTCGACTCCTACTACCAGGGCATGGACGGCGACTGGCTCTCGTCCACCTCGACCCGGAGCGTCTCGCTTACCGACTCCCAGGGCGGCAGCCACACCGACTCGGCCCAACTCGCCGGGCAGACACTGGAGTCCTCCTCCTACCTCGGCAACGGCGGTGGCGTCGACCACTCCACGATCACCTCGTACTGGATCTCCGCGGCCACCGCGACCCGCACTCGCACCGGGCTGCCGGACCTGACCGCCAAGGCGACCGGTACCGCGGAGGAGTGGACCAGGCAGCGGCTGACCGACGGCGGCACCACGAGCTGGCGCTACGACGAGACCGACACCACCTACGACGCCACCCGCAGCGACGACGACTTCGGTCTGCCGACCTACACCTACACGCACACCGTGCCGGCCGACACCGACTACGACCGGTGCACCGCCACCACCTACGCCCCGGCCAACACCGGCGCCAACCTCGTCGGCCTGGTCTCCGGCTCGGAGGAGGACTCTGTCGCCTGCTCCGGCTTCACCGAGGGCTCCGTCACCTCTGTCCCCAACGGACTGAACACTCTCGGTGCACCCGCCAGCGTCACTCGCCCAGACCAGGTTGTCTCCGCCACCCGGACCTTCTACGACGACGCCACCTTCTCCACCGCCTTCCCGCAGTCCAGCGCCCCCACCATGGGCCTGGTCACGATGACCCGCAAGGCCACCGACTACGGCTCGGGCGCCTTCACCTGGCGCACCACCGCGAAGAACACTTACGACAGCACCTACCACCGTCTTGCCAGCACCACCAACGGCAACGGCAACACCACCACGACCAGCTACACGGTCAATGCCGCCTACCTGACGACCGGGCAATCGGTCACCGAGCCGACCGCGGGCGGGGTCGCTCACACGAGTAGCTCGACGCTGGATCCGGAGCGGGAGCTCACGCTTACGAGCACCGACGCCAACCACGTGGTGACGACCGTTCAGTACGACGCGCTGGGCCGGGCCACGTCGGTGTGGAAGAACTCGCGCGCGACCACGTCGCTGGCCAACCTCACCTACACCTATACCCTGTCCAACAGCTCCCTGTCAGGTGTGGTGACCAACACCCTCAACGACAACAGCGGCTACCTCACCTCCGTCAGCATCGAGGACTCCCTCGGCCGCACTCGGCAGACCCAGAACTACACACCCCAGGGCGGTCGTCTGATCAACGACACTCTGTACGACTCCCGCGGCTGGACGGCGAAGAAGAACAACGACTACTGGGACTCCACCACCACACCTGCGCTGGCGTTGGACTCGGTGGCCGACAACCAGGTCGCCGACCAGGACGTGTACACCTACGACGGGCTCGGCCAGCAGGTCTACGACATCTCCGAGAAGAACGGCACCGTCGTCTCGACCACCACCACGGTCTACAACGGCGACGCCACCACCGTCATCCCGCCCGCGGGCGGCGTCACCAAGACCACCCGCACCGACCCGCTCGGCCGCACCAGCGAACTCGACGAGTACACCGCCGCACCCACACTCACAACGCCGCTGAACCCAGCCACCGGGGTCTTCTACCTCACCGACGGCACCACCACCGCCACCACCTACGGCTACGACGGCCACGGTCAGCAGTCCACCACCACCGACGCCAAGAACCAGGTGTGGACCAACACCTACGATCTGGCCGGAGAGGTGGTCTCCAAGACCGACCCCACCGCCGGCACGACCTCCGCCATGACGTACGACGGGGATGGCAACCTGCTGCAGAGCAAGGACTCCCGCGGCGAATACGTCTCCTACACCTACGACGCGCTCGACCGGAAAACCGGCCAGTACGCCGCGGCGACCGCCGACCAGGCCGCCTACGCCTCCACCGCCTCGCCAGGCAACCAGACCGCGGCCTGGGTCTACGACAACTCCAACACCGCCATCTCCGGTATGACCTACCCGGTCGGGCACGTCACGACGGCGACCTCGTACAGCGGTGGCTACGCCTACGTCCAACAGGCCGTGAACTTCAACGTCTTCGGCGAGTCCCTCGGCGAGGAGACCATCATTCCGTCCGCCGCGCAGGGCAGCGTCCTGGGCAAGACGTGGAAGATCACGCACTCCTACACCAGCGTCAACGGGCTGCTGTGGACCGACGGCTACGCCCTCGGCGGCGGACTGCCGGCCGAGACCGTCACCCACGGCTACAACAACGACGACGAAGAAGACGAGCTGGCCACCAGCGCCTACAGTTACCTGCAGAGCATCAGCTACAGCGCTTACGACCAGGTTGCCCAAGCCCAGCTCGGCTCGGCCAGCTCGTACGCTACTGTCACTGACAGCTACGACGCACACACCGGGGACCTGACCGACCAGCTCGTCACCCGCTCCAGCACCAGCCCCGCGAGCGTTGACGAGACGGCGTACAAGTACGACCTGTCCGGCAACGTCACCCGCCAGACCGAGACCCGCTCCGGCTCCAGCACCACGGCCGAGACCCAGTGCTACAACTACGACGCCCTCGACCGCCTCACCAGCGCGTGGACCGCCACCGACAGCTGCTCAGCCACACCCACCAGCAGCGATCACAGCATGGTCGGCGACGGCATCAGCGGCGGTACGTACTGGACCAGCTGGGCCTACGACGACATCGGCAACCGGCTCTCCCAGACCCAGCACACCGTGTCCGGCTCCGGTAGCGACACTGTCACCAACAGCGTCTGGTCCAGCAGCCAGCCCAACACCCTTACCGGCACCGCCAACACCGGCGGCTCGACCAGCTCGACCAGCTATACCTACGATGCCGCTGGCAACACCCAGACCCGCAACACCAGCACGGGCGACCAGACCCTCCTCTGGAACAGCGCCGAACAGCTGACGAGTGTCTCCAACAGCACCACCGGCACCACCACCAGCTACATCTACGACGCCGACGGTAACCTGCTCCTCCAGATCGACCCCAGCACCACCACCCTCTACCTCGGCAGCGAACAGATCACCCTCAACGACTCCGCCGGCACCGCCACCGGCGTTCGCTACTACACCGCTCCCGGCGGCGGCACCATCGTCCGCACCGGTACCGGCACCAACTACGGCTTCGAACTCGACTCCGACCAGCACGGCACCAACACCCTCTACCTCGACAACACCGCCCAGACGCCCACCTGGCGACAGTTCGACCCCTACGGCAACCCCCGCGGCACCACGACCACCTGGGCCGACAATCGCACCTTCCTCGACAAAACTACCGACACCACTACCGGCCTCACCGACATCGGCGCCCGCGAATACGACCCCACCATCGGCCGGTTCATCAGCCTCGACCCCCTCTTCAACGCCACCAGCCCCCAAGAACTCGGCGGCTACAGCTATGGCGGTGGCAATCCCATTTCCTTCTCCGACCCCAGCGGCGAGGGCCTTGCCTGCGGTAAGGAATTTGGCGTCAGCTGTGGCAACGGCGTCGTCACCCATGGCGACGGCAGCCTGTCCAAGAACGGCAACCCCACCGGCGGCGGAGTTGCCCCCGGCTACGCCGGTACGAGCAGCAGCGGCAAGAAGTCCAAGAGTGGCACAGCTCACAGCAGCAGCACGAGTGAAGCCCGCAGGGCGGAGGAGCTCAAGCGGGAGCTTGCTGCAGAGAGGCGGAAGAACCAGGAACTCAAGCGCGAGCTGGCTGCCGCGAAGGCTGATGCGGACAGTGGCCATGGTTTCTGGGACACGGCGGATTCCATTGTCGAGTGGACCGGCGCAGCCGCCGCAGCCGCCGCAGCCGCCTGCGCTGTCGCAGGCGCCGCCACCGAAGGCGGCGCATGGGTAACCTGTGGAACAGTTGCGGCCGGAGTGGCCACAGTTCTCGGTGCATATACGACAGCCCGCTCTTGCGCCAAGGATGGACTGAGCACGGATTGCGCGATCGGTGTCGTCACTACGCTTTCCGGTGCTGCCGCACTCAGAGAAGGAAAGTTCGGGTTGCAGGTGGGCAAGGGAGCGTGGAACGGGATGAAGTCAGGCTGGAGTGCGGGACGATCAGCGGCGACATCCGGCTGGACCGCAGGGCGGTCAGCAGCGTCATCGACCTGGAGCAGGATCAGGGGACTTTTCTGAGGAGTGGCGTGGCTATTCGCTCATCGACAAGAGTGCACCCCTGTGCCGGGCGCCCGCCCGGCACAGGGGCGGAAGGCGGTTGGTTGTGAAGCGCTGGCGGGACAGACAGGTCTTCGGCTGGATACTCATCCTGGGCTTCGCCGCCTTCGAAGCATGGACTCTCTGGCATACCTCCGATCTGACCTTCTTCAAGGTATCGGCTTTGACAGGAACCTATTCGCTGCTGGTGCTGTATGCCTTGAGCAATCTACGACCGGGAGTGCGCAGCGAGCGCGGTGCGCTCATTGTCAGGAATTTCTCCACGACATACAGGATTCCCTGGGCAAGTATCCGTGAGGTGGATATGAAGGCAGGGCGGGGTATTCAGGTCCGTATCGAAGGCAGGGATGAGCCGCTGTCGCTTGAAGCGTTCAACGGTTGGCCTGCTGCCGGAAGAGCCGTGCACATCCGCGATGAAATCGACGTGGCACGGCGCACCCATGCTGGGGAGCCCAGCGGCGAAGTGGTCGAGGTGCCGTCCCGTGGCTACATGGAGTTGGTTCTCGTCATTCCGGTCGTCATCATGCTTGGTGCGTTTTTGTTCGAAGGTGCCCGCTGGCTCATTGACCGCTAGCCCGATGGCCTGTTTCGCGGCCAGAGCCATCCGTGCTCTGGGGGCTATTGGTCACGTCCCCGGACGCGGTGCACGGCTGACGTGGGCTTCACCCCAAACAGTGGACACTTCTGAGAAGCGGATCTTGGCGTCCGTGGAGAGGATGTCCTCATGGGTACTGCGAGGTACTCGGGGGAATTCAAGCGGGACGCGGTCGCGCTGGTGGAGTCCAGCGGGCGGCGCATCTCGTCGGTGGCGCGCGAGCTGGGTGTCAATCCGGAGTCGCTGCGCCAGTGGGTCGAGCGGTCGCGGGCTGCCTCGGCGGCCTCGGGTCCGGGCGGTGAGGGTCCGTTGAATCCGGAGGAACGGGAGGAACTGCGCAGGCTACGCAGGCCGGTCCGTGAGCTGGAGAAGGAGATCCTGCGCAAGGCAGCCGCGTGTTTTGCCAAGGAGATGGGTCGATGATCGGCCGTTGGCGGTTCATCTCCGATCATCGTCACCTGTATGGAGTGCCGCGGCTGTGCCGGGTTCTGGCCATCTCTGCGTCCGGTTTTTACCGGTGGATCGCGGCGGCAGCCGCCCGGGCGGCGCGCAGAGCGGCCGATGAGGACCTGGCCGCAAGCATCGCGGAGATCCACGAGGAGTCGAACGGCGCCTACGGTGTGCCCAGGGCCACCCGCGAGATCCGGGAGCGGCACGGCGCGGTGAACCACAAGCGGGTCGCCCGTCTGATGTGCGAGCGCGGTCTGGCCGGCCGACACCTGCGGCGCACCGTTCGCACCACGGTCGCGGACAAGACCGTGCCGTCGGGACCCGATCTGGTGGGGCGCGCGTTCGAGGCTCCGGCACCGGACGTGCGCTGGTGCGGCGACATCACGTATCTGCCGGTCGGCGGGTCGTGGATGTATTTGGCGACGGTGATCGACATGCACTCGCGGCGGGTCGTGGGCTGGTCGCTCGCCGAACACATGCGAGCCGGCCTGGTCGTCGACGAGCAGCTGTTGTTGCTCCAACAAGCCGGTGTTGCAACGACCGGTTGAGTCCAGGCAATACACGTCTGCGGCGTTCACAGAGGTCTGCCGGACGCACGGCATACGGCGCTCGATGGACCGGGTCGGTTCCAGCTACGACAATGCCCTGGTGGAGTCCTTCTTCGCCACGTTGAAGTGCGAACTGCTTTGAACGGCAGCATGCCAGCACCATCGATACCCTGGAGCTGGTCGCATAACGCGCGAGTGTTCACGGAATAGGGCAAAGCCCGTACCACCGACACCACCACCGGCCTCACTGAAATCGGGGCGTGCGAATACGATCCCGCCATAGGCCGCTTCGTCAGCCTCGATCCGCTTTTCCAAACAGGCATATCCCAATCGCTGAACGGCTACAGCTACGGTGCTGGAAACCCGGTTTCTCACTCGGACCCCAGCGGAGAAGGACTTCCCTGCGGGAAGGAGTTCGACGTCAGCTGTGGCAACGGCGTGGTTACGCACGCCGACGGCAGCCGGTCCAAGAACCGAAATCGACTCGCATCAAGCCTGTTCGAGCTCTATCCAGGTGTTGAGGCAGCCGGCCATCAGTACGAAGGCGATGTAGCGCGGGAGATTGAGCAGGCTGCGGCTGAGGTTTACGAAGAGTGCGTCCAGTTCCTTGAGTAGAGGTACAGAAAGGATGTCAACTCGATTATCCCGACTTTCGCCCTCGGCGTCGATTTCCTGATTGACCGAGAGCGGTTCCTACTGGCGGCCTGGTATGGGTTTCGTCAGGGACCGTCCGTGGGCTGTGTGCGCGGGCGTACTATTGCCCGGGCGGTGTGGTGGCCAGCGCACATGCGTGACTGGTCGCTTCCGCCTTCAGTGGGGGAAGCGGCGTAGTGACCTGACATCCTGTGATGGGAGTTGTGATGCACTACTCTTCGTGGCCTGGCACAGTATGCCCAGGGCCGCCGGCGCCCGAACTGGTCGCGCAGGCAATCAGGAATCCTGGCGGCTATGTCGCGGAGATTGCCCCGGCTTTTGCTGGCGACGGTGAACAATATGTCCCTCCCGAGGCCATCCGAGGTGTGTGGCTTGTGGACGAGGATGGCCGTTTGACGGGCGAGTTCCGCCGAAATCCGGAGTTTGGTCCACCGAAAGATGATTTTTCCAAGCTCAACGAGTCGGGCCATTGGCTTGGATGGATGGGCGAAGCCCCTGCGGGGGCTATACGAGAGGGCATCGCTGAACTCTTGGATGAGCAAGTTCCTGGCGCCGTGCTTGAGTGGGTGAAGGTTCCAGACGCTCCGCGGTATCTCACTGGAGGGCGGCGTAAACCGGGAGATCAGTCACGACTGCTCGTCACTCGCGCTGGGATCGCTCTGCCATTCGTGCTTTCGGTCAGCACGCCTGACGCTGAGGTTGAAAGGTCGGGGTGACAGCGGGCGTTGGCGGTGCTACATCGTCGTCATGAGGTACGCGGATGGCGGCGGTCTGACCACTGCGGGGCGGGCGAAACGCGAGGCGGTGCGTTTCGAGGCCGCGGGAATGTTCGGGCAGGGAGTGCGGCCGCCGGAGGTGGCCCGCAGGTTACGGGTGTCGCGGAAGTCGGCATACGCCTGGCACACTGCCTGGCGGGCAGGCGGCAGAGCGGCCCTGATGTCCAAGGGGGCCGGTGGCCTGCCGTGCCGGCTCAGCGATGCCCAGGCCGAGCGGCTTCAAGCCGGGCTGGAGGCCGGCCCGGCCGCACACGGCTGGAGCGAGGACCAGCGCTGGACCCTGGCCAGGGTGGCGGAGCTGATCAACAGACACTTCGGGTACCGCTACACCCCGCGCGGTGTGTCCTACCTGCTGCACCGGCTGGGCTGGTCACCGCAGGTCCCCGCACGCCGGGCTGCCGAACGGGATGAGCAGGCCGTTGCTGCGTGGCGGACGGAGCAGTGGTCACGGGTAAGAGGGCAGCGAAGTTCCTGGGCGCTTGGATCGTCTTCGAGGACGAGGCCGGACAGGACCTGGAACCCGGCAAGGGCCGCACGTGGTCGAGACGCGGACGGACTCCGGTGGTAAAGGTGACGGGGAAGGGCTCGGGCCGGGTCCTGATGGCTGGCATGATCTGCGTCAGGCCGGGCCGAGAGACCAGGATGATCTACCGGACGCAGACATACCGGGGCCGTACGGGCGAGAAGAAGGGCTTCCGGGCCCGCGAGTTCGCCGAACTGATCACCGCCGCGCGCCGTCAGCTCGACGGCGCCCCGTTGATCGTGGTGTGGGACAACGCCAGCACCCACCACGCCAAGCCCTTGCGGGAGTTCTGCGACCGCAATAGCGACTGGCTGACCATCGTCAAGCTCCCGCCCTATGCGCCTGACCTCAACCCCGTCGAAGGTGTATGGGCCCACCTGAAGAAGTCCCTGGCCGATCTTGCACCCCACAAGATCGAAGACCTCACTCCGCTCGTGAAGAACCGCTTACGCGGCATCCAACGCCGACCCGAGGTCCTCAACGGCTTCATAGCCGAGACGGGACTGACACTGGAGCCCACCGTAACCCAGTCACCCTGACCTTTCAACCTCAGCGGCAGCCGGGACACGTTGACCGGTGTTTTCTCATGGGTCTCGGTCAATCTCGACCGGCCGAACGCCCGCCGAGACCAGGTGTGGCTCGATCTGCGAGTGGAGTTGGATGAGGCTGAGGAAACGCTACGGTCCCGGATCTATCAGCCTTGGCCCAGGACATGAGTTGTCGTCTCCTTGCGTCGACGGGGCATGGTGGTGGGTGGCTGTAAAGACGTCGGGACTGCTCACCCTTGCGACCTGTATGAGTCGGGAGCGGCGAGAGTTGTTGGGGGGTATCCCCTTTGCGGGGAGCCTCTCCCGGAAATCCCGTCAGATTTCTTTGCCACCAAGAAACTCGCTGTTTTGTTGGTGGACGTGATATATCGCATAGAGCAGGCGCTTAGAAGGCACTCAGTCTAACTGAACCGAAAATCGTTTGACCTGCATCTTTTCAGCATTCTGAAAGTTCGTCAGGCGTTTTTGGGGGACGCATGTGGGACGACCTTGGTTGGTCAGGTTGCCCGTGTACGGCTGCATAGCGGATGAGCCTGCCGGGCTCGGCCTCGGGGTCGGCGAGTGCGGCGAGCGTGGCCATGGGGGGGCGCGGCGCTTGCCCCCCGTGCTTGTGGGAGGGCGTGCACATGCGGCACGATCAGTCGATGTCGGGATCACCGGGCTCTTCGAGGAGCCGGGCTGCGAGGTCGTCGGCCCACTCCACGGCCCAGGTTCGAAGAGCGGTGATGGTGGCATCGTCCAGGCCGTAAGCGGCGAAGGCGTCGTCGTCGGTCCACTCGGCGCCGGTGAGGTTCGCCTGCAGGTCTTCGCGCTCGAAGCGGCCACGGGAGTGGCGGCGGCCGAACTCCTCAAGCTCGGCATTGGACCAGCGGCGGGAGGCCGCGAACACGTCGATCAGATCGCGGGGCGCTCCGCGGTCGGCGAGCGCGCGGACCTTGGTGCCGATCACGTCCTCCTCCGCGAGGACGGGTCCGTACGGGCTCTGGGTGACCGGCCGCCAGAAGATCTCCTTGAGGATGTCGACTTCGCAGTCCTGCCCGGTGGCCGGGTCGGTCACGTGAAGCGGGCGGACAGCGGGGCGGTCTCCAGGGCGTGCACCTTTCAGCCGCGGGTCTCCAGGCCGGTGCGGAGTGCGGCGGCGATGTCGGCCATGGGGGCCGGATTCTCGGTCGCGACATCGAGGTCCTGACTCGGGCGGTTGACGAGATGGTGCGCCCGTACTGCATACCCGCCGGTGAGAACCAGCGGATACGGGGAGCCGAGGGCGATCACATCGGCCAGGAGCCGCGTGTGCAGCTCCGGCATGTCCGTCACGCGGCTGCCCGGGTGCGGGAGGCGAGCTGCGGGAAGGCGTCTTCCCATACGGTGCGCACGGTACGGCCGAGGAGGGTGCGCAGCACCGGCCACAGCCGGAGGAGCAGGTCCTCGTTGAGGTAGCGGGGCAGGTCGTCGCGCAGGCCCTCGTGCAGGACAGTGCGGTACAGGCCCATGCGCTGGCGTGGCTTGTCCAGGTCGTATGAGGTCATCCCGGACCAGGCGATGTGCAGCGGCAGCTCCACGACCCCCTGGGCCGGGCCGTGCAACTCGTCCAGCGACTGCGGCAGACGCCGCCGGAACTTCTCCCGGTACAGCGCGAGATCCTCGGCGACCGCGCCCGACAGGTACCTCGGTGCTGGCGCGGGGTGATGCGGACTGGAGGGCATGAACCCATTATGGCGGCCCGCGAGGTGGTGCGGGTCGCGATGCGGGAGCTGTCCCGGCCTTCCCGAGGGCCGGGGCGGTCGCGCTGGAGACGGCGTGGCCGGCGATTGCGCACTGTCGGAGGCGAAGATCTGGTGCACCGCCAGCGCGTGCAGCCGGTCGAGCTGTCACAGCAGGCGGGAGGAGCGGGGTACTGCGTCCGCCTCGACCGGCTGCCCCTCCGCGCGCAGCGCCTCAGCCGCCCAGGCACCGAGCATCGGTTTACCGACGTACTCGGCGACCGGACCGACCAGACCGACCGGGGCGTCCGGCAGAGTGCGGGCGGCCAGCGCGCGTCCGGACCGTCACCTGCCGCCACCCATGCGCGCAGCACCCGGCGGTCCGTGGCCGCCTCCCAGTGCCACGCGGCGGCGACCAGCCGCCCGGCGTCCAACGCCGAAACCGCCTCCAGGGTGGGGAAGCGCTCCGAGACGGTCGACGGTGTCCACTGCGGTCCCGGCTCCCCGTCACCAGCATCGTCCCTGCCCCCGTCCGGTCCCGGGTGCGCCGCGCGCGGTGGCCAGCCGCCGCCGTGCGCCAGCAGCAGCGCCTCGCGCAGTACCACCGCGGCGAGCGGTGTCAGCCCGTAGGCGTCACCGCTGCGCCACACCACACCGGCCCGGCCAGGGCGTCCAGTCGGGCCGCCAGCCGATGCGCCTCCGGCTCCAGCTCCGCCACGTCGTTCTCGTCCAACATGCCCAGCCCCAGGAGGCGTTCCAGTTCGGGCGGTGACGGCAGGCGGTACGACGAGGCCGACCCGTCCGGCTCCTCCGGTTCTGCCCGCTCGGCCTCCTGACGCGGCTCGCGCGGGCCCGCCGTGTCGTCGCGCTCACGCACCGGAGCGGCGAACGACGCCCCCGGCGGCACCGCCCACTCGGCCGACACGGCCGCGTCCCGGGCCACCGAGCGGGTCTCGCCCGCCGCGGTGCAGAGCGTCACCAGGTCGCCGAGGATCTCGTCGTCGAACTCCTCCCCGATATCGGGGTCCGCGCCCAGCCGGTCACACCACTCCACCAGGGCACGCACCGCGAGCCCCGCGAGTTCGCCCGCGTCCCGCTCCCGCCACGCCTCCAGGGACGGCCCCGGACACGGGGTGCCGTCCTCGCCCAGCACCAGGAAGCCGGTCGCCACGGCGAAGGAGACACCGTCGGGGTCGATCTCGGGGTCGGCGGGCGGGGCGGTGGCGAGCCGTGTCGCCGGGGCGAGCAGTCCGTTCGCGCGCAGTCCGGACACGAATCCGTCGCAATCCGCGGGCAGGGGGTGCGGCGGGGCGAACGGCTCCTCACCCCACAGCACGTCGTACTGCTCGGCCACCCCGCCCACCGCGGACACCAGCGCCATGTCCCGCGGACCAGGGCCCGGAGCGGGAAACACCTCGACGGACAGGCCCTCCGACGCATACGACCAGCGCGGTGCCACGCTCAGTCCGGCCTTCGTGACCGCCTCGACCCATTCCTCGGGTCCGTCGGCGTCCATCAGCCGGGTCAGCCGCTGCTCACCGAGCAGGTCCGCCACCCGCGGCGCCTCGTCCTCCTAGTTCATCAGGCACAAGGCGAGGCGCTGTCCCAGCACCGTCCCGGCCCCCGCCTTCCTTTCCATCGCCAGCCCGCGCCGGTAGGGCCCAAGCGCCCAGGCAGCGCCGTAGCCCCGCCCGCCCGGTACTCGTCCGGGCCGTCGTCGTCCGCGCCGACCGCCTCGTCGGTCCCCGCGACCGCCTGCCTGGCATACGGCAGGGTCAGCAGCCCGGCACGCTCCGCGTACGGCAGCCGCGCCAGTTCCTCCAGCGCGTCCCGCACCGCCGACATCCCGCACATCGACGCCCCGTGCTCGCAGTAGGCCGCCTCAATAGCGCGACAGCGTCAACTCACGCGGATCGCGCATCACCCGCAGGTGTTCCTCGGCGCACCCGTCGGTCGCATCCCGCAGCCGCGCGTGCCGCTTGGCGTTGAGCCGCCCGTCCGCCCGGGTACGGTCCGCCAGCACGCGCAGGACTCCGAGCGCCGCGCCCTCGTCGCCCGGCGCGACGGACAGGAACTGCGGCAGCGTCTCCAGCAGCACCGTCCGCACCAGGTCAGGGGTGGCTTCCGAAAGCGAACCGCGCACCCTGGCACCGCTCAGCGCCAGCAGATGCGCGACCGCGTCCGCGGCCGGCGGATCGACAGCCTCGCCTCGCTCAGAGGCCCAGGAGGGCAACGAACCGACAGCCATAGGGGATTGCGGATCGTGAGTCACCCAGACACCGTACTGAGCCGCGACCGTCCGGAGTGAACCCGTCACGGAGTGCACCGGGAAGGGCTGCAGGCCGGTTTCACGACCGGGAAGGGGGACGGGGGGACGGGTGGGGCCGGTTCCCGTACCCGCTGTGCCGGGAACGCCCGCTCCTGAGGCGCTGGGCAGTGCTCCACGAGACAGCCGTCGAGTTCGTCCAGGGCCGCCTGTGCCGACGGTGAGCGCCGCAACGGTCGAAGAAGAGAACGGAGTTCACGTTCGGCGGTGTCCTCCGGTGCCGAGCCGAGACGGCGGTACAGGCTGACGAAGGCGTGTACCTCCACGAGCGCCTCGTCGATGTGCGCGTGCCGCGGCAGGAGCGCCGCGCGGCGGGCGTGGGTCAGGCAGCGGGAGCGCTGTTCGTCGAGGTGCCGCAGCGCTGCGACCACATTGCGATAGCGAAGTGGTTGTCGGGGATCCTCGGTCGGAGGGGCCGAGGCATCGCATGGGTAGAGGGGGCGGGGCCGACGCGCAATCGGGTGGGGGGGGATCGTGGTGACTCCTCCCCTGTGGCGGGCGAGTCGCCTGCCGCATCTCTCTGCGTCTGTGCCCCTGCCCTTCCGTACGCCCCCTGATCTGGTCCCTGCCGGTCAGGGGGCTTCTTGCGTCGGACTGTCGATTCCGAGGGGCTTGTGGGCGTGGAGCCCGCGATTCGCGCCGCCATGGGCGGCTTGGGGTGCCGCCGAGTACGCTGCGGACAGGGCTGTGGTGGTGGTCCTGGTGTCTCTGGCGCACGTCTGCGGCGGTGACGCACGTATGACGCACGGAGCTTTTCGCGGGGCCTGGAGTGGGCTGGAAAACCGCCTCTGACCTGCATGTTCTCTGGAGCGGCCCAGGTCGCACATCTTCCCGATGGCGCATCACGTGGAGTGCGTCGCCATCCTTGAACCGGCCGGAAAAGCCGCCTGACCTGCGGGTTCGGATGGTGTGCGCTATATGCGATGTGGGCGTTACGGGCGATATCTTGACGCTGAAATGACGCTCTCCGGGGTATCTTGACGCTCATTTGACGCTCGTTCTGATGGGGTGTCAGGAGCGTTGAGGTGCTGGTCAGGTCGCCGGTAGTGGCTGAGGAGCATCCGTCCGATAGGGGTGGGGCCTGATCTCCCGCGATTGCGCGTGAACGTGCCAGAGTGAAGCGCTGACGCCACGCCAGGGGATCGGCTGATGTGCCAACTCGGGCAGTTGGCGGCTGAAGTCCTGTCACTCGTGCAGCGATTGGGGGCGCGAGGGTGCTGACCTGGGGCTTCGCAAGGAAATGTGCGTTGACCAGGGAAAGCTTCTTTCCGTGGTTCTCACGGGTCAACGCCGTTTCCCGGGCTCATGTGCCCTGTATGTGCTCTCGCCCTGTCTGCAGAGTGGGCTGGGAGGCGCCCGATCTCGGCCACCAGCCTGCTCGGCGCAGGCGTGAGGCTGTCTTGCCCGCTATTTCTGATCCTGGTCACATGGTCATTGGCCTTTGACGGGATGCGAAACAGGGGGGCGCGTGAGCGGCTTACAGGTCTCCGTATGGAAGCGCTACGGACATGACCGTCTCTATGTGAATCAGTCGGACGGCAAGAAGGTCGCATGGTTCGACCGCCGCACGGGGCATCTGGAGCTTCTGGTTGAGGAACTGCGGGACGCGGTACTTGATGTCCTTGCGCCCCACCTCACTGCTTCTTCTTCGCCGGTGGCGCACAAGACGCTGCGTTCTGAAGACGACCTTGCCGGGAACAGCCCCGGATTTGCGCTGCAGATGAAGGTGGACGAGCTGACGCCCGGCATCTGGCGGTGGGCGTTGGCCAGGCTGTCCGGTCGGCGTCTGGAGGTGGACAGTTGGCGCGCAGGACTGGCGGGCGAGCGCCGGGTGGGAACGGAGCTGGAGCGGCTGGCGCGGCGAGGAGGCTGGCGAGCGCTGCATTCCATACCCCTGGGCGGTGACGTCGACATCGACCATGTCCTGATCGGTCCGGGCGGAGCCTTCTGTTTCAACACCAAGCGCCATCCTGGAGCGCGCGTCTGGGTGGGCGACGATGCTGTCCGCATAGGTGGCCGGTCGTACCCCTACGTGCGAAAGAGCCGAGCCGAGGCGCGACGGGCCGCTGCCGCGCTGACGACTGCGTGCGGCTTTCCCGTCGAGGTTCAGCCGGTGCTCGCCTTCGTCGCGGTGGCACGGCTTCAGGTCGTGCCGTCGCTCCGGGACGTACGTGTCCTCCAGGAACGCGACATAGCCGCGCTCAAGCATCTCAAGACCGACTGGAGCCCGGACAAGGTCGAGGCGGTGTATGGGGCGGCACGTGATCGCCGTACGTGGATTCGCTCTTGACAGTTGGCCGGGTTACAGCCAACTTTCGCGAAATGTGGCCTGTTCACGTCATTACCCGCCGGTCCCTGTTGAGGACGCTGCTTCTCTCCCGCATCCTGGAAGGCTTTCTGCCGAGCCATGATCTGGGGGGATAGATGTCTCTTCACTCCGCACTCCGCGCGAATGATCCGGAGTCGGTCCACCGAACGCGCCAACTCATCGAATACATGCGCGAAATTGTTCGCGGGTCGTACAAGCCGGTGCGGGACTGGCAGAAATATCCGGAGGTTCTCTGGCTCTCCGGGCTGCCGGACGACAAGCTCCGGCAACACCCCGACAGCGACCGGACCCTGCTCAAGGTGGCCCATCGCCCGCCGCGCCCGGCTCCTGCCCTGCCCGAGGTACTGGCGGGGTGGGTCGATCCCGAGGCCGCCGCCACCGCGACGCCCGAAGCCCCGCCGCTGGCCGAATCGGGACCGGGCCAGGGTTGGCAGGAGGACGAGAACGGAGACCTGTTCGAGGTCTTCGAGATCCGCCGGGAAGACGCGCACGACGTGCTGCGCGCCTACGGGCGGTGGCTCGACGCGTGGCGCAAGTGGTCGGAAAAGGAGCGCGTCGACCGGCCGTACCGGGAACTCCACCAGCAGCTGTACAGAATGGCGACCAAGATTCAGCAGGACGGCGAGGAATACGAGGCGGTACTGGGAGCCGGATTCCTGACCCTCGGGGCCGCGCGTCCGTCCGCGCGTATCGCCCGGCACATTCTGACGGCGCCGCTGGTTCTCACCGTGAATTCGGCGGACATGTCCATCACCGTCGCACTCGCACCCGGAGACCCCGCGCGGCTGGAGGACGGCGAGTTCCTCGGCGCGGACGAGGGTTACAGCACCCGTCTGTTGAGCCCGCTGCGGGACCGTGTCGACGCGGACGGATTCCATCCGCTGTCCCGTGACTGCCAGGACGTGCTCGCCGACTGGTCGGAGAGGGCGTTCGGCACCGATCGCGCGGTGGCGTTCCACCGTGGCTGGGGCCGCCCGTCCGCCGACCCGATGCTGCCGGTGCCCACGCTCGGGTTCGCGCCGGCGATCATTCTCCGCCAGCGGGGCCAGGGCGCCCTTGTGAACTTCTACGACGGCATCGCGAACCGCCTCGCCCAGCCCGGCGCCGTCGCTCCCCTGGGTCTGGCCCAGTTGCTGTACCAGTTGGAAGCGGAAGACCGCAGACTGTGGGGTACGGCGGGGGGTCGTGACGTGGCGCCCGCGCTCGGCCCCGACCCGCTGTTCCCGCTGCTGTCGAATGAAGCCCAGCGGGATGTGCTGAGGCGCCTTCAGACCGATACGGGCGTCGTCGTCCAGGGACCGCCCGGCACCGGGAAGACGCACACCATCGCCAACCTGGTGTGTGCCTTGCTGGCAGACGGCAAGCGGGTGCTCGTGACGAGCGAGAAGGGCCAGGCGCTCAAGGTCCTCCGGCAGCAACTGCCGGCCGAACTGCGCAGCCTTTGTGTCCTCCAGGGCGACCGGCGCCAGGACGGCAGCGACGACCTGGAACAATCCGTGCGCGCGCTCTCCCAGCTCAGTGCCACCCAGTCGAAGGAGCGTCTCGACGCGAGAATTAAAGGCCATGAGGCGCTACGTTCGGAACTGTCGGACACCCGCGCGCGGCTCCGTGACGAACTCCGCGCTGTTCGTGAGGCGGAGTGGTACGAACACCCCGACGTGGCACCCGGTTACTGGGGGCGGCTCGCGGAGATCGTGGAGACCGCCACTGCCGGTGCACCGAAGTACGACTGGATGCCCGCCCTGCCCGCCTCGGCACCCCGAGAACCTTCGCTGAGCCAGGACGAGGCGCAGCGTCTGCTGGGTCTGGTGTCCCGGCACGGAGCCGGAGTGCTGGACGAGCATGCCGCCCGTTGCCCGGACCCCGCGGACTTCGTCGCCCCCGTGCTGTTCGAGGAGGCGGTCAATGCCCTGGACGCCGCTCTGCGCGTCTGTACCGGACCGTCGTCCGACCCGCTCGCCCTCGAACTCGCCGATCAGGGAAGCGAGTTGATCACGACGCTGGTCGAGCTGTTGGACGCGGCGGAACATGCGCTGCAGAGCGAGGGCCTACCAGGGGACCCGGCCGCCTGGCCGCCCGAGGAGTGGACCACGAGCGCCTTGCGGGACGGGATGGCAGGCCGGCGACAGCAGTTGTGGGAGGGAGTACGCCAGTCGTCCGCCCGTGCCGCAGAGGTGCAGAGCGTGCTTCAGCACCTGTCCTTCGCCGTGCTCGACGTACCCGATGTGGCGCTTGCTGAGGAAGCGCGTCTGATCGCCGCCGGCAAGGACCTCGAACAGTACCTGCGCGGCGGCGGCAAGCTGCGCAAGCTGGCTCCGAAGCCGGTGCAGAAGGAGGCCGAAGTCCTTTTGCGGGACTGCCGGGTGGACGGGCGGCAGCCCAGCACACCGGATGAGATCTCCGCTCTGGTGGCCCATCTGGCGGCTCGCCAGTGCGTCCGGCAGCTGAACGAGCGCTGGCAGAGCGTCGGCGTGCCCACTGCCGAGGGCTCCACGGAGGTGGCTCTGTCGCAGCTGCTGGACCGGGTGCCGACCCTCCGCGCGGTCGACGGGTTCACCCACTCCGTGCGTGAGCTGCACGACGTCCTGCTCAAGGCCCGGATCAAGGCCACCGTGCGCACGGCACAGCAGTGGGATGACGTCCGTACGTCGGCGAACGGTGCGGAACAACTGCTCCGCGCTCGTGCGGCGGAGGAGCGGCTGCGTTCCATCGCCGAGCAGCTGCCGCGGCCCGATGCCCGTGGTGTGGCCGAACTGGCGGAGGTGCACCGGGCCGTCACCGCCCGTGATCCGCAGGCGTACACGTCCGCGATCGACGCGCTGACCGAAGCGTTTCACCGGGAGGCCGATCGCCGTCAGGCCCGCAAACTCCTGGACCGGCTGTCCGAGGACCATCCCGAACTGGCCCGGCGTTTCGCCGAGTCCCCGGCCGAGACGGCTTGGGAGACCCGTCTCATGGACCTGAACGGAGCCTGGGCGTGGCGGCGAGCGCGCACCTTCCAGGACACGATGCTGGCACCTGGCAGGGAAGCCAAGCTGGAAGGAGAACTGCAAGCAGCTGAGACGCAGTTGGGGAGGACCGTGACCCAACTGGCGGCCGACCGGGCGCTGTACCACTGCCTGGACCGGATGACGGCCGGACAGAAACAGGCACTGAGCGCCTACGCGTCGGCCACGGCGAACGCTGGCAGGGGAATGACGGCACTCGGCAAGCGGCACCTGAAGGCCGCCCGCTCCGCGATGCGTGACGCGCGTGCCGCGGTCCCGGCATGGGTCATGCCGATCAAGCAGGTGGCCGAGATGATCGATCCCGAGCCGGACGCCTTCGACGTCGTCATCGTGGACGAGGCGAGCCAGGTCGGACTGGACGGGCTGATGCTGCTGTGGCTCGCTCCGAGGATCATCGTCGTGGGTGACGACAAGCAGTGTGTCCCGTTCTACACGGGCGGCAAGCACGAGCGGCTCAACGAACTCCTCGACTCGCTCCTGCCCCATCTCACCGACTGGCAGCGGGACGGGCTCAGCCCCAAGTCCAACCTCTACGACCTGCTGTCGGCGCGCTTCAGCGAGACGATCCGGCTCACCGAGCACTTCCGGTGCATGCCGGAGATCATCAAGTGGTCCTCCGCCCAGTTCTATCCCGACAACGAACTCGTGCCGCTGCGCCAGTACGGAGCGGACCGGTTGCGCCCCCTCGAAGTCGTCCATGTCCAGGAAGGCCACTGCGAGGGACGGCGAGAGACTCTGGTCAACCGGCCCGAGGCCGAACGCATCGTCGCCAAGCTGCTGGAACTCGCGGAGGACGAGGCGTACGCGAAACGGAGTTTCGGAGTCATCGTGCTCCGTTCCGGACTCCAGACAAGGCTTTTGGAGAACCTTATCGACACGCGTATCGACTCCCCGATCCGGGACCGGCACAACATCCGTGTCGGCACGGCCGAACAGTTCCAGGGAGACGAACGGGACGTCATCCTGCTCTCGCTGGTCGTCGACGCCGACAACATACGGCTCGTGAACGGCCCAAGCGACGGAAGGCGGTTCAACGTGGCCGCCAGCCGGGCCCGCGACCAGATGTGGCTGTTCACCTCCGTCACACCGGATCAGCTGAACAGCAGAGACCTGCGCCACTCCCTGCTCACCTACATGCAGGCGCCGCCGGAACTCCAGGGCACCTCTCCCGGCCTGTCCGCCGTCTCGCCCGACGAGCCGTGCGATCCGTTCGAGTCCCTCTTCGAGCAGCGGGTCTTCCGCAGGATCAAGGAACGCGGCTACCACGTCGTCCCCCAGTGGAAGGTCAGCGGCAAACGCATCGACCTCGTCGTCGTCGGAGAGACGGGCCGCCTCGCCGTGGAGTGCGACGGCAGTCCCTATCACTCCACCCCCGACCAGATCCGCGAGGACTACGAGCGGGAGCGCGAACTGCGCCGAGCCGGCTGGCAGTTCTGGCGCATACGCAGCAGCGAGTTCGCACTATCTCCGGAGGATTCGCTGACCCCGCTGTGGAAACGCCTTGACGCTCTGGGAATCCGGCCTGGAGTCACCGAGGAGAACCAGGGCGACTCGGGGAGCATTTGGTCCCCAGTCGAGATGGACGATGCCGACCTCACCACCGATGAACTCGACGCCATGCTCGATGAGGATGCGTCCGTCTCTCTCGAAGGAGCCTGATGTGAACGAGATCTTCGACGACAGCACGCTGACGGAGATCGCCCACCTGATCTGTGGGGACGAGACGCCGCTGCTCTATCGGAAGGGGTACGAAATAGCCGCGTTCTTCCAGCGAGCGGGTTGGGACGATGTTCCGGAGTACGACGGTACACCGAGGCACAAGTGGACCTTGGATCTCCTCAGGGAGCGACAGGAGGACGGTGTGGATGACGCCAAGCGAGCCGTCCTTCGCTTGGCGAATCGCCTTGAGTACTACAACCAGCAGCAGGAGTACCAGGCCACGCTGAAGCGGCTCAACGAGATACTCGTGCTCGACGGTCGCCGGGTCGGCGAGGAGGGAGGCCAGTTGGCCCTCGTCCGCTGTGAGGCCGGATTCGAAGACGAAGTACGGCGGCTGCCGCGTGTCGAGCTGAAGGTCTCCGTGGCGGAGGTGGTGAGCGACCCGGAACTGGCTGCCACCGTGCAACTCCGGCTGGACGAGGCACGCACCTGCTACGAGCACGGCGCCTACACGTCGGCGGTCATCATGCTGGGCAGTCTCCTGGAGGGCGTACTCGCGCATGCCGCGCAGGTCCGCGTCGCGGGCGTACGCATGCCCAAGCCGTTGGGGAAAATGGGGCTGAACGACTTCGTGGAGTTCGCGTACGAGAACAAATGGATCGAGCACGACGCCAAGCTGGCCTCGGAGCTTGTCCGGCACTACAGGAATCTCGTCCATCCCCTGGCGGAGAAACGGACCGGACACATACCGAACCGCGACACGCTCGATATGTGCTGGCCGGTGGTGAACGCCACGCTGAATGATCTCGCGGCGACGGCAGCAGCGCCTCCTGTACCGCCCACTCCGGCTGCGCCCACAGAACTTGGTCGTGGTCGCAATCCAAATGCCTCCACCCAACGTCCAACGCCGGCCTCTGTCGCTCGTCGCCGTCCGGGCGGGGGAACAACGGCGGGCACCTGAACCGCGGGTGCACTCGACCCAGCGTGGGCGGAGAAAGCGCGGAATTTCTCACGGCGCCTCCTCCGCCCGCGCAGAATATAGAACACTGACCCTGAAGGCGACTTACGTTGAAGCGTCCGCAGTGCTCGTGCTCTTCCTCAAGCGCAGTAGCCGCATGGCCAGGCTATTCCGTCTTCTCGAACCGAGGTAGGGCCTCCCCACTTCGGATCCCACGTCTTGGGTCTGCTGCAGGTTCGGGTGACAGGTTCGGTCTCGCGGCCTGGAGGGCCGGTGTGGTCATGACGGTCTCGAATTCGACGGGGGTCAGCCGGCCGAGCGAGGCTTGTCGGCGGCGTCGGTGGTAGGTCCGCTCGATCCAGGTCACGATCGCGATCCGCAGTTCCTCGCGGGTGGTCCAGGTCCGGCGGTCGAGGACGTTCTTCTGCAGCAGGCTGAGGAAGGACTCCATGGCCGCGTTGTCGCCGGCTGCCCCGACTCTGCCTATCGGTCCGACCATCTGGTGGCGACCGAGAGTCCGGACGAATTTCCGGGACCGGAATTGGGCGAGTTCAACCAGTCGTTGCAACACCGGGCTGTTGAAGTGAGTGTAGCTGCTCCTCGAAGACCTCGGCCGGAGTCTTCCAGCCGAGGATTTTGCGGGGCCGGTTGTTGACCGCCAGCTGGATAGCGAAACACGTGACCAAGAAGTTCAACTCGTATCTTGAGGCTCGCCAACATCTCCCGGGGTACGAGCATGCGCCGATTGGTTTTAATTTCACCAAGCCGGGAGCTGAACCAGGCTTCCGGAGTGCTGTGGAGGGGCAAATTTCCCGGTTGCGAGAGAGTAATCCCGGAGTCGAAATAAAAACGGAGTGGGCGCAATGAGTTACATCTTCGATGTCGGAGATGACACGGTATGGTCTCCATCGCTTCGGGTGGGCGAGTGGTACGTTTCTCTGGTCGAATCTGCGGCACGAGTTTTGGGGTGCCCGCACGGACTCCGCCCCGTTGCCAATGACATGTACGTAATCAACCCGGAAGATTTCGAGGGCTTCACTCGCCTGCTGCAGCGAGAGTATTTCTCGACAGATCACTCAATTCTTCGGGTGCAGTTGCGCGGAACCCTGCTTACTTCCATGGTTCTGTTGGAACGGGCGGGAGTCTGCGTCAACCTGAAAGGGGAGGAGCAGCGCGATCTCCTCCTAGAGGCTCAGGCGCTGGGTCGGTCAATGGCGAGATGAGGTCTTTGTGCGGCCCGCCTCGGGATGCTCTGGGGCACCCTCGGCGCGGAGCGTGAACTGCGCGGTAAGCCGTACGCGGGCTGCCCGGTGGGGCAGTCCGCGTACGGTGCATGCGGATGAGTGTGCACCGATGCCGGACGTCGGCGACGTCGGCGCCAGCGTCCACGGCTCCCTGCTGTAGCCACGTGGTATCAGCTTGGGCGGCGGGGGGGGGGATCATAGGTTGTGACGGAAATCCCATAGCGGGCGATGTCAAGGCCAATGCCCGCGATGCTCACCCGATGGAATTCACTCACATGACAGACATTGAATTCCCTGAAATGAGAGAAAACATACTCTCCGCTGTGCGAGCGTTGAGTGACGCCGAATATCAGGAACGGGTTTGGATTCGTCGTGAATATCCGCGCGTAGGATATTTCGATGACTTCACTCTAAACCTGAATATCATCTTCGATGGCACGCTCGTGCTCGAGGATCCTGCGTTGGCTCTGGGGAAAATTCTCAGACCTCAGGAAGAGGTGACTGTAATGATGGATCTGGTCGAGAGGATCGATCTGGTACTGAAGGCCGAAGGGCCTGACCGCTCTGACGCCGAATACATGAGGTCACCTCACTGACCGGGCGTGCTTCAAGCCGCGGCTGGAGCCTACTCGGTTCTTACCGAATAGCCTGCTTGCCAGGTCTGGCAAGGATCCCGCAACCCGGTCTCGGCGTGCGGGTCAGGGTGACTCCTCCTGGTTGTCCGCTGGTTCACCCGGCGGGCCACCATTGATCACGAACTGGCACGGAAGTCGCCCTAAAAAGAGAATTATCCGGAGGGTATTGGAATCGTGGCCGTTTATGTCTTCGTGCGAGGATGGCTGGAATGTGATCAGGCTCAGCTTGCCGCGATGAAGGAAATCATCGCGAAGCATGCTGGCGATCACTATTCCGGCGGGTGGGGGTTTCCGGCTCATCCGTTCAATTGGACGTCGTATGTTTTTTACGGCGGTGACATTCAAGAAGGGGGCGTATCCTGGCTGCGCGACCAGTTGGCGGAAATGGCTGTCCTGCCGCCCGCCGATGAGGCCGGCACCGAGGTACAAGGACTGTTCATGCTCACGCATGAGGTCGAAGGGTTGACCGAATGGCAGATTCGCGACAGGGGCGTCCATGAGTTCCCCGGTGCCGAACGACATCAGTACTTGGGCCCCTCGTAGGAATTTTCTGTGAACTCATTGATCGCGTACCTGCGATGTTACGAGGCCATAGAAGTCTTTACGGTTAGCTGCGTGCATAGCCGCCGTGGTGGCGCGGCGGATGAACTCGCCCCGGCGGAGAGGCTAAACGAGAAATGGATCCCTCGTCAATCGGTGATGATGCCCAATTCGTGGAAGCCGTGAGGTTGCAGGTATGGATTTCAGCCGGTTACTTAGGGACGTGCAAAAGCGTCCAGACGCCTACGGGCTCAACGGAGGATATCGCGAGTTTGTCGCGTTCGTGAACGGCTGCAACTCGGCAACCGGTGGCCAGCTGCTGGACGGATTCTCTGTCTATCTAGCGCAGAGCCTAGGTAGCGGCGGAAATCTCTACTGGGCGCTTCTAGTTGCAAAACTGGGAGTTGCTCCGTGAGATGCAGGTAGTGACGCGGCTCTTCGTGGAGCTGCTCAAATTCCTAGAAAATCGTGAGTCGGTGGACATAGCATCGAGCTGATGGCCTGTGCCGGGCGGCTGTGCTAGCTGCCCGGCGCAGGTGATACCGCCGATTGAGAATTTCCGGATCGGCTTCATCAATCGATTGGGCTCTTCACCATCTTCGAGGCGATCGGCTCTGGCTGCCTGATACTGGCAACGCCAGCTGGCGGTCCAGGACCGGTGTTTCACCGGAGAAGTCAAGATCGAGGTCGGCGGGCGCCGCGTTCATCCGGTGTTCGTCGGTGGATGTCTTTGCGGCAAGTGGTGTGCATTCGGTGGCGGTAGGCGTGATGGTCGAGGCGCGGGACGTACGTCTCACCGTCTGATTACTCCAAGGACGACGACAGCGGCGGCGATGGATCGCGCAG
>NZ_JBICZD010000032.1:0-4499 GCF_043201555.1 Streptomyces sp. NPDC048288
AACGTCCACAGCTCTTCCGGCGCCATCCGCTCGACAAGCGCAGCAGTCATCACCCCAGACTGCCGCAAGATCACGCCAACTGAAATGGCGTCTAACCCGCACCCCGCAACGCGTCCTAAGCCGTCCCACTGATCCGCGGCAACGAAGTAACCCCCGCCCCACCCGGCGCCGCCGCGGCAACGGGCTGCTCCGTCCCGGGACGGGCATGCGCCGCCGCCGGCCGGGTCGACCGCAACCGATTGCTGACCGCCTCGTCCAGCGTCACCGGCCGCTGCATCTGCGCGGCCAGCCGCCCCGCCTCCTGACCGAGCCGCGCCACGTCCTCCCAGGGGAGCCGCACGACCAGGGAGATCTCCGCCTCGCCGTCGGGCAGGGCCTGCATGGGAGGGAGTGCCTGAGGGGTAACCCGCTCGTTCATCGCCTGTTCCTCACGTCGCCTGAACCTCAGTCGGTCGCAGAGACATACGCACCCAACCGGGCCGACGTTCACATGAACGCCACCCGCTTCGGCCGGTGATTCCCTGGGCACTACTTCCCTGTGGTCATCCCCGTCCATGACGTGAACCCGGTGCGACGCACGCCGTATGTGACGTACGCGCTGATCGCCGCGAACATCCTCGTGTTCCTCTTCACGCCCGGCATAGCCGGCTCCGTGGCGGGCGGCAGCGACCTGTCGCAGCTGTGCCATCTGCAGGCCTTCCTGGACCACTACGCGGCGGTCCCCAAGGAGCTGATCCACCATCAGCTGCCCCAGGTGGTCCCCACGGGCCAGGTGGGCATCGGCCGCGGCGGCCCCGGTTGCGTGGTCGGCCCGCCGGCCTACGACAAGTCGCCGCCGCTGTCCGTCTTCACGGCGATGTTCCTGCACGGCAGCTGGCTGCACCTGCTGGGCAACATGCTGTTCCTGCTGATCTTCGGCAACAACGTCGAGGACCGGATGGGCCACGTCCGGTACTTCCTCTTCTACGTCGTCTGCGGCTACGCGGCCGGCTACGGCTTCGCGCTCGTCAACGACACCTCGGGCGACCCGCTGATCGGCGCGTCCGGCGCGATCGCCGGCGTCCTGGGCGCCTATCTCGTCCTCTATCCGAGGGCCAGGGTCTGGGTGCTGGTCCCGTTCCTGATCTTCCTGCCGCTGCGGCTGCCGGCCTGGCTGGTGCTGGGGTTCTGGTTCGTGCTGCAGGCGGTGTACTCGTCGGGCGAGGGCGTCTCCGACGCCGGCACCGTGGCGTACGCGGCGCATGTCGTCGGCTTCCTCGCGGGCATGCTGCTCGCGTGGCCGCTCAAGGCCGGCACGCCCCCGCCGCCGGAACCGCGCGGCCTGCTGTTCGGCAGGCGGGCCCGGCCCCGGCACAGCTGGTGAGGACTGCCCGGAGACCGCTCGGGGAACGGCTCAGCGGGCGGACTCCGTGTGGACGAACTCGACCAGCCGGGTCAGCGCGTCCGGGTCGGTGGACGGCATGACGCCGTGCCCGAGGTTGAAGACGTGGCCCTCAAGCCCCGCGGCCGCGTCGAGCACCTCGCGCGCCTTGGTCTCCACCACGTCCTTGCCGGCGAACAGGACCGTCGGGTCGAGGTTGCCCTGCAGCGCCTTGCCGGGGCCGATCCGGCGGACGGCCTCGTCGAGCGGGACGCGCCAGTCGACGCCGACGACGTCCGCGCCGGCCTCGCCCATGAGCTGGAGGAGTTCGCCGGTGCCGACACCGAAGTGGATGCGCGGGACGCCGTAGCCGGAGACCGCGTCGAAGACCTTCGCGGAGGCGGGCAGCACCGAGCGGCGGTAGTCGGCCGGGGCCAGCGCGCCGGCCCAGGAGTCGAAGAGCTGGACGGCGGAGGCGCCGGCCTCGATCTGCACCTTGAGGAACGCGGCCGTGATGTCGGCGAGCCGGTCGAGGAGGTCGGCCCACAGCTCGGGGTCGCCGTACATCATCGACTTGGCGTTCTCGTACGTGCGCGAGGGGCCGCCCTCGACGAGGTAGCTCGCGAGGGTGAACGGGGCCCCGGCGAAGCCGATCAGCGGGGTCGGGCCGAGCTCGGCGGTGAGCAGGCCGATCGCCTCGGTGACGTAGGAGACGTCCTCGGGGGTGAGGTCACGGAGCTGGGCCAGGTCGGCGCGGGTGCGGATCGGGTGCGCGACGACCGGGCCGACGCCGGGCTTGATGTCGAGGTCGACGCCGATGGCCTTGAGCGGGACGACGATGTCGCTGTAGTAGATCGCCGCGTCCACGTTGTGCCGGCGGACCGGCTGGAGTGTGATCTCGGTGACCAGCTCGGGCCGCGTGCAGGACTCCAGCATGGGGATGCCCTCGCGCACCTTCAGGTACTCCGGCAGCGAGCGCCCGGCCTGCCGCATGAACCACACGGGGGTGTGCGGCACGGGTTCACGCCTGCACGCCTTGAGGAAGGCGCTGTCGTACGTCGCTGTCGGCTGCTGGCCCGCGGGGCTTCCGTTCGCACTCACGACGGCAAGTCTCGCACGCCCCCGGAGCACGCGTGGCCGCGCCCTGTGTGCCGCCCCAGGTGCGGCCTTAGGTGGTGTCTCTCCCTGCGCGAAGGCGTCGTTCCCCTTACTCTTCCCCGCATGGCTGCGGCTCAGGGACGACTGTCGGACGGCGCTGGCGGGACGGGCGAAGGGAAGGAGAACGGGGACGAGGAGGGGCATACGGGGAGTACGGCGCCGCCGGCCTTCCGCGCGGCGGTGGACGCACTGCGCGGGGCGCGGCTGCGGCCGCAGGTCGAGGTGGAGCCGACGCCCGCACCGCAGCGGCTCGCCCCGTTCGCGTACGCCGTGGAGGCCGCGGTGGTCGACGGCGACCAGGATCTCGCCGACGGGCGTCTGGTGCTGCTGCACGACCCGGCCGGGCACGACGCCTGGCGCGGCACGTTCCGGCTGGTGACGCTGGTGCGTGCGGAGCTGGAGCCGGAGATGGCGGCCGACCCGCTGCTGCCGGAGGTCTGCTGGTCGTGGCTGACCGGGGCGTTCCAGGCGCGCGGTCTGTCGTACGGGGAGCCGAGCGGGACCGTCACGCGCGCGAGTTCGCACTACTTCGGCGGGCTGTCCGAGCGCCCCGCCGCCTCGCAGATCGAGATCCGGGCCTCCTGGACGCCCCGGGAGGGGCGCACCGGCGTCCCGGACACCGCGGCCCACCTCGCCTCCTGGTGCGACCTGCTGGCACAGGTCGCGGGCCTGCCGCCGGCCGCCCCCGGCGACGCCTCGGTGGTCACGCTGCCCCAGCGCCGCGACCCGCAGGCTCGCTGACCCCGCACCGCCATGTCATCGGGACCCGTCCACCCGGGTCCCGTCGACTCACCCTTCATTGACCATCTCTTTGTCGATACGGCCACTTTCTGTCCCGTACGGCAACGGCCCGAACCGATTCGATCTTCGGATGATCGATCGCGTGTCCGAATTGCACGTATTGTTACTCACCAGATCGTGATCATTCTCTAAAGGAGGACGGGTTTGGTGCCGAAGACGACTGTGACCTTGAAAGCACGGTTCGTCCCGGCTTCATCCCCACAAGCCGGCCCCCGTCCCCCACCCCAGGAGGCCTGGTGTCCGTTCTCCTCGAGCAGCCCGCAAGCCTGGTCGCCTACCGCCCGAACAAGCCCACCGCCATGGTGGTCGTGGCCGATCCGCGCGTCCGCTCCACCGTCACCCGCCACCTGTGGGCGCTCGGCGTGCGCGATGTCATCGAAGCCTCGTCCATCGCGGAGGCTCGTCCCCGCATCGGCAACCCCCGCGACATCTGCGTCGCCGACGTCCACCTCCCCGACGGCTCCGGCCTGACCCTCCTGTCCGAGACCCGGGCGGCGGGCTGGCCCAACGGCCTGGCCCTGTCCGCCGCCGACGACATCGGCGCCGTGCGCAACGCCCTGGCCGGCGGGGTCAAGGGCTACGTCGTCACCGGCACCCGCACCAACATCGGGCTCCCCACCCGACCGGGTGCCGCCCCCATCGGTTCCGCCGCCGCCCGTATGCACCGCCGCCCCCCGGGTGCCCCGAGCCACCCGGGCGGCTACCGCGAGCTCTCCGGCCGTGAGGTCGAGGTGCTCCGACTGGTCGCGGAGGGCCAGTCGAACAAGGCGATCGGCGTCTCGATGGGCCTGTCCGCCCTCACCGTCAAGAGCCACCTCGCCCGCATCGCCCGCAAGCTCGGCACGGGCGACCGCGCCGGGATGGTCGCCGTGGCCCTGCGCACCGGCATCATCCACTGACCCGCCGCATCCGGACCCGCCGCACCCTGGCCCGCCGCACACCGTCCACCGCACACCGACCCGTCGAACGTTCATTGACGTGAACAGGATCGGCCGCTGGTCCGCCCTCACGTCACAGCCCGCTGTCCCCCGTTCGTGGACCTGATCTTTCACCGAGCTGACTGGTTTACGACCCTCCGGGGGCCCTGGGCGGTTCGTTTCGGGGGAGGGGGGCCGGCACACACGGCTACGCGTGACAATGGAGCGGAGCGCCAGCACCCGGACGAGCACCGTGTCGGCGG
>NZ_JBICZD010000033.1:0-4486 GCF_043201555.1 Streptomyces sp. NPDC048288
TCGGACGGGCAGCTGGAGTTCGTGGGGCGTGCGGATGCGCAGGTGAAGATCCGTGGGTTCCGGGTGGAACTCGGCGAGGTCGAGTCGGTGTTGGCTGCCCATGTGCAGGTTGAGCGGGCCGTGGTGGTGGCGCGCGAGGGGCGGCTGGTCGGGTATGTCGTCGGGGCCGTGGACGCCGAAGCGCTGCGGGCCTTCGCCGCAACTCGCCTGCCCGAGTACATGGTTCCGTCGGCGGTCGTCGTACTCGACGCGTTCCCGCTCACCGTCAACGGCAAGATCGACCGCTCCGCCCTGCCGGCGCCGGAAGCTGCGGTGAGTGCCGGTCGGGCTCCGGAGACGCCTGCCGAGAAGGTGTTCTGCGCCCTGTTCGCCGAGGTGTTGGGGCTGGAGCAGGTCGGGGTCGGGGACGGGTTCTTCGAGTTGGGCGGCGATTCGATCATGTCGATGCAGCTCGCTTCCCGGGCCCGTGCCGCGGGGTGGACCGTTTCGCCGCGGCAGGTGTTCGAGGAGAAGACGCCGGAACGGTTGGCACTGGTGGCGGTCGCGGTGTCCGGTGGGGCGGCTGGGCAGCGGGCGGAGACGGGTGTCGGTGAGGTGCCGTGGACCCCGGCGATGCGGTCGATGGGCGCACACGCGCTGCGGGGCGAGTTCGCGCAGTGGACGGTGCTCGGTGCGCCGGCCGGGCTGGGCGCGGATGTGCTGGCGTCAGGCGTGGAGGCGCTGCTGCGGGCCCACGGGATGCTGCGGGCCCGGACCGGGAGCGGCCTTCGGACGCTGATGGTTCCGGAGGCAGGTGAGATCGACGCGTCCGGGCTGGTGGTCCGGGTGGATGCCGCAGGGGTTGCTGAGGGCGAGCTGGACCGGGTGGCGGTGGATGCCGCTCGGCCTGCGGTGGCGCGGTTGGATCCGGCGGCAGGTGTGATGGTGCAGGTGGTGTGGGTGGACGCCGGGCCGGGCCGGGTCGGTCGGCTTGTGCTGGCGGCTCATCATCTGGCGGTCGACGGGGTGTCGTGGCGCGTCCTGGCGCAGGATCTGGGAACCGCGTGCGAGGCGGCGGCCGTTGGCCGCCGACCGGTCCTCGAACCGGCGCCGACCTCCTTCCGCACCTGGGTTCGGGAGTTGGAGCAGTCGGCGGAAGACCCGCGGCGGGTCGAGGAGCTGGCGAGGTGGGTTGAGCTGGTGGGCACCGCCGATGAGCCGCTGGTCGGCCGTCGCGCGCTGGACCCGGCCGTCGACACGGTTGCGTCCCTGCGGCGTTGTTCCTGGTCGGTTCCGGTGGGTGAGTCCGCGGTGCTCGTCGGTGAGGTGCCGGGGGTGTTCCACTGCGGTCTGCACGAGGTGTTGCTGGCGACGCTGGCCGGTGCGGTGGCGGGGTGGCGGCCGGGCTTCGGGGCTGAGGCGGGTGGGTTCCTGGTGGAGGTCGAGGGCCACGGGCGTGAGCCGTTGTCGGAGGGCATGGATCTGTCGCGGACGGTGGGCTGGTTCACCGCCGCTTATCCGGTACGGCTGGACGCCTCCGGTGTGGACCTGACGGAGGCTACGGAAGGGGGTGCGGCGGCTGGTGTGCTGGTGAAGCGGGTGAAGGAGCAGGTGCAAGCGGTGCCCGGGGACGGGCTGGGCCATGGCCTGCTGCGTCACCTGAATTCGGAGACGGCGCCGGTGTTGGAGGCCCTGCCGGTGCCGCAGGTCGGGTTCAACTACCTGGGCCGGTTCGCGGCCGCCGGTGGTGCCGGGGCGAGTTCGGTCGAGCCGTGGCAGTCGGCCGGGGACACGGCCGTCGGTGGCGCTGCCGATCCGGGGATGCCGGTGCCGCATGCGCTCGACGTGGGTGCCGTGGTGGCGGACACCGCGAGTGGCCCGGAGCTGACGCTCACCCTGAGCTGGCCCGCCGCGCTCCTGGACGAAACCGACGTACAGGAGTTGGGGCAGGCCTGGCTCGGGCTGCTGAACGGCCTCGCCGCGCACACCGGCGACCCGTCGGCCGGCGGCCACACGCCCTCCGACTTCTCACTCCTCGATCTCGACCAGGACGAAGTCGACGACCTGGAGGCCGATTTCGCCGACGACCACCTCTGATTTCCGTCCCCCGACCCTCGGCCTCCGTCCCTCGACCCTCGGCCTCCGTCCCTCGACCCTCGACCACCGCTCACTGCCGACCAACCCCCACAGCTCCGTCCGCGCCACCCGCCCCACCGCTCTGTCCCTGCCGCCGAACCGAAGTTGCGAACCGCTGTGAGGAGACGTACGCGATGACCCGGACCCGGACCGCCATCGAAGACATATGGCCGCTGTCGCCGCTTCAGGAGGGGCTGCTGTTCCACGCGTCCTTCGGGGACGAGGCCGTGGACGTGTATGCGGGCCAACGGGCCCTGGCCCTCGACGGACCGCTCGACGTCGACCGTCTCCGCCGCTCCTGGGAGGGCCTGATCGCCCGCCACGGGACCTTGCGGGCCAGCTTTCGCCGGCGCAAGTCGGGTGAGGCGGTGCAGGTCATCGCGCGGGAGGTGGAGCTGCCGTGGCGTGAGGTCGATCTGAGCAGCCTGCCCGAGGCCGATGCGGAGGCCGAGGCGGCCCGGTTGTCCGGGGCCGAACTCGCGGACGGCTTCGATGTCGCGCGGGGTCCGTTGCTGCGGTTGCTGCTGCTCCGCCTGGGCGAACGGCGTCACCGCCTGGTGCTGACAACCCACCACATCGTGCTCGACGGCTGGTCGTTGCCCATCCTGGTGAACGAACTGGAGGTGGTGTACCGGGCGGGCGGGGATGCTGGGGTGCTGCCTCCGATCAGGTCGTACCGCGATTACCTGGCCTGGCTCGGCCGTCAGGATCGGGACGCGGCGCGTGCCGCGTGGCGGGAGGAGTTGGCGGGGGCGGAGGAACCGACCCTGGTCATGCCGGCGGACCCGGCCCGGCTGCCACTGCGGCCCGAGACGGTCTTCGCCGAGTGCGATGCGGAGTTGACGCGGGCGCTGAACGACGTGGCCCGTCAGGGTGACGTCACCATGGCGACGGTGGTTCAGGGTGCGTGGGCTCTGGTGCTGGCCCGCCTGTCCGGACGGCAGGACGTGGTGTTCGGGACGACGGTTGCCGGGCGGCCGGCGGATCTGCCGGGTGCGGAGTCGTTGATCGGGTTGTTCATCAACACCCTCCCGGTGCGCGCCCGGTTGGCCGGTGATCTGTCGGTTGCCGACCTGCTGTCCGAACTCCAAGCTCGGCAGGTGAACCTGATGGGCCACCAGTACCTCGGGCTGGCCGAGATCAAACAACTTGCCGGACCAGGAGCCGAGTTCGACACACTCGTCGTCTACGAGAACTACCCGCACTCCGCCGCTCCGGCACCGTACGACCCGGACACACTCGTCATCGGGCCGGGCGGCGCACCTCAGGACGCCAGCCACCATCCACTGGGGCTGATCGTCATCCCTGGCGAGCGGATGGAACTGCACCTCGACTACCGCCCCGACCTCTTCGACGGGGCCCGTGCCGAAAGCGTGCTGGCCTCGCTGGTGAGGGTGTTGGAGCAGATAGCGGCCGATCCGCAACTGCGGCTGAGCGAGATCGAGTTGCTGGACGAGGCTGAGCGGACCGCGGTCGTCGAGGAGTGGAACACCACCGCACAGGAGGTGGACGCGTCGACGGTGCTGCAGCGGTTCCGTGGGTGGGTGACGCGGACCCCGGAAGCAACCGCGTTGTGGTCCCGACAACACGCCCTGTCCTACGGCGAGTTGGATGCGTGGTCGGATGCGTTGGCGCGGGGGCTGGTGGCGCGTGGTGTGGGGCGTGAGTCGCGGGTGGGTTTGTGTCTGCCGCGTGGGGCCGAGATGGTGGCCGCGATTCTGGCGGTGTGGAAGGCGGGCGGGGCGTACGTTCCGTTGGATCCGGAGTATCCGTCGGATCGGTTGTTGTTCATGGTGGCCGACAGTGGTGCGGAGTTGGTGCTGGTCGCGGCGGAGACCGTGGACCGGTTGTCGGCTGATGTGGAGTCGGTGCTGCTGGGCGAGGTGGGGACCGATTCGGGGGTGCTGCCGGAGGTCGCCTCCGATCAACTGGCGTACGTGATCTATACGTCGGGGTCGTCGGGTCGTCCGAAGGGTGTGGCGGTGGCGCATGCCTCCGTGGCCAACCTTGCCTCGGCGATGGGTCCCGTCCTTGGTGTGGGGCCGGGGCTTACGGCGTTGCAGTTCGCGTCGTTCAGTTTCGATGCGGCGGTGCTGGACGTGGCCGTGACCCTCGCCGGCGGAGGCACGCTGGCGATCGCCACGACGGAGGAGCGGCAAGATCCGTCTGCTCTCGCCGCGATGGTCGAGGCGGCCGGTGTGGCCACGGCGAGTGTGGTGCCGTCGCTGCTGGGGGCTCTGGAGCCGAAGTCGGTTCGAGGAGTGGGCAATTGGGTGCTGGGCGCGGAGCGGTTGGAGGCCGGTCTCGCGGCGAAGTGGCGTGCGGGCGCGCGGGTGTGGAACACGTACGGTCCGACGGAGGCCACTGTCAT
>NZ_JBICZD010000034.1:0-4468 GCF_043201555.1 Streptomyces sp. NPDC048288
CAAGACCTTCGGTGCCCTGATGAAGCGGGCCGGTGTCGACGTCGAACTGAGCAACCACCCCTTCTGCGACTACGGCCTGGAGCGCATGCAGGAGCTCAGCGGCACGCCGGACACCGCCGACAACCCGTTCGTCGTCGGCGCCTCCGACACCCAGCTCTTCATGCAGGTCATGCGAGCCATGGTGAACGGCCGTATCCTCCAGGACCAGGAGTCCACCGACTCCGCCGCTGCCGGCTGCGGCTGCTGACGGCCCGAACCGTCCGAGCCGGCTTCGGAAGGACCCACGCAGGACCCACGTCCGAGGTGGAACCCGACCGTTCGGGTTCCGCCTCGTGCCCCGAGCGGGAGGACGCCGGCATGCCTCAGGGCTGTGCCTTGTCGACCTCGTTCGCGGCGTCGGCGACGGTACGGCCGTGGACGGCGGGGCGTCCGCCGTAGGGATCCGCGTCCGTCCACAGCGTCGTGGGGGCAGCCTTGCGGACGACGGGGACGACCTCGCTCGCGAAGCGTTCGAGCATGCCGAGCTGCTGCTCGTGCGGGATCACCGTGGGCAGGCTGAAGGACTGCAGGTCGTGGCCCGTACTCTTCGTGGGACGGTGCCGGGCTGGTTCCTGGTGGTGGACACCCGAGGCCGAACCGCGAGATGTACGGCGCCATGCGAAGGCGCGGTCGCGGATCGTGCGGTGCGGGTCGGAACCGGCCGGACCCTGGTCACGGAGTCCTCGCGCTCCAGCCGCATCGACAAGGCGCAGGCCAAGCGCGGCCGTCCGAGACGGCGTCGGTGCGACCCACCCTTCTGGGCGGCCTCGGGAGGCTCAAGAGGGTTGTGCGGAGGCCGGGTTGTCGGTCACGGCACGCTGTACGGGCTGTTGTCCGCCGAGGTACTTGGTGATGGCGACGACCGCGCTGCGGCCGGCGCGGTTGGAGCCGACGGTGGACTGGGACGGGCCGAATCCGACCAGGTGGACCCGGGGTTCGCCGGCCACCTGGGTGCCGGTCATCCGGATGCCGCCGTGGTCGTTGCGCAGCGCCAGGGGGGCGAGGTGCGCGAGTGCCGCCTTGAAGCCGGTCGCCCACAGGATCGCGTCCACGGTGGTGAAGGAGCCGTCCGCCTCCCGTACACCGGTGGGTTCGATCGCGGTGAACATCGGGCGGCGTTCGAGCGCGCCGCGCTCCCTGGCCGCCAGCGCGTACGGGGTCCAGGCCAGGCCGGTGTACGAGACGACGCTGCCCGTGGGTCTGCCCGCCTCGACGTCGGCGAGGACCTTGGCGATGATCTCGCGGCCCTCGACCTCCGGGTCGAACCCGCCGTCCCGGAAGAAGGGTTCGCGGCGGGTGTACCAGAAGGTGGTCGCCACCCTGGAGATCTCCTCCAGCTGCTGGAGCGCGGAGATGCCACCGCCCACGACCGCGACCCGCAGGCCGGCGAAGTCCTCCGCTCCGACGTAGTCGTGGGTGTGGAGCTGCGGTCCGGTGAACGTCTCCTGCCCCGGGTAGTGGGGGAGTACGGGGTTGGTCCAGGTGCCGGTCGCGTTGACGACCACCCGGGTCAGCCAGGTGCCGTGATCGGACTCGACCACCAGTTCGCCGTCGGGATCGGTGTCGGCGGCACGTACGGTGGTGACCCGCACCGGTCGCAGGATGGGCAGGTCGGACCGCTGCTCGAAGTCGGCGAAGTAGCGTGGCACCGCCGTACGGCTGGGCTCCTCGGGGTCGATGGGGGGTTTGGGGAAGTCCGGGAGATCGAAGATCCCGTTGACCGTGGCCATGCGCAGCGACTCCCACCGGTGACGCCACGCCCCGCCGGGCGCGGTTTCGCCGTCGAGCACGACGAACGTGCGATCCGCGTACGCGGCACCCGCGTCCAGGGCGCTGACGAACCCGCGCCGCTTCAGGTGATAGCCGGCCGACAGCCCGGACTGGCCTCCGCCGATGACCACCACGGTGGCTCTCCGAGGGGACGGCGACGCGTACGCTCCCGCCTGGTCACTGGTCATCTCGCGGCTCCTGCCGGTGGACCGGGGCGCTGCCGCCGGTGGCCAGTCGCATGAGGTCGGTGTCGAAGTCGACGTCCTCGACCGACCGTTCGGCGGCGGTGGCGTTCCCGCCGAACTGGTGCTGGTAGCCGCCCCAGTTGCTGTCGGTGATCTGCCGGCCGGCTCCGGAGCGCAGCAGGACGGAGAGCTCCTGTGCGGCGCGGGCGATGCGGTTGCCGAGGTCGGTCGACGCCCAGTCCTCGGGCGTCGCGTACAGGGAGGTGGGCATCGGCAGGGCGCGGAGGAAGGCGAACAGGGGCCGGAGGTGTTCGTCGACGACCATGGCGTGCCGTGCGCTGCCGCCCGTCGCGGCGAGGACGACGGGCCTCGCGATCAGCAGATCGTTGTCGATCAGGTCGACGAACGACTTGAACAGACCGCTGATGCCGGCCTTGTAGACCGGAGTGGCCGCGATGACCGCGTCGGCCCCGGCCAGCAGGTCCATGGCCGACTGGACCTTCGGGTTGAGCATGCCGGAGACGATGCCCTGCGCGATGTCCGTGGCGAGCGAGCCGAGATCGATCGAGCGCACGGTCGCCGTCGTACCCGTGGTCCGGAGGGCGTCGATCGTCTTCTGGGCGATGCGATCGGCGAGCAGCCGGGTCGACGACGGGTCGCTGACGCCGGCGTCGACGACCACGAGCGTGACCGGAACGGCAGGAGACGGACGGTCGCTCACGCGATGCTCCTCGCCTGCCGGGCCTCGTTCGCCGGTCGGCTCACGTCCGCCATCAGAACGCTGCCGGGAAGCTGGCCTCGACGTCCGGATCGCTGTCCTGGTACGGCGAGGTGCCCGACAGGTTGTCGCCCCGGTTGGGGTTCGGCCGCGGCCGGCGCGGCTCCGCGTCGCCGTACTTCGCCCTCACCAGCGAGGCGTGCGTCGGTGCGTCGGGGATGCCGGGCTTGCGGCGGGCCGCCATCTCCTTGCGCAGCACCGGCACCACCTCGGTCCCCAGCAACTCGACCTGCTCCAGAGCCATCTCGACCGGCAGGCCGCCGGAGTCGACCGCGAAGAGCTGACGCTGGTAGTCGCCGAAACCCTCCTGCCAGGTGAGGACCTTGTCGATCACTTCCTGTGGGCTGCCGACCGTCATGGGCGTGGCGGCCATGTAGTCCTCCAGCTTCATACCGCGGAACATCGAGTGGCTCTCGAAGTAGGGGCGGTAGGTGTTGACCGCGTCCTGGGACCGCCGGGCGATGAACGCCATACCGCCGAGGCCGACGATCGCCTGCTCGGCGGTGCCGTGGCCGTGGTGCTCGTACCGCCGCCGGTAGAGCTCGACGATCGGCTTGAAGTGGAAGTTCGGCGCCAGGATGGGGTTGGCGAAGAAGCCGTTGCCGTAGTACGCCGCCTGCTCGGCGGTCTCCGGGCTGCGGATCGAGCCGTGCCACACGAACGGCGGGACGTCGTCCAGCGGGCGCGGAGTGGAGGTGAAGCCCTGGAGCGGGGTGCGGAACCGCCCCTCCCAGTCGACCACGTCCTCGCGCCACAGCCGGTGCAGCAGGTTGTAGTTCTCCAGGGCGAGCGGTACGCCCTGGCGGATGTCCTTGCCGAACCAGGGATAGACCGGGACGGTGTTCCCGCGCCCGAGCATCAGGTCCAGGCGCCCCTGGGCGAGGTGCTGCACCATGGCGTAGTCCTCGGCGATCTTCACCGGGTCGTTGGTGGTGATCAGAGTGACGGCCGTGCTGAGGACGATCCGCTCGGTCAGGGCCGCGATGTGGGCGAGCAGGGCCGGCGGGGAGGACGGCACGAAGGGCGGGTTGTGATGCTCCCCCAGGGCGAACACGTCGAGGCCCACCTCGTCGGCGCGTCGTGCCACCTTGACGATGTTGCTGATCCGTTCGGCCTCACTCTGGGTCCGCCCGGTGGCCGGGTCCGGTGATATGTCACCAATACTGAAGATGCCGAACTGCATGGGCGGGGCTCCTAGGGTCTTGCGTGGCTCTGTACATGATTCAACAGGTTGATATGTCAAGTAAACCGTGACGGAGTGCATCCGCTATGGCGTTCGTCACGCAGCATCGCCGCTCCCTGCTCTGGGGGTTGCCCATTTCCCCACCGTCGATCTACCGGGCCTGCCGGCAGGGCACGGCCGGTGTGACGGTTCCGGCCGTGCCCTGCCCGCTGCCCTCTCCGTCAGCAGCCGCAGCCCCCCTTGCGAGTCGCCGTCGCGGACCCGGCCGCGCTGGTGGTGAACGCGGCGGTGGTGACCGTGGAGGTGGTGGAGGACTCCTGGTCCTGGAGGATGCGGCCGTTCAGCATGTCCTCCATGACCTGCATGAAGAGCTGGGTGCCGGAAGTCCCCACGACGAACGCGTTGCTGGTGCTGCTCAGTTCTGCGATGCGCTCCAGCCCGTAGTCGCTGAACGGGTGGTTGTTCAGTTCGACGTCGACTCCGGTCTGCGACATCGTCGAGGCGAAGCTGATC
>NZ_JBICZD010000035.1:0-4234 GCF_043201555.1 Streptomyces sp. NPDC048288
GGTCGGTGGGTCGGCGGATGGTGAATGCGTATGGTCCGACCGAGGTGACCGTGTGCGCGGCGATGAGCCTGCCCCTCACCCCCGGAGACGGATCCGGGGGAAGCGTTCCGATCGGCCGTCCACTGCGGAACGCGCGGACGTTCGTGCTCGACGAGTTCCTCCAGCCGGTGCCGGTCGGTGTGGCGGGTGAGCTGTATGTGTCCGGGCCCGGTCTGGCGCGCGGCTACTCCGGGCGCCCGGACCTGACGGCAGAGCGGTTCGTCGCCGCCCCCTTCGGTGAGGGCGAGCGGATGTACCGCACCGGCGACCTGATCCGCTGGACCGCCGAGGGCCAACTGGAGTTCGTGGGGCGCGCGGACGATCAGGTGAAGATCCGCGGCTTCCGTATCGAACTGGGCGAGGTGGAGGCGGCGTTGGAGGCCCACCTCCTGGTCGACCATGCCGTCGTGATGGTCCGTGAGGGGCGCCTGGTGGGCTACGTAGTCGCCCACGAGGTGGATGCCGACGCTCTGCGGGTCTTCGCCTCCTCGCGGCTGCCGGAGTACATGGTTCCGGCGGCGGTGGTGGTGCTTGACGCGTTCCCGTTGACGGTGAACGGCAAGGTGGACCGGGCTGCTCTTCCTGACCCGGAGTTCGGTGGTTCGGGCTCGGCACGACGGCCTGGCACGGCGGCCGAGGAAGCGCTGTGCGGTTTGTTCGCGGAGGTGCTGGGCCTGGAGTCGGGTGTGATCGGGGTCGGGGACAGTTTCTTCGAGCTGGGCGGCGACTCGATCATGTCGATGCAGCTCGCGTCCCGGGCTCGTCGTTGCGGTTGGGTGGTGACGCCTCGGCAGATTTTTGAGGAGAAGACTCCGGAGCGGCTGGCGCTGGTGGCGGCGGGGACCGGGGAGGCCTTGGCCGGGGCTGAGGATTCGGGTGTCGGTGAGGTGCCGTGGACGCCGTTGATGAGGTCGATGGGTGAGGACGTGCTGCGGCCCGGTTTCGCGCAGTGGACGGTGATCGGTGCGCCGGCCGACCTGGGCGTGGACGTGCTGGCGTCAGGCGTGGAGGCGCTGCTGCGGGCTCACGGGATGCTGCGGGCCCGGGCCGGGAGCGATCAGGTGTTGGTGGTTCCGGAGGTGGGTGAGGTCGATGTGTCCGGGCTGGTGGCTCGGGTGGAGGCCGTAGGTCTGGCTGAGGGTGGGTTGGACCGGGTGGCGGTGGATGCCGCTCGGGAGGCGGTGACGAGGCTGGATCCGGCGGCCGGGGTGATGGTGCAGGTGGTGTGGGTGGATGCCGGGCCGGGCCGGGTCGGTCGGCTTGTGCTGGCCGCTCATCATCTGGCGGTCGACGGGGTGTCGTGGCGCGTCCTGGTACCCGACCTGCAGAACGCGTGCGAGGCAGCGGCCGCGGGCCGGCGGCCGGAGTTGGAGTCGGCGGGGACTTCGTTCCGTGCCTGGGCGGAGGGACTGCGGCGGGCCGCACAGAGTCCGGCGCGGGTGGGCGAGTTGGACGCCTGGGTCAATATGGCCGCCGGGACGACCGGTGCCGGAGAACCGCTGATCGGCCACCGTCCGCTGGACCCGACCGTCGACACGACCTCCACCCTGCGCCTGCTGTCCTGGTCGCTCCCGACGCAGGAGGCAGCGGTGCTCGTGGGCGAGACACCACGGGTGTTCCACTGCGGGCTGCACGAACTGCTGTTGGCCACGCTGGCCGGTGCGGTGACGCACTGCCGCCCGAACCCGGGGACCGGCGCCGGCACCGGCTCCGACGGGTTCCTGGTGGAGGTCGAGGGGCATGGCCGTGAGCCGTTGTCGGAGGGCATGGATCTGTCGCGGACGGTGGGCTGGTTCACCGCCGCTTATCCGGTACGGCTGGACGCCTCCGGTGTGGACCTGACGGAGGCTACGGAAGGCGGTGCGGCGGCTGGTGTGCTGGTGAAGCGGGTGAAGGAGCAGGTGCAAGCGGTACCTGGGGACGGGCTGGGCCATGGCCTGCTGCGTCATCTGAATCCGGAGACAGGGCCGGTGTTGGAGGTCCTGCCGGTGCCGCAGGTCGGGTTCAACTACCTGGGCCGGTTCGCGACCGCCGGTGGTGCCGAGCCGGGCCTGGTCGAGCCCTGGCAGACGGCCGGGGACACGGCCGTCGGTGGTGCTGCCGATCCGGGGATGCCGGTGCTGCACGCGCTCGCTGCGGGTGCCGTGGTCGCGGACACCGTCAGCGGCCCGGAGCTGACGCTCACCCTGAGCTGGCCCGCCGCGCTCCTGGACGAAACCGACGTGGAGGAGGTGGGCCGGGCCTGGCTCGGGCTGCTGAACGGCCTCGCCGCGCACACCGCCGGTCCCCAGGCCGGCGGTCACACCCCCTCCGACTTCTCGCTCCTCGATCTCGACCAGGACGAAGTCGACGACCTCGAAGCCATAGCTGCCGAACTCGACGAAGGACGGTTCCTGTGAAGCCCCCGAAGCCCCTCTCGACGCACGCCAAGGGATCCGCTCTCGCGGAAGTGTGGCCGCTCTCGCCCCTCCAGCAGGGGATGCTCTTCCACTCCTCGTACGACGACGAGGGACCGGACGTCTACGGCCTCCAGTGCGTCCTGGGCGTGGACGGCCCCCTGGACACCGAGCTCTTCCGCGCGTGCTGGGAGGCTCTGATCGAGCGCCATGCCGTCCTGCGCGCCAGTTTCCAACGGCGCAGGTCCGGCGAGGCGGTGCAGCTGATCTCGCGGAGCGTTGTGCTCCCTTGGGGCGACGTCGACCTGTCGGACCTCGGCGAGGAGGAGGCCCTGACCCGGTTCGAGCGGTTGGCCCGCGAAGAGCGGGAGGACAGGATGAACCCCGCCTCCCCGCCCTTGCTCCGGCTGCTCCTGGCCCGGCTCGGGGAAGCCCGCCACCGCCTCGTCGTGACGACCCATCACATCCTGCTGGACGGCTGGTCGATGCCGGTGCTTCTCGACGAGCTGGAGGCGATGTACACGGCGGGTGGTGACATCCGGGTACTGCCCCCGGTCACCTCCTACCGCGACTACCTGTCGTGGCTCGGCCGTCAGGACCGGGAGGCGGCGCGCGCCGCGTGGCGGGAGGAACTGGCCGGGGCGGAGGAACCGACCCTGGTCGCACCCCAGGCGGCAGGCGGGGCCGAGGTCGCAGTGCTGCCGCGGGACCTCGTCCTGGATCTCCCCGAGGAGACCACCACGCGGTTGCGGGAGTTGGCCCGCGGCCGGAACCTCACGCTGAACTCGGTCGTGCAGGGCGCATGGGCGCTGGTCCTGTCCCGGTTGACCGGACGGAACGACGTGGTGTTCGGCGCGACGGTGTCGGGACGGCCGGCGGATCTGCCTGGCGCCGAGTCCATGGTCGGCCTGATGATCAACACGCTGCCGGTACGGGTGCCACTGACCGGCGGACAGCCGGTGCTGGACATGCTCGCGGACCTGCAGGCGCGGCAGTCGTCGCTGATGTCGCATCAGCATCTGGGTCTGAGCGAGGTGCAGGGGCTGGCCGGGCCGGGAGCGACGTTCGACACCCTCGTGGTCTACGAGAACTATCCGACCCCGCCCGACGGGGCGCCCGAGCCCGGCACCATCTCCTTCACCCGCATGGATGCGCACGAGGCCACCAACTTCCCGCTGACCGTCGGCATCGTCCCCGACGTCGGACTCCGGATCGTGATGACCCATCGGCCGGACCTCTTCGACGAGGAGGCGGCGGCCCGCGTCGCCGGATGGCTGATACGGGTGCTGGAACAGATGGCGGACGAGCCGACGCTACGGGTGGGCGACATCGATCTCCTCGACGGACCCGAGCGGTCCGTAGTCGTAGAGGAGTGGAACGCCACGGCGCGGGACGGAGTTCCCGGCACGGTGCTGGAACGGTTCCGCGGTTGGGCCGTCGGCACGCCGGACACGGCGGCGTTGTGGTTCAGCGACCGACCGCTGTCCTACGGCGAGTTGGATGCGCGGTCGGATGCGTTGGCGCGGGGTCTGGTGGCCCGTGGTGTGGGGCGTGAGTCGCGGGTGGGGCTGTGTCTGCCGCGTGGGGCCGAGATGGTTGTGGCCATGTTGGCGGTGTGGAAGGCGGGCGGGGCGTACGTCCCGTTGGATCCGGAGTATCCCTCGGACCGGTTGCTGTTCATGGTCGCCGACAGCGGTGCCGAACTGGTGCTGGTCGCGGAGGAGACCGTGGACCGGTTGTCGGCGGACGTGGAGACGGTCCTGGTGGGCGAGTTGGGGACCGACTCGGGTGAGCTGCCG
>NZ_JBICZD010000036.1:0-2823 GCF_043201555.1 Streptomyces sp. NPDC048288
AAGTTCACCGGGACGCCGACCGCGCGGGCGCTCTCCTTGTTGCCGCCGACGGCGAAGATCCAGTTGCCGTACTTGGTGCGCAGCAGCACCCAGGTCCCCAGGACCGCGAAGGCGATCCAGTAGAAGACCGTGATCTTCACCTGGACGCCGCCGATGTCGAAGGCCGAGGCAAAGATCTTCTGCGCCTGGTCGAAGCCCTGCATGTCGCTGATGTCGTCGGTGGCGACGTTCCCGGTGACCAGCTTGGTGGCAGCGAGGTTCACACCTTGCAGGATCAGGAAGCTGCCCAGGGTGACCAGGAAGCTGGGCAACCCGGTCTTGACGACCAGCCAGCCGTTGAGGAAGCCGATCACCAGCGACACCAGCAGGGCGACGATCACGCCTGCCCAGACGTTCAGGGTCAGCTGGAAGGCGAACATACTCGCCGTGAGCGCCGAGCTGATCACCGCGACGCCGGCGGACAGATCGAACTCGCCGCCGATCATCAGCAGCGCCACGGGCAGCGCCATGATGCCGATCGTGGAGGACTGGTACAGGACCGTCGCCATGGAGCTGCCGTCGCGCACGGCCGGCGCCGCGACGAAGAAGAAGACGAACACCGCGAGGGCGCCGAGGAAGACGCCCACCTCCGGGCGGGCCAACAGCCTCAGCGTCAGCGCCCGTTCAGTGGTTCGGCCGTCCTTCTCCAGGGCCGGCGGGGCCGGTGACGGGGAGCCCGTCGCCGGTGCCGTGGTCTGGGTCATGGTGGTCACCGGGTTCCCTTCGCGGCGAACTCGGCGATCCGCGCGACGTTGGACTTGTCGACGAAGGCCGGTCCGGTCAGTACCGGCGCCTCACCGCCGCCGCTGTAGTTGCCGTTCGTCTTGCACAGCCACAGGGAGTCGACCGACAGGTACCCCTGCAGGAAGGGCTGCTGATCGATCGCCCACTGGATCTTGCCGGCCTTGATGGCACCGACCGCGTCCTTGTTGAGGTCGAACGTGGCGAGCTTGGCCTTGCTGCCGGCGTCGGCGATGGACTGGATGGCGGTCATCGCGAACGGGGCGCCGAGGGTCGTCACGTAGTCGATGGAGCTGTCCGTCTTGAGCTTGGCCGTGATCGTCGCCTTCACGGACGGCATGTCGGTGCCGTTGACGTAGAGAATGTCGGTCTTGCCGGAGAAGGTCTTCTTCACACCGGCACAGCGGGCCTCCAGGGCGACCTGGCCCTGCTCCATGATCACGCAGACCGTGTGCTTGGCACCGGCCTGGTTGAGCCTGCGGCCGAAAGCCTCGCCGGCGATGGTCTCGTCCTGACCGAAGTACTCGAGCAGGCCCTGCTTCTTCCAGTCGTCGACGCCGCTGTTGAAGCCCACCACGGGGATCCCGGCCTCTTCGGCCTTGGCGACCGCTCCCTTCAGGGCGTCCGGCTTGGCCAGGGTGACCGCGATCCCGTCGACCTTCTGGTCGATCGCGTTCTGGACCAGGCTGGCCTGGTTGGGGCCGGTGGGGTCGCTGGAGTAGATGAGCTTGACATTGTCCTTGGCAGCCGCGGCCTGGGCGCCCTTGCGGATCGTGTCCCAGAAGGTGTCACCCGGCGCCGCGTGCGTGATCATGGCGACCGTCATACGGGGAGTGGAGGCCTTGCCGGCCGAGATACCGCTCCCGGCATCCTCGGACTTCTTTCCTCCGGAACTGCTGGAGCAGCCGGCCACGAGCAGAGCGGCCACCGCCGCGGCAGCAACGGCGGGAATGGTTCTGCTGGAACGGGGGCGGGGCAAACGGTTCATCTTTCCGGCACCTCACTGTGCGGCAGAAGGGGAGTGTGGCTGACCGGGCGAACGCTCCGGATCACACGCCGTTAACACGGCTGTTGCCTATGACGAGATGGAACCGTCATGCCACTCCGAGGTCAACGTTTGCAAAGACATCATTTGTCCATCAGAGCAAGATGTCAGAACAATTACTTGACGCTGGTTACGCCTGACCTCTACACCTGAAATAGTCAGGCGTCTGTGCCGAATACAAGAAAACCCCGAGCGACCATCTCATTGATGCAATACCCATGGATCGGGCGAGGAGCGAAGGTTATCCACCGCGAGTTCTCCGCCGCGGACTGATGCATCTGCAGACAGGGCCGCACACGTTCATGCCGCGACCGTACGAGGAAGCTCACGCCATGCCCCGTTCGCCGAAGCTGCGTCAACCGGACCACTTCGACACCGGCAACAGCGAGTGGATCCTCCTGCCGCTGTCCGGCTCCTGCACGGTCGCCGTCCGCCGTCGGACGTTCCGGCTGACCGGACGCAAGAGCGTTTTCACCGGCGCCACGGACTTCGTGTACACACCGCGCGACACTCACGTCGCCCTGGCCACTCAAGGTGGTGGCTGCTTCGCCCTCGCCGGGGCGCGCTGCGAGCGGCAGCTGCCACCTCACCACCAGCCCGCCTCGGCCGCTCACCGGCGCCGGCACAGGGGCTCTCGAGTGCGAAAGGCTCATCGTCGCAGAGGTGTTGATGCCGGCCGGGAACCGGCCGGAGGAGATCCGCTACTTCGAGACCTCCAGTGGCGACAGCCTCGCCGAGGCGTACTACCTGAGTGTGACGGCGGGCGGCTCACCTGTCCCAGCCCCACCTACGACGTAAGGAAGCCCGCAACCGATGAAGATCGTCAACCACTGGATCGGCGGCAAGTCCGTCGACGGCACGTCGGGCAACTTCGGGCCGGTCACCGACCCGGCCACCGGCGCAGTCACCACGAAGGTCGCCTTCGCCTCGGTCGACGAGGTCGACGCGGCGGTGCAGACCGCCAAGGACGCCTTCGTGACCTGGGGCCAGGCCTCCCT
>NZ_JBICZD010000038.1:0-1574 GCF_043201555.1 Streptomyces sp. NPDC048288
GACCTGCATACACATCCGCCCCAGCGCCGTCATCGAGAGACGCGTGGAACAGCAGACCCTCCTGGAGCGGGGACAGCGACCACACATCCTCCAGAGCGGGCACCGCCGACTCCAGCTCCTCCACACCCTCCTGGGAGAGGGAAACCAGCGAGAAGTCGGAGGGGGTGTGACCGCCGGCCTGGGGACCGGCGGTGTGCGCGGCGAGGCCGTTCAACAGCCCGAGCCAGGCCCGGCCCACCTCCTCCACGTCGGTTTCGTCCAGGAGCGCGGCGGGCCAGCTCAGGGTGAGCGTCAGCTCCGGGCCACTCGCGGTGTCCGCGACCACGGCACCCGCAGCGAGCGCGTGCAGCACCGGCATCCCCGGATCGGCAGCGCCACCGACGGCCGTGTCCCCGGCCGTCTGCCAAGGCTCGACCAGGCCCGGCTCGGCACCACCGGCGGCCGCGAACCGGCCCAGATAGTTGAACCCGACCTGCGGCACCGGCAGGGCCTCCAACACCGGCCCTGTCTCCGGGTTCAGGTGACGCAGCAGGCCATGGCCCAGCCCGTCCCCGGGCACCGCCCGCACCTGCTCCTTCACCCGCTTGAGCAGGTCGCCGGCCGCCGCACCACCGGCCGTGGCCTCCGCCAGATCCACGCCGAAGGCATCGACGCGGACCGGGTGGGCCGCCGTGAACCAGCCCACCGTCCGCGACAGGTCCATGCCCTCCGACAACGGCTCACGCCCGTGGCCCTCGACCTCCACCAGGAACCCACCCGGCACAGCCGACCGCGTACGCCGGCCCGCCACCGCACCGGCCAACGTCGCCAACAACACCTCGTGCAACCCGCAGTGGAAGACCCCCGGCACGTCGCCGACGAGCACCGCGGCCTCACCCACCGGTACCGACCAAGTACGGTGGCGCAGCGTCGCGACCGTGTCGGTCACCGGGTCCAGCGGACGGTGGCCGATCAGCGGTTCCCCGCCGCCGGTCGTCCCGGCGGCCATGTCGACCCAGGCGTCCAACTCGCCCACCCGCGCCGGACTCTGTGCGGCCCGCCGCAGTCCCTCCGCCCAGGCACGGAACGAAGTCGGCGCCGGTGCGAGGTCCGGCCGCCGGCCCGCGGCCGCTGCCTCGCACGCGTTCTGCAGGTCGGGAACCAGGACGCGCCACGACACCCCGTCGACCGCCAGATGATGAGCCGCCAGCACAAGCCGACCGACCCGGCCCGGCCCGGCATCCACCCACACCACCTGCACCATCACCCCGGCCGCCGGATCCAACCGCGTCACCGCCTCCCGAGCGGCATCCACCGCCACCCGGTCCAACCCACCCTCAGCAACCCCTGCGGCATCCACCCGAGCCACCAGCCCGGACACATCGACCTCACCCACCTCCGGAACCACCAACACCTCGTCATCCCCGGCCCGGGCCCGCAGCATCCCGTGAGCCCGCAGCAGCGCCTCCACGCCTGACGCCAGCACATCCACACCCAGCCCGGCCGGCGCACCGATCACCGTCCACTGCGCGAAACCGGGCCGCAGCACGTCCTCACCCATCGACCTCATCAACGGCGTCCACGGCACCTCACCG
>NZ_JBICZD010000039.1:0-1170 GCF_043201555.1 Streptomyces sp. NPDC048288
AGTAGCACGCTCAAGACCCGAAGCGGAGTGATCTAGCCATGGGCAGGTTGAAGCGGAGGTAAGACTTCGTGGAGGACCGAACCCACCAGGGTTGAAAACCTGGGGGATGACCTGTGGTTAGGGGTGAAAGGCCAATCAAACTCCGTGATAGCTGGTTCTCCCCGAAATGCATTTAGGTGCAGCGTCGTGTGTTTCTTGCCGGAGGTAGAGCACTGGATAGGCGATGGGCCCTACCGGGTTACTGACCTTAGCCAAACTCCGAATGCCGGTAAGTGAGAGCGCGGCAGTGAGACTGTGGGGGATAAGCTCCATGGTCGAGAGGGAAACAGCCCAGAGCATCGACTAAGGCCCCTAAGCGTACGCTAAGTGGGAAAGGATGTGGAGTCGCAGAGACAACCAGGAGGTTGGCTTAGAAGCAGCCACCCTTGAAAGAGTGCGTAATAGCTCACTGGTCTAGTGATTCCGCGCCGACAATGTAGCGGGGCTCAAGCGTACCGCCGAAGTCGTGTCATTGCGATATATACCCCCAACGGGGATCGTGATGGGTAGGGGAGCGTCGTGTGCCGGGTGAAGCAGCACCGGAAGGTAGTTGTGGACGGTTCACGAGTGAGAATGCAGGCATGAGTAGCGATTCACACGTGGGAAACGTGTGCGCCGATTGACTAAGGGTTCCTGGGTCAAGCTGATCTGCCCAGGGTAAGTCGGGACCTAAGGCGAGGCCGACAGGCGTAGTCGATGGATAACCGGTTGATATTCCGGTACCCGCTGTGAAGCGTCAAACATCGAGCATCGTGATGCTAAGGCCGTGAAGCCGCCCTGATCTCTTCGGAGTTGAGGGGAGTGGTGGAGCCGCCGGTCCAAGCGGTTAGTAGGTGAGTGATGGGGTGACGCAGGAAGGTAGTCCATCCCGGGCGGTGGTTGTCCCGGGGTAAGGGTGTAGCCCGTCATCTAGGCAAATCCGGATGACATTAAGGGTGAGACCTGATGCCGAGCCGATTGTGGTGAAGTGGATGATCCTATGCTGTCGAGAAAAGCCTCTAGCGAGTTTCATGGCGGCCCGTACCCTAAACCGACTCAGGTGGTCAGGTAGAGAATACCGAGGCGTTCGGGTGAACTATGGTTAAGGAACTCGGCAAAATGCCCCCGTAACTTCGGGAGAAGGGGGGCCAC
>NZ_JBICZD010000040.1:0-1064 GCF_043201555.1 Streptomyces sp. NPDC048288
GAGCTGGGGGTGGCCGCAGAGACCAGCGAGAAGCGACTGTTTACTAAAAACACAGGTCCGTGCGAAGCCGTAAGGCGATGTATACGGACTGACGCCTGCCCGGTGCTGGAACGTTAAGGGGACCGGTTAGCTCCATTTCGGTGGGGCGAAGCTGAGAACTTAAGCGCCAGTAAACGGCGGTGGTAACTATAACCATCCTAAGGTAGCGAAATTCCTTGTCGGGTAAGTTCCGACCTGCACGAATGGCGTAACGACTTCTCGACTGTCTCAACCATAGGCCCGGTGAAATTGCACTACGAGTAAAGATGCTCGTTTCGCGCAGCAGGACGGAAAGACCCCGGGACCTTTACTACAGTTTGATATTGGTGTTCGGTTCGGCTTGTGTAGGATAGCTGGGAGACTGTGAACTCCGGACGCCAGTTCGGGGGGAGTCGTCGTTGAAATACCAGTCTGGTCGTGCTGGATGTCTAACCTGGGTCCGTGATCCGGATCAGGGACAGTGTCTGATGGGTAGTTTAACTGGGGCGGTTGCCTCCTAAAGAGTAACGGAGGCGCCCAAAGGTTCCCTCAGCCTGGTTGGCAATCAGGTGTTGAGTGTAAGTGCACAAGGGAGCTTGACTGTGAGACCGACGGGTCGAGCAGGGACGAAAGTCGGGACTAGTGATCCGGCGGTGGCTTGTGGAAGCGCCGTCGCTCAACGGATAAAAGGTACCCCGGGGATAACAGGCTGATCTTCCCCAAGAGTCCATATCGACGGGATGGTTTGGCACCTCGATGTCGGCTCGTCGCATCCTGGGGCTGGAGTCGGTCCCAAGGGTTGGGCTGTTCGCCCATTAAAGCGGTACGCGAGCTGGGTTTAGAACGTCGTGAGACAGTTCGGTCCCTATCCGCTGTGCGCGTAGGAGTCTTGAGAAGGGCTGTCCCTAGTACGAGAGGACCGGGACGGACGAACCTCTGGTGTGCCAGTTGTTCTGCCAAGGGCATGGCTGGTTGGCTACGTTCGGGAGGGATAACCGCTGAAAGCATCTAAGCGGGAAGCCTGCTTCGAGATGAGGACTCCCACC